>NZ_JAUBWR010000001.1:1970000-3270211 GCF_030444705.1 Chloroflexus sp. MS-CIW-1
CAATCCCTTTCTTTTTGTTTAGCTACGGGTAAAGACGATCTGACCCCCGACCATCGTGAGTTCGGCGTGCAGAGTGTAGAGCTGGGATGCCGGTATCTGGAAAGGATCGCCGTTGAGTACTGCCAGATCGGCGAGCATTCCGGGTTGCAGGCGCCCTCTGCGATCAGCATCGGCGCCGGCAATCGCCGGGCCAATACAATACGCCGCTATCGCTTCAGAAAGAGTCAGTTGCTGTTCAGGATACCATCCACCTTCTGGTCTGCCATCGGTCGTTTGACGGGTTACTGCTGCGTGAATGCCTGCCCAGGGATCGAGCGTCTCGACCGGTGCGTCAGAACCAAAGGCGAGCGTAGCGCCAGCCGAGAGCAGACTTCGCCAGGCATAGCTGGTGGCACAGCGTGATCCCCAGAGTCGATCAGCCATCACCATGTCGGCAGTGCAGTGGATCGGCTGCATGGAAGCAATGACTCCCAGCTCGGCAAAGCGTGGAATGTCGTTTGGGTCGAGGATTTGGCAATGCTCGATCCGATTGGGCAGCCTCAGCGGAATTGCTGTAGCGCGAGCAGCAGCAATGGCATCAAGTACACTGCGATTGGCGGCATCGCCGATAGCATGCACGACAACGCTAATGCCATGGGCATTGGCGCGAGTAACAATCTCTCGCAGCTCGGCGGGTGGAATAACCGCAATCCCGGTGTGATCCCGACCTTCATACGGCCTCAACATGTGTGCGCTCTCAGAACCGAGCGAGCCATCGGCGAAGAGTTTCAGTCCCCCGATGCGTAACCAATCGTCCCCCAAACCACTACGCAGGCCAAGAGCAATCGTATGATCGAGATGCGCACCGGCGAGATGGGCTAGCACACGGATCTTGAGGTCGCCAGCAGCGTGCAGGGTCTGGAGATCGATGAGTGTCTCAGGGCCGTCGCTGGGATTCGTCGCCGGTGGCACGTGGAGAGCCGTCAGGCCATAGCTCAGCGCTTCGCTTATCGCCAGCCGTAACGCTGCAATCCGTTCGGCACGACCCGGCGAAGGAACTATCGATTGTACCAACCTCATTGCTGTTTCCAGCAAGATACCGGTTGGTTCACCGTTGTCATCGCGTTGAATATGACCACCATCTGGATCGGGAGTTGCAGCAGTGATACCGGCCAGTGCAAGCGCCTGACTGTTCACCCATAGCGAGTGACCATCTTTGCGAGTAAGGATGGCCGGACGATCCGGGCAGACGCGATCAAGATCATAGCGAGTTGGCCAGTGTCCACCCCAGCGCACGTGATCCCAGCCATTTCCACGCAGCCATGCCCTGGCTGGCAAGTGTTGGACGGCGGCGGCAACGCGATTAAGAGCAGTGGATAGATCGTGACAGTCGCTTAACCGTACCTGTTGTTGGTTCAGACCATGCAGCACGATATGCACATGGGCATCGGTCAGTCCTGGTACAATCGCCCGTCCTTCCAGGTTTATCAACTCTACCTGATGACTGGCGGCTTCCCGCACTGTCTTTTCATCACCAATCGCTACGATACGCTCACCGCGAACGGCCAGGGCGCGTACAACCGGTTGAGCGGGATCAAGCGTGTAAATCGGGCCGCCATAGAACATGATCGTCTTCATAAAGAGCCTCCCACAATGAGAATATTGCGTCGTATCCTACGCAGCTTACTCTATTCTGTCAAATCTGAGTAGTCAAATATTTACGCAGTAGAGAGTATTCACAACTTGTTGATGGTTCAACCTTCATGCCCACTGTAATCGTGGTATGATATGTCATGATTTTGCAAATATCGATACCAGCCCGTGCACAAAAGGAGGCCGACCGTGACCAATCCACGCACAAATTACGCGCTAGCGGGGGCAGCTCTCTTCAACCCGATGGCGGCAATGTATTGGCTTGATGTCGCACGTGGTCAACGTCCCGGGATCGGTCTGGCATTCGTTGGTACGGCGGGTGCACTCTGTGCTGGATTAGCTGCCGGGCCACGTCAACACCCATGGCGTGCGTTGGCAAGCGGCTTTGCAGCCGCCGCCGGTGCAGCGCTGGTTGGTTGGGCATTACGGCACTATGTTGATTGGGTTGCAGGACAGATAGAAGCACCGGTTGCCTCAGTGGAAGGGCATGATCTCCTCTTACCGGCAGCCGCAGTCTGTGCTGGAGCGGTTGGAATATCGGCACTGGTAGGCCGGACACCCGAACAATACATTGAATACAGCGGTAAACCTGGCGATTATCGTTGGATTGCGGCAACGCCGCATCCGGCTCAGCGCTGGTTGGCCTGGAGTGGGTATCTTGTGCATCAACTGGCAAGTTGGGGATGTATCTATGCTGCACAACGACAACAGTTGCGTTACACTGCTGCCCTGCGTCGGCTTAACTGGATTGCGCTGGCCGTGAATGTAGGTGGTGTGGCCTTACACTACTTGCAGTCGCACTATACCTACGATGGCCTCGCTCGTGATGTGCCAGAGGGTAGTGCACTCGGCTCGGTCTCGTTTATTCTGATGATGGCTCTGGCGCTGGAAGCACCGCGACGCGGCCTCTTCTTCGGTAGTCGCAAACTCATGCCACCGGCTGAGTTAGTCCGTTTTGCGCGCAAGTTTCATGGCTACATTTTCTCGTGGGCGGCAACTTACAATTTCTGGTATCACCCCATCGATCCTAAGCCGCTGCACTACACTGGTCTCTTCCACACCTTGCTGCTCTTCGTTCAGTCAGCGTTGATCTATACCAAAGCTCACCGCGACCCACGCTGGACTCTGGCGCTTGAGCTGATGGTCTTACCGCATGCAGTGATTTCTACCCTTTACAAACGAAGTGGTCTTGGGGCTATGTTTACCTTCAGCCTGCTGGCAATGTTTGTTGTTAACCAGATGCACGGTCTCGGCCTCTCAAAGCGAGCACGGTGGACGATTGGTACCGCTTATGCAACGACGGTGCTAGCCTACTACGGTCTGCGCCGCGAGTGGCACCGCCTGCCCGACGTGCTGCGGGTGCCGATCCTTGAGTATGGTGTGCTAGGGATGTTAGTGCTGTTGTCATTACTGATACGAGCGGTGCGTCGAATCGGTGATCGGCAGCGCGTAGTCGACCTCACCGGTTAAGCGCTCTTTTCGCAGACGGGGGCGGGTCTTGCACCCGCCCCTCTATCTCGGCCAAACGCTATCATCTACATGAGATGGCAGGGAATGCCGAAGGAATAACTTCATCGTCAAGCCATGACCTGACTGGCCGCCCGCGCAGCCGTAAAGATCGTCTCGCTCAATGTTGGGTAGGCGGCAAAGACGGCTGCCAGATCGGCAAGAGTCGCATTAGTCTGGATCGCCAGTGCTACCGGTGCAAGCAAATCAGCAGCGTGACTCCCAACCGCGACTCCGCCACGAACCTGACGGGTGATCGGGTCGAAGGTTAATTCAACCCAGCCGTCAGTGTCAGCGCTAAGAAAAGCCTTGAGTGATGTTGTATAGGGTGCTCGTACCCGTTTCAGCTCCTCTTCGGCGCTGGTCACAATCCCAACCTGTGCAATTTCGGGTACCGTATAGACCGCATGCACGATAGTGTGTGGGCAATACCCTGGCGCCGGTAAATCGGCAGCAGTACGTCCGGCAATCCAGGCTTGTGCCAGGGCCCGATTCGCCAGCATCGGCCCACCGGCTGCATCACCGATGGCAAAGATATGATCAACCGCAGTGCGACCGTGTTGATCAACCGTAAGTTGCCCGTTCGCATCCACGGTCAAACCGGCTGCTGCCAGATCAAGACGACTCAGATCGGGTAACCGTCCAATGGCGAGAAACGCCATTGCCGCTTCATACACTGCACCATCGGTCGTCGTCACGCGCACCCCTGTTTCGCTGCGCTCAACTCGTTCGCCATCAACCTGTACAATGTTCACCCCCCGCGCAGTCATTGCCCGGTTTAGTGCTGCACCGGCAGCCGGAGCAAACATAGGTAACACTCCAGGACTCCCAACGATCCACGTGACACGAACTCCCAGACGACTGAAAAGGGAGGCAAACTCACTGCCGGTCGGACCACCCCCGATCACGATCATATCAGGCGGTAATGTATTGAGATGGCTGGCGAAGCGCGGAGCAATAATGCGTTGGCCGTCAGGTTTCATCGCAGGCGGGAAGCGTGGCACTGAACCGGTAGCAATAATCACTGCATCGGCGTGTAATGTCTGCTGGTTATCATCGTTGCGCACCGTCAGATGATGTGGACTGCTGACAGTGGCGGTACCGTGCACAACCTGTACCCCAGCAGCCTGTAAGCGTTGCGCTTCGTGCTCGCTCCATTGATGCGCGACCTGTTTGATGCGTTGGATGACCGTTGCCGGTTCGACACGTCCAGCAGTTCCTCCTTCAGATGAGGCATGGGCAACAATGTCGGCAACTTCCGCTGCATGCAGCCAGACTTTACTCGGCAACAAACTATCCCAACCGGTACGACCGCCTATTGGCCCCTCGCTGATAAGGGTTACTTTTGTGTTTCCCTGGGCAGCGGCAACTGCTGCTTCAACACCAGCCGGACCGCTGCCGATCACAACAATCTCTTTCATTATCGCGCTCCAATTACTATCGGTCTGATAGATACCTCTTGCTAGACTCTCCACTATAGAAGATGATGCAGGAAGTGGGTAAGAGGTTACAGGGTTGTATACCGAGTCTATAGTAACTATACTTCTTGTAGATGTTTGTGATCCAGTACAAGTTTAGGTAGATATATAGGTATATCTGTTAAGGAAGTAAATAAGCAATTAGTCTTTGTCGCATCTAACGTGGATTATTTCAAATGCGCCATGATTTGCAGAGAACGTGTCTTGCTCTGTTATGATACATTCTCTGATTAACGGCGGGAGAGATTCTCGGTAAGCAAGTTTATTTGCCAAGATCCAGAAAGTTTTGTTAGAACGGATTTCTTCTATTGATCTCATGTCACCCGATGTTTGATCTGGATCTAAAATAGCACTAGACTTGTCATAACGGTACCAATAAGTATCTTCGATTTTTACAGGGTTGTAAAAAACAAAAGTATCTGGCATGTAAAACCACAAAGCATAGTTTATTGAATAGTGTAAACTAACGACAGATTCGGTTGGATGTAATTTCTCTCGGAGTCTTTGCACTGTTAGACCCTCTGGGCTCTTGGGATAGGTATAATATGATTGAAGACCAATTCCATTACAAATGACGAATAACCCCGATAGGAAGAGTGCTAATATTAGGCCTTTTTTCTGTTGTGCTATATCTCGCAAACCGATAGCAATTAGGCATAATACTGCCGGAAGAAGAACAATAAATTGCTTTGCCTCTGATAGTGGTAATCTTATACCAATCAATGGGCTTATCATGAAGAAAGAACTGATTGGGGCTGCCACTTGTGTGATCAAGAATGTAACTTTGAGATCTCGACGTATTAATCCTCTTATACTGGTGAAAATCATTATTCCCAATGCCACAGTAGGTAAGAAGACATGAGAGAATGACATTTTGTATCGGAGAGGATCACCGGCAAGCAATACTTGAAGAGTAAACCAAAATGTCAAAGGCATTGAATTGCGATGCGCTGATGCAACAGAGATGATACTGGAGAACAAGAATGGTAAGATTATTAGAGATGTACAACATGTGATAATAGCTGCAATCAACCAGTACAAAGAACGTGAATAGTAATACCCTAGAAACAATAGTTGAACAAAGGCAACCATCAAGTATGCATAGCCAGTGAGTATTCCAAACATGTTTATACTTATCCATCCAATCCATGGAATTCTTCTTTGGGAACAACCATCTAATATGTCTATAGTTATCCATGTTGAGAGGGAAGCTAGCATTACTAGTAAAGCATAAGATCGAACTTCCTGGCTGTAGAATGCGAGCAGTGGTAATGTTGCTGTGATGATCCCCACAGTGAAACCGATCAGTGAATTCGCGAGTCTTGTGGTAAGGGAAGTTAATATTAACACTGTAAAGATACTGCTAAATAATGATACAAACCTTAACCCTATTTCATTATTAAACTTTAGATAGTTTGTTATAATATGTATTGTAAGATAAAATAATGGTGGATGTGCGTCTGATAAGCTGTTTTGAATAATCGATAAAAAATCTTTTCGACCAATATGGACACTGTAAATCTCATCAAGCCACAACGGAGTATTCATATTGTAAGATTGAATAAAAACTGTGACGATTAGTAAGACAAGCGTTTGAATATAGTAATAATAATTCTTTTGATGTCGCATATTAGTGCGCATGTGCAAGGACTCCTTTCAATAATATTTTTAGCATAGACAAACGCAGAAATCTTAAAACATGTTCGATATACTACAAGTAAGACGCGGACGAATGAAACGATCACCACAAAATTCATTTAAAGAGCCTATCCAAATAGTTACATAACACCCACACTGCTGACCTGTTCATCCGCGAGTGGGAGTCTTTCGCATATAGATATAATTGTTTCAGATTTTTTGTGCTTATTCTAGTTCAAATTCAGCCATCGTATAGTTTAGTTTCTCTTCTTTCTTCCATTTGACGCACCAATTTGGTAGGATTATATATGGTTTTCCCTAGAAGATCGGGGTAAGTTAATTACTCTGTGCTTTCCAGCGTAGTGTTCAGTTCAGGTCCAGGATCAGGCGCTCGAATCCCCAGGACAATCGTTGTATCCGGCAAAATCCATTCACCTGGTGCTGGCATTGAACTGAGTACCACGTATGGTCCGAAGCGGTAATAATCTTCGCCAGCGCGGTCAGGCCCTTGATAATCGACGTAAATGCGTCCGGGGTCAATTCCCAAGAGCGCCAACACCTCCTTTGCCTGATTTTCGCCTAGTTGTCGCAGATCGGGCATCAGAATTGCCCCTGCGACCGGTGGTACCGGAATCGGTCGCTGGAACATCTCAGCGGTGCATTCCGGTAACTCTTCGTACTTGAGTGAAACGGTAGCGTCTCCACCGCGCCATTTGTATTCAACCTCCTCATCCGGATCGGGTGGTGGCAGTTTCCAGAGATAGATTTCGCGTACCAGTTCAGGCGGGTAACTGATTTCGGGCACAGGCCGACAATACGCTCCATCAGTCAGGGCGCTCAAATCCTGGGCCGGTGGTGGCGCCTTGGGATCGGTAGGAGGTGGCGGTGGCGGATTCGGCCGCAGCTCACCGGTACTCGTCCACTCTTCCGGCGTTGGAATGCGGACAACGGTAACTTTTGTGTAGGCCGAACAGAATTCTTCAGTCGGCACTGTGTTACCGGTTGTGGTGGCCGATGCCTGTTGTGCTTCCTCTTCGAGACGCTTGACCATCTCAGGCGTGAAAAGCTCTTCGCGGTAGCCACCAAAGGGGCCGGGTAGCTCGCAAATCGGACGCCGCACAACGTTTTCCGGGAGTGTAAATTCAGTCTGAATCTCACCATTGGGAAAGGGGGCTGCAAAGAGTGCCCGGTAGCGTTCATCTTCGGCAATTAAGCGGAAGATGTTTTCCATCACGTTACGCCAGATAATTCCTCCGCCGGTTAAGCTCTCAACTCGTGCCGTTGGTTCGTTATTGTTGTTGCCCGTCCAGACGCCAACCGTTACAAACGGCGTGTAACCTACTGCCCAGGCATCACGCCAGTCGTTGGTCGTACCGGTTTTGACCGCTGCGGGCAAGCTGAGTTTGAGCGGACTGTTCAAGCCCCAAATGGCCTGGCGGGCGCGATCATCGCTGAGCATGTCGGTGATGATTGCAACCAGGTTTGGGTCAACGACCTCTTCACCGGTGGTTTGGGTAAAGCGTTCGAGTGTCCGTCCCTGTGAGTCGGTAATTTCCAGAATGGCTACCGGTGCGAAGTAGCGACCACCACTCGCCAGAGTATTGTACGCCGTTGTCAGTTCAAGTGGTGAGACTTCACCACCACCGAGAGTTAGCGATAGTCCGTAAAAGTTGGCACCTCGTTTCAAACCATTGCGAATGCCAACCCGTTCGAGCAAACGGAGAGTATAATCGATTCCGGCAAACTTGAGTGCACGGACTGCGGGCATATTGAGAGAGTTGGCTAGCGCAGTGCGGATGCGTACTGGGCCGTTCCACTGACCATTGTAATTCTGTGGCGCGTACCAGTCACCGGTACCGGTTGGAAAGCGGGTCGGCACATCCCACAAGACAGTTTCTGGTGTCATACCCTGTTCCATTGCCGCCAGATAGGTAAACGGCTTGAGTGCCGAGCCTGGTTGTCGTTCACGGGTTGCCACATTCACCTGACCATCGAGCACATTCCCTGACTCGCTGGGTGTTTTGGTTGGTTTGACGGCATTGTAATCGATGCTACCGACCATTGCCAGAATCTGACCGGTGTTCGGCTGCATAATAACCACTGCCGCGTTGTGAATGTTGCGAGCCTCTAGTTCGGCAATGCGGTCGAAAGCTGTGGCCTGTGCCATTCGTTGTAATTGCAGGTCGAGCGTGGTTGTAATGCGTAATCCGCCACCGTACACTATCTGCGCTCCATAGCGCTGTAGAAGGAGATCGCGCACATAAAAGACAAAGTGCGGCGCATTGAGCGGTGCTTCTTGGGGGGCGAAGCGTAGTGGTGTTGCTAACGCCTGGCGGGCCTGGGCCTCAGTGATGTAGCCATCTTCGACCATACGGCGCAGGACTGCTGCCTGGCGAACCCTGGGTAATGGCGTGCCAGCAGGTAGGCGTGCATTCGGATCTAGCCAATCGTCACCTACGAAGACTGGTGGCAGGTAGCTGCCTTGCTCATCGCGTTCAAGATAGTTTACCGGATTGTATACCGATGGTAGCTGAGGCAGACCGGCAAGCAGGGATGCCTGATTAAGATCAAGATCGGCGGCATTGACTCCAAAGTAAACCTCACTGGCGGCTTGAATGCCGTAGGCCAGATTGCCATAAAAATTCTCATTGAGGTACAGCTCAAGAATCTGATCTTTGGTGTAGATACGATCAAGCTCTTGGGCGAGAATAATCTCTTTCAATTTACGTTCATAGCGTCGTTCAGGTAGGCGCTCTTCGGGCGTCAGCACACTATTTTTTATCACCTGCTGGGTGATCGTCGAAGCGCCACCGGTCTCTTCTCCTACACGGAGACTGTCGAGCAGCGTGCGAATGATACCGCCTAAGTCAATTCCCGGATTGGTATAGAATGTCTTATCCTCAATGGCAATCGTCGCCTGAATGAGTAACGGGCTGATTTCGTCAATCGTGACCTTCGTGCGCTTGCCGGCATCGAAGAACTCGTAGAGCAATTCACCGTTCCGGTCAAAGATACGCGAGTTTTCAAACAACTCACGCTTGTCGAGGAGCGCTAATCGTGGTTTCAAGCTCTCGGCGATTTGTGTGTATGCGTTGTAGGCTATGCCAGCCAGGGCAAGCAGGATCACTACGCCGATTCCTAATAACATTAGAATGACGTTCAAGAGAAACTTACTAACCGCAGAACGTGGGGCCGGTCGACCACGTAAGAGGCGCGGTGGTAGAGGGCGCCGACCATGGCGACCATTACGATCATTCGTAACGATACGACGTGAGCGGATCATAAAACCTTCAAACCCTGCTTCGTTATCTTTATACTTGCGCTGAACGCTGATCGTTAGCGTCGCAGGTAGTATAGCACGTTATAATCAGATGAAAGCTGAGGAAAGCCTGATCCCACAATCATATCCACCGGTCGCGCTAATTGCAAGAGAGGGTAAGGGTAGGTCAGACGAGACACGCTTTGCAGCACGTCCAACGAATAGTGTGATGGGATTGCTGTGTTCGGGGGCATGATGGTCATTGGCGTATCAAACATTGCCGAAGACGTTGTAGAGTCCTGCGAATGCGTAGGAGTTTTCAGTACGTCACTGTTAACCGACAGGAGAAAACGTTGCCAAATGCTACAGATGTGTGTACACTCTTAAGTGTCTTGATAAGCCATAAATCTACTCGTGTTTATTGCTTCATCAGTAAAAGACGGAGATAAAGAATGAAGCAGCCTTCACTTGTCGGTCCGGCAATACTCATTGTTTTGTTAATAACGCTTCCTATTGCTTCAGTCGGTGATCTAATTTACGAAAAGATCGGCTGGCAATCTATCTGGTTGATCGGCGCCAGCGTGATTGTTGGTTTAGAGACTGTTGCGTTGCGGATGCGGATGGCAGCCGGATTGCACGAAGCCGCAGGAGGTGCGTTGCGGTATCTGGCTGCTGAGATTTTTGGCCTGGTCGTGTTGGCGCGTATGGTTGCCACGCTTGGCTTTGGGGTTGATGGCATTACGGTGATGCAGGCGTGGATTGTCGATCCGTTGGCTTCCCTCGATGTGCCTTTTTTCCTTTGTCTCCTTACCTTGACAACGGTTGCTTTGCTCAGCCGCAGTGGAATTGCTGCTATCGCTGTACTTGTCCCTAACCCACCACAAAAGGCACCACTCTATACGCTCGACGCTCTATTTTACGACAGTAATGCTCGACTGCGCCGTTGGAATGCGGTGCAGTTTATTGGTAACGGTGTGGCCTGGGGTGGGCTATTTATGATTATTATGCAAAACTTGCGTAACCATGAGGGAGTGCTTGCATCTGGCTGGATGGCCCTTTATCTGATCGGTGGTCTGAGCCTGCTTGCGCTTGCCCAGCAGCGGGCGCAGATTGCCGACTGGCAGAGTGATGGATCAGCGGTTGCCCCAGATGTTGTTGTGCGTTGGCGTTTGCTGAGCATAGCAATCATTGGTTTGATAGTATTACTGGCTCTGCTGATGCCTGTTCGGATTTGGATACCGATCTCTGGAGAATGGCGTGATGTGATCTATGCAATACTAGGTATTATTTTGCTTATAAATTTGTTTTTCTCAACTTGTTTTATTAGTTTAATGAGTTTGATCATTCTATTACCACTTCTTTTATACTTTTTGCTAACCTGGCTGCTTAATACGTCTTCAAAAACAGAGCCGCTTTTTCCTCCTGAACCGGTGGCTATAGCTCATGCGGCGCGTGAATCGCAATTCTGGCCTGGCCTGATTTTCTGGTTGTGTATAGCACTGCTAGCACTGCTCGCGTTTTGGCAGATTCTCCGGCGTCAGACCTGGGTAAAGCATGTACTGAAACGAATTATTGCCGGGGTTTTAGCCTGGTGGTCTGTTGCGCGGCAGCGCCGTTTCTGGCGTAAGCTGTTGCTGCGACCGCAACGAGGAAACGGTGCTATCAGGTTGGCACGTCGGCGTCGGACGAAAGTTCCATTAGTTGATACGGTCAATGCCTGCTACCATGCTGCTCTGCGCCATGCTGCCGCTCGTGGCTATCCGCGCCGACCGTCTCAGACTCCGGCAGAGTATGCTACCTACGCTCTCACCCGATTACCAGACGGAGTGACAGAGCTACAGGTATTAACAGATACCTACCAGCGTGTGGTCTACGCCGGTAAAAGCATTGATCGGAAAGAGCAACGATTACTCAGACAGGTGCTGCGCCGCTTTCGGCAGAAGGTGTAATCAGGATCGTACCACCGCATTGAGAATGCAAAGAAGGAACGGCTTTATCGCATTGGAAACGATTGTGATTGGTCATCGTTCCAGCAATTGCTCAAATGAGATTTACCCATTTTCATGCTGCCACAGTGCTGTCGGCAAGTCAAGAACAAACGATGACGGCTGATCGGCAGCAGCACAAACCAGCAAGGCACGCATCGCTCGTGAGCAACCAACGTAGAATAGGCGGCGCTCCTGATTTATCATCTCTGCGCGTTCTTTTTCTGGTAAATGATTAAAATCGTGTGGAAAGTGATTTTGTGCCAAACGCATAACTGCCACGAAAGGGAATTCTAGACCTTTTGCCGAATGGATAGTCAATACTTTTACGACCGGCTTACGCAGATCAATCTGCTTCTTTTCCATAAACTCAGCCGGCATTCCAATTTGTTGTAATTGCGCACAAATCTGTTGTGCGACCTGCTTACTGTGGCAGAGCACTGCACCAGTATGAGCAGGGAGACGCCATTGACGCGCAGCAGCGATGAAGAAATTACGGATAGCCACTGCCTCTTCCTCGATATTGCGACAAAATCTTACTACCGGTAAGCTACCGTGGTGCACAGCGTTCACTTCTTTGTCGGTATCGCCCAAAATTGCGGCACAGGCTGCGGCAATTTCGGCAGTATTGCGGTAGTTTCGCCGCAAAGTGTAACTACGCCCCCGTACTTGCAGCAAACTATCGATCTGTTGCCACGAAAACCCACGCTGGTAAAGCGACTGACCAGCATCGGCAGTAAGGTAAACTGAACGCGGCGATTCAACACAAGCGAGCAAGTAACGCAGCGCAACCGGTGATACGTCTTGCGCTTCATCAATCACAATCGCACGGTAGCAGGGATCGGGTTGTTGCAAAGCCAGCTCTAGCGCCTGCTGGCGAACTTGTCCCCATGTTGTTAATCCCTGCTGCTGTAGCATGCTCTTCCAGGTCTCATACACCGCCCAAATCGCCTTACGGATCGGTTCTCGTAGCGGCAGTCGACGCCCAATTCTCGGTCGATTCAAGTATTCTTCGCATTTCGTCAGCCCCCAGTGTTCGATCACGCTGGTAAACTCATCGAGCAGATACGATTCGCCGAGTGACTGTAGTACTTCAGCAAGACGTTTTCGCTCACTATCATTACTGGCGGGAAGTGATGTTGTCTGGAGGGCCTGGCGAAGGATGCTAAGCAGCGTGTCTTCTGGGGCGAATCGTGGTTGATTATACGCCTGGGTGTATCTGCGAACAATCAGTGCATCTACCGTATTAACTTCGACCCCTTTGCTGGTTGGAGGCTCGCCAAGTAAGCGCTCCAGAAGCTGCTCGGAATATTTTGTAAGGGTATTGGTGAAGGTCGTAAACAGCACCGGTGTCTGCCCTTCCTTAACAAGCCGCTGAACCCGATAGAGTGCAACAATCGATTTTCCGGTTCCTGGTCCGCCTCTCACCAGTATTGGGCCTTCAAGAGGTGTTTCGACCGGTCGTTGCTGTTCAGGGTCAAGCATAAGCAGGAATTCAGTCAGCTCGCCAGCCACAAACCGATCAAGATCTTCTGCTTCGCCGATCAGAAACTGGGGCTGTTGCAAAATCTCATCTATGCTTCGTGGGTAAAGAATATCGATCAGCCGATCAATGACATGCGGAGGAACAGGCGCATTGAGAAGATCGTCTTCCGTATAGACGCTCAACAATACTGACCAATATTGTTCTGGGATAAGCCATCGCTTGAGATCATCGATGGTTAATCGATGTGGTAATGGTTTGTCAGCGTTCAGGACTGATTGTGCACTGGCCTCTTTTTCAGGAAAAGAGTTGCTTTCTACTGAATGTGTCGGCAATTCGACGCTTGTCTCAACAATATCAATGATAGAGATGTCAGGCATGTCAATATGACCGAAGTCTCTTTGATATGTTTGATCATCACGTTTACGAATGGAAATCAGTTTTACCCATCCTTTTCCAAAGGTATAGATTAAGCGATAGTCGCCGATTCTTATTCGATAGAGTGGTTGCTCGGTATGTTTGAGCTTCTTGATATCTCCCTGCTCTGAAACTGGATTGCTTTCAAGAACTTTAATTTTTTGCATAACTGCTTTCTGGATTTTGCCTGGTAAGCCAAGCAGTTCGTTGAGAAATGTTGGTGGAGTAATGAGCTGATATTTGATCATCGAATAATCCCGTTTCTCTGACCTGATCGATAGCCTGAACGGCATTACCGTAGGGATTTTGAAGTTCTCAGTTTTTGATTATGTTCACCGATGAACGTCGTTCACACCGTCACACCGATCGCTGAAGTGGCGCCGTTGCCCTGATGCTCAGCCGTCGGCCCGCGTTCTGTATTGTCAGCGGCAACTCTGTGCCCGTCTCGGGAGCATACCAGATGGCCGGATTGAGAAGCCACCCCAATAATGCTCGAACACGCATCATCGGCGAGCGACCCTGGGGGCTTGAACCATCTCAGAATGGGCAGCAGCGCGCCTTTGTAGAAGCTGCGGAGATTCGCTCACTCTTCGCGTCTTTCTCCCTCTCTGCTCAGGCTGCAGACAATTGTGTTTTGATACATACTATATCAAAAGACATTTGCTAGGCAATGGACAGGTAGCAAGAACTGCGTAGAACCAGATTATTCTACACAGTTCCTTATTATAACGTGGTCATAACGTTTCTAATATGTTGTTCCCAAAAAATGTACCGGTGTACCACTCAATGGTACACCGGTAAGAGGTTTTATCAGACTGCAATAATCAGATTAGGGCTGGAACGGCTTCGGTTCGGGAATCGTGTTTGGATCAACATCGCCGCTCACCGGATCAACACCGGTGGTCAGTTCACCCTTCGTCAAGGCGGCGAGGATCTGCTCCATCCGGGCTTTCACGGCCGGCGGTACGTCGTCCGCAGTCTCGTGGTAATCGGCATAGCCGATGCCACCGTTAGCCGCTTCGTATATTGCAATCCCGTTGCCCTTGAAAGTGCCGTTCACCACTGCCTTGATCTGGTCGTAGACGGCCACGTCCACGCGCTTGATCGCCGAGGAGAGGATGCGGTCGGCGCCGGGGGCCGCACCGTTGGCGAAGGTGGTGACATACTCGTCCTGGTCAACACCGATGACATAGACACCGCGTGCCGCCGCCTCTTTGATTGCACCGGAACCGGTCGGGCCACCCGCACCCATGATAACGTCAGCTCCCTCACCGATCATCTGCTGGGCCGTGCTGGCTCCCAGGGCCGGGTCGATGAAGGTGGGCAAGTAGACGCCGAGCACATTGACATCTGGCTTGACGTAGCGGGCTCCATGTTCGAAGGCATTCCTGAAGCGCTTGACTGGTGGGATTTCGACTCCGGCGACGATCCCTACAGTGCCGGTCTTCGTCATCATTCCGGCCAGGGCGCCGGCCAGGAAGCCCGCCTGGTCTTCGCGGAACTGCAAACCGACCAGGTTGTCGGTGACCGTCCCCGGCTCGTAGAACTGGTCGACGCCGATGAAGATGATGTCGGGATGCTCGGCGGCAAACTTCTTGGTGGCGTCTGCAATCAGGAAGCCGACGGTCACGATCACATCAAAGCCCTCATCGACGAAGGTTTGAAGGTTCTTCTCGTAATCGGCCTGCGCCTGGGTCTCGATGTACTTGTACTCTAGCCCAAACTCTTGCGCCGCCCGCAGCGCACCGAGGTGAGCAAACTCATTGAACGTTCCATCGTTGACCTTCCCTAGGTCGGTTACTAACGCGATCCGGGGTAATTTGACATCTGATGAAACGAACGGCTTCGGTTCAGGAATCGTGTTTGGATCAACATCGCCGCTCACCGGATCAACACCGGTTGTCAGTTCACCCTTCGACAAGGCGGCGAGGATCTGCGCCATACGCGCTTTCACGGCTGGCGGTACGTCGTCAGCAGTCTCGTGGTAATCGGCATAGCCGATACCACCGTTGGCCGCTTCGTACAGGGCAATTCCGTTGCCCTTGAAAGTGCCGTTCACCACCGCCTTGATCTGGTCGTAAACAGCCACATCGACGCGCTTGATAGCTGAGGAGAGGATACGGTCGGCGCCGGGGGCCGCACCGTTGGCGAAAGTAGTAACGTACTCGTCCTGGTCAACACCGATGACATAGACGCCGCGTGCCGCCGCCTCTTTGATCGCGCCAGAACCGGTTGGGCCACCAGCGCCAAAGATGACGTCGGCGCCGTCACCGATCATCTGCTGGGCTGTGCTGGCCCCCAGGGCCGGGTCAATGAAGGTGGGTAGATAGACGCCGAGCAGGTTGATGTCAGGCTTGACGTAGCGGGCGCCATTGTCGAAGCCGTTCTTGAAGCGTTTGACTGGTGGAATCTCTACGCCAGCCACCACGCCGACAGTGCCGGTCTTGGTCATCATTCCGGCCAGGGCGCCGGCCAGGAAGCCGGCCTGGTCTTCGCGGAACTGCAAACCGACCAGGTTGTCGGTGACCGTCCCCGGCTCGTAGAACTGGTCAACGCCGATGAAGATGATGTCGGGATGCTCGGCGGCAAACTTCTTGGTGGCGTCTGCAATCAGGAAGCCGACGGTCACGATCACATCAAAGCCCTCATCGACGAAGGTTTGGATGTTCTTCTCGTAATCGGCCTGGGCCTGGGTCTCGATGTACTTGTACTCTAGCCCAAACTCTTGCGCCGCCCGCAGCGCACCGAGGTGAGCAAACTCATTGAACGTTCCATCGTTGACCTTCCCCAGGTCGGTTACTAACGCGATCCGAGGTTTTGAAGAGTCTGTAGGAGCTGCGGTTGGTGCTGCCGGTGCAGTGGTCGGTACCGGTGTTGCTGTGGGTTGAGCTGCTGGCTGACCGCAGGCTGCCAGCAAGGGTACCAGCAGCGTGAAAAGTGCTACTAGCGTAATCAGAGTCTTGCGCATCTTCCATTCTCCTGAACTATAAGCGGGCGAACCCATGCAGAAGCGCCATACGGGCGAACATGGCCATTCTGCTGTGAGGGCATCCCTGACGCCCCCAAACCTTTTGGATTGGCGCGATTATATCACATCTAACGCAACCTTTTCTTCGCGGCTGCGTATGTTATACTGAAAGACAAATGATGGAAAGGTTATTCGATGAATTCAGCACCGATCAGGATGATAGCTGTAGTACAGAGGACGTGATCTACGTTCACGGCATTTACGCCGTGAACGTTATTGTTTGGTCGGCTTAGGAGGAAGTAGGGAGGAAGTATGTCTGTTCCATTAGGAATTGTACTGGGCTTACTGGCGTGGTTCATCGTTCGCTACATCGCTTTTAGTTTTTACACCGTCGATCAGAATGAGCGGGCAGTAAAGACCATCTTTGGGCGGGCTGAGCGATTACCTGGCCCTCCTGTGGATGATCCGTTCACCGAGTACCTCCGCCCTGAAGAGCGTGAACGTTATCGCTACCCACAAGTACGGGTTATTCCGCCTGGTGGGCCGTATTTCAAGTGGCCGTGGGAAAAGATCTACAAGGTCTCAATTGCCACGCAGACCATTAACATGGCGCTTGATCTAGAAGACCCACGGGCCAACCAGGGTGGGACGGTGCTCGAGGCAGTAACGAAGGATCAGCTTAATGTTGGCTTAAAGGGCCAGATTCGTTACCGTGTCTCCGAGCGACATCTGTATGCTTATCTGTTTGGGGTTAAAAATCCGGTTGTGCACGTGATGGGCTACTTTATCTCGATCTTGCGCGAACGGATCGCCAATTTTGCCGCACCGGCAACCGAAACCGGGCAATTGAGCACAAGTGTAGGTGAGGGCGCCGAGATGAGTGGTGTCTCGATCAACGATCTACGTAAGAACCTGCGCGATCTCAACGAACTCATGGATCGCGAGTGCCTCTCCTCGGCGGCGCGCTATGGAATCATTCTTGACGCATCACTTATCACCGAAATCGATGCCCCGCCAGAAGTAGAGTCGGCAATGGCAGCGATCAACACGGCACATAACCAGGTTTCATCAGACATTAGCCTGGCGCAAGCGGCCGCCGATCAAAAGATCGTCCAGTCGAAACGGGCGGTTGAAATTGAGACGCTCAAGGCACAGGCCGAAGTCGAGCCACTACTGGCACTTGCCGAACAGCTCTACGCACTTAAGAAGAGTGGCTCAGACGCCCTCAGTGCGTATCTGCGTAATGTGCGGCTTGGTCTCTACCAACAGGCTGAGCGGGTTATTATGGAGGTGGAGCAATGACATTCCTGATCTCTACGCTGTTTGTTGCCACGATTACGTTTATCGCTGCCTTTATTCTGGCGCCGACCTTCTTTGGCCTGCTGCGGTTATTCGGCTTTTACACCATTGTCCAGGAGGGTACCTGCCACGTGTATACCCTCTTCGGTAGCGTGGTCGGTGTCCTGCGTGAGCCAGGATTGGTCATTCTTCCCCTCCATCTGGGAGTGAACGCCTTTCTCATCAGCTTCTTTGGGCGTCGCTACGTGATCGATATGCGTCTCGACCAGCGCTACCTGCGTAGCCAGCCCGTGAATTCGGAAGAGGGCGCTCCGATGGGTATCGGTGTCTGGTACGAGATGTCGATTAGTGATCCGGTGGCTTACCTGTTTAAGAATGCCGATCCGCAAGGCTCACTGGCGGCTAATGTCAGCAATGCAGTCGTGCGCACATTAAGCAATATGCCGTTGGCTCAGATGTTGGAAAACCGTCATGCGATGAGTCAGGCGGTGCGGGCGGAGGTGTCGCCAAAAGCCTCTGAGTGGGGATACCGGCTAGGATCGGTGTACATTCGGAAAGTGCATTTCCGTGATCGCAATATGATCCGCCAGATTGAGGCTAAGGTTGTGAACCGTTTGCGCCAGGTGACATCGGCAATCTTGCAAGACGGCGCCAACCGGGTAAGCGTTATCACCAGCACTGCCGAGCGCCAGGCTGCTATCGAGTTTGCCCGCGCAAAGGCCGTTCGTCCGAAGATTTTAGGTCAAGCCCTGGCTCGTATTGGAGCCGACCCTGAAGTGCGCGATGCCCTCTTTACGATCCTCGAAGTGCAGAACTTGACCGAGAGCAAAGCTAGAGTCACCCTCGTGCCAGCCCAAACCGACCAGCGTGTTATGTCAGCGCTTATGGCAGTACAAAATAACCGACAGTAGCTGTTAAAATAGTTGATTACCGGTGCTGCCCGTCACGTTGCCAGATGGCGGGCAGCAATTATATGTAGTCATCGCTTATTGCCTCCCGTCTGGCGAGATGATCCTCGTTTGATACAGTATGACGTATCACTGAATCGATAGGTTACATCTCTTGTTGTTGCCTGCTCTGTTCCGCCTGCATAGCGAGTGCCCGTAATTGCTCAAAGAGCTCGATATTTAGCAGGACGGCTGATGGATACCCTTTCTGGGTAATCACAATCGGCTGTCCACTCACCTTTGCCCGTCGGATCAAGGCAGCAAGACTGGCTGCCGCCTGTGAAATCGGTACCACACCTCCCTGCAAGTCAATGTTGATTGCACGTGTCATGTTTGTACCCCTTTAAATAAGTGCCATTTACAGTGTGATTGCATTGTAGCACGCTGCACTCAACCTGCATAGATCAAAAATAAAGATTTGGTTGCCGATAGTAGTCTTTTTCAACGCTTATATTTCTGTCCGAATGATTTGCTGTGGTTGTTTGCCTCATACCTTATGTCATTGAATCCGGTCTTCAAGAATTGTAGACAGAGCTTTAACAGTTTGCCAATGTCGTTCTAACAATGATTTGCTAAGGTATAACCAGGCTCGAATGAGAGCACAACCAGTAAAAATACGAGGAGGTAAGGAGGACGACTATGACGAACCTGACCCGTTGGGATCCGTTCCGCGAGATGACGCAACTGCTCGATGACACCTTCTTCACCGGTTTCACCGGTGTGATGCCCCGCAGTGGGAGCCTGGTACCGGCACTTGATCTGAGCGAGACCGCTGATGCCTATCACGTGGAGATGGCGGTACCTGGCATGACTGCTGATCAACTGAACATTACGTTTGAGAACAATGTCCTGACGATCAGCGGTGAGATTACGCAGAGCAGCGATCGCAAGGATCGTCAGTATCATGTCACCGAGCGTCGCTATGGTCGCTTCAGCCGCAGCATCCGCCTGCCCAATCAGATTCATCCGGATCGGATTGAGGCTCGGCTTGAGAATGGCGTGTTGACGGTCACGATACCGAAGGCTGAAGAGATCAAGCCGCGCAAGATTGCTGTCAATGTTGCTCAATAGTCGTTGTCCTGATATTGCCGGTTGAGCATGTAGCGTGCAGGAAACAATCTTCCTGCACGCTGTTATTCTTTTTGACCTCCTCACCCTCTCCCCGCTTCCACCGGGTAAAAGGAAGCGAGAGATGGGAGGGAGTTCCTCCCACTATTCCTTTTTTCTGTTTCCTATCTTCTCGATTCTCTTTTCTCGCCTTCCTCTCCCATTCACGTAATCGGGTACAATAACGATATACCCACGGTTCAATGATAAAGATGGCAATGGATGCCCGATTGTATGTGTAGCGAGAGGGAGATGGCATGAACGAAATTGATGACGATCTGTTGCAACGAGCACACTACTGGATGCGCCTCACTCGTGCGCTCGATGACCGAGGTACCTTCTTGCATAAGCAGAGCAAGATTGTCGGTGGTTATTTTTCACAAATTGGGCACGAAGCGCTTAGTGTTGCAGCAGCGCTCAGCCTTGGGCCGCACGATATTATTGCCCCAATGCACCGTGATCTGGGTGCGTATTTAGTGCGGGGGCTGACCCCACGACGCATCCTGGCTCAATGGCTGGGCCGCGAGACTGGTGTCACTCGTGGGCGCGATGCGAATCTTCACGGTATGGGTGACTTGAGTCTGGGCATTATCGGCTTTATCAGCCATCTACCGGCCTCTACCGGTGTGATTGCCGGTGTCGCCCATGCTATCAAACTGAAGGGTGAACCACGGGTTGCAATGTGCTTTTTCGGCGATGGGAGTGCCTCACAGGGGTTGGCTCACGAAGCGATGAATTGGGCCAGTGTTTTTAAGTTGCCGATGGTGATTATTTGCGAAAATAATCAGTACGCATATTCAACGCCGTTGAGTCGTCAGATGGCGATTGAACATATTGCACAGCGGGCAGCCGGCTATGGGATGCCAGGAGTGATCGTTGACGGGAATGACTTTGTTGCCGTCTATCGCGCAGCACGTGAGGCAGTAGAACGGGCGCGGGCCGGTGGCGGGCCGACATTTATCGAATGTAAAACGATGCGTATGCGCGGTCATGCGATTCACGATAATATGGCTTATGTTCCCAAAGAACTTCTTGCTGAATGGGAAGCACGTGATCCCATTGCCCGGATCGAAGAGGTGTTGCGAGCACGTGGATTACTTGATGATGCAACATTAGCTGCACTCCTGGCGCGGATCGAAGCTGAACTCGATGAAGCCCAGGCCTTTGCCGAAGCGTCACCGTACCCTGATCCGGCAACTCTTACTGATGGTGTCTACGCTTAAGCTATGCACAGGAGGAAGATGATGACCTGGGATCAAGGCCTACATAAAACAACGACCGTGCTCAATGGCGAACAGGGCACACGCGAATTGACTTACCTGGAAGCGATCCGAGCTGCGCTTCGCTTTGAGATGCAACGCGATGCGCGAGTGTTGTTGATGGGAGAGGATATTGGTGTGTACGGTGGTGCGTTTAAGGTGACGCAGGGGCTGATCGAGGAATTTGGCGAGGATCGGGTTATTGATACCCCGATGACCGAACTGGCCATGTTGTACGCAGCGATTGGTATGTCGTTTGAAGGTTTTCGACCGGTTGTAGAGATGCAGTTTGCCGATTTTATCTCGACCGGTTTTGATGCAATAGTACAGTTTGCGGCTACCAATCATTTCCGATGGCGTCAACCGGTGCCGATTACCGTGCGTGCTCCTGGGGGTGGTGGTTTGCGCGCTGGCCCGTTTCATTCTCAGTCAAATGAGGCATGGTTTGTGCACACGCCTGGTCTAAAAGTTGTCGCACCGGCTACCCCTGCCGATGCCTATGGGCTGTTACTGAGTGCGATCCGCGACCCGAATCCGGTTATCTACTATGAGACAAAGTATTTATATCGTTCACTCAAGGGTCTGGTACCCGAAGGTGATGTACCTGTTCCAATCGGTCAGGCTGTGGTGCGTCGCAGTGGTGAAGAGCTTAGTATTATCGCCTACGGTGCGATGGTACAAGAGGCGTTAAGTGCAGCAACCGTGCTCGAACAGGATGGTCATAGCATCGAGGTGCTCGATCTGCGCACGCTGAAACCACTTGATGAAACGGCGATCCTGGCAACGGCACGTAAGACCGGTAAGGTCTTGATCGTTCACGAAGCCAATCGCACCTGTGGTGTGGGTGGCGAGGTTGCGGCAATTATTGTTGAACAGGCCTTCGAATATCTTGATGCGCCAATTACGCGCTTGGCCGCTCCCGATACACCGGTACCCTACAGCCCACCACTCGAAGATGCGTATCGGCCAAATGCGGCCAAAATTCTGGCCGCAGCACGCGAGTTGCTGGCGTATTAAGAGTCTATCCGAAATATCTCGTTCCAGAACATAACGGTCAGCTCCCCATGTGGGAGAGTAAAGAGGCTGGAGGGAAGGTGAAAGACCTTTCACTATTGTTGATGTGCTTCTTGTTGGCAGTTGGAACCGAGTCGGCTATAATCTATCCATCCTGGTAAAGGCTTGCACCTGATGGAGGTGTCATGAATCGGACATTAACCACCAACGAGACATTAGCACAGGCCGTTCTACCACGAAGGGGTTGGCTAGCTTATCCCCTCGTCGCCGACACATTACTTGTTGTTCTGGGGAGTCTGTTTGTCGCCTTAACTGCGCAGATCCGCATTTCACTCTTACCGTTCTCACCAGTACCGATTACCGGTCAAACATTGGGGGTTGTTCTGGTCGGAAGTCTCCTTGGTCCACGCCTAGGATTAATGGCGCTCCTCTTGTATCTGTTGGAAGGCGCAATCGGACTTCCCTTCTTTGCCGGTGGTGCTGGCGGATATAATCACCTGTTCGGCGCTACTGGTGGCTATCTAATCTCGTTCCCAATAGCAGCGACAATTACCGGCTGGCTGGCGGCACGTGGTTGGGATCGTCGTTTTCTGAGTGCAGTGGCCTCGATGGTATTGGCCAATCTGGTGATCTATCTGATTGGTGCAACCTGGCTGGCTTTCTTTATCGGGGCAGAGAATGCCCTGACAAAGGGTGTTCTTCCTTTCTTGATCGGTGATGCAATCAAGATTGTGCTGGCTGCCGCTGTCTTGCCTGGTGGCTGGCAGGTGTTAAAGTGGCTCCGTGGGCGAGCGTGAATGTAAAAGCAAAGAGGGTGAATAAGGGGTAGGCGCCAACCTACCCCTTCTTACTGAGAGCGTATCTGAACCAGCAACTGTCGCTACACTGATAGAGTCGGGTTCCCCATCCACAGGCCTGGCGTAAGGTTACAGCAGGTGTTTCCATACGAATGAAGCGGTTCATTGCTCTCGGCGTTGGTCATCAGGACAATCCATGTGCGATATAACGATGCGACGCACTATCTCAACTACCGCAACACGCTGGTCACATCGTGTTCTGCCCATCACCAGGTGTCACATAACGACGCGGCATTCAGATAGGCTCTTATTCGGAATGACCCTACTCTTCCGGGAGACACTGTGTACACACCCTAAACGGAATCCCGTTCTCGTTCACAACCCGTACATTATCGCGTGTCCCACAATACCGACACACCGATAAGTTCTCGATCTCATCAGCTCGCCATAACTGCGGTGTTTGACTTAGCTCCATCGGAGTTTCGGTAGATAGAACACCGATCCGGACACAGACCGCGGCGGGGAAGATGTCAGCGACCCGGGCAGCCAGATGGTAGTGGTACGAGTAGACTTCATCGCCAATCATAACGCCGCGTAAACGGGGATGCGATTGAATCTTCATAGTCGTGCCAATCGATCCATCAAGCGTTGCAGCTCTTCGACTGATAGTGCAAACGCTTCATCATCCGCAAACATTAGTTCGTCAAGAACCTCGCGAATAACTTCCTCTTCAGCGGCTGGTACGATCAGTTCTTCCTGTTCGAGGCTGTAGAAACGGTCGAATGCCCAGTCTGCCAACTGTGCAATTGACAACCGTCCGGCTAAATGTTCGGCAATCGCTGCGATTAAATCATCACTGGTGAGCTGCATACAATCTCTCGCCGATAATATGCACTATATGTCTGGCATCCAAACTTCATGGTACCACACATGTCTGGCAAACACTGTCTGTTTCCCTCAGTATTAACTCAACGCATCTTCACACTGATCGCGAAAACCACATTTACGGCAGCGTGCAGCATCTTCGTGATCACGGGCAACATCGGTTGCTCGTAACAGGTCATGCATTTCGCTCAGGGTCGTCAGTACTTCAGCACGCACGGCTGCTGTATAAGGTAATCGAAACGTTGCTTCAGCGTAGCGCAGCAGACCATACGGTGGGGCCGTACCGGTAGTTTCCTCGATCAAGACAAGGTAAGCAGCCAACTGCATTAGATCAGACCGGTACGGCTGCTGTGCGTAGCGATTAGGTTTCACTTCAACCGGTATCAGGTCCGACCCGCGTTGCAGCACATAATCCGGTTTGCCGGTCAAGCCCAGGCGTGCACTATAAAGCGGACGAGCCAACGTGCGAGCTTCACTGACATCCTGGCTCACCACTCTGACCCAGGGTAAACCGCTACGCTGCCGCAAGATAAAGGCCAGTACAAATATCCCGATGGCACCCAGAATCAGCGCAATCCCTAGCGCTACCATCAGCTTGCCCAGATAATCAGGCCAACGCCGCTGATCAGCAAGCCCAATCCGATCCAGAGGAGACGTTGGCTCGTTGCTACTAACCATCCATGCCGGATGTGAGCGATTGTGCCGAGTTCACGACGCTCGACACCGGTCGGCTTGAGGCCAACGACCCGGCGTAGCCACCACGACCGCGCACAATAGTAGTATTCACCCAATTCACTGGCTCGAATGACATCCATCAGCGACCAAAGATTGGTGTTCCCTGTACTGCGTTCAACACGTCATTGACCGTTAATAGCACCATCAAGCCCATCAGGGCCATAAACCCGAAAGCGTGTACCAGCGCCTCTTTTTCAGGCGGCAGTTTCTTACCACGTATCCATTCAATCAGCGCAAAGAGAATGTGACTCCCATCAAGGGCTGGAATCGGTAACAGGTTCAGAATAAAGAGATTAAGACTCAGTACTGCCGTCAGCGACCAAAATGAAATGAAGCCATCGGGTTGTCGGATCACCTCGCCAGTTGCCCGTGCAATCCCAACCGGACCAAGTGGCTCGCCGGTTGGAGGTGGTGTAGGGCTGAACAGACCGGCCAAAGCAGCCGGTAGCTCGCCTAGCATCATCACCATGCGTCCGGTCAGTTCGACACTGTGCATAAAGCCGACGCCAATCGCAGCAATTGGGTTAACCCGCTGATTAACCACCGCAGCACCATAACTGAACCCAAAACCGGCGCTGAACTCACGGCCATCAGGAGCTGTCCATGGGCCTGGAGTTACCGTTAACGTGACTTCAACACCATCACGAATAACTACTGCTTCGATAGCACTTCCTACACGGCGCTGAGCTATCTCACGGATGGTGTTTTCATTGCTAATGGACTGACCATCGAGCCGGATCAGCTCATCACCAGCTTGAAACCCAGCGATTGCCGCCGGCGTGCCGGGATACACATTACTGATCTGCATGCGACCGGTTGGAGTAGGCACACCGACGGTCGCAAAGAGCACGGAAAAGATTACTACCGCCAGAACAAAATTCATCAACGGGCCGGCCAGCATCACCGGAATTTTGCGCCAGGGTGGTGCAGTAGCCAGACTTCCGGTACCGTACACGGCATCTTTCTCGCCATCCATTCCGGCAAAGCGAACAAAACCGCCTAGAGGCAGCCAGTTCAGCGTGTACTTAATCCCGTTCCGCTCGAAGAGGACCAGCGCCCGCGGGGGAAAGCCGATCCCAAACTCTTCAACCTTAATGCCCATGCGTAAACCCATCCACAGATGGCCCAGCTCGTGAACGAATACGAGCAGACTGAGCATTAGGAGAAAGACGAGAACGGTCAATAACGGATCGAAAATAGTACCTGTAACCTGTTGCCAGATGTTATTTGCAGTTGTCATGAGCATAGCACGCTCCAATAGGGCTGGGTAGAGTAATGGCGGCGACGAGCAGGTAGCTCGTCGCCGCTCGTATGCAAGAGTAGTGTACCGGATTGAAGCGGCTGAGTCAAGGGAAACCCAAGCAGAGTCAGGGCTTATCAACTCTCTAATACATACCCAACCAAACCAGGCCACGGTCTGGGCGTGCGGAGGCTGCCCGATGTTCATCAGGAATGTAACGGAAGCCTTGCCGACGAATGATGTTCATCGCCACGCAGCGGATGGCGTGGAGCGGCCAGCCAACCGTTCGCGCATGAGTGTGGTCTTCCTGATACGTCACGTCTCACACCCAACACCCAGCGCACGTTCGGCCAGCCACATTCCTGCTCCAGAGCGGTCCGCATCGCGTCATCGGCTTCCACCCACCATGTTCACCACGGGGGAGATACGCCCTTGACGGCGATGGTGATGCGGTATTTCCCGCAGAGAGGCGTGCAACCCGTTGTGTTGCTCGTCGCTCATCGCTCCCTCCTCCGATCCGAGTTCAGCCTCTCTGTTTACCACAATGTCGGAGAATTGATAAGTCCTGAAGCAGAGTGCGGAGAGAGAGAAAAGCGCGAAAAGAACCGGGTTCCGAATCTATTCACAACGTGTGCGAGTGGTGCAGTTTCTCGTTCCACCGCTGGTCTGGAGCAAGCTCGCGTTATCCTGTCAATCTTGCCCATCAGTGCATCGTAGAGGTGGGTTTCAAACCCGCCTACGATGGTGTATTTATGCACCAATGCACACTGCACGATAATCGGCGTCGAACGTTCCGGCAACGATAGGTTGAGGCAGCCAACTAGGGTTGTCGCTTGAGATAGATATTCTCGAAACCAATTCCACCGCTGGTCTGGAGCAAGCTTGCGTTATCCTGTCAATCTTGCCCATCAATGCATCGTAGAGGCGGGTTTCAAACCCGCCTACGATGGTGTATTTATGCACCAATGCACACTGCACGATAA
Source organism: Chloroflexus sp. MS-CIW-1 (assembly GCF_030444705.1). Classification (NCBI taxonomy): domain Bacteria; kingdom Bacillati; phylum Chloroflexota; class Chloroflexia; order Chloroflexales; family Chloroflexaceae; genus Chloroflexus; species Chloroflexus sp. MS-CIW-1. Next base: position 1,996,633 of record NZ_JAUBWR010000001.1, read on the forward strand.
TCGGCGTCGAACGTTCCGGCAACGATAGGTTGAGGCAGCCAACTATGGTTGTCGCTTGGGATAGATATTCTCGAAACCAATTCCACCGCTGGTCTGGAGCAAGCTTGCGTTATCCTGTCAATCTTGCCCATCAATGCATCGTAGAGGCGGGTTTCAAACCCGCCTACGATGGTGTATTTATGCACCAATGCACACTGCACGATAATCGGCGTCGAACGTTCCGGCAACGATAGGTTGAGGCAGCCAACTATGGTTGTCGCTTGAGATAGATATTCTCAAAACCAATTCCACCGCTGGTCTGGAGCAAGCTCGCGTTATCCTGTCAATCTTGCCCATCAATGCATCGTAGAGGCGGGTTTCAAACCCGCCTACGATGGTGTATTTATGCACCAATGCACACTGCACGATAATCGGCGTCGAACGTTCCGGCAACAATAGGTTGAGGCAGCCAACTAGGGTTGTCGCTTGAGATAGATATTCTCAAAACCAATTCCACCGCTGGTCTGGAGCAAGCTTGCGTTATCCTGTCAATCTTGCCCATCAATGCATCGTAGAGGCGGGTTTCAAACCCGCCTACGATGGTGTATTTATGCACCAATGCACACTGCACGATAATCGGCGTCGAACGTTCCGGCAACGATAGGTTGAGGCAGCCAACTATGGTTGTCGCTTGGGATAGATATTCTCGAAACCAATTCCACCGCTGGTCTGGAGCAAGCTTGCGTTATCCTGTCAATCTTGCCCATCAATGCATCGTAGAGGCGGGTTTCAAACCCGCCTACGATGGTGTATTTATGCACCAATGCACACTGCACGATAATCGGCGTCGAACGTTCCGGCAACGATAGGTTGAGGCAGCCAACTATGGTTGTCGCTTGAGATAGATATTCTCAAAACCAACGTTGAACGTTGCTATGCCGCCACTGATCGTTGGTGTTATCGGGTTGCCGTCTCGACTATACGCTGCTATCACAGCGCTGGCCGGTAATGAAATCTGCCGGGTTGTGTGATCAACCGACCAGATCACATCGAGCACAAAGCCGTTACCGCTAAATCGGTAGGCTTCGATCCCACTGCCGTAGCCGGTGAATGATTGTGGAGGTATGCGTACTTCATTCAATCGTTCGATCGCGACTTTCATTGCGGTGAATGCCGGACGCGGCTGTTGAGTAGCATCCAGTAAGGCAGTTTGGCTCCAACCAGGTCCTTGCAGGGTATACCAGATGTACGACTCTACACCAGCGGCTATTGCCCGCATCGACGAGCGAATCAAATGGTTGGCTTTTGCCTGCTCGAAGACCGAAGAGGCTGCTGCACATGAGCCAGAAATAGACGTATAACGGTCATCACAGCGCAGACCGGTTTCATTGAGAAAGAGTGGCTTATTAATACCGTAGCGTTGCATTACCTCACGTAAGAACATAATCTTGCCAAGGGTTGCACCGCCACGTGACAGCCAGACCCCACCAAAGGTTTGAGCATCCTTATCGAAGTCAATATGCGCACTATTCATACCAATCCGTTCAAAAAAGGTTGGGTAAGTATGAAAGGCCAGTATATCAAAATAAGGGCCAGCACCAGCACGGAGTGCACCTTCCAGGAAATTAAACGGCTTACCATCGGTGTTGGTTGGTCGGTTTTCCGGTCGTGCTAGCAACAAACCACCAAAAACTACCTTTGCTCCTGGATCGGCAGCTCGAATGTGCGGTGTGACCCTCATTAACATTCGACCGTAGCGCTCGCCACCGTAGTATTCATCCTCGATAACTCCCCAGCAACCGAAGGGAAAGTTTTCGCCAACTAATCTGGGATCAACGTCTGGTTCATTACCCAGTTCCCAGTAGCGCACAAGGTACGGATACTGGCTATACTTTGCAACCACTGCTCGCACAAATGCTGCGAACTCATCGTGGTACTCGTCGAGTATAGCTGCACAGATATGATTACTTCCAGTGGCCCACGATGGGTGATCGTCAATAACGGCCATGACCTGCAACCCAAGCTGATTCGCAGCTAATACCTCTTGCTCGAATTGTTGGAAGCTGGTGGCATTCCAGTTGATCGGACTGGTGGCGGTTGGTTGCGCCTCTCGCCAGCTCAGCGTATTCAAACGCACCCAGTGCGCATTAAGGTTGGCAGCTTGAGTTTTGACGTCCGAATTGTAAAGCCAGCCAGTATTTGTCTCAAAGCCAAACGGTCGGATCGTGTTTGTCGCAACCAGGGGGAGGTAGATGGTGGAAATGCTTGTTGAAGGCTGTGCTGTTACGGGTAACACAACGACGATAAGCCATACTGCAAGCAAGACGAGAAGACGATGGCGGTGCAATGAATTCCTCCTTTCAATGTTTTCAAGGCTGATAGTGAATAGCAGGTAACCAGGTTGTCAGACAAGTCTGCTGCTGTTCGACGCTATACGAATTGCTCCCTTCGAGCACTACTCGAATGCGACCATCATCATGCTGCTCAACCATAGAACTACGACCGCTAGACGATCAGATTTCAATGCCGTTTGAGGTGATAATTAAGGAGTTGACGGTAGTAGCCATAGGATGTCTCAAGTGTGTGATAGTGTTGGTATTGTCACTTCACGGAGTTCGCGCTTCGTTCCATCCCATGATACGCATAGTAAACCAGACGGCAAGGGAATAGTTCCAGTAACCGGTTAAACTTCTTAGCAAACTGGTTCTATTGCAAACGAGTTATTTATGCTCCGTTGGACGAGACTGATCAAGCTTATTGAAGATCGGGCTAAGCTGCTCGGATAAGCTGTTTTTCACCGTTTCACTCAACCGTTTGTGGATTCTAAACAAACGTTGTTTCAACCAATAGATGGTTACAATCCAGGCAGGAAAACTAGATAGAATGATAATCCAATCTGCTTGTTGTTGGGTAAACAGGCTATAGATATGAGGCTCTAATATCAGTGTTGAATATGTTAACAACATGTATCCAAAAGCTCCCAGAGTGTAAAATTTCAGAAATCGAAAATCTCTGCTTAAGATAGCAAATGGTACAAGCCACATAAGATATTGTATAGAAAATGCGTGAGTCCCGGCAAAGAAAGCAAGAAGTATCGTTAGAACTCCTTCGTGTGGCATCTCGCTTCTTGCGCGAATTATCCAAACCAAGCCAAGGATGCCGAGTGTTAAGTACCGACCATTCTCAATGAACAACAAAAATAAAAAGCTGAGATTAGGATTAAGAACCGCAATCATACGAATAATAGAAGTGTAACCCCATACTCCCACGCCGTGGTTATATCCGAGAGCACGGGTAAGAACATCTACTAAATTTGATGGAAATAGGATTACATATAGGATAACACCAGTGAGAGGAATTGTGAAGGTAGCACAAAGAAAATAAAATTTCTTTCTCCAACCACTGATGCTCTTTACTAAAGAAAAGATAGCTAATACCGGCCAGCTTTTATCAAGAATTCCCAATCCATGCCAAAAACCCGCTATTAGTGGTGAACGATCAAGCCAATAGATTGCAAGTAAGATGCATAGAGTGGGAATAGCATCGAACTGGCCATGGTATGCAGACACAAAGATAGCTATAGGATTTAGAGCATACAGCAAACCACTATGAAGAGCGATCTCGGTTTGATTACTTCGATGAAAGTACCTAAATAATATTATCGCTATTCCCACGTCTGCCATTATGGGGGCCTGTTTCACAACTTTTACTAATGAAAGTTGGAAGTGTTCAGAGAACCACACTGAAAAGGCCATCCAGTACATTTGTAGTGGTAAGTATGGATAACGCTTAACAAGGTCAGGATGACTGTAGACATCTCCGCCCTGCAAAATGACACTACCTACCATGCGATATGAATCGATATCATACATTGCCCCCATAGGTAACAGAATGCAGGGTATTTGCCTGGATATGAAAGCAAGAGAAGCGATCAATAGACAAGCTGTTAGCGGTGACAGTTTCTGTTTCTGCACAATAGGCCAAAATTGGAAATATGCCAGGAGTATAACTATAGCCCAAAGCACGCTTATGAGAAGAGACATGCTCATGGTGACAACTCCGCAATCATAATATCTTTAAGTAGAAAAACAGTGTCTAAAACGTCTGTAGTCTCAGAGCGAAGCAATGAAACGGCTTCCATTCAGTGTGTCATTTCTACTTGAATACCTATCAGTAAGATGCCGTTCATCTGCGGGTATCTTTCTCCCAGGTGGTAGATTGATCGCCTTGTGTGCACGTAGGCTCTACGGAACGGACTACTCGCTGCTTTCATGTATTCCCACCTTCACCCCCCTACTTCCGCCAACCAGCTCATCATTTCCTTAAAATAGTGTTCGCGCACCGGTTTGGCAGAGAGTGCCAGATCGTGGATGCCTCCTTCAATGGCAACCATAGTCACATCGTCGCCCAGTTTTGGACCATCACGACGCATATGGGCAACATCGAGCACAACGTCAGCCCGTTGAACCTCGGGGTTACCGGCTACCGGCCAGGCAGAGCGTGCCGAATGGGCAATGAAAATCGGACAGCGGATGCCGAGGCCGCGCCGCAGGCGTCGTTGGGCTAACAAGATGGCTCGTGCTGTTCCGGCACGCATTGGAATTCCGTTGACCGGCTTCCAGCGCTGGTCGAATTCCCATTCACCACCCGTACCACGGTAAATGCTCTCGCCATACACTGAAGAGAGCTTGCCAACTATTCGCGAGGGCTGAATACGACCGATAAGCATCACCAGCGGGATTGATGCCCGTGTCAGGCGATCAATGAAAAAATCAAAGAATGGGCTATTGAGCGCAAGAGCACTAATCCGATCACGGCGTTGGCCTTCAGCAGCGTAGAGTGCGGTAACTAACCCACCAGCCGAATGACCGTGCAGTACGATCCAAGGTCGCTGCTGCTCAGCATCGATCACGGTGATGGCGGCGTCGAGAAATGGATAAAAATCGGCGATATTGCGGTAAAAACAGGGAATCTGTCCCGGATCGGTCGCTCGTCCGTGACCGGGGAGATCTATCGCGTAGAACGCATAACCATGGTCACGGAAGACATCGGCAAGGTGAGCTTGAAAAAAGTAGTCAGAATATCCGTGCACGTAGAGAACAGCTCTCCCTTGTACTGGTGGATTACTCTGGCGGATCAGCACAGCTCGACCACTGACCAGGTTGATTGATCGTACTTCAAAACCGGATAGCACAATATCAGGAACCCATTGCTGTTGGATATCAATCGCTGTAGTCATTTCCTGATCCTGTTTACAGTGCGGAACGGCAGTTGTTACTGGAGAAAGATAACAACCAGGTAGTACACAACCGGTCCGGTGAAGAGAATGCTGTCAATGCGATCCAGAATACCACCATGACCGGGAATGATAAATCCTGAGTCTTTGACGCCGACCTGTCGTTTGATAAGCGACTCAGCCAGATCGCCCAGGGGGCCGAAGATGCCAGCTACGACACCCAGAATGACGGCTTCCCCTAAAGTAATCGGTAGCCCTAACAGTGGGACACAAAATAGGGCCGTTGCGATAGCTGCTGCCATCCCACCGGCGAAGCCTTCCCAACTCTTTTTGGGGCTGAGTGTTGGCGCCATTTTGGTGCGCCCAAAAGCTCGTCCAACGAAAAAGGCACCGGTATCTTGCAGCCAGGTTATGGCTAGCGTAAAAAACACCCATGCTGCACCTGGTGGGATGTGGGCAAATGCAAGCCAACCGCCCTGCAGCGGTTGTTCAAGTTGACGTAATAAAAGATAACTGCTGAGCAAGCCACCAACGTAATAGGCGCCAGCCAGTGTCAGTGCCCAACTTAGCAGACTGGTCTGGCGATTGCGGCGTGCAATTTCGGTAATCAGCGTACCGATAATCGCCACGAACATTGCCGCCAGCATGAGATCGATGGTTGTCAGCGGCTGAAAAAACGTTGCGGCACAGATCAGCCAGCCAATCGTGAGACCCTCAGCCAGTCGTGGTTGATAACCACCGTGGCGAAACATTGCGAACAACTCACCAATCGCCAGCGAGGTAGCTACACCAGCCAGCAACACCGTCGTTGGCGGCCACCAGACACCGGCGATAATCAGTGGTAGCAACACAACGACACTTGCAATACGGATGGCAAGTGCATTAGTTCGGCTTGGGGAGCCCGCCGAAGCGGCGTTCGCGCCGTCCATAATCAAGAATTGCCTGATGCAAATGCTCGGGTCGAAAATCGGGCCAAAACACTGGCGTAAACCAGTACTCGCTATAGGCCGACTGCCAGATCAGAAAATTTGAGAGTCGTCGTTCTCCGCTGGTGCGAATGATCATATCAGGATCGGGTAAACCATGGGTTGAGAGGTGAGCACTGATGACTTCATCAGTAATTTGATCGGCGGGAATACCGCTAGCAACGATAGCGCGTACCGCATCAACAATATCAGCCCTGCCACCGTAATTAAACGCAATCGCCAGTGTCAAACCGGTATTGTGACGAGTGAGTTCGATGGCATAGTTGACCTTCTCGCGTAGATGCGGACTAAGGCCATGAAGACGCCCCAGATGGCGCAAATGGACATTCTGGGCATGCAGATTTTGAATCTCACGGTCAATGAACTCGCTCAAAATTTGCATGAGCCCCTGCACCTCGAGCGATGGTCGATTCCAGTTTTCGGTCGAAAAGGCGTACAGGGTCAGTACCTGTACCCCAATGCGAGCACATTCTGTTACAATTGGGCGGATATTCTCTGTTCCGGCACGATGACCAGCGAGGCGCGGTAAGCCGCGTTGCTGCGCCCAACGCCCATTGCCATCCATAATTACCGCAATGTGTCGCGGAATCGTTGCACCGGCCAGTACACCATCCTCGCTCATACAACAGTGCCTCTCAGTGACGACCCTAGACTGCCATCACTTCTGCTTCTTTTTCGGCTCCGATCTGATCAAGCTCGCGGACACAGCGATCGGTCAACTGCTGAATGCGATCTTGGCCGCGGTGTAGTTCATCTTCGCTAATCAGCTTTTCCGCTTCTAGCTTCTTCAAATCATCGATTGCGTTACGGCGTTGATTGCGTACCGAAATCTTCACCTCTTCAACTCGATGGCGTACCATCTTCACCAGCTCACGGCGCCGTTCTTCGGTCAGTGGTGGAACGGGTAATCTGATCACACGTCCGTCGTTGCTAGGATTTAAACCCAGATCCGATTGCTGGATTGCCTTTTCGATAGCCTTGATCATAGAAGCATCGTAAGGCTGAATGACGATCAGACGTGCTTCGGGAACACTGATACTGGCCAGTTGATTGAGCGGTAGTGTGGTTCCGTAAGCATCAACGTGCAAATGTTCCACCAATGCCGACGAGGCGCGTCCTGTTCGGATCGACGCCAGGTGATGACGCAATGCTTCGGTCGCCTTTTTCAGGTGTGCCTCATACTCAGAGATGACATCGTTTAGCATCACGCGCCTCCTCGCTGATTACTCACAAGAGTTCCCACGTGTTCTCCCATAACGATCCGCTCGATTGTACCGGGTTCGAGGGCGTTAAAGACGATTATCGGCAGATTGTTATCCATACAGAAGGTAAGGGCTGTACTATCCATAACGGTTAGCCCGCGATTGATCGCTTCGAGATAGTGAATATGATCGAAGCGCGTAGCCGCTGGATTACGGCGTGGATCATCATCATAGACACCGTCAACACCATTTTTGGCCATCAAGATGACCTCGGCGTGAATTTCGGCTGCACGAAGCGCCGCAGCCGAATCGGTGGTGAAATAGGGGTTGCCGGTACCGGCGGCCAGGATGATCACTCGTCCCTTTTCCAGATGATGAGTTGCCCGTCGGCGAATATACGGTTCGGCAACCTCGTCCATTTTGATCGCCGTCATGGCACGGGTATCGAGACCGTGGCGTTCGAGGGCATCTTGCATAGCCAGCGCGTTGATAATGGTCGCCAGCATTCCCATGTAATGCGACTGGGCGGCATCCATTCCCCGCTCGATAGCACGGTGACCACGCCAGATATTACCACCGCCGACCACAACAGCGACTTCTACCCCATGGCGATGAACGCGACCGATCTCCTGGGCGAGGAAATCGAGCATGTCGTAGCTAATGACCTCGCCATCGCTCCCTTTGATCTGTTCGCCGCTCAGTTTAATTAAGATCCGGCGATATTTTGGCTGCTGCATAGAATAACTCACCATTGGTAACGAACCGGACGGTCGTTTCCTGAGAACAACCGTCCGGATTCCTTCTTCCTATGCACCGACCTCATAGCGGACAAACCGCCGGACAACGATATTTTCACCTAGTTTGGCAATTGCCTCTTTGATCTTTTCTTCGATGGTACGGGCTGGGTCTTTGATAAACTTCTGCTCGAGGAGTACCGTTTCTTCGAGGAAGGCCTGCCGCGATTGGCCGCTCTCGGCGATCATCTCATCAGTTACCTCATTGGCGCTGATAAAACGTGGATTGAGCGCCACAATGTGTTGGGCCAGATCGTTAGCCAGTTGCCCAAACTCCGCAGTGCGGGCGACAAAGTCGGTTTCACAGCTTAGTTCGACCATAGCTGCAATGCGTGAGCCGTAGTGAACGTAGACACCGATCAGGCCTTCTCTGGCTTCACGCGAGGCTTTCTTCGCGGCGGCCTCGATCCCTCGCTCACGGAGAATTTCAATCGCCTTGTTGATGTCACCACCGGTCTGTTCGAGAATATCGCGACATTCCTTAATACCGGCGCCGGTGCGTTCACGCAATTCTTTGACCAATTCAATTGATACCGCCACAGTAGTACTCCCTCTGGCTATAATGTCGTATATCCTTCGTGATAGTTCGCATACGTTTGGATCGTGCGACGGAGGGGCTATTGCCCCCCCGTGCGTGTCGGTTTGGCCTGTCAAACCAGGCATTCCTACCTGGCGTGCTCAGATACCAGACTCCCAGCACATTACTGCTGGGTTTCTTCACGCCGACGTATTCCCTCAAGCGCCGCATCGGCAATCTTGCCGGCCATGAGGCGAATACCGCGGATCGCGTCGTCGTTACACGGGATCACATAATCAATTGGATCGGGATCGCAGTTGGTGTCAACCATGGCAACAATGGGAATACCTTGTTTAGCCGCTTCACGCACCGCCAGTTCTTCCTTGCGCGGATCAACAATGAAGACGGCGCCTGGTAGACGCTCCATCCCCTTCAACCCGGCAAACACTCGGTTGAGGCGCACAATCTTCTCTTCAAGCTTGGCCGCTTCTGCCTTAGTCAGACGGGCAAACTCGCCACGGTCGCGCTGTTCTTCCAGATCGCTCAGTAGCTTCAGACGGCGCTTAATGGTTGCAAAGTTTGTTAGCGTTCCGCCCAGCCAGCGCTGATTGACATAATACTGACCGGAGCGGGTGGCCTCTTCCATAACTGCCTCTTGTGCCTGCTTTTTGGTGCCAACGAAGAGAATTTTTTCGCCGCGCGCAGTAAGTTCAGTAATGAACTGGTACGCTCGGCTCAGACCGGCTACCGTCTGTTGCAGGTCGATAATGTGGATTCCGTTGCGGGCGGTGAAGATGTACGGCTTCATCTTCGGATTCCAACGATTGGTGGGATGGCCGAAGTGTGCACCCGCTTCCAACAACTCACGAATCGTAACAACGCGCGGCAATGCTTGTGTCATACCTGGTTTGCTCCTTTTCTGGCTAAAACCCCTCCACCCATTGTGTCTCACAGTCTGGGCCGGTGTACACCGGAGGAGCGACTGTGCCTCTGGGTGTGTGTATTTTGGCATTCCATTATGCCGACGGGCAGTATAGCACAAGGGAGCGCAGGCGGCAAGCGCTCCCTTGATCGACGAAGCGGGATGTGACCTGCCTTAGCGAGAAGAGGGTATAACCGACGCTGTTGGTGTTTCTATTGCGTACCTAGAGGAGCGATTTGAGCACCTCTAGCGCCGCATCGTAGTTTGGTTCTTGACCGGCGACCGGTACGTACTCGCTATAGCGAATGATCCCCTCGCGATCAACGACAAAGACCGCACGTTGCTCGATCCGATACGCGGGAACATAGGTACCGTAAGCCATGCCGAAACTCATATCACGGTGATCGGAAAGGGTCTGGATCGCGTCAGCGTGATTGGCTCCACACCAACGTGCCTGCGCAAAGGGTAGGTCGGCGCTAACCGTGATAAAGTTGGCTTGTCCGGCCAAGCGAGCTGCCTCTTCGTTGAAACGAGTCGTTTGTTTGCTGCACACACCCGTATCGAGTGATGGGACCACACTAATTAATAGGGGCTTGCCGGCAAAATCTGCTAGGGTGACCGGTTGCAATTTGTTGTTGATCAGGGTGAAATCGGGAGCTTTATCCCCCGGCTTCAGTTCCGGGCCAACGACGGTCTGTGGACCAAAGAAGACGAACGCTTCCGGGCGCTCGATGGTCATACGTTTCGCTACCTTTCTTTGTTATACACGACTCTTGCATTACTAGTGTAGAAAAAGGAACGTTGTCTGTCAATATGGTGAATGTGGCTGTAGGGTTTTCAACGTTCTCACCCGACCTGGCAGCGGTGAGGAGGGGGGAGAAGGATGAGAGGAATGTCCGCAGTGTGTGCAACGGCGTACTGCTGCCCTTGCCGAGGTGGTCTATGGTCAGGTTCCTGGTCGCTCGCCAATGATGCGCGGTAGCACGTGGTCGGGGCGGGTTCCCAACCCGACTGCCGTCTCCAGTATTTCTGCCCGACGCGGGCCGGTGGCCCGCGCACCCAGGCAACTCAGGCACGTCGGAGCATTGCACGGGTTCCATCGCTCCACTTACCAGGTCTTTTTTTGTCGCCGTCTAGTCTATCAGGTCAAACGCCGTCTCAACAATCGACAGCGGATCGAGATGAAACGCACGGTAGAGATCATCACGGCTTCCTGATTGCCCAAATCGGTCAACCCCGTGGGCGCGTAGGGGAGTGCCGTAGACTGATCCAAGCCATGCAAGCGCATGCGATGCCGCATCGTGGACAGTCACGATTGGCGCTGTGCGTTCATTTGGCGGGAAGAGCCAGCTCAGATCGTTGCCACGCCGCCAGCGTTCGTAGATACGGCGGGCGCTGGTAAGATTGATCACGTTGACTGCCACTCCTTCCCGGCGCAGATAGTGGGCTGCTGCAACTGCTTCCGGTACCAAAACGCCACTGGTTACGATGTGCACTATTGGTGCATCGGGATGATCTTGGTAGTCGTTCCGGTCGATCAACCGATACCCACCCAAGAGGACCTGTCGGTGTAATTCGGTAGCGCCGAGCCGGTCAAGGGCTGGTTGCAGCAGGTTCTGATCAATTGGTCGGGTTGAGAGACGCAGGTAGCTGGCCGAGCCTTGCGGATCGATACATAGACGGATGGCTTCGCGCAAGAGCCATGCGGTTTCCAGGGCAAAACATGGTTCAAAACTGGTTAGTTGCGGTAGTTCTATGCCTAATGAAGCTGTTACTGAGGATTGGTGTGCACCACCTTCAGGGGCGAGCGTGATTCCACTTGGTGTACCAACAACGATAAAGCGAGCACCTGAATAGAGACCATAGATGAAGGCATCAAGCCCCCGACAGACAAACGGGTCATAGACGGTGCCGATGGGAATGAGTGGTTCGCCGATCAGATCGTGGGCAAGCCCGAACATCCCCAACAACATAAAGAGATTCATCTCAGAAATGCCTAACTCGATGTGCTGTCCACCTGGCCAACGTCGCCAACGCAATATCCGGTAGGCTTCAGTTTCAAAATCCGGCTCTTCGCGACGGGCAAAAACACCGGTCTTGTTGATCCAGCCGGCCAGATTGGTTGAAACCGATACATCGGGAGAGGCGGTAACAATGCGCTCACGTAAGCCGGGGAGATCGGCGATGCGCACCAGGAAGCGTCCAAATGTGTCTTGGGTACTGATCATACCACTCGTCGGTACCGTAATTTCATCGGGCAACGGGATCGTCGGCGTTGGCTTTGGTTGTGGTGGTACACCGTAGAGTCGGTGTGCGACTTCGGCACACAGCCTTCCGCCAGGTGAATCGGGTGGGAGACGATCCCATTCGTGGCCGGGTGGAATCCCAAACTGTTCGCGCAATGTCTCGATTTGTTCAGGGCTAAGGAGCATTGAGTGGTTGAGCGGATGACCGGCAATGGGAAGTCCCCAGCCTTTGATGGTGTACGCAAAGATGATAGTTGGCCGACGTGGTTCAGCATCGGCGGCAGCGAATGTCTTGAGCAGTTCAGTCACATCGTGACCGCCAAGATTAGCCAGTGTTGCCGGTAGCTCTGCATCGGGTACTTGATCGAGCAAACGAGCGAGCCGTTTGTCGCCGTTGGTTAACCGGGGACGTAGCTCGGCTCCCGGTAAACGGATCAGGGCTTGATATTCCTCGTTGCTCATCTCGTCGATGCGCGTGCGTAGGAGATCGCCATCGGGTTGGGCAAAGAGCGTTTGCAGGCGACATCCGTATTTTGCTTCCAATACTCGCCAGCCACTGTCGGCGAACAGGCGTTTGAGATGGGCTGCACGAATACCAGGTACCACGCGATCAAGGCTCTGGCGGTTGAGATCAACAATCCACAGCAGATTATCGAGTTCACCGAGTGCCGGATCGAGCACAGCCTCCCAAACATTCCCTTCATCAAGTTCGGCGTCACCCACCAAAGCAATAAAGCGTTGCGTAGCGGGTCTGCCAAAGTGGGCTGCCACGTAGTGCGCACTCAGCGCGGCAAATGCCGGGGCAACGGCCCCCAGGCCAACCGATCCGGTTGAAAAATCGGGCGAATCGGGATCTTTTGTCCGTGAAGGGTAGGCCTGTAGACCCCCGAATGCACGGAGTTGGGTCAGATAACGAGCATCTAATCGACCGAGCAAATATTGTAGTGCGTGATACACCGGTGAAGCGTGCGGTTTGACCGCAACGCGGTCGCCGGGGCGTAGATAGTGGAGGTACAGCGTGGTTAAGATCGTCACCATCGAGGCAGATGAGGCTTGATGACCACCGACCTTCACACCGTCGTGGTTGGGACGCACGTGATTTGCATGATGGATCATCAATGTGGCCAGCCAGAGCACGCGCTTTTGCACCTCTTCAGTGGCGCTGATGAGCGCGGGAGTTGGCTCGGTACGGGGCATACATCGCTCCTTGTTTGTTCACGGTATGGGGTTAGGAACCATTATAGCATTAGCTGAAAGAGAAACGAGAAGGAAGAAATGCCGCCACGCATTCTTCTTCCTTCCTCGTCCGTTGTCGAAGAGGTGAGAGGTTGGTCGGCAAGGTTGTTTACTGGCAAACACTTACCTCATCTTTCTCGTTTTTCGTAGGAGAGGAAATGAGGTTCTCAGCGGCCAGGTAGGAGGTTGAGCGTGATGGGCAAAAGCTTGTTCGCAGCTAGTCAGGAAACAGCTCGTCAACTTCCTGCTGAGCCTGAACGAGCGTAGCAGCACGCCGGGTTCGTTGTTCAACGAAGCGGTAAAATTCCTCATCGTAGGATCGCGTTTGCACGACAACCGGCATCGGTACGGCATGGCCTAGCACAAGGGCTTGTTGGCGGGTATCGAGGTTGGCAAGCACTGCACGGAGTCGGTTACTACCGCCGACACCGGTAAACACGGCATCGATGTCTTGCTCGTCGCTTAACAGCGCTGTAATGCGGGTACCGAGCTGACTCAGCACTTCGCTATCAATGGATGATGGGCGCTGATCTACGACCAGCAGGGTGACACTATATTTGCGCATTTCACGTGCGATGGTGCCGAAAATCGTCTGTCGGGCCAGGCGCGGGTTGAGAAATTTGTGCGCTTCTTCAATGGTGATCATCAGCGGACGTGGCCGATCGGATTCGTTTTTCGTTTGCAGGTAGCGTTCTGTTTGTTCCCGCCAGCGTTGATGGATGCGACGGGTCAGAACGTTGGCAACCAGCATGTATGCCAGCGGATCATCGTAGCGACCAAAACTTAGCACGACGTGCCGACCGCTCATCAAGGCATTGATTAACAGATCAACAGTCGCGAGATCCGCGTGTGGTTTTACGAAACCGAGCCGTTTGAGTTGTAACGTCTTCCGCTTCAATGCGTTGAGTGAGGCCAGACTGGCATTTTTCTCTTCCGCAAATGCCTTAAGCGTGTCTTGATTCATATCCCAGAGTTTGGCCAACCACTGTTGACCGTATGCGTCAACCAGCAATTCAGCCGTCTCAGCGGCAGTCGGGTTCAGGTTAAGTTCCTCACTGAGCAAGAGTACATCTTCTGGTTCAATGTGATCGTACCCAATAGCGATCTCACCATCGCTGGGATAATGGCGCTCTGTGCCACCGGCAAGGGTATACACCACGACCTTACTCCCAAAGAGTTGGCGCAAACCCTTCACAAAGGAACTTCCCTCTGAACGAGCAGTCCATCCGTATTCATTGTGCATGTCAAAGATCAAATTAGATGCCACATCGCTCAGGATAACGCCGCACAGAAGCAGACGAGTCAGAAAGCTCTTACCGGTACCACTCTTCCCGAAGACGCCGTTTGAGCGTTCAACCAATCGGTTCAGGTCAATACAGACCGGTACGGCCATATCGAGCGGCGTTCCAATCATGAAATGACTGCCCTCTTCACGACCGAAGACCTGGGTGAAGTCGGCTTCATTGGCTTCGTACAGGGGGGCGAAGTGGTGTGGTACCGTTCTCACCGGTAGCAGATCAGCACTCCCATCGAGTGGCAGCATCAAACGAAGATCGAGTTTCAACTCGCCATACGTGGTTGTTCCTGTCAAAACGCTGGTAAAAAACTCATCGGCTGGTGGCGGATCGAGCGTGACTTTGGGAGTAGTTGCCCCAAGACGCACATCGGTCACCATCGAAAAAAAGGTGAACCGTTGCCCTTGTACGACAACAAACTTCCCGACCCGCATATCTTCGACCGATGTTCCGGCATCGAGTCGTACTGTCAATCCTTCCTGGAGCGAGCCACCAGTGACAACCCCAAGCCGTTGTCGTTGCTGCATGCTAACCTCCTCTATCCTGCCGCCAGAGTCGATCTTAGCACATTTCAGGAGATTACAGCTTAGTAATGACACTTAAACATTCAAGAGTATGAGGAAATTCGCTGTATCGCATCGTTTCATGAAGTAGTATTGGGAATAGTGTCAATGAGAGAACCTATGCGCATCCTCATCGTAGAAGACGAAGCTAACGTGCGTTCTTTCTTGCAAAACGCAATGAAGGCATTGCGGCGCAGTGTGAAAATTGATACGGCGAATCATGGCGCCGATGGCTTAAAACTGGCTCGTCGTCATCAATATGATCTGATCATCACCGACTATCATATGCCGAAAATGGACGGCATTGACATGACATTCACATTACGTCAGGAAGGGTACACCATGCCCATCGTGATGATTTCGGCTGATCCGGTGGTTGAGCCATACGCATTGAATGCAGGCGCTAATATGTTTCTACTTAAACCTATTCCATTGGAGAATTTGCGGTATATGCTCGATGTATTTGGGTTGTAAGTTTCGGTACGAAAGCTCCGTATAAGCTCCAACGCAACGGGTGGGTGAGGGCAATGTCCTCACCCACCTTTCTATGGATGCAAACGGGGTTACTCCTCATCATACGTAACGCCGAATCATCCTCTCTGTCGGCTCATCCCGTGTCGGGCAGATACAAGCGAGCTAGGAACCTGTCTGCGCCACACCAGTATGTTACCTTCCTCCCTCCCATTGGGAGAAGAGGAAGGCGAGGGAAATGCCACATTTATTCTCAGTCAAGTATGGCTGGTGTACGGTGTAATGGTAGGAACCCGGCTGCCTGCTGTTCGGGTGTTGGTAACGCCGACTCTGCCGGCTTATCAGATGCCGCCAGGATCAATGCTCCTTGCGCTTGCAACCGTCGGCCCAGTGTGAAAAGCTCGTTACTCAGGGTTAGCCGTCCGTCGGCCATACGAGCTGCCGTCGTTTCTAGCTCGGCACGGCGGAACTGCGTAAACGGTGTCGGATCACCTGCTTCGATCCGTTCAATTAGTTGCTGGCGCAATGCCTGTAGTTCTACCGGAACCTGTTGCGCGGCGATTAATAACTCAAGCAGGGTTGGTGATAGACCAGCTTCTAGCTGTACCTCAATCGCCGGCAGATCAAAAACCTCAACCGTTGCAAAGAGTGCCATTGCAACGGTGTAGTCTTGATTATCGAGTGTAATCGCATGCCATTCGCGCCGACATAATTCGGTGTAATGCTGGCGAAAGACACTGCGATCAACCCGCTCACCCAACAGATCAGTTGCCACGCGCAAGGCAGCCTCTGCTCGAGCATCGTCAATTGCACCATCGGAACGTCCACGTGGCCCCAAAAGGGTCTTATCGATGTCGATAAGCACGGCTGTTTGCGGCCAGACGATCCCCTGGTTGGTCAATGCTGCTGCCCATTCATGAACAAGCGCCCAACGGGTAGCATTCGCAACGACACCATCCCAGGTTAATGATGCCGGTGCGACCGGTCGATCAGCACCTATAAATCCATACGTAGTGATCGTACCAATCGCCTGGAGATGTACCGTCAAGAGGCGATCATTCTCGGTATCACCGATCACAACTACGGTCGTGATCGGTGGGCCATTGCGTAAAGCCTGTGCAGCTTGCACTAAGGACAGCATCACCTGAGCATACGCCGCATCGCGTTTGCGGGGGATGGCGTTGGCCGGTAGCCCTAAAATGGCACGCAGTGTTGTCAGACCGGGTAGACTGGTATCGCATGGTTGCAGATCGCGATAGATCACTCGATCATCGGTAAGGTCAGCAATTGTTGCCCACGTATTCATGCCAGCCACCCCTGTGCATGCATCAATTCAGCGTTTAAGATGGAAGCCCCAGCAGCACCACGGATGGTATTGTGGCTGAGGGCAATCAACTTGATATCGAATAACGAACAGGGGCGAATCCGTCCTACGACTGTTGCCATTCCCCGACCGGCATCGCGGTCACGTCGTGGTTGAGGACGATCCGGTTCGTTGCGAACAATGATTGGTTGTTCAGGTGCAGTAGGCAGACGTAGCTCTTGGGGCAGCCCACGGAAATTACTCAAGACAGTCGCTATCTCGTCTGAACTGGCTTTCCGCTCAAGCTCTATCGAGAGACACACGAGATGACCTTCAAGGACTGGCACCCGGTTGCAGTGGGCCGAGGTTGTAAAGCTAGCAGGGACGATGGTCTCATCGCGCAACTGACCAAGCATCTTTTGTGGTTCAACTTCGAGTTTTGGTTCTTCCCCACCGATAAATGGAATGACATTATCGACAATATCGTAACTGGGTACACCCGGATACCCGGCGCCAGAGAGTGCCTGCATGCTGACCAACAACATTCGCCGCACCCCAAAGGTGTCGAGCAATGGTTTGAGCACCATTGTTGCCGGGGTTGAAGTACAGTTAGGATTGGTGACAATTGCACCTGACCATCCCCGCCGTCGGCGCTGAACGGTAATCAACGCCAGATGGTCAGGATTCACTTCTGGTATCACTAACGGTACATCTGGTTCCATCCGATGGTTGGAAGCGTTTGAGCAGACGATATGTCCGGCGGCAGCCAACCGTTGTTCGATTGGGCCGGCTACCGTACTAGGTAGGGCAGAAAAGACCAACTGTGCCGGTACATCGGCGTCGGCATCGAGGACCGTCAGATCGGCTACTGCTGCCGGCATTGGGGTATCGAGCACCCATCGGCACACCTCGCGATACTTCTTGCCGGCACTACGTTCACTACCGGTCAATGCAACCACGCGAAAGAGCGGATGCCCTTCAAGCAATTGAATAAAGCGCTGGCCCACTGCACCGGTTGCACCGAGCACTGCAACGGGAATGGTAGACATTGACAACCTCCTGACAATAGAACACAGTCACCTACATTATACTCGCCCCAAAACGGTTGCATAAACAACAATATTGGTTGCGATTCGTTCATTGAAGTTGTGAAAAAAGTCGGCAAAGGTATGGCATTTTATCAAAGAATGATGTATAATTGCCTGTGATACCTGAAACATTTTTCATTTGCGCCCCGTTCCATGCTCCTCCCACGACGTAGGAGTCGTTTATCAGGAATCTCATCGCGTGATCATGGTCGATCACCGAGGAAGGAGCAACGCTATGATCGATCCTCTCGTCCAACGTCTGCTTGAGCATGTACTCGATACGCCGACGAAGCTACACTTGCTCCTTATGTTTCACGAGCATTCACGCGCCGAGCTTACGGCATCGGCGATTGCCGAGCGGCTCTTTCGCGATATATGGAGTGTACAGCAAGCCTTAGAAGACCTGACTGCGGCGGGCTTTTTGTCGGTCGCTAATGTAGCCGCTGGTCAACCGGTCTATCGCTACACACCACCACCTGAGTGGCACGAAGCTATTCGCCGTCTCGTTCGCAGCTACAACGACCCCATTGAGCGCGATTTGATCCAGCGCACGATTCGCGATCTGTCTGTATTCGCTTCGTTCCGGCGTAGCGAGCTGGAACGGTTTGAATTCGTCTGAGCAGTTTGCTCACCCCTACCTGGTCTCACCTCTCCCCGGTAGGGTGAGACCACTCGCTGCAAAGGCATCGGCGTATTTAGCATTTCCAGGCGATTGCCGGGCTATCAGGGCTGCAATAAGTGCTTGCAGCCAATCTCTTTTGTTCGCCCCCTTCCCTGTCTGATCAGGCTACGGCCCGTAAGGAAACTGGCCGCTTCCATTCACTAATTCACCCGGAGAATTACTATTCCGTGAAAGAGTAGTAAATTGTACAATTTCAGTCAGCACATTCCCGTAAATATCGGTAATGCGCAACGTAAAGGGACCAGTCTCACCATTCGCGCACTTGCATTCGCGAATAAAGTAATTGTATGTGGTACGGCTGAGCTGCACCCATTGATTTTGTGGAGTGAGATATTCCAGTTTCGCAATTGGATTGCGATGGTTACGCACTTGAAATGCCAACCACCATGGATTACTCCCAGCTTTGAGGTGAAACTGCACTGACCCGCTCAGTATTGGACTGATGACACGCCAGGTAATTGGTACGCGGCCCCATGCTCTTGGGGCAATGCGATCAAATGCTTCTGGGCTGAGATCAAGATGGTTTAAGCCACATCCCGGATTATCCGGACACATATCGACAATCCGAACAATGACACTCCCTTGTGGCCCGAAAACTTCGACATACGCTCCACAATAGTCAGCATTGCCATAATTAAGGTAACTAATTGCAGCTACCATACGATCGCCAGGGATCGGGTCAAACAGGCAACTTCCACTCCCATCAGCTTCGAGATAGTACGTAGCCTCTCCGCTTAGCAACGGATTCTGGGCCGGTCGCACAACTAATGGCAGGTGGATACGATAGGGTGGTTGGGCAGATACCGCAGGAATGAACAACGCAATCAATCCTGCCAGACAGAGGAGGAGCAGATTGAATCGTCGGCGAGAGACCAACTGTACGCTCCTGATTGACCATCGCATACGTATCTCCTTTGAGCCAGCATACTGTTTCCTACTCCTCCGCTTTCACCAACGTTTCCAAACGATCAATGTACGAGGCCATCACGGCAAAGGTACGTTCAATTGGTTCAGGAGAAGCTAGATCAACCCCAGCCCGACGTAGAATCTCTAAGGGGAAGCGCGATCCGCCCGCCTTCAAAAATTCGTTAATGTAGCGCTCAGCCGCTCCAGCCTCGCCGGCAATAATGGGTGCCGCCAGGGCATGGGCGCCGGCGATACCGGTTGCGTACTGGTACACGTAGAAATTGGCGTATAAATGGGTTGAGAATTGAGCCCACGTATTTCCAACCCGCGCCCGATCAACGACGACCTCTGATCCGTATCCCTCGGCAAAGAGATCGGCCATCAGTTCGTTGAAAATTGCAGCGGTTAACGGCTGTCCACGTTCGGCACGCTGATGGATAATCAGCTCGAAACGTGCCAGTGTCGGCATAACGAAGAAGTAGCGATGGAAGTTCGCCATCGCCTCCTCGATAATGGCGATCTGCGCGTTGCGATCAGGTAGCGTTTTAAACAGATAGTCCCGCACCAGCGCCTGATTGAAGTTTGAGGCGACTTCAGCCAGAAAAAGACCATAATTAGTATAGATGACGGGTTGGGTGCGACGTGTGTAATATGAATGCATCGAATGGCCTAATTCGTGGGCCAGGGTACTCAGACTGAAGATGTCATCGTTATACGACATCATAATGAAGGGATGGGTGCCGGGAGCACCGGTTGAAAACGCACCGGCGCGTTTGCCACGGTTCGGATAGACATCAACCCAGCGCTGTTCCTGTAGACCACGCCGCATGATCTGCACGTATTCAGCACCCAGAGGTGCCATTCCTTCGCAAATCCACTCAATTGCCTGCTCGTAAGGCACGACCAGAGGTGTAGCCAGCGGTGCTTTGGTATCGTAGACGTGTAACTCGTCAACGCCAAGAGCGGCCCGACGCACGCGCCAGTAGCGATGCCAAACCGGTACATGGCGTTCAAAGGTAGCAATCAAATTGTGGAAAACCTCCAATGGAATAAAATTCGGCTTTAAAGCTGCTTCCAATGCCGAAGCGTAACGTCGCGCACGGGCGATGAAAACGTTCTGTTTGACCCCGGCAGCAAGACATTGGGCCATTGTATTCTCAACGGCAATATGGGCATCGGCATATCCCTCCCAGGCATTCTTACGGAGGGTTCGGTCGGGATGGGTAATGAGAGCGTTAATCGTTCCCTGTGTGATCTCATGCGCTACACCCTGACTATCACAGGCAGGCGGAAAGCGTAATTCGGCATTAGCCAACACCCCATGGATCGCACTAGCTGCCGCGAATGGATCACGTACCTGCCCCAATAGCTCCTCGATCTCGGCCGAACGAACGTGTGCTGCACGGGCGATCAGTCGCTCGAAATAGTGGGTATAGGTTGCCAGGGATTCATCGTGCTCGGCCCACGCCAGCAGTTGTTCACCACCTATTGCCAGCAGCTCCGGTTCGCCAAATGCCAACGCTGCGCTAGCACGGGCCTGCAACCCAATGGCACGATCACGCATCGCACTTGCTTCGCGGTCGTTGGTATCGACGGCATAGAACATTGTGGCAAACACTGTGATCTGACCAACATTGCGGAGAATGGCTTCACTCAACCCCAGGAACTCGTTGATCACGTGCGGACCTTCTCGCAACCGACCGCGAAACTGAGCGGCGGTTGCAATCATTGCATCGGTTTCATCTATTGCTGCCTCCCACGCTGCCTGTGAGGGAAAGATACTGTATGGATCCCATTTGTAGCGATCAGGAATTGCGCTGCGTTCCGTAATTTTCTGCATAGGAATGTTCTCCTCTGTACGATGACGGTTCGCAGGTATTATACTCGTTTGTGCTACATTTCAGTGGATTTGTTCCTCGTTTCCGCTTGCGCAACCGTTCGCGACTCAACCTGACCCTGAGCACCGATCTGAAACGGACTGAGTGGCTGCAAACTGCAACTGGCGCAGAGTCTGGTTACTGCCGGTAATGCGGTGGGAGCAACGAGCAGTACAAGCCGATCATGGGGGGCAAAGACAGTGTTTCCGTTGGGAATGATGTAGCCTTCGTCACGTTGAATCTGAACAACGAGCAGACCGCGCGGAAGATCGGCGTCGATCAGCGATTTACCGACCAGTTCTGAGTCGGGAGGGATGTACGCTTCAAGGATTTGGCTAGCACCACTTACTTCGGGAACGAAGAGATGACTGTCAACGCTTTCGGCTTGTGTGGTCATCACACCGAGACGACGAGCCACCCAGCGGATCGAAATCCCTTGAAGGAGCACCGATATGAGCACGATGAAAAAGACGAGATTGAAGAGGAGTGGTGCATCGGGTACCCCGGCCAGGAGAGGAAAGGTTGCCAGCACAATGGGTACCGCACCGCGCAATCCGGCCCAGGCGATCACAAGGAGTTGGGAAAGCGAGCACCGCCACCAGCCTATCGCGATGATCACCGAGATCGGTCGAGCGACAAAGACGAGCCAGAGCGCCATAGCCAGGCCTTGCCCGGCAATCGCCGGTAGTTGTGATGGAAAGACGAGCAGACCTAGAACCAGGAACATGGCAATCTGGCAGAGCCATGCAATTCCGTCATGAAAACGCAGAATAGAACGTTTGTGAACAATGTTCGCATTGCCCAGCATGATCCCGGCCAGATAAACTGCCAGGAAGCCGTTACCGCCAATAATGGCTGTAAAGCCGTAAGTAAGGAGCGTTAGCGCCATCGTCAGCACAACGTACAGCCCTTCTTGTTGTAAGCGAATGCGGTTGATAATCCAGATCATGATTCGACCGCATGCGTATCCGCCGGCTGTACCTAACACCATCTGAATAATGAACAGAGGGATTAGTGTTAGCAGTGATGATTCAGGGTTCATCAGCAGTTGGGTCAGGCCGATGGTGAGAAACACCGCGATAGGGTCATTACTCCCCGACTCGAGTTCGATCAACGGTTCGAGTCGGTGTTTGAGATGAATACCGCGTGAACGCATGACGTTAAAAACCGCAGCCGCATCGGTAGAGGAGATAATCGCTCCTAAGAGCAGAGCAAGCGGCCAGTCGAAGCCAAGAATAAAGTGCGCACCAATCGCAGCGATGAGCGTACTGACCAATACCCCAACGTTGGCAAGAATTAATCCTTCAGTGAGGACCGGTTTGATGATCTTCCAGTCCGTGTCTAATCCTCCTGAAAAAAGGATATAGACAAGTGCCACCACACCAATAAGCTGAGCCAGTGCGGCATCGGTAAAAACGATGCCGCCCGGTCCATCTGAACCGGCCAGCATCCCAACAGCCATAAACAAGATGAGGGCTGGGACACCAAACCGGTTTGATGCTCGTGTTGCGGCGACGCTGATCGCCAAGAGGAGGCCGGTTATAAGCAATAATGGTTCGCTCGCCATAGGCATTCTCTATGCAGGTAAGAGTAGCATAACATAGTCGGGGGAACGTCGGAGAAGTGGCGGTGAGTTTATAGTCGTTTGGAGTGGAAGTGCGGGGCAACGGTTTCCTGCTTCCACTCCACAGTCGTCTCGGACCTGATCGATTGCACTCGACAAAGGAACAACATGACGCTTCGTGCCGGTTATGCCAGTCACCGTAGCGGTGGGGGCGAGCGTAAAACCCGCCCCAGATGGCGTATTTGACGAGGAAAGGGAAGGAAGTTACCTTGTGTGGTGAACAAACATGGAATAGCGCAACGTTACCAACCCAGCACCAGCGCAAAGATCAGTGGTGCCACGATAGTTGCATCTGATTCGATGACAAATTTAGGCGTATCCACTGCCAGTTTCCCCCAGGTAATCTTCTCATTTGGTACAGCACCTGAATATGAACCGTAGCTCGTGGTTGAATCACTGATCTGGCAGAAATACCCCCAGACTGGAACACCGTCGCGTCCTAAATCTTGATGTAACATTGGCACTACACAAATCGGAAAATCACCAGCAATACCGCCCCCAATCTGGAAAAAGCCAATTGAGGCTTCTGCCGAAGTGCGGGTGTACCAGTCGGCCAGATCGATCATATACTCGATACCGGTACGTACTGTGTGGACATTCTTGATTTCGCCGGTAATACAATGAGCAGCATACATATTCCCGGTTGTCGAGTCTTCCCATCCCGGAACGTAAATTGGTAGGTTCCGCTCCATTGCGGCATACACCCACGAGTCGCGTGGATCAATCTGGTAATACTGTTCGAGTTTACCGGTGCGCAAGATGCGATAGATAAACTCGTGCGGGAAGAAGCGTTCACCGGTTCGATCGGCCTGCGTCCACTCATCGAGCAGGGCTTTTTCGAGGCGCCGCAACGCTTCTTCTTCAGGAATGCAGGTATCGGTCACTCGATTCATATGGCGTTCCAGCAGCTCTTGTTCTTGCTGCGGACTCAGGTCGCGATAATGGGGCACTCGCTCGTAGAAGTCGTGGGCGATCAGATTGAAAATATCCTCTTCCAGATTGGCGCCGGTGCAGGAAATCGCATGTACTTTGTTCTGCCGGATCATCTCGGCCAGGGAAAGGCCGAGTTCGGCAGTGCTCATTGCACCGGCCAGGGTAATCATCATCTTTCCACCCTGATCGAGATGACGGCGATACGCCTCGGCGGCGTCAACTAATGCAGCCGCATTGAAATGCCGAAAATGATGACGAATGAACTGGCTAACCGATCCTTTGGTCATTGCTGTATGTCCTTTCTGCTCATTTGTCCTGTTGCATCTTATGAGGCACTGTATGCTCACGCCTGCTGATTATAGCACCTTCATCCCTTCCTCCCGTTACTTGTGAGGTTTTCCACTTGAAACCAAGGGATAATTTACCAAAACTTTACAAAAAACTTAACCTGTGCTGAAAAAGGATTGCTACAATCATCTCACCGCGATATGAGATGCATAACCGGCATGTTGTATACCAGCCAGTGCACTGTTGTTGCCAACCATGGAATGTGGCACCTCTCACCAGGTTTGTGAGTAGTACTGGTATGGTCAGGAATGGTCGGAGTGCATCGTCTGGAAGCAGCAGTGTAGCACGTTAAAGGAGGTCCTATGTCGGATCTAACGAAGCTCCCGGTGGCGGAGCGCAACCGTCGGTACTGGCAAGAGAATCTGCGCCTGATCACCATTCTGTTAGTGATCTGGTTTGCCGTTTCGTATGTGCCAGTCCTGTTCGTCGAAGCATTGAATAACATCGTCATTGCCGGTTTTCCGCTCGGCTACTACATGGGCAGTCAGGGATCGCTCATTGTCTTCGTCGTCGAAATTTTCTACTACGCTTACGCAATGAACAAGTTGGATGCCAAGTACGGTTTGAGTGATCGTGACCGCTAATAAAGTCTTTTCATCTTCAAAGGAGGAGAACTGATGTCTGCTTCAGCTCAGAGCCAGAGCGTTTTTCGTAACCGGTTAGCACGCTACTACGGTTACTTTACGATTGGTTTTATCGGCTTTAGCCTGCTAATGTTGCTGCTGGAGGTATTGGCCGGCTTACCCACCCAAATTATTGGCTGGATTTTCCTGTTGCTAACGATGGCCCTCTACGCGACGATTGGTATTCTCTCGCGAACCAAGCTGCTCGATGAATACTACGTTGCTGGGCGTAATGTGCCGGCTGTCTTCAACGGCATGGCCACCGGCGCCGACTGGATGAGCGCGGCATCGTTTATTTCGATGGCCGGTACTCTCTGGCTACTCGGCTACGATGGTCTGGCCTACATTATGGGCTGGACGGGCGGCTACGTGCTGCTGGCGCTGCTCTTCGCGCCGTATCTGCGCAAGTTCGGTCAGTACACAATACCTGACTTCGTTGGTGCTCGCTTCGGTGGTAATACGGCACGGGTTGTAGCGGCCATCTGCGCGATCATTGTTTCACTGACCTACGTTACGGCACAGGTAGTTGGTGTCGGTCTCATCATGCAGCGCTTTGTTGGCGTTGACTACACCATCGGTGTCATTCTTGGGCTGTCGGGGGTGTTGGTCTGTTCGTTCCTGGGTGGAATGAAGGCTGTAACTTGGACGCAGGTAGCTCAATATATCATTCTGATCACCGCATACCTGATTCCGGTAACGGCTCTGTCAATTCAGCTTACTGGTTTCCCGATTCCGCAGTTGAGCTATGGTCAGGCCCTTCAGCGGATTCAAGAGCTGGAAGTTCAGCAGGGTTTGTCGAAGAAGACCGAGTCACCAGTAGTCCCTGGGAAATTTATTACCAGTGGTTATATTCCACCCTTTAACGAGGGCCTTAGCAACGCTGCCGCAGTCGATGCTGTTAAGCAGCTCAACACACAGTTCGGGCTGAATCTGACCCCACCGGCTGCACAAACAATTCCAGACCCTAAGAAGCCGGAGTTGGGTGACTGGCGTGGTACACCCTGGAACTTCCTCGCGCTGATGGCCTGTCTCATGCTGGGGACTGCCGGTCTGCCACATATCCTCATTCGTTTCTACACTGTGCCGAGCGTTCGTGAGAGCCGAATGAGCGTTGGTTGGTCGCTCTTCTTCATCTTCCTCTTGTACTTTACTGCGCCTGCCTACGCTGCCTTCTCGCGCTGGCAAATTCTGGAAAATGTGGTCGGTAAGCAGATCAGTGAGTTGCCCGGTTGGACGAAGACTTGGGCTAGCAACGGTCTGATCGTGATTCGTGACCTGAAGGTTCTCGATGGAGTTGAGATCGGTAAAGAACCGGGCTGGGTGAAGAACTTAATCAATGCCAAATCACTGGTCGTTGAGGATGCGAACGGCAATGGCAAGATCGATCTTGGAGAATGGGAGGACATCGGTGAGGGCAAGGGTCGCGCTGGTGAGATTTCTGGTACGGTGGTAACGAAGGCACGGGTCGATGGCATCTTGCAGCTTAACGAGTTGGGCCGCGCTGCGGCTGATGGAATCGATGGCGACCTGGTCGTGCTCTCGACCCCGGATATTGCTGGTCTCCCCTTCACGATCGGCGCGATGATCGCAGCGGGTGGTCTGGCAGCAGCACTCAGCACAGCTGACGGTCTGCTCGTGGTGATTGCATCGGCGATTGCCCACGACATCTACTTCCGCACGATTAACCCCAAGGCCAGCCTCAACACTCGTATCGTGCTGGGTAAGTCGATGATTGTGGTAGCTGCTGTTATTGCTGCACTCCTGGCAATGCCACGCCTCGCCCTAATCGCCCAAATGGTGGCCTGGGCCTTCTCGATGGCTGCCTCGACATTCTTCCCGGTCGTGTTGCTCGGTATCTTCTGGAAGCGTGCGAATGGCCCCGGTGCCATTGCTGGAATGATCGGTGGTCTGGCCGTTACACTCTTCTACATGGCGAATAACTACGTCAATCCAGCGTTCAATGTCCTTGGCATCTCACATCTCGGCGCCGGTATCTTTGGTCTGCCAGTGGCGATTATCTTGATTGTGGTGGTGAGCTTGCTCACGAAGGAACCATCGAAAGAGATTCAGGACCTAGTAGACAATCTGCGCAACCCGATTACCGATGATGAGGGTATGTCGAAGATGGTCGATAAGATGGCGCCGGCGAAGTAAACCAGTTATCTGAACAGTTGGTAGCGTGGGAAACTATTCCCACGCTATTTTTCTTTCCCTCACCGATTCGGATGTGCTATACTGCTGGTGTATGAAGCAGCGCAGTGGTTTTTCAATCGGCATCATAACGTATTGGCTTACTGTAGTTTTACTGTTCACCATCCTGGTAGCCTGTAGTCCGCTCCAGGTGGTTGATCCGTCACCATCTGCGGTTCCTGCTGAGACGCCAGTACCGGTGTTGCCATCACCGACAGGTCGGGCAACACCCACATTACCCCCTACACCGACGATCATACCCTCGTCTCCGACCCCAGTTATCCCAACAGCTACCGCCCCTGCTCAGACGGCACAGACTCTGCGCCGTGAACCGCCTCTCGGCACCTTCTTCTTCTACTGGTATAACTGTCCACAGCAAGAATGTGATGCGAGGCAACTACTTGCCGTCCCACCGGGATGGTTGACACCACTTCCCGGCGATCCTGATCCACGTGATGGCTTCAGTTACTCTTCGTATAACTACGACTGGTACGAGCAAGAGCTGCGGACAATGGCAGCAACCGGTATTGATATGGTCTTTCCGGTGAGCTGGGGCGATCATCCGCATCCGTGGTTTCGCAACGATCGGCTTGATCTCCTGGTGCAGGCCAACGGTGTGCTTGAACAACCTCTGGCAATCGGGATGTTTCTCGATACCACCGCCCAACAGGGAATGTATCAAGAGTTCCTTGGCCAAGGGTACCGTTTTGGGCCTGATGTTCCACGTCTCCCCTTGCGTGATCCGCGGAGCGGTTATTTCTTCTACAACCTGCACATTCGCGATTTCTTCAACCGGGTACCACGCGAGATGTGGGCCACTATCAATGGACGACCCATCATTATTACTTACACTGCTCTGTGCTGTGATAATCTGGAGTTGAGTGGTACCTTGTGGCGAGCGGTGAAGGATGCATTTCGGGCCGATTTTGGCGTTGAACCCTGGCTGATTCTGGAAGAGACCTGGCTGAATCCTCAGGCATTAGCACCGCCATCTGGTTTACCGGATAGTGCACAAGTAGCTGATGGTGTCTATCGTTGGGGGACGGCTCTGCTGGGGCCGTACACTGGTGAGTTGCGTGGGTTCAAGGTAAGCAGTGTTGGCCCTGGTTTCGACAATTCACGCATTCCGGGAGTACGCGAGCCGCGCATTCAACCACGCGATGAGCCACCAGGCGGTGGGTCGGTGGAACCCGGAGCATTCCTGCGTACCAGCCTGGCGGCTATTCCCCGCGATACCGATCTGGTGTTGATCGAGACGTGGAATGAGTGGCCAGAAAATACCGCTGTTGCGCTGGCAGCCTATACCGACCGTGAGGGTCGTTCCCTTCCCCCCGATTTCTACCTTCAGATCATCCGTGAATGGCGTGCGCACTTTACCCCGTTGCCGTAATGGATAAAGACAGAAAACATTGCGGGTAACGTTTCCCTCTCACGCCGGTCAAACACTGGTACAATACCATTATGAAACAGGTGTTTGCCTTGTGCGCCTAGAAAGATTGTTCTATGAGTTGGACGTTTCTGACCAATCACGCTTATGTTCTGCTGTGTATTACCCGTAATCCGCGGGCCACGGCTCAAGAAATTGCACAGATGGTCGGCATTACCGAACGTGCTGTGCAACGAATTCTTCACGACCTGCACGAGGAAGGGTACATCTCGCACGTGCGTGAGGGTCGGCATAACTACTATACGATCTATGGAGATCGTTCGCTACGACATCCAACGTTGCAAGGAATTACGCTACGCGAGTTGTTGGCAGTGCTTGCCAATGGTGCTGTTGTTGCCGGGGAATGAGGTAGGAAGTGGGGATTATCGTTTCGAGAGTGTTTGAACGTACTCTGCTCGATATTGAGGGAGAGACGCAAGATTGAGCGCAAGCGGATGCGCATATCTTCATTCCGCGCACGCTGCGGTTATACGAACAGCCTGACTCAACCTCTGACACTAAGCCTGCTAGGTTCTGGTAGCTGCACGAGCGAACATACTGGGGAAACTGGCGGGGCTGGCGCGACTCGAACGCGCAACCATCGACTTAGAAGGTCGGTGCTCTATCCATTGAGCTACAGCCCCGCACGCCCATACTATACTGCAAAATCATCGATTCTGGCAAGAGATCTCTGGTAGAGACTGTCTCCTCTGCTCCCACCGGGGGCAAGGAAAGGAGAGGCATGCCCTCCTCACCTTCCCCCAGTCTCCTCCCGAAGCAGGGGAGGATGGTGACCTACGGGTACGGACAGGTATGTTCGGTAACGACGCGGCATGGGGCGGTTGGGAATCGCGCCACTTCTCACACCTCGCACCACCTCTATCGGCTATTGAAAAGCTCTGTGCATCCGAAGACTCAGTTCGCCGCAATCTGCTCGAAGCTAAGCTGGTAATTACGGCTCGTTACATCACCTAAACGTGCTGGCCAACGTCCGGTAATTGCCTGCGTAATTTTGCCAGCGTGTTCGTGACAGTTCTCGATAAAGAGGGTATAACGTTGCTGAATACCGGCAGCAACCGTACCAGCTAGATATAAGCCAGGAACATTGGTTTCCATCGTTGCCGGATTATAAACCGGCACCCGATTCGGCCCTTGCAAGATGACGCCTGCCTGTTCAAGCAAACGTTGATCGCCACGAAAGCCGGTCGCCAGCAGCACAAAATCGGTCGGATAGTAGAACTGTTCAGCCGTCGGTTGACCATCGTCATCGGTATGCGCCAGCAGTACACCGCCCGTATCAATTGCTATCGGGCTTGTCTGCGCTAAAAATCGAATTGTTCCAGCTTCAACCTGAGCCATAAAGTCTGGCAGCAACCAGTGTTTCACCCGATTGGGATCAAGTTGCGCACGTCGATACGCCAGTGTTACCTGTACACCCGCTCGCCAGCAACGTAGTGCTGCCTCAACCGCCGAATTCTTCCCGCCGATAATCAACAACCGACGGCGAAAATACTCGTGCGGATCATGGAAATAGTGGCTTACGTGTGGTAGATCTTCACCGGGAATACCGAGCCGATTCGGATAGTGCATATCACCGATTGCCAGTACGACTTTTCGAGCCTGATAGCGCCGTTCACCACTGATTGGTCGAGTAATCAGCGTGAAGCCATCCTGATCACGTACCAATTCAGTAACCGGCTCGTAGGTGTGGACATGGAGATCGAACAACTCAACCACCGAACGCAAGTATGCCAGATACTCTTCACCGGTAATGCGCTGCTGATGGTTATTCTGAATTGGTACACCGGCAATCGCTAAGCGTTCGGTGGTGCTGAAAAAGTTCGTATTCCGCGGCCACCAGGTCATAGTATAGCCGATCTGATGAGCATCAAACTGAATATAGTCAACACCAGCCTGTTTAAGACAGACTGCCAGTTCAAGCCCGATTGGCCCGGCGCCGATAATTGCTACTTCATGTGACGCCGTTAGCGGTAATTCCTCATATCCTGTCATCTGTTGCCTCCATTTTATAACTGTACTCGTGCCACATGTATCATACCCGTAATTGAGCGTGAGAAGCGAGAAGGGCAATGAAGAAAAGGGAGAGCGGAGGAGTGTATTTCAAATGAGGCGTTTTTAGCGTTCTCAACTTCGATGTATCGTCGGTGACCGAGTTGATCACCCGCGATTATCTGGGGGAAATGCCCCCGCATCGCCTTCCTCCTGGCATCCCACCGTTGGAGAAGGCGTCCCCCTCTCCATCACCCCATCCTGATTTCCCTCCGGGTCGGGTGAAGATGCGTTCAAGTGCCTGGGGTATGAACACCATCGCTGTGCGTGCAATCGTCAACGAGAGCCGATGGATAGTAAACAGCACTTCGCATGAAGCACTGTCTGGTATGGAACGGAAGGTGCATACACTGCGTATCGCATTCATCTGCACGAACATGAACCTGGTATGTTTGAAAACCATGGATGAGCACACGAACACCCCGCCAGGAGAATTGAACCCGTGCTGAACGGTATAGAGACGGGCATAATCGGCCAGACGAGAAACGTGAGGTTCGTCAGAACCGGAAGCTGTACGCTGTCGCATGCATTGCAGACGGGTTGGGAATTGCTTCAATTCTGCTCACTCCTCAATTCTCTCCCTCTCTCTTCACCTCGCCACTGCCTGGAAAGAGAAAGCATGTTGAAAATTCCTATTGACACAAACGTTCTAATATGATATGGTAATGATAGACGACGAGCAGGTACGTGCAAGGAAGAGGAGGATACGTGATGCTGACCTCAGTTGATATTCCGCAGGCTGATCTCCTTTGGGATGTAGCGCGTGTAGCTGAAGCAATTGCACGTGGACGAGTGACGGCTGAAGATATTGGTGCCTACATCGGTGCAAAAGGTCAGCGTCAGGGACTCTACTACATGCAGGCTGCTCGCATTATCGGGCTGATCGAGATCGGCGAACAGGCTGAAACAGCCCAGCTCACCAAATTTGGTCTCGCTTTTGTCCGCTATAACCGCGCCGATCAACGTGCTGCGCTACGTCGCCAGTTGTTCCGCTATGAACCAACTCGATCAGTGATCGCTGCTTTGCGGGGCGCTCCCGAAGGACTTACCCGTAACGATGTTGCTCGTATCTTGCAAAAGCTTGCCCCACTTGCCGACTCAACAGCTCAACGCCGTGCTTCAACGGTGATTGCCTGGTTGACCGAGATTGGGTTAGCCGACTGGCGTGACAACCGGTTGTTCTACTGTGGGCCTGCGTTACCGGTTACCCCTTCGGTGATGCCATCAAATACGGTCTCTTTCGCTACCGGTGCGTAAGCGGTGTAGCGAACGCCAGGGTGCGATCTTGCCGTGTATCTACGCAGCATTTTTGTTACCGCTACAGCACTAAGGTCAGGGCTGGTGTGTGAGTTAATCGTACCCAATACCGTATTGCTCGCTCAACCCTTACGATATACTCGTGCCAGACCACATCGCCAACTATCGCCGTTATCGTGTTCGTCACCGTATTGGTTGCTCTCACCTGTCCGGTGTTTCCTGCATCAAACGGTAGGGCAAACACAGAGCAGCACGCACTGACAGCGTGTGTTCATTATCGTCACAAGGTTGGTCTTTTTCGACTATTATGCTCTTCATCACAGGCATCGGTTAGAGTGGGTGTCAAGTCCGTTTCAATCTCATCCAACCATATCCGCGAAGGGGAAAGATGCGGGGGAGCAGGTTCGTGCCGTAGTACGAATCTTGGCTGGCTGAAGCATGGTGAATCGGCAAAGATCACATTCAGCGCCTTCAGTTTCCGGTGCGTGCCGTAGCACGAGTCCCCCTCCACCTGGCGCATTGACCATGCCCACGCGGCTTACCCCGTAGCGCCGCCATTGGGCGTGTCTCGTGACCATCGTCCCGACGGCGAGCGGTGCAACGGAGGCTGATTCGACCGATGCCTCCCAGTGGATGGGCGCAGCGGCGCGGTGCTCCGACCGATCTGCTGCTGCGCCAGGAGATGTCGGAGAGGCGCGCCGTGACTATCGTTGTGAACCATTGGCAGGGCGTGTAGGGGCGAGGCGCCGTCTCGTCCCTCCCGGTACGCCTCCACCCGGCGCATCGACCAGGCCCACGCGGCCCACCCCGTAGCGCCGCCATTGGGCGTGTCTCGTGACCATCGTCCCGACAGCGAGCGGTGCAACGGAGGCTGATTCGACCGATGCCTCCCAGTGGATGGGCGCAGCGGCGCGGTGCTCCGACCGATCTGCTGCTGCGCCAGGAGATGTCGGAGAGGCGCACCGTGACTATCGTTGTGAACCATTGGCAGGGCGTGTAGGGGCGAGGCGCCGTCTCGTCCCTCCCGGTACGCCTACACCTGGCGCATTGACCAGGCCCACGCGGCCTACCCCGTAGCGCCGCCATTGGGCGTGTCTCGTGACCATCGTCCCGACAGCGAGCGGTGCAACGGAGGCTAATTCGACCGATGCCTCCCAGTGGATGGGCGTAGCGGCGCGGTGCTCCGACCGATCTGCTGCTGCGCCAGGAGATGTCGGAGAGGCGCGCCGTGACTATCGTTGTGAACCATTGGCAGGGCGTGTAGGGGCGAGGCGCCGTCTCGTCCCTCCCGGTACGCCTCCACCCGGCGCATCGACCAGGCCCACGCGGCCCACCCCGTAGCGCCGCCATTGGGCGTGTCTCGTGACCATCGTCCCGACAGCGAGCGGTGCAACGGAGGCTGATTCGACCGATGCCTCCCAGTGGATGGGCGCAGCGGCGCGGTGCTCCGACCGATCTGCTGCTGCGCCAGGAGATGTCGGAGAGGCGCACCGTGACTATCGTTGTGAACCATTGGCAGGGCGTGTAGGGGCGAGGCGCCGTCTCGTCCCTCCCGGTACGCCTACACCTGGCGCATTGACCAGGCCCACGCGGCCTACCCCGTAGCGCCGCCATTGGGCGTGTCTCGTGATCATCGTCCCGACGGCGAGCGGTGCAACGGAGGCCGCTCCGACGTTGAGTAGTGGGGCAAGACGATGCCTTGTCGTAGGAAGCACGAACCCTCTCTTCTTCACCTTGAAGCGAGGGATGCCTGTCACCGTATCGTCAGGGAGAATAGGGGGCGATCCCCAACCCTCCTCCACATGGCGCGCCGATGCGACAAGCGGACGTGAAAACGGCATAGCGAGGCATGACATTCATCGGCGTATCAGACACGACCGGGCATTAACGTTTTGGTGCAGACGTAACGTCATTCATCATGCCGACGGCGTTTGTTTAACCTGAAGCGGTACGGTTACCTGCCACTGGAGCATTCCAATACCAGCCATGCCTACCAGTGCCAGCAAGACAAACATAGTGTGATAACCTGCAAAAGTTGCCAACAGACCAACGAACATCGGCCCGATAGCTGCTACTGGCGCCAATGCCAGATTTGCGACCCCGATATAGGTTGTTCGTTCTGCTGGTGGGCTGAACGCAAAGACAAGCGTAAAACCGGAAAGTTGATAACCAGCCTGGGCTGCTCCAACCAGAGCAAAGACGAAGAAAAACCAAATGCTTGTTGGTGCGATCAATGCCAGTAGTAGGGCTATCATACCCATACCTGCCGATAGTACCAGCACTTGCTTGTGTCCCCAGCGGTCGGCCAACGCACCCAGACCGATATTTCCAACTGCCTGCGCTGCCAGCATAACACTGGTGAATAACCCAATATCGGCGGCTGGCAACTGAAACTGCTCAAGTGCAGCCGCCGTCAGAAAACTATGCCCTGTTAAGCCGAATGCAATTGCTGCACGACAAAAAAGGTAACGACGAAATGCAACATCACGGTGTAGTAACGGTATGAGGCCCCGTAAGAAGACATGAAATGGACGGGCAGGAATTGGCGCCTGCGCCGGTTCTACCGTCAAGGCGAGAAAGATATACGAAATCACCATCGCTGCAAAGCAGATAAGGGCGAGGATGCCGGCACTCTGCGGAAATGGTTGCTGGGACAGAATGGTTGCTGCTAGTACCCCACCGCCAATGCCAAACAGACCGCCTAAGCCAGCCTGTAGTCCAAAGAATAGCCCCCAACGTTGGGCTGGTATGATGCGGGCTATCAAATCTTGCCAGGCGATAGATGTTAAACCGGCACAGGTTGCAAAGATGGCATATAAACTCAAGACGATAACCAGCAAAATACTTGCTGGCAGGTCAGGAAGTGTCAGCAGAACGATCCCCAGTACCAGGAACGGTAACCGCTCACCGATTGTTGCTAGTAACACCCACGGTTTCCGTCGTGGCTGTGCTGCAATGAAGGGCGCTGTAAACAACCCCGGCAATAACCAGCCAGCAAAAAAGATTGCCGGGATGAGTCCTTGTACCCAGCGGGCATCCGTCAGTCGCTCGACGATTAACGGTAGTACTGTAAAGCGCGAAACCAGACTGATCCCAAATGTAAATGCACTGCCATCGAGGACGTTTAACCAGAAGTTGCGTTGGGCATAGCGAGCCAGTATCGCTTCCGATGGTGAAGACATAGCGAGAATTCCTGCCTTTGTTGAACGAATGCAACCATAACGGCTCTATCGTAGCGTTGTTTTATCGGTCGTGGATCGTCCACACGACGGATCATCTTCAGACGTATCTGTTCTTCCGTTGGCCTGGGTGGTGATCTTTTACGAACGGAACACTGCTCTGGCGTTCCCAGGTACTGTTGCTGCCATTGCCTGGTCTCTCTACGACTATCCTTACCAAATCCTAACAAAACCCTCGCATAACTCTAACGTTCGCGCAGTATGCTACGGCTGTAGGAAAAATGTGAGTCAGTTCACAAAAAATGAAGGGGTTACAAGCAATGACGTTGACACAAAATCAATCAACAGCTACTGAAATCTCACCACGCGAACTGTATGCCCGTCTTCTGAGCGCACAACCATTCTTCATCCTTGATGTGCGCAATGAAGAGGAATTTAAGCGAATGCCGATTGAAGGTCATGCGACCCTGCGCACGCTTAATCTCCCGTACTTCGACTTTATCGAGGATGAAGAGGCGGCACTGGCCCGGATGCCGAAAGATGTTACAGAAGTGGTTGTAGTCTGTGCTAAAGGTGGCGCCTCACAGTACGTAGCCGAAGTCCTGAACAATCACGGCTATCGTGCGGTGTCGCTCAGTGAAGGGATGATTGGCTGGGGTAACTACTACGATGTTCGTGACGTGGTTAGCAAAGAGTGGGGGCGGATTGTACAAATTGCCCGTCCTGCTCGTGGCGATCTGAGTTTTGCTATCATTAGCGGTGAGCAAGCGGTGCTAATCGATCCGCTGCGCCATATCAATGTATACCGCGAGCTGATTGATCATGCTGGGGCGAAGCTCACACTTATCCTCGATACGCACGTTCACGCCGATCACATCAGCGGCGGGCCAGCGCTGGCAAAAGAGACTGGTGCACCGTACTATATCCATCCTTACGACGCCATTCACCCAATCGATATGTTACCTGCGGTGATTGCCTACGAACCGCTGCGGGATGGACAGGTGTTCCAGATTGGCCAGGTGCGTATCACAACAATCTGGTATCCTGGTCATACACTTGGTCAAGTCAATTTCCTGGCTGAAACACCGGATGGTGGGCGCTATCTCTTTACCGGTGATGGTATCTTCTTGCGTTCGTTCGGACGCCCCGATCTTGGTGGTAAAGGCGAGGCTTGGACGCCAATCCTCTACCGCAGTATGTTCGAGTGGCTGCCACGTCATTTAACCGACGATACGGTCATCTTGCCAGCCCACTTTAGCTCGCTTGAAGAGGATGCCGGGAATGGTATCTTTGCGGCACCGTTTGCACAGGTACGCGCTCAGAACGATAGCCTGCGACCGCGCTCGCTCGAAGAGTTCACTACCTTCGTGTTGAGCCATCTGCCGGTGTTCCCGCCCGAATATGTTGAGATCAAGCGGGTGAACATCGGTCTGGTTGAGCCGTGTGAAGGCAAGGCCAGCGAGCTTGAGCTAGGCAAGAATATTTGTGCATTGGCCGGGTAGACGTTATACAATAAGAAGCAGTAGCGGCAGTAGGTGCATTACCACCGCCAGCAATTCATAGGGAGGAGAAACATTATGCCACATTTCGATCAGACACTCGACGTAAAGGGGGCCAAGTGCCCGATGCCACTGGTCAAGAGCCGAAAGGCAATCGCTGAATTACCGGTAGGGCAGGTCTTGCAGGTCATCTCGACGGATCGTGGGTCGGTGGCCGATTTTCAAGGATGGGCCAAGACTGCTAAAAATGTCGAACTGATTGCGCAAGAGACTGTGCAAGAGAATGGACAGGAGCTGTACGTTCACTACCTGCGGCGCACGGCCTGATTAGGAAGATTTCAGCGTAGGAAGGAAACCCATGTCAACTCCAACCACAGAAGTGATTGATACACAGGCGCTGCTGGCCCGCATTGCAGAGCTTGAACAGCGGGTGGCGGCACTTGAGCAATCACCGGCTCAGGGGATCGAAGATCGGCTGGCGATGGTAGTCTTTTCCGGCGATCTCGATAAGGCCATTGCCGCATTTATTATCGCGACCGGTGCTGCTTCGATGGGCCTGGAAGTAAGTATGTTCTTCACCTTCTGGGGGATCAGTGCAGTAAAGAAACAGAAGGTCTTCAGTGGCAAGAACATTCTCGAACAGGGCTTCACCGCGATGCTTCCCGGCAAACTGGGTGAGCTTGGTCTGTCGCAGATGAATTTCTTCGGCATTGGTGCGCAGATCATCCGGAATCTGATGAAGAAGCACGACGTAGCGTCGCCGGAAGAACTCTTCGCAATGGCCCGTGAGCTAGGGGTGCGGATGGTCGTGTGCGATATGTCGCGTGAACTGCTCGGTATCAAAGATGAAGAGCTGGTAGATGGTCTGGAGACCGGTGGTGTTGCTACCTTCCTTGGTGACGCTGCCCGTGCTAAAGTAACGCTGTTTATCTAAAAATAGGTAAACTGAACTGCGATTATTGATCGACGACGGCGCGATCACCGCTCAATGAGCGCGCCGTCGTTTATTGTGAAAGGATAGTGATTATGTTTCGCCAACTATTTCGTCATCTGCGAGAAGCACAACCACATCAAGTTGCAACGATGACGGTGCAAGAATTGAAAACGCAACTGGATGCACGTACTCCGATGGTGCTGGTTGACGTGCGTCAGCCAGAGGAATTTGCTTACGATGGTCATGTCGCCGGAGCGCGCTTGCTGCCGTTGCCGGTACTGGCAACGCGGTTAAACGAACTTCCGAAAGACCAGCCGATTGTCTGTATCTGTCGTTCAGGAAATCGCAGTCAGGTGGCCTGTGAAATGCTCCAACGCTATGGCTTTACCAATGTTACCAACGTTGTGGGTGGGATGATCGCCTGGCAACGCGCTGGTTATCCGGTCAATCGTCAGTCGTAGGATACACAGAAGGAGAGACAGCCGGAGTGAGTACCCTTTCGGCGCACAGGACGGCCGTCTCGCCTCGTATGGTCGATCTACTAGAAACGATAGGATATGGACACCGTTATGCAACACCAGACTACTTGCAACGCTCTCCAACAGCAAACCGAAGTTGCACCGTTGCGCAGTTATGCAGTCACCGACCGCGTTTTACTGGCAGCACAACCACAGCCAGAAGACTGGCAACGCTTTGTTGAGGCCGGGTATCAGACAGTTCTCAATATTCGGAGCGACCCCGAACGGGCAGCCGTTCAGGCGGTAGCAGCCCGTGCAGTGGGACTCCGTTATATACACGCTCCCTGGCCAGCTTACGAACTCGAACCTGAACATCTCGCCGAGTTTGCACGTATTGTCGAAGATCCGGCAACCGGTAAACTTGTGTTCCACTGTCGAAGTGCTACTCGGGTAGGCCTGATCTGGATGCTCTACCGAATGGTGCATCAAGGTTGGAGCCGTGAGCAGGCCGAGGCCGAATTACGTGCCGCCGGTTACGATGATGATGCTATCGAGACATTTGATTTTTGCGCGAGCGATTTCTTTGAACGGTTCGATCCGCAGCAGAGGTAGGGGAGTGTTATGACACCCGTTTCAGCTCGGCAGCCTGGCGTGCAGGCTGCGCTGTTAGCGGCAATTTATCGATACCTTCCATTTCTTAACTGGCTGCGCCATTACCGTCGTGAACATCTGCCAAGCGATGTTGTGGCAGGTATTGTGACAGCCATTATGCTCATCCCGCAGAGCATGGCTTACGCCCAGTTGGCCGGTCTGCCTCCCCAGATCGGCCTCTACGCCTCAGTTGCACCGCTCGTTGTATATGCCTTGCTTGGTACTTCCGGACAGCTTTCCGTAGGGCCGGTGGCTATTACCTCATTACTGGTGTTTAACGGGGTAAGTACGCTTGCCGATCCGGGGAGCGAGCGGTATCTGCAACTCGTGCTCTTACTGGCCTTCATGGTCGGTGTAATAAAACTGACGTTGGGTATACTGCGGTTAGGCGCGATTCTGAACTTTATCTCGCATCCAGTCCTGACGGCTTTTACCAGTGCTTCGGCGCTGATCATTGCGGTTGGTCAGTTGAAATATATTCTCGGTTACCGCATTGGCGGTGAACATCTGCACGAAACCATCATACAGGCTATCGCTGGCTTAAGCCAGACAAATCTGGTCACGTTCACCATCGGGCTGGCGAGTATCGGCCTGCTCGTCTTCTTCCGGCAGGGCTTGCGCCCGCTCTTGCGCCGCATCGGCTTGCCACCATTGGCAGTGACACTAATCGTCAGTGGTGCACCACTCTTAACCGTCATTTTGGGTATTCTGGTTGTACAAGGATTGCAGCTCGATCAGACTGCCCGCGTTGCGGTGGTGGGTGCAATTCCGCCCGGTATTTCGCCGATAAGTGTACCGCCGTTCGGAATGGCCGACATGCAGGCGCTCTTACCAACCGCACTGACAATTGTCCTGGTGAGCGTCGTCGAGTCGATTGCTGTGGCGAAGGCCCTGGCCAGTAAACGACGACAAGCTATCGATCCCGATCAGGAGTTAGTTGCCCTGGGTGCAGCGAACATGACGGCCAGCTTCTTCAGTGGCTATCCGGTTACCGGTGGCTTTGCTCGCTCGGTCGTTAATGCCCAGGCCGGCGCGATCACTGGTCTGGCGTCACTGGTAACAGCCCTTGGGATCGCGGTGATTTTGCTCTTTTTCACACCGATCTTTTACTACCTACCGCAAGCTGTGCTGGCGGCGACAGTTATTGTGGCCGTTATCGGCCTGGTAGATCTGCAAGAACCGCAGCGCATCTGGCGTACTAATCGCGGCGATGCGTTTACCTGGCTTATCACCTTTCTGGGTGTACTCACCCTGGGTATCGAAAACGGTATCTTTGTCGGTGTTGCCTCGGCATTAATCCTCTATCTGTGGCGAACCAGTCGTCCGCACATTGCGATTGTCGGGCGCCTTGGCAATAGCGAGGTATACCGCAACGTTGAACGTCATCAGGTCAAGACCTGGCCGCACGTGGTGGCAGTACGGGTTGATGAAAGTCTCTACTTTGCTAACACGCGCTATCTTGAGAGTGCGTTGTTGCAGATCGTTGCCGAACGACCAGAGGTGAAACATCTGGTATTGATCGGTTCAGCTATCAACTTTATTGACTCGAGTGCCCTCCACACCCTTGAACATCTTATCGATGAACTACGTGATGCCGGGGTTGAGTTTCACCTGGCTGACATTAAGGGACCGGTGATGGATCGGCTCAAACAGTCGGAGCTAATCAATAAAATCGGTTACGATCATATCCATATGACGACGCACGCCGCAATGCTGGCCCTAGGATGTAACGATTAAGGGTATATCACAATGCAACACGCTTTCAAATTCGTTGCGCTGTTCGTATTCGCCATCTTAACTGCGTGTGGGGCATCTACGACCCTCCCCAGTGCAACGTCCACTCCAAAAGAGATAACCGTGGCTCAGTTGAAGAACATGCTTGATCAAAACGAGAACTTCTTGCTGCTTGATGTGCGGACTCCCGCCGAATTCTTGCAAGATGGACGGGTTGCACAATCAACACTTATTCCCTTGCAAGAGCTTGAACAGCGCTTGAATGAACTACCTACCGATAAGCCAATTGTCTGTATCTGCCGGTCGGGGAATCGTAGTGCTGCGGCGTGCGATCTGCTAAGGTCACGCGGCTACGAGGCAATTAACGTTGCCGGTGGTATACGAGCATGGAAAGCTGCTGGCTATCCAACGGTATTCGGCCAGTGAGCGCACCGGTTGTTCTCTGGAGGATGCAAATCGTGGGGCATGAGAACCGTGCCCTCGAAGTTTTCAAGGTTTCCGGTTTTCGGTGATGCTTAGTACCTATCCGAATATCTCGTCATCGCGTCCACGACGGATGAACCCTGTCGATGGAAGAAACACGATTGACGACTAGCCTGATGCCGACGGGAACACATGTTGGGTTATGATACCGCACAGGGCGAGACAGCGTCTCGCCCCTCCTTCTTTTCGTGCCACAGGCGGGTATCAGGTGTAAACCCTGCATGCCATCGTACCAATCAGCGACCCACACGCCTGGAAAAAATCATTCTCCTCACGATAGCCTGGGCCGAAACTTATAACCGTACACTAAGACGCCATCCTCACCGGTATCCATTAACCGTCGTGTGACCATCTCAACCGGCATACCAATTGTGAGTTCTGATTCGTCGCAATCAGTGAGCTGTGCGGTCACCAGCGGGCCTTCTTCTAACCGCACCAGTGCTACCGGATAGACCCCAAAGCTGGCAAAGCCTTCTGGTGCCTGTCGTAGCACACTAAAGCTGTAGATTTCACCCCGTCCACTCAATTGATACGGCTCCCAATCGTTGGGGTCTTCATCGAGAGCCGGTGGCTGAGGCGGAAAGCGTACCTCACCAGTGTGGCGATGACGTTGTCCTTCAAGACGATAGCGGGGCACACGATCCCGCCAGTGTCGCGCTATTTTCATGGTGCAAAACCTCCTGCAAAGATCGCGAGAGTAGCAGCAAGGCCAATCGCGATACACCAGAAGAAGAGACCAATGACCAGCAGGATGATCGAAATATAGAGCGCCTTCTGCGATGGCAGGTTCATCCCAGACTGGATTGCCAAATAATTGAGATAAATCCCGTAAATGACCAAGGCTAGTGAAAGGATCCAGCCCAGAAGTGGGATAGAAGATACAATAAATTGGGCCACAGATAACGGTGACGAGAAGAGGGAGATACCCCAGGCCAATTCGCCAAAGCTGCCAGTACCACCAAAGGCCCGACCTAGCAAGTAAATGAACCCCCAAATCACTAATGAGCCGATAATTGTGCCGAAAACCCCTCCGAAGACAACAAAGATCGGATTAGATTGCTGAGCGATGGCTGTCTCGATCGCGTCTGGGGATAACCCTTGAGCCTCAAGTTGCGCTCGAAGTTCCCCCATCCGAAAAGGGGATGTGATAGCCGAAATAATCCCATTGATAACACTGGCAATGGCCGCATAGATCAATGCCCAACCAAGATTATCCCGCTCGTGCCGCTCGAACGTTTGTAC
Organism: Chloroflexus sp. MS-CIW-1; assembly: GCF_030444705.1. NCBI lineage: Bacteria > Bacillati > Chloroflexota > Chloroflexia > Chloroflexales > Chloroflexaceae > Chloroflexus > Chloroflexus sp. MS-CIW-1. Next base: position 2,038,587 of record NZ_JAUBWR010000001.1, read on the forward strand.
CGACGGATTGGTAAGAACTGCAACGCTACCGTTAATCATCTCTTGAATCATGGGGTATGCTCCTGTGTTGCAAATAGCGGAAGCAGCCATATTGTACCCCACGCAACGAATATTGTGAAGAGGATGGCTCATGATTCGCGAATCAGGACATGGCTAACTGCCGTTGTACCAATACCTCCGAGCGATTGTGCGAACCCAACACGAGCGTTGGTCACCTGAGTAGCACCGGCCTGACCACGAAGTTGTTGGGCAATCTCGATTACCTGATAGATACCGGTTGCGCCACCGACATCGCCACGTGCTTTGTAACCACCTGCCGTCGCAATTGGTGTCTTTCCGCCTGGAGTAATCGCTCCCTCGGCAGCATGACGCGGAGCAGTGCCGGTTTCGTAACAGCCGATTGCCTCAAGGGCCAACGTCGCTGCAATTCCGTGCGGGTCGGTCAGTTCCCATACATTAACATCGCCGACACCTAAATGAGCGCGGCCAAGTGCAATATGGGCACTGGCACGGGCTGCACTCAGATCAAGTGGATTCCGTCGCCGATGCAGGGCTGGATGGTCGGTCGCAACTGCCGCACCGGCAATGCGGATTCGCACCCCATCAAGTTCACGGGCCAGATTCTCGTTCACAATCAATAGTGCAGCAGCGCCATCGGCCAGCGTACTACAATCGAGCATATTGATCGGCGAGGCAATCTGGGCCGCCTTTCGATATTTGCCGGCATCTATCGGAAAGCGATACAGTGCCAGCGGATTCTTCGCGCCGTTGGTATGAGCGTTGATCGGGAAGGGGGCAAAGGCATCGGCAGAGTAGCCATATTCGTACATATAACGACGCATAAGCATCGCCCACTGCGCCGTCAGCGTTACGCCGTGCAATGCCTCTTCGTTGCTATCGGTTGCCATTGCCTGAGCCGCTTCGATCTCATCTTCAAGATGATCGGTGACCTTCTCAACCCCGATCACCAACGCGACCGGTAACCCATGTTGTACTGCCTGCACCGCCTGATACAGCGCCAGTGCACCGCTCGCACCGGCGGCTTCAACGCGCAGCGCCGGGATTGAAGGCGATAGGCCCAGCATGCTTGCCAGATAGGCGCCGAGTTGACTCTGCCCGTACAACTCCTCGCTGAAGGCACTACCAACGTAGAGGGCGCCAATATGATGTGGAGCAATGCCAGATGCACTCATAAGCGCAGCGCGTGCAGCTTCGCTCGCGAGATCGGCTAGACTGCGCTGATAATGCTCGCCAACGACGGTAGCACCCATCCCTGCAATATAAACATTTGACATCATAAAACCTCTCATCTTATCCCATCACCAGCTTGCCACGCCATTTCGCGTAGATAGCGTAATCAATCATCACTGCCCGCTTCAGATATGTAGCTGTAAGTGGTGCTCGTTCGCGGCGTTCCAGAACTGCCTCGGTAACGGTTAGGGCATAGGCATCGGAACCGGCGCCACTGCCATAAGTCGTCATAAAGATCGTATCACCTGGTTGGGCGATATCGAGGATTGCACAGAGACCTATGAGAGCTGCCCCCGAATAGGTATTGCCGATCTGTGGACTGAGCAACCCGGGCGCTACTTGCCGATCGGTAAAACCGAGTCGTTTAGCAACTGCTTGAGGAAACTTGGCGTTGGGCTGGTGAAAAACAGCATAGGTGAAATCGGCAGCCGTGCGCCCCAGTTGCCGCAGTAATTCACCGGCTGCTGATTGAATCTGGTGGAAGTAGGCCGGTTCACCGGTAAAGCGATTACCATGCACCGGGTAAGGACGATCAGCACGTCGGTAGAAATCGGGCGTATCGGTAACATACGAGATCGTGGCATCAATGGTTGCCAATGCCTCTTCCGCGGGGCCAACGATCAGGGCAGCGGCGCCAGCGGAAGCAGTGTATTCCAGGGCGTCACCGGGACGACCCTGCGCGGTATCGGCTCCGATTGCCAGCGCGTAACGTTGCATTCCACTGCCTACCAATGCCATTGCGGCTGTGAATGCCTCGGAGCCGGCCTTACAGGCAAACTCCCAGTCGGCAGCGCTTACCCACGGACCTGCCCCCAGCGCATCTGCAACAACTGTTCCTGATGGTTTTACACTGTACGGATGGCTTTCGCTCCCAATCCACACTGCTCCCAGCGCTGAAGCTGGGATGGCGGCGCGGGCAAGTGCGTTACGCGCTGCTTCGATAGACATCGTAATTGTATCTTCATCAGGGCCGGGCACACTCTTAGCTTCAACTGGCGTACCGCTTTGTCCGTCCGTCCAGATTCGGGCTATTTCACGAGCCGCAATCCGGTAGCGTGGGATGTATGTCCCGTACCCAATAATGCCAACCGGCTGTTGTGGTTTCATCATGAGAGATGCTCCGTGCTGATATTCAAGGCATATTATGACATTGCTCGCCGCTCAGCGACGAACATGTATCGCAACCGACTCACAATATCTGATTGCTGACAATTCAGGGTGAACAGCGCGGCATTGCGCCCTTCAGATGAATGGCGGCCTGCTGAAATTCATATACAGGCCGCCAGAGGAGTCTGACTAGTTACGGTTGGGATCACCGGCACGCCGTCCTTCGAGTTCGGCGATAATCTCTTCGGCGCGAGTCAGCTTGATATTGCGTTCGGCAACCATACGCCGGGCAACTTCATCGACCAACGTACCACTGGCGCCAGCAGCCAGCGCAATCTGGCGGGCATGTAAACTCATGTGCCCCTGCTGGATACCTTCGCAGGCCAGTGCTCGCATCGCAGCCAGATTATTGGCCAACCCCGCCGCTACACAGACTTCTGCCAGTTCGCTGGCACTGCGTACACCAAGGAGTTTCAATGCAGCCTGTGCCGTGGGATGAACCTTTGTCGCCCCACCGACAATACCGACTGCCAGTGGCATTTCCAAGGTACCGACCAGGTTCCCCTGTTCATCGCGTTCCCAGTGTGAGAGGGAGGTATAGCGACCATTGCGACTAGCGTAAGCATGAGCGCCCGCCTCAACCGCTCGCCAGTCGTTACCGGTAGCGACCAGCACTGGATCGATCCCGTTCATAATGCCCTTGTTGTGCGTCGCTGCCCGATAGGGATCAACGACGGCAAAGGCATAAGCCCAGAGGATACCTTCAACGACCTCCTCGCCACTGAGACCGTCACGGGCCAGTGAGGCCGCCGGTACCACACAACGAGCACGGGCCAACCGGCGGTCGGTCAAGTTCGAGAGGATGCGCAGGTATACGCGACCTCCAGTCATTTCGGCCAGCAGCGGTGCAACTGCCTCGGCCATGGTATTCACCGCGTTCGCCCCCATTGCGTCGCGGCAATCGACAATCAAGTGAACGACCAGCATTGGCCCCATGGGGCTAGTTGGGAAGAAGCGCACCTCGACATCGCGAGCGCCACCACCGAGACTGACCAGTGATCGGCTTTGAGCATTTGCCAGCGCGAGTATCTCTTCTTTACGCGACAGGATGGTCTGGCGAGCCTGATCGGGATCACTAATATGAACCAACTGAACCTGGCCGATCATCAGCGGCTCGGTGCTACTCGTCTCAAATCCCCCACCATCGCGTACCATACGTGCAGCGTAACTGGCCCCGGCCACGATTGATGGTTCTTCGACCACCATTGGTATCAGATAGTCGCGGCCATTAATACGGAAGTTGGTCGCAATGCCAAGAGGCAGGTTATACGTACCAACGACATTCTCAATCATCTTATCGGCGCGCTCAATGGTGAGTGCACCACCCTGACCGCCGTGCAAGGCGCGCAAATCTTCATCTACCAATCCATCAAAGGACTTAACCATCTGTAATCGCTCGAAGGGATTGAGTTGATAAAATCCTTGTAAGCGAGAATTTTTGGTCCCCATAAGAGGACTCCTCCTTCATACTTGCACCAGACATTTTTCGTATCCGCAATATACGATACCACGACAATAGTGCGAAGGCGGTTAACAACAACTGTCAAAACCTATCATGCATCTGTCGGGGAGCTGTCATGCGAGCTTTTGAGTGTTAAAGAGCCGAATTATGGTACAATGCACAGTATGAAACGAAAACACTTGTTCGCTCTTTTTATCAGTCTGCTCTGGGTTAGTGCCTGTTCATCGACACCATCCCTACCGTTGCTGGCCGAGCTTCTGCCGGGTCCGCCGGCTTATTCCCAACCGATGGTTGCCTTCTTCTACCGCGATGAACAGGGAGCACGGCTCGTCAGTCATATAAGTGTTAGTGCAGAGCGACCGCTGCCACTCGATCCGCCAGCGCAGCAGGTATGGCTTGGTGGTCTCGATCCACCGCCTGAACTGGTTATCCGTGAGGTAGACGGCGTGCAATATGGGCTGGTGATTGCACAGGGTGTCTGGCGATCTGCCGGTAACTATGGGCCGGGCGGAGCGTGGCTTTATACCATTGAAACGCCATCGTTACAGCCGTTCAATCTGGTTGAAGTCGAGCTGAAACAGTTGTTGGCCGATAACCGCTACGAAGGTCAGGTTGTCACAACGCGAGCTGCCCTGCTTGTTTCCAGCAGTACCAGTTTGCTGGTCGATCTGATCGGACCCGGTGGTGTACCGGCTGCCAATGCGTACCAAATCAAACTACGGAATGGTGATCGGGATCAGGCTGCGCTTGCTCGATTACAAGTCAGTGGTGCGGTGCGCTACGGCTATGTGGAAGTTATTGGGCTCTGGAAACGTGGGCAGCTTGAGCCGTTGTTGATCTCACCGTTGCCGCAAGCACCTTGATAATCCATAGAGATGGTTTCGTCTATGTAACGGCTCGCCCGCCAAACGCGCTAAGCGAACGTTCTGTCTGTGCTCTGCGTTCCCTCGGATGATGTGAGTCATTCTAGCAATAGGGGTGCGGATTGCACTCTCATTCCGTATAATCGTCTCACGGTCCGACAGATGAAAACCGTCGATGGATGGAACACGCTGGACTCTTTTCCTCACGAGCTTATCCTGATAGACTGGCACAGCGGTACTGCACCCCGATCTTCCGCGACATGATATGTCAGATAGGCGCTTCATCCCGCTGTACTCGGTAGGAACGACGAAAAAAGATGATTCCAGGTGCGGTACGCACCATCTGTGCGGGTGGGAGACCCGCGTACTCAGGTGCGGTATGCACCATCTATGCGGGCGGGAGACCCGCGTACCCAGGTGCGGTATGCACCATCTATGCGGGCCGGAGGCCCGCGTACCCAGGTGCGGTACGCACCATCTGTGCGGGCGGGAGGAGCGCGTACCCAGGTGCGGTACGCACCATCTGTGCGGGCGGGAGGCCCGCGTACCCAGGTGCGGTATGCACCATCTGTGCGGGCCGGAGGAGCGCGTACCCAGGCGCGGTACGCACCATCTATGCGGGCGGGAGGAGCGCGTACCCAGGTGCGGTACGCACCATCTATGCGGGCGGGAGGCCCGCGTACCCAGGTGCGGTACGCACCATCTGTGCGGGCCGGAGACCCGTGTACCCAGGTGCGGTATGCACCATTTCAACTGCGTGCCGATCCGAAGAATCGTCTCACGGCGTAGCAGCAGCGCTGCGCCCTGCCCCATCTTTTTCTGCGACAGGATAGGTCGGATCGGCTCTAAAACATACGCCTGTTGTTTTTGTAGTATCCTGGTACCGACATCTGGGTTCGCTACGCTACTACTGCTCAAGATTGCGGGTCAAAACGAAAGGAATGCTCATGATAGAACGACTACAGCGGCTCCGTACAGCGTTAGCGGAACGTGACTTGCCGGCAATCTTACTCACAGCCCCGGCTAGTCGTCGCTACATTAGTGGTTTCACCGGTAGTGCTGGTGCATTGTTGATCAGTGCCGAAGCAGCATTATTGCTCACCGATGGTCGCTATGTGGTACAGGCTGCGGCTGAGGCACCGGCATTCAGCCTGTGTGAGATACGCCCACCTGCCAGACCGTTGCCCAAACTCGTTGCCGAATTGACTGCTGAACTGGGAATCGGGAAATTAGGTTTTGAAGCTGCCACGATGACAGTAGCCGAATATCGGCAATTGACCACTGCGCTGGGTAATGAGGTTGAGCTGGTTGCCACCGAGAACATCGTTGAAGAGCTACGAATGGTCAAGGACAGTGGTGAGATTGCTCTTTTGCGAAAGGCGGTGGCGATTACCGATGCTGCGCTGGCGGCTGTGTTGCCCACTCTTTCGCCTGCCATGACCGAGCGTGAAGCGGCGTGGAAGATTGAAGTCGCTCTGCACGAGCTAGGGGCTGAGGGGCCATCCTTTCCGATTATTGTCGCGGCAGGTCGTAACAGTGCTCGTCCGCATCATACACCGGGTGACGATCAATTGGGTGAAGGACAGCCGATCATCATTGATATGGGTGCTCGCTACTCAGGCTATCACGCCGATCTGACGCGCACAATTGTATTAGGGCAAGCCGATGATATGTTCCGTACCGTTTATGCTGCTACCCTCGCTGCTCAGCAGGCAGCAATACAGGCGTTGCGTCCTGGGTTGCCGTGGTCTGAAGCCGATGTAGTCGCCAGGCGGGTTATCGGTGAGGCCGGATATGCTGATGGTATTGCGCATAGCCTTGGTCACGGGGTCGGTCTTGTGATCCACGAAGCGCCATGGTTGCGGATGACAGCGCCTGATGCACCGCCGAGTCCACCTCTGCAAGCCGGTATGGTCACGTCGGTTGAACCGGGAATTTACCTTCCTGCTTGGGGTGGTGTGCGAATTGAGGATTTGGTGCTGATCACTGCTGATGGGTGTGAGGTGTTGTCACAATCGCCACGGTGAACGATAGTGATAATGCTCGTGATCGACAATGGTTGGCGCCCTAGAAGTTGTGCTACAATAATGTACAAATGTTCGCATCGTTCAAGTTCATGATGCACGAGACCCACTGGCGGTTACCAGTGGGTCTCGTGTGGGGGGGGTGGTAGTATGATAACGATTTTTTTACGTGTTCGCAACCCCCCCAAAGGTACTACTTCATGCCAACAATATATAGTACCTTTGGCGCAATTCTATCATGACCATGGAGTTACTCATGAATCAAACTGCGGTTGCCGAGCGGATCAAAGAGCTGCGTAACCTGATCCGACGTTACGACTATCACTATTACGTGCTCGACGATCCGATCATTAGCGATGCCGAGTACGATGCACTCATGGCTGAATTGCGTGCTCTTGAGGCGGCGCATCCAGAATTGATAACCCCTGACTCGCCAACGCAGCGCGTAAGTGGCACTCCTGCTACGCAATTCGCCAAAGTGCAGCATGCTCAGCCGATGCTATCACTTGGTAACGCCTTCACAACTGCCGATCTCCAGGCCTGGCGTGATCGGGTTATGCGTCTACTCGGTAGTGATGCAGAGGTAGCGTATGTGGTCGAACCCAAAATTGATGGGTTGGCCGTTGCCTTAACCTATCGTGCCGGTCAATTCGTGCAGGGTGCTACTCGCGGCGATGGTGAGATCGGTGAGGATGTCACGGCCAATCTGCGCACTATCAGCAGTATCCCGTTGACACTGCGTGTACCCGAATCAGTCGCTGATGACCTGCCCGCAATGCAGCCGACAATGATTGAAGTGCGCGGTGAAGTGTATATGCGTACCGCCGATTTCGAGGTCTTGAATGATCGACTGGCAGCAGCGGGTGAGAAGGTCTTTGCCAACCCTCGGAATGCTGCTGCCGGTTCGCTACGTCAGAAAGACCCCATGGTGACGGCCAGCCGACCGCTCCGCTTTTTCGCTTACGGGGTCGGTGCGGTCGAAGGGGTTACGCTCAGTAGCCAATGGCAGACGTTGCGGTATCTCCGTGCCCTCGGTTTTCCGGTCAACCAGGATGCTCGTCGGTTTACCAATTTTGAAGAGGTTTTGGCCTATTGCGAAGAGTGGATGGCGCGACGCGACAAGCTACCTTATGAAGCTGATGGGATGGTAATAAAAGTTGATGATTTTGCTCAACAACGTGAATTGGGCGTAGTTGGTCGCGATCCACGCTGGGCAATTGCGCTCAAGTTTCCGGCTCGTGAAGCAATCACCCGTCTGATCGATATTACGGTGAACGTCGGTCGTACTGGTGTTGTAACACCAAATGCCGAACTGGAGCCGGTACAGATTGGTGGTGTCATCGTTCGTAGCGCCAGCCTGCATAATGCCGACTATATTGCGCAACGGGATATTCGGATAGGCGATTATGTGGTTGTTAAGCGGGCTGGGGATGTCATTCCCTACGTCGTCGGCCCGGTGATTGCCCGTCGTGACGGCAGCGAGCGTCCCTGGCAGTTCCCAACCCATTGCCCGGCGTGTGGCTCACCGCTCGAACGGGAAGCGGGTGAGGTAGCCTGGCGCTGCAACAACTTTAGTATCTGTCCGGCACAACTGGTGCGACGGGTAGAGCACTTTGCGAGTCGGTCGGCAATGGATATTGTGGGGCTGGGTGAACGCCAGGCGGAACTTTTTGTGCAACAAGGGTTGATCCGTGACGTAGCAGACATTTTTTTGCTGAAGGCAGAGCAATTGGCAACGCTTGAAGGATTCGGGCCGAAACGCATTGCCAATCTCTTGGCCGCTATTGATGCTGCTCGTCAGCGACCGCTTGATCGGCTGCTTGTTGGGCTGGGTATTCGTTATGTAGGAACGGTCGCCGCGCAGACGCTGGCGAACGAGTTTGGCTCTCTTGAAGCGATTATGAATGCCCGCCAGGAAGATCTCGAACGTATTCCCGGTATCGGCCCGGTGGTCGCGGCCAGTGTTGTTGATTTCTTTTCACGCCCAGAAAATAGAGCGTTGATCGAGAAGCTGCGTGCTGTTGGTGTACAAATAGATGGCGCAGAAACTCAGGCTCGTCACAGTGATACGTTGGTCGGTAAGACATTTGTCTTAACCGGTACTTTACCTTCGCTGAGTCGTGAGCAGGCGAGTGCGCTGATTACTGCGCATGGGGGTAAAGTAACCGATAGTGTAAGTAAGAAGACCAGTTACGTTGTAGCGGGTGCTCATGCCGGAAGCAAACTCGCAAAGGCACAACAACTCGGAATACCGGTCATTGATGAGGCCGGTTTGCTGGCGCTGGTCGGTGCGGCTGGGGTAGCACCGGAGACTCTCCCATCAGCATCACAACCAACCGCAGCCACCGATGAGCAATTGCCATTACCGCTGCCGGAAGGGGAATGATCATTTTGGCTTTCCCTACCTTGGGGAAGAATGGGGAGCAAGAGGGGCACTGTCTAACAGAGGGGCGGACATAAAACCCGCCCCTTTCTCTTATTGCTGACGATCCATCCGCCTGATCCACTGAGCCGGATCGCGAATCTCGTCCATAGTCGGTAGGTTTTCTGGCCGTTCCCACACTCGACCGGCAAATTGTATCCCGCGTTCCGCGACCACAGCGTTGACAAACGCCTCGCCCTGTTGATATTGGGCCAGCTTCAGGTCGAGGCCGGTCAGACGAAAGATCATCAGATCGAGCATCGTGCGTTGCTTCTGCCGCTGTGCGACGCGCTGTTCGATCTGGCTAAAGCTGGGCAGCAAGCGACGACCAACGGCGTTCATGACGTGGTTACCATACCCTTCAATCAGTGACATTAACGCCTGAATGCGATCAAAGACGGCGCGCTGTTCGGGGGTCAGCACTGTCTCGATCCAGTGTTGGCCGCTGCCAATGCCTTGCAAGAGCCGCACTAGCATATCAAACAGATTGTTACCACTGCTTAGCATTTGACTGCTGATTAGCGCGAAGTTTTGATCGAGTAACTCGCGGAAATAGCGGCGTACCCATGGATAAGCCTCAAACTCAAACGCATGGGTCATCTCGTGCAGGGTAATCCAGAGACGGAATTCTGCGTCGCTCAGTCCCAACTGCTGTTGTACGCGCGCAATGTTGGGTTCGACGAAATAGAGGGAACCACCAGTGGCCTCTGCCGAAAGCAGGCTGAGATCGTATTGCCCCAACACACGCTGCGCAAGATAGCCTAGCAGCCCGCCGATCTGCATGCCCAATAGTTTACTGCTCACATCGTTCATAAGCATGCCCAGTGCCCCGCGACCGCCGCCGTTCTTTTCGTACATCTCTTCAATCGGGCGGAAGAGCTGGCTGAACGAAACGATGTTGGCTTCCAGCCATTCTCGCCGGTCAAAGACAAAGATGCGACTAACCGGTTCGGGTAATTGCACACCGAGATACTCGGCGATCAACGGTTCGCTCAGCGTGACCATACGTGCATACTGTTCACGACGAAAGGATCGATTATCTATCGGCGCCTGCTCCCATTGTGATAGGCGTAGAGCGGTCTGGCGGGCCTGTTCCCAATCAATGAGACCGATGGCAACCCGCCCTTCGCTGCGCGTGCGCGTCTCGAAGTAGTAGCGTGCAGCAAAGCCAGCCGCCATGCCTAATAACAGAGCAGCCCCAAAGCGGCGCAGATCATTTTGCTTACCGGTCAAGGTCGTCTCCTTTCCAGCGGGGATATATGTTAAGAGTCTATCATGCGTCATAGGCTTATGTCCAATACAACGACGAGTATTTCAACGGGCCAGCACTCGCACATCGCCAACCCGACGAGTTATCCGTCGTTCATCGAGGTGTTCAAGGAATGATACCGCATAGCGACGCGAGCAGCCAAAGTGATCACGGAGCTGAGCGACTGTCACACTCCCCTGGGTTTCGATCGTGGCGCGAACCCACGTCTCCATCATGGAATACGTTGCCGGAAGTAAATAGAGGTCTGGAGCAATCTTCACCAGTACTCCTTGATCACAAGCCCAAGCCAACAGTTCATCACCAGGATCAACCGCTGGCGTTGTATACGGCAGGCGCTTCAGTGCATTCAGGAATTGATCGAGCAGCCGTTGTTGCTCGGCGGTTGGCCGAGGTGTAAAATCGGCCAGACGTATCGTTGTTTCATCAGCGCCAATGAGACCTTCGGTGAGCGCTGCCTGTAACACTCCCGGCCAGAGGCGGCTTGACACCTGTAAGCGCTGACGCACCTCTTCCTTTGACATTCCACGACGCAGTGGAAAGCGCTGATGATATGACGTTAACAGATCGCGCAGTGTTGCGCGCAAGCGATCCCAGCCCGTTTTGGTAGTCAGACCATCTTGACCCAGGGCCACCAAATTGCCGTCGGCGAGTAATGGTGCCAGAATGGATTCTGCTTCCGAGCCGGTCATTCCGGTTGCGGCTATCACATCGGCGCGCAGCCGTGGTTGTCCATCGGCCAGTGCTTGAAGGATGCGTTCAGATGGACTCCCCTGGGTGCGGAGGTTGAGCGCAGTAATAACGTCGGCGCGAAAACGGCGATGACGTGGAGGATGGGGATCAATCACCACACCACCGGCAACCGTTTGACTGGGTGAAGGGAGACGCAAAATGAAGCGATCACCAACCGAGGCAACGACCGGTGTTGCCAAACGAATCTGAACCCATCCTTCTGTGCCACCTGCTAACTCATCGGCATCAAGCAACGTGATCCGCGCAGCAGCCTCACTACTCCCGATAAACAGATCAAGGGTGGTGTTATGACAGACTGGTGCGGCTTCACGAACGATCTGAACCCTGGCATCGAGCAGGGTTGTTGGGCGTAACGCACCTGGGAGAGTCAACTCATTCCCGCGTTTGAGATCACGGTGATGGACACCGGCCAGATTTACGGCGATGCGTGTGCCGGGGCGTCCTTGATCTATAGGACGTTGATGACTCTGCAAGCCACGAATCCGCGCTCGTATTCCCTGCGGCAATATCTCAACTTCCTGGCCGACAAACAACGGGCCACCGCGTAAAGTACCGGTAACAACGGTACCAAAACCGGCAATAGCAAAACTGCGGTCAATTGCTAGTCGTGGCACACCGGTTGGCTGATGACGTATTGGCAAAGTGTCAAGAAGTCGGTCGAGCGTTTGGATCAGTTCAGACAGACCAACCCCGGTGCGAACCGAGACCGGTATGATCGGTGCTGCGGCCAGGCCTGTCTCGGCTAGGACCTCGCGTACCTCATCACGGACCAGCGCCAGCCAATCGGCATCAACCAGGTCAACTTTACTCAAGACCACAATCCCGTGGTGTATTGCGAGCAGATCGATAATCGCCAGATGTTCACGGGTCTGGGGCATTACCGATTCATCGGCGGCAATGACGAGTAGCACTGCATCGATACCACCAACGCCGGCGAGCATGTTTTTAATAAAGCGCTCGTGACCCGGTACATCGATCAAACTCACCTCACGCCCGCTCGGCAAGGTAAGCCAGGCAAAACCCAGATCGATGGTCATTGCGCGTTTCTGTTCCTCGCGCAACCGATCAGGATCAATACCGGTGAGCGCCTTGATTAACGTTGACTTCCCATGATCAACATGACCAGCGGTACCGATGGTAAACATTGCAGTACATATTTGATAGTCGAGTACAATATCTCTAAAAGCGTGTCTGCGGAAAGGTACGGTTCGCGACTTTCATTTGTCCTTTGGCCCTTTTCTTTGCCCACAATAGAAGGAGAAGTTGTAACTGAAAACTCTCGCCAGAGGACGGCGCTCTAGTATTATTGTACGATGGAACGATGGAAGATGCACTTCATCATCTCTGCCACGTTGATCCAACTTTAGCGCGATGGATCGAGCAGATCGGCCCGTATACGTTCCAGCGCCAGCCCCACGGCTTTGCCACGCTTGCGTATGCGATCATCAGTCAACAACTATCGCTTGCCGCAGCCCGCACGATTCGTGACCGCTTGATTGAACGGTTGGGTATTCTCGACCCAGAGACCATCCTGGCTGCCGACGAGGCTCTCTTGCGCGCTGCTGGTCTTTCGGCCCGCAAGAGCAGTTACCTGCGTGATCTTGCCGAACGGGTGATACGTGGTCAACTTGACCTGGATCAATTACCGACGCTTGACGATGAAGCGGTGATTGCAGCGTTGACTGCGGTAAAAGGTATTGGGCGGTGGACAGCCGAAATCTATCTGATGTTTGCACTCGAACGTCTAGATGTATTGCCGGCTGCCGATCTTGGTTTGCGCGATGCAGTGCGCTTGATATACGACCTGCCGCACCTGCCAACATCTCCCGAGGTGCGAATGCTGGGTGAACGCTGGCGACCGTACCGCAGCGTTGCGTGCTGGTATCTCTGGCAGGCGCGCCGGATGATATTGCACGGTTAAGCAATATTACGTTGTATCGCAGTTATGAATATGGTATGATGAGCAATAAGAAGTAGAGGAAACGGTTGCGTATGGTGCGAATTGATGGGCGATTGCCCGATCAACTACGAGCGATTTCAATCGAAGTAGGTGCTGCGCCGTATGCTGAAGGATCGGCGCTCATTGCATACGGCAACACACGTGTACTGTGCACGGCCACGGTTGAGGATGGCGTACCGGCCTGGATGCGTGGTCAGCAGGGTGGTTGGGTAACTGCCGAATATGCAATGCTCCCACGTGCGACCCTCCAGCGTACCCGTCGTGAACGGAACGGCCCAAGTGGACGTACCCAGGAGATACAACGTCTGATCGGACGATCGCTACGAGCGGCAGTCGATCTCAGTGCTCTTGGCGAACGAACCATTACTATCGATTGTGACGTCTTGCAAGCCGATGGTGGTACGCGCACGGCGGCTATCAGTGGTGGTTATGTGGCCCTGGCTCTGGCAGTTGAGCACCTCGTGCGTAGTAACGCCATTGAAGTCAAACCTGCTCTGACACCGGTAGCAGCGGTGAGTGTTGGTATCGTGCAAGGAACGCTGCTGCTTGATCTCTGTTACGATGAAGACAGTCAGGCCGATCTAGATTGCAATGTCGTTATGAACAGCGCCGGTGCTTACATTGAAGTCCAGGCCACCGCTGAACGAGTACCGGCAAGCCGATCCCAACTTAATGCTCTACTCGATCTGGCTGAATATGGGATCAGACAGATTCTCGATGTGCAGGCGGCTGCTTTAGCGGCTACCCTGCCTAACAATACAATGAGCCGTGCGCAATTACCATAACCATGGTGCGCACCGTCAATCTGCGACGTCATGGCTCGCAATGGTCGCCCTGCCACGGGCGAGGAGGCTCACAATGATAGACGAGACCAAGCGCGTTGCCGGTCGTCGCCACTTGCGTTACGGTTTAGCTTTCGAGCGCACGCAGCGTCCGGCGTCAGCGGCTGACCATTTTCGCATGGCAATAGCTGCCGATCCGACGCTGCGTGATGCTCATAATGCTCTGGCCTTTCACTATCAGCAACAGGGTTTGCTGGCAAAGGCTGCCGAAGCTTTTGCGGCAGTGGCGGATTTGGCCGACGATTACTTTGCCCATTTCAATCTCGGCTTTGTCTTGATCGAACTTGAACGATACAATGAGGCTGAACGCGAATTTCGCCGTTGTCTTGAACTTGATCCGGGCGATGTCGCAGCCCAACTCGAACTGGCGTATATCTATGTCGCCCGTGGTGAATACGAGACTGCGTTAAGCCTATTGGAAAAACCGCGCCAACGCTATTACGACGACTGGGCTGTTTTTCATTTGCTTGGTCGTTGCTACTTTCAACTCCAACGCTACGATGAAGCCCAGCAGGCATGGCAACAAGGCCTGGCGCTGGCTACTACACCAGAGGCGCAACTGGAATTGCTCACCTGTTTGCAAAGTGTTGAGCGCAGACGTGAGTTCCGCACGTGTGACAATAGCAAAGACGATCTCTACATCCGTGAAGGGGTTGTCTGTCTTGGTTCGGCGACAGATGATGGTCTGAACATACATCCGCTTGCGCATTACCAGTTGCGCGAAGAAGATGTTGCTCGCACCGTACAGCGTTTTCTAGCCCTCGCCCGGAGCAGTAACTGGTATTTTGGGGGAGTCACAACCCCCGATCCGTACAGCAAACCATTAGCGATGGCAGTAGCGCAACTGTTAGACGTTCCGCTGCTGAATTTGCATCATTTGCCGACAATCACCGAACCGGTTTTGGTAGTCATCGCTGTTGGTCACTCGGCCGATCTCCTGGCCGTGGCCCGTGAGCGTCTGCCCGTTCCCAGCCCTGGATTCTGTCTGGCCCTGAACTGGATGCGTCACAGTAAGTTGTTACCCGAACTGATTGGGATCATTGTCGAAGGCGTGTGTAACAATCCATGGGAGTCAACGTTGCAGGGGCTTCCATCGACCGAACAAGTGGTACGCAGTCAGCAGATTGCCGAACGACTGGTGCAATACGTTAAGACGCTCCCAGCGGAAGATAATCTGCCGCGTCAAATTCGCTATTATACGCGCCACCATCGGCGATTGGCTATTAATGCGCTGTATCAAAGGTCAAGATAAATAATGAGAGCGTATCCGCGCAGCAGCACGACTGGTTCCCCTTACCTTCCTCTCTAACCCCTCCTCTCAGGTCAAGCAGAGGAGGGGGATGTTGCGGTAGGGCGAAGCCTACCATCCCTCTCTGTTTTCATTGCTGTCTTGTTGACACAACGCTCTTGCGCTGGTATATTAGTGTATAATGTACACTATACAAGCGAGGCGATATGAACGGTATCCAACAGCGAACTGCCACGGGCATCCTCTTCACCGACCAATATCAATTGACGATGGCCCAGCTCTATTTTCGGATGGGCATTCACGAACGGATGGCACAGTTTGATCATTTTTTTCGGCAACCACCCAACTACGGGTTGCATTCAGCCGGTTATTGTATTGCTGCCGGACTTGAATGGTTACTCGACTGGATGGAGACCGCTGCTTTTGGGCCAACCGAGCTTGAGGTGCTACGCGGTCAGCGCAATCGGGTCGGCAAGCCAATCTTCGATGAGGATTTTCTGAACTATCTGGGTCGCCACGGTCATTTTGGGGGCATCACCCTTTGGGCCGTACCCGAAGGGCGGGTAGTGCACGCGCAGGCGCCGATGACCATCGTGCGCGGGCCATTGATGATGGCTCAAATGCTTGAGACGGCTTTGCTCAATCATCTTAATTATCAAACGCTGGTGGCAACGAAGGCCAGCCGGATTCGTGAGGCGAGTGGGGCCAGTACGGTGCTTGAGTTTGGCTTGCGTCGTGGTCAGGGGCTGGGTGCGAATGCCGGAACACGTGCTGCCTTAATTGGTGGCGCCGACTTTACGTCGAATGTTGGTCTGGCGCATACGATTGGGCAAACCGCGAAAGGCACCCATGCCCATGCGATGGTACAGGCCTTTCTAGCCCTTGGGATGAGTGAGCTTGACGCCTTCCGGGCCTATGCTGCGGTTTACCCTGATGATTGTCTGCTGCTGGTAGACACTATTGACACCTTGCAGAGTGGGGTGCCGAATGCGATTCGCGTCTTTGAAGAGCTGCGCGCCAAAGGGCATAAGCCGGTAGGCGTTCGTCTTGACTCGGGCGATCTGGCGTATCTGGCGATCCAGACAGCGCTCATGCTTGATCGGGCTGGGTTCCCTGATACGGTGATTGTCCTTTCCAATGATCTCGACGAACTGGTGATCTGGCAGATTCAGAGCCAGATCGTTCAGGAAGCGCCGCGCTATCAAGCCGATGCCAATGCGATTATTCGTCGTCTGGTCTACGGGGTAGGTACCAGGCTGGTGACTTCACACGGTGAAGGTGCGCTTGGTGGGGTGTATAAGCTAGTTGCCTTACACGATGGGCAGAGCTGGCAACCGGCGATTAAGATTGCTGAGAGTGCAGCAAAATTGACCAATCCCGGCCTGAAACGAGTGTGGCGGCTGTACGATGCACGCGGGAAAGCGACCGCCGATCTGATCGCTCTCGAAGATGAAGATCCGGCCAGGGAAGAGGTGATTCGGTTACGCCACCCCAGCGATCATACCCGACAGCGTGCGGTGTTGCGGGCAGAGCTGACCGGAATTGAGCCACTGCTAGAGCCTGCGATGGTACACGGCCGACGTTTGGCCCATCCGGTGTCAATTGAACAGATGCGCGAACGCCGCCATGCCGACGTCGAGCGGCTTGATCTTGGAGTTCGGCGCATTATGAACCCGCACATCTATCACGTTTCGCTCAGTCAGCGGTTGTGGGATCTAAAACAAGAACTGCTCAATCGGTTTCAGATGTAATGAACGGAATTACACGTTGGGGTGAAGTACCGCCTTACCCCAAAGGAAGGGATGTATGCCTCTTCCAACGATAGTCTGCGGCTACGATTCGGTTGTCTTGCCGATTATGCCCGTCATCGTCTCGGTAAGTGTAGATTAACCCCACGCATGAGGAATTGGGGATGGGATGATGGTGGGTTGATGCGATAAACGATCGTTCCCTGTTATGCACTGCTCAGGACCGGAGGCCCGTGCTCCCAGGCGCCGGCGTGGATCGGTGATCGCTGCAACTGAGGATACGGTTCACTGGCGGACACGACCAACAACTGAAAACTCTGCAAACCAGTCCTCTCACCTATTTTTATATCGTGACAGTTATAGTATACTATGCATGGCGCCGACGTATGACGGGCCGTCGCTGGGGTATTCCCCAGAGGAACTTCCCGACTCCCCGCCCACCGAACGGTGGAAGGTCGCCCCGCGAAACAGGAAGCGGGGGCGCCGGTGGAGTAATCTGCCGGTGACGCAAGACGGCAACAGAGAGGAGTCCCGCCGGGTTTCCGGTAAGGGGTGAAACGGTCGGGTAAGAGCCGACCAGCGTCGGCAGCAATGCCGGCGGCTAGGCGACTGCGCCGACTGATGGGGAGCAAGGTGCGTGGGGCGGGCTTAACGGTGGGAGAACACTGCTGTTGTTCTGTAGACCACTGCGCTCGCTCGCATCGCAGCTACGACGACAATCCGGGTAACACCCGGTGCGTTAGGAGTAGCCGCTGCCGCTGGCAGCGAGAGAGATGACGGCTAGAACAGAATCGGGGGTACGGTCATACGTCGGCTCGCTCGCCCACAGTTCGCGATGCAGTAGCTATTGGTAAGTCGCAAAAGAAGGTCGATCCCTCGCCAAGTTTACTTTCTACTCCTATCTTGCCTCCCATATGCTGGATCAGGCGCCGACAGATCGCCAGGCCAAGACCAACGCCGCTAACTGATCGGCCATTAGCCTGCTTGAGGCGCTGAAATTCCTCAAAGATCAGTTTCTGATCGGCGAGAGCAATGCCGATTCCGGTATCACGAACGCTAATGCGAATGAAGTCACCGTGGTTTGCTGCCTTAATTTCGATAAGCCCCTGTGGCCGGTTAAACTTGATCGCATTGCTGAGGAGATTGATCAGGACCTGTTCGAGACGGCCGGCATGAGCCTGTACAGGCGGCAAATCGGCCGGAATTGTTGTACGCAACTGCAATCCGTGCTCGCGAATCTGCGGTAACATTTGCCCCACGACATTCTGAACAACCGCTGCAACCGGAACTGGTTCAAGCTCGATTGTCATCTGGCCGATTTCCAGGCGTGAATATTCAAGAATATCGTTGATCAACCGCATGAGATTGAGACTGGCCTGGCGCATATATCTCAGGGTTTCTCGGACTTCAGGGCTAAGCTCTCCTAGTACCCCCCGCTGAAGTATATCGGTGTAGCCAAGAATAGAAGTAAGCGGGGTGCGTAGTTCATGGCTCACGGTTGCCAGGAAACCGGTTTTGAGTCGGTCGGCGCGTTGCACCTGTTCGTACAGGCGAATGCGGATCAGCGCATCGGTAATCAATTCGCCAATTGCGGTGACCAGTTCGGCCAGCACTGGTGTCATACTCTTCGCTTCACTTGAGGCCAGACCTAAAATGCCGGTCGCATTCTGGTCGTGACGTAGTGGCGCCAGTAACAGCGAGCGGATGCCCTCCTGGTGGAGACCGATGGTCAGTGGGTCATCAACCGTGAGTTCATCGGTATTGATCAGTTCTGGTTGCCCTTGCTGAATGCGTTCAATCAGTCTCGCTGCGGCCGTGCCACTTATGACCTGGTCTTGTAATCGCCCAACACCGGTAGGCGTATAATCAATCTTGATGCTAATACGCTGCCCTTCTTCGATCAAGCCAATTGCGACCCGTTGCCAGTGCCCTTCTTGCACGATGATGCGGGCAATCGTTGTCAGCAGTGAGGATGTTTCCTGAGCAGTATTGGCACTGCGGGCGATGTTGTTGATCAGACGCAAGGCGGCAATATGACGGGCGCGCTCCTGTTCGACGCGGATTCGCTCACTGACGTCACGTATTAACAGCAGCGATCCGGTTGTGATACCGGCTGCTGATTGTAATGGACGGATTCTTACTTCAATAGCCTGATGACCACTCTCACAGATCAGTGGTCGGCCAGAGGTCGTCACTGAAGTATTGAGCAGGCGGCGCAGATCGTGTTCAAACGGAGAATGAGTAACCAGTTGGACCAGCGAACGGCCAATCCAGCGCTCGCCGTGGATGCCGAGCAGACGAGGGGCATGCTGGTTGATTTCGGCAACTAGCCCGCGACTGTCAAGGACGATTAATCCATCGGGGAGACCGGCAATCACTTCGCGTTCAGCCAGAGGGGCAAGATCGAACAGTTGATAACGCATCGTGGTAAACATTGCCAGGGCTGCCGAAATAAACAGCAGGATCGGCGTAGGATCATCATTCCACGATCCGATGATACCACTGAGAAACACAACATTGCCAAGTGCTGGAATGAGGGCAGCAATAAGCATCAATCGAGCATGGTACCGATGAACCGGTGGTGCCTGAGCAGAAGCACGGGCCAGAATAGCGATCCCGATGATGAGACAAACGTAGGCATAGATGCTGTGCATCCAGAAGACCGGTCCTCGCGTCACTGAAATCCAGAAGAATGGACGTGAAGTGTCGGGTGTGACCGTTGACCACCAGAGGTTGTGCAAGTTATTGGTCAGCGCGAAGAGTAGTGCAATCAGTTCAGGGATAAAAATGCCACGCCGAATCCAGCGCGGGACACGCCACCATTCACCAGAGTATGCGAGTGCAATCAGCAACCAACACGGCCCGATGAGAACAATGCCCATGTTTTGCAACAATGACCAGAACAGGGTTCCTTCAAATGTGGTGTCGGCGATACTCAGGGCATGGCAAAGATTCCACCAGGCAATCGCCGCCAACAAGAGCGTAAACGGGCGCCCGCCACGATAGTAACGTCGTTTCCACATAACAATTGCCAGCCCGCCAGAAATGATTGCCGGAATGAGATAGATCATAACGAAAGGGAGCGCCGCCATGGGTAAACTCCTGGTGCGTCAGTAATTTCATATAATACATCGAAGCTCTGCAAAGAATCAGTCATCTTTATATGGTAACCATGGCTTGTGGAGTCGTGGTGGCGCAACGCACTGTACCGCTCAAAGATACATCGATTATTTTACTCTAGCATATTGAACGAAGAAATAACCCTGCCTTGCAAATCTTCACCGTCTGCTTCCAGAACCTGATCGGAAACTCGTGTTTTTGATCAGGCGCTCAGCAGAGGCATCGCCAGAATGGTGAGGGGAACGTTGGCGAGCAACCGGCGCCCTCACCACCCTCTGCCCCCTCCTCTCCCACACGGGGCGAGGAGGGGAGGACGGAGCGTGACTGGCGCGAAAGCATGGCGGTCCCCCCTTCACGCAATGGGCGCACGGGTACGGGAGGTGCCCAATGAGAAAACTGGGTTTTTGTTCAGCCTCTCAGAGAAGAGCGAAGTGAGTGCGTATAAAGATACTTCCCGTTCCGACGCTAATCTACCGCCAAACCTCTGTTTTCTCGCCGATCATCCTCGTCGGCGCATTGGAGAGGGGCTGCCAAATCCGCCCGCACGGTGTGTTCTAAGACAAACGCGAGAACAATTATCATTAGCGCCGCGTTAACCTTTCTGGTTTCGCGCAACAGAGTTTGTTGGATCGGCGCTATATGCAATCTTGACAGTTTAACAAAAATCTGCTATTTTAGGTTTGACTAAAAAATATTTTAGTAGGTATAAATATGCAATTTCGTACTGTCCTGATAGGCATTGTTCTGTTCGTCCTGACCGCCTGCGCTACTCCGGTCACTGATGGTCGTTTGCGAGTAGTTGCTACAACCGGTCAGATCAGTGATGCGGTGCGGGCGATAGCCGGTGATCGGGTGCTGTTGCGTACTCTGCTGGGGCCTGGGATCGACCCTCATACCTATATTGCGACAGAAAGCGATCTGTTCGCTTTGCAAGAGGCAAATCTCATCTTGTACAACGGGCTTCATCTGGAAGCCGGCCTTTCACGGGTATTTGAGAATATTCATCGTCGAGGGTATGTGCGAGCGGTTGCTGTTGCCGAAGCGGTACCTCAACACTTGCTGCTCGAATGGCCCGATCATGATAAAGCGTATGATCCGCACGTCTGGCACGATCCGCAGCGCTGGCGCTATGCAGTCATTGCGATCCGTGATGCCCTCATCGCGGTTGATCCGCCGGGAAGTGAAATCTATCAACAGCGTAGTGAGCGCTATCTCGCCGACTTGCAAGCACTTGATCGCGAACTACGTATGATGGCCGAGCGTATTCCGCCTGAACGTCGGATTTTGGTTACTGCTCACGATGCTTTTCGGTATTTCGGGCAGGCATACGGCTTGCGGGTAGAAGCAGTGCAGGGGATCAGTACCGCGACGGAAGCCAGTGCGTCTACGATTCGGGCACTAACTGAGTTGGTCGTTACGAATCGTATTCCGGCCATCTTTGTTGAGACGAGTGTTTCACCACGCACGATAGAAGCGGTGCAGAACGCTGCTCGCGCTGTTGGCCATGAGGTGCGGGTGGGTGGTGCACTCTACTCCGACTCGCTGGGTGAACCTGATGGGCCGGCCGGTACCTATTTCGGGATGATGCGGCACAATATGCAGACAATAGTCGAGGCCTTAACGTCGTAGGATGGAGGTTGTGATGGAAATCGCAGTGGATATTCAGGATTTGACAGTGGCGTATGGCGATAAACCTGTCTTGTGGGATGTTGATCTGCAAGTGCCACGAGGGGTATTGATGGCCATCATTGGCCCGAACGGCGCCGGCAAGACAACATTACTCAAATCGACGCTGGGGCTTGTCAAACCGGCGGCAGGCAGTGTACGGATTTTTGGGAAACCGTATGAACAGCAGCGCCATTTGATCGCTTACGTTCCGCAACGCAGTAGTGTTGATTGGGATTTTCCGACAACGGTGCTCGATGTTGTGTTAATGGGGCGCTATGGTCATCTGGGTTGGTTCCGTCGTCCAGGACGTGCCGAGCGTGCAGCAGCACTTGCTGCACTCGAACAGGTGCAGATGGCCGAGTTTGCTCATCGCCAGATCGGTCAGCTCTCTGGGGGGCAACAGCAGCGCGTGTTTTTAGCCCGTGCACTGGCGCAGGATGCCGAGATTTACTTTATGGACGAGCCGTTTCAGGGGGTTGATGCGGTCACCGAACGCGCCATCATCAATATCTTGCGTGATTTGCGGGCTGCCGGTAAGACGGTTGTGGTCGTTCACCATGATTTGCAGACGGTGACCGAATATTTCGATCAGGTTGCACTGATCAATGTGCGTCGGATCGCCGCTGGGCTGGTGCATGATGTTTTTACCGAAGCAAACCTGCGCGCAACGTATGGTGGTCGGCTTGCGCTGCTTGAGACGAGTCGGGTTGCAGCTCCTGCTTCGTCGGCTGCTCCGGCGCCAGGTGATTAATGGGCTGGCGGAGGTGACCAATGGAGCTGTTTACCGATTATACTTTGCGCACAGTGACGATTGGTGCGATGCTGCTAGGGGCGATCAGTGGTTTTCTTGGCTGTTTCGCTGTGCTGCGTCGTCAAGCTCTCCTCGGTGATGCGATGTCACACGCAGCACTGCCCGGTATTGCACTGGCGTTTCTGCTTACCGGTCAGCGCGATCCGTTTATCTTGTTCGTTGGCGCCGCTAGCGCTGCTTTGCTGGCGGCACTCTGGCTACTCGTTGTGGTACGTACCACACGGATCAAGGATGATGCAGCATTGGCGCTGATCTTGGCCGTCTTTTTTGGTTTTGGCCTGGTGTTACTCTCGTATTTGCAACGGCAACCCAATGCAGCACAGGCTGGTTTGAAGAGTTTTCTATTCGGTCAGGCGGCTGCGCTCATTGAACGTGATTTGTGGGCAATGCTGGTGGTTGGGGTTCCGGCCCTCGCCCTCGTGCTGATCTTCTGGCCGCAGGTAAAGTTGGTCACTTTCGATCCCGACTTTGCTCGTAGCATCGGCCTACCGGTGCGTGGATTTGATGTGTTACTGACCGTTGTGATAGTAGCCGCTATTGTGATTGGAATCCAGACTGTCGGGGTTGTGTTAATGAGCGCGATGCTGGTTGCGCCGGCGGTAGCTGCCCGACAATGGACGAACCGACTCGAAACGATGGTGGTGCTGGCAGCGGGTTTCGGTGCACTGGCAGCAATGGCTGGCGCTTGGCTGAGTACACTCGGTGAGGGGTTGGCAACCGGCCCGCTGATTGTTTTGATGATGAGTCTGGTAACGGTTCTTTCACTAGTGTTTGCACCTGGACGCGGTCTACTATGGCGTAATCTTCGTCGCCGACAGGTTCTTCAGGCCAGTTAAGCGAGGAACACGATGAGTCCCCAACTTGAAGTCCAGTTGATTGCGGTAATCGTTGCCACTACCTGCACGCTCCCCGGCGTCTTTCTGGTCTTGCGCCGAATGGCAATGCTCAGTGACGCTATCAGCCATACGGTCTTACTCGGTATTGTACTGGCTTACCTGATTAGCAATTCCCTAACTTCGCCACTGCTCTTTATCGGTGCGGTTGCGATGGGTGTGATAACGGTGTGGTTGGTCGAACTGGTCAGCGGTAGCCGATTGGTGCATGAAGACTCTGCGATTGGCCTGGTCTTTCCGGCACTCTTCGCGCTGGCAGTGCTGCTTATCTCACGCTTTGCCGGGAATGTGCACCTCGACACCGATAGCGTCTTGCTCGGCGAACTCGCGTTTGCGCCGTTTGACCGCATTGTGTTCTTTGGCCTTGATCTGCCGCGAGCACTGGTTGGTGGTATCGGTACGCTCATTCTCAATCTGACACTGCTGCTTCTCTTCTACAAAGAGTTGAAGCTGGTCACGTTCGATCCGGCACTGGCCGCCACCCTTGGCTTCACGCCGACCCTGATCCACTATGGTTTGATGACCAGCGTCTCGCTCACTGCGGTAACGGCCTTTGATGCGGTTGGTTCTGTGTTGGTCGTTGCCCTGATGATCGCCCCACCCGCCACGGCCTATCTTCTGACCGACCGCCTCCCCCGTATGATTGTCCTCAGTGTTGCGATTGGTATTGCTGCTGCACTCAGCGGCTATTGGCTGGCCCGCCTGTTCGATGTCTCGATTGCCGGAACGATGGCTACGATGACCGGTGTTGCCTTTTTAGGCACCTTTCTTTTTGCACCACGGCGAGGAATTGTTGCGCAAGTTCGTCAGCAGCAGATTAATCGTGAACGGTTTGCGCTGCAAATGCTGACCCTCCATTTACTCAATCACGAGGGCACCGGCAACGCCGGGGTTGAGTGTCACCCTCATCACCTGATCGAAGAGTTGCGTTGGCCGGCATCATTTGCTGTGACCATTGTGCGACGAGCCGAACAGAAAGGATTGGTGCAGCGCCAAGGTGAATTACTCATCTTGACCGAGCAGGGTCGGCAGTTTGCGGATGCGGCGATAGTGGCTTAGCGCTCCTAACCCCTTTGCGCCACCGCCATAGAGCAGATTGAAACCGGTTATCTAAACGTCGGTGTTCGTAACATCAATACGCCAGATGGCTACAGCATGCCGTGCCATTTCTTGCTGACGTTGTTCGAGTAGCGCAGGTGTCCATTCTTCAGGAGCCATGTCTGAAATCCGACGTGTCAGCATATATTCGCTCTGACTGTACACAGCTTGTTTTTCGGAATAGAGTGCATTCCCTACTCGTCGATTGTCAGCCGGGGTCAGGAGTGTCAGATTGCCAAGACGGTACATCGCCGCTTCCCACTGTGCCCGTGGAAAGAAGGCCTCCCATTCCTGGGTTGGATTTTCGGGCAAGATATGTTCAATCGAGGCGGGATCGGTTTCAGAATCACAGTATCGACCGGACAAATGACTTTCGAGCCTGGTCAGGATGTACTTGACAATCTTCTTGCGTTGTCCGCTGGTAGGTATGGAAAGAGAAGCAAAATCGTTCAGGAATTTTTGATCAGGAACATAAATCGGCTTCAAAAGAGCAAAGATCTCTGATGGTAATGTAGCCCGCTTTTCGATGATCGCCCGTGCCGCTGAGTGATATATCGACTCTAGTTCATTTGGGTTTAACGCACTGACTACGGTGTAACGAAACGAAATGATACTAATCATTCTGAGTACGCGCACGAAGTTATCAGGTGTAAGATGCTCCCAGGCGGCAAAGAGCACTGGCATCATCTGGCGTACACGAAACAAGACAAGTTCACGCACATATTGGCGTGCATCAGGGCGATCAATCCAATAGCCGTGAGTCGGGTCTGATAGAGCGGCAAACAGTTCAGCACGTGGCTCCAACGCATCGATCAGCGCAAATACCTGTTGAGGTATTTGTACCCGTTCACGTACCAGTTTGAACAAACGTTGGCTACGTACATTTGCCACTTCACATAGCAGGTGATAGCGAAGAAACTCTGGGAATCGTTCTGGTGTAACCGTCTCGATAAGTCGTTGCCAGCGGCGTTGGAGAGCTTGCATATCGCTTGACACCCTGATCCGCGAGAAAAGGTAGTTTTTGAGCAAGTCGGTAACGGTCAATTCAAGACCACAAGCGTTAAGCGTTTCAAAGATGGTGTATGCGTTAAGTTCATCAGCAACTGTAATCAGAATGAAGAGCAATCGCCGGGCAATGGTCTCTGACAAGAGACGGGTAATGACCGCACCATCAGACCGATCTTTGAACAGGTCATTCAGTTTTTCTTTGAAGAATTGGAAGCATTGCCACAATAATCGGTTGGATCGTGGTAATCCACGCGGGTTAAGAGGAGTGCGTAATTGGACAAGATAATCCTGATACAGGGGGTCGTCAGTCTGGTTAAGTGTCAGCCGACTACTCTCAACCAGTGAGGCCGGGTCACGCTCGCCAATGAATCGATGACGCAGCTCGCGCATGCGTTCGCGATTACGATCCGGATCAATTCCCCGTTGAGCCAGATCGTTGAGCAGGGCAATCACTGCCAACGACAGGATACTCAGCGTGGCCATGCGCTGTTGCCCATCAATAATGAGGAGATCGCGATCGCTCTCGGCCTGAACCACTAGCGCACCCATGTAATGGTAGCTGTCGGTCTGATTGTGGAGATCAACAATATCATTCCACAGATCGTCCCACTGCTCCTCATTCCACGAATAGTCGCGCTGGTACGGCGGTACGCGGTAGCGTTTCCCATTTCCGATCAGTTCGAGGTAACTGATCGTGCGCGTATTCAACATTGTACCCAGACTATAAGCGATCCCCTTTGGAACAGTGTTCTCTAACCTCGCGCACGGTATCATAGCAAATCTTCACGCAGGACGGTACTGTTATGCTGAGGAATCGTCACCTTCCCTTCCCTGGATGAGAGCTGGACGTGTGTCTGAAATACGAGATGCACCGCCAAAGCGCACGGCCGGAACAATGCTGGGTTGGAACGAGGTGTGAATCTAATCTATGGACCGCTGAAGCCACACTTTAGCAGTTCAAGGGATAACTTCACTGCAAAAAGGTGATCTTCTCACCACAGAGACCGCGGAGATCACAGAGACTAACGATAATTTTATCTATCGTTGAACATGGGGTGTAAAAATTTTTCTTCCATGCGCCCAATGGCCAAAAATGATTATTCATACATCTTAGACGCTCTGCGTACTCTGTGTGCTCCGTGGTGAGTTTTTGCAGTGGGCTCAGGGATGAGTACGATCCGCTTGGAGACCAATTCGGTCACGCAGTACCGGATAGCATTGCGCCAACTGCGAGGCGTATCAATCCCGTCCGTTTTCTCCTTCCGTACGCTGACGCCTGTAGTTGATAGGATGAAATACGGGGGCATTGCTAAGATTGGTATCACACTACCCGTTCTGCACCAGCGTAAATGTTAAACGACGCGCCGCGTAGAAACCCGATCAAGGTGATGTTGAACTGCTGAGCCAGCGACACCGCAAGCGCAGAAGGCGCGCCAACCGCAACCACAATTGGGATGCGCCCTGCCAGTGCTTTCTGCATAATCTCAAAACTAGCCCGTCCACTGACCATTAACATCGACTGTGCCAAGAGATCACGCCGCTCATTGAGCAGATATTCGCCGATCAACTTATCAACAGCGTTATGACGCCCAACGTCTTCATAGAGTGCGTAAAGCTGACCATCAGGCGCGAAGAGCGCCGCCGCGTGCAGTCCTCCTGTGCGCGAGAACAGTGCCTGGGCTTGCTGTACCTTCCGGTCGAGGCCGGTTAGCACGGTGGAGCTTACCCGGATGGGTGGATGATCATCGAGCGGGGTACATCCGCGCAGGCGCAGCGACTCTAGCGAGATTTTGCCACAGACGCCGCATGATGATGAGACGAAAAAGAGTCGGCGGACGTGGTCGAGATTGATCTCGAGCGCTGGCCGTAGGGTGACAATCAGCGTGTTGAAACGTGTTTCTTCATCGCGATTCGCATCGAGGCAATACCGGATCGTCGCAATATCACGGCGCTCACGGATAATCCCTTCGCTGAACAAAAATCCGGCGGCCAGTTCAACATCGGCGCCTGGAGTACGCATGACCGTTGCCAGTGGAATGCTATGCGTATCACCCTGGGTAACCAGCCGAATCTCAAGCGGTTCTTCAACCACAACCGCATCTTTCGTCTGTTGGCGGTGCCCTTCTCGCACCTTTATAACAGTACGGCGCTGGAATCCTACTCGTGAAATCATCTGCTTGACCTTACTTTACCACATGGTTGAATGTGCTCTCTCTTGCTCTGCCGTGGCAGAGGGGAGATGAGAACCGCCCGCTGCACTACCGGGTTTCCTGCATCACAGTGTCTTTTACCGGATGGATGCTTACCAGAGCCTTATAGGCCGGTACTCCAGCAACCGGATCACGCCGATGTGCATCAATCAAGACATTACCCTCCGGCCAATGTACCTGCACGTTGCCCGGTTTGAGGTCGGCAAACTTAATTCGGGCGCGCATCTCGCCGGTTGCTGAACGGAGCACAACCCAGTCGCCTTCGCGCACACCGAGCCTGTCTGCATCAGATGGATGCATCAGCACATCATCACGATGGGCGCCGTTAAGCGGATCACGTTCACTGTGAATGAGTGAATTGAACTGCTTGCCTCGTCGGGTCTTGAGTACAAACATATCGGGAGGTAATGATATGGTCGGAGGAGTAAGCGGGGTAAAGACAGCCCGACCGTCAGGTGTGCCGAAGTGACCATCGCGACACAGAATACGGCCACCCCATTGAACATGATCGCCTGCTCGTTGCAGATGTTGAATCCCCTCATATTCGGGCACTATACGGGCAATCTCACGCCGAATCTGCTGCCCATCACTGAAGTGGATGAGATGCGCTCGTTCGGGTTGCGTTCTTTCTGCAACATTGAGCAAAATCTCCCATTCACTGCGCGCCTCAGCCGGTGGTGGTGAAATGTACGGCGAGAAAATAATTTCGCGCTCGGTAGTTGTTTCCGTACCACCATCACGCTGTTCGTAACGGGTTGCCGCCGGTAGCAAGATAACCGTCTCGGCTGGATCAACCAGCATTTGCGTTGTCAGCACGATGTCTTGATGTACCCGCAATCGTGGCCGACCGAGCGCCGTCCGAATGTAGTCAGGGTTGGGCATTGTATCGAGAAAGTTTCCCCCAACCGCGTAGAAAACATCGAGTTCGCCAGCAGCAGCGGCATCGAGCATCTCGCCGCAGCTCAAACCCTTCCTATCAGGCACCGTGAAACCCCATTGTTCACTCAACCAGCGTGCGGATTCTGTGTTTATCGGTCGGCCACCAGGAAATGTTGTAGCGGTACAACCCATCTCACCGCCGCCTTGCACCCCGCTATGGCCGCGGATCGGCATTACCCCGCAATACTCACGTCCAATAAAACCACGAGCCAGCGCCAGATTAAGAATGGCTTTAACATTTTCGACCCCATATTCGTGCTGGGTGATGCCCATGCTCCAAACGAACACGGCACTTTTGGCCTGAGCCAATGCCTCGGCGAAGGCCAGCATCTCGGCCTGGGTTGCACCGCTCGCCTGTTCTAGCTCGGCCCACGACTGTTGCGCCAGAGTTGCCTGGACTTCGGCAAAATTGCGGGTATGCGCTTCAATAAACTCGCGATCAAGCCAGTTCTGTTCAATCAGGTGTTTCAGTGTGCCGTTTAAGAAGGCAATATCGCCACCTGTATGAATCTGGAAGAAGCGATCAGCGAGTCGTGTGCCAAACAGAGCACTTTCAAACACACTTGGCACCCAGTAGCGCTCAAGGCCTGGTTCACGGTACGGATTAATCACCATAATTCGCGTGCCATACTGTTTGGCGTAATACAGGTATTTTGTCGTCACCGGCTGATTGTTAGGGGCATCGCTGCCAATAAAGACCAGCAGATCGGTGCCGATCCAATCGCGGTAACTACAGGTCGAAGCGGCAACACCGAGGGTTTGCTTCATTGCCGTCGTGCTCGGTGCGTGGCAGAGACGGGCAGCGTTATCAACATTGTTCGTGCCCAGGAAACGTGCTACTTTTTGAGCAACGTAGTAGGTCTCGTTCGTAATCCCACGTGAGGTTAAATAGAATGCTATCCGTCGTGGATCGGTGTTGCGCATATACGAGGCAATCTCATTCAGGGCCTCTTCCCAGCCGATCCGCCGAAAACCACGCTCACCGCGTCGCCGTATCATCGGGTACGGGAGTCGGCCTAATGATCGGAGCTCTCGTCCATTCAGATGGTGTAAGGTGCTCACATCGTGCAGGCGTTGAACATCCAGGGGTGGCATTGTGTTCAGGCGCAGCAGATTCAGACGTACCGTACAGAGGTGTACGCCCTTCATTGTGAAATCACGTAACCCAGCCGTTCCCAATGCGCAACCATCGCACACACCTTCGTTCAAGATGCGCCACGCCTTGCCGAGGTTGTCGCGATTCTCCCAGACAGTGCGTACAATTTCCCAATAGTGGTTGGGCTTGATCTGGCCCAACCCATTCGGTACCAGGCTCACCCACGTTGCGGGATTCCAGCGCCGTCGCTTCATAGTGCCACCTCGTGGTTTGTTGTTACCGGGAATCTCTATGTATTGTACCAGTAAATACCGGTGAGGCGGCAACGTTTGCTGAAACAAGTATTTGTGAAAAGTTTCTAGATGTCGCTCATCGAATAGGAACAAAGGGCTTCGACGTGCTTTCTCCAGCGTGTGCGGAGGCGCGGCGCTTCTTGTTCCGACTATGGTCTGGGACCAATCGCTGTGATCTCACTATTCGTGCTCATACCGCAAGCAGGCGTTGGTTTCGTCTCTCCTGCAAGCAGCCCGGTGGGTGGTGTGCTGATGCAATATACTGCACGATACCGTCACTGTATCGTACAAGGAGTGGATTCTTCAGGCCGTTTCATCGTGTCGGCTGGCAACGAACGCTGTAGCGACACGAGTCGCAAAAGCCAGAATCGTCTCCCAATCCCATCCCTGCCAGATACCGTATACCACCCCTGCCCGAAAGACGTCGCCAGCGCCGGTTGTATTCGTGACAACAGATGAAGCTGGTGTGACTTCGTACCATTTGCCCGATACCAGCACACGAGCCGGTTGCGACCCGGCAGTGAGAAAGATCGGGGCGCCGCGCACGTGTTGCAACACCGTAGCTTGATGAAGCGGATCGGCTCCGAGCAGATCAGCCGATGTCACAATGACATCGGCTGCCTGAGCCAGAGGGTCGGTCGGCTCGGCTACATCACCTGCCACGACAAACCGGTTGAGGCGCCTTGCCAGCAGGGCAACGTCGGCGGTGTGGAGACCGTAACGACTGACACTCACGATCTGAGACATCGCCAGTTGATCGGGCTGTGGCGGAGTAGCCGCAGTTTGCCGGCGCAGAGCAATGATAGTTCGTTCACCGTCAGGGGTGATAAGAATATGGCAGACCGGTGTTGCTACATCGGCACGGCGCTCGATATGGGTCATGAGACCGAGCGTTGTCAGCTCAGCAGCGATGAGATCGCCAGCCGGATCATAACCCAACCGATCGCCGTACAGTAGGGGTTGCGCCCCCAGGCTTACCAGCGCACGTGCCTCATTGAGCGCATTGCCACCGGCCACCCAGCGACTATTCAGCGCGTGCAGACCACTACCCGGCTGTGGCCAGTGTGGCAACCAGATGTAGAGATCGGCACAAATTGATCCATAACAGAGGAGGTCAGACATTGAATGAAAGCTCGCAATATTCATGCGGGCATCAAGCCGACACCCGCCAGGGGTAGAAACACCCCCAGCGGCTATGAACGTAAACGTCTGCTACACTCCGGTCGATGCAACAGGCGTTTGCGGCCCACGATTATTCTGGTAATGTGAGCCGTTTTGATCACTGGTCGCTGTTGGCATCCGACTGAGCGCAATTCGCAGCACCTCATCCATCGAGGAGACCGGAATAAGGTTCAGCTCACGCCGCACCTTCTCGGGCAACTCGCCGATGTCTTTGGCATTTTCTTTAGGCAAGATGAATGTACGGATGCCGGCACGGTGTGCGGCCAGGGTCTTCTCTTTCAGACCACCGATAGGCAACACCTTCCCGCGCAGTGTTACCTCACCGGTCATTGCCACGTCACGTCGTACAGGTGTCCCGGTAAGTGCACTGATTAGCGCCGTCGTCAGCGTAATACCGGCGGAAGGACCATCTTTCGGGACGGCGCCTTCGGGAATATGAATATGGATGTTCAGCTCTTCAAAAATCTTCGGATCGATACCGAACTCAGCAGCTCGTGAGCGCACATAGCTCACCGCAGCCTGGGCGCTTTCCTTCATCACTTCGCCGAGCTGACCGGTCAGTTGGAGTTGACCCTTCCCCTTAAACGGCAACACTTCGATACTGAGAATATCACCGCCGGCGCTCGTCCAGGCTACCCCGGTTGCTACCCCGACCTCATCTTTTTCCTCGACGATGCCAAAGGTATAACGCTCAGGGCCGAGGTATTGCAGCACTGCCGCCTCGTCAATCACGAACTTCTGCGGTGTACTATCTGAAGATTCGCTTTGTTCGGCAACCTTGCGCGCCACCTTCCGGCATAGGCTGGCGATCTCGCGCTCGAGGTTGCGCACACCGGCCTCGCGTGTGTACTCGCGAATGAGCTTGATGATTGCGCCGTCGGTAAATTCGATCTGATCTTCACGCAAACCATGGGCTTCACGTTGCTTGGGGATCAGGAAACCACGGGCAATCTCCATCTTCTCGTCTTCGGTATAGCCGCTGATCTCAATAATTTCCATCCGATCACGCAACGGTAACGGGATAGGTTCGAGCTGATTCGCCGTTGCGATAAAGATCACCTTACTAAGATCGAACGGAATCTCGAGGTAATGATCGCTAAACGCATTGTTCTGTTCTGGATCGAGCACCTCGAGTAATGCTGAGGTGGGATCACCACGGAAGTCAATCCCGATCTTATCGACCTCATCAAGCACGTACACCGGACTGCGCGATTTCGCCGTCTTCATGGCCTGAATAATCCGGCCAGGCAACGCCCCGATGTACGTCCGCCGATGCCCACGAATCTCGGCTTCATCACGCACACCACCCAGGCTGGTACGCACAAATTTGCGCCCTAATGCACGAGCAATACTGCGCCCAAGGCTAGTCTTGCCGACACCAGGCGGGCCAACGAAACAGAGAACCGGTGCACGCAGTTTATCACCAGCCAGCTTACGCACGGCCAGATATTCCAGAATACGCTCTTTCACCTTTTCGAGACCGTAGTGATCTTCGTCGAGCACCCGCCGCGCCTCGGTAATACTGATCTCAGGCAATTCTTCATCGGCCCAGGGCAACGAAAGAATCCAGTCGAGATAGGTGCGGATCACACCGGACTCAGGATTATGCATTCCCTGCTGCGAGAGTCGCTTCAGTTCGTGCAGGGCCTGATTCTTCACGTACTCTGGTGCGTTCAGCTCGTTAATCCTACGCCGCAGTTCATCAATCGGGTCTTCACCCTCTTCATCTTCACCCAACTCGCGGCGGATCACACGCAATTGTTCACGCAAGAAATACTCTCGTTGACTCTGGTCAAGAATTTCACGAGTATCTTGCTGGATTTTCACCCGCAGCTTCAAGAGTTCAAGCTGGCGGGCCAGAATCAGGTAAGCCTTGCGTAGGCGCTCAACCGGATCAAGGGTATTGAGAATCTCAAGCCGATCTTTGAAATCGAATGCCGGCCCCCAGGTCACAATATCGGCCAGATGTCCAGGCCGATCGATGCGATGGACAAACTGTACCGCTTCTTGGGGTACCTCACCGAGATGCTCAACAAACTCGTCAACCTGCTGTTTGACCGTCTCCATCAGCGCTTCGACCTCAATACCGCTCACCGGCGAATCAAATACAGGTCGGCAGCGCACTCGATAGAAGGGGGTAATCTGAACCGCTTCGATAATCTGTGCGCGATGCTTCCCTTCCAGAATCACTCGTGCCGTGCCATCGGGGAGCTTGGCAAACTCTTGCAGTTGGGCGATCACCCCGATAGGTGGCAAATTTTGCGGTTGGTTACTTTTATAGCCTTCAAGCTGGTTCTCGCGGACAAAAATGAGTAAGACGTCGCGATCTTCTTCCCATGCCCGCTCCATAGCCCGATAGGATTTCCCCTGTGGCACTTGGAGGGGAATGGTCATGTGTGGCATAATCACCATTTCGCCGAGCACAACCATCGGTAGGCGGCGCTCAGGTTCGGTGAGCAGATCGTCTTGCTCTTCGGGCAGATCATCAAACATTGACATTGGTTCATTCATAAGACTGTTATCTCCTGCGTTCAGAGTGAACGTTTCTCACACCGTGTATCATTCTCGTACTACCCGACAACCTTTGTCGGTGTTGACTGGCGGAATTGCAGTTCGTACAGACGGGTATATACGCCATCACGATCTAGCAATTCCTGATGTGTTCCAATCTCGACTACTTCACCGGCTACTATCACCGCAATCCGGTCGGCGCGCTGCACTGTACTCAGCCGATGGGCAATAACGATGCTGGTGCGACCGGTCATTAAGCGTTCTAACGCCTCTTGTACTAACCGTTCACTTTCACTGTCGAGCGAACTGGTTGCTTCATCCAGGATCAAAATCCGTGGATTTTTGAGGATCGCACGGGCAATGGCGATCCGCTGTCGCTGACCACCGCTCAGGCGTACACCACGTTCGCCGACCAGGGTATCGTAGCCCTCGGGTAACTGACAAATGAAATCGTGGGCATTCGCCATACGGGCGGCGGCTTCAATATCAGCATCGCTGGCATCAAGCCAGCCATAGCGAATGTTATCACGAATACTTCCACTAAAAAGCTGTGTTTCCTGGGGTACGATCCCGATCTGTTCACGCAGCGTATGGATCTGCACTCGTCGCACATCGTAACCGTCGATCCGCACACTACCGGCAGTCACATCATAAAAACGTGGGATCAGACTGGCAATAGTGCTCTTACCGGCACCACTCGGCCCAACCAGCGCCACCATTTCACCCGCTTCGATGGTCAGAGATAGGTTTCGTAGAACCGGTGGTGCCGATACTCCGTTGTTTGCGTGCAGAGACTGATACGCGAATGACACCTCTTGAAACTCAACCCGACCCCGCACAGGCGGGAGCGGAATAGCATCGGGCGCATCGACGACACGTGGTTGCTGATCGAGCAACTCAAACACGCGCGTCATAGCGCCGAGTGCTTCCTGCATCTGACCAAACAACGTGGCAAATGAGCCCATCGATCCGGCAGCCGTTGCTGCAAAGAACAGGAAAGATACGAGATCGCCGGGAGTCAGGTTGCCGGTTGTTACCAGGTAGCCGCCAATTGCCAGAATACCGATCAACGTTACCCACACTGCCAGCGACATAACCGGCTGAAAAATTGCTCGGATGCGGGCACGCCGCAGAGCTGTGGTCACCGTGGTTGCAATGGCTGCCCGAAAACGGGCAATCTCGTAGGCTTCACGTCTGAACGAACGTACCACTCGTATTCCAGCAACCGTTTCTTCCAGGATGCTGGTTGCATCGGCCAGCCGATCTTGCACCGTTGTTGATACAAGGCGAAGCCGATGTCCGAACCAGATCGCGATCAAAACCAGCGTCGGCACCAGGAGCAACGCTAATCCGCTGAGTTGCCATGAAACCACAACCATCAAGATCACAGCGCCGAGCAACTGAATAACACCCTGGAGCAGCGTTGCTAAGCTGGTCGTCACCGTTGATTGAATAAGTGTCACATCATTGGTCACCCGCGACGTAATCTCACCTGTTCGCCGCTGCTCAAAGAAGGCTAGATCGAGCGTCTGCAAATGCTCGTAGGCAGCGATTCGCAGATCACCGACCACGCGCTCACCCACAAAGCTTAGACAATAGGTCTGGATCACACCGGTAACGAGCTGTCCCAATACTACCAAACCGAGGATCTGGGCAAGCTGCGGCATAGGTAATGCCTGATCACCAGTGATCAGATTTACTACCTGCCCTATAGCCAACGGAACGATCAGCCCTAAACCGGAGCCGATAATGATGGCGATCATTGCTGCCACCATCCAACCACGGTACGGACGGAGATAGGTGAACAATCGTGACCAACCAGCACTACCGGTATTCAGGGATGGCAGCGTTAATTGGAACGGTACCCGCAACAATGTCCTCTCCTTCGACGAAGACAGGTACTCTCGTCTTCGTCTACCATCTGTCGTTCACGCAAGTCGACCCGCTTCACTCCGTTCGAGGATGCGCGACATACCGACTAACACCCCTTCAAGTAATTCCAGCAACCGTTCGGTATCGGCTGCCGGAAGATGACCGAGGGCAGCGTGAATTTGCTCACGCCGTGCCTGACGAATCTCGGCAATCAGTGCTAAACCCCGTGGAGTCACCTGTACCATTACTTGCCGACGATCTCGCTCGTGGCGTGTGCGCTCGACCAATTGCTTGTCGAGCAGACGATCAACGACACCGGTAAGGGCTGCTGCCGACTGCTGCGTCGCTTCGGCGAGGTCCGACATCTTGCATTCACCGTTGGTCTGGGCCAAGTGTAACAGGGTGTAAAACTGGGTCAGCGTCAGATTAAACCGTTCATCGTCAAGAAGCTGGATGAACTGGCGCTGTGCCAGCCAACTGATACGCAAGATCATCTGCTCAATAGCGTCGAGTGTCGAGGAGCTATTCATTTCATCGACCAGCTTTGATTCGGTCATGCGTTGCCCTATTGCTAGCGTGTATAGATATTCAACAATGTTGAGTATACCAGAGGCAAGTAATCTTGTAAAGGCAAGATGTTCAAGATGTTCAAGATGTTCGGATGTCCTTCCTCACTCCTCCATCACCACATCTATACGCTACAAACGCCGAAATGCGCTGGAGGGTACGGGGAGATTTCGGACCTCGATTTCTCTTGACAAAGCATTTGCTATTCGGTACGATAGATATGGAACCCATAACTAGATGTACATAATTTCACAGTTGTACGTGCCGCCCTTATAGCGTAGCTGTTGTCCTGCTATCCTTATTTTGCTACGTGCAGGCAAGAACAGCTTTCCTGTGGTAGTGATTGACCGAATTGGTCAGTTCACAAGGAGCCAGTGTGAAGATCGTCGGTAATTACACGTTTGCCGCTCGTCGTGAAGAGGTGTGGGCTGCGTTAAATGATCCAGAAGTATTGGCCCGCACGATTCCCGGCTGTCAACGTCTTGAGCAAGTTGGCGAAAACGAATATGAGAGCACATTGAAGATCGGCTTACAAGCTGTTCGTGGGGTATATAGCGGGCGGGTCAAGATTGACAATCTGCGTCCACCTGAGTACTACGAAATACACGTTGACGGTAAAGGTAACAACGGTTTTCTTAAGGGTTCGGGGAGTATTCAGCTTCGCGAAGAGAATGGGCATACTATTCTTGATTATGGTGGTGAAGCCCATGTTGGTGGCACGATTGCCAGTGTCGGTCAACGTTTGCTCGACGGTGCAGCCAAGACGCTTATCTCACAAAGTCTCAAAGCCTTAGCTGCTCAGATTGAAGCCCGGCGTGCTGGACAGGTAACCTCTGACACTCCCGCAGTGGCAGATGAACCTTCACCAGCTCCTACGGCTTCGGCTGCTGAGCCGATTACGACGACCTCCGAACCTGTTTCGTCTCAGACTTCATCTACTGAACCGACTGAACCAACAGCTTCATCGCCACAGTCAACACCGGCTTCACCACCAGGCGCTGCCGAATCACCTTCATCGGCGACTACTGATTCCGCTTCGTTCCGTCGCACAATCCATGTTCCAGCCGGGGAAGGTTTGAGCGAGATCGACGTTGCTCTAGGTGTCGTTGAAGACTTCTTGAAAGAGCGTCCGTGGGTGCCGTGGGTCATTATTGCTTTCTTGCTTGGTTATTTACTCGGTCAGCGACGCTAATAGTGCGTCGCCGGTGATGCGCATATTCAGTTCATTAACTGGGCGATCTTGCTTTCACTCTTACCCCACCTGGTTCGCCCGCTCTGATCGCAGGTAGTTGGTAGTTCGCTTTACAGACAACGAGGAGGTTGGAGAGTGACAACGATTACGGTCACGGTCAACGGTGTTCGCTATACCAGCGAGGTAGAACCTCGTTTGCTGCTGGTACATTATCTGCGCGAGCACCTGAATCTGACGGGAACTCACATCGGGTGTGATACCAGCCAGTGTGGTGCATGTGTCGTGCATGTCAACGGTGTCAGCGTGAAGTCGTGTACGATGCTGGCGGTACAGTGTGACGGTGCCGAAATCACTACGATTGAAGGCCTGGCTCAGGATGGTCAGCTCCATCCGTTGCAGGAAGGTTTCTGGGAGAAGCATGGTCTTCAATGCGGATTTTGCACGCCTGGGATGATCATGGCTGCTGCCGATCTGCTCAAACGCAACCCCAATCCGAGCGAAGAGGAAATCCGCCACGGTCTCGAGGGGAACCTCTGTCGTTGTACCGGCTACGAGAACATCGTCCGTGCTGTACGCTACGCTGCTGAAAAGATGGCAGCAATGCAAGCGGCTGATTAATTAGTCCGACAACCGTTCACAAAGAACCTAGTGAGGAGTCAAGGATGACCGCTACCGAAATGAAGGAGCGACTGGTTGGGCGGGCGCTGAAGCGCCGGGAGGATCCGAAGCTGATTACCGGACACGGCAACTATCTCGATGACATCAAGTTGCCGGGTATGCTACACATTGCGCTGGTGCGTAGCCCATACGCGCATGCGAAGATTGTTTCTATCGATGCCAGCAAAGCTCTGGCTATGCCGGGTGTCGTGGCTGTCTTTACCGGCAAAGATATGCTCGACATTAATCCAATGCCGGCGGCCTGGCAGGCTGCGGGGGTCAAGAATTATCCTGTTCCCCCCCGAGCACTAGCGGTTGATAAAGTGGCGCTCGTAGGTGATCC
Source organism: Chloroflexus sp. MS-CIW-1 (assembly GCF_030444705.1). NCBI lineage: Bacteria > Bacillati > Chloroflexota > Chloroflexia > Chloroflexales > Chloroflexaceae > Chloroflexus > Chloroflexus sp. MS-CIW-1. Next base: position 2,077,055 of record NZ_JAUBWR010000001.1, read on the forward strand.
GGTGGCGATGGTGGTAGCCGAGAATCGGTACATCGCCCGTGATGCAGCCGATGCAGTTGAGGTTGAGTACGAACCCTTGCCAGCAGTTGTCGATGCGCGCAAGGCAGTTGAACCGGGTGCACCCCAGATCCACGAGGCAGCACCTAACAATATTGTGTTCGAGTGGGAGTGTGGGAATAAAGCAGCCGCCGATGCGGCAATTGCTAGCGCTGAGGTTGTGGTCAAGGAAGAGATTATCAATCAGCGCCTGATTCCTACCCCCATGGAGACACGCGGTTCGATTGCACGTTACGACGCTGCAACCGGCGAATGGACCGTCTGGATGACTTCACAAGCGCCACACGTGCATCGCCTCCTGCTCACAGCGTTTGTCTTCGGGGTCCCTGAAACTAAACTGCGCTGCATCGCCCCTAACGTTGGTGGTGGTTTCGGGCAGAAAATCTTCTGCTACAACGATATGGCCTTCACGATGTGGGCCGCACGCAAGTTGGGGCGTCCGGTGAAGTTTGTAGAAGATCGCTCCGAAAATTACAAGTATTCTACCCATGGGCGTGACCACATTACTGAGGCTGAACTGGCCGGTACCCGTGATGGCAAGATTACCGGTTTACGGGTGAAGACGTGGGCGAATATCGGTGCCTACTTCTCGACCGTTGCCGCTGGTATCCCAACAACGCTGTATGGCCGGATCATCACCGGTGTATACAAGATACCGGCTGCATATGTGCACGTCACGGGTGCCTATACCAACACGGCGATGGTCGATGCCTATCGTGGCGCCGGTCGCCCAGAGGCGAGCTATCTGATCGAGCGGATGGTCGATCGGTTTGCTGCCGAAATCGGTATGGATCCGGCGGAGGTGCGGCGCAAGAACTTTATCCAGCCAGAGGATTTCCCATACGATAACGGGCTTGGCCTGTTGCCCTACGATAGTGGGAACTACGAACCGGCCCTGAACAAGGCACTCGAAATTGCCGGTTATGCCGAGTTTCGTAAGCAACAGGCAGAATTGCGCAAGCAGGGTCGCTATCTGGGTATCGGAATTTCATCGTATGTTGAGATCTGCGGTATCGCTCCGAGTGCCTGGATGGGTGGTCAGGGCTGGGGAGCTGGCCTCTGGGAGAGTGCCAATGTGCGGGTCCATCTGACCGGTAAAGTAGTGGTCACAACCGGCTCACTCCCGCACGGGCAAGGTCTTGAAACAACCTTTGCTCAGATCGTTGCCGACGAGCTGGGTGTGCCGATTGATGATGTCGAAATTCAATGGGGTGATACGCAAGGCACACCGTTCGGCTACGGTACGTATGGTTCACGCTCGCTGGCCGTCGGTGGTGTGGCAATCAAGCGTAGTGTCGATAAGATTAAGGAGAAGGCACGTAAACTGGCAGCCCACCTGCTCGAAGCGAACGAGGCCGATATTGTCTTCGAGAACGGCCGCGCTTACGTCAGAGGTTCACCCGACAAGGCAAAGACCATCGGTGAATTGGCCGCAGCAGCGGCGGTCGCCTACAATTTACCGCCTGGGATGGAGCCATTCCTCGATGAGACCAGCTATTACGATCCGCCGAACTGTACCTTCCCCTTCGGTACTCACGTAAGCATCGTTGAGGTCGATCCTGAAACCGGTCACGTGAAGTTGCTGCGCTATATCGCCGTAGATGACTGCGGCAATCAGATCAATCCAATGATCGTTGAAGGTCAGATTCATGGCGGTATTGCGCAGGGTCTGGCACAGGCTCTCTACGAGGGCGCCGTCTATAATGAGGACGGCCAATTGCTCACCGGTACGCTGATGGACTACGCAGTGCCGACGGCAGCGATGGTTCCCCACATCGAAACCGACCATACGGTTACTCCATCGCCGGTTAATCCGTTGGGTGTCAAAGGTGCTGGCGAAGCGGGGACTATTGCTTCGGCGCAATGCGTGATGAACGCTATTATCGATGCGCTGGCGCCGTTTGGCGTGAAGCACCTCCAGATGCCGGCAACGCCGGAGCGTATCTGGAAGGCGATCCACGGCAGTAAGTAAGGGGTTAAACAGCTCATGGGCACAGGGTGGTTATCGACCTGTGCCCCTCTGTCACGAATAAAAGGGAGTAGCTATGATTCCAGCCCCATTCGATTATTACGCGCCGAACAGTCTGGCCGAGGCGCTGACACTGCTACAGCAGCATGGTGACGACGCTAAGATTCTGGCCGGTGGTCACTCACTCCTCCCGGCAATGAAATTGCGTCTGGCCTCGCCAGCAGTTTTGATCGATATTAACAAGGTTTCTGAACTGCGCGGGATTAAGGTGAACGGTACGGTCGAGATCGGCGCCCTGACAACATGGAGTGCTATCGAGCAAGATGCCGCATTAGCCAAAGCCTGCCCGATGATGGCTGAAGCGGTCAGCTTGATCGGCGACATTCAAGTTCGCAACCGTGGCACCATTGGTGGATCCCTTGCTCACGCAGATCCGGCTGCCGATATGCCGGCGGTTGTGCTTGCTCTCGATGCCCACATTCACGTTGAAGGCCCCAATGGGCCGCGTGCGATTGCTGCTGCTGATTTCTTCACCGATATGCTGAGCACGGCCCTTGAGCCAGGGGAAATTATTACCTCGATCACGTTCAACAGCCTTGGTCCCGGTGAAGGCGCCGCCTACGCCAAGTTCCCTCATCCGGCCAGTCGCTATGCCATCGTTGGTGCGGCGGCCTACGTGAAAATGGAGAACGGTCAGGTTACTGCCTGCCGAGTAGCGATCACCGGCGCCGGCCCTAAGGCCGAACGCCAGTCGGCGGTTGAGCAGGCATTGATCGGTACGGATGGCAGCGCTGATGCAATCGCTGCGGCCGCGGCTCACGCGGGTGAAGGAATGGACATGCTCGGCGACATTCACGCCAGTGAAGAGTACCGGCGGGCTATGTGTAAGGTGTATACGAAACGCGCCCTGCTTAAAGCGGTCGAACGGGCACGGTAAAGTTAGATCGAAAATGAGCGGGTAGGCGTTGCGCTTACCCGCTTCGTTTTCAGTTGAGCACGTCGGGCCTTTTTTCATATGAGTCGACATGGTCTGGCGGCTCAATTTTTGGACTTACAATTCCAGCGCCGTACCGCGTAGTCCTTCAGGGATAGCTATGTTGAACCGTCCCAACAGGGTAGGCAGTATATCGTAAATCTGCACATTGTCGAGACGCCGCCCGCCGCCGGGTCGCTGTGGATCGCGCCAGATGAACAGTCCGTGTTGTGCATGGTTGGCATCATCGGGACCGGTGTCGTTCTCCTGAGTGAATATCCCGTTACCACCAACTGTTCCCACTGCACGCCAGGCGAGATTACCGAAGTAGACGATCAGGTCGGGGGCAACACCGCGTACAGTACGATAGAGGTGCTGTGGTATGAAGACCCTGTTTCCAAGCAGATGACCGTCTGGACCAGGCATCGCTTCCAGCCGTGCTGCGAGGTCAGCACGTACACGCTCGTACTCCATCGGCGGAATAATGCCCTGCGGTTCACGCCCGCGCACATTGAGAAAGATCCGTCCGTAGTAGCCACCTGCACCCCAAGCGCGGGTGCGCGACCAGTCAACTTCCACCTGATCGAGGTTGGCTGGTTCGTCTGGCGTTGTTCGCAACGTCAGCTCACCCTGCGCGCTCAACCATTGATTGATCCGCACTCCACCCAGCAACGGACGCGCACCGTGGTCGGATACCACCAGCACTGCTGTCTGATGGTCGCAGCGTGATAGCAAATTTGCAATCTGGGCATCTACGTAGCGATAGTATGCGTGAATCGTCTCTGCAAAGGGCGAATCGGGAACAAACAGTGGATGCTGTGGGTCCATATGTTTCCAGAACGCATGATGAATCCGATCAACCCCCATATCAACCAGCATGAGAAAATCAGGGCGCTCTTCCTCAATCAGTGCTGTGGCAACCGCGAAACGCTGATCGCATATAGCGTAGATGTCGCGCAAAATCCGTTCTTTGTCATCGGAGCGAAAATTGGGAACATCAAGCAGGTATGAGCGTCCCGGTGTCACTTTCGCGATCCAGGTATCAACACGTTCTGCGAATGTCGGTGGAAAGGTATAGGTCACATCCGTCGACGGTGCAAGAAAGCACGAGATTAGCACACCATTCACAGCAGACGGCGGATAGGTGCCAGGAACGCCGATCACTGCCACGCGCCATCCCGTCTCACCGAGGATGTCCCACAAACGTGGAAACCGAATGGCACGGCTGTCGGCGACAATCATACGGCTATAGGATCGATCAAGGCGGTTGCGAAACCCGTAAACGCCAAGTTCACCCGGATCGCGCCCGCTCATCATGCAACTCCAGGCCGGGACGGTGATCGCCGGGATGCAACTTTCCAGTTCACCGTAGACCCCCTCCGCCATCAGACGGTTGAGAGTCGGCAGATCGGCGCGCCAGCGGTCAAATACCAGCGATGGTTCGGCGGAATCGAGGCCAATAATAATGAGACGGGGAGCAAAGGTCATGACTCGGCTCTTGCGCTTACAGTTGAATATCGGTGTCGGCGGTAGAGCAGCACGGAGGCCACGATGACTGCAACGAGCGAAAGAATATGTACAACATTGAATGGCGTTCCAGGAAAAAACCAGGAGTCAGTACGGAGAAACTCGATAAAGAAGCGCCCTAACGGATACCATAAAAGATACATAATCGATATATCGCCGTCGCGTAGCCGGTCGCCATAGCGACGCCAGATGGAAAAGATCACTGCAAAGCCGATGAGGTTCCAGAGCGATTCATACAGAAAAAGTGGATGGAAACGGGTCGTTTCTGGAAATGCCACTAGATCTCGGTATGGACCGATACGATGTTCGGCGTCGATACGCAACCCCCACGGCAAGGTCGTCGGCGGCCCATAAAGCTCCTGGTTGATAAAGTTTGCCCATCGTCCAACTGCCTGGCCCAGGGGGAGACCGAGTGCAATCGCGTCGGCGTACACGAGAAGTGGCGCCTTCCGTAGATGGGCAAACGCCCATAATCCGAGCGCACCAAAGATGAACCCACCGAAAATGTGCAGCCCCCCTTCCCATACTGCCAGAATGCTCGCCGGATTGCTTAAAAAGCGTCCTAACCCCTCCGGCCCACGCGGTGACTGAATGAACACATAGTAGAGGCGTGCGCCGATCAATCCAGGGATCAGTACCCAAAGCAACAGATCCCACACTGAATCGCGATCTAGCCCGCGGCGCTCAATATGGCGGGAACCAACCCACGCTGCTAGCATAACGCCGGCCATGATCAGCACGCCATACCAGCGCAGTGTCAGTGGACCAAGCTGCACGATCACTGGGTCAACGGGAGGATACATGGTCGTTACTCAAGATACCCCAACTCTCTCAGACGTCGCTGGACAATCGGATCATCCACTTCCTCAGCACGTCGGATGAGTGGCGTTCTAGTAATGGTGCGACGAACAAAAGCACTGAGGATCGCCTGTAGTTCTTCAACTCTTTCCGGCAAGATTGCCGCCAAATCAACTGTTTCGCAGGGATCAGCATCAACATCATACAGTTCAACCTGGTCTTCACCGATCTGAATCAATTTGTGTGCACCACTAATCACTGCACGGCGCGGTTGATCGAAGCGGCGCGTATGCACGAGATCAGGCCGTCGTCGCAGCATAATTCCCAAAACGTTTTGCGGCGGTTCCGCCTCGCTAAAGATAATACCGCCATCAGGATCAGCAGCAGGCGATTGCGCCAGTGAACGATCACGCTCGATGCCGCTGGCAATCCCAGCGGCATTCAGCAAGGTATGGAAGACTCGTCGTAACGAGAGCGGGTGATCGACTACTGCACCACGTGGAAAGTCACCAACCGGATCACGCACTATCAGTGGAACGTGGATCAGTTCGTTGTAGACCGACATCATGTGTCCGATAAGACCTTTTTCACCTAGGTGTTCGCCGTGATCGGCGCATATTAGCAACAAGGTACGGTTCAGCGCGCCACTCTCGCGTAGGCGGCGTAGGAACACGCCAAGATGGGCATCCTGCGTGGCAACCTCGGCATCGTACACATCACTGAGCACGTGATGATACCGCTCATCTACCCCAGAGAACGGGGCAAACCATCCGAACACATCACCGTTGAACCGACGCACATAGCGCGCTGCTTCCCGGTCACGGATCACCTCTGGTGCAAACCGTTCAAGCATCCGTCGGTTCGGATGGTACGGTGTGTGAACACCCATTAGATTGATGAAGGCAAAAATAGGCTGATTTGGCTCAACGCCACGTCGTTCGATAATCAGACGCGCCGCGTCGTTGAGCGATTTGGGAGTATTCCCCTTGAAACTGAGCGCCGTCTGCCAGAGGGGCACCATCAATGGCGTAAACGCGAACTCCAGCAGCAGTTCAGAGTGGGCAAATGAGTTCTGAATGCGGTTAAGGAGCGCTGCTAGACGCCCCTTAAACCACTGTCGATAACGCCCGATCAGTCCTGGATGCGCGCCGGCCTGATTCGGACGCGAGGTCAGCAGGCCGCTGTAATTCAAAAAACTCTCAAAACCGCGCCGCAACCCGTTGTTAACAACGCCCACCAGCGGGTTATTGCAGAATGCTGCCGTCATGTACCCGCCTTCACGCAGCCGTTCCGCCAGCGTCGGAATGTTGGCAGGGAGCACCGCTGATGATTGGTTCGTCGCATGCTCCGATGGGTAGAGACCGGTAAACATCGAAGCGTGTGACGGGATCGTCCACTGCGCAGTGGTATAAACGTGACGAAAGAGAGTCGCGTCAGCCGCAAGTTCATCGAGGTAGGGTGAGGTCGGTCGAGAATAGCCGTAGCACGAAAGTCTGTCGTAACGTTGGGTATCCAGCACAAGCAGCACAATATCGGGGCGCCGGCTCACAAATGATCCTCCTCAGGGAAAACCGGTTAGAACATCATGATTATACCATGTTTAGTGCCCGCATACTGGAAGAACGTGCAGCATAATCCATGGATGTTTTGTGCAGGTCACACATCTACCCGAAACGCAGTGCATACCAGAGCACATTGTATGCGCTAGCCGTAACATAGGCATCAACGAAGTGATTGCCAATCCGCATGAACAGGATACCCGTTTTGCGCTTGATGATACGAAGAATCGATTAGTTTGAACGTTCACATTCTATCATGAGCCAGAGTACTAACAATACCATATCTAAACGCTATCCGTCTTGAGAACTGCTTGCCGCTATTACCGTTGTAGTTGGGACAGACATTCGGCGTGGATGCACTGACAGTGCGCAATGCACAGAAGAGGATTGAGAGTGGCGTGCTTCTGTATCAAAAAGCACGGGAGTGTCATTGCCGAAGATATTCAGGGTATGTTCAGGGCAAGAAATCACCACACACAATATCCGTTTGAAAGATCACATTCTCTAGCGACTGTCCCCCTGTAATTGAAAACTGCTTACTACTGTAAGGAAAAAAAGCAGCGTTTCCGCCGCTATCACAGGTGCCTTCGAGCATACCGGGGCGAATTTCCATAACCCCACCAGGTGTTTCCGGCACAAAATCCGCAGGCGAGGCAAAGGTACTATCCGGTCTGATGTCAACCAGAATGTTGAACCAGTTGTCGCCGACCCCAGCCAGAGGATGATCGGACGGGTAGATCGGCCCACGGATCGAGAGTGACGCTTTGCTAATGTTGACTCCACTATCTGGCCGATGAACCATGTCCCAGAAAAGGCCCGACTCAACAAACGCTCTGGCAATGCGCTCGACATAAACAATTCCACTTACCGAGGCAACTCCTGTTCGATGGCTGCCGTATAATTCCTTCCCCAACAAGCCAAGCAAGACGCGGTACTGTGGTGGGTTGTCAGGATGATACTCAAACCGTGCTCGCTCAAACCACTGCGTCAACACTGTTGCCCCTTCTGCATTCGTCTCTACCATTGGTTTAGAGATTGGGTAACCGAAGAGCGCAAGTGACTCAGCCCATGCTATTCCATCCATTCCTAAATCTAATCCGTGGTTTCGCCAGAAGCTGCGAAACGGTTCGCAGAGGGTATAACCCGTTTCGGGAAAGAAATCACATCCAGGAGTTGGTATATCTTTGGGAAAGTTTTCCCAGTTGCGCCCTTGTTTGAGCAGTACCTCTGCGCCAATACGGATCGGTTGCATACGGTAGGGTTCGGGGAGGCTAGGACAAAATACCAACCGTTGCCGCTCGAAATCTTGGGTTACGCACAGATGACCATCCTCAGGGCTATGCAGCAGGGCTGGAGGGGACAGCGGATAACCGAATATGCGGACGCCTCCATTTCGATCCCAGAAACTGTAGAATGGTGGTGCGATCCAGTTGTGAGTTTCGCTAAAAAATGCGGCGATGATCTTCTGTCCTGATGAGTCAGCCGATACGTTTCCGATGCTTAATACGAGCAAAAGCACGACACTTATCAGGCAGACACGATGCGTGCAAGACCTCTGTAGTTGCGAGGATTTTGTGAACTGCGCGAGGATGTTCGAGTCAAGTATCATGATCATGATACCGCTTACGTATAGCTTTTTGAAGTTTTCAGGTTTTATGCCTGCAAACGAAAAGCCGTGAACGATGATTGTCATCTACCCTCCCGGCATACCTCGGCTTCGCGAGATTGCCTGAGAGCGTGGGCCTCTGGTTGGTGTCGTGTGATTATTCTGAAAAGCGTAGCAGGCGGGTTTGGAACCCGCCGCTCTCCTTGTCCAAATCCGCCCGTTTGTCTCCCTCATCGCAACGCCCGACTCTGCATCCGCGCCAATTCCTCTTCCACAACCGATTCGTCGAGCTTTTTGAACAATGGCTGTGGTTGACGTAACATCTGTCCTACCGGTAACGCCGAAGCTTCCCAACGACCAACCCACTGCTCGTAGTCGCCGGTCAGTACGCGGTGGGTACGACCATCGGCTTCAGTTATATCACGGAAATAGAGAGGACCGGCGATATACCCATCGTAGCCTAAATACTCGTGCAACCGCTGGCTGGAAAAGGGTAGGAAGGGGGTAAAGATAATCTTGAGCGTGTCAACACAGCGTAAGGCCACATACCAGATAGTTGCTGCACGGTCGCGATCACTCTTGATGACCTTCCACGGTTCCTGTTCGCTCAGGTAGATATTGACCTGTGATGCTAGGCGCATTGCTTCGCTCAAGGCCGCTTTAAATCTTGCCGTCGCCAGCAGGTCGCCAACGGTGTCGATTCCACCGGTCACTTCGGCCAATATCTGTTCGTCGGCCACGGTCAGGGGGCCAGGTTGCGGAACACTCCCAAAGTTTTTGTAGACATTGGTCAGCGTGCGATTGACCAGATTCCCCCACGTTGCAACCAGTTCATCGTTGTTCCGGCGCACAAATTCGGCCCAGGTAAAATCGGTGTCTTGATTCTCCGGCCCGGCGATGGTCAGGAAATAGCGCAAGGCATCGGCATCGTACCGACTGAGAAAATCGTTCACGTATATCACAATCCCGCGCGAACTTGAGAATTTCTTCCCTTCCATGGTCAGAAATTCGCTCGAAACAACGTTGTAGGGTAGTTGCAGCGGAACACCGGCAAAACGCTCATCTGTCGTTGTGCCGTAATACCCACCGGCACCGTAGCCAAGGAGCATTGCAGGCCAGATTACGGTGTGGAAAACGATATTATCTTTTCCCATAAAATAGAAATGGCGGGCATCAGGATTCTGCCACCACTCACGCCAGGCATCTGGTTGACCACTGTTGTGTGCCCATTCGATGCTGGCCGATAGATAGCCGATAACCGCATCGAACCAGACATAAATCTTTTTGTCGTCACGGTTGGCGTATTCCGGCAGCGGGATAGGCACACCCCATTCGAGATCGCGAGTGATCGCCCGCGGTTTCAAATCTTTGAGAAAATTGAGCGAAAAATTACGCACATTGGGCCGCCAATGTCCCTGCTGTTCTATCCAGCGGTGCAACTGCTCGGCGAAGGCCGGCAGGTCAAGGAAGAAGTGCTCTGTTGGTTTAAAAACCGGCGGTTGCCCATCAACTTTCGAGCGAGGATTGATCAGATCGGTGGGATCGAGTTGGCTACCACACTGATCGCACTGATCACCACGTGCTTCATCATAGCCACAGATCGGACACGTACCTTCGATGTAGCGGTCGGGTAGGGTTCGCCCGGTCGTCGCCGAAAATGCACCTAACGTCTCTTGGCGAACAATGTAGCCACGCTCGTACAGGGTGCGAAAGATGTCTTGGGTCACTGCATAATGATTGGACGTGGTTGTGCGGGTGAAGGTGTCGTAGCTCAACCCGAGATTGTAGAGGTCATCGCCGATAATTTTGTTGTAGCGATCGGCAATGGCCTGGGGGGTTGTCCCTTCTTTATCGGCCACCAACGTAATTGGCGTACCGTGCTCATCAGTTCCTGAAACCATCAGGACCCGATTGCCCCGTAATCGGTGGTAACGGGCAAAAATATCGGCTGGTACACCAAAACCGGCAACGTGTCCGATGTGGCGTGGGCCGTTTGCATACGGCCAGGCTACGGCAACCAGAATATGTTCAGGCATCGTACCACCTCAAATATCAATACTCACGTTTCGTATCCTTCGTGATACAAAGAGGAATCCGTTCCGTATACCAACGCAGAGAGGGGGAATCTGGAATACTGGCGGTCAAGCCGCCATAAAACCACGGGTGGTCAGACGTAAACCGCACCAACGGGCGGGGAGAAAACAGACCTGGTTCGTTGCGCTCCGCGACTTCATGACAACCCCATACGCTATTCTTGCCGTGAGAGTAGTATAACAGATTGTAGAGCATATGTTGAACTTGCTGCAAAAGGAAAAGAAGGTACTGGATGCCGGGTGTGGGGATCACGCAGTGAGTTATGGTTCCAAATCGGGTCCATCCACAATCATCAGTACAGGGACGTTAGCCCGCACTCCCAGGCGAGGTGCGGAGGCGGGCCGGAGGCCCGCGCTCCCAGGGGACGAAACGCTACACGAACGCCGCAATTCCGGTAATCTCACGGCCAACGACTAAAGTGTTGATTTCGTTGGTACCTTCATACGTATAAACAGCTTCAATATCGGCAAAATGGCGGGCAATGTGGCGGTCAAGCAAAATACCATTTCCGCCGAGCACTTCACGCCCCAGGGCCACAATCTGGCGTGCCTTCGCTGCACAATATTGCTTGGCGAGTGAGGCCATTCCCTCCGTCACCTGCGTTTCGTCTTCGTCACGTAGCTTGCTCAGCCGCCACGCCATCAATTGAATGGCTGTCAGATCGCCGAGCATGTGTACCAGTTTCTGCTGTACTAGCTGAAAGCCGGCAATGGGACGCCCAAACTGCTCGCGTTGGAGAGTGTATTCAAGCGCTAGTTCGTAAGCTGCCTGCGCATGGCCGACGGCTTCCCAGGCCACACCGTAGCGGGTATTCTTCAGAATGTTGGCCGTATCGCGGAACGAGCGCGCAAACGGTAATCGATTCTCTTCCGGCACAAAGACATTTTCAAGCGTAATATCCGCATTGATCACCGAACGTTTGGCGATCTTGCCCTCGATCTTTGTCGCCCGATACCCTGGCGTGCCCTTTTCGACCAGGAAACCACCGACACGTCCGGTCTCTTCATCTTGTGCCCAGACGACAATCACGTCGGCAAAGGTGGCGTTGCCAATCCAGCGTTTGGCGCCATTGAGCAGGTATCCTCCGCTCACACGGCGGGCGGTGGTGCGGATGTGGGCCGCATCAGAACCGACATAAGGTTCTGTCAGGGCAAATGCCCCGATCTTCTCGAGACGGGCCATAGCCGGTAGCCAGCGCTGTTTCTGCTCTTCTGAACCACAGGCAGCAATGGCTCCCATGGCCAGTCCACTGGTTACACCCACAAAGGTACCAACACTGCCATCACCACGCGCCAGCTCGGCGGCGATGATCCCTACTTCAACACTCGAAAACCCTGGACACCCGTACCCTTTAATTGTGCCGCCTACAATGCCCAATTCGGCAATGCGCGGGATGAGTTCAAAAGGAAACTCAGCTCGCTCCCAATAGTCGTTGATGATCGGTACAACATGCTCGTTACAGAATGCGCGCACTTTATCACGGAGTGCACGCTCGCGCGGGGTGAGTAGTTCATCGAAACGAAAGAGATCGATACCGCGCTCGCTTGCGATCGTCATTGTTCGCCTCCTACGTACATAAATGGTGGTATGACGCACTGCGTAATCATTATAGCACAGATATGTAGCGGCGAAACCAATTGCCGGAGCAACGTTCTTGGCTTCGGGTTCCACACTCTATCGGTGCGGTTGTGGAACCCACCCCCTGACACGCGGTAATACCGGTCATCGGTGTGCCAACAGGAATTGACCTGCGCACCTGGCTGGGAATAGGGCGCGATCACTGGGTTTTCATCTCGCCCGTTGCTACCACCGTCAACCGATAGCGGTTGATAAACTCTGGCCCGGCCCCACTCAGGCGTAACTCAATGGTGTAATCGCCAGCACGAATCGGAGTTAGGCGCAGCCGATCGATCTCTGTCGCCAGCGAATCGGCGGGCAGATCGAGATAGCGGATAACAGTTGCCAGTTCGCTGTCGGTTGGATCGCACAATCTGATGGTTAGTCGGGCGCCAACAAGCGGCTCACGGGCATCGTTGACCGCATAGATTGGCAGATCGATAGCTTCACCGATTGTGAATGTGCGTGGTTCAATGAGGGTAAAGACATACTGAGGTCGGAAACAGTCACGCAAAGCATAGTACGAGCGTTTCGGGACGCGCCAATAGTCGATCACGCTCCACAAGACCGCGGGATACGGATCGACGAACAGAAAGGCAATAATACCACCTGTTGGGCGATATTTGTGGTAACGTAACCGATCAATGTAGAACCGGTTAAGTTCAGCCTGATAATTTTGTGATAACTCGATCACCTCGGCCAGCGATTTCGCCTGACGCCACGGATACCAGGCCGACATAATGTCGGCCTGTAGGCCATGCCGTTCAACCAGGCGCTTGATAGCAGCTTCGTCAAGGGGATCGGGCATAAACCGAAGACTACTTTCAAGGTTGGGAAAGCTCTGAGCACCGAATTCGGTGACAAAGCGTAAGTTGCTGGGAAAACGCGCTCGAACAGCTTCTCCATCGGCCAGGGTGCCATAGGTGCGGTACCAGCCGAAGTAGGCATGGGCATCGGTACCGGTACGCACGTAGGGTACGTCTGGCTCACCTGATGAACGAACGACCGGGCGGGTAGGGTCTTCTTCTTCGACAATCTTTTTCAACTGCACATCCATTACATCCCGGTTCCAGCTAAAAATGAAGGCCGACTGGTAGGTACGCAGACGTGCCGCCAATGATTCATCGGCGGTATCTTCGAGATGAATGGCTTCGTTGTGCATACACCAGATTGCGATGCTGGGATGGTTGCCGAGGAGACGGACCATTGCCCGTGCCTGATGGCGGGCCGCCGGCAGCACTTCTGGGCGGTACAGCCACTGCAGAGGAAAGTCTTGCCAGAGCAATATGCCGGCGGCATCGGCAGCATCGTAAAACGCAGGATGATCGATATGGGCATGCACCCGCAGCATATTCATGTGGCAATCACGGGCTAGGGCCAGATCTCGCTCAGCCCGTTCGCGGTTCATCGTGGCTATGCGCATATCTCCTGGAGGGTAATTATTGCCCTTTACTAAAAAGCGTTCACCGTTGAGGTGAGGAATCCAGTCTCGCAACTCGAATGTGCGCACACCATACGCAAATGACTGCTCATCACTCAAGATACCATTGAGCCAGATGCGCACAGTTACCTGATAGAGATCGGGCTGACCGAGATCGTGTGTCCACCATCGGCGCGGCTCACGGAGCTTCAGCAGACCGGCCACCGTCTGCGTGCCGCTGCGCAGTCGGCGTTGCAGGGTAAAGATTTGGGTTTCACCGTGAAAGGTGAGTGGGGCAAAGCTGATCTCAATCTGGATCGGCGTGGCCTGAGTAGCATCTAGATCGAGGGCGAAGCGCAACTGGGCGAGGTGGGCATCGCAGTGCTCGGTACGTAAACGGGCGTGATGGAGCCTGACCGGCCCACTACGGTGGAGTTCAACCGGCAACCAGATTCCCCCCGGATTCGCCTGCGGATCGAAGCAATCCCAGTGAGAGAAGACACCGGTGATCATCCGCTTCCCAACTTTGTTGTGTTCATCCGGGCAATCGATTTCAATAATGAGCGTATTGTGAGTTCGTAACAGCGCAGTAATGTCGTGTTCGGTTGGCTCGAAGTAACCCTCGTGAGCACCCAAATCAACACCATTGAAGTAGGTGTGTCGGTAGTAGAATACACCGTTGATCCGCAACCAGTACCGTTCATCGGGGATAGAATCGGCTGGTTTTGAATAGGGAAAACGGCAACGGTAGACAACTTTACCACTGTGTGTTTCCAGGCCGGGCAGTTGCTGCCAGTGTGCCGGTACGATGGCCGGTAACCAACCGTCATCGTTGCGCGGGTAAATGCCATGTGAAAATTCACTCAGCGGACGAATCTGCCAATTATCGTTCAGTGCGGCGTAATACATATCGAGAATCGGCGGCTATTATCGATCATTCTGTAGTGTGTACAACACTTGTTGGTATAGTACAATTCGTTGTCGGCGGAGTTCAGGGCGGTGACCAATCACTAATTTCATTGCCTCTATGATCAATTCATATTGATACCCCAGACAGATCAGGCGGCGTAACAGGGCTGCCGTGAGCCAGCCATACCAGATTCGGGCCAAGAGCAGACGACTCTGCTGAAAGTAGCGGTGGCGAGTAAGTGGAACCTGTTCACTGCTTTTGCCTTCGTGGTGCACCACAACCGCTGTCGGCAGATACCAGATTTGACTGCATACATCAACATGCTCACGTCGGGAGCGGTTAGGTGGGGGAGCAACCGGACTGCCCCACTGTAAACGCCACTGCCACTCCAGTTCCTCACTGTACATAAAGAAGCGTTCATCGAGGAGACCGGCTTTCCGAATGGCTGCTGTTCGTACCAGCAACGCCGCTCCAACCAGCCAGCCTACTCGTTGCACCCGATCGGGAGAGCGGTCAAGACAGTGGTACGCACGTGCCCATGGGTTATGCGGCCAGAGCCGTTCCCAGGGGGTACTTTCCCAGATCATGGTCAGCGGTGTCGGGAAGCGGCGGCGTGATGATTGTTGACTGCCATCACTGTAACGTAAACGGGGTCCAACCGCAATGGCTGCCGGATGCTCTTGCAAAAAAGTAACCAGTTGGGGAATCGCATCCGCTTGCGGTTCAGTGTCTGGGTTGAGCAAGAGGATAAACTCCGGACCACCGTCTGGTCGTTCAAGCAGGGTACGCAGGGCAAGATTATTGCCGGTAGTAAAGCCGAGGTTGGCCCCCGCTTCAATAAGCTGCACGGCAGGAAATTCCTTCCTGAGCATCTCTACCGTTCCATCGCGGCTATCATTGTCAACCACGATGATCTCAGCGGTCAGGTTACCCTCCGCGAGCGACGATTGCACAGCAGTGAGACAACGACGAAGCAGGTCGCGTACATTCCAGGATACAATAATGATTGCCAGCATAGATCACTCTGTCTTGTATGCTGTTGCTTTGATAGTGTACCATAGCTGAGGGTTGCGACAAAGCGTGAGCATGGTCGTAGAGGTTTTCAGTGTTTTCGTTGCCCGTGCAGCGGGGCGTGCCTCCGCCTCAATTTCCCTAGCTCCCTTCCGCTTCCGCCTGGGGAGAGAAAGTAGGGAAAGACCGTTGGAAAGTGCTCTTGTGTGTCATACGATGAGCGCGTTTGGGTAACTGCCTGTATAATAAAATGCATCATTGATCGAGAGACATTTCAGACCGAAACGATGAGGAGAAGACTGCAAAAACGGCTGCGATTTCAGTGATGGTCTTCGCCTGTGGTCGAGAAGGTATGACTCCCAGTCTCCCTCCGCGTGCCGTACCCCACCTTGTGCCATAGCCTTCCGTGTTCTAAACGACAGGCATAGCAATTTGTCATTAAATGTTCACCACTATGATCGGGCGTCAATTGACGACTTGACAGTACATGAATAGAATAGAAGGCGAGTTTCGCCATCATTAGCGCCCGGCATCACTATGAGTACACGTGATCTCATCGGACTGGTGACCTCGTTCGGATACGCATTTGGGCTCCTCATCATTGCTGAAGTCATTCGCCGTTGGCGAGGCTATCCACAAGATTTCACCCGTAAATTCGTCCACATTGGTGCCGGGATGTGGGTATTCGGTGTTCTGGCGTTATTTGAAAACTGGACGATTGGGATTATTCCCTTCGCCACCTTTATTGTGCTTAATTTTATATTCTACCGTTTCCGGCTCCTGGAATCGGTAGATGCGCCCGACAGTACGCCTGGAACTGTTTACTTCGCCCTGTCAATCACATTATTATTTCTGATCTTCTGGCGCACCAATTCCCCTGATGATCGCGGATATATTGCCGCAGCCGGAACAATGGCGATGACCTGGGGCGATGCCCTGGCGGCTATCGTTGGCAAACGTTGGGGACGGCACCACTACCAGATTGGTCGAGGGCGACGCTCGTTTGAAGGATCGGCAGCTATGTTCGCTGCCAGCTTCGTGGCGATGCTGCTCACCTTGTTATTGACGCCAGGATCGGCGCTTAGTCCACAAAGCGTACCGATAGGCTTTAATGCAGCCCTGATTGCAAGTCTCATAGCTGCTTTGGCCGCAACAATTGCCGAAGGAGTCTCGCCCCACGGAACTGATAACCTGAGTGTTCCACTCCTGGCCAGTTTTGTCGTTGCCGGAGTACTGGCAGTTGTGTGATAATATAGCTTTGAGGCAAATGCTCACTGAAGAGGTAGAGGAGCGGCATCTTGGATAATCTGCGCATTCCGATATTGAAAATTGGCGACATTCTGATCGCTTCGATCCAGGTGGCATTACACGATGCCTCGGCGGTACAATTTAAAGATGACTTATTGCAAAAGATTCATGACACCCGAGCAAAAGGTGTGATCATCGATTTAACAGCTCTCGATGTTGTTGATAGCTTTATCGGTCGACTGATTGCCGACATTGCCGCGATGGCCGGATTGATGGGTGCACGAGTTGTGCTGACCGGTCTGCAACCGGCAGTCGCAATTACATTGGTTGAATTAGGACTTGAACTACCGCGTGTGCTCACGGCCCTCAATCTCGAAAAGGGGCTGGCTATGATGCAGCGGATGACCAGTGAGGAGAGCGACGATGGCGCAGAGTAAGACTGCTGTCATCCGAAGTGACCTTGATATTGTCATCGCGCGCACCATGGCTCGCGATATGGCCAAGGCGCTCGGTTTTGGACCAATAGATCAGGCACGCATCGCGACCGCCGTGAGCGAGCTGGCCCGAAATATCTTTCTCTATGCGGGTACCGGTAACGTTACGGTGCGTGATATTGAGAAGGGTTCGCGAAAGGGGATCGAGATTATTTGTGAAGATCAGGGGCCTGGTATTCCGAATATCGATTTGGTGATGCAAGATGGGTATAGCACATCACGCGGTATGGGTATGGGGCTGCCCGGTGCAAAACGCTTGATGGACGAGTTTGATATTAAGTCGAAAGAGGGTGAGGGAACGACGATCATTTGCCGAAAGTGGCGTAACTGATCTGCAACCAGTATCACGATTGGTCAAGGGCGTGAGGGTGATACGATCAACCCTCACGCCCTTTGTTATGGCTCAATGCACTTCATTCACCGGCCCCTACGCCATCCGATCGCCTTCGTCGTATGCCTTTGCATACAACTCAATAATCTCTTGTTTGGTAGGCTTGCGTGGATTATTCGCCGGACTACCGCTATCGATAGCAGCATCGGCCATCGCTGGAGCCAGTTCCATCAGCCGTTCACGTTCAACACCCAACTGACGGAGCGAGGGGATTTTAATGTCGCGCACCAGACGGCGAATAGCAACGACCGCTCGATCAGCCGCTTCCATCAACGACAGACCCTCTATTGGTTCACCCATGGCACGGGCAATGTCGGCGTAGCGCTTTGGATCGCCGACCAGGCTGAATTCTGTGACTACAGCCAGCAGTGCCGCATTAGAAACTCCATGCGCGATGTGGAAGTAGGCGCCAATCGGACGCGACATTCCGTGAACGAGAGCGACCGATGAGTTGCTAAACGCAATTCCGGCCTGAGTCGCGCCTAACATCATCTTCTCGCGAGCCTCGATGTTGTTGCCGTTTGCCCAGGCTTGACGAATATTACCGGCGATCAGTTCAATGGCCGACAGACATAAGACATCGGTCATTGGCTGACGTTTGACCGAAACGTATGCTTCAATCGCATGCACTAGCGCATCAACACCAGTTGCCGCAGTCACACTCGGTGGTGACGAGATGGTTAGCATGGGGTCAACAATCGCAATCGTAGGCATCAGATAAGGGCTACCGATCAGCATTTTAACATCGGTCTTCTGATCGGTGATTACAGTGTAGATCGTAGCTTCACTCCCAGTACCGGCAGTCGTGGGAATGGCAACAACCGGAACGCCAGGCGCAGGAATTTTACCGATACCCTTGTATTGTTCGATTGAGCCGGGATTGGTGACGAGAACGGCAATGGCTTTCGCCGTATCGATTGGACTGCCACCACCCACGGCGACGACGAAATCACAACCACCCTCACGATACGCCGCTAACCCCTCTTGTACATATTCAACAACCGGCTCAGTATTGACACCAGCATAGACCACGCTGCTAATGCCGTGGTTGGCTAGATTCTGCTCGACCTGACCAACCACACCGAGCTTTTGCATAATTTGATCGGTAACGATTAATGCCTTCTGCCAGCCCCGCTTCGCGCATTGCGTACCAACCTGTTCAACAGCACCTGAGCCAATCACCATCTGTGACGGCATGATAAATTCGCGTGGCGACATCATGTCCCCTCTCCTTTCTCGTTAAGCAACGACATTGTAGAACAGCAAGTGGCAGGTTGAAAGCACCAGGAAAGTTGTTTGAAGTGTAATATGTTTTTTCCTTCACGTCAAAGATACGAGAGAGTGTCTGGCGAACAGCGAAGAGCGAGGAAAGGCGGGTTCACAACTCATCTGCGGAGGTGCGTAGCTCCCCGTTTCGACCGCCGAAAGGGGGCGAAAAAGGGGGCGAATCGGATCGGAGAGGCAGTGCTGTTCCCTTTTCTTCTTCCCCTTTGTTGAAAGGGCAAGGGGATAGGTGAGGGTCGTTGGGCGCTACACCCATTGAGCCACTTGCACGTTTTGGCAACTTGTGCTATACTCTCAGGCGAAATCAATCCCCAATAGCTCAACGGTAGAGCAGCTGACTGTTAATCAGCGGGTTCCTGGTTCGAATCCAGGTTGGGGAGCCAATAAGACAGCCGCCAGTTTCGGCGGCTGTTTTACTTTTAGCCGGTCTCACGCGCCAAGATCATGCCTGACAGACAAAGACTCTTCTTCTCTCACGGCGTTCACGTGATGTTAGCATACGAGCACCGTGGTCTTTGGGCACACTCCGCATTGCCTCGCGCAAACCTGCACGGATTCGCGTTTTGTATGTCTCCTGGCTGTGATGCGGTACAATTCAGTAAACTCACTACACAGTTCTGAGGAGTACACTATGCACCCTGATGAATTCCGGCGTCTCGGGTATCAAATTGTCGATATGATCGCCGATTATCGGAGGACCATCGCCAGCCGACCGGTCTGGTCACAGTTGCGTCCCGGTGAGCTACGCAGCCAGTTACCGGCGAATCCCCCTGAACATCCCGAACCGCCAGAGTCCATCCTTGCCGATGTTGAACGGTTGATTATTCCCGGTCTTTCTAACTGGCAGCATCCACGCTTTTTTGGGTACTTTCCGGCCAATGCCAGCCTGGCTTCGCTGCTCGGTGATATGCTCAGCGGTGGACTCGGTCAGTTAGGACTCAACTGGCAGGCCAGTCCTCCTTTGACCGAGCTGGAAGAACTGACAACTGACTGGATGCGGCAGTTGCTCGGTCTGAGCGAGGCCTGGCGTGGGGTAATTCAGGATACGGCCAGTACCAGCACGCTGGTTGCGCTCTTGTGTGCCCGTGAACGCACCAGCGACCATAGTCAGGTGCGCGGTGGCCTGCAAGCTCTTCCCCAGCCGCTGGTCGTCTACACTTCAACGCAGAGCCATAGCTCGGTGGAAAAAGCTGCCCTCCTGGCTGGCTTTGGGCGCGAAAACCTGCGCCTGTTGCCGGTCGATAATCAATTTGAACTGCGCGTTGATGCGCTTGAAGCGGCGATTGCCGCCGACCGTGCTGCCGGACGTGTACCCTGTGCGGTTGTTGCCAGCATCGGCGCCACTGCCACAACAGCCTGTGATCCCCTTGAACCGATTGGCGAACTGTGTCAGCGTGAGGGAATCTGGCTCCATGTCGATGCTGCTATGGCCGGTTCAGCGATGATACTCCCCGAATGTCGGCATTTGTGGCAGGGCATCGAGTACGCTGATAGTCTGGTTCTCAATCCGCATAAGTGGTTGGGTGCCGCATTTGATTGCTCGCTCTACTACGTGCGCGATCCACAACACCTGATCAGGGTTATGTCGACGAATCCGAGCTACCTGCAAACCAGTGCTGATGGTGCAGTGACGAACTATCGTGATTGGGGCATTCCACTAGGAAGACGCTTCCGCGCTTTGAAACTCTACTTTCTCTTGCGTTGTGAAGGTGCCGAGGGGTTACGCGCTCGTTTACGTCGTGACCTCGCCAATGCCCGCTGGTTGGCAGAACAGATCGATACTACGCCGCATTGGCGCAGATTAGCCCCGGTACCATTACAAACAGTTTGCGTCCGTCACGAACCGCCTGGCCTTAGTGGTGATGATCTTGATCGTCATACGTTGCGCTGGGTAGGGATGATTAATGCTAGCGGTGCCGCATACGTAACCCCGGCGATGCTCGATGGACGCTGGATGGTGCGCATCAGTATCGGCGCCGAGCCAACCGAACATGCTGATGTAGCGGCTTTGTGGGAACTGATGCAAACGACTGCGGTTCAGGCAATGGGGGCGGCTTAGGAACCCGCCCCTGCAATGTACCGATGTGCGTATCGTAGAGCCAACAGAGGGTTGGTCGCAGATCACTCCGAGAATCTACTTCCTAAACTGCCCAGCGGTGTTGCATATCTACTGAAGTACCCGCTGTTGCCACGTACTCTTATCATACACGGCCAGTGCGTTAATAAAGATTTGCACCGTCTTATCATCAGCCGTCGTGACCGAGACAAAATACGGCACTCCCTCAGCCACCCAGGCCATAGTAATCAGGTCTGGATCAAAGATAGCAATGCCACGCACGCCTCGTAACAACGTCTGCTTCACCCGATCACTGCCCGCGCTCGGTTGATACTGCTCCCATATCCCACGAGCTGCTGAACCACCAGCAATAGTGATCGTCGCCGTCCCACCACGTGGACGCAGGGCAACTAAAAAACCCTTCGCATCGGCAAAAGGGGTCGGTTCTGGCAACACCTCATAGTCATCAGCAAATGTCGGTGGGAGCAGGTATTGCACCTGCGCCGCTGCATCGGGGGGAGCTAGCACCGGCTCAGGGATGAACGAACGACCGGCACAGCCACCGAGAAAAACCAGTATTGCAAAGAGAGGAAGGTATCGACGCATAGCAGAGACCTTGATCTTCCGTCGCGATCACCTTGGGCAGATCACCGATATATCTTGAGCAGGAGCAGCCGAAGCCGCTGGTACACCGAATCGATCCATCATACAGAGCGGGTCTAGAATCCGCTCCGTATGATGGGTGATAATCAGGAAAGGATCGCCATTCCTATCAGAGCCTGATCAAAAACCCAGATTTCTCATTGGGCACGTACTGTACCCGTGCGACCATTGCACAAGGGGGTAACGATATGCTTTCGCGCCAGCCATGCTCTGTTCCCCCTTCCTCTCCTACACGGGGAGAGGAAGGAGGCTAGGGGGGAAGGTGAGGACTGCCAGGCGTGCTCTGCAGCACTAGCGCTAAACCCGGTGCCACCTGGTTCCATCGCGTCGAAGAGACTTATGCGTTGCCCGCCACCGTTCCTCACACCATTCTGGAGATGCTCAGAGATGTATCGGTGATCCATGCACCAGCGCATGGGCAGCTTCACCAATAGCCTCGTAGAGCGTCGGATGGGCATGGATCGTTTGCATCATGCTCTCGCCGGTAGCCTCGTGGCTGAGGGCAATACCACCTTCGGCAATCATCTCGGTCACCCGTGGGCCGATCATGTGAACGCCCAAAATCTCATCGTACTGGGCATCGGCCACCAGTTTGATAAAGCCGAAACGGGTCTGACCAATGACCCGCGCCTTACCATTGGCCGAGAAGGGGAATTTACCCACCTTTACCTGATAGCCGCGCTCACGTGCTTTGGCTTCGGTAAGGCCAACGCTGGCAATTTCGGGATTGCAATAGGTACAGGCAGCGATTTTACCGTAATCAATTGGGGTGACATGATGACCGGCGATATGTTCAGCGGCCAGAATGCCTTCAGCACTGGCCTTGTGGGCCAGCCATGGGGTATTGGCTGTACAATCGCCAATTGCGTAAATCCCCTCGGCGCTGGTGCGCAAGAAGCCATCAGTCTCGATAAAACCACGACTGTTCACTTTGATACCGACCTCTTCCAGGCCGATGTTCTCAGTGTTTGGCGCAATGCCAATCGAGACCAGCAGCTTCTCGACAGCGATTTGTTGCGGTTTACCGGTGTTATCCACCACAGTAACAACCACCTTATCACCGCCAACATCAACCCCTTCGACTTTTGCACCGGCCAGGGTCTTGATCCCACGCCGCTGGAATGCCTTGGTCAATTCAGCGCTTACCTCTTCATCTTCGTTAGGCACAATCCGCGGGAGCGCTTCAACAATCGTCACCTCGCTCCCGAAGGAACGAAACATCGACGCAAATTCAACTCCAATCGCACCAGCGCCAATAGCCAACAGGCTGGCCGGAACCGTCTTCAGATTCAGCATATCGGTTGAGGAGAGCACTCGCTCGCCATCGAAAGGAATGTCGGGGAAGGGACGAGGCCGACCACCGGTGGCGACGATGATATGTTTGGCCGCCAGCACGCGCTCACCACCCTCGTTCAATTGCACGTGTACTTGACCTCGTCCGATCAGGCGACCACGACCGGCAACAACCTCGATTTTATTCTTCTTCATCAAAAACGCAACACCGTCAGTACTCTGCTTGACGACTGTATCCTTATGCTTCATCGCACCGGTCAGCTCGAAGGTGACGTGCTCTACATTAATGCCAAAACGCTTCGCCTCTTTCACTTCTTCCAGCAGATCGGCGCTGTGCAGCAACGCTTTGGTGGGAATACATCCAATGTTGAGACAAACGCCACCGAGCGCATTAACTTCAATAATAGCCGTCTTCATCCCAAGCTGGGCGGCCCGAATGGCTGCAACGTATCCGCCCGGTCCTGAGCCAAGGATTACCAGATCGTATACCTGTTCGCTCACCGTATAACCCTTTCTTTTTAGAGCAGCGATCCACCAATCGCTGCATCGTCCAATCATACGACCGCATTGAAATGATAGGCAAGAGCGCAGATGACCGATGAACCCTGCGCTCTTGGAAACGCTTAGTGTTGAGCCGCACCGACGTGGAGGTGAGCATTGTAGCTTGATCGTACCAGTGGGCCACTCTCAACGTGGGTAAAGCCTCGTGCCAGAGCGTAGCGACGAAACTCGGCAAATTCATTAGGCGTGACGTAGCGATGGACTGGCCAGTAGCTTGCATCAGGGGCTAGATATTGGCCTATCGTCAGCACATTCACATCGACCTCACGCAAGCGATCAATCACCTCAAAGACTTCCTCATTCGTCTCGCCAGCGCCCACCATCATACCACTCTTGGTCACCAAATGCGGTCGCGCAGCCCTGGCACGGGCCAACAACTCGATACTCTGCTCGAACTTTGCCCGAGGTCGGAACCGTCGAAACAGACGTGGCACCGTCTCGATGTTATGGTTAAGCACATCCGGCTCGGCTGCTAAAACTGTTGCCAGTGCATCCCAATTCCCATCAAAATCGGGAATGAGTACTTCAACCTTGCAATCGGGCACTTTCTGTCGGATCAGTTCAATAGTGCGGGCAAAGATATGCGCACCACCATCGGGCACATCATCACGATTGACCGAGGTCAGCACGGCAAACTTCAGCTTTAGATGGGCAACCGATTCGGCCACCCGTTCAGGTTCTTGTTCATCAATTGGTTTCGGCTTCCCTTTGCCGATTGCACAGTACCGGCAACCACGGGTACAAATATCGCCAAGCAAAAGGAACGTCGCAGTGCGATGATTCCAGCATTCGCCAATATTTGGACAGCGGGCTTCTTCACAAACGGTGTGCAGATTCTTCTCGCGCATCAGGCGTAACACATCGTGATAGTTGACACCACCCGGCGCCCGCGCCTTCAGCCATTCAGGGCGACGTGGTCGGTTGGTTGCAGTCGGTGTAGATTGCGCCACACCTACATCACTAAGTGGGATAAGTTCTGCCATTGGCGTTCTCGCCTTCCAGTGATCGTCGATCAGGTCACACGATCAGATAACGATTCGATTGGCATACATATTGTACCGCAGATTGCGAAAAACTCAGTGAAGAGCTTTCTTTCGACGCTTCTGCTCATACATGCGTTCATCAGCCAATGTTACCAACACCATACCATCACCCTCTTCGGCCCAAGCCAAGCCATAGCTAACCTGAAAACCGGCAATAGCTCGGTAGAGCTTTTCCAACTGCTGTTTAGTCAACAACACTGCAAACTCATCACCTCCTAAACGGTACGCCTCGAACCCTGACTGCCGGAGGGAATCGGCAAAATACTGTAGTAATCGATCGCCCGCAAGATGACCCTGACTATCATTCACTATTTTGAGATTATCGAGATCAAGGAATGCTAATCCCCATCCTGTCGGAAGACTATCCGCCAATCGCCGCTCAAGCGCACGTCGATTCCCTAAACCGGTTAGCCAATCGTATCGAGCCTGTCGCTCAAGTTCTTCGCGATGTCCTGCGGCATACAGAGCCGAAAGTAAATAATCACAGAAGAGAGCTGCTAGTCGCAGTTCTGTTGGATCATCGATATTGGGTATTTCAAGGAGAAGATACATTGGATAAGGAGGGCCGAAAAAGTAAGCGCCATATCCCCCGGCAATCCGACCACGGCTGGGAAGTCCCTGGGCAGAGTCAGGATCAAGCACCCTGAGCTTCCCAAGCTCGAATATCCAGCCTACATAGCGTTGAGCGTGGTCGAGGACACCAGAAACCGGCAGATTCGTATAACCGGTTGCTGTTTCGTGTAAGAGCAGCAACCGTACTAACAGCGTCTCAAGACTCATACCTTATCGACCGGAATGTTCAGCAAATCCGTCCAGGTATTAATGAACGCAAATACCCCTACGACTGCGACTGCCTCTTGCACTTCAATATCGCTCAGACCTGACTCACGCAGTTCCTCCAGAAGATGTGTATCAGGTGAAGCAGTTGCAGCCTGAGCAAAACGGAGTAATGCCTGAACACGAGTGGGTAGTGTCGGTAAGATTTCGCCACGACGTAACGAATCGAGCAAACTCGCTTCCAACCCCTGAACCATCAAAGCATGCAGATGAATTTCGGCAGCGTATCGTGATCCACGAGACTGTGAACTGATAACTCCCATCATCTCTTTCACTGTACGCGGCAACACTCCACGCAGCACCACATGACGGAAGGCTTTCCAGAGTGCTGTCTGTATATCGGTGCTTTGAGCATGGGCAAAGATATTCGGGATAACTCCAAATCCAAGTTCATCCACTATCTCCTGTACCGTATCTTTCGACATACATACCTCCGAATCGATACAAATAGTGAAACTACATGCCAGTGCTCTGGGCTGAAAAGGTTTGTTGTGCACAAATCTTTTATTGCCAGTGTGTTGCTATTGTATCATGAATGGTAAGAAAGGTGTCATTATTCGGGAATGCAAAATCCGGTGAGAAGAAAGAGATTTTTTGTCTTCACTAAATAGAAGTAAATACAAACTCTAAAAAGATAAGATAAAAGTAGATATTCGATATAAAATGTCAACCCTCGAAAAACAAGCTATGCCATTAACAACACCTCTTCACGTGGCACCAGTTCAAACACCTCGCACATCCTTGCAATAAGTCGTTCAGTAACCTCGGCAAAGGATGGTACGATACCGAGTTCGTTAGCCAGTGACGTTACACCGCGATCCATGATCCCACAGGGAACGATCAACTCAAAGCCACTGAGGTCTGGATCAATGTTGAGCGCCAGGCCATGGGTCGTCACGCCACTTGCACTAAGCTTCACACCAATGGCACAGATTTTCGCCGCACCGTTTCGCACCCAAACCCCGGTTAAGCCCGCGATACGCTCGCCAATCAGACCGTAGTCGGCTAACACCCGAATCACACTCTCTTCCAACCCACGCACATAGCGGCCAACATCACTGCCGTGCTGCGAGAGTTTGAAGATCGGGTAAGCAACCAGTTGTCCCGGCGCATGATAGGTCACTTCCCCACCTCGATCACTCTGAACGACCACCACACCGCGTGCGGCTAACTCGGCAGGTGAGGCAAGCACATGCTCAGGACGTGCCTTGTTGCCTAGGGTAATTGTCGGTGGATGTTCAAGCACCAGCAGCGCATCACCAATCTGACCGCGCGAACGCTTGTGGGCTAATTGGCGCTGAATATCCCATGCCGCAGTATATGCGATACGACCAAGATGATATACCGTCAATGTGCGCATATTTCTCTCATTCCTAACTGACATGGTTCTTGTCCAATGGAGTATGTAGTATCACGCGAAAATCTAACTAGTGTCATCTAGTCGTGTTGGTAAACAACTTTTTTGCAATAGCTTGCAGCCTTTCCTGACTCTCGCTGTAGGGAAAAGGTCAACTATTGCGCCCTTTTCCGATCACTGTTCTCAGTATAACCGATCAGCCCGGGCTATCGGGAAGGAAACTTGTGGTAGGCTAAAGAGGGGTATCCTGACAGTACCGAGGTCAACACAATGCGAATGCTACTGATAGTGCTAACCGGCTGCCTAATCTTGAGTGCGTGTAGCGAAACGACCGCAGGCGCCGATCTTACCAGACCATCACCAATGATCTTCTCGCCAAAAGCGTATACTCCAACCGCCACGATCATCACGCCAACACCGATTACGCCTACGTTTACCCCATCGCCAACACCGGTGTCACCACCAACAAGCACCCCAACACCTTTGGTTACACCGACGGCACCACCTACTTCCACACCCGTGCTGTCGGCAACTGCAACACCTCTGGCAACCCCATCACCGGTAGGCGACCGTACACCTGTTCGGCTGGTTATTCCAGAAATAAAACTCGACCGAACCCTGATACCGGTAGGGCTTGATGCGAACAATGTGCCGGTTGTTCCCGATCACGACGTCGGCTGGTACATCTACAGCGCCAAGCCGGGGCAGGGTGAGAATATCGTGTTGTGGGGGCATGTGCTGCGCTTTCGCAAAGCTCCTCAGATTCCAGCTCCCTTTGCCAACATTGATCGCCTGACTGTTGGGAGTGAGATATTCCTCTACAGTGCTGATGGGACAACGTTTCGCTACGTCGTGGCTCGCAAAGAGCGCGTGACTCCCGATCAAGTGCAATACATTCTGCCCACGGGTGATGAGCGATTGACTCTTGTATCGTGTATTGGCGACCGGGTCATCGTTGATGGAACGGTTGAACTTACGCATCGTCTGATCACGATTGCAGTACCGGCGCCGTAGCGATGATTATGGCTGGCGGTGTGACTAAACCTATCAGAACATTCTCAACTGTTCATCCTTCGGCGGGTGAAATGTACCGATGATGATAAATGGGTTGGGTGCCCTTTGATGATATTGTAGCGTCGTCCCTAAGAAGAAGTATAGGTCTTTTGTCTTAGCAAAATCATCGAAATACTTTCGACGAACATCTTCAATCGCCTTTCGTTCGTCTCCTTCATGTCTCAGCAGACAATTCCAGAAAAGTTGTCCCGTCTCCCAATCTTCTATCATCAAATTGCTTTCTTTTCCGTCACTATCTCTAAATCGATATTTGAAAGTGTAGGGAAGCTTCCGTACTATCTCAAATTCTTTCTCCAAGTCTTCTTCTTCATCAGAGAATAGTCTTAATTGTTGTCTGCTTGCCTGAATTTGCGCAACTTTTTTCATATCCCACTCTCTGTCAGTTGGTTCGGCATAGAAATCAAGGATCTCTGTAGGTTTGAAAGTAGCCAGTGATGTACGAATCTGCGGATTCTTTGCCTCTGCAATCAGCTCAGCAAGGTTGTCGTAGACCTTTTTCAGACAGATACGCTTACGCTCCTCCCAAAAACGCTTCGTATCGATATGGCCGACAACTTCTATTTTTGATCCGGGTACTGGTCGATAGCTCTCTGGACGAAAATCTCGTTCGTTTCTTTCCAAATCAATGGTGATCCAGTCATACTTTTTGTACCGTTCGTCGTAGGTTTTTTTACGAAAAGGAATTGGATAAATCCTTACCCATGAACCATCCTCACGAAATCCGGCTGTACAGACCAGTTCATCGTATTTGACCGAGATGGTGGGATACGTCTTAACGGTGATCAGCACCTTCGTTCGCATGACGATACCTTCAGAGGTGTATGACATCGTAAGTAAAACCTGGTAACTTGCTGATAGCCTCGGCCAGATGACGACGGTGACAGCGTTGGCTCTCAGCTTCAAAGCATGTAAGGGCAATCCGCCTGTATTGCTGGAGCAGGTTCAAGATTTCGCGCTGCGTTGGGAGTGTGGTCGGCAATATCGTGCGTCGATATGCAGCAAATAGATCGTCGTAATCGTCTTGTGCCCTTAAGCCTTTCCGCAATTCAGGGGCAATACCGACTTCTGGAAAGTGGCGGTATTCAATGTCAACAAGTTTGCATATTCGTTCTAACTGACGCTTACTAAATCCCGGTTTCATGCTCGCCGGATTGTTCCGAACATCTACCAACAGGTTGATACCATTTCTGATCAAGATATTGAGATAATGCTCAAGCGAGCGCCCTTCATAGCCAACGGTAAATAATACGGTACGCTGTTCCACATGCCTGAACTGTTCTACTCGTTGTTGAGCTTCCTTTCCCAAAACTTCGTTGAGCAGTTTGCTGCGAGTGGCGTAGTATGGATACTGCTCATACAGCTCTTGCAACAACTCATTTCTCGATGTCTTTCGGTATTTCGACCACAGTGCATGCATAGTCTGGGCATCACGAGGATGAAGACCTTGCAGGTAATCCCGTTTTTCCAAAAGGGTGATCGTATACTCATCTTCCTGTAACAACGCTCTGTCACACAACGCATTGATGTCCCACTGTACAGTGAATGAATAGCTGCCGTAGTGGTAGGGAATAAATTCATAGACCGGTTTTTCCTGGTGCTGACCAAGCAAGAAGAGCATTTTTTGCAGATACAGCTTGTCGATTGTGCCACCAAAGATGTCTATGAATGCTAGAAGAATTTTTCGGCGGTACAGCATGCCGTTCATGTGATAGATACCTTTGTTTAGAGGCGAGCATACCCGCGTCAAAAGATGATGTAGATTGGTAGAACGTTTTTTCTATTATATCACATTCGCTATCTGTGTTCCAGATACGTCTGTACCAGATAGAGCTTTTCAACGTTTTCACCCTCCCGAGCAGAGGTGCGAAGAGATGAGAGGGAACGCGAAACGTGCGTAGCAGCGTGAAGAAGATGCGGGTTTCTCTCCATATCCCGTAGTGCGTGTAGAGGCGCACGGCTTTCCGTTCTGACTGTGCGCTGCCCACCACTGTTTGTCTCGCCGATAACGTCTGTCCCTTCCTTGTCGGGGCGGGTTCTCAACCCTCCCGCTGAAATGTCCGTCTCCAGCATTCCTGGCCGACGCGAGCCAGCGGCCCGCGCACCCAGGGAACCTATAGCTCTCGATCAGAGGTGCGAAGAGATGAGAGGGAACGCGAAACGCGCACCGCAACGTGCGTAGCAGTGGCAGCTTTCTGTTCCAACCGTGGTCTGCGGCCACACTCTTTGTGGGGAGGCCGATAGTATCCGGCAACGCACGGTAGGGGCGGGTTTCAAACCCGTCCCCGATGATGTGCTCATCCGCGAGCCAATGTCTTCCCCTTGCTCACCATACCACGAAGGCGGGCAGCTCGTGTATCTGGACGACTGCGTGGGTGCGGAGTCATCGGCAGCGAGGTAATGGCTGTTGGTGCTGCTCTGTAAGTGAACCGTATCGAACGTAATCCGACAGCCTTCCATCTGTTCATAAGCGTGCGGATTTTTTCAGACGCTCTCACTTCTCTTTCTGTTGTGCTACAGTATCTATGTACCCGTCTTCTATCAGGAGTTTCCTATGCTGCTCGAAGAGTCAACTGCTGCGATAGCCGCTGCATTTCAGGGTTCTGATCGGGTTGTTCCGTTGTACAATTCGTATGGATTTGCCCAGATTCCATCGACTATGGCGTATCTGCTGACCGGAGCTGCTGCCGACCTGCCACCACTACCTATTGCTCACGCGCTCCCATCACGACCGGCGACGGTGGTGCTGCTGATGATCGATTCGCTTGGCTGGTATTTCTTTCATCGCTATCTCGAACGACTCCCCTTTTTGCGCCGCTTCCTTACTGAGGGGCAGATTTGCCAATTGACAACTGCATTTCCTTCTTCCACTGCGGTGCACGTGACCTTGCTGCATACCGGTCTGGCAGCCGATCAGAGCGGGATTTATGAATGGCATATCTTTGACCCTCATCTTCAGGCGGTCATTGGTTCGTTACTCTTCTCGCCCTACTTCGAGCGCCAGGCCGATGGTCTGGTTGCGTATGGTGTCGATCCGAGCGAAGTCTACCCTGCGGCGAGCTTCTACCGCCAGTTAAAAACGGCAGCAGTTGATAGTGTTGTGCTGTTGCCAACGACGCTTGCCCATTCGGTGTATACCCGTACCTTGTGCCGTGGTGCATTAGTTGTACCGTTTCAGCATATTGCTGATGCAGCGGGACGTTTGCACACGTTGTTTGAGCGTCAGGTGAATCCAACCTTCTATCACGTATACATCGATGCTGTTGATGTTGCGATGCACCGGTACGGTCCTGAATCTGCCCAGGTTAATGCCGAAATTGTGACCACTCTTGATCAGCTTGAGCAGCATCTTTTGCCGGTGTTAAAGTCAGCTCCAAAACCGGCAGTGCTGTTCGTCACTGCTGATCATGGGCAGGTTGCGGTTGATCCGCTGCAAGTAATTGTTCTTAACCGTCTATGGCCTGACCTAGAACGCTTTTTCCGTCAGGGGGGAGATCGGCGGCCTTTACCTCCTTCCGGTTCGCCGCGGGTGACGGTGCTCCATGTACAACCAGCAGTTGTTGGTGAGGTTCAGATAAACTTGCAGCGCCTGCTCGGTGAACGTGCAACGGTTGTGACCGGCGCTGAGTTGATGGCAGCCGGCTATTTTGGGCCAAAGCCTGGCGAGCGGCTAGCGTCACGGTTGGGTGAGCTGGTCATTCTACCTGCGCCCGGTGAAGCGATTATTTGGGAATATCCCCCTGGTCGGTTATTCGAGTATCGTGGTTTGCACGGTGGATTAACCTCAATTGAGATGTTGACAGAGCTGGCATGGTTGGTTGTTTGAGGGCTGATCGGCGTATGGTTGAGCGTCATCGTGCGTCATGTGATAAGATACACGAAAGGCATTTGAATGAGAGTGGAGGCTGATTCGTGTCCGAGACTGAACCATCAGCGCCAAATCCCCGTCTGAGCCGTGATACGTGGTTGTTGATCGGTGCACTTACATTGCTCGGCTTAGGAGTTGCTCTCACCTTTTTCTTTTCGCCTGGCAGCAACGTAAATGTGCCGCCACCGACGGGTTCTCCGTTAGCTCGTCCACCGACGCAGGGCGCTGCATATCCCGAAGCAACAACGCCGGCCGGAGGCGTGGTGCCAACACCTCCCGCCTACCCGGTGGCAACGACGCCAACAGTAGACCTGGCTCTAACCCAGACCAGTGTCGTGCTGGAAACGACTGCGCTGGCTGCAACTGTGCGGGCCGAGGCTACGCAGACCGAAACCGCTGTCCCGGCGTATCCGGTACCAGAAGGCACGCCACCGACACTGCCAACGATTATTCCAACCGCAACTCTGCCTCCACCAACCATCCCGCCACTGCCAACTGCGCCACCACCGCCAACACTCCCACCGCCCCCCACCCCAACGAGCGCCGATCTCATCATTGATGACAGCCCAACCAATCCGCCGCCGCCAACCGCGACTCCGTTGCCGACTTCGACACCCCTGCCAACACCGGTACCGGCGCTGGTATTGCGTGGCAGCACGCGCTGGACGAGTGATCAGGGGCCAATCGTGCTCAACCGAGATGTACAACTGCCGCCCGGCAGCGAGTTGATCATTGAACCAGGCGTAGAGGTACGTCTGGCGCCGGGAGTCTCGATTTATGTTGATGGTGGTCGGTTGATTGCTCTCGGCCAACCTGGCCGTCCGGTGCGTTTTATTGGTGCTACCGGCGCCCGCTGGAGTGGTATCTATGGCCGTCCTGGCGGTTTTATTGCGCTTGAGCATACCGACATTCGTGGTGGTGGCCTGGGTGGAACCGTACTGGTGAGTGAAGAAGGCGGGCTGGTAGTGCGTTTTAGCAGGATTACCGATAACGGTGGTGGAGTCCTGGTGGTCGATTCGCGGCTCGAACTAGCGCAGAGCGAAATTGCCGGTAATGATGTGCCATTTGGAGCTGCATTTGAGGCGGCGTACAGCCGTGGCAACAGCGTAACGCTCGTCGGGAACCGAATTGGCGGTAATCGTCTCAGTGCTGGTGCGCCAATGGTGCGGATCGCGAATCAGAATGCACGCGAAACCCTTAATCTCACAATAGAAGGGAACCTCTTCCGCGATGGTAGTGTGAATATACAGCTCACGACGAACGGTATGTTACAGGGTACCTTGATCTGCAATGCCCTGATCGGGGGTGATTTGGGTTTAAGCCTGCGTAGTGAAACCGTACAGGTCAGGCCCGAAGGTGGATTCCTGATGCCATTGCGGATCGAGCAAAATCTGTTTGAAGGCCACACGCCGGTGATTCGACCAACGTACCTTACGTATGGGATCGGTCGCGGGGCTGCTAGTGAGATTGCGCTTGATATGCGCAATAACTGGTGGGGGCACGCTTCTGGTCCGTATGAACCTGATGTTAATCCGCAGGGGACTGGCGATGCCGTGGGCAGTAATATCACTTTTGCCCCATGGTTGACGGACCGACCATCCTGCGTACCGGCGCCGTAGGAGAGGAGATAGGTGCTAGGAGTGAGTGGGGGCCTGGGGAAACGATGGGTTCCAACCGCAGATCGTACAACGCGGGCCGGAGGCCCGCGCACCCAGCGCAGCGTGTTTGCGGGGGGCCTGGGGAAACGATGGGTTCCAACCGCAGATCGTACAACGCGGGCCAGAGGCCCGCGCACCCGGCTAGCGTGTTTGCGGGGGGCCTGGGGAAACGATAGGTTCCACTCGCAGATCGTACAACGCGGGCCAGAGGCCCGCACACCTAGATGAGGAGGTTTGTTTGATACGTTCATTCTTTTGGTTATTTATCCTGCTAATTCTGGCGGCCTGCACTTCATCAGTACCGACGACCGAATCGCCGTCGTCGTTACCCACTGCAACTCCTTCTACGTCACCAGCGATCATTGTTGAACCAACCAGTACGACCGCTTCAACGATCACGCCAACTTCTCCCGTTGCAGTAGCCGCAACTCCAACACCAATGCTAGCCGTAACCTATCGGGGAGCACTGGTTGGCCGTGATGCGAATGGTGCATTCACCCTCGGCGATCCGGCAGCGCCGCTCACCCTGATCGATTATTCAGACTTTCTCTGAACGGCGTGCCGCCGTCACGTGTTGACGGTCGAACCAGTATTGATTGAACGTTACGTCGTTACCGGCAAGATTTTGTACATCTTCCGTCCGGTACTCAACCACGGCGTTGCTTCGCTTGTGACCACTGCGGCGGCATTTTGTGCCGGGGAACAAGATGCTTTCTGGCCGATGCACGAATTACTCTTTGCACGGCAGAGTGAGGTGGCGACAACTCGCGACGCCGATTTACCGAACCTAATGAGCAGGTACGCGGCTGAATTAGGCCTTACTGTCACGACGTTTACCACGTGTTTGGAAGGGGGAGCTACCCAGCAATTGGCAGAAAATCTCGACGCCGAGCAGCGACAGCGTGGTATTCGCGTGCAACCGGTTTTCGAGATAGGCGAGATTCGGCTGATCGGCTTGCAACCGCTTGAACGATTTGCTGAAATCATTGAACGGCAACCATAGCCTGCGCAGGTGCGGTTACAATTGACGTAATTGTGGCGCGTGCCATTCTACACTCAACACCAAGAGCCATCCGATGAAGGCACTACCGGCGACGACCATCGGCACATTACCGACCAGCTCAGCAACACTGCCGACCAGCATCCCACCCAACGGACTCATCCCCATCAGTGACAGGGTAAATACACTCATTACCCGTCCGCGCAGATCGTCGGGCACGATCAATTGAATCAGGGTATTGGTGAGCGCCATCGTGGTAACACCTGCCCAACCGCACAGTCCAATCAGCAGGAGTGCCAGCGGTACAATTCGGGTTTGAGTAAAACTGATCAGGAGAGGGGCGTACAGTAGGGCTGCAACGGTTAAAAGTTTCCCGCGTGGTGCATGATCGCCGAGCTGGGCAAGGATAAGTGCGGCACACAGTGAACCACATCCACTAGAGGCCGATAACCAGCCCAAACCGGCAGCACCGATGTGCAAAACATCGCGTGCAAAGACCGGTAAGAGCGGAATATGGACGAAATAGAAAAAACTTACTGCACCGGCGCGCAGTAAGAGGGCGCGAACATTGGGTTCATGGATAATGTAGTGTAGCCCCGCGCGCACGGTATTGCCGTGGCGGGCAGCAGGTAATCGCTGAGTGTCGAGGTGCATCAGAGATAGACTGGTCAACACCGCGCCAAAACTAAGTGCATTGAACAAAAAAGCCGGCCCTTCCCCAATCCAGGCAACGACGATACCCGCTACCGCTGGTCCGATAGTACGTGCACCGTTGAAGATGGAAGAGTTCAGCGCAATCGCATTTAACAAATCTTCGCGGCCCACCATCTCGACGGTAAATGCCTGACGGGCCGGCGCATCAAACGCATTAACGATACCTAACAAAAGCGCAAGGATCAGAACATGGGTAATATGCACGATACCATTGAGGGTTAGGCCGGCCAGCGTAGCCGCCAGCAGCATTGCAGTAGATTGGGTAATCAGCAAAATCCGACGTTTGGGAAAGCGATCAGCAATTGTACCGGCAAAGAGGGAGAACAACAGTACCGGCAACGAATTGGCTGCCGCCACCAATCCAAGGAGAAAAGGTGAATCGGTCAATCGCAGGACAAGCCAGCCCTGTGCTACGCTTTGCATCCATGTGCCGGTCAGCGAAATCAGTTGCCCATAGAAAAATAGGCGATAATTGCGGTGACGAAGTGCGCGAAACATCGCCGAACGGCGCATTGTCGCACGGGCTTGAATTGATCGCATAATCAGTCGGTGTCTTCGTGATCCTGATGCGTGAGCAACGCTTCGTACAGATGCTGCATTGCCTGATGAAAGGCCGCCAGTTCTTCAGCCGATAAATAACTCAGACGCTGCTCAACCAGACGGCGATGGCGGGGACGTAGTTCATCAATCAGTGCCTTACCTGCCGGAGTGAGTTGAACGAGTGTGACCCGGCGGTCGCGCGGATCGGTGGCTCGCCGCACCAGACCACGACGTTCTAAGCGGTCAACCAGTCGGGTCAGATTCGAGTTGTCGGCCAGCATCTCATTACAGATATAACTGAGCGGTACTCCCTCTTCTGTAGCGTAGAACAGGATAGCATACTGCGGCGTCGAAAGATCGTAAGGGCGAAACTCTTCCCGATTTAACTCCTGAAAGCGACGGTGGAGTTTCAGGAAGAGGCGGTAGGCTTCAATCTGTGGTGAGTCGCAGTTACTGATTTCTGGCATAGTCCGTATCCTAGACTTGTCAATTATTGTACCAGTAAATTTCGATTTAGCAAGAATAGATTGCGCCTGCCTCCAACTCAGGAGGAAGGCGCAATTGTGGTGATGGCGTCACCAGTAGAAAGCAAACAGCCAGACCATGAGCAGAAATGCAATTGCTCCGGTCAACGTAACAGCGAGCAATACTGGTTTGACTTCGGGATCACCGCTCCACTCTGGTTGCATACTGCACTCCTCGTTACAAAAATTGTCGGATGTGTGCCCAAGCCTCATATGACACATTGTACCGCGTTTTGCATTATCTGTGGTAGCAAAGAGGGTTGTGCTGGTTCGTTGTGCAAAGAGGGGTTTTCAACGTTTTCAGACTCCTGTTGCCTGAGAGCACACCTGACATACCTCACCTTGCTCCCACAGAGGGCGTAATGAGGAGCGTGAAGCGAGTTGGGATGGCATGGCAACGACCAGAAGGGTCACTTCCCACCAACTTTCACTCGCGGAGGAGCCTGGATGGGAGGATGGGGCATAAGCCTCGCAGCGCACGACGCAGGTCTCTGGCCCGCGCACCCAGGGGATCGCACGGGTTGGGAGTCATTGGCACCAGGTGCGGGATGTTCGTCGGTGGCACTCCGCTGGTGGATTGTTCGGTCAGCGAAGATTGTACTTGACATAAAATTTATCAGACATCCGCTCACGACAGGTACGGCCCGCAAGTCTGTCGTCTCCAACTTTAGCGGCTCGCGGAACGACGCTGGCACTATGAACTTGCATAGTTCGCGTAACAACAATATAATGTCGCCTACCACATGTCGGTCTGCCACGTGCGACGTTGCGTATAGGGATGGCACGCCACGTCTGTCTATGACAGCGAGCAGTGGTCGGGCACGTGTGGTAGATGGTTGGGGGTTATTTGCTGAGAAAGGAACAGCAACGATGCTACGGAAACACACCCTGTCGTGGATTGCGCTGATGGCTTTGTTAGCCACATTACTAGCCGCATGTGGCGGCGGTCAGCCAACAACCGGTGGCACTGGCGGCAGCAGTGGCAGTACCGGTGGTCAGCAACAAACGGTGACCATTCGCTGGCGTACTCGCCCTGGTGATGCTGCTGAACAGCGCGTCTATGAAGAGTTAAATGCTCTGGTGAACGAGAAACTCAAGGACAAGGGGATTACGGCGGTCTATGATCCGGCGCCTAATCAGGGTTACTTCGAGAAGTTGAAGACCGAGCTGGCTGCCGGTAATGCACCTGACATCTTTTGGATTGGTGGTGTTGAGCTAGCAGATTTTGTTAATACCGGTCAGATACTCGATCTCAAACCACTGATCGATGCCGATAGCAGTTTCCAGTTGAGCAACTTCTATCCAAACGTCATCGAGCAACTGACCCGCGATGGCAAGATTTACGGCTTGCCACGTGACATCTCGACGATGGTTGTCTATTACAACGAAGACTTGTTTAAGGCGGCAGGTCTGAAGACACCAAAAGAGCTGGCAGCCGAAGGCAACTGGAATTGGAACACCATGCTCGAGGCAGCACGAAAGCTCACCGATCCGGCCAATCAGCAGTATGGTCTCGGCTTTGGCAACTGGTGGGGACCGGCGTGGGGTTATTTCATCAATGCAGCCGGTGGGAGTCCGTTTACGCCCGACCGACGTGGCTGTGCTTTGAATACACCAGAATCTATCGAGGGCGCTAAGATGGTTCGTCTCCTGTACGACGAGAAGTTGTTGCCCGCCGGTGATGCTGATGGTGAGGCACTGTTCAATGCCGGGAAGGTCGCGATGTACTTCAACGGTCGCTGGTTTACCCCTGGCGTGCGCACCAATGCTAAGTTCAACTGGGACGTGGCAGTGATGCCTGAGGGTAAGGTCAAGAGCACCTGGCTCTTCTGGGGGCCGTACCTGGTCAATGCGAAGACGGCGAATACGCAGGCCGCCTGGGAGGTGCTGAAGGTTCTAACCAGTGCCGAGGCAACGGCGAAGGTTGCTGCGCTAGGTACAAATATCCCGCCGCGCAGCGATAAGGCTGCTGTTGATGCCTTCCTCGCTTCGACGCCACCGGCCAACAACCAGGCGTTCCTCGATGGCATTTCCTACGCTGCCCTCGAGGCGCCTGTCTGGGACGGTAGTTGGGCCGATTTCAGTGGTATTGTTCAGAGCCTTTGGGATCAGATGATTGCAGGCCAGATCACGCCTGAGCAATTTGGTCAGCAGGCCTGCGAGCGGGCGGCCAGTACGTTCAAATAGATCATCGCACTGCGGCGAGCGGTGGGCGTGCATCGCTCGCCAGATCATCAGATCATCGATGCGTGAATCGGTACCCTCTCCTGCATTGGGTCTATTGCTCTATTCCCCGGAGGTGATCCATGACCAAACAGGCGCCGGCAGCACTGTCTGCAACTCCCGCACGTCGCCATCTCAGCCGACGTGTGCGGTTGTGGATTGATGCGTTCGGTATGTTGCTGCCGACGATTCTAGGTGTGCTGATCTTTTTTCTTGTGCCACTCACGATCTCTTTCTATTTGAGTTTTACCGATGCACGTCTCTTTGGTGAACCGAACCTTATCGGGTTCAACAACTACCAGCGCGCCCTTTCCGATCCGACCTTTTACCGGGCCATGTGGAATACCGCGGCGTTTTCCGTGGTGACGTTGGTTGTCTCGACGGTACCGGCCCTGATACTGGCTGTCATCCTCAATGAAAGAATTGTCGGTCGTACCTTCTTTCGTGCGGTGTTCTTCATTCCGGTGGTTGCTTCGGTCGTTGGGGTTACTCTGCTCTGGCGCTATCTGCTCAACATTGATTTCGGCTTTGTGAATTATGTAATTCGGCTGTTCGGTTTGGAACCGATCCCGTGGTTAACCAGCCCGGAATGGGGCTTGATCAGCGTGATCTTGGTCTTTTCGTGGAAGACCATCGGCTACAATATGGTCATTTTTCTGGCCGGGTTGCAGGGTGTGCCGCCGCAACTCTACGAAGCAGCCAGTCTTGATGGCGCCAGCCGCTGGCAACAGTTTCTCTTTATTACCGTACCGATGCTCTCGCCGACCACATTCTTTGTACTGGTAACAACGCTGATCAATTGTTTGCAGGTATTCGATGTACCGGTCGCCCTTGGCTTGACCCGTTCAAATACCATTGGCCCGGCGGATTCGATGTTGACGATTGTGCCATTACTCTGGCGAGAGGCATTTATCGGTGGCCGCATGGGGTACGCTTCGGCACTGGCCTGGTTGTTGTTCGTGATTATTTTGCTGTTGACCCTAATTCAGTTCCGGCTGTCGCGGCGATGGGTTCACTACGAATAAGCGAGGCAGAGCATGGCGAGTACAATCTTGCGCCGACCGTGGGAGCGATTGCTAGCCTATTTAGTGCTGAGTATTACTGGCTTCATCATGGTCTTTCCGTTCATTTATATGTTCCTGTCATCGCTCAAGCCTTCGGCTGAGGTTGTGCAGGTGCCACCGACGCTGTGGCCGAGCGAGGTGCGCTGGTCGAATTATCTGGAAGTGTTGAGTATTGTGCCGTTGGGCACCCAGTTGATCAACACCATCATTGTTACCGTCCTGGTCGTGTTGGGGTGGGTCTTGACATCAGTTTTGGCCGGTTATGCCTTTGCCCGGCTAGAGTTCCCCGGTCGTGAATGGCTGTTCGGGGCGTATCTGGCAACACTGATGGTACCGTTTGCAGTGCTGATCGTACCGATGTACCGTCTGATGCTAGTATTCGGATGGGTTGATCGCCTGGAAGCACTTATCATTCCTTGGTTGTTTACGGCCTACGGTACGTTCCTACTGCGACAGTTCTTTATGAGCGTACCAAGAGATTTAGAAGATGCCGCATTGATTGATGGAGCGTCGCATTGGGGCATTCTGTTTCGTATCTTTTTACCGCTGGCTCGGCCTGCTATTGCGACGCTGGCAACATTTGCCTTTCTCTATGCCTGGAATAGCTTTCTCTGGCCGCTGATCATTATTAGTAGCCCAGCGCGAAAAGTGGTGACGCAGGGCCTGGTTGATCTTCAGGCACTCTACGCTGCGCGCGTTGATCTGATTATGGCCGGTTCGACCCTGGCCGTGCTGCCAACGCTGATTGTCTTCCTCTTTGCCCAGCGCTATTTTATTGAAGGAATTGCAACCTCTGGCCTGGCCGGGCGCTAAGGGAAGCGAGATGTACGCATGGAACACCACGAACTTTTCAGCCGACCCCACCGCCGTTTAAACCGGCTGACTGGCGAGTGGGTGTTGGTTTCGCCGCATCGTACCCAACGTCCGTGGTTAGGGCAGGTTGAGCAACTGCCACCTACCGAGTTACCGACGTATGACCCACATTGTTATCTGTGTCCGGGAAATGTACGGGCCAACGGTGTTCAAAATCCGTTGTATACTGAAACCTTTGTATTCGAGAACGATTTTGCCGCACTGCTGCCTGATATTCCGTTAGATCGGGTCAGTATTCGGGTTCCATCCGTCAACGAAACCGGGCCGGTGCTACTCCACGCTGAAGCTGAGCGTGGCATCTGTCAGGTCGTCTGTTTTTCGCCGCGTCACGATCTGACACTGGCGCAGATGACACAGACTGAGGTGCGGCGCGTGGTTGAAATCTGGGTCGAGCAGTACAATGAACTGGCCGCTATTGATTGGGTGCAGTCGGTGCTCATTTTCGAGAATCGCGGGGCAATGATGGGCGCTTCTAACCCTCACCCGCACGGTCAAATCTGGGCCAACGAACAGTTGCCCAACGAGATGCGTAAAGAGCTGTCAACCCAAACTGGATACTGGCAGGAGCATCAGCGGTGCATGCTCTGTGATTATCTGAAGCTGGAGCTGACGCTGGGTGAGCGGATTGTATGTGCAAATGAGACGTGGGTAGCACTGGTTCCCTTCTGGGCAATCTGGCCATTTGAGACACTGGTGCTACCACGGGTTCACGCCGGGGCCATCGGTGATTTGGACGATCAGGGTCGTGATGGGCTAGCCGACATCCTGCGCGAGCTGACCGGTCGTTATGATCGGCTGTTTAACGTTCCCTTTCCCTACAGTATGGGTTTTCACCAGCGCCCGACCGACGGCTTACCCCATCCAGGCTGGCATCTGCATGCCCATTTTTACCCACCTTTGTTGCGTTCGGCGACGGTGCGTAAATTTATGGTTGGCTACGAAATGTTAGGCCAGCCGCAGCGCGATCTGACACCGGAACAGGCAGCGGCCCGTCTGCGTCAGTAAAGGCAACAGATTTTTGGGTAACAGGGTTCTGGAGGGGTGAAGCACTACTTCACCCCTCCAGAAGTTCCATTGTGGCGTCTGCCTGCATTGCTCTCCCGGTATTGTGTTTTATTCTCCATCCTAAAACAACGATAGATGGGTCTCCATACGGTTGTTTTCTTTACCAGAGCGACCATCGATAAAGCCCCTATTTGTCATCTCTTGCTCATCTAAGACTCTTCTCGCCGGCTCCATAACTTTCTACAATGCAGCGCAGAAGATGTATCTGAGCGATTGGTCGGCTGCGTATCACTCTTCCCCGGCACGGGGAACGGTATCGACAGCGCACCTGATCATCAAGATGAAGCGAGGAACGTTATGATTACATCGACCATGACAACCGCTCGCCAATCGGCAGAGTTTTCTGCAGCCGTTCATCCGCTTATCGAGACGGCGCTTGGCAGCGAACACGACATCAAGGCCATGGATGTGACAGAGCTGGCCCAACGCTGTGCAATCGAAAGTGACCGGTTCTACCGCGGGCAATCTCACGACTCGCGGTATAGCTACGAGCTGTTTCGTCGTGCTTTAGTGGAACGTGATGAGATAGCCTGGAATTATCTCTTTCAGCATTATAGCCCTCTGGTAGAAGGGTGGATTCGGCGGTGCAGTGCATTTGTTAATAGCGGTGAAAGCAGCGAGTATTTTGTGATCGGCGCTTTCGTGAAGTTTTGGCGAGCGGTGACACCAGAGCGGTTTGCTGCCTTTCCAAATCTGGCTTCGTTGTTGCAGTATTTGCAGCTCTGTGCTTCAAGTGTTGTTATTGATTCGGTTCGTGCTCAGTCGTGGGCGGAAATGATGCCCGAAGAGAAGATTAATACACAACAGATCGCAAAGACGGCCCCCGATGAGGAGGCCATGCAACGGGTTGACCGACAGGAGTTCTGGCGGTATATCGATAGCCAGTTGCACTCCGAGAGCGAACGGGTGGTGGTCTACGGTTCGTTTGTGTTAGGTCTTACACCACGAGCAATCTTTGAACGCTATCGTATGCTCTTTGACAGTGTGTACGATGTCTACAATGTTAAACGAAATGTTTTGAATCGACTTAGTCGCAATCACCATCTCCAAGACTTGGTTCGACAGGCGTAAACGACTTGACGAAATAGTAGCTCCGGGGACGTGAAAAACGTCCCCGTTTACGTTTCTTTCAAATAGGAGAGCCTAGTTACCAATTGATCCGCGTATGATTGTGGAGGCGCGCCGATTATGGAGGAAAAACAGTTCAAGGACGGCGCAAACCATCTTTCTGGTCTTGAGTTGATAGCTGCGGTAGATGGTGAACTCGATGAGGAGATTGCTCAACATCTTCATCATTGTGATCTTTGTGCTCAGCGCCTGATGACGCTGCGGAGTATACAACGTGCGCTGCGGCGTAGACTGTACCGCGCGCTTTGTCCGACGACCGATCAGTTGATTGACTATTGTCAGGGTTTGCTTGCTCCTTCGCAACAGGATGCTATTGCTCATCATCTGACATCGTGCCCATATTGTCGATCTGAGGTTGAATTACTGCTGCAACGTGATCCGTTGATCGACCGTCTGCTGCTCAGTCATTTGTTCGATGGGCAAGGGTTTCGTTTCTGGCGTTAAACGGCTCGCGATACGTGTAAGCAGAAGGGGGATGGTATACCGTCCCTCGTCATTTTTCATCGCTCAAG
This sequence comes from Chloroflexus sp. MS-CIW-1, assembly GCF_030444705.1. Classification (NCBI taxonomy): domain Bacteria; kingdom Bacillati; phylum Chloroflexota; class Chloroflexia; order Chloroflexales; family Chloroflexaceae; genus Chloroflexus; species Chloroflexus sp. MS-CIW-1. The sequence continues at coordinate 2,120,063 of NZ_JAUBWR010000001.1, forward strand.
CAGGGGTGTAGCGAACGATCAGACACACACAGCCATAGCTCATTTGCACGTTGTGCGCTACAATGTACTCAGTTGCAACCGTTGCCAGCGGCGCATCGTCGCATACGTCGAAGATTACCGCTGTATCGCGATCGCGTTAAGCTGAGGAGTTGATTATGGCTGGAGAAGTTACGCTACAGGCAGCCCTAGCGCGCCCCTTTCTCGCTGCTACGACTACACCCCAGGTCGCATACGTGTTACTAGAAGCGCAACCGGCAGCACAGTTGGTGCAGGTACGAATGCCGGTGAATGTCTGTTTTGTGCTCGACCGTAGCGGTTCGATGAAAGGTGAGAAGATCGAGCGTCTTCGTCAGGCGGTGATACGCGCAATCGAGCAGCTTGACGAGCAGGATACGCTGTCGATCGTCATTTTCGATCATCGAACCGAAGTGTTGGTTCCGGCCCAACCGGTACGTAATCGGACGACCATTCTCGATCTGGTGCATCGCATCCGTGATGCCGGTGGAACACGTATTGCCCCCGCACTTGAAAAGGGATTGCAAGAGTTGCAGAAAGTACCGCATGGTGTCCGCCGTCTGATTCTGCTGACCGATGGTCAGACCGAGCACGAGAAGGAATGTCTGTTACGCGCCGAAGATGCAGGTCGGCTGGGCATCCCCATCACCGCGCTGGGTATCGGCAAAGATTGGAATGAAGACTTGCTGATCGAGATGGCGAATCGTTCGCGGGGTGTAGCCGATTATATCGCTCAACCTTCCTCAATTGTGAACTATTTTCAGCATACTGTGCAGCGTGCCCAGCAGACGACGATTCAGAACAGTGTGCTCACGCTACGCCTGGTACAGGGGGTAACGCCGCGAGCCGTCTGGCAGGTCACGCCACTCATCGATAATCTCGGTTATCAGCCTCTGGATAATCGTGCCGTCAGTGTCAATCTCGGCGAACTGGAGAGCGGGCAGGTGCGTGCTCTGCTTATCGAACTGATCGTTGATCCGCGTCCAATCGGCACATATCGTATTGGTCAGGCAGAGATCAGCTACGATGTGCCGCCGCTCCGTCTGGTCGGGGAAAAGACCAAAATTGACATTATGCTTACCTTCACCGCCGATCCGACGCAGTTGCAACAGGTTACCCCCAACGTGATGAACATCGTTGAGAAGGTCAGTGCGTTTAAGTTGCAAACCCGTGCTTTGCAAGACCTGGCTGCCGGCGATGTCAGTGGGGCGACCCAGAAATTGAAGAGTGCAGTGACCCGCTTGCTCAATCAGGGTGAAGTGGAACTGGCTGCCACGATGCAGCAAGAGATTGCCAACCTTGAACAACAGGGTCAAATGTCGAGCGAAGGGCAGAAGACGATCAAGTTTCAGGGCCGTAAAACGGTGCGTCTGACCGATATTGAGTTGCCGAAGGAGTAATATGTATATTTTGGTCACGAATGACGATGGCTACCAGAGTCCGGGCTTGGTGGCACTGCGGGCAGTGCTCAGCGAGATTGGTGAAGTGGTGGTGGTTGCCCCTGATCGTAACTGGAGCGCTGCCGGTCATTACCGGAAGCTATTCGATCCTTTACGGGCCTGGGAAGGTACTTTAAGTGATGGTTTACCAGCGCTGATTTGTGATGGTACACCGGCCGATTGTGTGGCCCTGGCCGTGATGGGGCTTCTCGACCGAAAGCCCGATCTGGTCGTGTCGGGAATCAATCTGGGGGCAAACTTGGGTACCGATCTGCTCTATTCGGGGACAGTGGCGGCGGCAATGGAAGCGCTTGTCTTCGGGATTCCGGGACTGGCCGTATCACAGGTGCGCCCTAAAGATGGAAAGTGGGATTTCGGGGCGGCGCAAATGGCAGTGCGACATCTGGTAACGCTGATCCGTGAGCGTGGCCTGCCGGCAGAGATTCTGTTGAATCTGAACATTCCGCCCGTCGCCCCAACCGAGTTGCGCGGGATAAAGGTTGGTCGTCTGGGGCGTCGGGTCTACCGCGATGCGCTGGTCGTGCGCTACGATCCACGGGGCCGACCGTATTACTGGATCGACGGCGCTGAACCGGAAGATCATTACGAAGATGGTACCGATATTGCTGCGATCAGTGATGGCTATGCAAGCCTGACACCCGTACAGATGGATTTGACCAGCCATCGCTGGTTAGATGAGCTGCGTCATTGGGAGTGGGATGGTAAACGGTTGTGACAGTGCCCGGTGTCCAGGCCCTTGTTCTCTCATCGTTCGTGCAATTCACGGCATTGGGCAGGCCAGGTTTTACCCTCCTCTGCGTGAGGGGCGTGTAGTGCCTGAAGAGGATGGTGTGCTGATGCGCCAACCTATGAGTCCAGTTCATACACTTCACGACGAGGGCCGGATGACTGCGTTCCCAGGCAAACTCATAATACTACCTCAAGCCATTGCGCCTCAGTACACGCGCGTACTCCCCAGCCGAGGCGGCAGGTTGGACGCACGATTGCATACTGGTTATCGATCCAGATGACCAGGCTGAGCGGGCCACGCGGTGATGGAGCACGCAGAATAGGCTGACCGTCAACCAGTAATTCACTTTCGCTCACCCCCCAGCGAATCTCGTAGTCGTGCCACTGCGCGATGTCTTGAGGTACGATTGCTTCGGCGATACCGGCGGCGTGTTGGATAGAGGGCCAGAGCCGACGGTAGATCGGGGGTAGGTTGAGGAGCGGTACGATGAGCGGGGCAAGGGGTAGCCACGTAAGGGCTGCCGGGCGGCCGGTGTCGATGATTGCTGCTTTCCAACCGTGACCGGGGATGCCCATCGCCAGCGGCATGTCGTGAGGCGCTGCGCCGAAGAAGAACCAGATGGCTTGCGGCATGCGGGGCGGCCAGGCCCATGGGTAGCTCCACAGACCAAAGCCGGCAGTGCCGATCAGTTGTGTAACCGGATGCGATGCGCGAGCACGAAGGCGTAGGGTGAACGGCGGCCATAGTGCACGGGCAGGACCTGGTCGTCGCCCGAAATCGTCGAGCTGAGCATTCCGATACCGGTCGGCCGGGCCGGGTGGTCGGATGAGCCGCAGGCCGGTTGCCGTCTGAATAACCCCGGCTCCACCGCTGCATCGTGGGCGTAAGTACCACATATGACTACCGAAATGACAGAGAGTGTAGAGGTTTGTTCACCCTATAAGGTTCCTAGTTCCTGGGTTGCATTTTACCCCTTATTCTCTCCCGGTGCACCGACGATATTCGTCGCCGTATCGGTAGGATCAGATTCCAACCCTCACACCCCATGTTCCCCCTTCTACTCACCGTGTGGGAGCGGAAGGGGGCAAGGTGAGGGACAGGTTCCAACCTCGCCCTAATGGCGTTCTCCAAAGCCAAGCGCGGGGTTCACGGCTGCTAGCGCCGGATGCGGGCCAGAGGCCCGCGCTCCCAGGAAAGCAGCAGTTTTCATCACTGCGAGAGCAAATTCCCCCTTCTGCTCACCGTGTGGGAGCGGAAGGGGGCAAGGTGAGGGACTGGTTCCAACCTCGCCCTAATGGCGTCCGCCTAAGACAAGCGTGAGGTTCACGGCTGCCAGCGCCGGATGCGGGCCAGAGGCCCGCGCTCCCAGGAAAGCAGCAGTTTTTATCACTGCGAGAGCAAATTCCCCCTTCTACTCACCGTGTGGGAGTGGAAGGGGGCAAGGTGAGGGACAGGTTCCAACCTCGCCCTAATGGCGTCCGCCTAAGACAAGCGTGAGGTTCACGGCTGCTAGCGCCGGATGCGGGCCAGAGGCCCGCGCTCCCAGGAAAAGGTACGCTTAATCCGCGTGCCGCCGGCGTGAGCATTTCTGCCGATCCACCCCACATCCTAACTCATCCCCGTCGTGGCATCAGCACCGTATAATCGAAATCGAGCACGACTGCCGGATCGTAGTTGCCGTCCGCATCCCGGTATGGGAAATCGTGACACGGGCGATCCTTGGTGGCGACGGTGCGTATCCGCAGCGCACCAATATCCGTTCGCCCTGGAATTTCCATTTTGGCGAGGATTTCCGACCAGGCGTAGATGGTATCACCGGCGAAACTGGGGTTGGTATGGCGACCGCTGTTAATGGCGGCAATACTCAGCGCGTTGGCCAGACCGTTGAACGAGAGCGAGCGGGCTAGACTGATGATGTGCCCGCCATAAACGATCCGACGTCCGAACCGCCCTTCGCGTTCAACGTGGAGATTGAAGTGAACCCGCGCTGTATTCTGGTAGAGCCGGGTGGCCTGCATATGTTCGGCTTCTTCAATCGTCACGCCATCGACGTGATCGATCTTCTCCCCAACCTCGTAGTCTTCCCACAGGTAGGTGCTGCCGGCATGATCCAGATTGTACGTAGCAGGTGATACCTGGTAAGGTACGGCCAATTGATCAACCGGCACCGAATCGGGAAGCGTCGGTACAACCGGTTCAGGCGCCGGTGCGTTGAGGTCGCGCTTGCGTACCATCACCCAGCGAGTGTATTCGAGCACCATCTCACCACGCTGATTAGTCCCAACCGAATGCACATACACCACGCCGGTTTTGCCGTCTTTGTTTTGGCGGAGACCAATGACGGTTGAGGTGGTCGAAAGGGTGTCGCCGGGATAGACGATGGCCCCAAAGCGACCTCCGGCGTAGCCGAGATTGGCAATGGCGTTGAGTGAAATATCGGGGACAGTCTTGCCAAACACGATATGGAAAACGAGCAGACTGTCGAGTGGTGCTCGCTCTAAGCCAAGCGCCTGGGCAAACGGGGTTGATGAGGTCAGTGCAAAGCGGGAACCGTAGAGCGATGTGTAGAGTGCCACATCACCCTCGGTGACGGTACGTGGTGTCGCATGCACAATTGTTTGCCCGACGCGAAAATCCTCGAAGAAGTTACCGGGATTGGTCTTGACACTCATCCCTTATCTCCTTTTGCGCAAGCGCAGCACTAGAAGCCGTATGCCTTCGCCAGTTCGGGGTCTTTTTTCGCAATCATGCGGGCCAGATCGACAATGACTTTGGCTTGCTTCCAGGTTGCGTCATCTTGCATCTTGCCGTCGATCATCGCCACCCCTGAACCGTCGGGCATCGCTTCGAGAATCCGTTTGGCAAACAATACTTCATTCACATCAGGGCTGAAGACGCGCTTGGCAATCGGAATCTGGTTGGGCGCCAGTGACCATGCGCCGGTACAGCCGAGCAGGAAAGCGTTGCGGAACTGGGCTTCGCAGGCTGCTTCGTCTTTGATGTCACCAAACGGGCCGTAGAAGGCGCGCAGGCCATGCGAGACGGCGACATCAACCATGCGGGCAATGGTGTAGTGCCACAGGTCTTGCTGGTAGAACGGCCGTTCGGTCTGGCCTTCTTGGGGGTCGGCGAGAACGCCGTAGAATGGGTGTCCACCACCGACGCGGGTGGTTTTCATACCGCGCGAAGCGGCCAGATCGGCCGGGCCGAGGCTGAAACCGTGCATGCGGGGGCTAGCGCCCGCAATCGCCTCCAGATTGACCATACCCTGGGCGGTTTCGAGCAGAGCATGGATCAGGATCGGTTTCTGGATGTGGTATTTGGCTTCGAGTAAGGCCAAAAATTGATCGACAAAGTGAATATCCCACGGGCCTTCAACTTTCGGGATCATGATCACGTCGAGTTTATTTCCTACCGCAGCGACGATTTCGGTGATGTCGTCGAGCACCCATGGGCTGTTGAGTGCATTCACCCGTACCCAGAGCGCGGTGTCGCCAAAATCGGTATTGCGAACGACCTCGATGAAACCGGCACGGGCTGCTTCTTTAGCGTCTACCGGAATGGCATCTTCAAGATTGCCGCAGAGAACGTCAACCTGTTTGGCGACTTCGGGGATGCGGGCGCGAATCTTTTCCACGTGGGGCGGAAAGAAATGAACGACCCGTTCGGGGCGTACCGGCAATTCTCGAATAGGTTGCGGGGCACCGATGGCGAGTGGATTGTAGAAGTTACGGGGTAATTTGTGCATATTTCCTCCTCATTCATAGTATTATCTTATCGTTGCGCTAGTAGATGAAGTAGTAGTTACCGTCCCTCTGGCCCGGCCACGATGCCTTCATCGTGCAACCGGCCTACTTCGCTTTCACTCAGGCCGAGCACCTCTAGTAAAATCTCATCAGTATGCTCTCCCAGGCGTGGCGCAGGTTGAGCGGGTAGGCGTGGCGCCTGACTGAAATCGAGCGGTGAGGCTGGCATCAGATAGCGACCGATACCGGGCTGTTCAACCATCGCAAACATGGGGTTGTCGGTTGAACAATCGGGGTCTTGGGCAATCGCTTCGCGTACCGTGCGGTACGGCGCCCAAGTCACTTGATGCTGCTCGAATATGCGGCGTACTTCCGCAAGAGTACGGGCGTGGAACCAGGGTTCGAGCAGGGCCGCGATCTCGTGCCGTGCTCGGAAGCGGTCTCCTTCCTCGTCCATGTTGAGGCCGAGCCGTTCGCCCAGCGCCTGAAACGCGGCCGTCAAACCGGTGGCCTTGCCCAGGGCTTTCCATTGCGAACTAGTCAGACCAACTACCATCACCCGCTTCCCGTCGAGGGTCTCGAAATCGCGCCCAAATGCACCGTAGAGGTAGTTCCCCTGCTTGGGACGGTCGGTATCGTTGATCATGACCTCGGCGATCATACCCAGGTGACCGATCATCGCCAGACCGACATCTTTGAGTGCAATTTTGACCAGTTGCCCCTCACCGGTTAAGCGCCGGTGACGTTCGGCAGCCAGCAGCCCGAGCGCGATCATCTGGCCGGTCACAATGTCCCAGGCCGGCAAGACGTGATTCACTACATCGGGTGAAGTGACCGGGCCGGTCATGAAGGGCAGGCCGAGCTGCGGATTGACTGTGTAATCTACTTCCGAACCACCGTCCCGTCGCCCAACCAGGTTGACCATAATGAGATCGGAACGGTGCTGTTTGAGATGGTCGTAGCTGAGCCAGCCACGGGCCGGAAAGTTGGTGATGAACAGACCGGCATTCTCGCCGGGTGCACAGATAAGCTGCGTGAGCAATTCTTGCCCTCGCGGATGGCGGATGTCAATTGCGATTGATCGTTTGCCTTTATTAAGCCCAGCCCAAAACAGGCTATGTTTACCGTCGAGCGTGACCGGCCATCGTTTGTAATCCAGTCCACCACCAATCGGATCGAAGCGAATAACATCGGCCCCTAGTTGTGCCAGGGTCATGCCGCCGAGCGGGGCCGCGACGAAGGCCGAACCTTCAACGACCCGCAAACCGTGCAGAATACCGTTCATTGGTTTTCCTCATCACAGCACGCTGTTATCGTCATACGAATACCTTTGCGACATAGTCGCAAGGACGAGGGTAGATTCGTGCGCAGCCGGGTACGTCGGCTGCGCGTGTACCCGGCTGGGTCGCTCGTTCGCGCACTTCCTCAAATAACCCGCTTCGCCCGCAACTCACCGATCTCCGCCTCGCTCATCCCCAGCCATTCCTTGAGCACCTCTTCCGTGTGTTCGCCGAGTTTCGGGCCGAGCGAGCGAATACTACCGGGCGTCTCAGAGAGCTTCGGTACGACGTTCGGCATGATCAGCGTTTCACCAATATCTTCGGCATCAATCGCAACCAGATTGCGCCGGGCGTGAACGTGGCGATCACCGAAAAAGTCGGCAATGTCGTTGAGCGGCGCGGCTGGCGTGGCCGTTGCGTAGCATCGCTCAAGCACTTCAGCGCGAGTCAGCGAGCTACACCAGTCACGAACAATCTCGTTTACATCACTGGCGTGTGCCAGACGTACCTTCTGGTCGCCGTAGACACTCGATGACGCCAGTTCCGGGCGCCCCATTGCATTCGCCAGGCGCGCAAAGAGCTTGTCGGTCGCACACGAAATTGCGACCCACTTGCCGTCTTTCGTCTGGAAGTGGCCGTGCGGACAGGCGAACTCATTGTAGTGCGATCCGTGGCGCTCGCGCACTTTGCGGTACATGCCGTAAGCCGGCACCAGCTCGTCACTACAGCGGAAGACCGACTCGTATAGCGCAGCATCAACATACTGACCGCAGCCGGTCTGTTCACGGTAGCGCAAGGCCAGCAAGACACCGATACAGCCGTAAAGGCCGGTCATGTAGTCGGCGAGGGTGGTTGAACCCGGTGTTACCGGCGTGCCTCTGGGCATGCCGGCCAGATACGCAATACCACCGACGGCGTGGGCAATACGGGCAAAGCCGGGGCGATCACGGTACGGGCCAGTTTGACCATAGCCGGTCACGCGGAGCATGATCAGCCGCGGATTGATCTTGTGCAAGACTTCCCAGCCCAAGCCCCACTTTTCAAGTGTACCCGGACGGAAGTTTTCACAGAGCACATCAGCCTGGGCAACCAGTTCTTTGAACACCCGCGCCCCTTCGGGATGTTGGAGATTAAGCGTCACCGAGCGCTTGTTGCGCGACTCGCTCAGCCAGGTCAACGTATCGCCGCGGGAAGTGGGGGTACCGAAGCGACGCAGGGCGTCGCCGCCGATTGGATGTTCAACCTTCAAGACATCGGCGCCAAACTCACCGAGCAGTGTGGCGCAAAACGGTGCAGCGATCACCGTTGCCGCATCAATAACCCTGATTCCGGCCAGGGGTAATGTTGTCGTCGTTTCAGCCATTCGTTTCACCTCAGTGTCAGGGTAACCTCATCTGTTTATCGGGGGCGGTTGGGAACCCGCCCCTCTCTCGGCAAGAAATTTTTGCACGCTGTAAGGTGTGACCAGGCTCCGCACCTTCCCCACCACCAGGTCAGCTACCGACGCCGCGTTAAATGATCTTGCGACTGCGCAATTGCTTGATCTCTTCCGCCGAAATATCGAGCAGCTCACGTAGCACTTCGTAAGTGGCATTGCCCAACGGTGGGCCGAGGTTGGTAATTCGACCCGGCGTCTCGGATAGGGTCGGAATCACATTCGGCACGACGACCTCACCGATACCTTCGGCTTCGATACGGGCAAAGTTGCCACGGGCCTGGAAATGCTCATCGTTGAACATATCGGCAACACTGTTCAACGGGCCAACCGGCACCTCTTTTTCAAGACAGCGCCGCATCACTTCATCACGGGTCAGTGAACCAACCCATTCGATAGTGATCTGGTTCACGATGTCACGGGCGGCCAGGCGCTTCCGTTGATCGCCGTACATCTCCGGTGCGGCCAGCTCTGGTCGTTCCATCGCCTCTGCCAGCCGTTCAAACATCTTATCGGTCGTGCAGGCAATAGCAACCCACTTCCCGTCTTTGGTGCGGAAATGGCCATGGGGAACGGCGATGAAGCTACCGGCGCCTTCGCGCTCGCGGATTTTACCAAACAGGCCATACGCTGGGGCAATTTCATCGAGGATGCGGAACACCGCCTCGTAGATACCAACATCGATCAACTGCCCCCGGCCGGTCTTCTCACGGTGACGGAGGGCAATCAGAATCCCAATCGCGCCAAACAGACTGGCGATGTAGTCACCCAGCGGGGCGGTACCCGGCAACACAGGCGTTTCGCCGGGGAACCCGGCTAGGTACGAGAGACCGCTAAAGGCATGGGCGATATGCGCGAAGCCTGAGCGACGGCGGTACGGACCCGTCTGACCATACCCCGACACACGGAGCATCACCAGGCCAGGGTTCGTCGCCTGTAACACCGGCCAGCTCAAGCCCCACTCTTCCATCGTACCGGGGCGAAAGTTCTCGATCAGAATGTCTGATTTCGCCACCAGTTTGAGAAAGAGCGCGACGCCTTCTTTCTGCCGCAGATCAATTGTCACCGACTTCCGATTGCGTGCTTCACTCAGCCAGGCCAGCGTAGCATCGTGGCGGGCGGTGGCGGTGCCGAAACGGCGCATTGGATCGCCACCAATCGGGTGTTCAACCTTGAGTACTTCAGCGCCGAACTCGGCCAGAATTGATGCCGCATACGGGCCGGCCAGGAAATTGCCAACATCGATCACCCGAATCCCACTGAGCGGCAAACGCTCTTGACCGGGTATCGGTAGCGGTTGCGGATCGTGCACCGCTGACGGATGATCGCTAGCGGCCTGCGCATCGCCTGAATCGGGTTGTGGTGTGGTAAGGGTGGTACTGTCTTCGGTTGGTGTTTCAGTGGTCTGATCGGCTGATCTGTTCAGGCGTGAACCTTTTGGCATCGTTTTTCCCTCTCCTCACAGCATTGTAAACAGCAAAAAGCCCATTACGCCGCCCTGGCTACAATAAGGCCGCCATGGCCGCCTGTCTTTAGCCCAAGATATGAAATCAAAACTGCGTGTTTATAACATAGCACAAAAGCAAAATCTATGCAATTACCGGTTTGTAAGAGTTAACTGTGAGTTAATATAAGTAAATACTTGCCTCTCCTTGCCGATAAGTAGCGTATTCAGATGGTATAATATACTCATTCCACTGATCAAACGTATCAATATTTGGTGTAAAGGAGGTCAATCGACCATGAGCAGCGCAGACTGGATGGCGTGGATCGGGCGTACCGAGCTGGTAGAAGATGAGATATGTCTGGCGCAGGCACTGGCTGCCGCCGCTACGCTCGAACCGCCATCTGGGCCACCAACCGTCGGCAGTCCTCTGCCGCCTCTCTGGCACTGGTTTTACTTTTTACCGCGGGCGCCGCAATCCCAGCTTAGCAGTGATGGTCACCCCCAGCGCGGTGGTTTTATTCCACCGATCCCCTACCCACGACGCATGTTTGCCGGCGCCCGCATACGTTTTCACCACCCCCTGCTCATTGGCCAGCCGGCGCGCCGCGAGGGAGTGATCCGCAACATTACCCAGAAGAGTGGACGCAGCGGCCCCTTGGCCTTTGTAACGGTTGGCTACCAGATTTATCAGCACGATACCCTCTGTATCGAAGAGGAGCAAGACATCGTTTACCGCGAGCCGGGACCACCGCTACCGGCGCCGACAGTTAGCGAACTCGCACCAGTTCCCGATGCCATCAGCCGCACGGTCATTCCTGATACCCGGTTATTATTCCGGTTTTCGGCCCTCACCTTCAACGCCCATCGCATTCACTACGACCGGCCCTATGCCCAACAGGAAGAGGGCTACCCTGGCCTGGTCGTGCATGGCCCGCTGGTTGCAGTACTGCTCATGGAGCTGGCCCGCCACCACATCAGCCGCCCGATCACCGGTTTCAGCTTTCGCAGCCAGGCCCCGCTATTTGATCTGGCGCCGTTCCGCCTGCTCGCGCGGATCGGCGATGGGCGGGTTGAGCTAGAGGCGCAGGGGCCGGATGGCGTCACTGCGCTGAGTGCAACCGCTGAACTAGGAGTGGTATAGAGCGTTACGGCCAGCACCGCCCAGTCTCGCTGATCGCCGTCGCCAGCGCCGCTAACATTGTGGATTGCCGTCGCCGCTTAGCCAGCGCCGCCAGCCACGGCTGTAGCGCTCGCAGATCACCGAGCAACGCCGGGCGCCCCCGTTGCGCAAGGGTGCGCAGCGTTGGCACAAACTGTTCATCGAGCGCAGGGGTTGCTGCCAGGTGGGGGGCGAGCGCCGCCAGCGCCTCAGATCGCCAGTACTCGTCGGCAATTGTCCGAGCGGCGGCGAGGGCGTCGGCGAACAGGTGCGTGGGCAGGTGGGGGGCGAGCGCGGCCAGCGCTCTGGCGCGAGAAAAATCCCACTCAATCGCCCGTGCGGCGGCGAGGGCGTCGGCGAGCAGGTGTGGGGGCAGGTGGGGGGCGAGCGCCGCCAGCGCCTCAGATCGCCGGTACTCGTCGGCAATTGTCCGAGCGGCGGCGAGGGCCTCGGCGAGCAGGTGCGTGGGCAGGTGGGGGGCGAGCGCGGCCAGCGCCCGAGATCGCCAGTACTCGTCGGCAATTGTCCGAGCGGCGGCGAGGGCCTCGGCGTAGACGGTGGGCTGCTGCTCGGCGGGCAGGTGGGGGGCGAGCGCGGCCAGCGCCCGAGATCGCCAGTACTCGTCGGCAATTGTCCGAGCGGCGGCGAGGGCCTCGGCGTAGACGGCGGGCTGCTGCTCGGCGGGCAGGTGGGGGGCGAGCGCGGCCAGCGCTGCGACCTGGTCATCGGTATCGCGGATTGTCCGAGCGGCGGCGAGGGCCTCGGCGAGCAGGTGCGGGGGCAGGTGGGGGGCGAGCGCCGCCAGCGCTGTGGCCCGCGCCTCCTTATCCGCAATCGCCAGCGCCACCTCAAGCGCCCGCGCCCAGGGCAAAGCGATACCCGCCACCAGCAGCGCCTGTAGACTATTAGCCTGGCGCTCGCTGTCAGGCATCAGCGCAATATGCTCCAGCGCCGCGGCTGCGCTCCATGTGCCCGCCGGCGTGCCGACCTGCACCAGCCCAACCAGCAATTCCGGACTCAGTTTCCCGCTCTGGCTGCGCAGGCTGGCTGCAATCAGCGCGCAGCGCAGCGCCAGCCCCAGATCGCCCTGCTGCTCGGCCCGCGTCCAGAGCCGCTCCAGGTCGCCCAGATAGCCGCTGTTGCTGCCCTCGGCGGCATAGCGCGCCGTCTGCCAGGGTTGTTCAACGCCACTCCCGTCCCTCGTCGGCACGATCGCACTGACCACCTCACGGATCCGCTCCCATTCGCCCACCTCGGCGCAGTGCAGCAGCCAGAAGCGGCGCAGGTATTCGGAAAGCGGCTGATGACGGTCGGCCCACCAGGCGTTACCGTAGTCTACCATCCGCCGGTGCAACCGTTCACGCTCTGTGGGCGGGTAAATCTGTTCGAGGAAGACTTCGCGCAGGCGTTGGTGGCTGAAGACGTAGCTGTGCTCGCCGACGGTGATGATGAAGCGGGCAACCTCATCGCTACGTACCGCATCAACAATCGCGCTCTGGTCGCTAAACACCGTCGGCGCCAGTGCTGATAGATCGTCGCTGGTCAGCGGTCCATACGCGACGGCGCAGAGCGCCAGTAGCTCGCGGATTGCAGCACTCTCCTGGCGCATTCTGCGCAGGGTTTCGACCCAGTCGCGGAGGAAGGCTTCCAGACCGGGCGGACGTCGGCTCAGGTCGGTCGGAGACAGAGTATTCCCAAGCAGGGCTTTGATCAGCAGGTTGCAGGTCAGTGGGTCGCCCTCACTGACGCGCTCGAACTGAGCAACGAATGCGGGATCGTCAGCCAGGGCGGCCAGGCGCTCGTCCTGCGCTTTGAGCAGCGCAATCAGCGCGGCGCGGTCGAGATTGTCAAGGGGGAAAGCGCGGGTGCGGTGCGGCTGCCAGCCCAAATGTTCGCGCCAGTCTTCATACCCACGGTCGGCGCGCTGGCGGGCGGCGGCAACGATCTTCAGCGGGCTGTTGGGCGGTACCACGCAGAGCGGACCAACTTTCCAGCCTACCGCTTCGTCAATCCCATCGAGCACGAGAAGGCAGCGTACCCCCGTCGGCAACGGGCGATGCAGGTAATCGCCGATCATTGCTCGCAGGCTAAACGGTGAACGGTCAGAGCGCTGGAACTGGGCTGTATCGTTGTGCAGGTCAGCCAGACCGGCCGCCAGCATTTCGAGCGCCATCTGTTCGTCGGCCGTGCCAAAACGGATGCTGATCGGCACAAAGATCACTCGCCATTCGCCTCGCCCAAGGAGACGGTTAACCCAATGCACAAGCAGCGCCGTTTTACCTCGTCCGGTTGGAGCCACCAGCAGGGTGTAGAGCTGTTCGCCACGCAATACACCATCGAGCGCGGCCAGCTCGGCATCGCGGCCGCCAAACACGTTATCGGTGTAGTAGGTGAGCAAACGTTGCACTGCGCCACGCGCCGATACCGGTAGCGGTTGCAGGATGGTCTGGAAGACAGCGATGTTGTGGTCGCCGGTGATAAGCAGGCTCTGTGCGATATTGCCGTTAGCCTGCACCGAACGGTCACCACGTGGCTGGTTGTGAGGGGGCTGCGTGTTCATAAGCTATGCTCCTATGTATGGCTACGTTAGCCCTGCTATGCACTGCTACCATTTAGCAATCGTCTGACCCTTCACATCGCCGGTAGAGATCGAATCTCCCGTCTCCATCGCCCTCCCCCTGCTCGCGTTATAGTCTTTGAAGAAATGTAGCAATTCTCATCAATCGTCCGTCGTCGGACGTGAATCCGCACGTGCGGGCTAATGGTTTTTTGAGTGATTATAATTATTCCGCCCGTTTTCGGCAAAGCGTAGACCGCAATTCATTGCGGTCAGTGTGTCGCCCGTTTGCCAAGCCGGTGTACGACAGCGCTTTTACATTTAGACAGCGTAGACCGCAATGTATTGCGGTCACCGTGTCGGGAGTGCGACGCTGGGAGCGTGTAACCCCGTCCCATTGGTTCAACTTCTACGGGAACTGCTATAGTTCTCAATTTTCCATACGCCTTTCCTGACCGCCATAAATGGCGGTCTACGTAGCTGAGACCGCCATGAATGTCGGTCTACGGCTTGAGCAGGGCGCTCCTGCCGCACGTGTGCCACGCGGTGACCGCCATTTATGGCGGTCTACGGCTTGAGCCGTTTTCGGCAAAGCGTAGACCGCAATTTATTGCGGTCACCGTGTCGCCCGTGTAGCTGAGACCGACATGAATGTCGGTCTACGGCTTGAGCCGTTTTCGGCAAAGCGTAGACCGCAATTCATTGCGGTCAGTGTGTCGCCCGTTTGCCAAGCCGGTGTACGACAGCGCTTTTACATTTAGACAGCGTAGACCGCAATTCATTGCGGTCGCGGTGTCGGGAGCGCGACGCTGGGAGCGTGTAACTCTGTCCCGTTGGTTCAACCGCTGTGGGAACTGCTATAGTTCTCAATTTTCCATAAGCCTCTCCTGACCGCCATAAATGGCGGTCTACGTAGCTGAGACCGACATGAATGTCGGTCTACGGTTTGAGTAGGGCGCTCCTGCCGCACGTGTGCCACGCGGTGACCGCCATAAATGGCGGTCTACGGCTTGAGCCGTTTTCGGCACCGCGTAGACCGCAATGTATTGCGGTCAGTGTGTCGCCCGTTTGCCAAGCCGGTGTACGACAGCGCTTTTACATTTAGACAGCGTAGACCGCAATGTATTGCGGTCGCGGTGTCAGGAGCGCGACGCTGGGAGCGTTCAACTCTGTCCCATTGGTTCAACTTCTACGGGAACTGCTATAGTTCTCAATTTTCCATACGCCTTTCCTGACCGCCATAAATGGCGGTCTACGTAGCTGAGACCGACATGAATGTCGGTCTACGGCTTGAGTAGGGCGCTCCTGCCGCACGTGTGCCACGCGGTGACCGCCATAAATGGCGGTCTACGGCTTGAGCCGTTTTCGGCACCGCGTAGACCGCGATGTATTGCGGTCAGTGTGTCGCCCGTTTGACAAGCCGGTGTACGACAGCGCTTTTACATTTAGACAGCGTAGACCGCAATTGATTGCGGTCAGTGTGTCGGGAGCGCGACGCTGGGAGCGTGTAACTCTGTCCCGTTGGTTCAACCGCTGTGGGAACTGCTATAGTTCTCAATTTTCCATACGCCTTTCCTGACCGCCATAAATGGCGGTCTACGTAGCTGAGACCGACATGAATGTCGGTCTACGGCTTGAGTAGGGCGCTCCTGCCGCACGTGTGCCACGCGGTGACCGCCATAAATGGCGGTCTACGGCTTGAGCCGTTTTCGGCACCGCGTAGACCGCAATGTATTGCGGTCAGTGTGTCGCCCGTTTGCCAAGCCGGTGTACGACAGCGCTTTTACATTTAGACAGCGTAGACCGCAATTCATTGCGGTCAGTGTGTCGGGAGCGCGACGCTGGGAGCGTGTAACTCTGTCCCATTGGTTCAACCGCTGTGGGAACTGCTATAGTTCTCAATTTTCCATAAGCCTTTCCTGACCGCCATAAATGGCGGTCTACGGATTGAGCCGTTTTCGGCACCGCGTAGACCGCAATTTATTGCGGTCAGTGTGTCGCCCGTTTGCCAAGCCGGTGTACGACAGCGCTTTTACATTTAGACAGCGTAGACCGCAATTCATTACGGTCACGGTGTCGGGAGCGCGATGCTGGGAGCGTGTAACTCTGTCCCATTGGTTCAACCGCTGTGGGAACTGCTATCATGCTCACTTTCCGTAAGCCTTCCCTGACCGCCATAAATGGCGGTCTACGGCTTGAGCAGGGCGCTCCTGCCGCACGTGTGCCACGCGGTGACCGCTATAAATGTCGGTCTACGGCTTGAGTAGGGCGCTCCTGCCGCACGTGTGCCACGCGGTGACCGCCATAAATGGCGGTCTACGGCTTGAGCCGTTTTCGGCACCGCGTAGACCGCAATTTATTGCGGTCAGTGTGTCGCCCGTTTGCCAAGCCGGTGTACGACAGCGCTTTTACATTTAGACAGCGTAGACCGCAATTCATTGCGGTCACGGTGTCGGGAGCGCGACGCTGGGAGCGTGTAACTCTGTCCCGTTGGTTCAACCGCTGTGGGAACTGCTATCATGCTCACTTTCCGCAAGCCTTCCCTGACTGCCATGAATGGCGGTCTACGTAGCTGAGACCGACATAAATGTCGGTCTACGGCTTGAGTAGGGCGCTCCTGCCGCACGTGTGCCACGCGGTGACCGCCATAAATGTCGGTCTACGGCTTGAGCCGTTTTCGGCACCGTGTAGACCGCAATTCATTGCGGTCAGTGTGTCGCCCGTTTGCCAAGCCGGTGTACGACAGCGCTTTTACATTTAGACAGCGTAGACCGCAATGTATTGCGGTCACGGTGTCAGGAGCGCGACGCTGGGAGCGTGTAACTCTGTCCCGTTGGTTCAACCGCTGTGGGAACTGCTATAGTTCTCAATTTTCCATAAGCCTTTCCTGACCGCCATAAATGGCGGTCTACGGACTGAGCCGTTTTCGGCACCGCGTAGACCGCAATTCATTGCGGTCAGTGTGTCGCCCGTTTGCCAAGCCGGTGTACGACAGCGCTTTTACATTTAGACAGCGTAGACCGCAATTCATTGCGGTCAGTGTGTCGCCCGTGTAGCTGAGACCGACATGAATGTCGGTCTACAGATTGAGCCGTTTTCGGCACCGCGTAGACCGCAATGTATTGCGGTCAGTGTGTCGCCCGTTTGCCAAGCCGGTGTACGACAGCGCTTTTACATTTAGACAGCGTAGACCGCAATTCATTGCGGTCAGTGTGTCGCCCGTGTAGCTGAGACCGACATGAATGGCGGTCTACGGCTTGAGCCGTTTTCGGCACCGCGTAGACCGCGATGTATTGCGGTCAGTGTGTCGCCCGTTTGCCAAGCCGGTGTACGACAGCGCTTTTACATTTAGACAGCGTAGACCGCAATGTATTGCGGTCGCGGTGTCAGGAGTGCGACGCTGGGAGCGTGTAACTCTGTCCCGTTGGTTCAACTTCTACGGGAACTGCTATAGTTCTCAATTTTCCATAAGCCTTTCCTGACCGCCATAAATGGCGGTCTACGTAGCTGAGACCGATATGAATGTCGGTCTACGGCTTGAGTAGGGCGCTCCTGCCGCACGTGTGCCACGCGGTGACCGCCATAAATGGCGGTCTACGGCTTGAGCCGTTTTCGGCAAAGCGTAGACCGCAATTTAGTGCGGTCAGTGTGTCGCCCGTTTGCCAAGCCGGTGTACGACAGCGCTTTTACATTTAGACAGCGTAGACCGCAATTCATTGCGGTCGCGGTGTCGGGAGCGCGACGCTGGGAGCGTTCAACTCTGTCCCATTGGTTCAACTTCTACGGGAACTGCTATAGTTCTCAATTTTCCATAAGCCTTTCCTGACCGCCATAAATGGCGGTCTACGTAGCTGAGACCGACATTCATGTCGGTCTACGGCTTGAGTAGGGCGCTCCTGCCGCACGTGTGCCACGCGGTGACCGCCATAAATGGCGGTCTACGGCTTGAGCCGTTTTCGGCACCGCGTAGACCGCAATTTAGTGCGGTCAGTGTGTCGCCCGTTTGCCAAGCCGGTGTACGACAGCGCTTTTACATTTAGACAGCGTAGACCGCAATTCATTGCGGTCGCGGTGTCGGAAGCGCGACGCTGGGAGCGTGTAACTCTGTCCCATTGGTTCAACTTCTACGGGAACTGCTATAGTTCTCAATTTTCCATAAGCCTTTCCTGACCGCCATAAATGGCGGTCTACGTAGCTGAGACCGACATGAATGGCGGTCTACGGCTTGAGTAGGGCGCTCCTGCCGCACGTGTGCCACGCGGTGACCGCCATAAATGGCGGTCTACGGATTGAGCCGTTTTCGGCACCGCGTAGACCGCAATTCATTGCGGTCAGTGTGTCGCCCGTTTGCCAAGCCGGTGTACGATAGCGCTTTTACATTTAGACAGCGTAGACCGCAATTCATTGCGGTCAGTGTGTCGGGAGCGCGACGCTGGGAGCGTTCAACTCTGTCCCATTGGTTCAACTTCTACGGGAACTGCTATCATGCTCACTTTCCGTAAGCCTTTCCTGACCGCCATAAATGGCAGTCTACGTAGCTGAGACCGACATGAATGTCGGTCTACGGATTGAGCCGTTTTCGGCACCGCGTAGACCGCAATTCATTGCGGTCAGTGTGTCGCCCGTTTGCCAAGCCGGTGTACGACAGCGCTTTTACATTTAGACAGCGTAGACCGCAATGTATTGCGGTCGCGGTGTCGGGAGCGCGACGCTGGGAGCGTTCAACTCTGTCCCATTGGTTCAACTTCTACGGGAACTGCTATCATGCTCACTTTCCGTAAGCCTTTCCTGACCGCCATAAATGGCGGTCTACGTAGCTGAGACCGACATGAATGTCGGTCTACGGCTTGAGTAGGGCGCTCCTGCCGCACGTGTGCCACGCGGTGACCGCCATAAATGGCGGTCTACGGCTTGAGCCGTTTTCGGCAAAGCGTAGACCGCAATTCATTGCGGTCAGTGTGTCGCCCGTTTGCCAAGCCGGTGTACGACAGCGCTTTTACATTTAGACAGCGTAGACCGCAATTCATTGCGGTCAGTGTGTCGGGAGCGCGACGCTGGGAGCGTTCAACTCTGTCCCATTGGTTCAACCGCTGTGGGAACTGCTATCATGCTCACTTTCCGCAAGCCTTTCCTGACCGCCATAAATGGCGGTCTACGGCTTGAGCAGGGCGCTCCTGCCACACGTGTTCCACGCGGTGACCGCCATTTATGGCGGTCTACGGCTTGAGTAGGGCGCTCCTGCCGCACGTGTGCCACGCGGTGACCGCCATGAATGTCGGTTTACGTAATGCGGGCGGGGACGCCCGCGCACCCAGGATGTCGATCATTCTGCACATCTGCTCAATTTCCATCACGCTGCACCTGGAGTGCTGCCCGTACTGCCGCTGCACAAATAGACTGTGTTTGCAGGATCGTCACCACCGGCGCGAAGATGTCGGGCGCAGTGGTAGCCAGTGCGTGCAGCAACCGGATCAGGCGCTGTTCATTCGCCTGAGCGCCCTGCGCTACCTCGTCGGCGATCCATCTGACCGTCGCCAGCAATTCATCCTTCGTCACCGTCGGATCGTCAGGGCGCTGCCGGATAGTCTTCTCAACCGGCACGAAAAGCGCGGCTACCGACGCGGCGGATGGTATCCCCTGCACATGCGCCTGCGCCCCGCGCCCAATCGCAATCCCGCTGCCGCTGATATGACCGGTATTGATAACATCACCCTGCACGACGGTATTACCATCGCCGGTAATGATCGTGCTGTCGTTGACCGAATCGGCAACTACCGCCCGCTCGCTAACGATCTGCTGGAACGCCCAACGGCTGCGTGATGGCTCAACCGTGCGTATCGCCGTCTCCGGCGGTGGGGTATGGTCAGCGGGAAAATCGCCGAGCTGGGTTGCGCCGCGGAATAGGGCGACCGCAAACGGCCCCACTCCCTTCAGCACCGTTAGCTCCGGCTCCTGAGTCATGGTGTAGCGCTGTCGCAAGGCTAGCGGTACCTGCCGTTCCACCGCCTCGCGCACGGCGAAATAGAGGTAGGTGTAGAGGTCAAAGGCGCTGATGAACCCGGCACGTCCACTCACCCCCTGCCCACGCAGTCCGTTGGTCAATGCTTGGGCGAAAATCGTGAGCGGACCGGAACCGATGTACGCTACCTGGTCTTCACGGCAGGCGGTGATAATGATCCGCCCGCTGCCGGTGGTGAGCAGAGCGTCAGCCGTTTGCTGCGGAAATGGCTGCCCGACGACCGCCGGTTGACCGGCGCCGAGGGTCGGCGAGAGTTCACCGGCGTGGCAGGCGTTGATCAGCACCAGCACCCGTTGAGCCGGAATTGCCCGCAGCGCGGTGATCAGGTCGGTCTGACTAACAGCAGTACCGGCTACAACCTTACCACCGTTGTCAAAGCGGGTGTCGTGAGTGGTCAGCACATAGGCACCATCGGCGCTGTACTCACCGTGGCCACTGTAGAAGAGCAGAATCGTGTCGGTGGGCGTGGTGCGCTTGGCGAGAGTGTCAAGCGCCGTCAGTACTTCGTCGCGAGTAGCCTGCTCGCCGGTGAGGAGCGTCACGTTGGCAGGGGGATAACCGCAAAAATGGGGATCATGCAATAGCATCGCTACCGCTTCGGCATCGTTCACAGTACACGGTACGTTCAGATAAGGCGCAAAGCGGTAATGACCAACACCAACAATTAGAGCATAGCCGTGAGGAAAAGACATAGGCGCAAACAAGACGCGAGCATGTCGTTCGTGATACGAGGAGTATACCATGAAATCATCGGTTGTGAAGCGGAACGAGAAGATAGAAGAAACGGGGAGTGGAAGGAACCGATTCCGCTCCGCTAGTGGGAGAAGATAAGGGTTTGGGGATTGGTAAGAGGTTTCACCGCTAAAAGCATATCCGAATAATCGTCTCACGGTACGGCGGATAAAATCTAAAATCTAACAGATGTACGGGCGCAGCGCCGCTGCGCCTCAACCGAATCTTCTTCTAAGACAGGGTATTCCGGATAGTCACTAAATCGGTCGCAAGTCGCTGTCTGATATAGACAGGTAACGTATAATTGGAATTATGAGCATCATAAGCTGGATCAAACATATCCGAGAACGTATTCATCAACCTGCTGTACCATCGGCAGAACGGCGGTTGGGGCTGGCGCTCAGTGGGGGTGGTGGGAAAGGTGCCGCGCACATCGGTGTCTTGCAGGTCATTCGTGACCTGGATATTCCCATTGATCTCATCGTCGGTACCTCGGCTGGTGGCGCGGTGGCAGTTCTCTATGCAGCAGGCTTTGATCTGCCTGCAATCCAAGATGTCTTTCGCCAGAGTGCCCTGCGCCGGATCGCCACGCCTGATCCGAGCGGTACCGGCATCATCGGTCAGCGTCGGCGCGAAGAGATGTTGTACCGTCTTCTCGGTCAGCGCACGTTTGCCGACCTCAGCATTCCGTGCGCTGTCGTAGCGACCGATCTGGTCAGTGGTGAGATGGTCGTTTTGCGCGAAGGGCCGTTAGTTCCGGCGTTGCTAGCAACGACTGCCTTACCGGCGCTCTTCCCACCGGTACCCTACGGCGATATGCTGCTCGCCGATGGTGGTATTCTCAACAATTTACCGGTTGATGTCGCCTATGAATTGGGTGCGCAGCGGGTGATTGCCGTCGACCTGCGCGATGCGCAGGCCGGATTTTCGCTCCAGTCTGAAGAGAACGACAGTCTGTTTGCCCGCTTCATGTTTGCGCCAAAACAGTTTGCCGTTGCACAACGGGCGCTCAGCCTGCTGATGGCCGAGGCGACCGAACTCCGTCTGCAACAGCATCCGCCAGACCTCCTCATCCAGCCGGATGTGACCTCTATTGCAACCCTCGATTTGAGTACGCCCGAAAAGGGGTATGCCATCGGGCTGGCTGCGGCGCGTGAGCTAGCCGGTGAATTGATCGATCTCCGATTGTGGCGCAACGGCATCGAGTTGGCTGTTCAATCCAGAAAGCCGCGGAGCCGAACGTACAAGGCGCAAGCGACCAGACTCACCAGCGCTGCCAGCAACAGCATGCGAGCGAGCGGTACGCCATTTGCGAACGGGAAGGTTGGCAACCCGTCGCTACCGGTTTCGTGAGTAGGGACACGGCAGTGCCGTGTCCCTATTACCTATCCTACGTCTTGCTTGATACGTTCAAAATCATTACTAAGTCGTTTGTATACACGGTCTACTTCTTGCATCTTATTACTCATATTTCGTACATGTGTAGATAGAGTTTCCCACGAACTTCTCAGAGCCTCAAACTGCTCCGCTAGGGTTCTCACATCGCTGCGTATCTGTTCTGCTTTCTCCGAGAGCCGGTATGCGAGAATTCCGGTTTTAATGATTGCAAGTTTAATTCCTGATTGACTCCATGCTCGTGAGATAGCATGCTCTACGTCTTTTGGCTGTAGACTATCCTGCTTAAAAACCTTGTAGAGAACAACAAGTAAGAGTATAAACGTAATGATCAACATGACTTCTGAGAATGACATTGTTGAATAGCTCCTTTCCTGACAACAACATTTATCTCTTTAAGAATATCGCTGTTTACGTTCTTTAACGGACAAACGAGCTGAGTTAAACCTGATCAATGTTTCCCCATTGATTTCGCCGTTTTCACAAAATTCTGTAATAAATTGTTGGGAAAATGTATTGATAATTGCAGAATAGGCTCGTTGAAATGCTTCATTCCGCTCTCTTGCCTCAAACCCTAGTGGTTCGATAATTTGTGTGTATAGTTCGTCAACACCGTCTGAAATAAATGACCAGAATGCCTGACCACAGAGCTTCTGATAGCCTCCTTTGTCCCCGTTATCTTGACCATAACAGCAACCGTTGATTGCAAAGACCCGAAGTTCGGGCTTTGATCGCCCGATTTCCTCCATTGCAGCCTGAAAGTTCTCTCGCATCTTGCGAATTTGATCGGCATTTCCCCAATTTGGCCCGGACTTTACAGAGACCAGATAATATTCCTGTCCTTTTTGAAACTCCAGGTCAACGCTTGGACGAACAGATTTCTTCCCTTTAAACGTTTCCTGGCAAATGTAAATCGCTAAACCTTCAAGAAACTCACCAAACATGGTTTCTTCTTGTGAAGAGAGATGAGCATCGAGAAGTGATCGAATCAGATCAGAAGCAACGAGAATATTTTTTTGCTCGGAACAGATACGGATTTTTACGTTTCAATAACTGCTTTAGCTCTAGATTGCGCAAGCTGTTTAATCTGGACTCGTGAAACGTTCCGATGTGTGCATATACATACTGCCTTACTTTTTCGATCAGGTTTGCATCATTCATAAAAGTCTTGGCGCTTCTCGGGCAATTTCCTCTTCCGCCAATGCAAAATACTCAGGAAGAATCTCGATGCCGATCGCACGACGGTTCATCCGACGGGCAACTTTAATGGTTGTCCCAGAACCCATAAACGGATCGAGGATCATATCACCTTCCTGAGTGAAGAGTTTGATAAACCACTCAGGGAGCGCCTCTGGAAAGACAGCGCTGTGGCGACGGTTTTTCGTTTCGGTTGCTAAATGGAGCACATTCGTTGGATATACCATCTGCCGATCCAGCCAGTTTGCTACTCGCTTTCCGAAGCCGCTTCCTACTCTTGAATTATCACGAACCTGATCGGTTTGACTGAGATTCTTGAGTCGTTTATCGGCCCATTGCCCCATTGGTATCATAACCGCTTCTTGAAACATCTTGAAGCGTCTCGTTTTGTTGAACTGAAGCAACCGTTCCCAGGCGTCACGAAACCGATTCGGCCATTTTCCAGGGTAGCAGTTCTTTTTGTGCCAAATGAACTCCTCCGTCCACAACTATCCCTGTTTGCGCAGCGCAAGAATCAACTCAATAACATACGTGTGGCGTTCACCATTTTCCGCTTTTTCCTTGATGTTGAGAATGAACGTCCCATCAGGTTTGAGGACTCGTAAGAGTTCTTGACCGATCGGGAGGAACCATTCCACATATTCATCAGGATGAATCCCCCCGTATGTGTTTTTACGGCGATCAGCGTAAGGTGGTGAGGTAAAGATAAGATCAACTGAATTGTCTGGTATCTCTTTCAATACCTCTCGACAATCACCTAAAATGAGCTTCGTGCTTTCGTTCATAAGTCTTTCAATCCAACACAAATGAAGAACATGATTTCGTATTTTATGCTGTTCTTTCTTCTCCGTCAATCACGATGACCCGCGTCGCTGCCCGACGTAGTCGGTCGCGGAGGGCGCGACCCAGGCCGGTATCGTCGAAATCACGGGCAAACATGCGATCGGGTTTGCGCTCGTCGAGTGCGCGCAAGGCGGCGTAGAGCCGTCGCGCCATTGCCTCTGGATCGGCGGTTGGGCCGAGCGATTCGACCTCTGCCGGTAGATCACGCATGAGCGCCAGGTCTTCCTCGGGCAAGAGTAATCCGATGCGCATGCCGCTGGCAAGTGCTTGTTCAGCCTCGGCTCGCAGGTGCGCTCGTGCGACCTCTGGTCGGCCACTAAAGAGCCACAGTTCGTGATCGGGAGCGTAGTGACGCTCAAGCAGTCCAGGTGAGACCAGACCCTGCGTCTCCTCGGTATCAGTCTTGAACGAACGATGAACCTCGATCGGGCCAATCAATGCTGTTAATGTTTCAAGGCTCACTCCGCCAGGACGCAACAGGGTAGGGGGGGTGGTGGTACAGTCAAGAACTGTCGATTCGATCCCGATTGGGGTCGGGCCGCCATCGATCACGGCAGCGATCCGTCCATTGAGGTCGGCTAGAACGTGATCGGCGGTGGTTGGACTGGTGTGACCAAAGCGGTTCGCACTCGGCGCGGCGACCGGTACCTCGGCGGCCTGCAAGAGTGCTTGCGCGACCGGATGGGCAGGTACACGCACTGCTACTGTCTCGCGCCCGGCAGTGACCGCGAGCGGAACCTGTGGATGCCGCGGGACAATGAGCGTGAGCGGGCCGGGCCAGAAGGTAGCCGCCAGTTGCGCCGCCAGTGGCGGGATGCTGGCAGCAACGTGCGGCAGATCACGACGATCGGCCAAATGAACGATCAGCGGATCGCTGGCCGGACGGCCCTTAGCGGTGAAGATCGCCTGCACCGCTTGCTCGTCAAGCGCGTGACCTCCCAGTC
The DNA here is from genome assembly GCF_030444705.1 of Chloroflexus sp. MS-CIW-1. Classification (NCBI taxonomy): domain Bacteria; kingdom Bacillati; phylum Chloroflexota; class Chloroflexia; order Chloroflexales; family Chloroflexaceae; genus Chloroflexus; species Chloroflexus sp. MS-CIW-1. The sequence continues at coordinate 2,145,022 of NZ_JAUBWR010000001.1, forward strand.
CATAGACGGTTTCGGTCGGGAAGGCGACCAATTCACCGCGACGGATGAGCGTAGCGGCCAGTGCAATTGCTGCGGGTGATGTATCGAGTCGTTTGGTTTGCATCAGCCTGTATTTTTCAAGCCGGCTGCGATGCCGTTAATCGACATCAGAAGCACTGTTTCCAGTTCAACCTGTTCTTCGGGTGGCGCAGCCCGTAAACGTTTCAGCAACTCGATCTGAATGAAACTTAGTGGATCAATGTACGGATTGCGCTGCCGAATCGCACGTTGCAGAACAGGTTGATGTGCTAAGAGATCGTTCTGTTCGGTGATCTGGCAAATCATCCGTTCAGTGCGCCGGAATTCGTTCTCAATTTGCTGGAAGATGCGTGCGGCAAGCTGTTGATCCGGTACCAAACCAGCGTAGGCGCGAGCGATGTTCATGTCGGCTTTTAACATAATCATCTGCGCGTTGTCGAGCAACGTGGTAAAAAACGGCCAGTGGCGGTACATCGTGCGCAGCAGATGTAGATAATTGGGATCGGCTTCGGCAAACTCTTCCAGCGCACTCCCCAGCCCAAACCAGCCGGGCAACGTGTGTCGGCTTTGCATCCAGCTAAACACCCACGGAATGGCGCGCAAGTCTTCGATCCGGTCACTCTTACGCCGCGAGACCGGACGTGATCCGATCCGTAAGCGGTTGAATTCAGCAACCGGAGTTGCGTTGCGAAAATAGATCAGAAAATCAGGGTCTTCGTAGACTAGACTTCGATAGACAGTCCGCGCCGTTTCGGCCATACGCTCCATTGCGGCAACCCACTCTGGTTCGGGGTGGCGAGCCATGCCGGGGAAACCGGCGCGGAGCACGGCATTCACCACCTGTTCGAGATGGCGATGAGCAGTGCGCGGATCGAGATAGCGATCTGAAATCATCTCACCCTGATCGGTCACTTTAATCTGACCGTGAAGCGTACCCGGCGGTTGGGCCAGAATCGCCTGCCCAGCCGGGCCACCACCGCGCCCAACGGCACCACCCCGACCGTGGAATAGTCGTAAACGGACACCGTGCCGGTCGGTGACGGCTGTCAAGGCAACCTGCGCCCGGTAGAGTGCCCAGTTCGCAGCGACAAAGCCACCCTCTTTGTTGCTGTCAGAATAGCCGAGCATCACCTCTTGCAGATTATCGCGGAGTGCCAGATGTTCACGGTACACCGGCAATTGCAGTAATTCGTCGAGCAAGAGTGGTGCCCGTTGTAAGTCGTCACCGGTCTCGAACAGTGGCACGATATTCAACTGACTGTATTGGCCGGGCTGATACAGGCCGGCATCACGGCAGAAGAGCAAGACGGCCAGCAGATCACTGACTTGGCTGGTGGTTGAGATGATGTAGGTCTGAAAAATCTCGGGATCGAGCTGTTCGCTGATCGCCGACATAACGCGAAATGTTTCCACCGTCTCTGCCGTTGCCGGGCTAAGGTGGCTGAGGCGGCTAGGGGTGAGCGGGCGGGGTCGCCGAATTTCGACACTCAGTACTGCCACTCGTTCAGACTCATCGAGAGCTTCATAGTTACTCACGACACCAGCGGCAGCCAGGATTTCACTCAGCGCAGTGGTATGCCGACTCGCGTGCTGGCGCACGTCGAGGGTGGCGGTGTGCAGACGAAAGGCGGCTACGTTTGTGCGGACATCGCGGAGCAGGCCATCGGCAATTAAGGCGCCGCCATTGTTGCGCAGACTGGCATCGATCAGATCGAGATCGGCTAACAGTTCACGACTATGGTAGTAGATGTCGCGCATGCGCGGGGGCTGCGGATCGGCACCCCAACGAGGGGTATGGTGTAAGGTGTAGTGCAGTGTTTTCTGCAAGCGGGCTTGAATGAAGTGACATAACTGACGGTACGGTTCGCAGCGGTAATGTGGGTTGAGCGTTGCCGCCGCGTCAGGCATCAGTTCACGGTACTCGGCAATCCGGTCGATGATCGCAGTATCAACCTTCACCTGCTGTACCGACTGACTGAGATCGGTAATCAGGCGATCAAGGCATCCAATCAGGTAACGCAGCATTGCGCTCCGCATCAGACGCACCGTCTCGACCGTGACTTCTGGCGTCACAAAGGGATTGCCATCGCGGTCACCACCCATCCAGCTTCCGAAGCGGAGGAAAGGCGGCAGATGCCACTGATGGTCGGGGTACGCGGCAGTAAGCGCCTCGGCAGTCTCACGGTAAAGGAGTGGCAACAGGTCCCAGAGCACCGTCTGAAAATAAAACAGACCGTTCTCGACCTCATCGAGCACTGAGGGTCGCCGGTTCCGAACATCATCACTCTGCCAGAGACCAACGATTTCGCGTTCGATGGCCGTGATAGCGGCCTGACGGTCAGCCGGTAAAACCAGCCGCTCCCCGAATGTCAGATCGATCAGCCTATCGAAGATGCGGCGCAGCTTGATCAAAATCGTTCGCCGTCGCGATTCGGTAGGGTGTGCGGTGAGTACCGGCATGATCAGTGCATGATCCAGCCATTCCTGGATTGCTGCTGCCGGTACTCCATGTTGCTTTAGCAGATGGATAGCGTCGGCGATGCTCTCAGCACGCGGCGCAGGGGCATGGCGCACATCGCGAGCACGCAGTGCCCGTAAACGTTCAACCCCTTCGGCCAGATTGACCAAACCGAAATAGAGGGTAAATGCCTTAACCAGACTTTGTAACTGCGAGAGGCTGAGGTCAGCGATCAGGCGCGGCAGGGCATTGGGATCGGTTTGCGTAGGAGCGTTACGCAATTCCTTCGCCATACGGCGCACCTGTTCAACAAGGTTCAGCGTTGTTTCGCCGTGCTGTCCGGTAATTACCCGACCAAGAATATCACCCAGCGCCCGAATGTTTGCCGACAGCAAATCATGTTCAACAGCAGTCGTTCGTCCGCTCATACGTCTACTCGCCGCCTTCTACCACCAGGTCTTCAAGGTGGGCGACATCGTTCATCCGTAATAGCCGCCAGCCACTTCGCCCGCGGACGATTTCGCTCAACGAACCGTTGTCGAGCCATAATTTACCGAAGTTTACCAGATCAAGACCGATAATATGACAGAATAACGCCCGAATTGAGCCACCGTGCGAGACCACGATAATCGTTTCACCTGTCCGGTGGGCCGCCTCGATCTGCGTGAAAGCCCGCAGAACTCTTGCCTGGAGTTGGGCATAACTTTCACCGCCGAGGCGAACGGTATGCGCTGGGTCACGGTCGTACTCGCGCATATGCTCGGGAAACCGCTGATACAGCTCTGTTGGCGTTAGCCCTTGCCACAACCCGACATCAATCTCGCGCAGATCGGGCATTGCAATCGGGTGGAGATGAACATACTCACCAATAATCTCGGCAGTTTCCCATGCGCGAGGCAGATCGCTACTGTAGAGTGCCACCGCCCCACTGCGAGCCAGGCGCTGTCCTGCCCGACGTGCCTGTTCACGGCCGCGCTCATTGAGCGGGATTGGCGCCTGGCCCTGATATTGCAGTGTTCGATTCCACGGTGTCTCGCCGTGTCGCACAAAAATCAGACGCATAGCTTCTATAAGAGCGACGCAGCGCCGCCGTCTGTTTGATCAGCGCACCAGTTCACGGCTGATCACCAGGCGCTGAATCTCACTCGTTCCCTCATAAATCTCCGTAATCTTGGCATCACGGAAGAAGCGTTCTACCGGATATTCCTTTGAATAGCCATTCGATCCGTGGAGTTGCACGGCCTTTGTGGCGACCCACATTGCTGTCTCTGAGGCAAAGAGTTTCGCCATTGAAGCATCTTTGATAAAGTCAAGGCCCTGATCTTTACGCCAGGCAGCTTCGTAGGTGAGCAGCCGCGCAGCCTTAATGCGGGTTGCCATATCGGCGAGCGTAAAGCCAACTGCTTGGAATTCGTGAATCGGTTTGCCGAATTGTTCACGCACCTTGCTGTATTCCAGAGCCGCCTCGAAGGCTCCCTGCGCAATCCCGACCGCTTGTGCGGCAATCCCGATTCGTCCGGCGTTGAGGATGGTCATCGCGATTTTGAAGCCCTGACCCTCTTCACCAAGACGGCGCCACGCCGGTAGACGGTAATTGTCATACGCCATCTGGCAGCTATGAGCGCTGCGAATGCCCAGTTTGTTTTCAACCTTGACGACACGACAGCCGGGAGCGTGGGTGTCAACCAGGAAGGCGGTGATTCCTTTGGTCCCTTTGCTCGGATCGGTCATTGCCATCAGAATGATGGTATCGGCGTGATCGCCGTTGGTGACCCAATTTTTCACACCGTTGATGATATAGTAATCGCCATCACGCACGGCAGTGGTGCGCTGAGCGGCAGCATCCGACCCAGCGCCTGGCTCGCTGAGCGAGAACGCACCAAGCATCCGACCACTGGCAAGAGGTGTCAACAACTCACGCTTTTGCTCTTCAGTGCCGAACTTCTCGATCCCGTAGCAGACTAGCGAGTTATTCACCGAGGCGATCACGCCCAGCGAGGGATCGACCCGTGATAATTCCTCGATCACGATCGCATACGAGACATAATCCATCCCAGCGCCGCCATACTCCTCGCTGACAGCAACTCCCATCAGACCGAGTTCACCCATCTTACGTACCAGCTCGGTCGGCCAGCGAGCGTGTTCGTCTCGCTCGGCGACGGTTGGTTTGGCCTCTTTTTCGACAAACTGACGCACCATGTCGCGCAGCATCAGTTGATCTTCGGTAAGCTGGAATTCCATGATCGCCTCCTCGGTAGATATAAAATTGTCCTTCTTTTGACCGCTCTTTTCATTCTACGTGAGCTACTTATTGCAGGCAAGCAGCAGGTGTAAAAGCTGATCGGACAGGCGGTCAGGTGCTTCCAACATCGGCATATGACCAACATCGGTCAGGAGCTGGTGGGGAACACCAAGCCCAGCCGCCAGCTCGGCGCCGAGTTTTGGCGGCGTCAGTCGATCATCAGTTCCGGTGATCACCAGTGCCGGACAACGAATTTCGGCCAGTCGTGAACGGAGATCAAAACCGTCACAGGCGCGGAGATCGGCCAGTAAGAGTGCCGGATCGAGCGCGGTATATTCGGCCAGGGCATCGGTGATCAGGTCGGGGCTTGCTGTTGGGCTGAATAACCAGTTGACCAGCGTTGTGATCGCTTCACGGCGCGCCGCGAGATCACCGGCCAGCCCGGTGAGTAGCGCCGGAGCGACACGTAAACGGGCTGCGGTGCTCACCAATCCCAGCCCGGCCACTATGTGCGGCGCGGTCAACGCGATCTGCAATGCGATGGCGCCACCCATTGAATGACCGACGACAAGTGCCGGTGGTAAGCCGAGAGCCTGGTGCAGCGAAATCACGTGCAGAGCATAGTCGGCAATCGAAATGGACTCGCTCGCCGGTGATCGTCCATGGCCGGGTAAATCAACCGCGATCATCTGGATGGTCGACGGCAATAGGGTAAGCAATCGTCCCCAATGCCGACTACTGCCACCGGCGCCGTGAATAAAGATGAGCGGCAGCCCGGACGAACCACGCCGCATCACAAACAGATCACCGGTTGTCGTGTTTACGAGTGGCATTAGCCCATGATCTCATCAATCGCAGCCGCCAACGCAAAGTCTTTTTCGGTCAATCCACCCGCATCGTGCGTGGTCAGCGCCAACCGCACTCGATTATAACGAATATCAATATCGGGATGATGACCGGCTGCTTCGGCCAGAAATGCAACGTGGGTCACGAAGGCAATCGCGGCGGGGAAGTTCGCCAGGCGGAAAGTACGAACAATCTCGTTGTTCTCAAGACTCCAATCAGGGCGCTGCGCCAACTGTTCGGCAATTTCAGCATCACTTAGCCGTGGCATAGCTGTCTACACTCCTTTATTACAAGAACATTCCGCGAGCAGGAAAACAGGTTCTCAGCACTGTGTATGATACCACAGAGTGGTTAGTGGTTGTCAGAGCGTGATTAAATACTAATATCTCCGATAGAGCCGATTCAGAAGCATTGTGATAGAACCAAGATTCAGAACGGCTTCACTCGATTACGGCTCACCACTAAGTTCGCTCTCTTCCGAACTGCTGTAATGGGGTCACGCCGATGTCACTGCCATTGTCACTGATGGGGTACGGCGCCGATAATGGAGATCGGATCGCCACCGTCGGTACGATCTGTCCACCCGAATGCCTACAATTGACCGTATCGATGGGATGGACGGGGCGATGATTGTCACCCTAGTCATCATCGCCGCCCCGGAGGTGATCGTCACCTGGCGTCATCAGGGGCAATGGTGGCGTCGCGCCTTACTGAATGGCCTGCATGATGACCATTGTCATCGAAAACCTATCCTTCTCCTTTATTTGCCAGCCAGGAAAAACCTGTTGAAAAGCCCTACCTTTCGCAGACGCTACTGTCTAAGCAGTTGCCGGATCAGGCCGGCAAAGTTCTCAAACGGCAAAGCGCCCCGCACGATTTGACCATTGATAATGAAGTTAGGGGTCGAATTGATGCCCAGCCGCGTTGCTGCCTCGATCTCGGCGCTAATCGTCGCTTCAGTCGTTGGATCGTCGAGGCAGGCAGTCAATTGATCGGTAGCGATCCCCAGGTTACCGGCCAGCTCGATCAAAGCTGCCCGGTCACGACGCGGGACGCCACCCCATTCGACACCGTGGCTCTGGAAGAGCAGCTCGTACATCGGCCAGAACTGGTTCTGCGCCGCCGCGCAGTGGGCAACACTGGCCGCCAGTACTGCCGAAGGGTGGATCGATGTCAGCGGAAAGTCGCGCACCACCAGCCTGACCAGGCCGGTCTCGACGAATTCACGGATCAGGCGTGGCAGGGTTTCACTGACAAAGCGGGCACAGAACGGGCATTCGTAGTCGGTGAATTCGATCATTAACACCGGAGCGTTCGGATCACCCAACGCCCGCGGATCATCAGCGGTCAGATTGAGGATCTCGATCAGATCAATAGGTGGTGAAGGTGTTACCGTTGGTCGGCGTAATTCATCGGGTGCTGGCGGCACTGTCGGTAGACCCTGGAGGGCGAGTTGGGTCTGACGGAGTTCTACCGCTGAACGAGTTGGTACTGGTGGCGCAACACTGCCACAACCGACGATCAGGAGAACGAATACGATTGACCAGTGTTTGAGTACTTGCATAAGGTTCCGGCGCAAAATAAAATAATGGCGGTTCGCCGTCTCGTCCTCACTCAACGCTGAGTGAGGACGAGCAGCGCGATAGGTTGTCGTTCTTCATACCCGCATCAGGCTGTGGCGTCAACCATCTGCAGCCGCTAATGTAACAGTGGCACCGAGTGGTTTTGCTTCACCACGGGCAAAGCCAGGGACATCAACCTGTTGCAAGATCGCGATACAGGCGATCAGGCCAATCGCCTCTAGCAGAAACACACTGGCGTAGGCAATGGCATACGACCCGCTGATGCCGAGTGCAACATCGCGTACCGCACCACCGGCAAAAATCCCCAGACCGCGGAAAAGGAGTTGGGTCATCGACCAGAGGCCGAGGTAGGCTGCCGCATGGCGTTCGGTGGTCATTGCGGCTAAGAGCGAAACCGCCCCTACGGTGTAAATACCAAAGCCCAGGCCAAACATCACCAGCACCGGGATTAGAAGGGCTTGCCATTCCGTGACTGCCAGAACGCCCAGGAGAAAGAGCGGCAACGCAGTCAGCGCCAATCCAATCTTGGTTACGCCGGTCTGCTCGTGTGCAGCGCGATGGCGGGTGAAATAGACAGTTGCCAACAGACTGATCACGACACCAATGCCCCAATAGGCATTGAAGCGCGTGGTCTGGCCGTTATCCAGCCCAAACACATCACCGCCAAACGGTTCGAGGACTGCATCCTGGGCAAAGGCACTGACGGCGCCCAGAGCCAGAAAGAGGAAAAAGCGGCGTGCGCGCACATCAGACCACATCTGGCGTAAGAGGGGCAGGAATGGCTCAGGTGGAGTTGGATCAACACCGGCAGGTACGCTAGCCGGTTTTTCAGCACCCCAGAGAGCAAAGGCAATAAAGCCAAAGGCAATCGCCATGCCAATCAACACCAGGCGCCAGAAGCTCTCCTGGTCGTAGACCGGCATCAGCCCACCATAGACCACACCGGCAACCGGAAAACTGATTACCAGGAAGACCTGCACAATAGCCAGAGCTTGTCCACGGCGGGCCGGTGGTGCGCTATCACGCACCAGACTGAGGTACGTACTGCCGGAAATAAGAGTACCGACACCATAGATAAGAAAGGCGAATAGCGCTAACGTCCAACCTGCTACTGATGCGGGATCAGCCGCCAATAACGCGGTTACAATCGGTAGCAGTGGCAGCGACAGAAGCATCGGCAACCGACCGCCCCAGATGAAAGGTAAGCGACGCAACGTACCGGGAGGACGGAGGTCAGAACGATAACCCGCCCATATACTCAGCGGCGCCAATAGATACCGCAAGGCCGAAAGGAGTGCGACTGGCGTTGCAGATAGCGCCAAATCCGTAATCAATACGCGATTGAGCACTCCTGAGGTCAACAGATCGATAAATGATGAACCGATGTGAAAGGTGCCCAACTTGAGCGTGCGAGGTACGTTCAGACGTTGATCGGTGTCGGTCTTCACAGCTTACTCCTCCGTTTCGTATCCATTAACGACTGCCAGTTGTACCTCGTTGGCAACCCGACTGATTCGGCGCAGCAGGCGAGCACTCTCTGACGGTCGTACATGCGCTTCTTCGGGAAGGTCCATCGTCGCTTCAACCAGCGAGTCGCGGAAAAACAGCGCGGCGGCGATGGCATCGCTCAACGAGAGACCAGCGTTACGTGCCAGACGAGCATAGCTCTGGCCGACTGCGCGTGCTTCTTCCAAGAGTGGACTTTGCTCGTCATGGGTACTTACGTACCGCAAAATAATTCCCATCAGTTGCTGACCGACTCGCCGCCATGCCAGCCGTTCCTGTTCACTCATCGTTGCCATCCATGCCGGCACTGAGGGCGAATGCGCTAGTTCAGTGCGTGTTTGCGCCAGCGCTTTGCTGGCGAGAACGCTACTGATCGACTGGGTCGGCAATGGTCGGCGTGATGCCAGCGCTAAAATGTCGGCACGCGCAAAACGACGATGACCGCCCGGCGTAATGTACACCGGTACCGCACCTTCATCCGCCCAGCGCCGGAGCGTCGAGGCGTGGACGCCGAGTAACCGACTGGCTGCCGATAACGAGAGATAGGTTGGTGCTTCCTTGTCGTCCATCATCGTAATCTACATAAAGCTGCATAAAACTACATGTTAAAGTATAACATATCTCCCGCCAGGTTCTTCACTACCAGGCGGGAGAGCGAAATGATCGTGCGAAATGTTGTCTTATTTCAACCGAAAACCAAGGCGGTGAAGGACCTCGCGCAGCACATCGCGACCCGATAACGTATGTGGTCCGGCTACACGGCGAGCCGAGTGATCGACCCAATCGCCTTCAACGTTCATCTGTTGAGCGGCGTAGAATGCTTTCATTGTCTCATTGTAACGCTCTACTGCTGGTGGAATCTGTTCAGGCCGGTATACTTCACGGTGAAGAACGGCATCCTGCGGAAGGCGCGGCTTGATGGCCGCCGGTCGAGCGGGGTTGGGGCGGCCAACGCACATCCCGAACACAGGCATCACCAGTGGAGGAAGCTGTAACTCGGCGGCTACTTCGAGTGGGTGATTGCGAATAGCACCGATGTAGACAGTGCCAAGACCGAGCGATTCAGCGGCAACGACGGCATTTTGGGCGGCGAGTGCTGCATCGATGACCCCAACTAACCACATTTCGAGGTAGTCAAGACCTTCGTGCGGCATGTGACGGTCTGCTGCCGCCTGAGCAATGCGGGCTAAATCGGCTAACCAGACAAGAAAGAGAGGGGCACGTCGAATCTGGTTTTGATCGCCCGCCAGGGTCGCCAACCGATGTTTCCGGTCGGGATCGGTGACTGCTACCACACTCCAGGTTTGCAAGTTTGAAGAAGTAGCAGCCGACTGCGCAGCGGCAATCATGGTTTCAAGCGTCCCTTCTGGGAGCGGCTCGTTGCTGTATGAACGTACCGAGCGGTGGCTCAGTAACAGGTCGATAACCGGACTGCTGATAATTGATGGCGGAATATCGTTTCCGTAACGTTGGCGTAGGAGTTCCTGAGTTGTTATTGTGGTCTCGGTCATACGTTGTTGTTCCTCGTCTTTGTTGCTGTCATGTCAAATATACTACGGATTATACTCGATAGCTTGACATCGATGTGACGCAACTTCCACTAGGGATGAGGTGACTCCTCCCAACATCGTTCAACCAGGGGGAAGCGCCTCTTTCAACGCCGCCAGGCCAGGGGTAGATAAGTTTTGGAGACTGAGAGGGGTGGTTAGCGACGGTATGTGGATGGAATGAGGAACCCACTTCAACGGCGGCGAAGATGGGCATGAGTATGCGCCAACAGTATGCAGGTAGGTGGGAACCCGTCTCAACGGTTGCGAGGAAGAGTAGAGGTGTACGGCGGTGACACCAAGAGAGTGTCTGAAATGTATCTGGTTGAGGGTTTTGATGGATACGTGATGATCTGAACGAACAGAACAGACGAACATCATATCCTACCAACCTTAGAGATTGGCAACAACGGCGATGAGGCACGTATGCAGGATCAGGACGATCCCCAGACAATGGGTTAAAAAGGGGGGAGAGCGATTTCAGGCATTAGGACGGGGTATCGATATGGGAGACGGGGCCGGAGATGCAGCGGTGCGGCATCAGGCTCTGCTTCAATTCCCTGAGCGTGTCTCTGAATATTCCCTTGCTGACCAAGGATTGACGGAATGATTGGCTTGCTGAAGTCAAGTCTCAGTGTTGTACATAACTCAACATTTTTTCAGACGCGCTCTAAGAGCCTATCCAAATAATCGTCTCACGGTACGGCAGATAAAATCTGATAGATGGACGGGCGCAGCGCCGCTGCGCCCGTCTTCTTCTGCGTCAGGGTATCACGGATAGGCTCTCAGTTGCCCGAGTCAGGTGCCGACGACTGTTCACCTGCCGGATCATCTCGACGTTGGGCATCAATAATAGTGATCTCCGGCTTCGGTCGATTCGGCGTTGGCAGTGCAACCGCCTCACGACGACGGCGAACCAGCGTGGTTTGCGAACGGGTCAGCGCGGCAGCGAAACCGAAGGCTGGTCGTTCAGGCTTCTCATTTGGTGGCAGATATGGGTGTTCAGCTTCAACTCGCGCCAGTATCTCCTTTACATCAATGTCAGTCAGCTCATTGCGCAGGATCAACGCTTCAGCGATAGCGATCACGGCCATGCGGTTCTGCTCGAGCATTTGCTTCACGATCCGGTACTGCTCTTGCAAAATCGCCTCGACGCGCGGTTTGACATCAGGCGCCGACAGTCCCTGCATTCCAAACAGGAGATATGAGAAGAAGCTGTTATCCATACCGTAGGCGCCGACCATCATGGCAGCGATACCGGTAGCACTCTGGAGATCGCTGGTAACGCCGCTCATTTGCGTGCCAAGGAAGAGTTCCTCGGCTGCTCGGCTAGCCAGCGCAATCTTGATTCGATCAAGCAGCTCTTCGCGGGTGCGGGTATGAATCTCCTCTTCGGGTTTCCAGGCTGCGAAACCGAGTGCATTCCCGTGCCGCACGATGGTCACTTTGGTCAGCCGCTCTTTCTTGAGCAGTTTCACGGCTGCATAAGCATGACCTGCCTCGTGGTAAGCGATACGACGCCGCTCTTCATACGACATACTACGGATCGGTTGCTTCAAGCCCCACTCGTGAATCTCGCGAGCCTGGGTGAAATCCCAGTAGTTAATTGCCGACCGCCCATCGAAGTGCGCGTGGATTGTCGCTTCGTTGATGACGTACTTGATCGCCACGGGTGTATAGCCTATTGTATCGGCAACCATGCGATCAATTGGCATTGGCTCATGCTTGACCTTGCTCAGGTAATATTCAATCACCTCACGGCGGCCGTCGGCATCGGGTGGTTCTACCGCTATCTTGCGGTCGAAACGACCAGGGCGGAGGAGCGCAGCATCGAGGGTTTCGGCAAGGTTGGTGGCCGCCATCGTCAACACGGGAGGCATCTCCGCTTTACCACGACGCAGCCCAACCAGGCGGAGGAGCTTCCCCCACCAGGTTTGCTCCTGTGGTGGTGGATCCATCTGGAGCAACAATTCGTTGAGCAGGCTGCTACCACCACCCATCATACCGCCGACCCCCATGACCACGTTTTCGCGGTTGTTCATTCCGGCGCCGGCTGCTCCCGCGCCCATGAGGTTTGGACTACGGGCCATTCCGATAGCATCAATTTCGTCTATGAAGAGGATGCACGCACCGTACTCACGTGCCAGACGGCGAGCTTTGCGGTACAGGTTCATCACCTTAATGTTGCCCATGCCCATCCATGCCGAGAGCAGCGATGGGGCGCTGAGGTAACCAAACGGCACGCCAGCTTCAGTAGAAATAGCTTGTGCCAAGTAGCTTTTCCCAGTACCGGGCGGGCCAACCAGTAGAATGCCACGAGTAACTTCGCCACCCATCTGTTTAAACTCTTTGGCCCCCTTGAGCAGGGTTACCACCCGGCGGGCAGCTTCCAGGACTTCTGGATTACCACGATAATCCTTAAAACTCACCCCAGTCTCACCGGGTTTTACCCAGTAAATGCGGGTGCGGGCCATGAAAAAGTACATGAGCCAGAATTGAAAGCCAATGAAGAAGAATAGATAGACGGCTACCGGGATGATTTGTAGAATAATGTTACCGATTTCACCGGTGATGATGACATTGAATATTCCCGGTAACAGATTCACTGCCAGCCAGACACCGATGGCCAAAAACAGCATTGCTCGCAAAAACCGGAAAAGTTTCCAATTCCAGCGCTCGAAGAGTTTGGCGATCTTCTTTTCCAGCTCTTGCTCGCGGTTGGCAGGGTTTTGGTCAGGGGTTGGGCGGTAAGGCTCGATTGCCATGCACGACTCCCGTTTTTCAGGATAACTGAACTAAATCAGGACAGCACCAACGAGTATAAGGGGACTTTTATAACTACTGTATAATGAAGTATACCGACGGAAAGATATTCGGTCAAGGCAAAAAAATGAGAAAGCTCTAAGGAAATGCGAGTGGTGCGCTGGCGACGATGGATCGATGCTCTGGCAGTGGTCATTTTGCTGGCTTACGGTTGGTTGGCATTGAGTATACAGAGCGGCACAGCGGCTATTGATCCGGTTTACGCCAGCATACGCGAGCAGGGTATCTTGCGGGTCGCCGTTGATGTCGGGTATCGGCCATTTGTCGAAGAGCGTAACGATAAGCTGGTTGGCTTCGACATCGACCTGGTGCAGGCGCTGGCAAGCGAGTTGGGGGTAGAGGTGATGTTCGTGCGAAGTGGATTCGATGCGCTGTACGATCAATTGACCAGTCGCCAGGCCGACCTGATCGCCTCAGCATTGCCATATGCGCCGGAACAGGGGTACCGCGCCCGATTTTCGCGTCCATATTTCGATGGTGGGTTGATGTTAGTAACTCCTGCCGAGAGTACGATTACCGGTCTCGACGATCTTCGTGATCGCGCAATCGGTGTTGTGTTGGGGAGTGAGGGCGATGCCCTGGTTCGCCGGTTTGCTTCGACGGCGTCGGTGGTTCGTTATACCGCCGATGAGGTCGGTCCTCTGGTTGATGCGCTACGATCCAGCGTGATCGATGCGGTGATTCTCGATAATGTTTCCGCATTAGGTGCCGTAGCCGCTGGCGATCTCCGTATTGCCACGGCCCTGAGTTATGAGCCGTATGTGTTGGCGATGCCAGCAGCAGCGTTTCAGCTTGAGCACGAGATCAATCGTGCCCTTACCCGTTTGGATGAGCAGGGTGTGCTGATCGAGTTGCAGCGTCGCTGGATGATGCCTGATCGGTGATACGCTGCCTGTTGTGGTGTGCCACACTGTTCCCGCTACATATCACCCAGTCTCTACCCCTGCACCGACCGGCCTGATCGTCAAGCACAGGGGAGTGGCCGCAGACCATCGTCAACATAGGAAGCTGCCTATGCTGCCGACAGTTGGGAACTGACCGCTTCCGTGCATTCCCCCCTTCGCTACCGGTCAGGCGGCAACCGTTACACCCCTTGTGCTGGCCGCTGCCTGCCACGATCACGGTGCGTCCGAACAAGGCGACGTACCAATACGCCTGCCAATGGCGACGGGGCGGGGCGCATACCACCTCTACAATACGATGGGCACGGGTGGTTCCCAACGCCGCCGTGCCCCTTCCATGCCCTACCCTGGCTGTTGTGATTCCAAACCGGTACGAACGATGTGGATGCTCTGCGTAAGCCGTTGCAACCACGGTTGCAGTAACGGCTGCCAGGCCGATTGAGTAGCGATCAGACGGTGCAGTTCTTGTATTTCATTTGACATAATATTTTCAAGCGCAGTAACCAGATCGAGCACCTGCTCAAACTGCCCTGCCGTCTCGAAGAGGGTTCGCACCATCGTGAAGCGATCACCGATAGGAACCGAAAAGCCCAACTGACGGGCAAGTATCGTACAATCGGCGCGGCTGAGGAAGAACCCCGCTCGCACCGGTGTGATCAGGTGGCGAACGAGCGCACCAAGTTCATCGACGTCTGCCGGAGCTGTCGCCGATTGTAATGGGATGTATGCCGGGAGGGTGGGTACCGACGGAGAGAGCCGCTCGAGTTCGCTACCGATGAATTCAACGGTGAGCCTTGCCAGGGTCTGGTAGAACGGATGGGCCGGAATACGTTGCACGGCCCGCGCCCAAACAGGTACCCAGACCGCAAGATGGTCAATAAGAAAACCGGCCATCTGTTGCCGTGCCCAATGGTAGTGGTCTAGGTTCCCGTCGGCCAATGCGGTTGCTTCGGTGGCGATCAGCCGCGCCAGAAAGATGAACTCCAAGCCGAGATGATCGGGCGCGCCCACGTTTTGCGTTGGCAAGAACCCACAGGCATTGTAGGTAACAGCAACCTGCTCGGCGGTTGCCGTGTTGAGCATAAGCTCCTCGTCGCGGTACAGCGACTCGTAGGGGTAGACATTACGTCCGAAAACGTACTCGTAGGCAACCGCCAGCGCTTCTGGCCGATCATCGGTTACTGCAGCCAGATGAGCTAGTGCTGCCGCCTCCTCCCATAAAGCAGGCGAAGGCGGCGCGAGTAGTAATCGACCAAGCATATCGGCCAGGTTCTGACGAGCTACCAGGGTTGTATAGTCGTTCACGACTTCTTTCCCTTCCCCGGTAAGAAATACGCTTCACGGGCCGGACGGAAGGGGCGCAGGAGCCAGTGCGGACGCCGCATACCGTTGGGCGACACCTTTGAAGCCGGGCGAGTCATTGCCAGCCATTCGCGGTAAACTTCATGCGCCCGTTTGGTATCGACATAAATATCACCGTAGCGGTCATTCGGGCCGGCCGGCTCAAGCCGTACCTTCTGATGCCAGCAGTGCATGCCACTGACCGGATCAGGATGAACGGCGAAGGTCAGGTTTTGATGCACACCGGCATCTTCCCACCAGATGCGAGCGGTATCGGGATCATCACTCTCGTATGGGCGGATGCCGTGAATCTGGCGCATGCGCCATTCTCCTTGCCCCTCTTGCTTGAGTTCAACCAGCGCAGTAGACAGCCGACCTCCACCGTCTTCCTGTAATCGCCATCGCCCCAGATGGTGCGAACAGGCGATCACGCCAGGGCGAATGCCTTCCGTCACCCAAACCCGATCAACGAAGTAGCCGATCTCGGTAATGACCTTGATCAGATCGCCGGTGCGTAAACCGAGCCGTTCAGCATCACTGGTATGAATCCAAACCGGATTTTTGTGGCTGATTTCGTACAGCCATTTCGCATTCCCGCTGCGCGTGTGGATCAAGGTGGGCAGGCGGAATGTCGATAGGAGTACTGCCTCGTTCTTGCTGCGATCAATCTTACTCGGATGGACGTGGCTATGGATGTAAGTCGGGATCGCATATTCCGGCCATCCCCAATCGCGCAGCGTGGTTGAATAGAACTCAAGTCGACGCGAGGGTGTTGGGAAACCAGCCACAATGGAACCATCCTCTAGCTTGATACCAATCGGTCGGCCCCGTTCGGGATCAGGCTCGAAATATGGTAGTGGTGTGATGTTCGACGATGGCGGTGCCGGGGCTTTGGTGTAGACAATCCCGGTATCTGGATCGATGGTCGCATCGGCCAGCTCAGCGGAGCTGAGCGGCTTATCGAACGTAGGTTGCACTCCTTTCCGAATCTCAAACGCACCGTAGCGGCGCATATACTCAAGTGGAGTCAGGCCCTCTTTCGCGGCTGCCTCCGGCAGACCGGGAACGTGGTTCTCGAACATCCAGCCGTAGAGTTCATCAACCGTAATCTTCTGGCCGGGGCGGTACGGACTCTCGAAGGTTTTACGAATGCCCAGCTTTCCATCGGGGTCAATCCGCCATGACAACTCGATCCAAAACTCAACTTCTTCCCAGACTTCACCAGGATTCGCGTCACGGGTATCTTTCACCGGCTTCCCCAACCGACGCATAGCCTCACGGAGTACCGGTTGACGGAAGGCAATCCAGCAACCGGCGTGAGTTTCCTGGCTCATCATATCGTGTCGCTCGGCGCCAACTCCCATCGGCAAGATGTAATCGGCAAACCAACCCGTTTCGCTCCACGTCGGCGAGAGGTGGACGTGTAAACCGATTTTACTCTCATCGGTCAGCACTTCCAGCCAGCTCATGCCGTCGGGGTTGGTCCAAATGGGGTTGTAGACACGGGTGAAGTAGGTATCCACCTTACCGCGTCCCTCCTTGAGGAAATGGGGCAGCAAGATACTCATTTCGTAGAAGTTGAGTGGATACTCCTGCGGCCATGTTAGCTCGTTCCAGACTTTGGGGTGTGGCGCCATGTTGGGGTGGCGAGGAATCCATTTATCCCAGACATTGGCTGACGTACCGCCTTCAACGCCGATTGAACCGGTCAGGACATTAAGGAACCAGAGACAACGGGCAACCATCCAGCCACCCAGGTTGGCGCTCGTAGCGCTGCGCCAGCTATGGGTCGCCAGTTTCCCTTCACAGCGCGCAATGATCTTTGCCACCCGCTCGATCTGCTCAGCGCTCACCCCACTCTCTTGCGCGGCAAATTCAAACGTATACTGCGCGTAAAGCTCTTGCAACTTCATTTCAAAATGCTCGAAACTGACCGGTAGGTCGGGGTGCTCAGCGCGGAGATAATCAGCCCAGTTCACCCAACGGCGGACAAAATCGCGATTGTACTGACCGGTGCGGATCAGGTAATTGGCAATCGCCAGGAGGATAGCCGTCTCGCTGCCCGGCCACGGTGAGAGCCATTCGTCGGCGAGTGAGGCCGTGTTGGAGAGACGGGTATCGAGCACAATTAACTTGGCGCCAGCCATTTTACCTTCCATAATCCGCTGTGCGTGTGGGTTAAAATAATGGCCGGTTTCGAGATGAGAACTGATCAGCAGAATGACACGAGCATTGGCATGATCAGGCGATGGTCGATCAAGGCCCATCCACATAGCCTGCCCACAACGGGCACCAGACGAACAGACATTGGTATGGGAATTGTGCGCATCGACGCCCCAAGCCGGTAATACCCATTCCATAAAGCCATCGTGACCGGGGCGGCCCACGTGATAAATAATCTCTGTCTGTCGCTGTTCGATAATCGCCTTGCGGATCCGACCGGCAATCTCGTTAAGCGCTTCATCCCAGGAAACACGCACCCATTTTCCTTCACCGCGCTTCCCGGCGCGCTTTAGCGGGTACAAGATACGGTCAGGGTCGTAGACCTGATTGAGGGTTGCCGGGCCTTTGGCACAGTTGCGACCACGACTGCCCGGATGCAGCGGATTACCCTCGAATTTCTTGATCTTGAGCGTTTCGACATCAACATACGCCAGGAGACCACAAGCGCTCTCGCAATTGAAACAGACGGTTGGCACCAACGTGTAACGACGAGCAACTTTTCGTGGCCATTCCTTTGGGTCGTACTCTGTCCAATCATTCCACCGTTCCACCGGTGGATAATCGCGCAGTTCCTGGCTGCTGATTGGTGTTGCAGCAGGTGCTGTGCTCTTCACATAGGCCTGCACTGGCGGGGTCAGCGGCTCAACCCGCGATTGCGAGCGCTGACTGAAAGTTCCTAACAACCGATTGAGCAATGATGTCGTCATGACCACACCTTTCTAACTGTTTGGCACGTGTTGCGGCGCCATGACGAAAGCGTATTCAAAGGCGTACAACCCGGCAATAGCGGTCAAACCGGCGATAGCCAGCAGCGGAGCGGCAAGGGCCGGTGTCAGTACGGCCAAACCGATCAATACTGCCGGTACAACATGACCAAGAAGAATAGCCCCTTGCCAGAAATGGCGGCGGAAGCGACCGTGGCTGATGTCGTGGGCGGCGCGGGCAGCTACCTCACTGGCGTGCGGAATACCGAACTCGCCGAGCAAGAGCATGAAGAGATCGAGCAACAGACTACCCGCAAACGTCCAGCCGAACAGTTCGAACAACGCTGCTGGCATCGCAACGAAGGGCGCAAGCAACAGCAGGGTGCCACTTCCAACCATCAGTGCCTGCACCAAAAGATGGGCCGGTAAGAGCGGACTCTGCCAGAGATCGCGCCCCTCGGCCTGGGCGAAGAGAAATGCCGTATAGATAGCAGCCAACACCGCCAATGGGATGCCGATCCAGGCCAGAGCAGGGCGGAATGCTGAAATGGCGGTTTCTGGCCACATATTCAGTGCAGCACCAGCTTCAGATAGGAACCAGATGCCAGCCACAGCAGAGAAAGCGATCAAGATAAAGGCGCCACGGGTCAACCAACTTCGCCATTGGGGTCGGGTGAGAATGGTAAAGAACATGTGTGGCCGTTCCAGATCGAAGACCAGCAAGCCAGTGGTGATACCGATAAAGAGTAGACTGACAAAGAGCGTGATCGCCAGAAATGGTGCAGCTAGTGGAGCCAGCCCCAAACCAACAGCGGCAGCCACGACCATGAAGATACCACTCCCGATCCCTTTCGTGACCAGATAAGCTGGCACCGGCCAATGCCAAGGTATCTTGTGTTGCGCGTTATAGCCGGTTTGCACCATATGACCGGCGACTCGCCCTCCGAGCATTAAGGCACTCTGACCGATTCCCAGTCCCTGCTCGCGCGGTGGACGTATCTTTGCGCCGGAGGCGGCGGTGAGCGGGATCACCTCGCGCACCGGTTGACGATGACCATTGCCGTTGTGATGGCCAACCAGTTGCTCACTCACTACATCGGCCCACATAAACGTTGACGCAACCGTCGGCGCCGTTGGCGTCAGTGTTGTCTGATCGGCATCAATGTAGAACAACTTCGGCGCCGTTCCCTGTTCAGGCTTGCGCACTGCTATCGGCTCACGAGCGATCAACTGGCTGATAAGACTGTTGGGATCATCGAGATCGCCAGAGATAATCGCCTGTTCAGGACAGACAATCTCGCAAGCCGGTTTCAGCCCCTGATCGATGCGATGGGCGCAGAAATGGCATTTCGCTGCATTGTGCGATTCTGGATCGATGTAAATCGCGTCGTAGGGACAGGCCTGCAAACAGGCTTTGCAGCCGATACACACCTTCGGATCGAACTCCACGATCCCGTCGGTGCGCTGGTACATGGCGGTAACCGGACAAATGCGGACACAGGGCGGATTGGCACAGTGATTGCAGCGCGTCACCTGAAAATGACGACGGGTGTGAGGGAAGGTACCGGTTTCAACGTATTTCACCCACGTGCGATAGACCCCAAGCGGAACTTCATTTTCCGACTTGCAGGCAGTGCTGCATGCGTGGCACCCGATACACTTCCGCTGATCGATGAGGAAGCCGTAATTTGTCATGGCCAGCTCTTTCTGGCTATGGAATAATACTTATGCCTATCAGGTATCTTAGCAAAAAGAAAGTTATCGAACAAGCAGATATTTTCGATAAATAGTATCGAAGCTGTGCATAGATTGTTGGAGGATTCCGCACGGGAATCGGTTCTGCGCCTTGTCCATTCACGACACGCAACAACCACACCCCGACACCGTCTATTTTACGGTACAATAAAGCAGTTACGCCGAAAGCCTAAGCAGCGATACCTGTCTGTAAACAGCATGGAGCGCGACGGCACCATCGCTGTTGTCTCGGTCACGTGATCACACTCGTCTGCAAGAGGTTGTTAGGAGGAAGTGTGACGCTCAACCTGCATCTGTTGCGGATCTACGTTGCCGTGCTCGAGCAGGGTAGTTTTACACGGGCAGCCGAGGTACTAACCATGAGCCAGTCGGCTGTATCTCGTGCAGTGCAAGAACTCGAGCGGCAACTGGGAACAGTCTTGCTCGAACGGCGTTCACGGGGGGTAGCGCCAACTGTAGCCGGTACCATTCTGGGCGATCATGCCCGGCGCATTTTCATGCATGAACGATTGGCGATTGAGGCTCTGAACGAGCTACGTGGGCTTCAGCGGGGACGACTGGCAATCGGTGCCAGTAGTACGATTGGCATCTATCTTCTACCGCCGCTGCTCGGTCATTATCACCGCCGTTATCCGGGCATCGAACTCTTTCTCGACATCGGCAACACACAGCAAGTCATGGAACATCTGCTTGCATATCGGATTGATGTCGCCTATGTCGAAGGGCCGGTAGCCCCTGACGAGCATTTAGATATTATGCCCTGGCGGAGTGACGAGCTGGTCGTTATTGCCTCTCCCGATCATCCTCTTGCGCGACGGGTGACCATCAGTTGTACCGATCTGCAGGATGCGCCATTTGTTTTCCGTGAACCCGGTTCAGGCACCCGCGAAGTGATGGAGCAGGCCCTGGCATCGCGCGGGATTACAGTGCGACCGGTTATGGAACTGGGCAGCACTGAAGCCATCAAGCAGGCAGTAAGTGCCGGTTTGGGTCTGAGTATGGTTTCGCGGGTGACTATTCAATCGGAGTTGATTGCCGGCAGACTGCGGGTGCTCAACATCCCTGATCTGACAGTTCAACGTCAGTTGAGCCGAGTACGCCTGAACGACCGGCCTCTGAGTCAGGCACTCGAGGCATGGTTTAAATCTCGCGGTTGACATAAAGATACTTACAGGCAACGTGCGGATGCGACATTCTGCTGGCGACCGGCACATCAGTGTACTATCTGAGCAGATTGAAAACTCGCTCCTGTTAAGAGCCTATCCGCATAATCCATCATCGATGCGGGGATGATGATGGTCACGGCATGCACCTGATAGCAGCGCTGTGCAGTGGGCAGCGTGGGCACGGTACTGCCGCGCCCCTACCTAAACCCACCAATCGGTGCATCTACACGTCATCTAGTCAATAATCTCACGTTGGCTCGATCCGAACGCCGCGCCAAAAGGCAATGTAGCCAGCAATCTGGCTGGCTGCCGCTTTCGGGGTTGGATAATACCAGGCTGCATCACGATTAACCTGCCCATCTACTACCACGTCGTAGTAGCTGGCAGTACCCTTCCACGGACAGACGGTATGTGTCTGGCTGTCGCGCAGGTATTCACGCTTGACCGAATCGGGCGGAAAGTAATGATTTCCCTCAACCACAATGGTTGCATCGCTCTCGGCGATGACGGCTCCGTTCCAGATTGCACGTGGCATAGCGTTCTCCCTGTTTCGGTAAACACTTTTCTCCATGATGCCACAATTTGCGTATCTTTTGCGGCTGATAAACGGTTTCTTTATATAGAGCATCTATCCCTCCCTTTCGTATCGTATGTGGTGGGTAGTACCAGGGGGAGCGGTTCTGGGGAGGTGCTCAGTCACGCTCGCATAAGAACGGATGGAAATATGGAAGATGTTGTACGCTACTACATTGGTTTCAACCTCGTCCCAGGGATTGGACCACTGCGCTTAGCGCGCTTGATCGAACGGTGTGGATCGGTAGCGGCTGCCTGGCATGCCGATGAAACGATGATGATCGCGTCCGGTCTTGATGCACGGAGTATGGCCGGATTACGTGAGGTTCGCCAGCGGATCGATCTTGATGGCGAACTGGAACGTCTCCGTGCAGCCGGGGTGACACCGATAGCGATTGCCGATCCGCGTTACCCACCACTCTTGCGGATGATTCCGGCGCCGCCACCGTTGCTCTATCTGAGCGGCACGCTTACGCCTGCCGATCAGCGAGCAGTTGCGATTGTCGGAACGCGCCATCCCAGTCATTATGGCCGTGAAGTAGCACGACGGCTAGCACGCGATCTAGCATCTGCCGGGATGACGATCGTGAGTGGGTTGGCATTAGGGATCGATACGATTGCCCACACTGCGGCGCTCGAAGCCGGTGGTCGCACTATTGCCGTGTTGGCCAGCGGCATTGATCGGGTCTATCCAGAGCGAAATCGGGCGCTGGCCGAGCGGATCAAAACATCCGGTGCGCTTTTGAGTGATTATCCGCTTGGCACCCCACCGGCGCCACTCAATTTTCCGCCACGTAACCGCATTATTGCCGGGTTGAGTCTGGGAACGGTGGTAGTTGAGGCAGGCGAAAGCAGTGGTGCACTTATAACGGTACAATTTGCCCTCGATCAGGGACGTGAGGTCATGGCAGTGCCGGGGTCGATCTTTAGCCCGCTCAGTGCCGGGCCGCATCGCCTGATCCGTGATGGCGCGGCGATCATTACCAGTGCCGATGATGTGCTGGCGGTGCTCAACCTTGATCAGCAGACTCCTTTGCACGACGCGCCACTCGACATAGCGCTAACGCCTGAAGAGGAGGCGATCTACGGTGCAGTTTCGGCAGAACCGCAGCATATTGACGTAATCGGTCGCGCTGCCGGTCAGTCGGCAGCAGCGACGGCTGCGGCACTGGCACTGTTGGAGTTGAAGGGATTGGTGCGTCAGGTCGCACCGCTCTACTACGCACGGGGGAGGTGAAATGCTCGGCGGGTAATGTGGTTTGATGTCTGTTCGGTGTTAGGACTTGCCCATACCCGCCTCGGCACGGTTGTCAAAAATCAAAATGTGCTTCTACACGATTGGCAAACGCATCGGCTAGCATGCGGCGGGTGCGGTTGAGTAACGGCGGCAAGTGATCGGGATCGAAAAATTTTACGTTGACATTTTCATCACCGACTTGTTGGAGTTCACCGCCGACGATGCGGGCAGCAAAGAAGATCGCCAGAATCTGGGATTGATCGCCGTTGGGATAGCTCCAGGCGAAATCAGGGCCGCTGTAGACGCCGATGAGCTTTTCTGGTTTTAAGATCAGGCCGGTCTCTTCGTACACTTCGCGAACCAGGCCACGGGCCGGTGATTCGTCGAGGTTAATCGTTCCTCCTGGTACATCCCAGAGCATGACATCGGCCCGGCGGCAGAGTAGGATGTGACCGGCTTCATTGCGAACAAAGCCGCTTGCACGTACCTGTAAGATTCGTTGGTGACCAACATAGCTACGCAACCAGCGCGTATACTTGACCGTCATACCTGGCTCCTTTGCTCGTTTGCCGGTCATTATAACAGATTGTGCTTGAATATCACGCCGCCGGGCTTGGGTTGGTCAGTGGCATCAGTGGCACTCGCCATGTTCGTCGTTCGTCGTGTTCGCGCTGGTGATCCATTCGCGCTCCTAATGCTCCTCGCCACGTAGAACGGTCGCAATGGCCGCTACAACCCGCTCAAGATCGGTCTGTTCAATCACCAACGGCGGTAGCAACCGCAAGACATTAGGGCCAGCGGGCAACGCCAGCACACCATAGTCGATCAAGGACGTAATAACCGGTTGGACCCGGCTCTTCAGCTCAAGACCAACCAGCAAGCCTAATCCGCGTACTTCGCGCACTTCCGGCAAGCGCAGATCGCGCAGCGCCTGCATCAACCAGGCTCCTTTTTGTGCTGCCTGTTCAGGAATACGTTCAGTCTGATAAACTTGAAGCGCAGCCCGTGCCGCAGCGCACGCTAGTGGATTGCCACCGAAGGTTGAGCCGTGGGTTCCTGGCGGCAACGTACCGTGCCGTTCGTGAATTGCTACTGCGCCCATCGGTACACCGGCAGCAATACTCTTGGCGAGAATGAGGATGTCGGGCGTCACACCACTATGTTCAATCGCAAAGAGCTTGCCGGTACGACCAAAGCCAGTCTGGACTTCATCGATAAGAAGCAGTGAGCCATTGGCAGCACAGATCGCAGCAGCCTGTTCGAGATAGCCGGGTGGTGCCGGACGAACGCCCCCTTCGCCTTGTACCGGCTCGATGATCACTGCCGCAGTTTGTGGGCCAACTACCGATTGTAATGCCTCAAGATTGCCATAGGGCACATGGCTAAATTCGGGTACGAGCGGTAAAAACGGCTCACGGTATTTGCTCTCCCAGGTGGCGCTCAGGGCACCCATTGTACGCCCGTGAAATCCACGCATTGTCGCCACAATGCCGGGACGACCGGTTAACAGACGGGCAAACTTGAGCGCAGCTTCCACCGCTTCGGCACCGCTGTTGCAGAGGAAGATACGAGCAGGGAACGGCAGTGCTGCCGCCAGCTCACTCAGGTATGCCGCCCGTACATCGTTGGGAAAGATTTCAGGGCAACTGATTAAACGTTCAGCCTGTTCACGAATTGCCGCTACAATAGCCGGATGGCCGTGACCGAGGTTAGCAGCCCCTTGACCGCCGACACAATCGATGTACTTCCGACCCTCGGCGTCGTAGAGATGAGCACCTACGCCACGCACAATTGCCAATGGCCGTTTGGGGTATAGTCCGGTCGTGTACCGACTCTCTTGCGCAATAATTTCGGCATTTGTACTAAGCGTGATGTTCGTCATGGGTGTATCCTTTGATACGTGCATATCAGGTGGGTTGTATCACACCAACGCGCTCTAAAGCCACACTGACCAGTGGCCAGATCGTGCGGTGATCGAGCACATTTTGATCGCGCCGAGTCCGAATTTCGATTAGATGCAATCCTCCGGCGAAACCGGTCTGTAATGCGGCATGCACTGTTGCCCAATCGGAGGCGAGGGTATACTGTGCGCCGTGTAGCGCCGCCAGTGGCGCAAAATCGGTGCCATGGGGTGTACCAAAGAGGAGTTCAAATTGATCGGTTTCACTAGCCTGGGGTAGAAACGAGAAGATACCACCGCCGTCGTTGTTGATGAGCAAGATAGTTGCATTGAGTCGGTGGAGACGAGCGGCGATCAAGCCATTGGTATCGTGGATCAGCGAGAGATCACCTAGCGCCATCACCAGGGGCGTGGCGTCACCTGCGGCAAGACCGAGTGCCGTGGAAACCAGACCATCGATCCCGTTTGCCCCGCGATTACCGATAACGTGCAACGGTGTTGAGCGAGGGGCGAGAAACGTATCGCAATCGCGTACCGGCATTGAATTGCCGACAAAAAGCGTAGCCCCATCGGGCAGCCAGGCGCCGAGACGTGCAAACAACCCCGGTTCACTGATCGTCTCCTGGGCTAGCAAATGGGCTTGTATCGTTGTGCGTGCCGTTTGCTCGGCAGTTTGCCATGCCCGCAGCCAGAGCGTCGGCCCCTCGCGTTGCGATGACGCCAAAGCATCGGCCAGCGCCAGACAGAACCAGTGTTCATCCACCTGAAGATGTTCGCGAGCTAGGCTGGTTGGCTCACGCCAGCCGGCGCCACCGTCGATCACTATCTGGCGCGCTTGATGATGGTGCTGCAAATAGAGCAAGAGTGGTTTACTGGTTGGCATCGCACCAAAGCGTAACACAACTTCTGGCGCGTATTGGACAACGAAACGCTCATCACGCAAAAAGGCATCGTAAGTACCAAGGATGTAATCATCGGTATGCGAACCGTAGCGTACCCCTGACAGCGGGTCGGCCAGAACAGGAAAGCGTAGCCGATGGGCCAGGATCGTCAGCAATGGGCCGAGGTCGGCAGGGCAATCTGGACCGGCGATGATCAGACCGCGCCGACACTCAACCAGACTGCTCGCCAGCGTTGCCAATTCAGCGCCACCCAGCATCCGCCGCGCCGGAGTTACCTGCACCGATGACGGTGTCTGAGTCAGTAGCGTTGCCATCAGCGAACGATCAGGCACGAGCGGTTCGCGGAAAGGCAGATTGAGATGCACCGGCCCAGCCGGAGCACTCAGGGTTGATCCAATAGCTCGCCCCAGCGTGGCACGTAGAAACGGCAAGAACGTCATCTGCGGAACAGGGAGATCAAAAAACCAGCGCACATTACGACCAAAAATGCCGATCTGATCGATTGTCTGCGGCGCACCGTTGTCACGCAGTTCAGGTGGGCGGTCGGCGGTCAGTAGGAGTAATGGGACGCGGGCAAGATGTGCTTCAACGACGGCGGGCAAGAGGTTGGCAACGGCGGTGCCAGAGGTGCAAAGAACAGCGGCGGGGCGATGACGAGCACGTGCTAAGCCTAGGGCGAAAAAGCCGGCCGAGCGCTCGTCGAGATGCATCCAGACCCGTAACACCGGATGACGAGCCACGGCTAACGCTAGTGGCGTGCTGCGCGAACCAGGGCACACAACGACATCCTTCACCCCATGGGCTGCCAGACTTTGCGCAATTTCAACCACCCAGTGGGTTAGCGCCTCGACATGCGCTGTTGCCTCCATGTCTACCTCACTTAGCCGATCATCTCTTCACTTGCACCCAGGGCTTCTAACATGGCCCGCAGCTTGATGCGAGTTTCGGTTAATTCCCGTTCGGGTTCAGAAGCAGCTACGATCCCACAACCGGCAAAGAGCGTTGCCTCATGTCGCCCGATCAGTGCTGAACGAAGTGCAACAGCAAACTCACCATCACCACGAGCATCAACCCAACCAACCGGTGCTGCGTACCAGCCGCGATCAAGCCGTTCACGTTCGCGAATCCATGCCAGTGCCGCCGGTCCTGGTTTCCCGCCTACTGCCGGAGTTGGGTGCAAGCGACCGACCAGATCAAAGATGTCGTAGCCAGGACGGATGTGGGCAGTGATAGGGGTAAACAGATGCTGGACATTGCGTACCTGCATCACTGTGGGCGATTCTGGTGCACACACTTGGTCACAATACTCGGTCAGAGCCGAACAGATCATCTGTACCACAAAGGCATGTTCGGTACGGTCTTTCGTACTCTGCAACAAGGCCTCAGCGAAGGCGTGATCTGCTTCTGGTGTCTTGCCACGTGGCGCCGAACCGGCCAGAGCAGAAGCGGTAACCGCACCGTTACGCAACGCCACTAATCGCTCTGGTGAGGCACCGAGAAAGGTACGACCACCACGAGCAACCGCAAAGACAAAGGTGTGCGGGTAATGCTTACGCAACATGTCAAGCGTGGCGGCTGTATCAAACGGTTCGCTACTGCGCAAGCGAACGGCGCGAGCCAGCACCACTTTCTCTAACCGACCGGCGCGCAGATCGGTGATGGCATCGGCAACAATTGCCTTCCACTCTTCTGGATCGAGCGACACATCAACTTGTACATCGGTCGGCAACCGCTGTGGACGGAACGGCAAACCGATCAAGGCCTGGAGACGGCGGGCAGCGGCTGCACCTAGTGCCAGCGTCGAACTGCGCTCATCAACCATGCCACTCACCGTCAGCGTCGTTACATCACCGTGGCGTACAATCAGCAAGCGCGGCACAACGAGCAACCCCAGCGGATAGTCGCGCCACAACTCACTCGGAGGCTGGTCAGGATCAAAACGAAAACCGGCTACCGCCAGCGGCCCCGGCACCGGCAGATTGGGATCAACATCAATGACTGCCTCTGATACCAATTGTCGCCATGCTGCTGCACTGGCGGCAAAGCGGTTTCCCGATGGTGCTGGCGTAAAACTCCACGCCGCGCCGAGACCGGTCAGTTCGACATCAGCCGCCGGCGTACTCCAGAAGAATCGGTTATGCGTCACTCCGGCACCACGCGCAAACAGTGCTAACGGATCGCGTAGCCCAACCCGCGTTGTGACACTGACCAGCACCGGTCGGCCCAGGGCACGAGCACGTTGCCGCGCAATCTCTGCCGCGGCTTCCATCCGAGCGACTTCGCGCAAGGTAGCGGTTGTTACCCGCACCCCGATGAGAGGATTTGTCATACTACTACAATAATATATCCTGCCCCTCCCTGAGCAGTTCGCCAGCTAAGGGAGAGTTGTAAACTTCCTGTATGCATTGTATCACGTTTCGGTGGCAGGCTTTTTGGGGGGGATGTATCGGTGGTATAATAACCAACACCTTTCCTGCACGTTGTTATCATTGTAGCTATCGTACTCGATGCCAGAGATTGCAGACAATGAACACAATCGTTACTCGTCAGTACGGTTTCGTGTTTGAACAGTACCGCAAACAAGATCAACGATATCCTCTTCTCCTGCTGGGAGATGCGTATCAGGTTCTCCAAGAGATTCCTGATTCGAGCATTGATTGTGTTATGACATCACCTCCATATTGGAGAAAGCGTGAGTATGAGAATGGTGGTATCGGAGGCGAAAAAGATTTCCGTGATTACATTCGTCATCTTGTCCAAATCTTTTTTGAAGTGAAACGAGTTCTCAAACCCGCCGGGTCATTCTGGCTTAACATCGGTGATAGCTACTATCGCAAGAACTTACTCGGCATTCCATGGCGGATTGCATTGGAGCTCATCGATCATCACGGCTGGATTCTCCGTAATGCGGTGGTATGGAATAAGGTGAAGAGCGGTATGGATAGTACTACAGATCGTCTTGCAAATAGATACGAGATGGTCTTCCACTTTGTCAAACAGCCGAAAGGATACTACTATAATGCTGATGCAGTCCGGTCGCATCCACGCTCTGCAAAAGTCGTGAATGGATCGGTTGTTTCAGCAACAGGTGTTTCCGGAATACGTTATCGACGTCAGATAGAACTATCAACTGCACTGTCAGAGGAAGAAAAACGCGCTGCCTGTGAATCACTTGACAAGATACTAGCAGAGGTTGCTGCTGGTCAGATTTCCGATTTCCGGATGATTCTTCGTGGGCAACAACGGACAACGCACTCAGACAGTATACACGTCTCTGGGCGGGCAAAAGAGCTACACGAGAAAGGGTTTTACGTTCTCCGTTACCATCCAAATGGCTGCAAACCGACGGATGTGTGGGATATTCTCCCGGAAGATACCCAACGACGGAATAGCCATGTTGCCCCTTATCCAATTGATCTGTGCCGGATACCGATCTTAGCGACGTGCCCGCCGGAGGGCATCGTGCTCGATCCGTTTTGTGGGACAGGAACAACACTCTACGCGGCATACATCCTTGACCGTAGATCTGTTGGTATTGACATTTCACAACAGTATCTTGAGATCGCCATGGAAAGGTGTACAACTCTGCTTTACCCATCTCAATGATCCGGCCGTTATTGGTGATTCGATGCATCTTCACGTGTATCAGATGAGGAAAACAACTGATGAGTCATTGCCGATCACAATGCGTTCACGGTTGAGTACTGATGCTCGTGGAATTGCGGCCTGTTTAGGATTACAAGCAGAGGCCAGAGTCGAACTCAAGCAGATTCTTGAACTACTGCAAGCGAAAATTTCATCTGCTTCCCAATTTATGCTAGTATCATCTGATTGGATACAGCATTCATAAGGCCACACTCGCGTCTTCTTTGTGCTTTAGCGAAACATAAGGGGTTCAACGTGAAACGGAACGGCGCTCCCTCTCCACTTGTGAAGCGAGATAAGAAGCGGATGATCGCATTTGGTTGGTATGGTGGGAAGTATTCGCACCTTGACTGGCTCTTACCACTGCTCCCCCCTTGTCATCACTACTGTGAGCCATTTGGTGGTTCGGCTGCGGTGCTACTTAACCGCGATCCATCACCGGTAGAGACATATAACGACATTGATGGCGAGGTAACTAATTTCTTTCGGGTGTTACGAGACGATCCTGACCGTCTTATTCGAGCGATTGGACTTACTGCTATCAAGAAAGTGCGCAAAGGTGCGCACGGTTCTCTTCCTGCCCCGACGTGTCTTGATGACCACCGTCGTCTCTGACAAGCGTGACTTTCCCGGCTGCGGCGGGGACGGTCCCCGCCGCAGCGCCGCCATTACTGGTCGGACTCGCCACGGGTAGGGCAGTTTCGGTTGCCAGCCGTTTCAGGTTCCGCGCCGCATTGAGGTCACGGTCATGGTGCGCGCCACATTGCGCACACACCCATGTTCGATCGCTCAACGTCAGCGCCTCGTTCTTCCAGCCACAGATGGAGCACAGTCGGCTACTTGGATACCAGCGATCAGCAATACCCAACCGCGTTCCGTAGCGTTTCGCCTTGTATTCCAACTGCGAGCGCAACATCCCAAAGCCCACGTCAGAGATGGCGCGAGCGAGCTTCTCGTTCGCGAGCATCCCCTTGACGTTTACATCCTCGATCACGAACACTTGGTTTTCGCGGCAGAGTCGAGTCGTGAGCTTGTGGGTGAAATCCGCTCGGAGATTGGCAAGGCGGGCATGCAGCCTTGCCAATGTCGCAGCGGACGTTCGCCGGTTGTTCGATACCGGCAGGCGCGTTCCTTTGGGCAGGCGGGCACGGCGTTCAAATCCTGCTGCCTTCTTGGCGGCTTGCAGCTTGCGGCTGAGACGTCGGCTACGGATTTTTAGACGACGCAGCGCTGCGTTGAGCGGCTTGGGCGCCTCAACGACGTCACCGCTGGAGATCGTTGCGGCAGCCTTGATGCCCAGGTCGAGGCCGTTGACCTCGTGCGACGTGCGACGCCGATAGCATTGCGCATCAGGCACCTCGACCTGTATTGCCACAAACCAACGATCCGCCGTGCGCGAGACCGTCGCGCCCAACATCTTGCCCGCGAAGCGCAGTTCCTCGGTCATGGCGACGTCGCCGATCCTGGGCAGACGGATCGTCTTGCCCATCAGAGTGAACTTGTCGTTGGCCACATACAAGCTGTCGCGGCAACGGCCCTTTTTCTTGAGCCGTGGTTCGTGCGCTTCTTTGCCCTCCCTGAGGTCGGCGAAGAACCGTTCCCATGCGTTGGCAAGATTCCTGAACGGCTGGGCGTGTGCGTCCCGGTGCATGTCTTGCACCCAAGGCCGGCCGCTCTCATCGAGCCACTGCGGGTCGGTGTCCGTGATGGCGTTGAACTGTTTTTGAGCGCCATGGCGTTTGGCCTGCCGCCTGCTGCGTATTGCCTGTTCCACTCATTGAGCGCCCAGTTCCAGACACGCCGCGCCGTGCCGCAGGCGCGCTTGAAGTAATCCACCTGCTCAGGAGTCGGGCAACGAGCGATCGTGTGGGTTAGTTGCATGGTTGGGCCTGTTTGACGCCATGTGCATCCTGTTTCAGCGCTGCATCCAACTTCTTTCGATAGTTCCTCACACCGTATCGCCGAGACGAACAACCGTGCACGATGGTCATCACGTCGTGCACCATTTCCTGGTCGGGAGACAGTCGTTCCTGGGTGAGCACCAGCACTGCGCAGCCATGGGTTTTGGCGTCATGTTCAGAACCACTCAACGCCGAAACGGGTGAGGCGGTCCCGGTGCGCGAGGATCAGCATCTTTACTTTCCGTCGCCCGATCTCGTCCATACGGGCCAGAAACCGCTTGCGCGTGACGTTCAACCCGCCGCCCACTTCCTCGATACACTCGACCCCCGCCAATCCCTTCGCCACCACGACCTCTTCCAGCACGTTGCGCTGATTCGCCAGGTCCGGCTTCTGTGCCGCACGCGATACCCGACAGGAGGCGACCAGCTTGGTTGGCGCATGGTTCGCCTGCCGCAAACCGATGAACTCACGGATCTGCGTCTCAGGGGAGAGACGGCGGTTGCTGTCCGTTCGGGCCACCGGAATCAGCCTTCCTTCGCGTTCCCAACGCTGCAACGTCTTGACCGAGACACCAAGGAGTTTTGCGGCTTTACCGGTGCTCATGGTGTTTTCCATGAGCACCGTTATACACTATCGCGTACTATAAGTCAAACTAGAGTCCGGCTCCATGTTCACGCGAAGAATTTGCTATCGCTTGTGAAATCGATCCTGGCCTCGATTCGGTTGAACGTGCACGGCGGTTCTACGTGCGTGCCCGGCAAGTACGCACCGGTTTAGCCCAGTCAGCAACACTCGGGCGATGGGCGCATTGTAAGAACACGAGCAGGGCGGGAATGGCTGGAGTTGTATCACGCTGGCTCGGCGCAGTGGAAGATTTACCAGAGATTGCAATCCGTTTGTTGCGCGTTCAGATCGAGAATCGGCCGGCAATTGATGTTATTCGCTTGTATGATTCACCAGATACCCTTTTTTATTGCGATCCACCATACGTTCACGAAACGCGAGGCGATAATAATGCGTATGCGTATGAAATGACCGATGCCGAGCACCATGAACTGGCGCTTGTACTGAATGCCGTTCAAGGACTCGTCGCTATTTCGGGGTATGATTGTGAGTTAATGAACGATTTGTATCCTTCTTCCAGGTGGTACAAGAACATCGCTCCTCCTAGAACGATCCATTCGACCAAAGACTCACGAGTAGAGGTATTATGGACCAATTATGATCCGGCGAAGACTCGTCAAAAGACCCTCTTTTAGGTGAGAGCAATGGATAAACCTGATGATATTCTTTCCAACGTTCTTAAACGAGCTTCGGAAAACATTACCCAATCCTTCATTGGAAATACTGATATTCGCGAGCGAGTCGAGTATGTATGCCGACAGATGAGTAATCGAGCCTGCGCGAGACTCTTGATGGCCTGTATGGTGGCTACAATAGATCGTCCAGATGTTGATCCACGCAAGCCGTATACCGAGATTGGTGACAATGATGCTTTTTCGGGTCGCTCTTATGACGAAAAATACATTACCCGTTTTGTTCACGACCATCGCTTACCGCTCAATCCAACGACTGCTTTTCTTACTCCTGCCTTCCGTAATTTGAACAGACCACTCACATTAGACTTGGAATTGATTGGTAGACCTCGCCAGATATACAAGGCGACTCTTCAGTTGCTGGACGATGTCTATCAAAAGAGGGTATCGGCTGAAGATTTGCTAACAGAAATAGTTCGTATATTATTGATTATTCGTGAAGAGAAAGAGGGAAGAATCAGAATCTTACTTACTGGGCTTTCAGCAGAAGAAACATTGCCATTATCGTCAGAAGAGATTATTAACTTAATCGAACAGCATCTCCGCTGTAAAAATGCAAGCAGACTTCCGGTTCTCATTGTTGCCGCTGCGTATAAATCCGTTGGCAGAAAACTTGGAAGAACGTATGTCACCGCTACACAGGCATACTGCTGCTGATAAACAAACGGGTTCTCTCGGTGATATTGAGGTCTGCCTCGAAAGCGATGATCATGTTGTGACGGTGTATGAAATGAAAATGAAACGTGTTACTATCGATGATATTGACCGCGCAGTTCAAAAGGTTCAATCTGCTAATCACCGAATACATAATTATATCTTTATAACCACTGAAGCTATTAGTGATGATGTCAGGTCCCGTGCATCACAGTGTTATGAGGAAACTGGTGGAACGGAAGTTGTTGTACTGGACTGTATAGGTTCTCTGAGATATTTCTTACACTTTTTCCACAGGTCTCGCATTGAGTTTCTCAACGCTTACCAGGAACTGGTATTAAGCGAACCCGATAGTGCGGTGAGTCAATCGCTCAAGGAAGTATTTTTAGCATTGAGAAGAGCAGCCGAGGCTGGTAGCGAATAATCGTTTCGCGAAGTTTCTTTAACGTTCTCTTACCCGCCGCACCGCCTCACGCAGCAGAGCGGTCAGGATGGCGGCATCACGTTCGCTCAGTGCAGCACGGGTCATAATGGCGCGCAGGCGGTGACGTAACGCATAGCCGTTTCCGCTTTTCACAAAATTGGTTGCCGTGATCAGTTCGTCAAGGATGCTTGCAAGCGTATCGAGTGCAGCCAGTGACGCCGGAGGTTCGGCTGTTCCCGGTGATGGTGGAGAGGGAGGGCTTGCCTGTTGCAACTCGTAGAGTGTGATCAAGACGGCTTGAGCAAGGTTTAAGACAGGGTATTCCGGCGCCATCGGGATGCCGATGATCTCGTGGCACAGGCTGAGTTCACGTCGACTCAGGCCATTGCCTTCGCTGCCAAAAAGGATAGCGACCGGGCCGAACCTAGTTGCACGTTGACGAATCTCACCCGCCCATTGCCGAGTATCGGTGCGCCACGGCAAATTGGGGTGCGGTCGGTCGGTGGTACCGACAAGATGTTGTATATCGGCGATGGCCTGTTGCAGATCGGGATATACCGCCAGGTTCGCCAGTACCGGTTCAGGGCGATGAGCTACAGCGGTAATCACCTCTGGCTCGAACGGGCATGGATCAACCAGACGCAGGTGGTGAACGCCGGTATTGAGCATTGCCCGCACGACGGCGCCGATATTGCGTGGATCACGCGGTTGATGAAGCACAACGATGATGTTCTTCATTTGAGGATGTAATAGGTTGCTCGCTTATCACCTACTTTGAGTAAGAGACCGCGATTGACCAGATCGGACAGATCACGCCGAATCGTCTCGGCACTGACATCGGGGTGCATCTCTTGCAGATCACGGTTGGTAATTCGTTGCTGTTCTACTACAAACAGTAAGGCGGCGATCTGGCGGTCGTTCAAGCCCATCCGACGCCAGGCGCTGGTATCGACCCCGCCGGGCACCGCTTCGGCCATTGGTTGACCCGGCAACACGACCAGAAAGCCGGCTGCTGTTTCGCGGAAGGTGGCCGGCGGCAAGCCGGCTGCCGCCAACTGACGAAGCATCCGGTCGATCCCATAGCCGAGCCGTTCAACCAAACCGAGATCGGCCAGCACCTGCACGATAGCCGGATTGCGCGAAAATCGTTCGGCGCGAAGATTCTCGAGCGTAACATGACCGGGTAAGCGACCCGGCGAGTAGACTTCAAGCCGATCACTGAACATCGTAATCCGAATCCCTTCCCCCCGGCTGCTGTAGTCACGGTGTGCCACTGCATTGACCAAGGCTTCACGAACGGCTCCAGGCGGGAATTGGGTCCAGTCTTCCCGCTCCAGCCCCACCATGCGCGAACCCTTACGCATATGGTCGTTCAACCAACGTTCAGCGCGCCGAATAGCCTCTGGAAGCGGAGCACAAATATCTGTTCGCTCGAAGATGTCTGCCGGTTCGCGACCATGGTACCGTACCAGGGTTAGCTCAGCCTGGGGAAAGCGAGCAGCGACATCGCGCCCGAAGAGCAGGAGGCCAGCATTGGTCGGAATGTTGTCGATCAGACAGCCACGTCTGGTTAAGAGTGCTAGCGGATCATCACCGGCAGGTGGCCCTACCCGCCGAGCGTAAGCTCTCACCAGCTCATCGTCCAATTCTTTTAAGGAAGCACCGGGTGGAATCTGACGTTCCCAGCCGAGGTCGGCGCGCTCGCTAAACAGCCGGTGCAGTGCTGCTGGGGAAAGTGGTTGATTGCTTGCCCCTTCACGACGCAGGTACCGCCCATTGACGGCATACACGTAGGGAAGTCCAGCCGGTACCTCCACGACCAGCACCGGTATCTCGTGGTAGACAACCAGTTGGGGAAGTGGGATGATTAACGGCGGCGTACACGAAAGGG
Source organism: Chloroflexus sp. MS-CIW-1 (assembly GCF_030444705.1). Lineage (NCBI taxonomy): Bacteria > Bacillati > Chloroflexota > Chloroflexia > Chloroflexales > Chloroflexaceae > Chloroflexus > Chloroflexus sp. MS-CIW-1. The sequence continues at coordinate 2,180,580 of NZ_JAUBWR010000001.1, forward strand.
CTGCTGCCAGGATCAACTCAGTTGCTGCGGCGGGATCACGGAGCGCAGCCAGATGTGTGCCACGCCCACCACTCACGACGACAGCACCACCATGGGCATTCGCCAGCGCGGCCAGGGTTTCGGCAATCTCAGCGATACTCTGCCGATCATGGGCAAAAGCAAGCCTTGGTCCCGGTGGTTGACCGGGAAGTTCGGTGAGAGGTGGCATGTCCATACAAACCTCCGCCATGGCGCGAACACACGTGCTATTATAACAGAAGTGAACAACTACCGCAGCCGAGAGTTGATGCACCAACTGAAGATTTCCGGCCACATACTCCACCTTCTGCATGACATGGGTCGCTGGTCGGCAATCTCGGGGAAGTAGAGAGAAAGCTCGACAGATACATCGTTACAGGTTGGTTATGCCATCTGCACGAACGCATGATACTATTACCATTATCAGTGGGGCCATCATGACGCCCATCACCTATTACGCCGCCCTTGAGTACACTCAACTCGGCCCATCAACAGCACTAGCATGCAGTTTCTGGCTGGGCAGCGCACATCTGCTATCGGGTATTATGTTTTCACCCGATCTCGACATCGACTCGACCATTGATAATCGCTGGGGGATCTTTTTCTGGATCTGGCGACCCTATATGTGGTTCATCCCGCACCGGTCGTTCTGGAGCCATAGTTTGATTATTTCCCCACTTCTCCGACTCGGCTATTTTGTCATCGTAGTCTACGGCCTGCTCTTCGTGATGAGTTTGGGGATGAGTCAGATCGGTTTAATACCGCCGGCGTTTCACCGCGAGTTTGTTGAGCAGATATACACGCTGATCAAAACCAGGCCAGATGAGGTTGGGGCATTTGTGATAGGCTTCTGCACCGGTAGCGCTGCTCATACTATCGCCGATTGGCTGGTAACAAAGGGGTATTGGTTGCTCGGTAGGTATGGTCGGCGCTTGCGACGTCGCTACCGCGATCACCAGTGAGGGGAACGTTCTTGTCTCTGGCAGCGTCGCATACGGTGTACGTTCAGATATGGAGAAGCGGTGAACAGAAAGGGTACATACGATGCGTCTCCCGGCGAGTGATCGCTTTCTGATCGGGATCGTGGTGGGATCGGTGCTGTTGATCATCATTGCGGTGGTGATCGTGCTGAATCGTGCCACGCCAGCGTACCGTACCGGTAATGAACCGGCTGATGTGGTATTCAATTATCTGTTGGCTGTTCAGCAGGGAGATTATGAGCGCGCTTATAGCTTCCTCTCACCAACGCTGCCGGGGTACCCGCGCAATGTGCAAGAGATGCGTTCCCAACTGCCACCAGCGAATTTTTCCAACGAAGACGTCAGTTTTACGGTGATCAGTTCGCGGATCGACGGTGATTGGGCAACTGTGGACGTGCGCGAAACGACTGTCTATCGGAGTGGACTGTTTGGTAGCAATACCGCCACGTATGTATTTACCGTTGGACTTCAGCGACGTGATGGCATCTGGCAGTTGGTGAGCAATACGAATTGGCGAACGTGGAGCTGGTGTTGGGAGCAGGAAGGGGGCTGCCGATGATGGTGGTCAGACGGTGGTACCTGTTTGTCAGCGCTACAATCGGCTTGCAGGGCTTTACCTGGTCATTCATCTGGCTGCTCTACGGTGTTTTTGTCACCAGCGGGCAACTCATTGAGACAACGGCACTGCAATTGGCTGCTTTGATCGTCTGTTTACCGCTCTGGTTAGGCCATTGGTGGTGGGCAGAGCGATTGGCTGACCGTTATCCTGATGAGCGTGCTTCGGGGATCCGTCAACTGTACCTGTACGGTCATTTGACGGCGTTTCTGTTGCCGCTGATCGGGAGTGTCACCGACCTGTTGAGCGTTCTGCTGCGCTTGCTCGTCAATCGGCCTCCAGCCGATCCGATGGCCCAATTCTGGTATGGCACCATTGCCTCATGTACCCTGGGAGTCCTCTTCACCTATCATGGTCTGGTCGCTCGTAACGATGCCCGGCTGGTGTTCTTGCCAGATGCGAGCGCCTTTCTTCGCCGCCTCTACTTGTTCGTTGCGGCAGGTGTCGGCTTGATCGTCTATGCCGGTGGTGCTGTCGGTCTCATCCAGGTGCTTGGCGCAAGCAGTGTATCTTCTCTGTCACGGCTCGTCGATGCGAGTGTCGGTACCATTGTCGGTCTAGGGGTCTGGGTCGGGCACTGGATGCTTCTCCAGCAACTCTTCGTCGGCGCCGATGAAATAGAACAGCAGTCGGTCTTACGCAAAGTGTACCTCTACCTGGTGATCGTGATCGCCAGCATGGTAGCCGTCACGAATGCTACGATAATCCTGGCCAGTCTCTTCCGCCAGGCCCTCGGTCTACCGGTCTTTGGTCAACTGATCGATGGGTTAGCGCCGGTTATCGTCGCGACGCTGATTGCGCTCTACCACGGCCATATCTTGCAGACTGACGCAACTCTCGTTTCCGAGGCGCCACGACAGGCCGGTATTCGTCGTGTGGCGTGGTATCTGGTGGCAGCGGTCGGTCAACTGGCTATGGTCGCCGGCCTGGGCGGACTGCTCAGCGTCCTCATTCGCAGTCTTGCGGGTGCCGGTGTCGTGAGCGATCTGCGTGAACCGCTGGCGTGGTTCAGCGCTATGATCATCGTTGGTATTGTGGTCTGGGGATGGTGTTGGCGTCGAGTGCAACAGATGGCTGCCCTCGGCGGTGAGATAGGGTTGCTGGAACGTAGCTCGCTTACCCGCCGAATCTATCTCTTTGGTTTTTTGTTTGTCGCCTCGTTAACCATCCTCATCGCGCTGATGTACATTCTCTTCCGATTGATCAGCATTGCCCTTGGTCAAACGTTTGCCGGTGACCTGGTTGCCGATCTTGCCCAGGCCATCGCATACAGTCTGATTGCCGGTGGTGTACTGGCGACCCACAGCCTTGCGTTGCGAACCGACAATCGGTTACGCGAAGCGGCTGAACGAGCGCGCCAGGCGCAGAAGCGGGCTGTGATCTTTGCCGAGGAAGCACTGGCGCAGCAGATTATGACGGCATTGCAGCAGCAATTTCCAGAATTGAAGCTGGCTATTGCCAGACAAGAGCCGGGTACCGATGACGCACAGCAACTGGCGACTGCCGACATGATTGTCGGTGCGTGGCGACCATCCGATGATCTCTCGCAGCTTACCCGTTCCCCGGCGTACAAATTGCTCGTCCCACTCGCCGACCAGAATTGGATGTGGATTGGTGTTGAACCGGCGACCGAAACCGACATCTCGCGCCAGTTGGTACAGGCTGTACGTCAGTTTCTGGCCGGTGAGCCACTTCGTCCGCAACGCGGGCTGAGTGCTGGAGTCGTGCTAGGAGGGGTGATTGCCGTTTTATTGATTATCCTGCTCCTCAGCGGCACACTGATATTTCTATTCTCGTTATTTGTATTTTGAGTCCACTGCAAAAACTCACCATGGAGCACACAGAGCGCAGAGCATCTAAGATTTATGAGTAAAAGGATAATTTTTGGCCATTGGGTGCATGTAAGAAAAAATTCACAACCCTATATTCAATGAAAGATAACATTATCTTTAGTCTCCGTGATCTCCGTGGTCTCTGTGGTGAGAAGATCACCTTTTTGCAGTGAAGTTATTTTGAAAGCGTGATCGAATCCCTCGTCGGTGAGGAGAGAGAAGTGCTGATGACTCCCATATATCGAAAAGGTTAAAAGGGAGATGATGAGTGACTTTCGGCGAGGGTCGGTTCGGCATCCGTCGCAGGATCGTGTCGATCCAACGTCACATCGGCCAATGCCGTCGGATCGTTTCGTGGTTCAAGGTGGGTGAAGACCGTGCTGTTGGGAACAGCCGCCCGTACAGCAGCCTCCACCTGCTCGGCCATTGCGTGAGCCTGCTGAATACTCCAGGTGTCGGGCACCAGCAAATGGAACGAGATAAAGCGCCGTGCTCCTGATTGACGAGTACGGAGCGCGTGATAATCACATCCGTGATCATTCAGATTGGCAAGTGCATTGTGAATGGCAGTCAGTTCTTCTGCTGGCAATGCTGTATCCATCAGACCCGCTACGGCGCGCCGTACCAGCCGAATACCGGTAACGGTAATATGCAGCGCTACCACCAATGCGATCACCGGATCGAGAACATACCAGCCGGTCAGCGCAACCAGCCCAATCCCGACCACAACACCCAGCGATGTCCAGACATCGGTCAGCAAGTGTTGACCGTCAGCTTCAAGCGTGAGCGAATCGTAGCGCCGCCCGGCTCGTAAGAGGATGAATGCGACAACTCCGTTGATTGCGGTCGCCACCCCAGCAACAAGCAAACCGGCAACCGTTTGTTCGAGTGGTTGGGGAGTAAACAGGCGCTGCACAGCCGTCCAGCCAATACCGGCCGCAGCCAACATGATAAGAATGCCTTCCAGGGCACCGGCAAAGTATTCAGCCTTGCCGTGACCGTAGGCATGATCCTCATCAGCGGGGCGGGCAGCAATCGTTAACACGAGAAGCGCCATCCCTGCTGTAACTAGATTTGTCAGTGACTCCATCGCATCGGCCAACATACCGATCGATCCGGTAAGCCACCAGGCGCTGAGTTTTAGGCAGATAGTGGCTGCTGCAGTGCCAATAGACAGCCAGGCATAGCGGGTCAGGGTTTGTCGTTCAATCACGGTTCTGCTCCACAGATGTTCTACATTCCGGTTTTCAGGATAACCGGTAAGCGGTGATTTTGGCAAGATCGCAGGCAAATCTTTGGTTGCCACAATCTGATGGTTTCGTGACCACGAAAAAAGGACATCTGGGATGTCTGAACTTGCTCTTGGCTTCTGTGGAACGCTATGCTGCAAGTATGCTTTTATGGTCTACAACGTTTGTGCCACAATGACTATTTTCCATAAGCTGGAAGTAATCAACGTAGGGATTGAGATTGTGCCGATCCAATGCTTTGCAGAAGAGATGTCAACAGGCGTGTCGTATTTCGAGCAGTTTGTGTGGGATTTGGAACAGCGCGGCGTTACTGATATAGATATACCGGTGCTGATATTGGGAGTAGCAGAAACGTAGTGAGCGACATCATTGTGTTTGAACACATTATCTCCCAGGCATGCCAGAAAAGATACGAGTGGTGGTGTATACTACGAAATGAACCAAGCAAAGATGTTGCAAGGCAATAGAACAGAATCGTACATCACACATTACCTCAAGGTCTGTGAAAGGTGAACCACGGCATGAAAATTTATACTCGCACGGGAGATAATGGCGAAACCGGTTTGTTCGGCGGGCAGCGGGTTCGGAAAGATGATCTGCGAGTGCAGGCGTATGGAACCGTTGATGAATGCAATGCGGCAATCGGTGTGGCGCGCGCCAGTAGTTCTGATCCGGCGCTCGATGCTGTGCTCGCAGTGGTGCAAAATCAGCTCTTTGTGCTTGGAGCCGATCTCGCTTCACCAGATGAGTCGCCGCATATTCCACGGGTCACCGAAGAAATGACCGCCTTCCTCGAAGCGCAGATTGATGCGATGGAGGCTGAATTGACACCCCTTAAGCAGTTTATCTTGCCCGGTGGGACGCTCATGGCGGCCCATCTGCATCTGGCCCGTACTGTTTGTCGACGAGCGGAACGGGTCACGGTGACGCTGGCGGCCGAGGAATCGGTGCGGGCCGAGATTCTGACCTACCTTAACCGGTTGTCGGATTTTCTGTTTGTGGCTGCTCGTGTTGCGAATGCCCGGGCCGGGCTTGGCGATGTACCCTGGCAGAAGAGCTGACATCTGGGTACGGTAGGGGCAGGATTCACCAGCCCCTATTACGATGCAGGGATTGTGTGGCGGCTTATCCGCCCACAATCCGGCTAAAGAAGGTGGGGTCAAAGAGATACACGGCCCCACTTGCAACCGCGAGTGCCAGCACAATTGCCAGCAGCACGATCAGCCAGCGGGCAGAAGTGGCCTGTCTGACCCTCGTGTTGACATTGCCGACAATGAACGAAAACGGCTGCGGTTTCTCTTCTACCTGGTAGCGCGAACGGTATTCAGCTTCGGCAGCAGATGAGTCGATGCCAAAGAAGTTGGCGTAGGCGCGCATCATGCGCAGAGCAGCCGGGCCACGTGGTAGCAGAGACCATTGTTCGTCTTCGATGGCTTGCAGATAGTACATGCGAACTTTGATCTCATTCTCTACTTGAACGAGGGTGAGATGTCGGCGTTGCCGTTCGGCGCGTAACCGACGGCCAAAGCTGGCCCGTTCTTCGCTCTCGCTCAGTTGGCGGATTTCGCTCGCTCCTTCGGTGCTGCGGAGTAAGGCCATCTCCTCCGCTTCACTCATAAAGACCGACTCGCTCTCCTCTTCAGCAGGACGCCGCTTGCCCGAGGTGATTGGCGGTGCGACAGCGGCGGCACTGGCTGTCGGCGGTGATGATGGGGTCATCACCGGCGCCTCTGGGAGCATGCGCGCCTGGATTCGCGCCAGCAGTTCGCCGGTACGGTAGGGTTTGGTGACATAATCGGCAGCTCCGTTGGCAAAGGCTTTCATCACCTGCTCCTCCAGGCCGATGCTGCTTAGAATGATGACCGGTTGGAGTGCGGATAGGCGCGGTAATGCGTCCCAACCGGCGCCGCGTTCGGTTTGTCCTTCAAGCAAGACGAGATCTGGATGTTCCCGAACGCAGAGACTCTCACCTGGCGCGATGAAGTTACTGGTCAAAACGCGATAGCCAGCTTCGGTTAACTGTTCTTTCAGTTTCGCCGTAAAGGCAACGTCATCGTCTATAATAAGAATGGTGCGCATACGTATAATATTATAGATAACATACTTAGCAGAGACCTTTGTTGCACGATGCGTCATTATACCATGTTCAGAGATATGCAGACACGTTATGATGTGATTGTGGTTGGCGCCGGTCATGCCGGTTGTGAGGCAGCCCATGCGGCGGCCCGGCTGGGATGCCGGACGCTGTTGTTGACCATAGACCTCGACAAGCTGGCCCATATGTCGTGTAATCCGAGTATCGGCGGGCCGGCGAAGGGCCATCTGGTGCGCGAGATTGATGCGCTGGGTGGTCTAATGGCTCGTATTACCGACCGCAGTGCGATACAGATTCGGCTGCTCAATGAGAGCAAAGGACCTGCGGTGCAGTCATTACGAGCGCAGTGTGATAAACGCCTGTACGCCCGGCTGATGAAAGAGACCCTTGAACGGGTGCCCAATCTCGATCTGCGGCAGGCAATGGTTGAGCACATTGCGCCGCCAAACGCTGACACCCAATGCTTTACGATCACGACCCATACCGGCTGGCAGTATACGGCGCCAGCAGTCATTCTAACCACCGGTACGTTCTTGCGTGGACGGGCTATTACCGGCGAGGCGATGTGGGGCGCCGGGCGGGCAGGTGAAGCGCCAGCAATGACGCTGAGTCAGGATTTAGCCGCGCTCGGTTTTCCGCTGGTACGGCTCAAAACTGGTACGCCGCCTCGCCTGGCGGCTGCAACCATTGACTTCTCGCTGACCGAATTGCAACCGGGAAGTACAACGCCGTTGGCGTTCGGGCACTACTACCCCGAACTCGGTGAGTCTATTCCACCGCCTGAATACCACGGCCCACCGGCGCCGGTCTATCCGCACCCGCAGCTCGATGGCTGGCGGCCACAGCTCCCGTGTTACCAGATTCATACCACCCCCGCATTTCACGCGATCATTCGGGAAAACCTGCATCGGGCGCCGCTCTTTAGCGGGATCATTGAGGGTGTTGGCCCACGCTATTGTCCGAGTATTGAAGATAAAATTGTGCGTTTCGCCGATAAAGAACGCCATAGTCTGTTTCTAGAACCGGAGGGTTGGACGACTGCCGAGGTTTATGTGCAGGGGTGCAATACCTCGTTGCCCGAAGATGTGCAGTGGGCAATGCTGCGCTCGATTCCTGCGCTGCGCAACGTAGAGCTGATGCGCATTGGGTATGCAATTGAGTATGACGCTGTAGCAACCGGTGAGATTACCGCCGATATGCAGACGCGCCGTATGCGAGGGTTGTTCTTCGCCGGTCAGATCAACGGAACCACCGGCTACGAAGAGGCAGCAGCGCAGGGGCTGATGGCGGGAATCAACGCCGCGCATTATGTGCAGGGCAAGCCACCGTTCATTCTGGGTCGGGCTGAGGCGTACATCGGTGTTTTAATCGATGATCTGACCACCAAAGAGATTCGTGAGCCATACCGGATGTTTACCTCACGGGCCGAGTACCGTTTGCTCTTGCGTGGCGATAACGCCGATCTACGGTTGACACCGTTGGCGTACAAGTTGGGGCTAGTTGATGGTGATCGGGCCGCAGTGGTTGAGGAACGTCGGCGGCAGATCGAGCAGGCCTTACACCAGGTGCGTGAGCGCCGTATCTTTCCTTCGGCGGCGGTGAATACCGCTCTGGAAGAGCAGGGGTTGAAGCCACTAAACCAGCCCGCAACCGTGGCCGAGGTGTTGGCCCGGCCCGATGCCCATTATAGCCAACTACGGAACGTAGTGCCTGATTTACCAGAACTGGCGGCGGCAGTTGTAGAACAGGTAGAAATTGCCTGTAAGTACAGCGGCTATATTGCCCGCCAAGAGCGCGAGATAGCGCGCATGCAGAAGATGGAGCACCGGCGTATTCCTCCCGATTTTGATTATGCTTCGTTGCCAGGTTTACGTAACGAAGCGCGGCAGGTCTTGATGCGTTTTCGTCCGGCAACGTTGGGCCAGGCCGGGCGGCTGGCCGGGATCAACCCGGCAGATGTGGCAATTTTGCTCTTCGCGCTCGAACGACGGCAGATGTCATCGAGTGAGGTGACATAATTCGGCTGGTCTCCCTCACCTTCCCCCCAGCCCCCTTCCTCTCCCACCAGGGGCGGAGAAGGGGGGATGAACGGAACAGGGGCGATCCTGCGGCTGTCAATCACCCCTCTCCCGCAGCGCGGGAGAGGGGCTGGGGGTGAGGGCAGCCCTCACCGTCCCCCAGCCCCCTTCCTCTCCCACCAGGGGCGGAGAAGGGGGGATGAACGGAACAGGGGCGATCCTGCGGCTGTCAATCACCCCTCTCCCGCAGCGCGGGAGAGGGCTGGGGGTGAGGGCAGCCCTCACCTTCCCCTTCTTACCCTGGGGAGGAAGATGTTGAAAAGCGCCGGTCGTCGTTCCTTACTGACTTGCGAATCTGGTCAGATTGTGCTACAGTAATGGCGCAATAAGTTGTGCGGGCGTAGCTCAGGTGGTAGAGCATCTGCCTTCCAAGCAGATGGTCGCGCGTTCGAGTCGCGTCGCCCGCTCCGCACTAGGCATCCCACCCCTTGCGGTGGGATGTGTATTTGTGCGGGGATTGCTCTCGCACGGCGAAGATGAAAGTCATCAAGCTACTAAAAATTACACTTTTCCCATAGGGCTTTTCAACGCTCTCGTTATATTCGCCAGGGAGGGCGAACTCCAACGCGGGCTGCGCGGCAATAGCCCGTTGTGTAGGGGGAATGGGGGCGATTGTTCAGTTGAGGTCGGATGCGGGCCGGAGGCCCGCGCTCCTAAGTATCCACACGCGGTTGCTCTGGGTGCGCGGGCCGCTGGCGTGCAGAGGCGGAGGAGGTGGAAGACCGTGCGCCGGTTCCGTCTACGCCGGGGCGGATGCGGGCCGGAGGCCCGCGCTCCCAGGTATCCCCCCACTCATGCTTGTCATTGTATCGGTAGATAATGTATAATATGCCCTCGAAGTCACCTAACGAGCAACGAGGGTCCTCTATGTATCCCCAATCTCAAAATCGTCGACTCTTCCCGATCATCGTTGGTGTATACGGAGCACTGTGGGCTGTCTTCAGTCTTCTTATGTTGTTCTTTGGCCTGACGAATATTTCAGGTCGCGGGATGGAAGGGCTGGCCGCACAGGTCGCGATTATCGTCTTCGGGATACCCTCGCTGATCTTCGCGGTCTTGCTGTTGGTATGTGCCGTCGGTCTCTGGCAAGAGAAGCGCTGGGCGCTGGTCATGGCGCTGGTTCTGGCTATCCTGAACCTGGCCATAGCCGTTCTCATAAGCATTGCCCCTACTGACATCACATACGTTGGTTTCGGCGGTATCGTGCTTTCAGTAGTAGCGCTGTGGTACATTGTCAAACAGTTGCGGTTCAGAGATTGACGCAAATAGTGCTTCCCCCTGTAGCCGGAGCGTAAGACAATGCTGCCATCAACGCTGATCCTTGAACTTGTTCCGACCGACCAGCACGGCCTTGCTGTTCGTATGGAACTGCTCAATGAGCAAATCTATCGGCCGCCACAGGCCACCTTCCGTTGCGGCTTGTTTGATGAAGCGCGTCTGCGTTCGTTATTGGGAAGCAACCCGCTGGCGTATGGTGCAGCATTGCGCGACGCCCTCTTCGCCGATCCGCAAGCGATCGCTACCTACCGCGAATTGCGAGCGGCGGCGCTCAATCGTGATTCCAGCGCTGCGCTGCGTTTACATCTGATTCTGCCCGAACACCTGCAAGCCATACGCTGGGAGCTGCTCGTCGATCCGGTAAGTCATCAACCGCTCGGTAGCGACGGGCAGCTCTGGTTGAGCCGATATGTGCCGGTAGACGATGTTTCACCACCGTCATTACCATCACGCCGAGCAGCAGGCGAGCAGCGTGTCTTGCTGGCGATTGCCGACCCCAACGATGCCGAACGGTGGAAGCTGGCGCCGATTGACCGCTCGGCATACGAAGGTATGGTACAGGCAGCGTGGGGCGGTTCGGGCGTGACGGTAATTCCGGCAACCTGGCAGCGCCTTACCACTGAGCTGAGCAGCGGCTACGACATTTTGATCCTGGTGGCGCACGGCAGACTGGTGGACAGTCAGCCATGGCTGTATTTGATCGACGACCAAGGGAACACTGCCCGTCGCTCTGGCGATGACCTGGCCGCGCTTCTGCGTAGTCGCGGTGCAGATGGCCCACGGCTGGTCGTGCTGGTCAGTTGCGCCGGGGCAGGGATGGATGACCATAGCTGGGGTGCTTTAGGTCCGCGCCTAGCCCGTGCGGGTGTGCCGGCAGTGGTTGCCGCTTACGGCGCACTGACCATGGACACGGCAGCGATCATTCTTGACAACCTGTTTCACGATCTCCGCCAGGAAGGACGGATTGACCGTGCGTTGCAACGCGCACGGCTGGCTGCCGCTCAGCAACAGCGTGCGGACTGGTGGCGGGTGACGCTCTTCAACCGCTGGCGCGATGGTCAGATATGGGAGCCAACACACCCCACGCCACTGACGGTTGCCCCATTTAAAGTTCCCTATCGGCGCAACCCGCTTTTCTGCGGACGTGAGCGTGAACTTGCCGAGCTTGAACAAACCTTGTGTGGCGCGGAAGCGGTTACGGTTGTGATCACCGGTATGGCCGGTGTGGGTAAGAGTCAACTGGCCAGTGAATGTGCCCATCGTCTGCGTGATCACTTCCCAGGTGGTGTCTTTTGGCTGGATATGAGCACCCCTGACCAGGTAGCGGCGCAGATCGCTGCCTGCGGTGGTGTGGATGGGTTGAACCTGCCGGGCTGGAACGGTTTGAGCCTGGAGGATCAGGTACGCGCCGTACAACGGGCCTGGCAAGAACCGATCCGTCGTCTGCTCATCTTCGATAATCTGGAAGAGCGGACGTTGCTGCAACAATGGCGACCAACGACCGGCGGTACGCAGGTGCTCGTCACCAGTCGGCGGAGTGATTGGCGGGCAACAGATGACGTTCATCTACTGCCACTCCGCCCGACCGAACGTAGCGATAGCTATCTGATCCTGTTGGGGCCACGGGCCAAAGCCCGCCAAACCACGATTGCAGCACTCCTGGCCGACGATGCGCAGCGGCAAACGGCTGATACAATCTGTGAACTGCTAGGTGATCTCCCGCTGGCCCTGGCGTTAGCCGGCGCCTACCTGGAAGATTCACCCAATCTGTCACTCGATGCGTATGATCAGCGGCTGAAGCAAACGATCCTTGCCCATCCTTCACTTGGTGACGAACAGGCAGCCGAGAGTGGCTCACCAACGGCTTACCGTCACGGTGTCGCTGCTGCTCTCGCTTTAAGCTACCAACGACTAGACCAGACCCGCGATGCGGCAGCGTTGACCCTGCTGCACCGTCTGGCCTGGCTGGCGCCAGAGCCGGTACCATTCCCGTTGCTGATTGCCATCGTCGGTAGCGATACCAACGATCAGGCGGCGGTCGATCCGATGCTACGCCGATTGCGTGCGGTTGGATTGATCGACCAACGCGAGGTACAACTTCACCGGTTGACAGCGGCCTTTGTGCGAGGGTGTGATCCGGCGCCAGAGGAAACGCTAGCGGCAACGGTCGTAGCGATGCTAAAGGTCAGTGATCATCTGCAGGACGCCTTCGAGCGCACACCGCTGGCAAGTATCCCTTACCGTCCGCACTATGTCGCGGTGTGTCAGCACGAGACACGCCTGAGCGATCAGGTGGCCGCCCGCTTGCTATCCGCGACGGAAGCAATTCTTCAACGGCTCGGCGAGTACGCGGCGGCGCGCCCGCTTTTGGAACGGGCACTGGCGATTTCCGAACGCACGCTCGGCCCCGACCACCCAGACACGGCCACCAGCCTAAACAATCTGGCGTTGCTGTTGTATCAGCAGGGCGAGTACGCGGCGGCGCGCCCGCTTTACGAACGGGCACTGGCGATTTCCGAACGCACGCTCGGCCCCGACCACCCAGCCACGGCCACCAGCCTAAACAATCTGGCGGGGCTGTTGTCTAAGCAGGGCGAGTACGCGGCGGCGCGTCCGCTTTTGGAACGGGCACTGGCGATCCGCGAACGCACGCTCGGCCCCGACCACCCAGACACGGCCACCAGCCTAAACAGTCTGGCGTTGCTGTTGTATCAGCAGGGCGAGTACGCGGCGGCGCGCCCGCTTTTGGAACGAACACTGGCGATTTCCGAACGCACGCTCGGCCCCGACCATCCAAACACGGCCACCAGCCTAAACAGTCTGGCGTTGCTGTTGTATCAGCAGGGCGAGTACGCGGCGGCGCGCCCGCTTTTGGAACGAACACTGGCGATTTCCGAACGCACGCTCGGCCCCGACCACCCAGCCACGGCCACCAGCCTAAACAGTCTGGCGTTGCTGTTGTATCAGCAGGGCGAGTACGCGGCGCGCGCCCGCTTTACGAACGGGCACTGGCGATCCGCGAACGCACGCTCGGCCCCGACCACCCAGACACGGCCACCAGCCTAAACAGTCTGGCGTTGCTGTTGTATCAGCAGGGCGAGTACGCGGCGGCGCGCCCGCTTTTGGAACGAACACTGGCGATTTCCGAACGCACGCTCGGCCCCGACCATCCAAACACGGCCACCAGCCTAAACAATCTGGCGGGGCTGTTGTCTGAGCAGGGCGAGTACGCGGCGGCGCGCCCGCTTTTGGAACGGGCACTGGCGATTTCCGAACGCACGCTCGGCCCCGACCACCCAGCCACGGCCACCAGCCTAAACAGTCTGGCGTTGCTGTTGTATCAGCAGGGCGAGTACGCGGCGGCGCGCCCGCTTTTGGAACGGGCACTGGCGATTTCCGAACGCACGCTCGGCCCCGACCACCCAGACACGGCCACCAGCCTAAACAATCTGGCGGGGCTGTTGTCTGAGCAGGGCGAGTACGCGCGGCGCGCCCGCTTTTGGAACGGGCACTGGCGATTTCCGAACGCACGCTCGGCCCCGACCACCCAGCCACGGCCACCAGCCTAAACAGTCTGGCGGGGCTGTTGTATCAGCAGGGCGAGTACGCGGCGGCGCGCCCGCTTTTGGAACGGGCACTGGCGATTTTCGAACGCACGCTCGGCCCCGACCACCCAGACACGGCCACCAGCCTAAACAATCTGGCGTTGCTGTTGTATCAGCAGGGCGAGTACGCGGCGGCGCGCCCGCTTTACGAACGGGCACTGGCGATTTGCGAACGCACGCTCGGCCCCGACCACCCAGACACGGCCGCCAGCCTAAACAGTCTGGCGGGGCTGTTGTCTAAGCAGGGCGAGTACGCGGCGGCGCGCCCGCTTTTGGAACGGGCACTGGCGATCCGCGAACGCACGCTCGGCCCCGACCACCCAGACACGGCCACCAGCCTAAACAATCTGGCGTTGCTGTTGTATCAGCAGGGCGAGTACGCGGCGGCGCGCCCGCTTTTGGAACGGGTACTGGCGATTTGCGAACGCACGCTCGGCCCCGACCATCCAGACACGGCCACCAGCCTAGACAATCTGGCGGGGCTGTTGTCTGAGCAGGGCGAGTACGCGGCGGCGCGCCCGCTTTTGGAACGGGTACTGGCGATTTGCGAACGCACGCTCGGCCCCGACCATCCAGACACGGCCACCAGCCTAAACAATCTGGCGGAGCTGTTGTATCAGCAGGGCGAGTACGCGGCGGCGCGCCCGCTTTTGGAACGGGCACTGGCGATTTGCGAACGCACGCTCGGCCCCGACCACCCGCAGACGCGACAGGCTCGTGATCGCTTTAGGAAACTGTACACTGGAAAGAGCACTACAACAAGCTTTTTCAAAAGGTTAACCCAACAGGCTTGTGATCTGTTGAGGAAACTGAGAGGTTGAACGTATCAATACCATCTGACCAGCGTTATTTGTCGCGTACCGGTATAGTGAAACATAGCATCTCTTATGTTTCACTGAATTTCTGCTGATTGGGAAGCTCAGTAACCGCTGATCGATCATGATGTTGTTCAGACGCAGCGGCGCTGCACCCTACGTTTGCGCCCACATCTGGTATGATCATGGTGGACAAACGCCCACACTACGACACCCCGACCGATGCATCCCGATAGACGGAGGAAAAAGGAATTATTATGTCAACACAAAACGACAACCCATCACCAGCCCGCAACGTGTTAGGAGGACCGCTGGCGCCGTGTAGTATGCGGCCACTCACCGGCTTTTTTCGGACGGGATGTTGTGATACCGGACCACTTGATACCGGATTGCACGTTGTTTGTGCGCAGGTAACTGCCGAATTTCTCGATTTTAGCCGCTCACGCGGGAATGACCTGATTACACCGCGACCTGAATACCGCTTCCCTGGTTTGAAACCAGGTGACCGCTGGTGTCTCTGTGCACTGCGCTGGTTAGAGGCTTACGAGGCCGGTGTCGCGCCGCCGATTATTCTGGCTGCCACGCATGAAGCTGCGCTAACGGTTATTCCGCGTGCAGTGTTATTGCAGTATGCGCTGGATGTCGTGGTGGATGGAGGAGAGCCGAACGAGGATTGAGCAGGGTAGACCTTGTCGATTGGCGAATGGCCGAAGAGGTATCGCGGATGCATGATGCAACCCTCTCTCACCGTTAACACTTCTCTACCTTTTGTCTGATGCCCCTTGTATACAGCTATGCTATGCTATGAATGGCGCATCAGCATACATGATGACCGTCCATCCGCCGGGTAGTACCGGCTTGCGGCTGCGTGAAGCAGCGTGTGCGGTTGACGACTTCCCATCGTACAAGTGATGCGCCGAAGGGAAGGGTCACGCACAGGTGTACGGTCGTCGGGAAGAGGAGAAACGGTATGTTTACGCGCTTGATCCGGTTTTTACGTCGGCTCGGCCAGATTCACCCTGCCGTGATCGCGGTTGCGCCTGACCGCACGTGGTAGAGAGTACGGTACAATACAGCCAGTGTGCTGGTTTGTCGGCTAAGGAGGAGTGTACCAATGGCCCGTGTTGGTATTTATGGCGCGACTGGTTATACCGGGATCGAGCTGATCAACGTGCTCTCCCGCCATCCAGGGGTTGAGATCGGCTTTGCAACCGCCCGCTCGGCGGCTGGGCAGCTTCTGAGCGAGGTGTTCCCGATCATCAGTGATCTGCGGCTGGCAGCGGTCGATGAGGTCGATCCGGCAACGGTTGATCTCGTCTTTACCTGTCTTCCCCATAATACCCCTGAGTTGATTCCAATCGTTCAACGTGCCCTTGCGGCAGGTGCAAAGGTCGTCGACTTTTCAGACACGTTCCGCATCAGCGATCCGCAGGTCTACGCGGCACGGCGTGGGAAGGAACATCCGGCGCCAGAGTTGCTTGCCCAGGCGGTGTACGGGTTGCCAGAGTTACACCGTGAGCGGATTCGGCAGGCGCGGTTGGTTGCCAATACCGGTTGTTACCCGTTGACCGTCATTCTACCGTTGGCGCCGTTGGTACGCGCCGAGCTACTCGCCGATTCGACAGTTATTGTCGATAGTAAGTCGGGGGTTTCCGGCGCTGGTCGCTCGCTGGCGCTGAAGACACATTTCGGCGAGACACACGAGACGTTTAGTGCCTACAATGTTGGGCGCGTGCATCGGCATCTGGCCGAGATGGAGCAGGAGACCGGTTTGCACATTATCTTTGCACCGCATTTACTGCCGGTTTTCCGTGGCATTCTTTCGACGATTTATGTCAATCTAAAACCCGACGTAGACGATGCGACGTTGGCGGCAGTGTTTGCCGACACCTATCGTCACGAGCCGTTCATTCACGTATTGCCGACGGGTCGTCTCCCTGAGCTGCGTCATGTGCAGTATACGAACCATCTGGTCATCGGTCATCAGATGGTCGAACCAGGTCGAGCCATTCTGGTTGCGGTGGTCGACAATCTGCGTAAGGGCGCTGCTGGGCAGGCAGTACAGAATATGAACCTGATGCTTGGCTTCCCAGAGACAATGGGGCTGGTGTAGCGAGAGGAGAACGAGAGCGTGAAGAGAAGAGGCAAGAGCAATCCTGCCTCTTCTCTTCATTTAGAGCATGTCCAAAATATCTTGTTGCAGGAGAAGGTAGGATCGGTTCACGAGCGTCCACCTATCGTTGAATGGCAACAGTTGTCCCGGAAGGGCGCAGTGCTGCTGTGCCTCTACGGTGCCTGCGCGCCAATGACATTCTGGGGCGATGATCATCGGCGCACAGCAGCGTCATCCCGCTCGTCAGGGTACATCTGTCGGAGTACCGCCATACTCGTCCAACAGAGCACGCACCGTAGAAGAAGAAGGGATTATGTCAACGCTTTTTCCGTCTCGCGGTCGAAGATGTGCATCTTCTCCATATCGAATACCACTTCTATCGTATGGCCGGTGCGGGCGCTCGAGCGTGGATCGAAACGACCGATAAACTCTTTGCCGCTGTTTTCAACGTAGGCGTAGATTTCTGATCCCATTGGCTCGACGACGTTGACGGCGGCACGGACTTTCGCCCGCTCATCAACGCCACGCGGTACGAAGTGGGCATCGTGCAGGTCTTCAGGGCGAATGCCGAAATAGACGGTCTTCCCAACGTGGCTGCTCACGTGATCGAGCTTGCTGGATGGTACCGGCAGCACAAACTCTTTCCCTACAACAACACTGACACCGCCATCAGTCCGCTCAAGACGCGCCTCAAAGAAGTTCATCGCCGGGCTACCGATAAAGCCGGCTACGAACATGTTCGCCGGATGGTCGTAAAGGTTCTGAGGCGTGTCAATCTGCTGCAAGATACCGTCACGCATCACCGCAATGCGCGACCCCATCGTCATGGCCTCGGTCTGGTCGTGAGTTACATAGATGAACGTCGTTTTGAGGCGCTGGTGAAGTTTGCTGATCTCGGCGCGGGTCTGCACACGCAGCTTGGCATCAAGGTTCGAGAGCGGTTCGTCCATCAAGAAGACGGCGGGATCGCGCACGATAGCCCGTCCCAACGCCACACGCTGGCGCTGACCACCGGAGAGTGCCTTGGGCTTACGGTCGAGCAAGTGGCCGATGCTGAGCATTTCCGCCGCTTCTTTGACACGCCGGTCAATTTCGGCTTTGGGCACACGGCGCAGTTTGAGACCAAACGCCATGTTGTCGTAGACGCTCATGTGGGGGTAAAGTGCATACGACTGGAAGACCATCGCAATGTCGCGGTCTTTGGGGGGCACATCGGTCACATCACGGTCGCCGATGAAGATGCGACCTTCGGTAATCTCTTCTAGGCCGGCTAGGCAGCGGAGAGCGGTTGACTTACCGCATCCTGATGGGCCAACCAGCACCAGAAACTCACCGTCGGCAATGTCGAGATCGAGATTCTTGAGGACGGTTACGTCGCCGAAGCGCTTCCAGACGTGATCGAACTTAATCGAGGCCATGCGATTTCTCCTTTTCCAAAAATATATGCTCAACCGCTCATCGGTGAGGGGGCAGCGGTCGAGTGACGGATCATCAGACGCAACGGGAGTAGAGTGACTGTCGGCACCTGGCGCCGTTCGATCTGCGCGATCAGATGGCGAGCTACGGTCATACCAAGTTCGCGCCGTGGGGCGCGCAGCGTTGTAAGCGGAGGATAGGTATGGGCCGCCAGCGGGAGATCGTCACAACCAACAACTGAGACATGCACGCCGACGGTCAGACCGGCGTCGCGAATAGCGTGCATTGCACCGAAAGCAAGGGTATCGGAAGCGGCCAGCACTGCGGTCGGCGGATGACGCAGTGTCAGCAACTCCTGCATCGCCGCAACCCCATCGGTCTCACTACTCCCGGCTTCGATAACCAATGCCGCATCACGACGCAGCCCTGCGGCATGGAGAGCATGAACGTAACCGCTATAGAACGGTTCGCTGATGGAAAGATGAGAAGTAAAGTTGATCAGGGCAATGCGGCGATGACCCAAGCGGGTAAGGTGATGGATGGCCTGCTCGGCGCCGTTACGCAGATCGAAGCCGACAACCGGACAAGCGACACCCGATGTTGGTGAACCAATTGCAATCACCGGTACCCCCGCTTCCGTCAGCAGTGATGGCCGCTCATCGTCGCGACGAAGATCAACGATGATCAGACCGTCAACCCGCCCGCTGCGCACGAGACGCAGCGCCAGCTCCTCTTCCGATTCGGTAGCCGTCGGGGCAGCGATCAACAGACAATACCCGGCAGCAGTTGCTGCTTCACTGACCCCAGCCAGCATTTCGGCGGTTCCTGGATCAGCCAGGCGTCCGGCAATGCCAGGGGCAACCACGCCGATGGTATGCGAACGGGTGCGGAGGGCGCGGGCACTATGGTTCGGTTGATAGCCCAGCTCGGCAACAGCCGCAAGGACACGGGCACGGGTTGCTTCGCTCACCACACCGGTGCCGTTCAGGACATACGAGACGGTTGCGGTTGAGACTTGTGCACGGCGGGCAACATCTTTGATCGTAGCCACGGCCCTAGTCTCCGTAGTTAAACGATTAAGCGGTTAAACGATTAAGCAGAGTATATCACCCGATCTGATGATTGTCAAGCGGTATACAGACAAAGTAGGGCTTTTCAATGTTTTCAGCTTCGGGTTATCTTCGCTGACCGAATTACGCAACAATGGCAGAGACACCGACGAACATCACGTACCTGCCAATAGCAATACCCCCACGCCGATACCTGGGAGTGCGGGCCTCCGGCCCGCACCCGCCAGTGTGCCACTCCCCCCAGATGAATGTTGTCCATGCGCTCACGACGATCCCCGACCTGCGTAGTCACAGCGTCCGCCACTATCCACTCTTCAGCCTACTCGCCATCGTGCTGCGTGCGGCCATGCACCCCCCCGCTTGCGGGGGGGGGACTGGGGGGTAAGCAGGATTGCGGTGCGCACGATGCCCGCCGGAGAACGGGAGCGGGTGCTGGCCCTCCTGGAAGCGTGCCAGCTCGCGGGCACAGTCATCAGCGCCGATGCCGGTCTGGTGCATCCACGCGGCGACCTCAGCCTGTATCTGGGACAAGCGCGTGCCTGGCCTGGCGCGCAGTAGTCGGGAGGGTTGGGTTTGAAACTCGCCTCCGATGGCGTCCTACTGCGCCGGTCGATGCCGTCCTGCCACCCCCCTCACACCCTGCGGACCGGCGGTCCGCGCACCCAGGTGGTCGTCGGTGTCGCTCCGCTGGTGTATCGTCCGGTCATCGACGGTGACCGAAAGCAGAACTCTGCAAAGCCCCAGGTTAGGGGGGAGAACCGCGCCAAGCTTCCTTCGTTTATAATGCACCTATATACCAGCTTCGCATGCGAACGTTACAGCGTGGGGCGCCGTATGATGAAGTGTTGGCAGCTTACTGCTCTGGTCGTGGTACTTGGGTGGGTGCTGTGGAGTACACCCGCATCAACTACTGCCCAACCATCAGCCAGCCTGACCGGCATTGTGACCTATCGCGAGCGGGTACTTCTGCCGGCTGATGCGCTGGTTGTGCTACAAATTGCCGAAGTCACGCCTGCCGGGACCGGCGGACGGGTTATCGTCGAGCAGACATTCGCAACCGGTGGCGCCCAACCTCCGTTTCGCTTTAACCTTCGCTACGATCCGTCAGTGATCGATGCCGGTCGTGTCTACACGCTGCAAGGGCGTATTCTGTCAGGTGGACGCACACTGTTTACGACCGCCAATCTTATTCCGGTCATTACAGGCAATGCACCGCGGAGCGATATTCAGGTCGTGATGGGCGCCGTGCGCGGAGCGACCCTCCCACCTGCCGGTAGTGAACTCTGGTTAGTTGGAGTGGCTCTTATACTGGGCGGCATTGGGAGCGCAATTCATATGATACGATCAATCTGGCGGATGCGTGGAGTAACATACCGGTAGCACGGAGGACAGCATGTCGAACATAACCATCGAACTCGCGTTTCAGCCATCACCGCAAAACGGAGCCAGTCCAGCAGTGGTAGACGCTATCGGACGACAGATAGTGTCAAACCTGATGCGACAAAACCAGCATATCACGCCAGTCTACGATGGGGCGCGAGGAGGTAGCCTGTATCAGTGGCTGGTCGAAACTGCCCAGGCCGCACAGCCACTGCTTCCGCTCGCAACACTAGCGCTAACCGTTGCCCAACTCTTGAACGAGGTACGAAAGCTCAAGCGTGAAACTGACCGCTCCGCCGGTTCACCACCGGTCGTTGTAGTTGTGTCTTATAGTGACCATGCACGTGTACTCCCACCCGACAGCGATCAAGCGCTACTGGAACAGTTGTTGAGTGAAACATTACCTGACCCGATTGAACCAGCCTCTTTGAGGATTGAAGTTCAGGTCGGTGCACCATCCCCGCCAACCCTACCCTGGAAATAGGTTGATATACTGCTGCGATTCAGGTACAATATCAGCAATTTGCTGGCCTGAAGCGTATATCACCAACTACCGTCTACGTATGACCAAACGCGCTCTCGTCATTGGAGTCAACCGGCCAGAACGCGATTTGACTTTCACCGCTCTCCGCAGCGCTGAACGTGATGCGAATGATCTGGCGAGCGCACTGCATGACTGCGGCTTCCAGGTGCAATCGCTGATCGGATCAGAAGCGACGACGGCTGCCATCCGCAAGGCTGTCGCCGGATTGCGACGGCAGGCTAATGGTGAGAGTGATCTCTTCATCGCCTTTTCTGGTCACGGGGCCTGGATTCCGGTGGCTGGACACCCCGATGGTACGACCTTCCTGGTCAGTGCCGATTACGAGAGCGAGACTGCTACCAGCGACCCTAACTACTACCTCTCCCTCGACTGGTGGTACACTCAGTTGCTCGCCTGGGATAAGCCGCGCAGTGTGGTGCTGGTGCTCGATTGCTGCTTCGCCGGTAATGTCGCACAGGCTGCCGAGCGGCGATCTATCGGCGATGCGATTGAACAGCACTTTCGCGGCGTCAACGTTCCAACCGGACGCCTGCGGGCGTATCTAGCGGCAACTGTACCGGGCGAGAAAGCCTATGAAGATGACCGTGGCGGGTGGTTGACGCAGAGAGTGGTGGCGTGTCTGCGCGATAAAGACTGTTCCGCTGATGGGATGCTCACCGTGCCGGTGTTGATCGATGCGGTGAAAAAGCAACACTCCGCACATTTCCATCCCTTCGCCGAGTACAGAGGCGATTGTCACTGGGTGCTTGCCGATCACCGCGAAGCCCGGCGAGTGGCACGGGAGAAGCAGCAGGCTGAGCAACGGCGCGCCGAGGCGCAACAGCGACTCAAACGCTGGCAGTCACCGCACAGCAGTGCTCGCCGCAACGAGCTGCTGCACGGCTTCGTCGGCAGAGTGGAAGAATTAGCGCAACTGTCGGATGAAATCGAAAAGCTGCGTGCCAGCGGTGGCTATTTGCTGGTGACCGGCGTCGCTGGCCAGGGCAAGAGCAGCATCCTGGCCAAACTGATCAAACACCGCGAGCCTGAACCAACCCCCGCCTACTTCATCCGCTTCACTCCTGGGCCTTCGGAACAGGCTGCGCTGCTCGGCCATCTGATCGCCGAACTGCTGACCCTGGCCGAGCGCGAGGACGATGCGCCGACCTACCTGCCCGACGGCGACAATGTGGTGGCATTGCGCAACAGTTTTGAGACGCTGCTGAGCAATCTCGCCGCCGAACGTCCGTTGACGCTGGTGATTGACGGGCTAGACCAGATTGAACCCGATCAGAGGATCGGACAGCGCGATCTGAGCTTCCTGCCCGAACAGCTCCCATCCAACGTAGTATTGGTGATCGGTACCCGTCCTGACGACACACTGACGCCGCTCAAACTACGCACCCCGCACTGCGAATATTGCCTGCCACCACTGAGCGAAGCCGACTTTGGCGAGCTGCTGCGTGATCGCGGCGTGACGCTCAGCGCGCATGAGCAATCGGAACTCTACCATGCGCTGCACGGTAATGCCTTCGACCTGGCCTACCTTGTGCAGGAGATACGCCAGACACCGGACACCGACATCGCCGCGCTGCTCCAACGGGTAATTGTCAACCCACGCGACCTGTTCACGCCAACGCTGGAACGGTTGAAGCTCGACTGGAACCTGTGGGAAAGGGTGCTGCGTCCCCTGCTGGGTATCTTGCTGGTGGCCCAGGAACCGCTCAGCCGCAATGCGCTGCGCGAGATTCTTAACGTCTCTCAGGATCGTATCCAAACCGCGATTGAGCGCCTGGGGGGCCTGCTCGGTGTGCGCGATGTACAGGGACAACCGAGGTACGGCTTGATCCACCTGAAACTGATCGACTACCTGCGCACGCATACGTTCGCCGCTGACGAACTGATCCCTAGGCATGCCCAGATCGCAGTGTGGTGCAGTCGTGATCTGGCACATCTCTGGCAACCAACAACCGATCTTGCCGAACAGGAACGGCGCATCTACGGGCAAACCCACCTGGTCACACACCTGGTAGCTGCGCAGCAATATGACGACGTCTGGAAACTGCTGGACGATGACGAGTACGGCGCAGCGAAGCGGCGTGCCGACCCCAGCCTGCGGGCGTACATTGCCGACCTTGACCGGGTGCGGCAGGCAATGGCAGATGCGTCGAATCGCAACCGGCAGCAGATTGCAGTATGGCTGGCGCGGGTCTGGCGCTACAGCCTGCTGCGGGTCAGCCTGACGAGCAGCGTTGACCGGTGGCCGACGGAACTGTTCACCGCGCTGGTAGCGTTGGGGCAGGGCACCGAAGCGCGTGATCGGGCCGAGTTGCTAAGCGATCCGCGAAAACGGGCAACAGTGCTGACCGCAGTGGGGCGGGCGTTGCTAGAACGCGACGCTGCCGGCGGCCTGGCGGCGCTCCGTCGCGCCCGCGCCGCCACTGAGGCGATTGCCGACCCCCGCGAGCGCGCCGAGGCCCTGGGCGAGCTGGCGCAGGCGCTGGCGGCAGCGGGCGATGACGCCGCAGCCCAACAGACCTTCACCGCCGCCCGGCAGAGCGCCGAGGCGATTGCCGACCCTGACGAGAGCGCCTGGGTTCTGCGCGAGCTGGCGCAGGCGCTGGCGGCAGCGGGCGATGACGCCGCAGCCCAACAGACCTTCGCCGCCGCCCGGCAGAGCGCCGAGGCGATTGCCGACCCTGACGAGCGCGCCTGGGCCCTGGGTAAGCTGGCGCAGGCGCTGGCGGCAGCGGGGCAGTGGGTGGACGCCCGGCAGAGCGTCGAGGCGATTGCCGACCCTGACGAGTACGCCTGGGCCCTAGGTAAGCTGGCGCAGGCGCTGGCGGCAGCGGGGCAGTGGACGGACGCCCAGCAGACTGCCGATGCGATTGCCGACCCTGACGAGCGCGCCTGGGCCCTAGGTAAGCTGGCGCAGGCGCTGGCGCACGCGGGGCAGTGGGTGGACGCCCGGCAGACTGCCGATGCGATTGCCGACCCTGACGAGCGCGCCTGGGCCCTAGGTAAGCTGGCGCAGGCGCTGGCGGCAGCGGGTGATGACGTAGCAGCCCGACAGACCTTCGCCGCCGCCCGGCAGAGCGCCGAGGCGATTGCCGACCCTGACGAGCGCGCCTGGGCCCTGCGCGAGCTGGCGCAGGCGCTGGCGGCAGCGGGCGATGACGCCGCAGCCCAACAGACCTTCGCCGCCGCCCGGCAGAGCGCCGAGGCGATTGCCGACCCTGACGAGCGCGCCTGGGCCCTGGGTAAGCTGGCGCAGGCGCTGGCGGCAGCGGGGCAGTGGGTGGACGCCCGGCAGAGCGCCGATGCGATTGCCGACCCCTCTTGGCGCGCCTGGGCCCTGGGCGAGCTGGCGCAGGCGCTGGCGGCAGCGGGGCAGTGGGTGGACGCCCGGCAGAGCGCCGATGCGATTGCCGACCCCTCTTGGCGCGCCGTGGCCCTGCGCGCCCTGGCGCGGGCGCTGGCGCACGCGGGGCAGTGGGAGGACGCCCGGCAGACTGCCGATGCGATTGCCGACCCCGAAAAGCGCGCCGTGGCCCTGGGCGAGCTGGCGCAGGCGCTGGCGGCAGCGGGTGATGACGTAGCAGCCCGACAGACCTTCGCCGCCGCCCGGCAGAGCGCCAAGGCGATTGCCGACCCCTCTTGGCGCGCCGAGGCCCTGCGCGCCCTGGCGCAGGCGCTGGCGGCAGCGGGGCAGTGGACGGACGCCCGGCAGACTGCCGATGCGATTGCCGATACCGGAAAGCGCGCCGAGGCCCTGCGCGCCCTGGCGCAGGCGCTGGCGCACGCGGGGCAGTGGGCGGATGCCCGGCAGACCGCCGATGCGATTGCCAATACCGGAAAGCGCGCCGAGGCCCTGCGCGCCCTGGCGCAGGCGCTGGCGCACGCGGGGCAGTGGGCGGATGCCCAACAGACCTTCGCCGCCGCCCGGCAGAGCGCCGATGCGATTGCCGACCCCTCTTGGCGCGCCGTGGCCCTGCGCGCCCTGGCGCGGGCGCTGGCGCGCGCGGGGCAGTGGGAGGACGCCCGGCAGACTGCCGATGCGATTGCCGACCCCGAAAAGCGCGCCGTGGCCCTGGGCGAGCTGGCGCAGGCGCTGGCGGCAGCGGGCGATGACGCCGCAGCCCGACAGACCTTCGCCGCCGCCCGGCAGACTGCCGATGCGATTGCCGACCCCGAAAAGCGCGCCGTGGCCCTGGGCGAGCTGGCGCAGGCGCTGGCGCACGCGGGGCAGTGGGCGGATGCCCAACAGACCTTCGCCGCCGCCCGGCAGAGCGCCGCGGCGATTGCCGACCCCTCTTGGCGCGCCGAGGCCCTGCGCGCCCTGGCGCAGGCGCTGGCGCACGCGGGGCAGTGGGCGGATGCCCGGCAGACCGCCGATGCGATTGCCGATACCGGAAAGCGCGCCGAGGCCCTGCGCGCCCTGGCGCAGGCGCTGGCGCACGCGGGGCAGTGGGCGGATGCCCAACAGACCTTCGCCGCCGCCCGGCAGACCGCCGCAGCGATTGACCCCTTATCTACGCGCCGAGGCCCTGCGCGCCCTGGCGCAGGCGCTGGCGCACGCGGGGCAGTGGGCGGATGCCCAACAGACCTTCGCCGCCGCCCGGCAGACCGCCGCAGCGATTGACTCCCCTTATCTACGCGCCGAGGCCCTGCGCGCCCTGGCGCAGGCGCTGGCGGCAGCGGGCGATGACGTAGCAGCCCGACAGACCTTCGCCGCCGCCCGGCAGAGCGCCGAGGCGATTGCCGATACCGGAAAGCGCGCCAAGGCCCTGCGCGCCCTGGCGCAGGCGTTGATCCGCGCCGGTCAGATTGATGACGCCATGGCGCTGCTGGTCAGCGCATGGGCGCAGGCGCAAACTGTTAATGAGCTGACGACACTGTTTGTGGTTGATAGCTCGTTGCTGCGCACGTATCCGACGCTAGGCGGCGATCTGCTGGCAGCGTTTGGCTGGGTGGAGCAGGTGGTGCGTACCGCTTGATCCATCGCGTGCGCTGTTCACACCCTCGGCGCGTAAGTGGATTCTGGCTGTTGATTTCAGTCAGTTCACAAACCATCTCAGCCGCGATGAGTAGTAGCCGGCAGCGCCGGACTCTACCTACTCCATCTTCCCTCTCATTTCTACCCCGCTATGCTCGTTTCACTCCGCTGCAGATTCTGGTATCATCAGAGCGGGTTCTGATCGAGTACGGAGCCGGACTCTAGCTTGACTTCTAGTACGCGATAGTGTAGCATGGTGCTCACGGAAAACACCATGCGCACAGGGAAAGCCGCAACACTCCTTGGTGTCTCGGTCAAGACGTTGCAGCGTTGGGAACGCGAAGGAAGGCTGATTCCGGTGGCCCGAACGGACAGCAACCGCCGTCTCTCCCCTGAGACGCAGATCCGTGAGTTCATCGGTTTGCGGCAGGCGAACCATGCGCCACCCACGCTGGTCGCCTCCTGTCGGGTATCGAGTGCAGCACAGCAGCCGGACCTGGCGAATCAGCGCAACGTGCTGGAAGAGGTCGTGGTGGCGAAGGGATTGGCGGGGGTCGAGTGTATCGAGGAAGTGGGCGGCGGGTTGAACGTCACGCGCAAGCGGTTTCTGGCCCGTATGGACGAGATCGGGTGACGGGACGTCACGATGCTGATCCTCGCGCACCGGGACCGCCTCACCCGGTTCGGCGTTGCGTGGTTCGAACATGACGCCAAAACCCATGGCTGCGCAGTGCTGGTGCTCACCCAGGAACGGCTGTCTCCCGAACCGGAAATGGTGCACGACGTGATGACCATCGTGCACGGTTGTTCGTCTCGGCGATACGGTGTGAGGAACGATCGAAAGCAGGTGGATGCAGCGCTGAAACAGGATGCACATGGCGTCAAAAAGGCCCAACCATGCAACGAACCCACAAGATCGCTCTTTGTCCGACTCCTGAGCAGGTGGATTACTTCAAGCGTGCCTGCGGCACGGCCCGGCGCGTCTGGAACTGGGCGCTCAATGAATGGAACAAACAATACGCAGCAGGCGGCAAGCCGAACGCAATGGCGCTCAAAAAGCAGTTCAACGCCATCAAATACACCGACCCACAGTGGCTCGACGAAAACGGACGGCCTTGGTTGCGAGACATTCACCGGGACGCACACGCCCAGCCGTTTGCCCATCTCGCCAAAGCCTGGGAACGGTTCTTCGCTGACCTCAAGGCTGGCAAAGAGGCGCACGCACCGCGCTTCAAGAAAAAGGGGCGCTGCCGCGACAGCTTGTATGTTGCCAACGACAAGTTCCGTCTGGACGGCAAGACGATCCGCCTACCCAAGATCGGCGACGTCGCCATGAACGAGGAACTGCGCTTCAAAGGAAAGATACTGGGCGCGACGGTCTCGCGCACGGCGGATCGTTGGTTTGTGGCAATACAGGTCGAAGTGCCCGATGCGCAATGCTATCGGCGTCGCACGTCGCACGAGGTCAACGGCGTCGACCTGGGCATCAAGGCTGCCGCAACGATCTCCAGCGGTGAAGTCGTTGAGGCGCCCAGGCCGCTCAACGCAGCGCTGCGCCGCCTGAAAATCCGTAGTCGGCGCCTCAGCCGCAAGCTGGAAGCCGCCAAGAAGGCAGCAGGATGTGAACGCCGTGCCCGCCTGCCCAAAGGAACGCGCCTACCGGTATCGAACAACCGGCGAACGTCCGCTGCGACATTGGCAAGGCTGCATGCCCGCCTTGCCAATCTCCGAGCGGATTTCACCCACAAGCTCACGACTCGACTCTGCTGCGAAAACCAAGCGGTAGTGATCGAGGATGTAAACGTCAAGGGGATGCTCGCGAACGAGAAGCTCGCTCGCGCCATCTCTGACGTGGGTTTTGGGATGTTGCGCTCGCAGTTGGAATACAAGGCGAAACGCTACGGAACGCGGTTGGGTATTGCTGATCGCTGGTATCCAAGGAGCCGACTGTGCTCCATGTGTGGCTGGAAAAACGAGGCGCTGACGTTGAGCGATCGAAAATGGGTGTGTGCGCAATGTGGCGCGCACCATGACCGTGACCTCAATGCGGCGCGGAACCTGAAACGGCTGGCAACCGAAACTGCCCTACCCGTGGCGAGTCCGACCAGTAATGGCGGCGCTGCGGGGACCGTCCCCGCCGCAGCCGGGAAAGTCACGCCTGTCAGAGACGACGGTGGTCATCAAGACACGTCGGGGCAGGAAGAGAACCGTGCGCACCTTTGCGCACTTTCTTGATAGCAGATGGTCATGCAGCACACGATCCACAGTCCATCTGGGAGCGCAACCTTTGATGCGCACGGCCAGGTGATGTTTACGTATGAGGGACGTCCGGTGTTGATCTGTAGGGGGGTGGTTGCCCAAGCCTATGGCGCCGATATTCCGGTTATTGGGGTGACAAACGTTGATGTGAGTGAACGTCAGGCCCGCATTCACTATGCAACTGCCCACCCAGACATCGTGTTTCGCCTGGTGATTGAGAGTACACCTACTGGCTTTCGGCTGAGCTGGTCTGGACCGCCCCGCTTGCCCGCTCTGCGGGTAGAGTGGCAGCTTGATCCAGGCCGGCCATGGTACGGCATGGGTGAACGAGTGATTCAGCATTGGCCGCTCGACAGTGGAACGGTGCTCTCGGACCCGTTCGAGCCAACAGACCATGGACGAGACGGGACGCTCAATATCGTGACTCCGTTCTGGCTGAATGCCGCTGGCGCCGCCTTGCTGCTCGAAGAGGGTGAGGGTGAGCTGGCAGTGATGATGAATCGTGATGGTGATGGTTTGCTACGCATCACGGCCCGCGAAGCTGCGCCACCGCCCACCTTGGGCTTCGACGAACGCTATGCCGCCCCCGGCCCAGAACTGGTCGGTCATGTCATTCTGGCAGCGCATGCCCCGGCAGCGTTTGCGTCTGCTTTGCCACTACTGGGGCGACCGACTGCGGCCCCACCGCTCGAGCTATTTGCGCGACCGATCTGGACGACTTGGGCGCAGTACAAAATGGCGGTAACTCAGCGCGATGTGATAGATTTCGCCACCCAAATCGTGGCGCGTGGCTATCCCTACTCGGTGCTCGAGATTGATGATCGCTGGCAGCGTGGTTATGGGGCGTATGTGTTCGATCCGCAGAAGTTTCCCGATCCACGCGGCATGGTTGATGAATTGCACGCTGCCGGTTTCAAGGTGACGCTGTGGACACCGGTCTTTTTTGATCCGCGTGATCCGGCCTTTGCGGTCGCGGCCCGACGCGGCTATCTGATCCGCCATCCTGCTAATAATTCACCGTACCTGGTGCGCTGGTGGCAAGGCTACGGTGGTGTGCTCGATCTTACCAATCCAGAAGCGGTGGCCTGGTGGCTGAGTGAATTGCGCTCGTTGCAGGCTGAAACCGGCGTTGATGGCTTCAAGTTTGATGCTGGGGAAGCCAATTTCATCCCACCTGACGCCATCTGTTATGTGCGTGAGCCGCGTCGTCGGTATGCCGACCGCTATACCGAGTTTGTCGCCGATCACTTTGCTTATGCCGAGGTACGGGTCGGTTGGCGTAGCCAGCGGCGCGGTCTCCTCTTCCGTGAATGGGACAAATGGAGTCGCTGGGGCATCGATAACGGTCTGCACAGTGTGCTCACCCAAGCGTTGACCCTGAGCATCTGCGGTTTCCCGTTCGTGTTGCCGGATATGATTGGCGGTAATGCCTACCAGGGTGAAGTGCCCAATGGCGAGTTGATGGTTCGTTGGACGCAGTTGTGCGCGCTGTTGCCCACTATGCAGTTTAGCATCCCGCCGTGGCAGTACGGGAGCGAGGTTGATGCGATCTGCCGCCAATACGCCCAACTCCACGTTCATCTGGCGCCGTACCTGGCAACGCTCATCGAGGAGAATCTGCGTGATGGTATACCATTAGTTCGTCCGCTCTTCTGGCATGCTCCGTCAGATCGCGATGCGCTCTCCTGTGATGACCAGTTTCTCCTTGGAGCGCGCTACCTGGTTGCGCCGGTCGTGCAGCCTGGTCGGCGACAGCGCGATGTGTATCTGCCAGATGGTGTCTGGCGTGACTACTGGAGCGGCGTTATCCATCAGGGTCCGGTGCGATTAGCTAACGTACCGGCGCCGCTCGAGCGTCTACCGTTGTTTGAGCGGGTGGAGGGCTAACATGAATCGTACTGTTCGCGTCACCCGTCACGGCATCGAACTTGATGGCCGACCATGGTATCTTCTCGCCGGCTGTATTCACTATATGCGCTGGCCGTGCGCTGAATGGCGACCGTTGCTCGAACAGGCGCGCTGGGCAGGTCTCAACACAATTGATACGGTCATTCCCTGGAATCGACACGAGCCGCAACCCGGCGAATTCGATTTTAGTGATGAAGCCGATCTGGGTGCGTTCCTCGATCTCTGCCACGAGCTGGGATTGAAGGTGATTGTGCGTCCCGGCCCGTACATCTGCGCCGAGTGGGAAAACGGCGGTTTACCGGCCTGGCTGACCGCAAGTGGTCATCTGCATCTGCGCACCGATGATCCGGCCTTCCGCGATGCGGTCTTGCGTTGGTTCGATGTGCTGATGCCGATCCTCGTGCCGCGCCAACACACCCGTGGCGGGCCGATTATTCTCTGCCAGATCGAGAATGAGCACTGGGCGTCGGGAGTGTATGGCGCCGATGGTCATCAGCAGACTCTGGCTCAGGCTGCGCTCGAACGAGGCATTGAAGTGCCGCAATACACCTGTATGGGCGCAATGCCGAACAATCCAGAGTTTCGCAACGGTTGGAGTGGCATTGCCGAGAAGCTGGTACAGACCCGCCAGCTCTGGCCTGACAACCCGATGATTGTTTCGGAATTGTGGAGTGGTTGGTTCGACAATTGGGGCGGGGCACGTCAGAACCGAAAAACAGCGGCTAAGCTCGATATGACGCTTCACCAACTGACCGCAGTCGGTTGCGCTGGGTTTAGCCATTGGATGTGGGCCGGCGGAACCAACTTTGGCTTTTGGGGTGGACGCACCGTCGGCGGCGATCTGATCCACATGACAACCAGCTATGACTACGATGCACCGGTTGATGAGTATGGTCGGCTGACGGCCAAGGCCCTGGTTGCCCGTCGTCATCACCTTTTTCTGAGCTGTTTCGGGGCCGAACTTTCTGCTGTGCTGGCCGATGCTGTCCCCGGTGGCATAACAATCATCGCTCCACCGACTATCGCTGGTCGTAGTGAGGGCGGTGTACAGCCATACCGTACTGTCCGTGCTTCACCAGACGCACCACCTGCCTGGCGCGACGTCTGCGCGACGTTCCTGAGCAATCCCAGCCTCGAAGCCGTCACCTATGAAGTCTTTCTACCCAGCGGTGATCATCTGAGTGTCGAAGTTGAACCGACCAGTATACGGCCAATCTTCGCCAACCTGCCACTTGGCGAGAGTGGAATTAGCGTCGTTGCTCATACCGGACGTATTCTCGGATACTGGCCCGATCAGGGCACCCTCGTGATCTACGGTCGTGAAGGTGAACAGGGCAAACTGATCCTCCACTTGCCTGAGCCGCCGGTAGGCATCAACGCTGCCGATGCTGGTCTCACTGCCCGCGTGCAGGTGCGTGAACAGACCTTGCAGATCGATTACTGGATTACTGCCGAAGGGCGACGGATTGAGGTCGCATGGGAAGATCATGCCTTTCTAATCGAGTTGTTGCCACAGACACTGGCCGAGCGCTACGGTAGTCAACCGCTCCCACCGCCGCAACCATTACGGCGGACCATACTCCCTACACGCACGTTTGCTGTTGTGGAAGCAACCGATGATACCGGTTGGCAGCCGATCCCCGCCCCGGCGCCGCTCGAACAGCTCGGCTGCCCTTACGGCTATGGCTGGTACCGGGCCGAGCTTGAGCTGGCGACGCCACTGAATACGACCCTGGCTGCACCTGAGCTGAGCGACCGCGCCCTGGTACTGATCAACGGCGAGTTTGTCGGCGTGCTAGGCCTGCATCCAAACGGCCCCCGCTACACGCTACCACTAAGCCTTCCTGCGGGTCGTCATGATCTACGACTGCTGGTTGATAATCTGGGCCGCTTCAACTACGGCCTAGGTCTGGGGGAACGGAAAGGGCTACTCGCGCCTCTCTATCTTGACGGCAACCAGATCGACATTTCCGACGGTTGGGCAGCCTACTGGCAAGAGGTGCAATTCGCTGGTGAAGCGGTTGCCAACATCAAACCCTGGGTAGCTCGTCCAGATGCGACAGCCGTTCACCTCGGACGGTTTGCCTGGACCGGGCCGATGGTCTGGCTCATTCGTCCTATTGAGATTCTAGCCGGTAAGCGCTATCGCGTCCACATCACCGGTGATCGCAACTCAGGTGCCTTCTTCGTCAACGGGATTGCGGTTGAGCGGTTCAGTCGGCATCGCAGTGGCGGATTCATCAGCGCCGACATTACGCATCTGCTGCAACCGGGAATCAACACCCTGGCGTTGCAAATCCTCAACTACGCCGGGGCACCATGGCGGGCCACGTTGATCAGTTACGATGACGACCGGCCACTACCGGCACAGTGGAGCTTTCGCGCAGGAGTCACTGTCAGCGAGCAACCGGCGCCGCCAACCGGTCCGGCTTTCGTACAGGCAGTTTTTGCTCGCGCAGATCTGCCTTCGACCATACAACGCCTGGCATTACGTCCCGGTACGCTCGACAAAGGCTGCATCTGGCTCAACGGCCAAAACTGTGGTCGCTTTTGGCAAATCGGTCCGCAAGAGGAGTACAAACTGCCGATCTCGTGGTTAAACGCGCACAACGAACTCTTACTCTTCGTCGAGCAGTCCCGCACCGGTACAGTTGAACTGGTGTATGAAGAGAAGGCGTAGGGTCGTTTACGCCGCAACTGGGCGGGTTGAACACCCGCCCCGACGGGGAAAACCTATCCTAACTGGGCGGGTTGAACACCCGTCCCGACGGGGAAAACCTATCCTAACTGGGCGGGTTGAACACCCGCCCCGACGGGGAAAACCTATCCCAATGGGTGGGTTGAAAACCTATCCCAATGGGCAGGTTGAACACCCGCCCCGACGGGGAAAACCCATCCTAACTGGGCGGGTTGAAAACCCGCCCCTACGGGGAAAACCTATTCTAACTGGGCAGGTTGAACACCCGCCCCGACGGGGAAAACCTATTCTAACTGGGCAGGTTGAACACCCGCCCCGACGGGGAAAACCCATTCTAACTGGGCAGGTTGAACACCCGCCCCGACGGGGAAAACCCATTCTAACTGGGCAGGTTGAACACCCGCCCCTACGGGGAAAACCCATTCTAACTGGGCGGGTTGAACACCCGCCCCGACGGGGAAAACCTATTCTAACTGGGCAGGTTGAACACCCGCCCCGACGGGGAAAACCTATTCTAACTGGGCAGGTTGAACACCCGCCCCGACGGGGAAAACCTATTCTAACTGGGCGGGTTGAAAACCTGTCCCAATGGGCGGGTTGAACACCCGCCCCGACGGGGAAAACCCATCCTAACTGGGCGGGTTGAACACCCGCCCCGACGGGGAAAACCTATTCTAACTGGGCGGGTTGAGAACCTGTCCCAATGGGCGGGTTGAACACCCGCCCCGACGGGGAAAACCTATTCTAACTGGGCGGGTTGAAAACCTATCCCAATGGGCAGGTTGAACACCCGCCCCGACGGGGAAAACCCATTCTAACTGGGCGGGTTGAACACCCGCCCCGACGGGGAAAACCTATTCTAACTGGGCGGGTTGAACACCCGCCCCTACGGGGAAAACCTATTCTAACTGGGCGGGTTGAACACCCGCCCCTACGGGGAAAACCTATTCTAACTGGGCGGGTTGAGAACTCAATCCTTTCCGGCACACGCTCACGTATGTTATGACGTGGCCGGAACCAGCTCTGCTGCTGGTGTACCGGATAACAACTGC
Organism: Chloroflexus sp. MS-CIW-1; assembly: GCF_030444705.1. Lineage (NCBI taxonomy): Bacteria > Bacillati > Chloroflexota > Chloroflexia > Chloroflexales > Chloroflexaceae > Chloroflexus > Chloroflexus sp. MS-CIW-1. The sequence goes on from NZ_JAUBWR010000001.1 coordinate 2,214,562, forward strand.
TCGGCGGCTGCAATCTGCTCGCGATCACCGATCAAACCTAGTAGATCACCAGCCTGGAAAACTGTACTCGACTTTGGGTTAGCGATCAACTGCTGATTCCGGATCAATGCGATCACCGAAGCGCCGGTACGGGCACGGATATTGGCTTCGGCCAACGTTTGCCCCACAATCGGACTCTGTTCACTCACCAAACGCCAGGCAATCTCGATCCCACGGGCAGCGCGTACCATCTGATCGAGCGCCTGATGTTCAGCATCAGATGACACCGTGGTATCATATTCATCACGGCGTACTGCATCGGTATAGCCCTGCACCTGTGTCGCCGGATACCCCAGACAAAGCAGCGTGTGCCGCATCACCTCCAGGCCACCCTCTAGCTCTGGGTGAATGACATCGTGCGCACCGAGATGCAAGAGACGCCCGACGCCTTTCGTGGTTGCTGCACGGGCGATAATCGGTAAGTTGGGCGCGATCTTACGCGCAGCAGCCACCACCATTTCTGTCGCCGTCTCATCCGGCAGGGTCACAACCAGCGCTCGTGCCCGTTCCAACCCAGCGTGAATTAACACATCAGAATTGGCAGCATCACCGAAGAGCGTTGGTATACCACGGGCATTAAACTCCGCTGCCCGACCAGAATCGATCTCGATCACCAGCCGCGGAACCCCTAACCGCTCTAAGACATTGACAATGTGCTGTCCTACCCGACCATAGCCAACCACCACCACGTGACCTTCGCGGGGCAACTCAAGATCGGCAGGTTGGAGCGGATGTTGATCAAAACGTTCCCAGAGCCGTGGTGACATTCGCTGCATCACGCGCTCAACAGTTTTTATCGAGCGAAACATCAACGGATTGACCATGATCGAGAGCAGTGATCCGGCCAGAATCAGCGAATATTGTTCGGTGGTTAGCAGACCAAGCGTCACGCCAGCTTGACCAAGGATAAACGAAAACTCGCCGATCTGACTAAGACCGGCTGCCACGATCAGCATGGTACGGCCACTAGCCGGCAGAACGAACCCCAACAACTGTGTGAAAAAGGACTTGCCAAGCACAATTAAGGCAGTAAGCGCCAACACTTGACCTGCATTTGCCCAGAGGTAAACCGGATTGACGATCATTCCTACCGAAACAAAAAAGATAACGGCAAATGTCTCACGGAACGGCAACACATCATCACCGATCTGATGGCTGAACTGCGTTTCATTCAACACCACACCGGCCAGGAACGCCCCTAACGCCAGCGACACATCAAAAAACGCTGCGGCGCCAAAGGCTGTACCGAGGGCAATCGCCACCGCAGCCAGAATAAACAACTCACGTGAACGAGTTGCAACAATTACGTCAAGTAACTTCGGTAAGAGTCGTCTGCCGATAAACAACACCACCGTGACAAAGAGAGCAACCTTCAGTAATGACAGGATAGCCGACCACAACGATTGCTCGTTGTGTCCACCAAACAAGATGGGTAGCATCACCAGAATAAGCACCGTTGCCAAATCTTCCATTACCAGCCAACCCACTGCGATCCGGCCGGCGGTGGTACTTAACAGACCGTTATCCATCAACCCGCGTAACAGCACCACTGTACTGGCAATGGAAATTGACAGGCCCAACATCAACCCAGACAACGGCGCCCACCCCCAAAGCTGGCTGAGTGCAAATCCCAGGCCGGTCGCAATCGCCATTTGTAACATTGCACCCGGCAGTGCTACCTGACGCACATCCCATAAATCTTTTAGCGAAAAATGTAACCCTACTCCAAACATCAAAAAGATCACACCAATCTCAGCAAGTTGGCGAATATCTTCAACATCACCGACAAACCCCGGCGTAAATGGGCCGATTGCCATTCCGGCTAGCAAATAGCCTACAATCGTTGGCAGGCCGATTTGCCGTGCCAGCAGGCCACCGACAAACGCTACGACTAACGCAATTGCCAGATTTGCCAGCAGCGAAATCTCGTGATGCATCGTTTAGCTCCACAACATACAGACTCAAAAAAGGTGAAATAATCGCTGATATTGTTCACTGACAAGGGGAACAAAAAGGCCTACGCAACCAGGCGTAGAGATGATAGATACTTCAATAATAAGGAATTGTACGTAGACTGTCAAAATGACAGAGCGAAGCATAAGTTAAGTACCTCACCTTCCCCCTAGCCCCCTTCCTCTCCCATTTGGGAGAGGAAGGGGGAGGTGGGGGGATAACCACTGCCAAGGGAACGTTGAGCATCACTCCTGATAGGTCATCTACCAGGGTACGCGGGCCTCCGGCCCGCATCCGGTAGTATTCCCCTGGGTACGCGGGCCTCCGGCCCGCATCCGGTAGCGTTGCCCCGGGTACGCGGGCCTCCAGCCCGCATCCGGTAGCGTTGCCCCGGGTACGCGGGCCTCCGGCCAGCATCCGGTAGTATTCCCCAGGGTACGCGGGCCTCCGGCCCGCATCCGGTAGTATTCCCCAGGGTACGCGGGCCTCCGGCCCGTATCCGGTAGTATTCCCCAGGGTACGCGGGCCTCCGGCCCGCATCCGGTAGTATTCCCCAGGGTACGCGGGCCTCCGGCCTGCCTCCGGTGGCGTTGCCCGGGGTGCGCGGGACCCCTAACCATCCCAGCAAAACATTTCAGCGAATCTATAACAGTGATATATTATTGTTATCACCGGCAGATTAGTGCGACGCATCACAACAATCTGATAGTTCGTGCTATAATCGCTTTACCACAAGATGGAATGACCTTCCGTTGCACGGTTACAACCGAAGGAGAAGAACAATGACCAACAGTTTTGGCGCCCGCTCGACCCTCACAGTCGGCGACCGCACCTACGAAATCTACCGACTTGACGCGCTGACTGCCCACGGCGTCAATCTTGCTCGTCTACCCTATTCGTTGCGTATTCTGCTCGAAAACCTCCTCCGTCACGAAGATGGGCGTACCGTCACCGCCGATGACATTCTGGCACTGGCCAACTGGCAGTCCCAGGCCGAACCCGAGCGCGAAGTTGCATTTATGCCGGCGCGGGTGATTCTGCAAGACTTCACCGGCGTGCCGTGCGTGGTTGATTTAGCGGCAATGCGTGATGCAATGGCCGCGTTGGGTGGCGATCCACGTCGGATCAATCCGTTACAACCGGTTGAGCTGGTGATCGACCACTCGGTGCAGGTTGATGCGTATGGCTCAGAAGCTGCACTATTGATCAACAAAGACCTCGAATTTCAGCGCAACGTCGAACGCTACGCCTTCTTGCGCTGGGGGCAAACTGCGTTCGATAATTTTAAGGTTGTGCCGCCCGGCAACGGTATCGTTCATCAGGTCAATCTGGAATACCTGGCTCGTGTGGTATTTACCAGCGACGAAAATCCACGGGCGAGCGGGCCGGTGCAGGCCTACCCCGACACGCTGGTCGGTACCGACTCTCACACGACGATGATCAACGGTCTGGGCGTGCTCGGCTGGGGGGTCGGTGGTATCGAAGCTGAGGCTGCCATGCTCGGTCAGCCACTCTCGATGTTGATCCCACAGGTGGTTGGCTTCAAACTGACCGGACGCCTCCGCGAGGGGGCGACTGCCACCGATCTAGTGCTAACCGTGACCCAGATGCTGCGTAAGCTAGGGGTGGTTGGGAAGTTTGTTGAGTTCTTCGGCCCTGGTCTGGCGAATCTGCCGCTGGCTGACCGCGCTACAATTGCGAATATGGCGCCAGAGTATGGTGCAACCTGTGGTATCTTCCCGATTGATGAAGAGACGCTGCGCTATCTGCGCTTCTCTGGGCGCAGCGAAGAGCGGGTTGCGCTGGTCGAGGCCTACTTCAAAGAGCAGGGTCTCTTCCACGATGAGCATACGCCGGAAGCCGAGTACTCGACCATTCTTGAACTTGATCTGGGCACAGTCGAACCAAGCGTGGCCGGTCCGAAGCGACCTGAGGGTCGGGTGCCGCTGTATGATGTCAATCGTACCTTCCACCTGGCCGTACCATCGATCATTAACCCATCACAGCCCGATACGGCGCTCTCGGCGGCTGATTTTGCGGCAACAGCGGTTGCAGTCCCCAGTACCGATTACAAACTCCACCACGGTTCGGTTGTTATCGCCGCCATCACATCTTGCACCAACACTTCTAACCCGTCGGTGATGGTTGCAGCCGGTCTCCTTGCCAAAAAAGCTGTCGAAGCCGGTTTGACAGTGAAGCCGTGGGTGAAGACCTCACTCGCTCCTGGCTCAAAGGTTGTTACCGAGTATCTGACGAACGCTGGCCTGCTGCCCTACCTCGAAGCTCTCCGCTTCCACGTTGTTGGCTACGGCTGCACCACCTGTATCGGCAACTCTGGGCCACTGGCACCTGAGATCAGCCAGACGATTGAACAGGCTGGTCTGGTAGCAGTCTCTGTACTTTCGGGCAACCGTAACTTCGAGGGTCGTGTGCAGCAAGATGTAAAAGCGAACTACCTGATGTCGCCGCCCCTGGTTGTAGCTTACGCCATTGCCGGTCGAATCGATATCGATCTGGATAAAGAACCGCTTGGGATCGGAAAAGACGGCAAACCCGTCTACCTGCGCGACATCTGGCCGTCGCAAGCCGAAGTGCAGCAGACGATCGAAACGGCGATCCAGTCGGATATGTACCGCCGTTCGTATGCCAGCGTGTTTGTTGGCGATGAACGGTGGGAAAACATTCCAGTACCGGCAGGTGATCGTTTTGCCTGGGATCCGCAGAGTACGTATGTGCGCCGTCCCCCCTACTTCGACCGGATGAGTCCAACGCCGCCTGAGCGGGTTGCCGAGATTCACGGGGCACGGGTGCTGGCCTTTCTGGGTGATAGTATCACGACCGACCATATCAGCCCGGCCGGAAGCATCAAAGTCAACTCACCTGCTGGCAAGTACTTGATCGAGCACGGCGTTGCACCCGCCGATTTCAACAGCTACGGCGCCCGTCGTGGCAACCACGAGGTCATGGTGCGCGGCACATTCGCCAATGTGCGGCTGCGCAATAAACTGGCGCCGGGTACGGAGGGCGGCTTTACAACCTACCTGCCCACCGGCGAAGTAATGACCATCTACGATGCAGCGATGCGCTATCAGGCCGACGGTACACCGCTGATCGTGATTGCCGGGAAAGAATACGGCAATGGTTCGTCACGTGACTGGGCTGCGAAAGGCCCCTACCTCCAGGGCGTCAAGGCAGTGATCGCCGAGAGTTTCGAGCGCATCCATCGCTCGAATCTGGTGGGTATGGGGATTGTGCCGTTGCAATTTATGCCGGGAGAAAATGCGGCCAGTCTCGGTCTGACCGGTCATGAGGTGTACGACGTGATTGGTCTGGCCGATGCAATCGCCAGTGGCTTCGCTCAGGGTCGCGTGCTGACGGTACGTGCGACCGCCGACGATGGAACAGTGCGCGAGTTCCAGACTCGTGTGCGCATTGACACACCGCAAGAGATCGAATACTACCGCCATGGCGGTATCTTGCAATATGTGCTGCGACAGTTGCTGGCCGAAGATAAGCAAGGCTAAGCAGCCTGGGGATACGGGCCGCGGGTTCGTGTGCGATAGGTTTCCTCCGTCCCGACCGGTGCGGTGACGGGGAATCATTGTCAGTAGTAGGGGCACAGCGTCGCTGTGCCCCTCCGACGTATCAGGTACCGATCAGCGTACACCTTCCAACCGATCTTCGAGATCGGCATAAATCTCGCGCAACTGCGCGAGCGTCTCTTCATCGGCCTGCCAGAAGCCACGTTCATGGGCTTCTAGCAATCGCCCGGCAATCCCGGCAGTGGCATGGGGGTTGAGGTTCGCCAACCGTTCACGCATCACCGGATCGAGCAGATACGTCTCAGCAACGCCCTGGTAAATCCAGCCTTCGACTGCCTGGGCCGTGGCACTCCAGCCGTAGGTGTTACTGACCCGAATTTCGATCTCGTGGACACCCTCGTAGCCATGCTTGAGCATCCCTTCGTACCATTTCGGGTTGAGTAGTTTGGCTCGGCTTTCCAATCGTACAACTTGTTCCAATGAACGTACTCGACTTGCACCTGGTGCCACCAGCTCGGCCACCTCACCCATCAACGCCGTCGGGCGCTCGCCGCGCACCTTCTCTACGCTCTTGGTCAGACCACCGAGATATTCGTAGTAATGATCAATGTCGCTAATTCCGTTTTCCACACTATCGATGTTCTGGAACGTCACACTGACCGTAGCCAGTACCCGCTCCATGAGCGCTCGCGCTTCACGCCATTCACCACCTGGCTGGAGTGCAAAACTCTTGCGGGTGATAAACGCCTCAGCCAGTTGCGTATCCTCTTCCCAGGTACTGCTCTCGACCAGATGGTTGACATTCGCACCGTAGCTTCCAGAAGCGTTAGAGAAGACACGGGTCGCAGCCGCTTCCACGCTCAAACCCAATTCGCTGGCCTGGGCCAGCGCGTGGGCACGCACGAAGTTCTGGGTCGGCGGTTCATCAGCCGTAGCCGCCATGCGGATCGCCCGATCAAGCAGCACCGCCTGAGCCGCAAAGAGATCGCGGAAGATACCACTGACCGTCAGCACAACATCGATCCGAGGCCGACCCAATTCAGCAAGCGGAATCAACTCGACCGTCGTAATTCGTCCCAGTTCGTCAGCAACTGCTCTGGCGCCGATCAGCGCCAGAGCCTGTGCAATCCCCTCGCCCTCCGTCTTAATGTTGTCGGTGCCCCACAGTACCATGGCCACCGTTTCTGGATACGTACCCTGCTCGGCACGGATTCGCTCGAGCAGCTCGTCGGCAACAGCCATACCAGCCGAGGCAGCCGCCGGGGTCGGAATGTGGAAGGGATCAAACGCATGGATGTTTCGACCGGTCGGGACGACCGCCGGATTCCGTACTACGTCACTGCCTGGCGAAGGGAGAACATAGCCGCCATTGAGTGCCCGTAAGAGACTGCTCACTTCACGTTCGGTTGTCATGCGGCGCTGAATGTCAAGTAAATAGTTCCACAACGGCGTGAGGAGATCGGGCTGGATATTGACATAGCGCTGTAAAGCCTGGTCGGCGGCCCGCCCAGAACCAGCCTCAACCAGGGCTGTGATAGCGGCACGGCAAATCTCCTCGATCTGACGGTAATGCTGCTGCGCTGTTGGATCATCGCGCAACCGAACGGTAAGTGCAGCGTAGTCAACCCCCAATGCTCGCCCGACAATCACTGGCAACGGATCCAGCGGTGTCTGATCGGGGCCACGCGGCACGCGAGCGAACATCGCGATCAGGGTGAGAGTGTCAATCTGTTCGGCAGCTTGAGGTGGCTCACCAAGGACATGCAGACCAACCGGGATCATCCGCTGTTCTACCTGTAGCAGTTCATGGCCTAACGCCGCAACATACGCATCGCCCTCGCCTGCGACATTCAGATTGAGCGCTTCAGCCTGAGCACGCAGATCGGCCAGCAGTGTCGGATCGGGCTGTGCATGATAGCGGTCAATGCTGTCTTTGAGCGCACGCAGGCCTTTGTACAGACCGGCTTGCTGAACTGGCGGCACCAGATAGCTGATCAACGTCGCCATCCCGCGGCGGCGAGCAATACTGCCTTCACTTGGGTTATTGACGCAATAGTAGTAAAAGTTGGGTAAGCCACCGAGCAGGCGTAGCGGCCAGCAACGGGCGCTTAACCCAGCCTGTTTGCCGGGCATAAATTCGAGTGCGCCGTGCGTGCCGAAATGTAACACTGCGTGGGCCTTGAAAACGTGGCGTAACCAGACATAGTACGCAGCAAAACCGTGATGCGGCGCGGCATCCTTGCTCATCAGCAGACGAATTGGGTCACGTTCGTAGCCAAAACTCGGTTGTAAACCCACAAACACATTCCCAAACTGTCGCCCCAGAATATGCAGCCGTTTCCCGTCATTAAGCAACTCGCCAGGCGCTGGCCCCCAGTATGGTTCAATATCAACATAATCTGGGAAGAGCCGACGGTACGCTTCGACCGGTAACGAATCGGCGACATTCCCGCTCGTGCCGTAGAGCAACGCATTTCCCTCCACAACCAGACGGCGCAGATCATCGGCACTTGCCGGTAATTCGACAGTATATCCGGCTGCGTACAACGCCTGCATCAACCGAAATACACTGGTAAAGACATCGAGATAGGCAGCAGTGCCGGCATTGCCCAGGTTGGGCGGGAAATTAAACAGCGTGATCGCAATCCTGCGTTCGGCAGGCGGTGTACGACGTAGCGCAACACGGGCTGCAATGCGCTCGGCAGCCAGCTCAATTTCAGCCGGTAATGGCGTTATCGTTTCCTGATCGCGCTGCATACCACCGATCACTAGCGGATCGGTTGCACCGTCAAGTTCGGGCAGTGACACATTCAAAGCGAGTTGGAAAGGCGCGATTCCTCGATCATCGGCCTGCCACTGTTCGATCCGTTGAAAAACGAGTGGGAAGAGATCAAGTATCGGCGTATCGAGCTGGTCAAGTACAGCGCTAGCCTGTTCAGGATCGGTACTGGCCGGCCCACCAACCAGCGCAAAGCCGGTTGTATTGACCAGCAGATCAACATCGGCTGAAGATGCTCGCCCACGACGCTGTGCTGCATTGGTAAAGAATTGCTCCACTGTAGGCCGCATGTCAAGGGTCGGGCTATATGCTGCTCGTACCTCGATCCCACGGGCTTCGAGCGCACGGATCAATGCGTCGAGATGAGCGCGATTCCCCGACAGCGCGAAGGGTCGCATTGTCAATAGCCCAACCGTACCGTTAGGAAATGCCTGTCGTTGCTTACGTCGCCAGGCCCGATACGTCGCCAAATCGGCAAAAGGTTCCGGCGCTGCCGGGTGAAAGATACCTGAATCAGGGATAGCTTGCGGATCGAGTACCGGCAGCTTACCCTTATACCCTGGCACATACCGCTCGATGAACATCAGCAACAAACGACGCAGATTTTCCGGCGAACTGGCTGCCCAGAACTGATGGGCAGTGACATATGTATGAATATCGCGTGCTTTACCGGGTAAAAACTTCAGCATCTTGCTCAGGCCACGCACTAGCGACATCTGGCGTTGAATCTCGCCATGGCCGTGCTTTGGCTGAAACTGACTAAGCCACTGGCGAAAGGCACTCGGTTGCGACTCTGGCTTGGGACGCAGATCAAACTTCCCGATCCGGGTCTGGCGGATCAGCGACGGACTACTCATAATCATACAGACCGGACATGACGCCGAAGCAAGAATGTCGCTCAATGGACGCACATACTCCTCGCCGAAGAGCATCGAGCCAAAGACAAAATCGGCTCGGGCCACGGCGTGAGCCAGTCGTTCCCAATCGGCGGTGGTGTGCATATCGGGTGGCGTGAAATAGTCAATCGCCAGCCGTAGCCCGTATTCGCGCTCGATGCTCGCTGCTGCCTGCCGCAACGCAGGAGCATTGTTCGATTCAATACATAAAAACACGAAGCGCATAGCCGATCTCCTTGCAGTTTGTCGCCCGAATTACATCACATTATATGATACGTCATTATAGATATATTGTCTCAATTCGTAAAGATTCCGCATGTAGAAGGAGGGAAGTAGGTGAAGATTTGGCAACCAGACCTGTTCAGTAGAGATGGAAGGTGAAAGATGAGATGCTACACCCCTACATATCGCCTGTGTTTCGGTCATTTTGCGGTATAATTTCAAAGCATCCACTTGACAGCACGTCAGGGATGATGTATAGTTGTGATTGAAAAGGTTGTAAGTAAAACAATGCCGAACACAACTATTACCGCACGGAGTAGCAAGAAAGAGACCCTCCCAGATGCTCTGTTGCTATTCGCTAAATAGCGACAATCCCTTCTCTCCCATGGTGACATGTTATTTCTTGCTGCTCGCGACGTTCACCGGCTGAGTTTAGAAAAGGAGGTGGTGCGTTCACAGCAGATGAACCCAACAAGGAAGCAGGTAGATTGACGGTTTTTTGTTCGTGATGTCAGATTCTCGTTGTCATACTGTTGTCATGGTAGACACAGTCTAAGGAGTACAACCGTGAGTGCAATGAAGCGTGCATTAATTGCTCTGTTCCTCACCGCAGCCATGATGCTAGCGGCATGTGGCTCGAATCAACAGACTACCCAACCAACTGCTGCTCCGGCTGAGCAGCCGACCACTGCTCCCGCTGCGCAACCGACTACCGCTCCTGCTGCGCAACAGGTTACCATCCGTATCTGGCACCAGTGGGATGGTGCTTATCTGACGGCAATTGAGCAAGCGTTCCGCGATTACGAAGCCTCGCACCCCAACGTCAAGATTGACCTCTCGAAGCCTGAAGATGTCAGCAATGCGCTGAACGTTGCCATTCCGGCTGGTGAGGGTCCCGACATTATCGGCTGGGCCAACGACCAGATCGGTCAGCAGGCGTTGGTCGGTAATATTGTCGCGCTCAACGACTACGGGATCACCGAAGATTTCTTGCGCAGCACCTACGAGCCGGCGGCTGTGAACGGTGTTGTCTGGCAGGGTAAGATTTGGGCATTGCCAGAGACCCAAGAAGGTATTGCCCTGATCTACAACAAGGCAGTCATTGGCAATATGAAGCTGCCGACCAGCCTTGACGAGTTGTTGCAGATGGCCAAAGATTTCCGTGCGGCCAACCCTGACAAGACGCTCGTTTGCAATCAGGGCTTCGGCGGTAATGATGCCTATCACGTTGCACCGATCTACTTTGGCTACGGCGTACCGAGCTATGTTGATGATGAAGGAAAGGTGTACGTCAACACCCCCGAGATGATCAAGGGTGGTGAGTGGCTGGCCGAGATGAGCAAGGTCTCGTTCAGCGAGCAGAGCTACGACATCTGCAAGGCAGCGTTAGCCGAGGGCAAAGCTGCGATGTGGTGGACCGGCCCGTGGGCTATCGCCGGTATTGAGCAGGATGGTGTTGACTACGGGATTCTGCCGCTGGGCAAGCCGTTTGTCGGTATTAAGACGCTGATGTTGACCCGCAATGCGGTCGAGCGTGGCAACGCCGAGGTCGCACTGGATATTATGAAGTATTTCACCAGTGCTGAGGTGCAGGCGAAGCTGGCGTTAACGAACAAGACGGTGCCGGCTGCTACAGCAGCCTTGAAGAATCCAGAGGTAGCAGCTCTACCGACCCTGGCCGGTTTCGGTGCGGCGCTCAACCAGGGTGTACCGATGGCAAATACCCCCTACGCCTCAGCGCAGTGGGGCCCGGTCGGTGAGGCGAGCGTTGCAATCTGGACCGGTGCGCAGACTCCGGCTGAAGCCCTGGCAGCAGCCCAGAAGGCGATTGAAGATGCGATCAAGCAGATGAAGTAGCGGTATTGAGGCGAGCAACGCAGCTTGTTTCGCTCTGGTCGTTAACATCGCTGAATACGGTGAGCCGGACGTACAGTCCGGCTCACGCACACTACCTGTCGCGCCGGTCAGGCGCCCGGTAGCCAACGGATGGCTATCCGGCTGCTTCCAGTGAGGTATGCCCATGGTGTCTTGGTCTAAGCGCCGCAAAATTCTTACCGTTCTTCTCTTCACCGGCCCCACCATTGTTGGTATTTTACTGTTCAATATCTACCCCATTTTGTTAAGCGTTTACACCTCCTTTACCAATCGTAATCGTTTTCGCCCTAATCCCGATTGTGAGGTGTTCCTCACCGGTATCCTCGATCCCCTGTGTTGGCCGCAGTTTCGTACCAGTGCACCGGTTGGATTGGGGCAACCGTACCGGCTACAAGACCCAATCTTTGCAAACTATGCCAATCTGATCGGCAATCTCTTTACGCCGGAAGCGTTGGGGGCGATGGTAGCTATTTTCCTCTGTTTTGTGCCGCTGATCGCCGCCTCCTTCATCAATCGTCGCTTGAGTCAGATGCTCGAACCGCCGGTCGCTCCGTCGGTGGTCTGGCTCGGCGCATTGGTACTAGGTTTTATTCTGGCAGCCGTGATCAATGTAGCCAATGCGTATGAGACGCTGATGCGCAGCGGCGATTTCGTGGTGGTGGTCTTCCGGACTCTGCTCTTCGTGATTGCCCGTGTGCCCTTTAGTTTTGTGCTGGGCCTTACCTTTGCGCTCATCTTAAATAGTGATTATCTGCCCGGCCGTACCTTGTTTCGGGTGTTGCTTTTCGTACCCTGGGCTGCTTCGTCACTGGCGATTTTGATGGCGTTGATCTGGCAATTCTTCTTCCGCGAACAGGGTACGATCAATCAGGTGCTCGCCCTCTTTGGGATCAATGGTCCGTCGTGGCTGCGTGATCCGGTCAGTGCGTTTGCGATTGTGGTGCTGGTCGATACCTGGTTCTCGTATCCGTTCTTTATGATCGTCATCCTGGGTGCACTTCAGGCGGTACCCCGTGATGTGTATGAAGCGGCTGAACTTGACGGTGCATCGTGGTGGCAGCAGCTCACCCGCATTACCTTACCTTTGATTCGGCCGGCTGTTTTACCGGCAACAGTACTGACCTCGATCACAGCATTTCAGATGTTTGGCACGGTCTGGGCAATTACGCAGGGCGGCCCGGTCAATGAAGTTGGTCGTCCTGGTGCAACTGAATTCGTGATTGTGTATGCGTATAAGCAAATCTTTCAAACCCAAAACTACGGTAACGCAACGGCCTTTGCGGTGATCCTTTTCATCTTCCTCTTCACGGTGACGCTCTACAGTCTGCGGCTGACACGCATCACGAAAGGGGCCTACGAGTCATGATCCGTAAACCTTCACGACTGGTACTGATCTTGCAGTATACTATTCTTGTGCTAGGTGCACTGTTTGCACTCTATCCGTTATGGTTTGCCTTCCTTGCTTCGGGACGTACCGGTGATCGGCTCTATACGCTCAACCTGCTCGGTATGTTTATACCGACCGAATGGACGTTTGAGAACTACCGGACGATGATTTTTGACCGGCCACTCCTGACGTGGTTGCGGAATAGCATCTATGTGGCCGGAGTGACAACGGTAGCCTCACTGGTGATTACCACCTCGGCAGCATTTGCCTTTTCCCGGTTTAAGTTTTACGGGCGTGAGTTTGCACTGATCTTACTCCTGGCAATTCAGACGTTCCCCGGTGTGTTGAGCCTGGTGGCGGTTGCGCAGTTGCTGACAGCGTTGGGTCTGTACGGTAAACACGAAGGGTTGATCCTGGCCTATACGACCGGAACGCTGGTCTTTAGCACCTGGAATATGAAGGGCTACTTCGATACCATTCCGATTGAGCTGGAAGAAGCGGCAATGATCGATGGTTGTGGCCCAATTCAATCGTTTATCTTAATTGCCTTGCCTCTGGCGCGACCGGCATTGGCAGTCACGGCACTGCTCGGTTTTCTCGCCGGTTGGGGCGATTTCATTTTTGCGTCGGTGTTGGTGCCAGCACCGGATAGCATGAAGCTGGTCGTACCTGGTTTGTTCAGCCTGGCTAATAGCCAGAGTGTCCCATGGGGGAATTTCGCCGCCGGTGGCTTGCTGATCATTCTACCGACCATTATTGTCTTCCTGTCGCTCCAGCGTTTCCTGGTATCGGGATTAACGGTTGGCGGCGTAAAGGGATGAGCCGACGTGAAGCCAGTTCCATTGCGCGGCTGGTTACTCGCTGTAATTGTACTGGCCGCGTTGCTCAGATTGTGGGCTACACTGACACTACCGGTTGATTTTGATGAGCCGGTCTACGTTGGGGCAGCACTCGATTATGCGCGTTTGATCCGTCAGGGTGATTGGGTTGGTGTGATCGATTACCCTGGCAACCGGCAACATCCGGCGTTGCATAAGTTGATCTACGCTGGTGGTGCGCTGTTGCTCGGTGATGCGGCAAATCAAACCACGGTGCTCTATGCGGCCCGCCTGATCGCAGCTCTTCTCGGCACTGCTGCTGTCGCATTGCTCGCATATACCGCCGGGCCGCTGGCCGCTGGTTTACTCGCCTTCCACACGTTGACGATTAAATATACTGCGCAGGCCTATCTGGAGGCCTGGCCGCTGACACTTTCCATTGCTGCGGTGAGCGCCTGGGAATACGCCGGACGGGACGAGGCCACCCGGCAGCGGTTATGGTGGTACGCCGGCGCAGTGGCCTGGGGATTGGCAACGGCAGCCAAGATGAATTATGCGCTGGTCGCTGCACCTGCAATGGTATTCCTGCTTGTCGAACGAGGCCAATGGCGTCGTTTGCCGGGGTTGGCAGGTGTCGCTACCCTGACGTTCGTGATTGCGAATCCAACCCTTTGGCACCACCCACTGGAACGGCTGGCAGCCATGGCCGGCTTCTGGATGACGTACACCCAGGGGCACGAAGTGCAGGCGGCCAACTATCCGTGGTATCAACCGATTGTCTGGCTGGCAACGGCTCCGGCTGTTGGCTGGCATCCAGAAGTATTCTTTGGACCAGGCCTTGATCCATGGCTGACACTACTGGCATTGATAGCGCTTCCTGCTGCATGGCGCGATCCCCAACGCCGGTATCTAGTCGTCTGGTTGGTGGGCGGCGTACTTCTGTTGCTCGCCTGGCCGACAAAGTGGCCGCAGTACGCGTTGACCCTGGTGGTGCCAATGGTCAGGCTGGCAGCGCCGGTTATTATGCGCCTCGTCACATGGCTGCACGATCTCAACGATTATTGGGGTTGGAGTACGCTGATGGCGCTTCGTCCACCACGTGCAGCATTGATTATGTTAAGTTTGTTTATCGGTTTCATTGCCACTGTCTACGCTACTGCCCTGGTCACAGTCTCTATCGGCAGCATCGGCTGGCGCTCAATCTCGGCGGGTCATGGCGGCTTACCGTCAGGCGCTATCTACGCCATTCAGCCGTTGCGTGATGGTCGGGTTGCCCTTGGGGGCGAGGCCGGGGTGACGATCTGGCAGGCGCCGGTTGTTAGCGAAGACCCACCGCGCTGGTATCATCTCCCGCTCGGCCACGTGTACGCGCTGACCGAAACTTCCGCCGGTTTGTGGGTCGCAAGTGATCGCGGGTTGGCGCTGGTACGCGAGAACAATAACTGGGAATGGCAGACCCCACCCCTACCACTGCACGCTGAGGTATTGGTACGTACCGTTGCAGGCGGGCCAGATGGAACAATCTGGATTGGAACGAATGCTGGTGGAGCTGTACGGAGGAACGATGGGCAGTGGCAGCCGTTGCCACAGGCTGCACAGGGTGGGATGGTGATCGCCATTGCTATTGATCCGAAGGGTGCAGTCTGGTTTGGCGGCATCGGTGTGGTGAGCCGCTACATACCGGCCAGCGACACCTGGCAACATTTTGCGCGGGATGATGGCTTTGCCAGTGCTGGTGTTGCAGCGATTCTGGTCGATCAGCGTGGAAACGTATGGGCAGCAACCCTGGGCAATGGCCTGGCTCGCTGGAACGGGGTACACTGGGAATGGCTCACCACTGCCAATCGTCAGTTACCGGCGCAGACCATCACCACCTTGCTTGAGGCGGCCTCCGGTGAGCTATGGGTCGGCGCTGCTCGTCCACTAACGACCGGAGGTTTTTTGCTGCGCTACGACGGACAAACGTGGCATCACTATCTGCCGCGCAATTCTGGGTTTACCGGCGCCGAACCACTGGCGTTGGCGATTGATCAATCGAACGTTCTGTGGATTGGGACACGGGCCGATGGTGTGTTAACTTATCAGTTGACACCCTGGCAAGGAAAAACATTCCTGTTCTGGTGATCGAGATGGATACGGACGAAGGATAAGCAATTATGCCAATACATCGCCATCATGTTGCGAGTGGTTATGTCGTGTCACGGCCAATCAATGTCTGGATACCGGCAGGAATGGAAGATCAACCGTTGCCGGTGATCTATATGCACGACGGGCAAAACCTGTTTGATCCTGCTTTGCGCGCCGATGGTGAGGTGTGGGCAGTTGATCGGGCTATCGAGCAGTTGCGGGTTGAGCATCATTGGTCGGGAGCGATTGTTGTGGGCATCTGGTGCACCGACCAACGTTGGCGCGAGTATGCACCACAGCAACCTTTTGCTGCACTGCGGGCAACGCGAGGGTGGACGCAGATTGTTGAGCGGATGGGTGGCGAGCCTGTCTCCGATTCCTACCTGGCTTTTCTGGTAGAAGAGGTGAAGCCTTTTATCGACACCCACTATCGAACCCTTCCCGATGCCGCGAACACCTTTTTGATGGGATCAAGCATGGGTGGTTTGATCTCACTGTACGGTGTCTGTCGCTATCCTGACCTGTTTGCCGGCGCCGGATGCCTCTCAACCCACTGGCCGGCGGGTGGCAACATCCTGGTTGATGAGCTGGCAGCACTCTTACCGCCACCGGGGCGGCATCGCTTCTACTTTGATTATGGCACAGTTGGTTTAGATGCCGAGTATGAACCGTTTCAGCAGCGCATGGATCAACATTTGATACGGGCCGGTTACCGCTTCGGACACGACTGGCTGACCCGTAGGTTTCCCGGTGCTGCCCACAATGAAGCGGCCTGGCGGGCACGGGTAGCCGATGTCATCGCGTTTCTGGTTATGGGTCACGTTACCGGTGGCTAGCTCAATCCCTTTCGTAAGAACACTCATTTGCGTCAAGGGGAACGTATGCGACGAATACGCTGGTTGTTGGGTGTCATTGGGCTGGGATTGGTGCTCATAAGTGTTCTGGTTGGGGGAGCGATGTTCTGGTTCAGAGGAGAAACACAACCGATAGCCGTGTGGGAGATTGGCGACATCCGTTCAGCCGCTTTCTCAGGTAATGATCAACTGGTGGTTGCCGGTAGTGATCAGACCACCATCCGGCATGTGCCCAACAACCAGATTCTCAAAATCATCCCGACAGGTGGCTATCTTGCCGTTCATCCCAATCGCACGTTGATCGCGCTCGGTCGGCAGGGACAGGTTGTACTCTACGATCTTGAGCGTGATGAGCGGATCGCAACCCTGGATTGCTGGCCATCGGATCGTTCCATCTATCCGATGAGTCTGGCCTTTTCGCCAGACGGATTGCTCTTAGCGGTAAGCGAGGCGCACCACAGTCGCGGGCCGGAAGTGCAGCTCTGGCATGTCGAGTCCCGACTTCAAGTTGATACAATCCGGATCGATGACAACGAGGCGAGTGTGATCCAGACAGTAGCTTTTAGTCCTGATGGAGGGTATCTGGTTGCCGGCGCCGTCCCGCGTGGCGTCTGGCTGATCGATGTCGCTCAGCGCGGAGTCGAGCAGAAAATTCAGCCTCATCCAACCGGTAGCATTGCTTTTTCGCCAGACGGGTCGCGCCTGATTTTAGGCGGGAAGACGATCCGCTCTTACGATACCTCAACCTGGAATCTCGTATACGAGCTTACGTTTCCCGATCCAGTCCGAGATTGTCCCGCACCAGAAGAGTTCTTCCTTTCCAGCATGCACGTAGCTGTGAGTCCTGATGGGCGCTGGCTGGCGACCCCTGATCGTTTGCCGCCATCTGATAGCTTCTCGTGGTTCGAGCCAGGCCCTCCGCGACAGACCATTGCTGTCCGTCGGTTGACAGACGGCCAGCGGCGACACATTCTGAGCGGCAGCCCTATCCGTTTACACCAGCTTCACTTTAGTCCTGATGGTCAATGGTTGATCGATGTCGGACTGAGCGCCATCAGAGTTTGGCCGGTAGCGGATTAGTGCGATGGGGAAGGAAAGAACACGGTTTATCACGAACCTGTCATCTCCCTCTGGGCAAAAAAGTGATATAGTAGCCAACGGTAAATGCTATGACGCGCTGGAACAGGGTTTTAACGGTTTCCAGTGCCGGTGCTGCGGCGCATGCTTGGTGTCCCTCACCTTCCCCCAATCACCTTCCGCTCCTCCATGGGGAGAGGAAGGGGGAACGTGAGAGGCTGGCGAGGAAGAATGTTGGCAACCCATCCCATCATAGGCACACGGGCAAGGTACGTGCCCAATGAAACGTTTTTGATCAGGCTCTAGGATGCAGACACAATCTCTCTGACGCACCGGTACTAATCCCGATGGAGTAATTGCGATGTACGATGTTGCGAAGCTCTACAGTGCATTTGAACAGTATTTCGGTCAACCACCGACTCGTATTGCCCGTGCACCTGGTCGTGTTAACCTGATCGGTGAACACACCGACTATAACGATGGGTTTGTGCTCCCGATGGCGCTGGATCGGGCTACCTACGTAGCGGCCCGACCACGGCCGGATCGAGTGGTGCGGGTTTTCAGTATAAAGTTTCGCGAGGAAGATCAGTTTGACCTCGACCAGGTTGTGCGCGATGAGCGTCGGCAGTGGGTGAATTACATTCGCGGCGTTGTGAAGGGGTTGCAGGCACGTGATCTGCCCTTGCAGGGCGCCGATCTTATGATCGATAGTGATCTGCCGTCGGGGAGTGGTCTTTCATCGTCGGCAGCGTTGGAAGTGGCAGTCGGGTATACGTTTCAGCTTCTGAATAACATCAACCTGCTGGGTGAAGAGCTGGCGCTCGTTGCGCAGGGAGCTGAACATACGTTTGTTGGGGTCAAGTGTGGCATTATGGATCAATTGGTTGCCGCGCTGGGTGAAGCCGGTCACGCCCTGCTCATCGACTGTCGTGATCTGAGCTACCGTCCGATTCCCATCCCGGCGCAGGCTTGTGTCGTCGTGTGTGACAGTGGCGTGCGGCACCGGCTGGCCGGATCGGAGTACAACCAGCGGCGCGCCGGCTGCGAGGAGGCAGTACGCTTGCTCAGACCGGCGCTGGGCAAGATTCAGGCCTTACGCGATGTGCGTTCAGCCGATTTGGCAGTGTATGGAAACCTGCTACCACCTGATCTCCTGCCACTGGCTCGCCACGTGGTGAGCGAGAATGAACGTACCTTGGCCGCTGCCGATGCGCTTGCCGCTGGCGATCTGACCAAGATGGGCCAATTGATGATCACCTCCCACATCAGTCTCCGTGACGATTATCGGGTCAGTATCGCCGAACTCGATATACTTGTCGAACTGGCGCTGGCTGCTCCGGGTTGTTTTGGCAGCCGAATGACGGGCGGCGGCTTCGGTGGCAGTACTGTGTCGCTGGTTGCTGCCGATGCGGTAGACGCATTTGTTGCTGCGATGATTGACGGTTACGCGATCCGTACCGGACGAAAACTACAACCGCTGATATGCACCGCAGGCGCCGGCGTTTCGTGTGTCTATGCTGATGAGGAGTAGGGTATGTTAGGCCGCTTCTTTACGCCATTATCAGTTGCTTCAGTGCCGCTGATCTATGGTTTGAGTCATCGAGCATTGTTGCGTCTGGGGGCCACCAGCCACGAGCGACAGTTAGCCGGGATTCGTGCCCACTACTACGTCATGCCGGCCCGCGGTAGTGGTGATCTGCCGGTGTTGTTATTGCACGGGATCGCCGACCGTGCTCAGACCTGGTCGTTTGTGATGCCGCATTTGACGGAGATCGGGCCGGTTTACGCCCTCGATCTGGCCGGTTTCGGCTTAAGTGGCTTTCCGCCAGGTCAGCGTTACGCCACTATCACGCAGCAGGTGGCGTTCGTACAAGCGATGATCCGCGACGTGATCGGCAAATCGGTGTTGTTGGTCGGTAATTCGATGGGTGGCTGGATAGCGATTCGGGTTGCGCTCGAATCGCCAGAGCTGGTGACAGGTCTGGTGCTGCTTGCGCCGGGTGGTGCGATCTTGCGCGGACGCGAGTCGTGGGAACCATTCCTGCAAACCGTCAGCCTGGCCGATAGTCGCACTGTGCGCACGGCGCTGCGTCAGATGTATGGCCGACCGCCCTTGCCCCTCTACCTGGCCGAGCATGGATTACGTTCAATTTTCCAACGCGATCCAGTTACCCAGTTCATCGCTACAATCGACGAGCGGGATATGCTCTACCCAGAGGATTTGCGGGCGGTATCAGTCCCGACAGCCCTGATTTGGGGTGAATCCGATCGATTTTTACCCCCAGAATCACGTGATTTTTTCTGTAGCAATCTGCCCAATGTGCAAGTGCTGATCTTACCCGGCTGCGGTCATATGCCACAGCAACAGCGCCCACGCCAGGTTGCCGCGTTTATCCGGCGTTTTGCGCAGGGCTTGAGAGGACAGACGCAAACCAATGCCGCCCTGCAGACAGAGTAATGAGGCTAACCAGCAGTTGAAAGACAGAACAATCTGCCGCTATTCTGGTTGGGTTGCTGCACACACAGCTATTGGCAGCGAGCGGTTTACAACGGAAACAGAGAGCACCATTGCGGTGAGGAAGTAACTATGATTATATCGGGCACTCGTGAAGCAAGACTACTTGAAGTACAGCGTATTGACATTCACGGCACGATTTTCTACGACGTGACTTTTCATCATACTGGTGAGACACAACCCATCCGCGCTCGGATTGGTGCTGAGAGTGTCTATCCCAATCCGCAGGCTGGCGATCCGGTGTTGGTCAGCTATGTGATGGGGGTGGTGACGAATATTGCGCCACGGCCGTAGACTTTTCATTATGGTTTCAGCACCAGTGCTGCGAAGCGCGCCTGGCGGCCCTCACCTTCCCCCTGGCCCCCTTCCTCTCCCCGTGGAGATTTGATGACCCGAGCGTCCTGGCTGCAGTAGCGACAATGGGTTGGTAGCCGACGGCGTTGCGGTCAATTACCCGTTGCTTCTCCCAGCGCAGCGATGCGTTCGTTGCCAAATGTAAGGTCATTATACGCGCTCGTGTGTGGGCTACCCCCCCCCCAATCCCCCCGCTTGCGGGGGGAAGGGGGGTGATACCGCAAGCGGGGGGGGTGATACCGCAAGCGGGGGGTAGCCCGCCTGCCCTTGCCGTTCAGCGTAACGCTCGCTATAATGAACACATCACGCTAATGTTCGCTCATCCAGGGGCCGTTTATGCCGCTAACCATAACCCTACATCGCACCGACGACAACCGCGCTGAGGTATACGTGGCCGGAGAGCACATTGCCTCCTTTGACCCAGCAGCACTGCGCCTTGATCACCCGTTCGTCAGACCACACCAACAGGCGAGCGACCCGGTTGCATACGGTCAACGATTACTGGCCGCCCTCGGCGGCGATAACCTGAAGCGGATGCTGACCGAGTTGCCGTCTGCGCCACAGCTCGAGAGCATGATCGCCCTGCACACGACCGACGCTGAACTGGCGGCGATTCCCTGGGAGTTTCTGCACAATGGAAATGAGTTTCTTATCACGCGCTACCTGCTGGTACGCGAAGTAGAGGTACCAAACGCACTCCTTCCTGCACCGCCGCTATCTGATCAGCCATGGCGGCTGGTAGTGGTAGCGAGCAATCCCTTGCTGAAAGAGGTGTACGACGAGCAGGGAAGACAGTGTGATTGGCAGCTCATGGCGCCCCTGCCGGTAGAGCATGAACTCGATCTGCTGCGTGACGATTTCCAGAAGCAGCGATTGCACCTGCGTTGGCAGCAGATTGCCCCCACCCGCTCGGCGCTGATTGATGAGCTGGCAGCGACCGAGCCGCTCCTTCTTCACTTTGCCGGTCACGGTGCAGTTGTCAATGGAACGCCAGTACTGTATTTTGACGACGGCGCCGGGAAGCTCGATCCGCAGACGGCATCTGATCTGGCGAACCATCTGCGCGGGATGGTGATGCTGGCCTTTCTCAATGCCTGCCGTACTGCCGATAGTATCGAGCCAGGGGCGAATCTGGCGCTAACCCTGGTGCAACATGGGATTCCGGTGGTGCTGGGGAATCAGTACCTAGTATTTGACGAAGCGGCAGCACCGGTCGCTCGCACCTTCTATCGGTTTCTGGCTACCGGTCTCCATCCGGCGCAAGCCCTCTATCGGGCGCGCCTCCAGCTTCAGAGTCATCGGCGTAATGAGCCGCTGGCGTGGTCTGTACCGGTACTCTACCTGGCGCGGGGCTACCAATGGCCTAAACCGCCTGTTGGGAACCAGCACCAGCCCCCGCCGCCCATTGAACCGCCGCGCCCCGCAATCAGCGCCCTGAACGCCCCCGATTACGCAACCGGCGCCTTTGTCGGCCGCCAGCAAGAATTGTACGAGCTGGCCCGGCTCTTCGTTCACGACCAGAAACGGATTGTGACCATTCGTGGCACCGGCGGGATCGGCAAAACAGCGCTGGCAGCAGCGCTGGCCCATCGCTTGCGCTTCTTCTTCGACGACGGCATCGTTGCCCTGAGCCTGGTTCTCCCTGGCGAGCACGCCACCCTCGCTGCCGCGACCGTGCGTCGCCAACTGGCAATGGCGCTTGGTATCGACGTGAAGGATGAAAAGTCCTGGTCTGCTGATGAGCAGGAACAGGAAGACCTGCTGATAACCACAATCCGCTCACGCCGCCGCATGCTGGTGATCTGGGACAACTACGAGACAGTGCTCTGGCGGCTAGGGCTAGAAACCGTTACCGATGACGTTGCGCCCTTTGCGCCTGAACAGCGCGACGAGGCAGTTGCCATCCAGCGCCTGGTACGCAAGCTGGCCGACAGCGGCGCATGGATGCTCTTTACCACCCGTCAGTCGCCAGTGGGACTGCCTGGCGAAGTGTGCTTCCCACCGATAGAGGCGGGGCAGCAGTTGGCCGGTCTGAACCCGGAAGCCAGTGTTGAACTGATGCGGCGCTGGATCAGCAAACGCACGCCCAGCGAGACGTTTCTCAGGCAACTCGCTGATGCCCTTGATCACCACCCGTTGGCCATGGTGCTGACGATCAGACGCTGGGATCGCGGGCAAGATGCCGAGAACGCCTTTCTAGAGCAGTTGGATCAGGCGTTGGCTGAAGCCAGGGATCCGGCAGCGCCGGTCTACCAGCAGACCTCGGTTGAGATAAGCGTCCGCCTATCGCTGGCAGCGCTGCCCCCTAAGCTGCAAGAAGCACTGCGCTGCCTTACCATCATCGCCAATCCCAAGATTACCCCGCTCCACGCTGCGGTAGTGTGGGGGATGACAGAGGGATCACAGTGGCTGGTCGAACCGGCCCACCGCCAACTGGAAACTCTGCAACAGACCTCGCTCCTGCTGGGTCATGGCTACGACCAGGAACATAACCGCGCCCTCACCTACGCGATCCAACCGGTCATTGCCACAGTCCTCCGCAGGGACGCTCAGGCTCATGATCTCAGCGCTGCTCGTATTCGCTACGGACGGTGGGCGGCGGCACTGGTCGATCAAGCCTACGATTCTCAACACGGCATCAATGCCAGTGCCGAACTGGCGCAGCAGATGCAGTCGCTGCTGCCCGACATTGCCGAGGCGCTGGCCGCACTGCCGATAGCAGAACGGGGCTGGGCGCTCTGGCGGGCAACGTGGGTACTCAACCGCCTGGGTGATCCGGCTACGGCCTGGCGACTGATTGAACAGGCGAACCAATTCGCCCAGGAACAAAACGACGAAGCGCTGCTGAGTCGCGTCTACCACCAGCAAGCCGACCTACTGGTCACCCGCGGCGACCTCGACGGCGCCCTCGCCCTCTACCAGCAGTCCCTTGCCCTGGATGAGAGCCTGGGCGATGTTCAAGGCAAGAGCGCCACCCTCCATCAAATGGCGAACGTGCTGGTCACCCGCGGCGACCTCGACGGCGCCCTCGCCCTCTACCAGCAGTCCCTTGCCATCAAGGAACGCCTGGGCGATGTTCAAGGCAAGAGCGCCACCCTCCATCAAATGGCTGGGGTGCTGGTCACCCGCGGCGACCTCGACGGCGCCCTCGCCCTCTACCAGCAGTCCCTTGCCATCAAGGAACGCCTGGGCGATGTTCAAGGCAAGAGCGCCACCCTCCACCAAATGGCGAACGTGCTGGTCACCCGCGGCGACCTCGACGGCGCCCTCGCCCTCTACCAGCAGTCCCTTGCCATCAAGGAACGCCTGGGCGATGTTCAAGGCAAGAGCGCCACCCTCCATCAAATGGCTGGGGTGCTGGTCACCCGCGGCGACCTCGACGGCGCCCTCGCCCTCTACCAGCAGTCCCTTGCCATCACGGAACGCCTGGGCGATGTTCAAGGCAAGAGCGCCACCCTCCACCAAATGGCGAACGTGCTGGTCACCCGCGGCGACCTCGACGGCGCCCTCGCCCTCTACCAGCAGTCCCTTGCCATCAAGGAACGCCTGGGCGATGTTCAAGGCAAGAGCGCCACCCTCCACGAAATGGCTGGGGTGCTGGTCACCCGCAGCGACCTCGACGGCGCCCTCGCCCTCTACCAGCAGTCCCTTGCCATCACGGAACGCCTGGGCGATGTTCAAGGCAAGAGCGCCACCCTCCACGCGATGGCGCACGTGCTGGTCACCCGCGGCGACCTCGACGGCGCCCTCGCCCTCTACCAGCAGTCCCTTGCCATCAAGGAACGCCTGGGCGATGTTCAAGGCAAGAGCGCCACCCTCCACGAAATGGCTGGGGTGCTGGTCACCCGCAGCGACCTCGACGGCGCCCTCGCCCTCTACCAGCAGTCCCTTGCCATCACGGAACGCCTGGGCGATGTTCAAGGCAAGAGCGCCACCCTCCACGCGATGGCGCACGTGCTGGTCACCCGCGGCGACCTCGACGGCGCCCTCGCCCTCTACCAGCAGTCCCTTGCCCTGGATGAGAGCCTGGGCGATGTTCAAGGCAAGAGCGCCATCCTCCATAATATGGCGCACGTGCTGGTCACCCGCGGCGACCTCGACGGCGCCCTCGCCCTCTACCAGCAGTCCCTTGCCCTGGATGAGAGCCTGGGCGATGTTCAAGGCAAGAGCGCCACCCTGGTC
Source organism: Chloroflexus sp. MS-CIW-1 (assembly GCF_030444705.1). Taxonomy (NCBI): domain Bacteria; kingdom Bacillati; phylum Chloroflexota; class Chloroflexia; order Chloroflexales; family Chloroflexaceae; genus Chloroflexus; species Chloroflexus sp. MS-CIW-1. The sequence continues at coordinate 2,239,182 of NZ_JAUBWR010000001.1, forward strand.
ATGATGGCACAGGTTCAGTTTATGCGCGGCGAACACGATCAGGCGCTGTGCAATGCCCGCGAGAGCCTGCGCCTGCTTCAGGCAATGGGAGCGCAGCCTGATGCGGCAAAGGTGGCTGAGATTATTCAGCGGATGGAAGCGATGCGTCGCCAGGCAGCGGCGCCGACGCAGGGGGTTGAGGGTTCCGCCCAGATTGAGGAAGCGACAACGGCGCTGGCAGCATTGCTTGAGCAATTGCCACCGACGCAGCGCGCCGAGGCGCAGGTGCTACTTCAGGTTGCACCGCTCCTGATCGGCGCGGCGGCGCTGTTGGGTCGGGCAGATGCCGATGCTGAACGCAAGGCGCTGGCCGTAGTGTTAGAACAGGCCGCAGACCTGGCCGCTGCGGGTGAAGCTGCCGGTTCACCATGGCTGGCAGCAGCAGCAACGTTGCGCACACTGGCCGGGTGGCTAGCCGGTGCGCCGGTTGACCTCGATGCGCTCGCTGAGCCATATCGCGGTCTGATGCGGCAGGTGATGGAGTAAGGTCCAGCAGGGGAAGTTGGGAGGGGGCGATCAGGAGAAGTGTCATGAACGACAGCGTGCGCTACGAATGCCCGAAATGCAAACACCTCAATATCTGGACCCGCGATGAGTTGTTGCAGCGTGGTCAACGGGTTATTTACCGCGCTGAAGAGACGGATGAAGAAATCATCTTTAGTGTCCGTTGCAAAAATCGGTACTGTGACGAGCGGATGCGGATTGTGGTCAAGAAGTGAGGGACAGGATGCGGATCGCAGGCCCCGAGACATCTGAAGAGCGTGAGTTGCGCGAATGGTTTGCCGCTCAGGAGCGCGGGAATGTTGACCGGCTGGAAACCGGCGCGCAAACGATTATTCAGTTGGTAAGCGGGTTGTACGGTGTCCTGTTTGCCGTGCTGGCGTTGAACGATCAGCCAGCATACCTGCAAAACGGTGTCGTGCGCTGGGTTGGGAGTGCTGGAGTCTGTGTCTTTTTTGCCTCGCTGATTGCCGCTATGCTGGTGCTGGTACCGCGACGGATGACCTATCAACACGATAATGTGACCGATATGGCGCGGGTGTATCGTCAGTTACAAGGGCGGAAAGCCACATTGCTGCGAGTGGCCCAGATAACGTTTCTGCTCGGTATTGGCTGTGTGATTGCCGTGATCCTGGCAATTTTGTGGCAGTAGCTTGGCGGTCATAGCCTGTGAACACTCGCCGCAGATCTCCGACAGTGTGCTATAATCGCGCCCGGCGCCGATTGCCGGATATCGTATATGGAACAGATCATTGTCGGGATTCTGCTTTTACCGTTGTTTATCTATGCCCCAGGGTGGGCGTTAACCACTGCCGTACCTGCGTTTGGCTGTGATGATGGCCTTGAATGCCATTTTGAACGTTGTCTGATCAGCGCGCTCTGGAGCGGCTGGCTGGCCCTAACGTTGGGAAGTCTGGGGATCTTTTCGCTCTGGTTACATCTGGGGCTAACCCTCATCGTTAGTGGTGTACTTTTCTGGTGGGGATGGCGCCACACTCGTCGCGCAAAGGTGCTCTTGCCGACCCGTACCGCGCTGATCTGGCTGCCAACGTTGCTTATCCTCACCCTCCTGGTTGCCCGTCCCTTTGAAGTTATCCTGGGAGTACGTGACGCAGGCGTCTATGCCGTAACCGGCTTTGCCATGGCCCGCACCGGCAGTATTGTGCAATCTGATGCGGTAGTTGCCGAATTGGGACAGGCGGTTCAGTCGGCAGAGCCGACGATTCGGGAAGCGGCAGCGCAGGCGATCAGTAATCTGATGATCGGGCAGGCACGTGATCGCTACATCGCCACCCGATTGCGTGCCGCCGGGTTTCTTATCAACGAAGGTGATCTGGCGCAAGGCCGCATCGTCCCCCAGGGCTTTCACCTCTTTCCGGCCTGGATCGGCTTGCTGACCGCTGCTGGTGGCCCATTGTTCGGACTGTTTGCCACCGGTCTGCTCGGCACCCTCGGCGTGTGGAGTGTCGGCATGATCGGTCGTCGTCTGGCCGGGCCGTGGGTGGGCTGGCTTGGCATGGTATTGCTCGGCCTGAACGCAGTACAAGTCTGGTTTGCCCGCTACTCAACTGCTGAGACGACAGCCCAATGCCTGACCTGGGGCGGATTGTATCTGTTTGCGAAAGGCAATGACCGCACGCTTCCGGCTCCAGCACGGATCACCTACGCAGCGCTGGCCGGAATTGCCTTCGGTCAGGTTGCGCTCACCCGCATTGACTTCTTCTTACTGGCGCCAGCGGTACTCTACCTGGCGTATTGCTGGCTTAGCCGACGCTGGCAGCGTGAGCAGACGGCCCTCGCACTAGGCATGGCAGGCATGCTGATACACGCAACGCTGCACATCATCTTTATCGCCCGCGCCTATTTTTTCGACACCGGCTTTGCCCGCTTTCAAGACTTCGCTCTGACTTCATTGATTGCGCTGCCGTTCCTCACGCCGGCGGTACGTGATTCCTACTTCAACTCGAAATTCAGTTCGCTTGACGATCCCTGGCGGATTTGGATCGAACTGGCATTGCTGGGAATAGTGCTGGTAGCAATGCTGGTGATCCGCGCTCGACGCTGGACTCTGCCGCTTGAAAACTGGGTTGTCGCTCATCGGTTAGGCTGGCAGCGGGCTATTGCTATCGGCCTCCTGCTACTCAGTGGATGGGCGTATTTCGTGCGGCCCCAGATCATCGATGCCGACCTGCTCTTTAATACTCGTGGTGGCTGGAATGATCCGCTAACCCGTGATCCAGAACTGGTGGCTGGCGATGTGCGGCGGGGGGTGATGACAGCGACGGAAGCCCGCTTGCAGGCTGGAGTTGTTTTGCAAGGACGTACCTGGGAGGCAGTACCTGACCTGGCCGCTACAACGACCCTGCGAGCTGAATTGGCTGCCACGCGCGGGCCATGGCAAGGGCCATTTTCAAACCAGACTCTCAATTGGCTGCGGATTCAGGGATACGTGGGGGCACCGATCCGGCTGCCGCTGGTGCTGTACTACCGGGAATACAGCACCATGACCTGGTGGCAACGCCTGATGGCCGACCCCAGCACGTTCACCAGCGAACCCGCTCCGGTACAGCCCAAAGAACTGATCCCGCTGGCCGGTCTGGTGCGTGTCGGCTGGTACCTCTCACCGCTCGGAGTTGTGCTGGCTGCCATCGGCTTTGCCCTCTGGTGGCGGCGTGATCTGAATGCGGCCAGTTGGCTCATGCTTACTGTTGGCTTCCTGGGCAGTTTCTTTTACTTGCGACAGACTTACGGTACCTCGGAGCAGACCTACATCTATATTCTGCGCCGCTTTGTTCCCATTGTGTATCCGATCTTCGCCCTGAGTGCCGCGTATGCACTGGCAGCCCTGGCCGGCGCCTGGCGTCTGCGGCCTACTGCTCGTCGCTGGCGGCAGGGGTTGGCAGCCGGGCTAGCCGGGTTGCTGATACTGTTTCTGGGGTGGACGGGACGTTACTACTTTGCCCATACTGAATACGCCGGAGCGCTGCAACAGGTAGCTGCCGTTGCCGATCATTTCACACCCGAACGCGACATCGTGCTCTTACGCGGTGGCGCACCGGTCTACAGCGATGCGCGTGATGTGCCCGACTTGCTGGCAACGCCACTCCGCTTCGTGCACGGCATCAATGCGTTCACCGTGAAAAGCGTGGCGACCGCACCATATGCCGTTTTGCTGGCCGAACAGGTAAAGCGCTGGCAAGCCAACGGTCGCACTGTGTATCTGATGCTCAGTGCGAGTGGCGGTAATCTGGCCTTACCCGGCTTTCGGCTTACACCGATTGACAACGTATCGCTCGATATGGCCGAATTCGAGCAATTGACCGATCAGAAACCGCAGAACGTCTCACGCCTCGTGCTCCCCTTTACCATCTATCGGCTCGACCCCCTGGCCGAGCCGCTCCTAGGTACCATCGCTCCGCCTTTCTCTCCAACAACCTTTGCCGCGCAGGTGAGTGGTTTTTATCGCCCCGAACAGGACAGCAGTGGTTACCAATATAGTTGGAGCAACGGCGAAGCGATCATCCGGCTGCCTTGGCGACTTCCCACCGCGCCCCAAACCATGTTTATCGAAGCGGCTGGCGGTCGCCGCCCGTCTCATCTTGGGCAGGCAACCCTCTGTGTCAGCGCTCAGGTAGAAGAGACGCTCTGGCCAACGACCAGCACCCCTCACGTTGAGTTGGGATGTTTCCAGCTCACCGAGCAACCGACAACTGTGCAGGTTACGCTCGATCCAAACATATTACCACCCGCTCCTGGCGGCACACTCCTGCTTCATCTCACCGGTCCGGCCTGGATTCCGGCTGCCGAAGACCCCCGTCAGAACGACCGGCGGGTACTGCACGTGCAAGTGGGGCGTATATGGAATATGACCCCCTGATTACGTCGCCAGCGGCGGATACGCGCAACCCGGCACTACGCCGTCGCTACCGGCGTTTCCAGGAAGAAGCGACCTTCGGCATCATCGTAGGCAAAAAGTTCGGCGTAGCGTCCCCATTCCAGCGCAATATCGAGCTGACGTTCAGCGACTTCAGGTGGAAATTCTGGCTCTAAGGCCGTTAACAACACTTCCCAACGAAGTGATTGATTATCGGCAGCCGCGATCATACGTAACATCCAGCGGAAGAAGGGAAGCCGGCGTAAGCGCGAAGCAAAGATTTCTTTACGGGCTTGAATACTCGCCTCGGCAAACGCCTCACCGAGTGGGGTGAGAATGAGATTTCCGTTCTCGATGCGGGCAAAACCGAGCAATTCAGCCGCCTCGATCAACGGCAAAAGCTGATCGAGGTCTAACCCTAGCTCGTCTTGCAACTGCACAATCGGATCACGTTCATATTCAGTGGCATTTGCCTGCTCAAGCAAACCGGCAAGGGCCGTCACCGATGCAGGTGGTAGCAAGCGAGTTTGGCCATTTTGCCCTGGCTCGGTACCGTACTCAATCGCCTCCGGCTGAGTCTGCCCGGCCAATACTGCGTAAACCCGTGAGACAATCGCCGCAAATGCATCCGATTTTCGGTCACGCGGATGCGGAAGATTCACCGGTACCTCGGCGATAATCCGTCCTGGGTTCTTATCCATAACGACAATTCGGTCGGCCATGAAGACCACCTCTTCGATATTATGACTGACCATCAAGACAGCGCGAATCTTCAGACTCCCTCCGGTCCACAACTCCAATACCTCGCCGCGGAGGGTCTCGGCGCTCAACACGTCAAGCGCGCTAAATGGTTCATCGAGGCAGAGCAGTTCGGGATCAACAGCTAATGCCCGTGCGATCCCAACTTTCTGGCGCATACCACCAGAAAGCTCACGGGGATACGCCTGCTCGAAGCCATCTAGCCCGACCAGATCGATCAACTCGACCGCACGTTTTCGCGCTTCGTCGCGGGAAAATCCTCGTGCACGGAGGGCGACGGCAACATTTTCCTCGACGGTCAACCACGGAAAGAGGGCGAAGGTTTGGAAAACAATCGTTGCATACGGATTCACACCGTTTAGCGTCTTGCCGCGGTAGCGCACCAAACCTTCAGTTGGCCGATTCAACCCCGTAATAATCCGTAACAACGTGCTCTTGCCGCATCCTGAAGGGCCGAGGAGGGCAACGAACTCGCCTTCAGAAATGACCAGATTCACATCCTGGATGGCGGTGAACTGGCGCTCACCGCGCCCATACCGTTGCGTCACTCCTAAAAGCTCAACCAGCGGCCTGGTTTGTTTCTGCTGCATACGATCTCTCCGTTGAACTATTCCATGCGATACCGTGTTTCGGCCAGACGATAGAGCCGACGCCAAAAGAGCCGATTAATTGCCACGACAACAATAACCATCACGAGGGTTGCAGCAAACAAACCGGCGAAATCGCCTGCCTCGGTCGCTGCGGCAATCTGCGCTCCAATACCGATCGTCTGGTACGTTTGCTGATTAAACACAACGTATTCCGCCACAATACTGGCGTTCCAGGCCCCACCACTGGCCGTAATCAGACCGGTAACAAGCGACGGAAAAAGAGCCGGTAAGATGAGCGTTTGCCACCGTTCCCAGCCGCGCAACTGCAAAAGTTCCGTCGTGAAGCGCAAATCTTGCGGAATAGCCGAAGCACCAGCAATCACGTTAAACAGAATGTACCATTGTGTTCCTAGCAACATCAACAACACCGCAGCGATATTCAACCCGCCGGGAACGGTCAGGAAGACCAGAACAAGCACTGGAAAGAGTGCTGTGGCCGGGATCGAAGCGGCAATCTGGATAACTGGTTGTAACACGGCAGCAACTGCGGGACGGGTGCCGATCAACACACCAACCGGTACCGTCCAGAGCAATGCCAGGATCATTGCCATCACCACGCGCAGCATCGTTGCCCCGACACTCAGGGCAATCATTGCCCACTGTTCTAACGGTACCCTGAGCAACAGTTGGCCACCGCTAAAAACACCCCATCCGATCAGCACAACGCTGAGCACAAACGCAAGCCATTCTATTGGTGAAGATTTCTCTGTGCCACTCAGATATGGATCGGCAGCCGGTCGGCGACCAAACCAGACGAGCAGGGTATCGTTGAGACGACCGATCACGTGACCAAACCAGGCTGCCAGCTTTGAGCCGCTCAGTAGATCGTACAACCACGACCGGTTTTCATCATCGCGTTCAACCAACTCGATCCGAAATTGACCGGCCCAGACGAGCAGTGGTCGCCAGATGAGCTGATCAAGCAGCACGATCACCACAATGAGGGTCAACAGTCCCCAGGCGATGCTGTTGAGATCACCGGCATCAGCAGCCGTTTGTAAAAACGCCCCCAAGCCCGGTAAGCGAAAATCACGCTCGCCAAGGGTAAAGATTTCGGCTGCCATCAGGAAAAACCAACCACCGGCCCAACTCATCATACTGTTCCAGACGAGCGCGAGCGCACCGAACGGAAATTCAAGCGTCGTAAAACGCTGCCAGCGTGAAAAGCGGAAGATGCTGCTCGCTTCGCGCAACTCACGCGGGATCGTTGTCAATGACTGATACCAGGCAAAGGTCATATTCCAGACCTGACTGGTAAAAATGAGGACAATGGCTGTCAATTCGACTGCCCACGCCTCGGGTAAAATTGCACTCAGGCCAAGCAACACCACCGGTAAGAAGGAGAGGATCGGGACACTTTGCAAGACATCAAGCAAAGGGATCAATATTCGTTCGGCACGTGCGTTATAGGCCGCAATATAGCCATAGACCATCGTAAACAAGAACGACAGCGCATAGGCAATTGCCATACGCCCGACCGAACGAATCGCGTAGAACGGTAATGCACTGAGTGACAGACTGATCTCCGGCCCCTGTACGGTTGCCGGTGCGCGTTCGGCAATTCCGACCACCAATGCCAGTAGACCGATGATGGTCAGCAACAACCAGAGGTCAGCGCGCGTCAGCAACGGTCGTACTGGGACATCCGGCGTAAATGTGCGAGGTTTGAACATAGGCGTGCTTATCGTTTAATCCATTCCGATGCCAAGTAGCCAGGTTGCCAGCGAAAAATAGATCAATACGCCGACAATATCCGACAGCGATGTCACCAACGGGCCGCTTGCAGTTGCCGGATCAAGCCCTAGCCGTCGCAGCAGAAATGGGAGTGACATCCCGATCAGACTTCCCATCAAGACCAGTACCAGCATCGTCAGCGAGACAACACCGGCAACCTGCCAGCCCACACGAATAATGCCCAAAACACCGACAGCCAGTGCCATTGCACTTCCCAATAGGAAGGCGACCAACAATTCTTTCGCCAACAGACGCCACCAGTCTCAGTCTCCTGACTCTATGTCGCCGGTTGCCCGAGCGCGTACTGTGAGCGTTGCCGATGGTGAACCGGCATTCCCCGCACTTCCGATTAGCAATGGCAGAAAAAAGACCAGTGAGACCACAGCAGCGATGGTCTCTTCAAACGCAGCGATGGTTGCACCCGAAAAGACATTGACAAAGACGAGCGCTACCAACCAAGGTACCCGCTTCTGCACCAGTTCGAGGATCGGTGTTTCCAGATAACTACCACGGAGCGGCTCAATGGCTGCGCTCCGGTGAAAGTCCTCAGTCACCTCTTCTTCAGCGACATCGATCAGATCGTCGAAGGTTACAATTCCCACTAATACCCCATCTGAATCGACAACCGGCAAGGCCGGCAGGCTATAGCGGCGCAACGCTTCAACAGCCCGTTCACGATCATCAAACGCCGACAACACCACATAGCTCTCGTCCATCAGACTACGCACGGTCTGAGTTGGTTCGGCCAGAATGAACCGGCGCAATTCAATCGCGTCGAGCAGGTGCCACTTCTCATCGGTGACATAGATAACGTCAATCGTCTCGCTATCCCGTTCTCGCACCCGAATGTGCTCAAGCGCCTTTGCAATCGTCCAGTTTGGATGAACGGCCACATAGTCCGGGGTCATCAAACGCCCGACACTCTCTTCAGGATAGCCGAGCAACTGGCGAGCCTCTTTCAAGTCGTGTGGACTGAGCAGGTTGAGCAGCTTCTGCGTAACTTGACCAGGTAACTCCTCGAACAACTGCGTGCGATCATCAGGGCTAAGATTAGCAAGGAGCAGCCTGGTCTCTTCCTGGCTCAGACTGGTCAGCAACTCGTACTGATCATCGTGCTCAAGATACGAAAAGACTTCACCGGCCAGAGTACGGGGCAAGACGCGAAACACGAGCATGCGTTCGGCAGTCGAAAGTTCGCGCAGCAGGTCGGCGATTTCTGGTGCTGACCAGCGCGAAAATTGCTCACGCAGGTCGAGCCAGCGCTGTTCAGCGATCAGTGCTTGAACCTCATCGAGATGTGGAGTTGGGAATGTGGTCACTATTCACCGCCTGTGCATCTTGGCAGCGGCACAGGCGGTGAAGACAGTCAATACAGACACAAAAACAATCCGGTGAGCTACGCCTCACCGGGGAGTCTATAGTAGACTCATCGTCTATACAAACCGGCACGAAGACCCGATGAGGCCGGTGTGTGTATTGGTTGTCATCACCATGCTGTGCCGCTGACGAGAATGACTACTATCCATAGCGGTTCCGTTCCTCATCGCGTCTACGAGCGTGATCGAAAAACACCCTGATACATTGCCACCTACACCTGCCTCACTCTTGCTGAGTGAAGGACAATTTAGGATGACTTCAAACACGCCTTAACCGTTGCCAACAGGCCACATTACTATACGCCGAAGCTGCCGATTTGTCAATATGAATCCCTGGGTGCGCGGGCCACCGGCCCGCAGAGAGGGGCGGAAAGAGGAAGGCATCGGTACCCCCTGGGTGCGCGGGCCACCGGCCCGCAGAGAGGGGCGGAAAGAGGAAGGCCTCTGCATCCTGGGTGCGCGGGTCACCGGCCCGCAGAGAGGGGCGGAAAGAGGAAGGCATCGGTACCCCCTGGGTACGCGGGCCACCGGCCCGCAGAGAGGGGCGGAAAGAGGAAGGCATCGGTACCCCCTGGGTACGCGGGCCACCGGCCCGCAGAGAGGGGCGGAAAGAGGAAGGCCTCTGCACCCTGAGTGCGCGGGCCACCGGCCCGCAGAGAGGGGCGGAAAGAGGAAGGCATCGGTACCCCCTGGGTGCGCGGGCCACCGGCCCGCAAGGGGGTGGTGGGAGAGAGGAAGGTTTAATGAGGGGGAGAGCTTCTTCCTCACCACACCCTCCCCCTTTCGCTCCCGCGAAGAAGAGTGGAAATGTCGCTCAGAAGGTTCGTCCTGTAATCGCTCGACACCTGCCTGCACTCAGCGAAACAGGAGTAAGCGTAACCCGTTCAGCACGACGATAATTGTACTACCCTCGTGACCAACCACCCCCAACGGCAACGGCACTCCTACAGTTAATGTCGTCAGCACCAACACCACCACAACTGCCAGCGCGAACACAATGTTCTGCCAGACAATACGCTGCGTCTGCCGGCTCAACCGCAACGCATACACGATAGCGCCAAGATCATCTCGCATCAAGACCAGATCGGCTGTTTCCAGTGCAGCATCGGTACCGGCAGCGCCCATCGCAATGCCAACCGTTGCTGCCGCCAGTGCCGGTGCGTCATTAACCCCATCGCCGACCATTGCCACACCACCGTAGCGTTGCCGTAATTGCTCAACCAGATGCAATTTGTCGGCGGGTAACAACTCGGCGTACACCTCATCGACCCCCAACCGCTGTGCCATTGCCTCAGCCACCAGCGCATTATCACCGGTCAACATGACAATGCGTTCGATACCGGCTGCCCGCAGAGCGGCAATCTGCTGCGCAGCGTCTGGCCGTTCGCGATCCATCACAGCGACTAGCCCCAGCCAACGGCCACCCCGCCACACAAATAACACACTTCCCCGGCCCTGCTTCATCAACGCATCAGCCTGCGCAAGGAGCTCCGTTGGAACCGCGATCCTGCTCGCTTCAAACAGGCGAGGTGAGCCAACCAACGTCTCAATCTCATCCCACGTTGCCCGCACCCCCATACCGGTTACCGCAGAAAATTGCTCTGGCGGAACAACATCGATTGACTGCTCTTCAGCAGCACGTAAAATGGCCCGCGCAATCGGATGTTCTGAGGGCTGTTCGGCCCGGGCAATCGTAGCAAGTAATTCATACTCGCTCACCCCTGTCATCGGAACCAGATCGGATACCACCGGTTTACCAAGGGTCAGCGTTCCCGTCTTATCGAAAGCGATCACACGCACCCGACTCAACTCTTCTAGATGAACGCCCCCTTTGAAGAGCACGCCACGTCGCGCACCTGAAGCAATTGCACTCAGCAACGCCGCCGGTACACTGATAACCAGAGCGCACGGTGAGGCAACGGTCAGGAGCACCATCCCCCGATAGAACGTATCGGCGAATGTCATTCCGCTCAGAGGAACGAGTAGTATGAAGAGCGCAACCGCTGCAATCACTCCAATCGCATAGCGCTGCTCGAACCGCTCAAGAAAACTCTGTGTGCGTGCTTTGCGCGCCTGCGCCTCACTTACCATTGCAATCACCCGCGCCAGTGTGCTCTCGCTCGCCGGCTTCGTAACCCGTACCTCAAGCGCACCGGTCTGGTTGAGCGTTCCGGCCAGCACCGTCATACCCGGTCCCTTCTGCACCGGCATCGACTCACCGGTCAGCGCCGATTCATCAAACGTGCCTACACCGCGTTCGATCACGCCGTCAAGTGGTACCCGATCGCCTGGACGAAGGATCACAATATCCCCAACCTGGACATGCTCAACGGCCAGATCAAGCTCGTGACCATGACGGCGCACCCGTACCGTATCGGGTCGCAGTGCCATCAATGAGGTGATCGCTTGTTCGGTACGACGCAGCGCATACGCCTGCAACACATTACTCAACGAGAAGAGAAAGAGTAAAATCGCGCCTTCGGTAAAATCACCCAGATAGGCAGCCCCTAACGCCGCCAGTACCATCAGCAGATCGACTTCAATTGACCAGTGACGTAACGCCTCGATAATTGCCCGTACTGCGTAAAATGCGCCAAAAAAATAGGTCGCAAGATGAACAAGCAGAGTCAGGGAATCAGGTGCACCGGCTCCCTCCAGCCAGATACCAACGACGATCCCGATCAGCGTGAGCACCACGAACAGCGGTTCGAGAATCTCATCGTGAAGCCATTGCGACAGTTGTCGCCAGGGAGCAGCCTGCGAAAGTGTCGTCATGTCAATGCCTCCTCTTCGGCGCTGGGTGAGTGACCGGTTATGAGTGCAATACCTGTCGGTCTTCAGGATCGAGTCGAGCGAGCAGATCATCACCGAGGCGAGCGAAAATCCGTTGCGCGAACAGTTCCATCCAGATGAACTGACGGGCAATTAAGACCATATTGCGGTTTGTAGTCACGGTTGCGGTCGTTGCTAGATGACCAGAGGCGATCAGAAATTCGCGTTCATCGGCAACTACAATTAAGGTTTCTACCATGCCGTGCAACTCGGTCTCACGCTTGGGATGGCGCACAACCTGCCCAAACGAGAAGGGGGCCTCACCGGTGAGAATGACACCCAACGCTACTCCGCGTTCATGCGCCGCAGCCAACGGCTGATAAAGCGCCTCGACATCGGCATCGGTTAGCACCAGCATCAGCTCACGGGTAGCACTATCGATCAACTCGCGTGCCGCAGCCAATGCCTCTTTCCGACCGCTAAAGTTCCAGAGGCGATCACTCTCTTCATGGCGAAAGAGGGGCATCAGTTGATTGCGCAACACCGCAGCCCGCTCGCGAGCCTCCCGTTCGTAACGGTCGAGCAAGATCGCCGGTGAAATAGGCTGATAGAGCGTTGCCTTCTCTTCAACCGATTTCAGCACTGCCCCCCGCGCCTCTAACCGTCCTAGTGCTTCGTACACCATCGACCGCGGTATACCGGCTAATTTGCTGATCTGATACCCGGTTGCGGGGTGATCGGTCAGCAATGCCAGATAGACTCGCGCTTCATACTCGGTAAGCCCCAGCGCCGTAAGTTGTTCTAAAAGGTTCGTTTCTACCATAGTTGTTCAATTCCGAACTACTAAAATTGTACTCCCTGGCACATACCCTGTCAAGAGGTTCTTTACAGCCAGCCTACGCTTGTCAATCAACGCTCAATCAGACCTGATGGCCGCAGGCGAAGCTGAAGAGGTATCTTCGACAAAAGTCAAGCACTGCGCAGACAGGTCACCCTTCTGCGCGGACATCGACGATGCCGTGAATTCGGATATATTGCCTGATCCCTCTATCAGGATTATCGCAATGATACGATCCGGTGTCAACTCATCTGCTGCACCGGCCCACATTGCGGCCCGCCTTCTCTTTCCTCTCCACTCGCTCCTCTGCGGCATCCGTTCTCACCCTCTCACTCTCTCCCCTTTATGGTATGATTGCAAATCAGATAGCGTAGTGAAAGGTTAACCCCTATGCCCATGCGCCCACTTGATCAAGAAAAGGCTGATCAAGATTTTTCCTTCTTGCTTGATTGCTTTGCGCAGGTATTGCACGATGTCGGTGCTGGGAACGTAGCGCAAGCACTTCCCTGGCTTGATGGGACTGAACGCCACAATTCCGTTCCGACTCGCGAGCTGGCGCAGGCGATGATCATCGCTTTCCAGTTGCTCAATATCGCCGAGGAAAATGCGGCTGTGCAACAGCGTCGCATCGCCGATCGTGATCCAACTATACGGCCTGAGTCGGGACGTTGGCGTGACGCGATCCAAAAACTTCAGTCTGCCGGTATCACTGCCGAAGAGATTGCAGCCGCTTTGCCTCATATTCATGTCGAACCGGTGTTAACCGCTCATCCGACTGAAGCGAAACGGGCAACGGTGCTCGCGCACTACCGTGAGTTGTATCTATTGCTAGTGCGACGCGAGAGTCAACGGTGGTCACCAGCCGAGCAAGCCGAAATCAAGGCCGATATTGAGAATCTGCTCGAACGCTTGTGGCGCACCGGCGACGTTTTTTTAAGTAAACCAGGTGTACCGGCTGAAGTTCGTAATGTCTTGCACTATTTGGTCAACGTCTTCCCTGATGTATTGCCGGTGCTCGATAATCAATTGCGCTATGCCTGGCAGGGAGCGGGGTTCGATCCTGCTCTCCTGCGCGATACCTGGCCGCGCCTTCGCTTTGGCTCTTGGGTTGGTGGGGATCGGGATGGGCACCCGTTAGTAACCGCCGAGATTACCGCTCAAACCTTGCGTGAAATGCGTCTGCAAGCATTGCGGTTGTTACGTCGGCGGTTACGACAGGCAGCCAGTCACCTCAGCATTTCTGACATGCTCGTGCCCACACCGCCCGGCCTTACTGACCAGATTCGGCGTATGGCAAGTGGTCTGGGCGGGCGTGGCGTACAGGCAATTGCGCGCAATCCGAATGAGCCGTGGCGTCAGGCACTTAATCTCATGCGAGCACGATTACCAATTGATGATGAACCGGCTGAGGCGGCCAGCCTGATAGACGAGCCAGATCGATACCGCTGTGCAAGTGAGTTGCTCAACGACCTGCGCGAGTTTGCCGACCATCTCCGGGCAATTGGCGCCGAGCGGCTAGCCGAAGCTGAGATTCGACCCCTGATGCAACTGGTTGACACCTTTGGCTTTCATCTGGCAACCCTGGACATTCGGCAAAACAGTCAGTTTCACGACCGTGCTCTGGCGCAACTGTTGGAAGCTGCCGGTCTCTCTTCCGATGACCTGTTCGATCCTGAGCGACGGCGTGATCTGCTCGAACGTGAGGTTGCATCACTGCGCCCCTTTGCCCACCCCAATACACCGCTCGGCCAAGAGGCTGCATCCGTTGTCGAGTGCTATCGAGTACTGGCTGCGCACATTGCCCGCTATGGAACGGCTGGATTGGGGCCACTCATTGTCAGCATGACCCGTGATGTCACTGATGTGCTGGTCGTCTATTTGCTTGCACGGGAAGCCGGTCTGGCGTATGCCACGCCAGAAGGTCTGGTTTGCCGGTTACCGGTGGTACCCTTGTTTGAAACTATTGAAGACCTTGAGCATAGCCCCAAGATACTCGCTGACATCCTCGATCACCCAGTGACCCGCCGTAGTCTGGTTGTGCAGGCCCAGGGCGGCGAGTTGGTACAGCAAGTCATGATCGGCTACAGCGATAGCAATAAGGACGGGGGGATTTTAGCCAGCTATTGGGCGTTGTATCAAGCCCAGCGTGCAATGGTGAAGGTAGGTCAGGAACGCGGTGTGCGCATCCGCTTTTTCCATGGCCGTGGTGGAACGATCAGTCGTGGGGCAGGTCCAACCAATCGTTTTATTGCGATGTTGCCGTCGGGCAGTCTCAGCGGTGATTTACGCCTCACCGAGCAAGGCGAGGTTATTTCGCAGAAGTATGCCAATCGGCTCACGGCTGCGTATAATCTAGAGCTTCTGCTGGCCGGAACAACGATGCACACGTTGCTCCAACAGCACCATTCGGAGGAACCCCATCCCCTGGAACCGGTCATCGGCTGGCTGGCTCGGCAGGCCAGGGTAGCCTATCGCGACCTGATTGAGCGTGATGGCTTTATCACCTTCTTCCGTCAGGCCACGCCTATCGATGTGATTGAACAGAGTCGGATCGGGTCACGACCGGCACGACGTACCGGTCAGGCGACGCTGGCTGATTTACGGGCGATCCCGTGGGTATTTAGCTGGAATCAGGCACGCTTCTATTTGCCGGGATGGTACGGGGTTGGGAGTGCGTTGAGCGCGCTACAACAGGAAGACCCAGAAACATGGGAACGACTGCGCGCCGAACAGTGGCGCTGGCCGCTCCTGCGTTATCTGCTGGCAAATGTTGGTACCAGCCTGCAGACGGCAAACCGCGACATCATGCATGCCTATGCCGGGTTGGTAGAAGATGCAACGATCCGGCGGCAATTCCTTGAATTAATCGATGCTGAATTTGCACGGACTGAGGCAGCATTGACGGCGATTTTCGGGATGCCCATCGAACAACGGCGACCGCGAGTCGCAGCGACTCTGGCCCGACGTCAGATTGGGTTGGCGCCACTTCATTGGCGCCAGATCGAACTCCTGGCGCAATGGCGCGCCCAGCAAGCAACTGGTGATCCGGCAGCCGAAGCGACCCTTATCGATCTGTTGCACCTGGTGAATGCTATTGCTGCCGGTTTACGCACTACCGGTTAGGGTAAAAGCGTTCTGTCGAACACAGCCGACTATGGCCGGGCGGGTTGTGAACCCGCCCTTTCCCGATCAATCCTCTTCACCCTGACCAAACACGATGCGTCCACTACGAATCTGTTTGCCGGTAAGCAGATTGAATAATACCGGCAGATATGGAATGAGCAGCGCAATAAGAGCAGTCAGTAACAGACTGAGTGAGAGTGGCCGAGTAACGAAGATGCTCAGATCACCCTGACTGATGGCAAGAGCAATAAAAAACTTTGAAACGCTCTACCCACTCACGTACCGGTGCACAAGGCGCTCTCCGACATGGCGGGCGCCGATGATATTGCGGGCGACCGGACCAATTTCCAATTCGGCTAGCGGACCGGTAACGAACAATCCTGGCGCCCATTGCAAATCAGGGCCGATCACGGGGTAACCGCAGGCTGCCACAGGGAGGTTGTTGGCAGGGATAACGTTGTCGAGCCATGGATGCCCAGGACGTTCGGCGGTAAAACCGGTAGCGAGGATGACCGTTTGCACCGTCAATCGGTGATGGTTGAGTTGTAGCGTGATGACACCGTCTGCAAAAGTAGCAGTATGTACTTCATCGATCAAAAGACGTAGTTTGTGTTGTTGGGCAGCGGTTGTCAGGCTCTGTGCCAGTTCGACCGGCATTGTCCCCGGTAAGCGAGCAGCGGTAATCAGCGCTCGGCGGCGGTTCAGGTCGGGTTCAGCGTGAAAACGACGTAGCTCTTTCGGACCCATCCAGCCCGGCGGGCTATCGAACGGTGCGATCTGGATTGGTCGTCGCATCACAAGCGTAACCTGGGCAACAGAGCTGAGCGTGAGCGCAAGATGGGCGGCACTGATTCCACCACCGATAATGGCAACCGTCTGGCCCTCTCCGATCCGATCTCGCGAAAACGCTGGTTCATATAGGTGATAAATCGCCGCCCCTGAGTTCCGTAACAGTTGCGCCCACTGCGGCCAGCGTAATTGCTCTGTACAGCTTAACGCCAGAATGACGTTACGTGT
The DNA here is from genome assembly GCF_030444705.1 of Chloroflexus sp. MS-CIW-1. NCBI lineage: Bacteria > Bacillati > Chloroflexota > Chloroflexia > Chloroflexales > Chloroflexaceae > Chloroflexus > Chloroflexus sp. MS-CIW-1. Next base: position 2,255,865 of record NZ_JAUBWR010000001.1, read on the forward strand.
CGAGAGGACACCTTGATCTGTTTCGACCTGCCAGATCAGGTTACGCCGTTGCAAACCACAGACGCGACCATGGAGCGTGTGCTCGTGCAGCCGGTATCGTTCAATCAGTGACCGGGCATGCGCTCGAAAGATTTCCAGTGATGGACGCTGATAGCGTCCATGAAAATGGTGCGATCCAGCACCTGTCTGTTGAGCAAATTGCAGCAGGTCATATGGATCAGGGGCAAGGTGATGAACCAGGGTAGAGCGCAAAAAACGCATACCACAGACAGTGGTACAGGTGTCCCAACGTGCCAGCAGACGTTCGTGCGGATCGATAATGCGCAGGCGGTCGGCTGGAACGCGGCATCGTTCCCGTAGAACGAGCGCGAGATGCACACCATGAATGCCGCCACCAACGATCAACCAGTCCAGATACATAGCAGTAGTATTCTAGGAGCGTGAACGTCGCTCAACATCGCGCAGCGTGAGCCCCCGGTCACGTAATGCCTTAAGCAAACCCTTACGCTCAATTTCGCGGAGCGCAGCCGCTGAGAGTTTCAGGCGAACAAAACGTTGTTCTTCAGGAACCCAAATCCGTCGTTCTTGAACATTGGGAAGCCAACGTCGCTTTGTACGTCGTTTTGAGAACGATACATGATGACCAAAAGACGGTTTACGACCGGTTAGATCACAGCGACGAGACATACGAAAACCTCCCTCGTTATGAGTACGTATCTCAAACGGCAAACGGTGGCACCCGGGCTGGCATCTAGGCTATGGCCGGTATCAATGCAGATGACCGGCCAGATGCCCAGGCAGCCATTGGCTGTAACGATTGGTGACAACAATCGGCTGGCATCCGCAACGAGACGGCGCGTGAACAGATCACCCGCTCAGAGTGTAATCACCTGATCAGGCGGATTTCCGGCTAGTGCCGCGTAAAGATCGGGGAAGCAACCAACCTGTACTCCGGCAACGGTACCGGTTACTCGACAATTGCCTGGCTCACCGACAGCCAACCCCCGTTCCAGAGCACATTGATCGCACATCATCAAGAGAATGCCTTGCTCGGCAGCAACTTTTGCCAATCGTTCGCCCATTGGGTCACCGGCTCGCAGCAGATAGGTGTTGTCGTCGAAGAAAAACATCCCAACGACCTGTGCACCGTGATTCCCGGCTTCCAATTGCGGCAGAATCATCTTACCGAGCTTGTAGCTAGCGGTGTGTCCTGAAGTAGCGAAGATGTAAGCGACTTTCATATTAGTTGACCCTTTCGATAGTTATATCTTGCGAAACACGCCGTTGATAATAGCCGTAAGCACGCGATCCTGTCAATGCTGATTGAGCAAGGCATGGATCGTCACTCATCGTCTATGATTGAGACAATCTCCCACCGACCAAACGGATCAGAGAACGTCTGCCACTCTTCTGGGCCAAGGGCCATCTCTTCATCGGTCAATAAACATCGTTCTAAGCGCGCTCGTAATGCAGGCTCATCAAGGTCCTGGCCGATAAAGACCAATTCCTGGCGGCGATCTCCCCACCGGTCGTCCCAGATCGCAGCGAGCGCCGCCGCTTCAGCAGGATCGTCCGGCTGTGTTGCGACTGCCGCCCACCATCGGCCACCCGGTTCGATCCGGCAAGATGCACCAGCCTGCGACCAGATACCACACTGTTCCATGCGGGTAGCCAGCCAAAAGATACCCTTCGAGCGCAGCACACCTGGCCATTCATCGTGCAGAAGCTCCCACAAGCGCTGCGGATGAAACGGTCGGCGTGCCCGAAAGACAAAGCTTCTGATACCGTATTCTTCGGTTTCGGGAGTATGCTCACCGCGCAGTTCCTTCAACCATCCAGGCATTTGAGCAGCGCGCTCGAAGCTAAAGAGACCGGTATTGAGAATCTGATCAAGCGGCACTTGTCCAAACACACTGCGAAGGATGCGCGCTTCTGGGTTAAGTTTGTGCAGCAGTGCTTCCAGGCGCACCAGATCGTGCTCACTTACCAGATCGGCTTTGTTGAGAACAATAACGTCGGCAAACTCAACCTGATCGATTAACAGATCAACGACAGTGCGGTCGTCTTCTTCGCCAGCAGCCAGATCGCGGTCGCGCAACTCATCGAGCGAGTATAGATCACGCGGGAAATTGAAGGCATCGACCACAGTAACCATCGTATCAAGACGGGCTATGTCGCTCAGTGAGGTACCATCGGGGTCGGAGAAGGTAAAGGTTGCAGCAATTGGGAGCGGTTCGGCGATACCGGTTGCCTCGATCAACAAGTAATCGAAGCGACCTTCACGAGCCAGGCGAGCAACTTCAACCAGCAAGTCTTCACGGAGGGTACAGCAAATACAACCATTGGTCAGTTCAACCAATTGCTCTTCGGTGCGACTGAGAGCTGCTTCGCCAGAGCGGATGAGGTGAGCGTCGATATTAACCTCGCTCATATCGTTGACGATAACAGCAACCCGCAGACCAGACCGATTAGCCAGGACGTAGTTGAGTAGTGTCGTCTTGCCACTGCCGAGAAACCCCGATAGCACGGTAACAGGCAGTGGGTAAGGGCGAGAGAGTGCTTGTTTCATATTGATACCATGTATCTATATTAAGAAGTCAAAAAAGATTCCGCATGCGCGGCTTCAAAATGATACCCTATATCAAAATGCGTGTCAAGCCCGTACTCTCTTGCAGATGTAGAAACAGAGGTGAGCGGAAGGGGCGGGTTCCCACCTCGGCCCCGCCGGTCTCCTCCTGAGACGAGCATAGACAAAACCAGCGACGTAGCACCGGTTTCAACCGGTGCAACCCACGCGCAGCGTCGCCATCAAACAGCTCAATAACGAAACCAGCGGCGTAGCACCGGTTTCAACCGGTGCAACCCTGTTCCATTGCATTGCGGATTGGCGGCTCGCGCAGAAACCAGCGACGCAGCACCGGTTTCAACCGGTGCAACCCTGTTCCATTGCATTGCGGATTGGCGGCTCGCGCAGAAACCAGCGACGCAGCACCGGTTTCAACCGGTGCAACCCACACGCAGCGTCGCCATCAAACAGCTCAATGACAAAACCAGCGACGTAGCACCGGTTTCAACCGGTGCAACCCTGTTCCATTGCATTGCGGATTGGCGGCTCGCGCAGAAACCAGCGGCGTAGCACCGGTTTCAACCGGTGCAACCCTGTTCCATTGCATTGCGGATTGGCGGCTCGCGCAGAAACCAGCGACGCAGCACCGGCACTGAAACCGGTGCAACCCACGCGCAGCGTCGCCATCAAACAGCTCAATAACGAAACCAGCGACGTAGCACCGGTTTCAACCGGTGCAACCCTGTTCCATTGCATTGCGGATTGGCGGCTCGCGCAGAAACCAGCGGCGTAGCACCGGTTTTAACCGGTGCAACCCACGCGCAGCGTCGCCATCAAACAGCTCAATAACGAAACCAGCGACGTAGCACCGGTTTCAACCGGTGCAACCCTGTTCCATTGCATTGCGGATTGGCGGCTCGCGCAGAAACCAGCGACGCAGCACCGGTTTCAACCGGTGCAACCCACGCGCAGCGTCGCCATCAAACAGCTCAATAACGAAACCAGCGGCGTAGCACCGGTTTTAACCGGTGCAACCCACACGCAGCGTCGCCATCAAACAGCTCAATGACAAAACCAGCGACGTAGCACCGGTTTCAACCGGTGCAACCCACGCGCAGCGTCGCCATCAAACAGCTCAATGACAAAACCAGCGACGCAGCACCGGTTTCAACCGGTGCAACCCACACGCAGCGTCGCCATCAAACAGCTCAATGACAAAACCAGCGACGCAGCACCGGTTTCAACCGGTGCAACCCTGTTCCATTGCATTGCGGATTGGCGGCTCGCGCAGAAACCAGCGACGCAGCACCGGTTTCAACCGGTGCAACCCTGTTCCATTGCATTGCGGATTGGCGGCTCGCGCAGAAACCAGCGACGCAGCACCGGTTTCAACCGGTGCAACCCACGCGCAGCGTCGCCATCAAACAGCTCAATAACGAAACCAGCGACGTAGCACCGGTTTCAACCGGTGCAACCCTGTTCCATTGCATTGCGGATTGGCGGCTCGCGCAGAAACCAGCGGCGTAGCACCGGTTTCAACCGGTGCAACCCTGTTCCATTGCATTGCGGATTGGCGGCTCGCGCAGAAACCAGCGACGCAGCACCGGTTAAAACCGGTGCAACCCACACGCAGCGTCGCCATCAAACAGCTCAATAACGAAACCAGCGACGTAGCACCGGTTTCAACCGGTGCAACCCTGCTCCATTGCATTGCGGAACGATCAAAACTCCCACCACACCCAGTGGTACGATGTGACCGGGGTCGGACGGGATGGGAATGCACTACCCGGCTTGGGCAACTTATCGTTAATCGGATTCACCGTTGAACTACGTGCGTATATATATGCCGGTTTGCCAGCATGCATATCGAATGCCGTTTTGACCCAAGCCTGAGCAATGGTGAGCTGTGCCCAGGGGAGATCACCTACGATCGGGAAACTCGGCATACGCATATTGGCAACCAATTGCCCACCGAACGCAATGTCGGCCATATTACTGTTGAAACCGAGCAACATATGTGCGCCCTGGAAAGCGTTAAACCAGCGTCGGATCGGTTCGTTTCCTGCGGTATACCCCTGGACGCGCAGTGTCTGGCATGAAGCAAAGCCAACCCAGCGCAGATTCTGATAGCGGGCATTGCTCCCATCAAACCAGGTGCTATCTTTGTTAGATGCCATCGCAATGCCACCCGGCCCACCGTGCCCGGCGTAGTACACGAAGGCGGCACGATCAACCCCTGTGGTACAATCGACGCCGCCCAGGCTGCAATCACGCCAATCCTTTTCCCAAGCATTGGCATTCGACCAGAAGAAGCGCGATGTGTAGCCGTACCCGATCATACCGCTGCCAAAACCGTTAACATCGGGGATAACCCCAGGCAAATCGGAGCCGCCTGGACCGGCCGGCGGATAGTCCCAATTACCTTCAACACCGAAGGTATAGCTGGTTTGGGCGAGATCAATCGTGGGCAGCGCACTAGTGCTGGTACCACTGCGCGTCACGACCGGAATGTACAAAAAGCGAAAATCGGGGATCAAGCTGATCGTGGCATCGCGTTGAATACCGTCATTATCGGTCACCCGTAAGATGACAGTAACAACCGTCGGTGAAGTTTCACGAACACTGGCCGGGAGCGTTGCGGAAAGACTGACCGAACCGGCTGCGTTCAGCGTCGCTACTCCGCTCAACGGTGTCTCATCATCGAGAAGCCACTGATACGTATAAGGGGCAGTACCATCGCTGATGTTACCGGTCAGGTTGAGCGGCTGACCAGCATTAAAGAGACTGCCATTAGCCGGTGTGGTAATGGCGACCGTTGGGCCAAAGCCACCCGATCCGCCTGCGGCCAGCGGCAACGAGAAGGAGCGCAGGACGACCACATCACCATTTGGCAGCGTCACAGTAATGTTTTCAAACACTGCCTCTGGTTCCAGTACCGTCTGTTCAACCGCCGCATCATCAACGACATACGATAGACGTGGCGCCGGAACATCAACGGTTGCGCCGGGATATGAACGTTCTACCATCTGTTGGACCTCATCGCGCACAGTATTGAGATCGCGTACCGGCACTTCTCCCAGATAATTCAGGCTCCGCCCGAAAAAGGGCATCGCAACAGCAGCCAGACCGGGTACATTGGCATCGAGCGAATCGTTACCAACTTGCTGCGAAATAAGTGTATCGGTATGCGTAAACAACAGCGAGAGGTGACCACCAGCGCCACCGATGTTAATGAAGTTTTGTCCATTAACGAAGCCGAACGGAACTTCAACCACGACTCCAACAACCGACTCGGAAACCTGCCCCAGCCCCGCTCCGCTGGCCGTTGCCTGAGCCGCCCGAATGAGCGTGGGACGACCAAAATCCTTCGTCGAGTCACAGGCTCCTGGTACAGATTGTAACCGTACCGGGTAATTGCTCTGACCGTTACCGGCCAGCACACCATCGCGACCGACAAAATTGTTGTTGGTCAAAAAGAGACATGCCAACCGTTTTGCCGTTTCGACATTAACTGACCCGGCAGGCGTTTCACGTCCTAGCCCGTCAATGTCGTAGGCAAAGAACCCACCGGATGCTGCATACTGCGTAAGCACCGTGCGGTTCTGTTCATTCAGGCGAAAGAAACGGTTCCTGCCGCGAAACTCGTCTTGCCCTGTGGGGGCGCCACGTCCGATCCCTTCGAGTACTCCTCCCAATTGTTGGGTCGTGGTGTCACTGACCGATAGTTTTGTCAAGCGAAAGACGGGTAAACGATTGTTGGTTTGGGCTGGAGTTGGGACTGCCGGCACGAGAGTGAACGAAAGCAGCACCAGTAGCACCAGACCGAGTAATCGCTGTGATCGGAGCACTCCTTCCATACGTTCCTCCTTAGATATTCAAACCAGAAGATGTCTGTACCGCAAGCAGGGGAGGAACGATTGCAATGAGTGCTCAGGTTAGATCATCACGATCTTAAACGTATATCCCGGTAAAAAGTTTCAGCGAGTTTATATGACCTGAACAGACGGAACAGCATAGTGATGAATGGATGAAAAGTCCCTGGGCGACTCTGGCAATTGCTGCGGTCGTCGTCAGAGGAGGGAAGTGGGTACAGACGAAAGAAGTGAGAGTACTCCTCGACTGTGTGTGGACGTTGTTGCCTCATGCTCTACCAGCGATGTGACGTTACATGTCACATTGTATTGCTATATTGGTCACGTAATGTTCATTCGCATAGTCAGGTGAGGTTAAAAAGATCGGGTGATTTCATTAAAGTGTTGCGTTACATGCAACACCTGTACCCTACAATTCCAGACATAGCAGGATACCCTGTGTGGCACTTGGTCATCAACAGAGCCACTGAGTATCATTCGCTTGGAGGAACATATATATGAAACGAGCTGCGAACAAAGCCGAACGACTCCTACAAATCGAACAGTTACTGCTTGCTCATCCTGAAGGGTTGACGCAGGCCGAACTAGCGCGTCGTCTAGGTGTAGACCGATCCACCATATTACGCAATCTCGCTGATGCACCTAAGCATATTTATGAAGAACCAGATGGACGGCTCAAAATTGACCGACGCGCCGACCTGATCAACGTGCGGTTGAACCTGCATGAGGCACTGGCGGTGCACCTGGCGGCGCGCCTGCTGGCAACCCGTATGGATCGCCAGAATCGGCATGCAGCCGCTGCGCTGCGCAAATTGGGGCACGCGATAGAACGCTGGGCAGCGCGTCTTAGCCAGCACGTGTTGCAGGCGGCAGATGTGATGGATGACGCAGCGCGACGTGATGATCCGGTATATCTCAGCGTCCTGGAATGCCTAACCGAAGCCTGGGCAAATGAGCGCAAAGTGCGCATCTGGCATCAACCTGAAACCGGCGAGGAGGTGCTGGAATACCTGCTCAGTCCGTACTTCATTGAACCGTATGCTATCGGACAAACGACCCACATCATCGGGAAGGCACGCCTTCTGGAAGGGCGGGGATGGAGCGTCGAGAAGATGCGTACTTTCAAGATCGAACGCATTCGCCGTGCCGAGCTAACCACTGAAGCCTATCGGATACCTGACGACTTTGACCCGCGCATCTATCTGGCCGATGCGTGGGGCATCTGGACTTCAGAGAAGGATCCGGTGGAAGTTACGCTGCGGTTCAGCTCGCGTGTAGCTCGACGAGTGCAGGAAAGCCGCTGGCACCGTTCCGAGCGCACTGAGCCACAACCCGACGGATCACTGGTATGGCGGGCAAAGATCGCTGAGCCGAAAGAGATGCTGCCTTGGATCCGTGGCTGGGGCGCTGATGTGGAAGTACTGGCGCCACCGTGGCTACGCAAGACGCTGGAAGCGGAGGTGAAGAAGATGGCGAAGGTGTATGGGGTAGACAGTGGAAGCGCTCCCATCACTCGATTCTTTGCTCATCGGCGTGATAACGAAGACCGAGAGTACTGGCAGCCGCTCATCGATCATCTACGCAATACGGCGGAAATGGCGCGTGAGTTCGGCAAAGATGCAAATGTAGCGGATCTAGCGTATATCGCTGGGCTACTCCACGACTTGGGAAAATACTCCAAGGAATTTCAAAAGCGGTTAGAGGGTGGTCCGCGTGTAGATCATTCGACTGCTGGCGCCAGAGAACTTTTGAGTCTCTTCAAAGGTACACCATATGAACTATTTGCACGCTTACTGACATACCCCATTTTGGGACATCACGCAGGGTTGCCTGACTATGGCAACGAGACCGATCTGGAAGGCAGCACTGTTTGTGCGCGCCTGAAAAAGCAGGTGCCGGATTACAACGCTTACAAGAGCGAGTTACATCTGACGAATCTTCCATTCCCGAATCATATACACATTCGTCCGCTGGAAGGACACCTTGGATTTTCTCTATCTTTTCTGGTTCGTATGGTCTACTCTTCCCTGGTAGACGCCGATTTTCAAGAAACTGAGACTTACATGCAGGGCGCAAAACCTCGTGGGATTCATACGTCGATGTCAGCCCTGCTTGAGCGGTTTCTCGCCTATATTGGCCGATTTGACAATCCAGCCGACGAGATTAATCGTAAGCGCAGCGAAACACTCAAGACGTGTCTGGAAAGGGCAGTGGAGAAACCCGGCTTTTTTAAACTAACCGTTCCAACAGGCGGCGGTAAGACGTTGTCATCAATGGGATTTGCCCTCAAGCATGCCGCCGAGCATGGCTTGCGACGCATCATCTACGTTATCCCGTTCACCACGGTAATCGAGCAGAATGCAGGTGTGTTCAAGGATATATTTGGCGAAGACCATGTGCTTGAACATCACTCTAACTTCGATTGGGAAAGCAAGGATGATGACCGGACGAACAGTTCGGTTGAGAAACTTAAACTGGCGGCAGAAAACTGGGATATTCCCATCGTGGTGACAACCAATGTGCAATTTTTTGAGTCTTTATTTGCCAACCAGCCATCACGTTGCCGCAAATTGCACAACATTGCCAGGAGTGTGATTATTTTCGATGAAGCACAAATGTTGCCGCGTGAATATATGCGTCCGGCGATGGCGGCTGTGTGGGAGTTGGTAACCAACTATGGAGCAAGTGCAGTGTTCTGTACCGCTACACAACCCCCTTTGGAGCGATTCCTTCCCAAAGGCACAGAAATCAGAGAACTCGCTCCCAATCCGCCAGATCTGTTCAACTTCTATAAGCGAGTGGAAGTGAAGCATGCGGGCACGCTTACCGATGAACAATTAGTTAAACAGATGAACGACCATGAGCAGGTGTTGTGCATTGTCAACACGCGCCGTCATGCCAGCGGGTTGTTTACTGGCTTGCAAGGCGAAGGGAACTATCATCTTTCGACACTGATGTGTCCGGCTCATCGCCGCGCAAAACTCGGAGAAATCAAGGATCGATTGTCAAAAGGAAAACCCTGTCGTGTGGTCGCAACCACTGTCATGGAAGCCGGGATTGATCTGGACTTTCCCGTTGGCTATCGCGCCCTGACAGGGCTGGATTCTATCAATCAGGCAGCGGGGCGCGTTAATCGCGAAATGAAGCGCGATATAAGCACATTATTCGTTTTTGAACCAGATTCCGAGTTTGCGAGGCGCATGCCGGCGTATGTTCAACAGTCCGCCGAAGTTGCTCGTATGGTCTTACGTGACCACAGTGCAGCGCCAATATCCGTGGATGCCATCAAATCATACTTTGAGCAACTCTATAATCTCCACAATCAACGTGCTTTCGACTATAAACAGATTATGGAGTTTTTCAGTGAAGACGGTAGATTTAATTTCAAACGGGTAGCAGATGTCTTCAGGATCATCGAAACTCCAAATGTGACGGTGATTGTTCCATACGATGACAAAGCATTATCTTGGGTTGAGGATTTAAAAAATACCGATTACCCGTTCTCAGTATTACGAAAACTGCAACCTTACACAGTTTCCATTTTCAAAAGCGAATTCGACAGACTTGCCTCGAAGGGGGTGATTGTGACAATTAACGATCTATATCACGTTCTTAACCCAAACGATGTGCAGGCATATTATGACCGCGACAGAGGTCTGCTCATTCCCGATAGCGACGGGGGAGACGGATTGTTTTTCTAATCAACGCTTAAGACCAGGAGGTTCGACGTATGGGATACGGTATTGCCATTCGGGTACAGGGACCTTACGCTCTGTTTAGCCGCCCCGAAATGAAAGTGGAGCGTGTCAGTTATGACGTCATTACTCCCTCAGCCGCACGCGGCATTATTGAGGCAATTTACTGGAAGCCAGCAATTCGCTGGGTGATTGACGCCATCCATGTCTTGCGCGACATTGAGTTCACCAATATTCGCCGCAATGAGGTGAGTGAGAAAGCATCGGTAAGCAACGCTGTGGAAGTCATGAAAGGCGCAAATAAGCTGCTCTACATTGCTGCAACAGAGAAGCGCCAGCAGCGTGCGGCCATGGTCTTGAAGAACGTGGATTATGTGATTGAAGCGCACTTTGAACTGACCAACAAGGCAGGTCCCGAAGATACAGAGGAGAAGCACTACAACATCGCCCTGCGCCGGCTGCGGAATGGGCAGCATTTCCATACGCCTTGTCTGGGAGCACGCGAATTTCCCGCCAAAGTGACACTCATTGAGAATAAGAATGACATCCCTAAAAGCCCGCTGGCGGGCACGCGCGACCTGGGATGGATGCTCTACGACCTGGATTTTTCTAACCCGCGTGATATTCAGCCGATATTTTACCACGCCGTGATGCAAGACGGCGTCATTAATGTGCATGAACTTAGCAAGGAGGTGCGGCGATGATCTTGCAGGCGCTCTACAACTACTACACCATCTTGTGCGCAGATCCCGACGTGGATATTGCCGAGCCGGGTTATAGCAAGGTGTCGGTTAGTTACGCACTTAATTTGTCGTCTGATGGGAAACTGATAGGCATCATCCCGTTGTTTAGCCTCGTTCAGCAGGGCAAGAAGTCGGTAGAACGCCCGCGACGGATGAATGTGCCGCAACAGGTCAAACGTAGTGTGAATATTGAAGCGAATGTGCTGTGTGATAATGCGGCGTATGTATTGGGTCTGACGGAGAAAGAAGCAAAAGATCCGAATTATGCCCGGAAACGGTTCGAATCCTTCCGCGACCGCAATATCGCCATTCTCTCAAAAGTGAATAGCGAGGTGGCTCGTGCGATCACTACGTTTTTGCAAACCTATGACCCGGCAACCGCCCAAGATGATCCTATCATCGCTCGACATCGGGATAAGTTGCTGGAAGGCGGTAACCTGATTTTCTTCGTCGACGGAAAGAATGCTCTTGATGACCCTGAAATCCGGCAGGTGTGGGAAAAGGAGTATACTTCGACGCAGAGTACCAAGAAGATGCAATGTTTGGTAACAGGGGAGATCGAGCCGATTGCCCGTTTGCACCTTGATATAAAGGGGGTACGTGGTGCGCAGGCGAAAGGTGCTGCGCTGGTCAGTTTCAACCTCGATGCGTTTACTTCGTACAGGCGCGATCAGGGCGAGAATGCACCGGTCAGCCAGTCCGTAGCTGCTGGCTACGTTGAGGCGCTCAACTATCTGCTATCTGACCAGAACCCTCATCGCAAAATCTATCTCGGCGATACGACCGTGGTGTACTGGGCGGATACAGCCGACAGGCGGTACGCCAGCGCGTTTTATGCTCTGCTGAGTCCTGAGAATCAGCCAGCAAATGATGAAGGATCTAAAACAACACGCAGGCGTGACAAGAGTGCTGAACAGACCATGCACGCTGTGGCCGAAAAGATCGAGCAGGGCAAGCCGCTTGATCTTCAGGCGCTGCGTGAAGGTCTGAACGACAGCACGCGCTTCTACGTGCTGGGGCTGGCGCCCAACGCCTCACGTCTGGCAGTGCGCTTCTTTCTCACGGAACCGTTCGGTGTGTTTGCTAAACGGATTATGCAGCACTACAGCGATCTGAAAATCGTCAAGGAGCATGCCAATCAGCCTGACTATCTTTCACCATACCGTATTCTTGCTGAGTGCGTGTCGCCGAAGGTCACGCAACGTGAGGAAGAGCTTAGGTCGTCCTGGTCGCTTTTGGGTGGTGCATTCATGCGCTCCATCCTGATGGACACGCCTTATCCCGAAGGGCTGTACGTCGCCATCATGAACCGTATTCGCCACGATAATGACGAGGAGGGTCGAAGTCGCAAGATTACCTACATTCGGGCTGCCTTCATCAAGGCACATTTGCTACGGAAGTATCGTCACCAGCATCCGAATCCCTATCAGGAGGCGCTCACTATGGCACTTAACGAGTCCTACACCCATCCCGCCTATGTCTTGGGGCGTTTGTTCGCATGGCTGGAAAAGGCGCAAACTGAAGCAATCGGAAGGGAGGTCAATGCGACCATCAAGGATCGTTACTTCACCTCTGCCTGTGCCGCGCCAGCCAGCGTCTTTCCTGTTCTTTTACGTCTGTCGCAGCATCATCTGGCAAAAGCTGAGTATGGCGGACATCTGGATCGAAAGATTCAGGAACTGCTCAATCTGCTCGACGCCAGGCCCTTTCCGTCGCGCCTGACCCTTGACGAGCAGGGAATTTTCGTGCTCGGCTACTACCACCAACGTGCAGCCTTCTATACTCGGTCGACAGACGTCGAACCGACAACCACCGAAATGACGCAGGTCTGACATACTTACCCGTATAACTTACTGAAAGGAGACTCACTCTCATGGCTGCTGAAACTATCAAGAACCGCTACGAATTTGTTCTGCTCTACGATGTGGAGAACGGCAATCCAAACGGCGACCCGGATGCAGGCAATATGCCGCGCATTGACCCGGAAACCGGCCATGGCCTGGTGACCGACGTTTGTCTGAAACGTAAAATTCGCAATTATGTAGAAATGGTCAAAGGTGACGAGCCAGGGTATCGGATTTATATCAAAGAGGGGATTCCGCTGAATTCCAACCATAAAGAAGCGTATCTTGCCGTTGGACTTCAACCCGGCACAAAAGCTTCGGTTCACGATGTGAACAAAGCCCGCGCCTGGATGTGTAAGAACTTCTTTGATATTCGCACCTTTGGAGCAGTGCTGACAGTCGGCGATAATTGCGGTCAGGTGCGCGGTCCGGTACAGATAAATTTTTCGCGCAGCATTGATCCAATCGTCCAGCAAGAAGTCACAATTACCCGCCTGACGGTTACCCGTGAGGAGGAAGCCGAAAAAGAACGCACCATCGGGCGCAAGCATATTGTTCCTTACGCCCTGTATCGTGCAGAAGGGTACATTTCTGCCAAACTGGCGAATGATCCGACCAAAGGAACAGGGTTTTCGGAAGATGATCTGGCGCTCCTCTGGGAAGCGCTGATCAACATGTTCGAGCATGATCGGTCGGCAGCACGAGGCAAGATGGCAACGCGCAAATTATTCGTATTCAAGCACGAGAGTGATCTAGGCAATGCTCCTGCGCATAAGTTGTTCGAGCTTATTCAAGTCAGGCGCAAACCTTATGCCAATCCACCACGCAGCTTTAACGACTATGAAGTGGTGGTTAACGATGAATTGCCAAAGGGTGTAGCGCTAGAGATCAAACTCTAGCCGTGAAGTTAGTAGCGCTAATGAAACCATCTCCAAAAGCGAAGTGAGCGATCTGTGCTCTAGGTCGCTCACTTCACAAGACCCTGTGCTATTGCAATCAGAAAATACACAACCAACAACCCTATGACCCGCGAATACACACCAGACGAACTACTGCCCCTTTCCGGCATCCAGCACTTTCTCTTCTGCCGCCGCCAGTGGGCATTGATTCACATCGAGATGCAGTGGCAGGACAATGCACTGACGGTAGAAGGCAAACAGTTGCACGAACGGGTCGATGATCCATTCTTTGTGGAAACGCGCCGCGATGTGATCATTTCCCGTTCAGTTCCGGTTGCGTCGTACACGCTTGGCCTTTCAGGCATTTGCGATGTGGTGGAGTTCACCAGCAGCACGGAGGGTATCCGATTGCCGGGACGCGAAGGATTCTATCGGCCTACACCCATTGAGTACAAGCGTGGTCATCCCAAACGCGATCCGGTCGATGAAGCTCAACTATGCGCGCAGGCGATATGTCTTGAGGAAATGCTGGCAATCGATATTCCATTTGGCTACCTCTACTACGGGGAAACGCGCCGCCGTGAGCCTGTGACGTTCACCAAAGAGTTGCGTCAACTGGTTTACCAGGCAACCACCGAAATGCATGCCTACATGGCGCGTGGCTATACACCCCGCGTAAAAGTAAGTAAGGCATGTCGTTCTTGCTCACTAGCAGCTATCTGTCTTCCAAATCTTCAGGAAAAAACTTCTTCTGTTAAGACGTACATTCGCCAACAGATCGAACAAGCCTGAAGAGTAATGGTCGCTTCTCGCACAGGAGGCAGAAATGGAAACAACGCAACAACCAAAGCAGGAGGCGCATCGTGAAACGACTAAATAATACGCTTTATGTTACTACACCCGATGCCTATCTCGCACTCGATGGGGAAACCATCTTTATCAGAAAAGACAAAAATACATCGACCCATTTACCTCTCCACAACCTGGAAAACATTGTTTGTTTCAACTATCATGGGGTCAGTCCAGCCTTAATGCGCGCCTGTGTTGAACGCAACATAGGGTTAACATTTCTTGATTCCAACGGACGCTTTCAAGCACGGGTCAGCGGCAGGACACGCGGCAACGTGCTGTTGCGCAAAAAACAATACCGCATATCGGAGGATCGTGAATTACGCGCAGCGATTGCCACCTCATTTGTACAGGGAAAAGTTTACAACTGTCGCAAAGTTCTGGAACGTGCGCTGCGCGATCATACGCTCCTGATCGATGTCGAAGTCGTCAGGAACGCATCGGCGGCGCTCAAGGAAGCGCTCACATCCATTTCCCGGTGCAGCAGTGTAGAAGCGCTGCTGGCAGTCGAAGGCAACGCTGCCAGCGTCTATTTTGGCGTTTTCGACCAGCTCATTCTGCATCAGAAGGAAGATTTTCGCTTCGAGGAACGATCACGTCGTCCGCCGCGCAACAATATAAATGCGCTTCTCTCGTTCCTGTACACGCTGCTGACGAACGAAGCGGTCTCGGCGTTAGAAACAGTCGGTCTCGACCCATATGTCGGCTTTTTGCACTCTGATCGACCAGGTCGGCCATCGCTAGCTCTTGATCTGATCGAAGAGTTACGGCCAATTTTTGCCGATAGATTAGCCTTATCCCTTGTGAATCGTAAGCAAATAACAGCAAAAGGATTTACTGCGAAAGAGAGTGGAGGAGTAATTATGGATGAAGATACTCGCAAGCTCGTCATCAATGCATGGCAGGAACGGAAGAAGCACGACATCGTGCATCCATTCTTAAAGGAAAGAATCCCGTTCGGTCTTATCCCGCATGTACAGGCAATGCTACTGGCACGGCATCTGCGAGGTGATCTGGATGCATATCCGCCATTTTTCTGGAACTGACACGAGAAAGGAATGCTGAGCTATCGCTGGTTGCCTCCCGCGAGAGAGGTATGGATCAAAACAGCGGATATATAACCGAGTTATCACCTAGAAGGACGACTATGCTAGTACTCATTACATACGATGTAAACACAGAAACAGAGATGGGCAAACGACGCCTACAAAAAGTTGCCAGGATATGTCAGAATTACGGGCAACGAGTGCAGAAGTCTGTATTTGAGTGTATCATTGATGTAGCACAACTCCGGCAATTACAAGCACAACTAGAACGCATCATTGACACTGAAACAGACAGCATTCGTTACTACTACCTTGGGAAAGAATGGCGACATCGGGTACAACACATTGGCGCCAATACTGCTCTTGATATAGAGGGGACAATCATCATGTAATCACTGCGAACCTGGAGTGCACATAAAAGTGCATGGAGGTTCGCATTCCCGAAAGCACATTAACAACTACATATGTGAACGTAGAGAATATCTCATATTAAATTGAATACCAATGAGCGGGAGATAAAGTACAACATCTAGGGTTGGTGCAATTTTTAACCACAAGATATTGCGGTCGCCTCCCGTGAGGGGGGCGTGGATTGAAACTGAGCTTGGCGCATCGCTTGGCGGACGCTGCTGGTCGCCTCCCGTGAGGGGGGCGTGGATTGAAACGACGTGCGGCGAGGCGAATCGGCCACGATCACGAGTCGCCTCCCGTGAGGGGGGCGTGGATTGAAACTATCGCGGAGAGGGCGGGTCGATCATCGTGCACGTCGCCTCCCGTGAGGGGGGCGTGGATTGAAACCTAAAAGAACTTGTGGAACTGTACGAACACGCAGCGTCGCCTCCCGTGAGGGGGGCGTGGATTGAAACATCAATGAGATACGCTGTGTAGCGTAGTTCCCTGTCGCCTCCCGTGAGGGGGGCGTGGATTGAAACGCCCCATGGTATCGGGATTGTCACCGAGATGTAAGGTCGCCTCCCGTGAGGGGGGCGTGGATTGAAACCGGCACTCTCTATGAAGTAATAAATCCCGGCATGTCGCCTCCCGTGAGGGGGGCGTGGATTGAAACTGTCAACAATACGTCAATGCGCCCGGAAACCGCGTCGCCTCCCGTGAGGGGGGCGTGGATTGAAACTAACCACTCTTGCCGGATTCGTTCGTTCCGTTCCTTGTCGCCTCCCGTGAGGGGGGCGTGGATTGAAACTCGCTTCTAACCCCCACGCCGTCACCACGTCTAGGTCGCCTCCCGTGAGGGGGGCGTGGATTGAAACCTCTTCGTCTTCCTCCTCTTCCTCCTCTTCTTCGTCGCCTCCCGTGAGGGGGGCGTGGATTGAAACTCCATTGAGCGCGTGTGGGACGGGCGTCAGGCATGTCGCCTCCCGTGAGGGGGGCGTGGATTGAAACGTAGTACTTACCTTACTGCTCTTGTATTATACCACGTCGCCTCCCGTGAGGGGGGCGTGGATTGAAACAACAGCATCTACGCAGCAGCAGATGCTCAGCAGGTCGCCTCCCGTGAGGGGGGCGTGGATTGAAACCGCCTACAACCGTTGCCTGCGCAAAAGAGTCGAGTCGCCTCCCGTGAGGGGGGCGTGGATTGAAACATATACACAGTGTTGTGACACTGCGAGCGCGGCGGTCGCCTCCCGTGAGGGGGGCGTGGATTGAAACCCACACTGGCAGCATCAGCTTGTAGGTTGGTGCGGTCGCCTCCCGTGAGGGGGGCGTGGATTGAAACATCGAGTGGTGGGTATAAGTACGAAACAATCAAGTCGCCTCCCGTGAGGGGGGCGTGGATTGAAACATCTGTCCGATCTGACCGTCCCGCGCCTCCAACGGTCGCCTCCCGTGAGGGGGGCGTGGATTGAAACACACAGATCAACTGCCGTGTGATACCCGTAGTAGAAGTCGCCTCCCGTGAGGGGGGCGTGGATTGAAACGGTTGGGTCGCACGAGTCGGTGAATTTGTGAAAGGTCGCCTCCCGTGAGGGGGGCGTGGATTGAAACCCAGAGAACGGTATAGTGAACCACTTTTTCTCCGTGTCGCCTCCCGTGAGGGGGGCGTGGATTGAAACTCCCTCGTTGCTTGCCAAATACGCCGTCAGTGCACGTCGCCTCCCGTGAGGGGGGCGTGGATTGAAACGACTTATTGATGACGAACTCCCCCCGCTTCGTGTGTCGCCTCCCGTGAGGGGGGCGTGGATTGAAACACCACTCGTTTTTATACCAACAGACGGTGTTGTTAGTCGCCTCCCGTGAGGGGGGCGTGGATTGAAACCTTGAAACCGGCCAAAGTCGGTTTCTTTCGTAAAGTCGCCTCCCGTGAGGGGGGCGTGGATTGAAACCTCAAACTACCCGCTTGACAAACCGCGAGCTGCGCGTCGCCTCCCGTGAGGGGGGCGTGGATTGAAACGCGTCGGGTTGGATGTTCTGCGTCCCGTCTTTGGTCGCCTCCCGTGAGGGGGGCGTGGATTGAAACCAGACGGAAGATGGAACGATTGTAATCCACCGCACGTCGCCTCCCGTGAGGGGGGCGTGGATTGAAACGCGCATCACCAAATGCGCCGCAGTGCCGCTTGAGTCGCCTCCCGTGAGGGGGGCGTGGATTGAAACTGTGTTTGTCAGCAGTGTCACAACACTGCGTTATGTCGCCTCCCGTGAGGGGGGCGTGGATTGAAACGTTCCCGTCAACCTCCAGACCGTCATACGCGGCATGTCGCCTCCCGTGAGGGGGGCGTGGATTGAAACAACACAGCCTCGCGGATGTGGCCGAGCGCTGGATCGTCGCCTCCCGTGAGGGGGGCGTGGATTGAAACTTTAGTTATACAGACTGTTGTGACACTCAACCACGTCGCCTCCCGTGAGGGGGGCGTGGATTGAAACGCGCTGTGGTTGCGGCGAAGCGCCGACCGACCGCAGGTCGCCTCCCGTGAGGGGGGCGTGGATTGAAACATACAGACTGTTGTGACAGCCCGGCCAGGCCCGGTCGCCTCCCGTGAGGGGGGCGTGGATTGAAACTGACCGGTCTCACCAAAGGCCTCGCGCCTCTCGTCGCCTCCCGTGAGGGGGGCGTGGATTGAAACATCTGAAGCGCGGCGACGTTGCAGAGCCGCAACCGGTCGCCTCCCGTGAGGGGGGCGTGGATTGAAACATCGCTTGCCTTTGGATCGCGCCTCGCTGTCGCGTCGCCTCCCGTGAGGGGGGCGTGGATTGAAACGTCTGTTGGATATATTGCGACCTACGCCGGTCTTCGGTCGCCTCCCGTGAGGGGGGCGTGGATTGAAACGCACTAAAAACTGCTCGTTGTTGTGACGTACTACAAAGTCGCCTCCCGTGAGGGGGGCGTGGATTGAAACGTCAACAACGTCAATAATATCTGTTGCGAGTACGTCGCCTCCCGTGAGGGGGGCGTGGATTGAAACTTCAGCAGTCTCTCAAACAATCTCATCACTAAAAGTCGCCTCCCGTGAGGGGGGCGTGGATTGAAACAACAAATATTGTTGTAGACGCAACCGCGCTGGACGGTCGCCTCCCGTGAGGGGGGCGTGGATTGAAACGTTGGGGTCTGAATGAATTGCGCTTGTGGCGAGAGGTCGCCTCCCGTGAGGGGGGCGTGGATTGAAACACTGCACTGCTGCGCGAGCGCGAGGTGCAGTGGGTCGCCTCCCGTGAGGGGGGCGTGGATTGAAACAACGCCCTTGACAAACCGGCGCGGACGCGGTATGTCGCCTCCCGTGAGGGGGGCGTGGATTGAAACTGGTGTCAAAATACAGCGTCAGCAACCGCTTGTTGGTCGCCTCCCGTGAGGGGGGCGTGGATTGAAACGCCACATCATCGATCACCTCCCGCGTAATACCGTCGCCTCCCGTGAGGGGGGCGTGGATTGAAACGCTGCTGGATGCTGCAGCATCTGCTGAGCATCTGCGTCGCCTCCCGTGAGGGGGGCGTGGATTGAAACTCAAGTCGGGGATGATTTGAGCGTTTATTGTACGGTCGCCTCCCGTGAGGGGGGCGTGGATTGAAACCCGACAATCCCGTCAAATCCGAACCGCGTCAGGTCGCCTCCCGTGAGGGGGGCGTGGATTGAAACATAACCTCCTAAATAACGCCAACGCATCGCTTGGGTCGCCTCCCGTGAGGGGGGCGTGGATTGAAACCCTGCACGTATACACGCGCTGTATGCGCGTCTTGGTGTCGCCTCCCGTGAGGGGGGCGTGGATTGAAACCCTTCGGGGACCCGGTCAATTACGCATACGACGGGTCGCCTCCCGTGAGGGGGGCGTGGATTGAAACGTTGAGCTGGACTTGGATTGGGTTGAGTGAGAGAGTCGCCTCCCGTGAGGGGGGCGTGGATTGAAACTGTGTTAATCGTACTGTTTAATGTCGTGAATGCTCCGTCGCCTCCCGTGAGGGGGGCGTGGATTGAAACTGTCATCAGTGTTAATGCACGCGCCCGCGTCCACGTCGCCTCCCGTGAGGGGGGCGTGGATTGAAACCGCATACCGCTTCGCCTCGTCGCGCGTCGCAAACGTCGCCTCCCGTGAGGGGGGCGTGGATTGAAACGCACAAGTCAACCGCCGTATGATAGCCGTAATAGTCGCCTCCCGTGAGGGGGGCGTGGATTGAAACGAGCCGCGAGAGGTCGTAGTACGTGCGCACCCACGTCGCCTCCCGTGAGGGGGGCGTGGATTGAAACTTGATCAATACAATACGTCGCGGGTGACGAGCTATGTCGCCTCCCGTGAGGGGGGCGTGGATTGAAACATACCCGTCTGCACATGCAGACGGGTATTGTGTTGTCGCCTCCCGTGAGGGGGGCGTGGATTGAAACGCCTCGTCGCGCGTCGCAAACGGCCCGCGCCGGTCGTCGCCTCCCGTGAGGGGGGCGTGGATTGAAACATCAATGCGCTCGTTAACTTGGCGACGGACATGTCGCCTCCCGTGAGGGGGGCGTGGATTGAAACTCCTCTTCGTCTTCTTCTTCGTCTTCCTCTAGTCGCCTCCCGTGAGGGGGGCGTGGATTGAAACCAGTTCGCGACGATAATAGCCTGCGGCCTCATCCAGTCGCCTCCCGTGAGGGGGGCGTGGATTGAAACCATTCGTCGTGCGAACAAGTTCGAGCGAGCTATGGTCGCCTCCCGTGAGGGGGGCGTGGATTGAAACATACCCGTCTGCACATGCAGACGGGTATTGTGTTGTCGCCTCCCGTGAGGGGGGCGTGGATTGAAACATACTGACTTACTTCACTTCGATCTTCTGCGCAATGTCGCCTCCCGTGAGGGGGGCGTGGATTGAAACGTTTGTGAGATACTCCGCGTTCTGATCGATGTCGGTCGCCTCCCGTGAGGGGGGCGTGGATTGAAACAACATCTCACCGGTCATCGCTACGACCGTCACGGGTCGCCTCCCGTGAGGGGGGCGTGGATTGAAACAACAAGTCTATCGCAAGCTGACAACCACACGCGTCGCCTCCCGTGAGGGGGGCGTGGATTGAAACACCCCTTGCGAATCAAGCGAGAACGTCGGCAGGGTCGCCTCCCGTGAGGGGGGCGTGGATTGAAACAACATCTCTCCGGTCATCGCCACGACGGTGACGGGTCGCCTCCCGTGAGGGGGGCGTGGATTGAAACGGGAAGGTCGGCGCGGGTGCAGTGGCGGATACGGTCGCCTCCCGTGAGGGGGGCGTGGATTGAAACCGTTAGAGGTTGAGTCTGCACCGGTACCGGCGCGTCGCCTCCCGTGAGGGGGGCGTGGATTGAAACAAGTACTATCGCTCACATGTGCTCGTGAGCGAGTCGCCTCCCGTGAGGGGGGCGTGGATTGAAACGTCGCGAGGAAGATTGAAGCGAAGTGACCAACATCGTCGCCTCCCGTGAGGGGGGCGTGGATTGAAACACGCTTGATTCGCAAGGCGTCAGAATCTGTTTCCGGTCGCCTCCCGTGAGGGGGGCGTGGATTGAAACAGCGCGCCGTCCCACATCATCACCCCACGCCCGGTCGCCTCCCGTGAGGGGGGCGTGGATTGAAACGCGGTGCGAAGTTCGTATCTGCTGTTGTCGAGATCGTCGCCTCCCGTGAGGGGGGCGTGGATTGAAACGTCTGGGTCGAGGTTACAACGTGCACCTTCGGCGTCGCCTCCCGTGAGGGGGGCGTGGATTGAAACTTCGGTAATAACCCGCCGGTTGTTTGGCTCCTTCCAGGTCGCCTCCCGTGAGGGGGGCGTGGATTGAAACCATATAGCCAAAAAATTCGCTCACACTCACCGTGTCGCCTCCCGTGAGGGGGGCGTGGATTGAAACCGCGTGTTCAAGTACTATCGCTCGCATGCGTTGGGTCGCCTCCCGTGAGGGGGGCGTGGATTGAAACATCCACCAGCACGCGGATGAGCGCACGGCCGTCGTCGCCTCCCGTGAGGGGGGCGTGGATTGAAACCGCCAACTCGCGTCTGCCGTGATCTTGACGCGAGTCGCCTCCCGTGAGGGGGGCGTGGATTGAAACCCGGGTTGTGGGTTGTGGTCAGCGCGGTCTGTCGCGTCGCCTCCCGTGAGGGGGGCGTGGATTGAAACGGTATACTGACCTGCCCGAGCGACGTGCGGCACCGTCGCCTCCCGTGAGGGGGGCGTGGATTGAAACAGTACTATCGCGTGGTTGCGGTCGGTACTATCTTGTCGCCTCCCGTGAGGGGGGCGTGGATTGAAACCTGCCGTGTGTCGCGGTCTGGAGGCGACGCCGATGTCGCCTCCCGTGAGGGGGGCGTGGATTGAAACCTCAAGCGTCGCGTACTCGTGGATCATCGCTGAGGTCGCCTCCCGTGAGGGGGGCGTGGATTGAAACCAGTACCGGTGCTTCCACCGCTCAAGCGCGTACCGGTCGCCTCCCGTGAGGGGGGCGTGGATTGAAACTGCGAAGCGCTGCTCTACGCGCAACACGTGGTGTCGCCTCCCGTGAGGGGGGCGTGGATTGAAACCTGCCGCTGGTAGCGCGCTGAGATCACACGTCTCGCACGTCGCCTCCCGTGAGGGGGGCGTGGATTGAAACTGTCAACATCCGCGCCAACAAGTGAGATTTCCCCGTCGCCTCCCGTGAGGGGGGCGTGGATTGAAACATCTTACCCGCAAACGCGGGAAAGTTTGTGAAGGGTCGCCTCCCGTGAGGGGGGCGTGGATTGAAACTCGCGCGTCGGTGAGGCATTGAAAGACTTTTGGGTCGCCTCCCGTGAGGGGGGCGTGGATTGAAACCGCCTGATACAGATAACCGGGCGCTATGGCGGTGGTCGCCTCCCGTGAGGGGGGCGTGGATTGAAACATCTACGTCCAACACCACTAACCGTTCAACCCGAGTCGCCTCCCGTGAGGGGGGCGTGGATTGAAACACGTGGCCGGTCATCGTACTCGGCTACCACCGGGTCGCCTCCCGTGAGGGGGGCGTGGATTGAAACTAAGGCATACGCCGAAGCCGTCGTATGCGTAGTCAACGTCGCCTCCCGTGAGGGGGGCGTGGATTGAAACGGATACTTGCAATCTTGTTACTGGTCTGGGTCGTGTCGCCTCCCGTGAGGGGGGCGTGGATTGAAACAACGCCATGGATTGGGCAATCCCGCTCCTGACGTGTCGCCTCCCGTGAGGGGGGCGTGGATTGAAACTGCATTCGTCAAGCACTCAGCGTTTTCGTCAATCGTCGCCTCCCGTGAGGGGGGCGTGGATTGAAACATCCGGTCGCGCAACCATGTGCACTCACGCTCGCTCGTCGCCTCCCGTGAGGGGGGCGTGGATTGAAACTTGCATGAAGGAGGCATGGGATGTTCGGCTGGAGTCGCCTCCCGTGAGGGGGGCGTGGATTGAAACTGCGCTCGTTGACTTGGCAACTGATATGGTGCCGTCGCCTCCCGTGAGGGGGGCGTGGATTGAAACGATGTCGTAACGCTCGGTTGGAGATAACACAAGGTCGCCTCCCGTGAGGGGGGCGTGGATTGAAACGGTACGGACGTACTACGACCTTAAGCGACTCAAGTCGCCTCCCGTGAGGGGGGCGTGGATTGAAACGCATGAGAGGAGGGTGACATGTTCGGCTGGCTTGGTCGCCTCCCGTGAGGGGGGCGTGGATTGAAACAACATCAGTCCGACGCTCTCTACTACCGTCACGGGTCGCCTCCCGTGAGGGGGGCGTGGATTGAAACGCGTTATTGGAAGTTACAACTGGAAGCAGCGACCGGGTCGCCTCCCGTGAGGGGGGCGTGGATTGAAACAATTTGCCCGCGCCACACTGTTCGTGATAGTTTTGGTCGCCTCCCGTGAGGGGGGCGTGGATTGAAACAACTGTGCATCCGCGCCATTCCGTGACATCGTACGTCGCCTCCCGTGAGGGGGGCGTGGATTGAAACCTCAGCAATGACCCGTACCCGCTGGTACTCCCGTGTCGCCTCCCGTGAGGGGGGCGTGGATTGAAACACGGCGGGAATGTTGTCCAAACGGCGTTCAACAACGTCGCCTCCCGTGAGGGGGGCGTGGATTGAAACTCACTCGTCGAGCGAACAAGCTCGAGGGAACTATGTCGCCTCCCGTGAGGGGGGCGTGGATTGAAACGTCATCCTCATCATCGCGGTTGCAGCGGTACGATGTCGCCTCCCGTGAGGGGGGCGTGGATTGAAACCTCTGGCCCAGGCTGCGAAAGCCGGGTTGGGGAACGTCGCCTCCCGTGAGGGGGGCGTGGATTGAAACCAAATCTGCGACACAAACGCGGTTGCAAATTGTAGTCGCCTCCCGTGAGGGGGGCGTGGATTGAAACGGCAATTCCGGCAGCGTCACAAACCCCCCGCGCAGTCGCCTCCCGTGAGGGGGGCGTGGATTGAAACGGGTAGTTGGCGACGCGGTGTCGGGACGGATTGAGTCGCCTCCCGTGAGGGGGGCGTGGATTGAAACCATCTCGCCCGTATCGCGATTGACCAGCAGAACAAGTCGCCTCCCGTGAGGGGGGCGTGGATTGAAACAGCGCGCAGCAAGCACTGGAGGCAATGACGGAGGTCGCCTCCCGTGAGGGGGGCGTGGATTGAAACGCCAAAACTGGCGAAAGGACAATCCGACCCTCCTCAGTCGCCTCCCGTGAGGGGGGCGTGGATTGAAACCGTTTGATGATGTAAAAGCAAAAGCGCTGGAGGTCGCCTCCCGTGAGGGGGGCGTGGATTGAAACCCGCCGGGGCGCGTTTTGTTGTTTACGTTGCTTCGTCGCCTCCCGTGAGGGGGGCGTGGATTGAAACAAGTGTCAACCAGACTGCGAACGACGTTTTGCCGTCGCCTCCCGTGAGGGGGGCGTGGATTGAAACACCGTGACCGGGCCGTAGCCGGAGCCGTAAGCAAGTCGCCTCCCGTGAGGGGGGCGTGGATTGAAACGCGAGATGTTGCGACTCGGGAGGGGAGGTGCGAGGTCGCCTCCCGTGAGGGGGGCGTGGATTGAAACTTCGGGTACATGAAGGCATTGTTGGACGCATTCAAGTCGCCTCCCGTGAGGGGGGCGTGGATTGAAACCGGTACCGACGTGGATCTACTCTGATGGATTAGGGTCGCCTCCCGTGAGGGGGGCGTGGATTGAAACGTCGTGGTCGATAATGAGACAGAGTGGATGTGCGTCGCCTCCCGTGAGGGGGGCGTGGATTGAAACGAGGATGTACCACCCGGCCGGAGGGCCGTAGATGGTCGCCTCCCGTGAGGGGGGCGTGGATTGAAACTCTCGTTTTGTAGATCGCTTCGAGTGTGTCTAAGTCGCCTCCCGTGAGGGGGGCGTGGATTGAAACTTATTTATACAGAGTGTTGTGACAGCTTGATAGATGGTCGCCTCCCGTGAGGGGGGCGTGGATTGAAACGCGTCTTCGGCGACGGTGTCGCAAACAATCTCATGTCGCCTCCCGTGAGGGGGGCGTGGATTGAAACGTGAAAGTCGGTCGCGGGGGATTAGTTCCCGCGAGTCGCCTCCCGTGAGGGGGGCGTGGATTGAAACTGACCGGCTTGACCAAAAGCCTCGCACCGCTCCCGCGTCGCCTCCCGTGAGGGGGGCGTGGATTGAAACTGACCGGCTTGACCAAAAGCCTCGCACCGCTCCCGGTCGCCTCCCGTGAGGGGGGCGTGGATTGAAACGCTCAATTTGCCCGCGCCAGACTGTTTGTGCTGTCGCCTCCCGTGAGGGGGGCGTGGATTGAAACCAACGTCGCTACCGGCTGGTTGGTCGCGGATAGTGTGTCGCCTCCCGTGAGGGGGGCGTGGATTGAAACAGATCAACGAGCTGTTGTTGAGCAGATCAAAACTGGTCGCCTCCCGTGAGGGGGGCGTGGATTGAAACATCGGGATGGAAGCTGCCGCGCAACTGCTGTATGTCGCCTCCCGTGAGGGGGGCGTGGATTGAAACGTTGGTGTGACAACGGAAGGACTACAACAGACGTCGCCTCCCGTGAGGGGGGCGTGGATTGAAACCGCTCGCGGTAAAGCGGGCGCGCTGTAGTGTTGTGTCGCCTCCCGTGAGGGGGGCGTGGATTGAAACAACGCTGCAACCGCAGCGCTGCGCGGCGATTGGAGGTCGCCTCCCGTGAGGGGGGCGTGGATTGAAACCGAAGCCCGCTGCTGTTACTGATTGTTGTATCAAGTCGCCTCCCGTGAGGGGGGCGTGGATTGAAACCGTACCTCGCGCAGCTTGTGACCGCTGCCGCTGGTGTCGCCTCCCGTGAGGGGGGCGTGGATTGAAACGGGTGAACGATTTGACCGGCCCGCAACCATTCTCGTCGCCTCCCGTGAGGGGGGCGTGGATTGAAACGTTTGCCGCAATATACGCCGTCAGCGCGCCAATCGGTCGCCTCCCGTGAGGGGGGGCGTGGATTGAAACGGGTAGACAGCGAAACAGAATGGCCCGAGCGCGTCGTCGCCTCCCGTGAGGGGGGCGTGGATTGAAACTTCGCGCACTCAATACACTTGCGCGCGATTTGTATGTCGCCTCCCGTGAGGGGGGCGTGGATTGAAACGAAACGCTTGAAAGCGCGACTGCGACAAGTAGAAGTCGCCTCCCGTGAGGGGGGCGTGGATTGAAACGACAAGCGGCACGGTGGGCGATCCGGTGTATGCTGTCGCCTCCCGTGAGGGGGGCGTGGATTGAAACCCGATCCTTTGGCGGTGCCTGGTGCCACTGTGAGTCGCCTCCCGTGAGGGGGGCGTGGATTGAAACTGGATGATAGCATCAGCGTTGTACGTCCATGGTCACGTCGCCTCCCGTGAGGGGGGCGTGGATTGAAACGCTGCTCGCATCAGCATTGTGCTGAGCAGCATCTGTCGCCTCCCGTGAGGGGGGCGTGGATTGAAACATTCAAGCTGCAATCAACGCGCTGGTGGCGGCAGTGTCGCCTCCCGTGAGGGGGGCGTGGATTGAAACGTTGATGGGGTTGGTATGCTCATCGATGTTGGGATAGTCGCCTCCCGTGAGGGGGGCGTGGATTGAAACGACGCGCTTAGCGCGGTTGGGGAGGGTGTAAAAGTCGCCTCCCGTGAGGAGGGCGTGGATTGAAACTACTGTTTTTGACAACAATACAAATATCGTTGTGTCGCCTCCCGTGAGGGGGGCGTGGATTGAAACGTCATTGTTGCCCCCTATTGGCTTAGAACGATAGGTCGCCTCCCGTGAGGGGGGCGTGGATTGAAACTTTACGGCCACATATCCCGGCTATCCCGAACCGTCGTCGCCTCCCGTGAGGGGGGCGTGGATTGAAACGTCTACGGGGATAACTACAAGCAAGTAGATGCGGTCGCCTCCCGTGAGGGGGGCGTGGATTGAAACAGCCTGACGTGTTGATGCAAGCGCGGGATTATGGGTCGCCTCCCGTGAGGGGGGCGTGGATTGAAACGCGAAACTGTTGATGAAGCCGCAAACGGTCCCAAGTCGCCTCCCGTGAGGGGGGCGTGGATTGAAACGCGCACCTTTGTAACTCGCAAAGAACCGGCCAGGGTCGCCTCCCGTGAGGGGGGCGTGGATTGAAACATCTCGATAAGTCCGTTTGTGTTTTGAAAATCCCAGTCGCCTCCCGTGAGGGGGGCGTGGATTGAAACTATCGAAAATACCGCGACCGGCGTCATCGCCCGGTCGCCTCCCGTGAGGGGGGCGTGGATTGAAACACAACGATGTTGGTGTTGTTGTCAAAAACAGTAGTCGCCTCCCGTGAGGGGGGCGTGGATTGAAACACCTAGTTCGCCCGCGTATGCTGCTATACCTAGGTCGCCTCCCGTGAGGGGGGCGTGGATTGAAACGGGAATCGGCGGCACATACGAACTAAGCTTTGGGTCGCCTCCCGTGAGGGGGGCGTGGATTGAAACTTCCGCGACAACCGGCAACGCAAGGGGAATATTGGGTCGCCTCCCGTGAGGGGGGCGTGGATTGAAACCCTCCTCCGAACAATCTGTGAATCAATCATTGCGTCGCCTCCCGTGAGGGGGGCGTGGATTGAAACGGTTGGTTATCGCGCCTCGGTGAGGTCGTAAAAGTCGCCTCCCGTGAGGGGGGCGTGGATTGAAACCTACGTGAACTCGTAGAACTCTACGAACACGCGGCGTCGCCTCCCGTGAGGGGGGCGTGGATTGAAACGAGTCGCTCGATGGCGATGATCGTGCTGCACTGAGTCGCCTCCCGTGAGGGGGGCGTGGATTGAAACGAGTCGCTCGATGGCGATGATCGTGCTGCACTGGTCGCCTCCCGTGAGGGGGGCGTGGATTGAAACGTGCGATCTTAGAGATCGTGCTCTAGTATGCAGCGCGTCGCCTCCCGTGAGGGGGGCGTGGATTGAAACAGGTGCTACAACTCACACGCACTCGTCAGTGACGTCGCCTCCCGTGAGGGGGGCGTGGATTGAAACACCTACTGGTGTACGGCATGCCGTTCCTGCACTGGTCGCCTCCCGTGAGGGGGGCGTGGATTGAAACAATCACGTCGCAGGATGATTCGGCGCTTATCGTGTCGCCTCCCGTGAGGGGGGCGTGGATTGAAACTCGTGGTTCGTGCTGTTTGGCGTACATTGTCAGGGTCGCCTCCCGTGAGGGGGGCGTGGATTGAAACACCTACTGGTGTACGGCATGCCGTTCCTGCACTGGTCGCCTCCCGTGAGGGGGGCGTGGATTGAAACGTTCGCCGAAAGGAACCGGCAAAACAGAGTGGTTGTCGCCTCCCGTGAGGGGGGGCGTGGATTGAAACTGGAACTAGCTCATCGACTCGCCGACGCGGCAGCGTCGCCTCCCGTGAGGGGGGCGTGGATTGAAACAACATGATGCGGAACTAGTAAAGGAGGCGTATGTCGTCGCCTCCCGTGAGGGGGGCGTGGATTGAAACTAAAGTGGATGAAGGGAGTACAAGGATGAACTTGTCGCCTCCCGTGAGGGGGGCGTGGATTGAAACCGGTCAAGGACTTCGCAAGTGCCGCGCTTCGCTAGTCGCCTCCCGTGAGGGGGGCGTGGATTGAAACCTGCGCGACCGACAGGGGCACAGACATCGTGCACGTCGCCTCCCGTGAGGGGGGCGTGGATTGAAACTTAGTGGGGTTATATGGGTTACCTAGCTCTTCTAGCGGTCGCCTCCCGTGAGGGGGGCGTGGATTGAAACCATAGTCAATCCCCCTCTTTTCAGCCCAAGCCTCGTCGCCTCCCGTGAGGGGGGCGTGGATTGAAACGATGTGCTGCGCACTCCGTCCGCGCTGCGCTATAGTCGCCTCCCGTGAGGGGGGCGTGGATTGAAACAACCGCTAGCAGCGCTTCTACGCTGTTGCAGTTGGTCGCCTCCCGTGAGGGGGGCGTGGATTGAAACTGCTGCGCGCTGCTGCGCGTATGCAGCACCACTGGTCGCCTCCCGTGAGGGGGGCGTGGATTGAAACGACAAACTCGACAACCCGCACACGCCCACCCATATGTCGCCTCCCGTGAGGGGGGCGTGGATTGAAACCTCATCAACACGATTCGGCGCGGATAGGAACTAGTCGCCTCCCGTGAGGGGGGCGTGGATTGAAACCGCCGAACTTGAATTCGTGCATCCCGCCCCACCCGGTCGCCTCCCGTGAGGGGGGCGTGGATTGAAACTTGCCGCGTCACAGCGCGCAGATGATGACGATTGTGTCGCCTCCCGTGAGGGGGGCGTGGATTGAAACTTCGGGTACATGAAAGCATTACTGGATGCGTTCAAGTCGCCTCCCGTGAGGGGGGCGTGGATTGAAACGGGCGCTACATCGTGAGATTATCTCACGTTGTGGGTCGCCTCCCGTGAGGGGGGTGTGGATTGAAACGGTCTTAGTTCCCGTCTGTGAAACCACTGACCCAGTCGCCTCCCGTGAGGGGGGCGTGGATTGAAACTCTTATTTATATGATGTGTTGTGACACCTCGCGTCGCCTCCCGTGAGGGGGGCGTGGATTGAAACCTCAAACCGCTTGCGGACCCCCGTCGCCCGCGCCCGTCGCCTCCCGTGAGGGGGGCGTGGATTGAAACGCGGTCTAGTGGATTGCGGAATCGGCCAAGCTGCTGTCGCCTCCCGTGAGGGGGGCGTGGATTGAAACTGTATGAGCGGGAGAGTCATACGCCCCGTGTACCTGTCGCCTCCCGTGAGGGGGGCGTGGATTGAAACACGACGACGGTGCGGCCGTTGCGCAGGGTACCGCGTCGCCTCCCGTGAGGGGGGCGTGGATTGAAACCTCACGCTATAATCGTGTGTGTACGATGGATGGGGTCGCCTCCCGTGAGGGGGGCGTGGATTGAAACGGTGCTCGGGAACGAACGTTTTGAAGTATTCTTCTGGTCGCCTCCTGTGAGGGGGGCGTGGATTGAAACTTCCCATGCAGCAAGGGCGTGCACGGCATCGAGCCGGTCGCCTCCCGTGAGGGGGGCGTGGATTGAAACGTCTATACGCAATACCGTTCCAACGGGATACGCGTCGCCTCCCGTGAGGGGGGCGTGGATTGAAACTACGAGGAAGAGGGCGGGGGAATTATTGTATATGTCGCCTCCCGTGAGGGGGGCGTGGATTGAAACTGGTAGGGGCACGGCAGCGCCATACTCCACGGGAGACTTGGATTTAAAAAAACACATCATGACGTAAAACTCTTTGCACTTTTGGGGTTGACACAAGGGGTCTAGCGCGTAAGCGTGCGTTATTTTGTCAAAAACGTGTTGACCGTTGCTATTATCCGTGCTAGAATAGGCGCGATTACCACAGAATCCTGATCGCTGTGAGATAGAAGTAAAAGGAAGGATAGGTCATGGCGGATCCCGAAAGCATCTTGCAGCTTGGCATTGAAGCCGTGCGTAAGGGGGAGAAGGATGAAGCGCGTAGGCTCTTCCGCCTGCTGACCCGTGAACACCCCGACAATGTACAGGGATGGCTCTGGCTCGCTGGTGTCGCGGCCGATCGTGAAGAGCGCCAGGCAGCGCTCGAACAAGTGTTGCGTCTCGATCCGAACAATGAGATGGCGTTGAAAGGGTTGCAGGCATTAGGGGTAATGCCAACATCAAGAGGCGCTGAATCGCCACAGCCCGGCCCGCTATCTCCGCCTCCTGCTCCGTCGACACCAGAGGCTGATGTACCCGCTAAGCCGTCACCTGCGCCTGCGTCAACTCTACCTGATTTCGATGAAGACGATCCATTTGCCCAGCTCGATGCTTTATCTGAAGCGATGGCTGCCGATAGTGGGCCGGTACGCCGCGATCCGACTGTTTCGCGCCCGGAAGAAGTTCCGGCCGGAGAACCGGAAGTCGCAGCAGCTACGTCGTCTCCGCCACGCTCCAGCCGCCCTGCCGAGTCATCACGCTCTAGCCGCCCTGCCGAGCCGCCGCGCTCCAGTCGCCCCAGTACCAGTTGGGCGCGTGGTAGTAGCAGTAGCAAGTCTACTCAAACCACGCGGTCGGCTCGCGGTGGTTTGTTCGGGAATCTTTTTCGCCGCTCGGGACCGCCAGCTCAGCGTGATAACGATTTGGAAGCTGAGACGGTACCGGCAAAGCGTGGGTTGACGCCGCTGACCGTCATTTTGCTGGCAGTGCTCCTGATCGCTTGTATCGGGTTCGGTTTTATTTTTCTCTCCCGTCGCGACCAGACGGCGACTGTTCCCCCTACACAGGCGACAGCTCAGGCAGCCACATCAATCGCTGCTACAACTGAGGCCTCTCTGGCGCCGACGACGCCACCGGTACCTGAGCCTGGGCCAACGGCAACCCCGGCGGTCGAGCCAACCCTAGAACCGACTCCCTCTGAGCCAACGCCAACACCACCACCGCCTGTACCTGATCCGGCACTGGCGAATCCGACCCTAGTTAGCCCGGGTACCGAGTTGACCAGTAATGGTTGGGCTTACGACTTTAATCAACCAACTTACGCTGCACCGATTATCGGGCCACTGAATGGAATTACTCCTAATAACGGTCGCTTTGTAGTGGTGCTGGTGTTCGTGCGCAATACGACCGGTCAAGACCAACCGCTACCACCTGATTTCTTTGTCCTGAAGGATGCTCAGGGTCGGGTTTGGACACCTCGCCTCGATGCGTCGGATGCTTACCTCATTCGCGGTGTGAATGCCGACCTGAGCCACAGTGAGGTGGTTCCCGCCGATGGTTTTGTGCGGAGTGTTGCCATTTTATTCGATGTAGCTCCCGATGCTACTGACTTAGTCTTCTTTGCCCGCAGCAATCCCGATCAGGGTTGGTTGGTCCTGAGTCGCGTTTGATCTGCGGTTGTTGCAGTGAATGTGGGTGACGAAGCAGCGATTGATCTGGAACTGTGGTTGACCCGCGGCGCGTTGGCAGCGCGCCGCGGTGATCTTGTGACGGCACGCCGCATTTTTCGAGCGTTATCACACCTGGCGCCTGCCGACCGTCGGGTTTGGATTGGCTTGGCGCGAGTAGCCGAGAGCGTTGCGGAACGTACTGAAGCGTTACAGCGTGCCGAATACGCTGTGGCAGCACCCCTACCCTTACCACCAACCCTGAGCCGTACAGCAGATGTTGCAACGACAACAGTATCCGCTACCCCATCTCACCCGCCAGAACCGATTGTCATCGTTGCTCAACCTGCCCCTCTGCACTACCGAAGCCGATGGTGGTTCGCACTTCTCATCATTCTACCCGGTCTGCTGGCAGTGTGGTGGTTGATGCGCGTGTCGGTTCCGGAAACAGCATCGGTTGCTTTACCAACTGTATCGGCAATAGGACCATTGCCTACTCCGCCGACAGATGGGGCGGTTGTCACTGTGCCTGCCATTACTCCTTCACCGCTGCCGCCAACCCCCTCACCCGTCCCCTCTCCTTTATTGGAGCCTGATACTCGCAACTTTGGTCAATTTGTCAGCTACGAAAACTGGCGCATTGCGCTCTTGCGACCGGAAGATGTGGTGATCGTCGATGGTGAATTGGGAACGATTCGTGCCAGTGGTCATGTGCTGATCGCGCTGATCGCGGTGAGTAATGAAGCGCCGGTAGAACGGGCACTTCCTGCCGATCTGTTTGCCGTTGAAGATGAGATGGGGCAACGCTATCGCCCCTTACCGAGTGCGTCAACGAACTACCTTGAGCAATTTGGGCGCGGGGTGTACGGTGATCTGGCCCTGGAAGATCGATTTACGCCGCAGAGTGGCCTACGAAGCGTACCGGTCTTGTTTGCATTGCCACGCAATCGGATACCATCGCGCTTATGGGTTGGCGATGATGCCTGGCTACTACGGTAGAGATGCCAGCCTAGCCGCGCACGGCAATACCGACGCGGACGAGCAGTTTGCAATCCCAGGTAGGCCGAGGATTGCAGAAAGTGGGTACCTGACGCTTAAGCAAATCTGTCACAAGCAGAAACTGAAAACGTTGCAACATCCTACCTTGCCCATTCGCCTAAAGCTGGTCCTGTCTCGAAAAAGATTGAGGGCAGCAGATCGAGTCGCCGACTGAGCCAAGGGACAAACGTCTGTACGATGTGGCGACGG
Source organism: Chloroflexus sp. MS-CIW-1 (assembly GCF_030444705.1). NCBI lineage: Bacteria > Bacillati > Chloroflexota > Chloroflexia > Chloroflexales > Chloroflexaceae > Chloroflexus > Chloroflexus sp. MS-CIW-1. The sequence continues at coordinate 2,289,336 of NZ_JAUBWR010000001.1, forward strand.
ATGGGCGAAGGTAATAACAAACTCATTAACGCTGCTGAAGGCAATGGACGACGCGACTGCTGATGCGCAACCTGAATCAATCGTGCTGCTAACTGTGCTTTCGCAAATACGATTTGTGGCGCTCGATTCCACTGATCGAGAAAACGCTTAAGCTCATCGAGTTCGAGCGGTGGAAAATCCGGTTGATTAGCCCAGTGCCTCTGATGCTCACGAATAGCTTGCTGCAACGCTGCTGCTTCATCGGTCAACGATGTCCGTTGCCGATTGAACGCCATCTGACCGAGTGGCAAGAAAAATGCACGTGTGCGCCAGGCAATGGTCAACGCATCGACCAGGTAGCTCAGACTATTGCAGATCATCCGGGCCAGCGGATCATCATCCGGCGCCAGGCGAGATATTTGTGCCAGTAGTTGTTGTGCATTTTGAACTGCTCTTGCTGACCGCTGAAGGATCGGCGGAGCATCTCGTAAGACCTCAGCGAGATACACCCACACCGGCAGCGCAGCCGTTGGCCGCATCCACCATACCCAGAGAAGCGGCGGTAGGACAAGACCTCTAACTCGCTTCATACCCGGTGCATGACCAAAATACCAGCCTTGCTCTAGCAAACGCTCCGATGATATATACGCATCAGCAACTGCTTCACCGAATTCAGGACGATAATGAGCTAGGCGCTGCGCAAACCAGCTCCGAACGAATGCTCTTCCATCATGCTCAGGATGGCTTGCTAGCATACCGGTTAACGCACTACTAGCTTCTGTCCAGATATTCCAGCCATCAGGACCAATTGATGCCTTTCCTCCTCCCCAGCCGCCGGTACTGTTCCACGCCCAGAGTCCAATACACGTTCGCGTAGCCTCGGCGCGGCGAATGGCTGCACTGTGCAGTTCGACCACACCGGCAGGAACCAGACCAAACAACTCATATTCACGCCGGTTTTGTACCTCGATAATCTGTCGCGGCCCAGGCAAGCCAATCGTTGGGTTCGGCGGTAACAGACGGAAGAAATCTGCCGGTGTGTGTTTGATGGAAACGAATAGATGTGGGCTGTGATAGCTGGCAAAGACAGCAGTATAACGTTCTGGTGACCAGAGCAGATCACCCACCTCGCCAATACCCAGCGTCCAGGTGCGCACAATCAATTGTCGATCAAACGCTGTACATACTGCCAGCAACGTGTCAATCAAACGTTGAACGGTCGCCACACTGTGATAGAGCAGATGACCGCTATACCCACCATGATCATGCGCGCCACCGGTTTCGCCGATCCGGATAATCACCCCAGACACCATCGGTAAAGCCGTAAACAGGTCAATCAGCGCATTGCGGTTTAGCTCGTACAACAACGGATTGTCAGCCGCTAGTCGTCCAACGACCTGCCGGAGTTCTGAAGTCAGCCATTGCATATCACTCGTCACGTAGACCTGCATTCCCCGTGTAGTAGCATCGACAAGCAATGGCATGATCTCCGTGCGATACGCCAGCGCACGTAAGCGATAAGGGCTATCAGGTTCGTAATACTGATGAGGTGCCTGATCAAAGGTTACCAGATGCGCCAGGTTATCGATTGCAATCCCGGTATAACCCTGATCTTGCACCAATGCCAGATAACGCCTGGCCCGCTCTACGCCTTGACGAAAGCGCGCTATATCAAGATACGGCGGGTCAGGTCTATCGAGTTGATGAAACGGAAACGAAGACCAGTTTCTCACCGGCGCAGACTGGTCAACGAACGGGCCATTGATGTCGGCAAGACGGAGCAAGAGTGTCATTGAAAGCACCCCATTCGTCACTATCGAGCATTTGTTAAGAGAATATTATATCTTGTTGAAGGAATCGTTCAATGAGGTTAAGATTAATTTACCAATAGAATTACCTTACCGAAGAGAAAAAAGGGGAGAGGAGTGAAGAGAGTGGGTGATAAATCAAATTATGTCAACTTATACGACCGAACCAATGCACTCATCGCGTGGTTAGTACGGGTGTGCGCCCATCGTGTATCTTCGGCGTCTGTAGCAAGGATGGGTTTCCAACCGTATTCTCGGTCTGTGTTCAAAGCACTGGTGGGCTTGTGTATCTTCGGCGTCTGTAGCAAGGATGGGTTTCCAACCCCGGACGCTCCTGTGCGCACCCGACGCATAGCCACGGTGCGCGCTCATACTTTCCCATCACTGCCGCAGGATAGGTAGCTATCTACCAGCCGAGAAGCCAACCCACAAGTGGGGAGCAGCGCTGAAACCTGCTTCTATTCACCAAATTGCCGTGAACGTGGTACCGGAATGTACTCAACCGATGGTCGCCGCTGTGCAGTCTGTGGGTAAAGTGCCATTATCTGATAGATCTCTTCCGGCATCGCGGTACTGATCGGCAAACCCAACTCACGCGCTTCGCTCACCGTTATCGGATAGTCATGCGTCCATACACCGCTGGCCAGCGTATGAGCCACTTCTTCAGCCCGCTCAACCGGCATTTTGTCACTCAGCAGCTCGCAGACCGTGCGCTTAACCTGACGGATCGCCTTTTCAGCAATATCGGCCATCATCAACGTTTCATCATCAATCTCGCTCAGAGGTTTACGTTCAAGAACACGCAAAATCGAGGCCGCCGGATGCTGACCCAACTGGGGATCAACCGGTCCCAAAACTGCATTTTCGTCCATCACGATTTCATCGGCGGCTAGCGCAATGAGCGTACCACCCGACATTGCATAGTGTGGGACAAAGACAGTTACCTTCGCCGAATGTCTGATCAGTGCACGTGCAATCTGCTCGGCAGCGAGTACCAGGCCACCAGGGGTATGCAGAATGAGGTCAATCGGAATATCGCGGTCGGTCATTTTAATCGCCCGCAGAACGGCCTCTGAGTCTTCGATATTGATATACCGTACCAATGGAAAACCGAGCAGACTCATCGTTTCCTGGCGATGGATCAGCGCAATGACCCGGCTCTTACGTTTGCGCTCTAACTGTTCAAGCAGTCGCTGGCGAGCGGCGTCGAGCATACGCTGGCGAAGCACTGGTTGCAGGGAGGAAATAATGAAAAAAAGCCACAATAATGAGAAAAAGTCCATATATTACTCCTCAACTCAACAAAGACTCACCAGGGATAATACTCATCAACGTAGTAGCGCCGCCAATAACGTCGTTGGCGGAAGAATGGCGCCAGGATTAAACCGGCCACAAAACCACCGATATGTGCCCACCAGGCCACACCACCCATCGCCTGGACGTTGACCATAATCGAGAAGAGACCGTTCGCTAGTTGCGAGAGAAACCAGAGCCCAAGATAGACGACGGCCGGCACCTCCACCAGCCATGGCAAAAAGAAAATAGGTACCAGTGTAATCACCCGTGAATGAGGAAAAAATAGCAGGTATGCAGCTAGTACACCGCTCAGCGCACCGCTGGCGCCGACGGTTGGAATCGGCGAGGTTGGATTAAACATAACATGGACAAGTGCTGCTGCAACGCCGCAAAGCAGGTAGAACAGAAAGTACCGTTGACTGCCCATCCGGTCTTCGACGTTGTCGCCAAAGATGTAGAGCGCCAACATATTGCTGAAGAGATGGAACCAGCCACCGTGCATGAACATCGAGGTAAAGATCGTGATCAGCTCTGCTGGATCGGTCGGATTCGCGAGGAACCGCGCCGGTACCAGGGCAAGTGCCGCAATCCATGCTTCGGTCAAACGATTATCACCCACCATCAAGAGAAAGACGACCACATTTGCCGCCAACAACGCCCAGTTCACTATCGGAAATGATCGTGAAGGGATAGTGTCTTTCAGTGGCAGCATAGCATTCCTTTCTTGAGTAGAAATGAGCACAGACGCATTCTACCATACCTTCTGGCGATAGTCGTAATGTGGCTTGGTTCGTATGGGAAGGGTTTTCAAAGCCTGATCAAAAACCCAGACTTCTATTCAGGTTCATTCCGTGCACATTGTACCATCACGTAAATGCTATTCGTGCACTATGCCTACGCTATCGTCACGTATAGGTTCGTCGCATGGTCATGCGCAGATACCGGTACCGGAGCGAGGTAGACGATAGGGGAGAAAAAAGTTCTTCCTTTACCCTCGATCCCATTGATACGGTTGGAGATTAGGACGGTATCGGAACAATGACTCTGCGTATCACGTCGGGTTGTATGCGCAGAATGCTAGCACGTCTCAGTGAGCGAACGTGATAATGTATGGGGAAAGAGCGGTGATTGACAAAGGCGGGTTCTCAGCTCGTTCGTAGCACACCGGGAGGCTTGCCTCTATCTGTTCTCCCAGTGTTCTGCGGCTGACCTACTGTCAATCGTCAGGCGCACCGGTAGGGCTACGGCGATGCTAAGCCCCGTATGTGATGCCGTCAACACCAGAATCAATTACCAGCGTATCTCATCAGGCCAGCTTCGGCGACTTCAGTGCGTTCCTGCCATAGCAGTTGCTGAAGTGCAAAGCTGGCGTGAAATTTATGTGATGGGTCTCATCTATCGTGCAGTGAGGATTAGCTTTTCGGATGGCTCTTGCGCAGTCTTCATCACCTCGAATAAGGGCAAGCGTAGTGTTTCAAAACCTCTGAAAGAAGGACGGCATTGTAGCTACAACCATCATAAAGATACAGAAAAATATAAACCCAAACACAATGCCGACTAGCAGTAGGGCGAAAGTTCGTTTAAAAAGAAAGACAACCATTGAGTCAAACCGCATATTAATATCTTCAACCTTTACCCGAGTTATCGATTGTGGGGATTGACGTAGCGCTTCCTGAAGTTGTGCAAATTGTTCGTTCAGTGAACGAAGTAATAGTAATTGCTCTTGTTGTGCTTGGTAAATATGATTCAGAAGTACAATCTGATCCTGCAACATATCCACCGGATTTTTTGGCGAGGGTCGTGATGGCTGTGATGTCATAGGTAGGTCTTCTCCAATTTGTCATCTTTCTTTGACTGAAAGTACTGCTAAGTATTCATGAGTCCACTACAAAAACTCACCACGGAGCACACAGAGCGTCTAAGATTTATGAATGAAAGGATAATTTTTGACCGTTGGGCGCATGGAAGAAAAATGTTCACAACCCTATGTTCAATAAATTATCTTTAGTCTCTGTGATCTCCGTGGTCTCTGTGGTGAGAAGATCACCTTTTTGCAGTGAAGTCATTCATCTATTTCCCACACGAGAAAGTTGGTGATACGTCTGAACCAGGCTATCCTACCGCCGAATCAGCCCAAAAGCCGACCAAATTGCCGGATGCAACCACTCCGGTTCGCGGAGGAGTGCCTGTTGGGTCTGGCGCAGCGCGGCTGTAACCTCTGGCTCGCCGGCCAATATCCGATAAAACCGTGTCATAAACTCAGCCGCCAGTTCGTCGTTGATCGGCCACAGACTGACCAATAAACGACGTGCACCGGCAATAAGAAATGCCGATTGGAACGCGATCAATGCCCCACCACTTTCCATTCCGTAAGCCGTGGTGCAGCCGTTGAGCGTAACCAGGTCAGTACCGGTCAGATTAAGACGGTAACATTCCTCGATGGTAAAGATGCGGTCGGCCAGGTGTAAGCCAGCAAAGATCGTAGGCTCATCATCGAAGACCGTATGGGCGCTGAGGTGAACAATTCGCGGTGGTGGTGTTTGCTGGTGCAGAGCATCAAGTGCGGCTGGATCGTCGATGTAGACCTGACAGTCTGGCAAAATATCGGCAATCGCTTTTATTTCTTTCTCGACAGCCTGCAATACCCCTCCAGCCGAGGCACCAATCGCGAGGGCTGGACCTGATGGGCCGGTAGGCGCCGGAATGGCAAGAAGCGAACCGGTCGGAATCTGCTCAATAGTATATCGCTCGATCAGATAGTTGCTACCATCCCAAAGGGCGGCGAACGGTGCCAAATGAAACGGTGGACAGGGAGCAATCAGGAGTTTCCCTTCACTGGGTAATCCTAGTAATGGTGCGATCAATGCCTGATAGAGTCGTTTGAGAAGTACCTGTACATCTCGGGTAAACACCTGGCCGCGCTGTTGCTGTTGCTCACGACTCAAGCGCAGGAAGCTCACGTTTTTTAGTTCTAACCGCTGTAACAATTCACTGATGTCACTTGCAAGACCCAAAGAGGTAACCGTGCAATTGCCATCACGAGTGACACAAAACGCATACAGTTCATCACCAAAACAGACATACTCGATGAGGCAATCGGCGTCGAACCGTGCCTGTACCGTCTGCCAACTATGAGCGGCAGGGAATGAACTATAATTACGTTGATTGAGGAGATCGCGCCGTGCGTGGTATGTCTCCTCTTCTAACTTCCGGAGCTGATCGCGAAGCGCTGCAATCTTTTCTACACTCTCGCCATGGCGTTGTTTCTGCTCCAGCTCCCACCGCAGCTTCGCAATCTGCTTATGCATGGATTCCAGCGCCGGATCGATCTGGACTTGCCCACCATGGCGTTGAATCAGATCGATCAGTGTACCTCCTTTCCACCGCCAGACGGTCTGCAAGGCGGCGTAGACCTGTTTGGTTTGTAGTTCAAGCTGCGCCAGCAACGGTAAAGCATCGTTGCGGCGGGCCTGAAACTCAGCGACAAGTTCGGCCACACTCAAATCGGCGCGCATAAGGTCATCGATCTGCGCTGCTTCGGCCAAATGCTGAATCGCCTGTTCAGGATGATCGGCCGCCAATCTGTTACCAAGTGCAACCAATGCTTCGCGCTGTAACCAGATATGTGAGATTTCACGACTCTGTTCGAGGGCTGTTGTAAATACGGTACGCGCCGTCTCATAATCACCCTGCATCTGGCGCAATTCCCCGACCAAGAGCAGATGGCGAATATTGAGCGGGAGCGGTGCATCGGCTTCCCATTCGCCGCTGAGCAGCGATTCTGCCTGCGCAACGTTGCCCGTTGTTAACGCAAATTGTGCCTGTTCAAGAATGGTTTCATTACGCCAGACAGGCAGATTCAATCGGGTGAACGTATGATACGCCTGCGTCAACATCGTCGGCAATTCAGGATCGGCTGGGTTCAAAGCCCGACGAACCGCGGCGCCTGCCAGAAGAGACTGCGCAGCATATTGTTCCAATTTTTCACTGACGAACATCTGGTATGCCCGATGATAGGTGTTGCGGGCTTCACGTAATGCGCCCAGTCGTCTAAGCAGATCGGCTTCATAGAGCAGAACGGAAGCCTCGTCCATTGTCACGTCCTGGGCGACAAATCCGTTACGGGCACGGCGAAAACATCGGAGAGCCTCCGCCAAATTACCCGTGATACTGTAATAGTCACCCAGATTTAAATCGATACGAGCGATAGTGAGGGAGGGTTTGGATGGAAACTGCTCCAGAGTGGTCCGTGCCGTCAGCAGTAAAGGTTCGCATTCGTTTAATTGTCCGGTTGCTGCCAGGGTGAAGGCTTGATTAACCTGAAGTTCAGCCCATTCCTCGTGCATACCGTGCTGTTGGGCCAGCGCACTCGCCTCGGCGTTGACAGTCAAGGCTTCTTGATACCGGCCAAGCTCGTAGAGCAGGAGTCCATAGTTCATCAAGAATATCACTCGATATCGTACAGGCCCATGATCGTGCTGAAGGAATTGGCGAGCTTGTTCAGCAAAAGTGAGCGCTTCCTCAAAACGACCAAGTGTGCTGTAGACGAAGATCAGATTACTTGAAATGCGGGCTATCGCTTCGGAGTCTGCGCTACGCTCGTAAATGGCCAGTGCTTCGCAATAACAACGGACAGCCTCTTCAGGTTGGCGGTATGCAGCCCAATTCCCTAGTGTCCAGAGGGCTAGCGCTCGTGCGGCCGAATCGCCAGGGAGCTGGTCGGCAACTTTTAGGGCTGCACGAGTGATCCGCTCTGCCAAGTCCGTTTCCGACTTAATCAGGTCATCACTTCGCCGTTTGAGCACTTCAATCAGTGCTAGCGATAGCGCCTCAGTATGGACAGCAAACCACATCGGCCATTCGGTCTCTGGCGTGCGCAAGAGTTCATCGGCGAGTTGTTCGACGTTCATTGCAGAAGCCTTTCTATTACCTGGAAGCGTTTGGCCGTCTGCCTGGGAACGCGGGCCGCTGGCCCGCATCCTGGTGTGAAAGCGTGGAACTTCCGATAGTAGTATTTCGCCATCGCAGAGAGGATGCGGTTAACGGTATTGATCGACCGCAACATGGATACTCTTCGTCACCCCCGCAGCGATAGTACCGACACCACATCGTCCGGATCCCAGCACCACTAACGCAGAGCACTATTACCAACAGCGGGATGTTTTCAGATAGGCTAATCTATACCGATCTTCAGCGAGCGGATTACAATCTCCTTTTCAGGTGTACAAACCGTTATGCGATAGGTTCCCGGCGCGAGATCGCGTAAGATAAAGGTTCCATCCTCTTCCAGCTCTGCCGTGATCGACTCCTCATCATCGCGCATTGCCAAAACCTGCTCGATTGGCTGATCAGGCGGTGAGCCATCGGGCATTCGCAATTCGCCAACAATCGTCCAGCGTGGGATACCCTGCGTGGTTCGTCGCGTGTTGAGGGTCAAAAGCACCTCAGAGGCTGCGTAGATAAGCGCCTGTCCTCGCAACTGCAAGGCCAGCGCCGGTTGCAAGATCGCCTCAACAATCTGTCGTACCCGTGTGAGGGGCGATGGTTCGATCAATGGAGTCTCGTCCATTATGCGGAGAAGTTCAAGCTCTTCCTGACAAAAGCGGCAGGTCTCGACATGGCGGTGAATAACCAGATGTTGGGTCGCTTCCAGTTCGCGATGATAATAGGCATGCAAGCTATCAACATCAGGGCAGTGCAACCGGTACAGACTTGCTTCAATCGCCGCTATTTCTGCCGCCAGGACCTGAGCCTTCCTGACACAGTCAGGATTAGCTTCAACTACTAGCCGTTGCTCTGCTGAGAGTAAGCCGGCTGCGTAGTTGAGCAATGTTTCTTCATCAAGGGTGCAGGGAGTATCCATATCCATAAGCCGCCCTCTCCTTGTTTCAGGATCTGTCTCTAGTTCTATTTTAAGGGACTCAGGTCCCTGCGGTTTTTGGCGGCGATGTTTATCTTCTTCTATCGCTGAACGACGATGATCAGATTGATCCGAGAGTCCCGCGATGTCGCGGATCACTGGATCGTTACGTAAACGACGGATCGCATTCTGCCTGATCTGATAGATTCGATCAACATTAGGGAAACGTTCCGGAAAAAGATTCAGAATCTCTTGTGGTGGATAGCCCCCTATACAGATACAATTAATAACAATCAACTCATCCTCAGACAGTACCTCCTTCAACCGCTGAGTAAGTGCGATACTTTTCTCGGGATCGGATGACCTACTTGAACGATCAGGAAGTTCTGTATTATCCGCCAGCCAGAGATACTCTTTAAGCTTTTTCTCTTTAAACTTTTTCCGCAGAAGACTATGCATCTCACGTTCAGCACACGTTTTTAGGTATTGCAAGAGCTTCCCTAGATCGTCGCCCTGCAAGAGATCGGCTTGACGAGTAACGCCTTTTCTCAACTTGAGCCAGGCGTTATCGGTAACTTCTGTTTTATCATTCTCGTCAATCAGATCGGAAAACCTCATACACACTCGTTGAATCCATTGCCGGAGAATCGGCTGAAAGATTTCGGTAATGTGAATCCAGGCATCTTGATACCCGGCAAAGGCTCTGCGAAAAAGTTCCATGCAACACGGTGATGATCGTTCACTAGACTCACTAAATGCCCGACGTTCACGGCCACAACAGCGGGCGAGGTCGGCTATAGGAAGATCTGAGGCTGGCATGTAATACCTCACAGTTAGAGTAACAATAAGCTATTGTTCCTACAGAAAATAGCCCTGGCAACACACAGACATGGTTGCATTCGGATTTAGTTCTGATTCCGGTTGTTTCGATTGTAGCATGAACGATGTACGACATTATTACCAGAAACGCTCGTACATCGCTCAATCAGTTGCTCGTCACATAACTTCACGTGCAGAACATGTACTCATCCCTCTCACAAGAAAAGCACATCTTGACCGACATGCTGTTGCCATTTTTGAACGCGGAAGGTGCTAAGATAGCAACAACACATACATAACTCAAAAACAGGAGTGGGTATGAACAAGGGTCGCGGATTATCACGAGCCGAGCGCTTGAACGAGATGAAGCGGCTATATGTGCAACGGGCTTTTAGCGACATCGAGATGGCCGAGCGACTTGGTATCGATCGCTCTACCGCCTATCGCGACCGCATTGCACTAGAACAGGAATATCCCTTCATTGAAGAAGAACCGGGTCGCTACCGCATTGATCGAACCCGGTTAATTTCAGAGGTTCGGCTTAATCCTTACGAGGCGCTCTTCCTGTACTTACCGGCCCGACGTATGCTGCGCCAGACCCATGTAGCTAACCTGCATGTCGTCCATGCAGTCGAGAAACTGGCTGCGTGTCTCCAACAGCCGATGACTGAGCGGCTCCTGCAACTGACAACTGCTGTGCTCAAGCAGCAAAAACAGCCACAACGGTTGAGCATTCTCGAACAGATCACGATGGCGTGGCTGAGGCAGAAGAAGGCGCGTATCACCTACCGTGCGTTGCGCGCCCGCCGACCACTTATTCATACGATTAGCCCGTACCTCATCGAGCCGGCGCTTTGGAGTGATAGCGTGTATGTGATTGCCTATAGTGATGTTGCACGTGACATTGTACCCTTCAAATTAGAGCGGATTGAAGATGTAGTAACAACGTTAGAGACCTTTGAAATTCCCGAAGATTTCGATGAACAACAACTGCTCCGCCATACCTGGGGTATTTGGTTCGGTGACGATGAACCGGTTACGGTGCGCTTGCGCTTCAAACCCGGCGAGGCTACACAACGGGTGAAAGAGACTATCTGGCATCCCTCACAACAGATTACCCTCTTGGAAGATGGCGGATGTGAATGGCAGGCTCAGGTTGCCGACTGGCGTGAGATGGTGCCCTGGGTGCGCGGTTGGGGAGCAGCAGTAGAGGTGCTCGAGCCGGTAGAGTTCCGCGAGACGCTGATAGGGGAATCACGAGCACTAGCCGAACGGTACGGTTGGCATGTATCATCTGCACCATCCACGACTGGCGAATCAACCACCTTGCGTGACTTTTTCGGAGGTTAGATCGATGCAACTATACCCTTACCAGCAACGGGTTAAAGACCTCATTCTGAACGGTACATCTGTTGTCTTACAGGCGCCAACTGGGTCTGGTAAAACACGGGCGGCTTTGGCGCCGTTTATTGAAGGATTTTTTGATCGGCCAGCCACCGCACCGCGCAAATGTGTTTACGTTACTCCGATGCGCGTCCTCGCGAATCAGTTTTATGCCGAATATCATCAGCTTGCCGCGAGCTATTACCGACGTCACGGCAAACCGCTCGATGTTCGGATTCAAACCGGTGAACAGCCGGACGATAGACGTTTTGATAGACGTTTTGATAGACGTTTTGAAGGGAATCTTATCTTCTGTACCGTTGATCAATTTCTCAGTAGCTATCTCATGATGCCCTACAGTCTGCCGTATCGGCTGGCGAATGTGAATGCCGGCGCATTTGCCGGTGCCTACCTGGTCTTCGATGAGTTTCATCTGTTTGATCCAGAAGCAGCGTTGCCGACAATTCTCTACGTTCTGCAACAGCTTAAAGGTCTGGCGCCGGTGATGTTAATGACGGCGACATTCAGCGGGGATATGCTGCAGGCGTTAGCTAATCTGCTCCATCCGGCTGAAATCGTAACCCTTTCCGTAGACGAGATAACTGCAATAAACACCCGTGGCAATAAGCCGGCCCGTCAGCGCGTCTGGCAGGTCGCCGATACGCCCCTACAGGCTGCGGCAGTGCTGGCTGCTCATCGCCACGCTTCAATGGTCATCTGTAACACGGTGCGGCGAGCGCGTGAGCTATATCTCGACCTGAAACAGCAAGCACCGGCAGGCACCGAGATTATTTTGCTGCACAGTCAATTTTTACCGTCGGATCGGCTCCGGATTGAAGAGAGGCTGCGGAAGCACCTTGGCATTGGCGCACCTCGTGAACAAGTCAATCTGATCATTGTTGCAACCCAGGTGGTTGAAGTTGGGGTCGATATTTCAGTTGAGATCCTCCACACCGAACTGGCGCCACCGGCTAGTCTGATCCAGCGGGCCGGTCGCTGTGCCCGCTATCCAGGTGAGACCGGCACGGTTATCGTGTATCCGGTTGACAAGTATATCCCTTATGCTTTCAAAAATGACGATCTGCTGAAACAAGAGATGGATTCGGCTCTTGCCTGGCTAAAGGAACGCCCAGGACAGGTTCTCGATTTTACCGATGAACAGGCGTTGGTGAATGCGGTCAGTACACCACGTGATCGGCAGGTCATCGGGAATATCCAGGCCGACCGGCAGAATCGACAGAGCAACATTCACCGTTGTCTGGACGGTTTTCGTGAAGGAGCTTCGCGATTGCTAGTACGCGATGTTGACAGTCGAACGCTGTTGATCCACCACGACCCAGACCAGTTGCTGGCTTCACCTTATGACGCCATTGGGCTAAACATTCCGCTCTATTCGTTGCGGAGTATGGTCAAAGAATGGTTACAACGACCGGTTACTGTACCATGGCGCGTGCGTCGGCTTGATGAAAGTGAGGCGGGTGATCGGTTAGAGAATAATCGGCCTCTCTACCGCTGGGTTGATGTCCGGGATGGTCGTGATCTGGAAGCAGCCGCACTGATCGTCGTTCATCCGGCGCTGGCCGGTTACTCAGAACAGGAAGGCTTCTTACCCAACGTCGGTCATTTGCCGTTTCTATCAACACTGCCACCTGCGACCACCTTAATTGATCGCACCACTTTTGGGTTGCGAGTCGAACCATACCGCGATCACATCCAACGAGTGCTGGAAGCCTTTAGAGAACTGGCGCTCCCCGAACTTTATTTTGCCGCCAATGCCCTCGAACGAGTCGCTGGTTGGCAGCGGGGAAGTGTGCTGTGTGCGGCCTGGCTAGCCTGCTTATTTCACGATGTCGGGAAACTCTCAGTTGGCTGGCAACAGTGGGCGCATGCTTATCAGCAGGCAATCGGGCAACCGATTGACCAAAAAGTTGCCCTGGCCCATACTACCTTCGACCGCCAGAATCCAATTCATGCGCAGGCGGAACAACAAGTGTCACAACACTATCAACGCCCACGTCATGCCGCCGAAGGTGCATTAGCAGTCGCACGCATGCTGGCCAAGGCGCTTCCTCATCAGGAACTTGTGAAAGCGACATTAACAGCGATTGCCCGACATCATGCGCCTTTTGTACAGGATTGTCAATCGTTTAAACTGGTAGATAATGCTAAAGATGTTATTAAAGATACGCTACAATTCCTTCCCAAAGATGTCACCTGTCATGCGAATCCAGATATGCTCTGGCAACAGGTAGATACCGGTCAAGTGAGCCAGTTTGCCGATCTGCTTACCAAACCGACCGACCGTTATGGTTGGATTGCCTACTCGTTACTAGCCCGTGCGCTCCGGCGAGCCGATCAGCGCGGGACTGAAATGGGCCATGCACAGGCGACGCCCTGAATGAATGATGGAGTGGTTATGAATTCGTCGATCTATCGCAGTGAGTATTATGTGGAAAAGCGTACCGCTACGTTTGCCGATAATCTGGTTGCGTTTGGTGTAGCTTACGTATTCAACGGGATTGCCGATGGTCGAGCACGGATTACGATTGAGGATTGTGGTCCATATTTTGCTGTCATCTGTGATCCGCCATTGCGTGAAGAATGGGTTGCCCACTGTCAGTTTTTTACCGGTGCTTTTTTACTCATCACCGTTGATCGCAAGAGTCAGCAAAAGTTGATCAAAGGTACTCAGATTGCGGTTGAAACGGTAGCGGCAATGCCAGGAGTTGCTCCTGATTACGAACAGGCCAAAAGCGATAACGAAACCTATTGGGCCTGGCGACGTAGTGTGGGCGATCAGTGGCAACAGCTTCAACCACCGGTCGAACCCCACCCCGATTGGGAACTCTTTCGGGCAATCAATCCGGCCGCATTGCAAGCCGCTAACAGTGCGGCGGCTGAATGGTTTCAGGGGCAGGTCGCATTTCCAGAGCTACTGAAAACGGTACTGATCTACGCCAGCGCGTTTCCGAATAAAGAAGAGGATGCGGCAAAACATTGGGCAGCGGTATGTAAACGCCATGGGCTGAAACACTCGAAACAGCTCAGCGCCTCTCAATTAATCAATCCAACCCAGGGCAAGGGAACGACCAATAGTAAAGCGATCTTTGCGAAGCCCGGCAATCTCAGTAACTTCTGGCTTACCGAATACCTGAAGTGGGTTGGATTGCGCTGGGCCGGCTTCACCCGTCTGATCAAGGATAGCAAGGATCGGAAAATCTATGTCCTAGCGCCCAATCGGCTCGACTGGGAACATCACCTGGGTATCCGCGAGCAATTTCGGCGCTTGATGATCGGAACCGGCGGCGCAATTCAGCTCGACATCCTGGCGGCGTTGCGTTATGCGAAAGCAGTCCTGAGCTACGCCGAAGTCAGTCGTGATCAGAGCCTACTGGCTCAGGTGTTCGGCACACACCAAGGTGTTAATAGGCTGGTGTATGGACTTGATAGCGCTTACTACAAGAATCTCGGTCAGTCGGCGGCAGTCATGAACATTGCCCGCATTGGCATACCGTCTTGGATCCAACCACAAACGCAGAATGATATTCCGCGCTATCAGGCAGTGATTGACGAACACCTGCGGATTGTGCGCAATCTCGATGAAAAACGTGGTGAGGAATATGAATTGCTCCGCAGCTACCGTGATTTCCTTTCCACCAATGAACTTGCTACCTTACTGGCATTTACCGATGCGTATTCTGGCTTTGTTATTCAACGCGATAAGCTCGCCCCTCAGTTTACAGTTCATTCTCTGGAGGTTATTATGAGTTCGATTGCCCCACCCTTGAGCGAGATCACCAAATCACGAGGCTTTCGTAATCTGGCCTACGCCATTCGCATGGCAACCGTTGAAGCCCATCGTCGCAACCTGAAGCGTAATCAGGATAAATACGATGTGTCGTATGAAGTACGGTATGGGCTTGGGCAGGAACTGTTGCGTAAATCAGCGTATCCCAACGAGTTTATTGTCGCTCTGAGCGAGTTTATTCACGATTACAATGCGGAAAATGCCCGCATGCGAGAACGCCTGGAACGTCAGGGTAATCCACAACCACGCGGCGCACGCAGTGACGTTTCGATCCAGGATATTGATGAGTTGCTGGCCTTAATGGATGAGTATCGCGATCCGCAGATGATTGCCAGTCTGTTAGTGGCGTATGGCTATGCCAGTACGTACCAGCGTGATGAAACTTATACGCCTGAGCGTGATACTGACGAGGCAAACGATCAGGATGCTGGTAGCACTGAGGAATCGGAAGAGGAATAGTCACATGTGTATAGCCGAGGAGACATTAGTATGAAGCCTGTGTTCAGTCTGTCAATTGCTGCTCGTGCCGTCTTGAACCTCCACTCGTTGAATAACGAGGGTGGTGAGGGGAATCAGATTCAAACGCGGATGGTTAACGTCTTTGCCGATGGTCGTCTGCACAGCGTGAATGCAATTAGCGGCGACATGTTCAAACATATTCAGTCGGAACACCTGCATCGATTGGCGGTGCAGGCTGGCCTACCCCTTTCAATCGGTGCACGGCTGTTTAATGCCAATCGCATTAACTACGATCTCGACATCGACAAAGAGTTTCTCAACCAACTGAAGGGGGCCAAGAGTAATGCGGCTGAGCTTGACCTCATTCTGCAGCGCTGTGCGGTAACCGATATGGCAGGAGCGTTGATTACCGCCGAAAACCGCTCGTTGCCGCGCAAGAGTGTCGTCGAGTTTGGTTGGGTCGTCGGTGTTCCAGGGAGTGTTAAGACCGACTCATACTTCCATGTCAAATTTGAGAGTGAGCGTGGAGGTGGTAGCGCTGGCGTTGATGAGTCTGGTTCGATCACCGGAAAACAAACTCCCTTCCATCGTCCAGCATCATCGGGTGTCTATGCAATTGTGGTACAGGTTGAGGCAGCACGGGTTGGCTTCAACGATATTTCGCAACGCTACGCCATTGATGCCGAACAACGGCAGAAGCGTTTACGCGCCTTGCTCGAGAGTGTGCTCTACACCTTCATCGAGCCTGCCGGTGCGATGCGGACGGCGCAAAATCCGCACATTCTTGACGTCAGTGGTGTGATCTCGGTCAGCTCGAATGTTCTTCCGGCGCCCTGCATCTCGCCATTGAAAGACGATTTTGTTGCCGATGTTCAGCGTGTTGCTAGCAGTCTGAACGAACTCCATCCAGGGGCAATTGAGCTGTTTTCATTCGCTTCGCTCGGTGAATTCGCCGAACAGATGAGTCGCCTTATTCAGGAAGCTGAACCGTTTACTCTGCCAGTGGTGCAGGGAGAGTAGCTTATGTGGTTAATTGCTGAATACGAAGCTGTCTCACTCTTCTCGTTGCGTCCGAGTGCCACGACTGCTTCTGGCGGGAAAACGCTGCTGGCGCCCTCGCCTTTTGCGATCAAGGTAGCGATCTTCGATGCCTTGTGTCGGCTCCAACCGTTAAGTACGGTGCAGCGCTACTGGCCTGATATTGCCCGCTTGGAAGTAGCATTACGACCGGCAGCGCATGCAGTTGTCTCGAACGTCTTTCAGCGCGTTCTCCGTCCTAGCCGTAGCAACGCTCAGCCCAATGATCCTGATTTTGAAGGCTTTTTCCAACGGACAATCGGGTATCGTGAGTACGTTCATCTGGTTGGTGCCTTTGCGATTGGGTTGGGCTGGGAAGGTACAGCGCAACGTGATTGGTTATCTACCGCGTTGATCAATATCACCTATCTCGGCAAACGGGGCGGTTTTGTTCAACTGCTACAGGCACCCGAATACCAGGAAGTCTTACCGCCAGACTTTATTTCGCTCACTCAACCTGGTATGAATTTCCCGCTTGACGGAACTCTCCAGGTCTTAGATGATTGTGATGATAAAGTAAGCTTTGAGAAGGTAAACGTTTACGATCAGGCAAAAAAGTTATCGAAAGATGACCGTCAGCCGCGACATGTCGTGTTGCCCTATCGGTTAAGGCGGTCCTCAAAATCGTTCTCGTGGTACGAACGGATCTAACAACACCTCGTGGGTAATAAACGGAGGGGCACGATGCAACGTGCCCCTCCCACGTCATCCTCCGCTGTCATCCCCCCAACGCATCCAACACTGCTGCTAGCTCGGCAGGGCGTGGTGGGGTAAAGACAACCGATAAAGGTGCTGCCCAGTTCCAGCGAATGATCCCGCTGGCATCAATGACAAAGGCACCGGGTAAGGGCACTCCCATTGCCGATCCCATTCCATAGCGATAGAACACTTCCCATTCGGGGTCGCTCAGAATCGGATAAGGAGCACGTAACACCTCGGCTACATAACTGGTCATTTCGAGATCAGTACTGCTAACAACTAACAGATGGGCATTGCGCTGGACGAACAGCTCATAATGCTCCCGCAACGCATCCAGTTGCGGCGCGCAGTGCGGTCAGAAGAAGCGGTCACTGACAATCCGGGTGAGGTTGAGTACAACCGGTCGACCTCGCAGCGCGCTGAGGGTAATCGTGCGGCCATACTCAACCCGATCCTCCGGTGGCCCGCTTATGAACTGTGCATACGGTAGAGTAAAATCGGGCGCCTCACTGCCAACTGGCGGTACGTTGGCCGGGCCGCGCGGTCTAATGAATTCTTGCCGCCATTTGGCCGTCATAGGAATGAAGGGTCTTGCCATAATACCTCCGCAGGAAAAGAAACACTTCTTTATGTAGTATACCCCGATTTCCAGGAGATTGAAGACAGGAGATAGCAAATAGCCAGGGTGAAAATCCCTCTTTCACTCGCTGGCAGAAGCGGAATGAGGCCAGATGGTTGGTGAGGAGGTCTAACTCCCCACTTCCTCAAAATCATAATTCCTTTCAAAATCCCACTTGCAATTTCGGAAAGGTGTGTTATAGTAAGCAGGTAAGTCAACGTCGTGTGCTGCAAGACCGGTATCAGAGAACTCTCGTGAATTTGGTCGATCGGCAATGCTTCATCGCTCGAAGCAAGTACGTTGTCGATCGCCGGAGCGACCAATCGATCCAACAAGATCGATGGCGGCAGTACGAGAGGTCTGTGATAGCCGGTTTTTGATATGCCATGACGGTATGTCAAACCAAGTTTCTGTGGAGTATGTGCAATGTTGGTAAAACTGTTCGTCGGGAATTTGCCGTGGAATGTGGGCGATGCTGAGCTGGGTTCGATCTTCGAGCCGCATGGTGAAGTGCAGAGTGCACGGGTCATTAATGACCGTGATACCGGTCGCTCGCGTGGCTTTGGCTTTGTTGAAATTGAAACCAATAACGTCGCCGCTGTCATCCGCGCAACCGACGGTCTTGAGGTGGGTGGACGAAATCTGAGGGTAAACGAGGCGGAAGATAAGCCACGTAACGCTCCTCGTGGTGGTTTTGGTCGCCGTTATTAATCTATAGCGGAACAATAAGCTGAGAGCTGGGGGCTGGTTCTAAATCGGCCCCCAGCTTTTTTTGTATCTCCTCTTTATCTTTCCACTGCTGAGAAAGGATGAAAATCGCTTCATTTCTCAGAGCTTGATCAAAAACCCGAATTTCTCATGAGGCTCGTACCGTGCATCTGCGACATTGCGTTTGAGAGCCAACGTCCTTTGCCTCCATCCGCTTCGCGTTCTCTCTGCTGCGCAGGCAACCCCAGGCGATGCGCGGGACGGACGGAGTTCACCTCGCTACTCGTTCCTCCTTCCTCTCCTCATGTGGGAGAGGAAGGAGGCCAGGGGGAAGGTGAGAGAGACCGAAATCGTCATCTCCCTGCGGTGTGACGACGGTCGGTATTACCAGCTCTCCGTGACTATCGTCGTGAATACCTGTAGGGGCGAGGCGTTGCCTCGCATTTCCTTGTGAATCGTCTTCCATCCATCGCCGAGGTGCATCCGTTGCGAGAGGATGACAGATGATTCGGATAGGCTTTAAATTGACTGCTTCAGTCGCTCAACGAGTTCGATGTAGCGGCTCATTGCCTCGGTTGCTGTTACGCCTTTAAGTTTAGCCCATGCATCGTACTTTAACCGTCCGGTCATATCGAGCACACCTGGCCGACTACCCTGCACATCACCAACCGTCGCCTGTTTGTAGAGCGCATACAGTTGTAAAAGGGTTTCGTTGTCGGGACGACGCGGTAATTGCTGCACCTCTTGCGCCGCACGCTCAAAAGCCGCCTGCAGATCACTCATTGCCGGTTCTCCTTACGTTCACACGGATCGTGTTCGTATATCGTACCATAATTTACGAGACGTTTAACGCAATGTGTCAGAACTTGTCTGGAAATCCTCCTACCCAGTGTCCACGTTCTGAGAGGCTGATCGAAAACCCAGCTTTCTCATTGGGCACGTCCCGTATCCGTGCGACCATTTCGGGAGGAGTTCCACCATGCTTTCGCACTAGCTACACTACTTCCCCCCTTCCTCGCCCCGTGTGGGAGCGGAAGGGGGCCAGAGTGACAGTGAGGGGGGCGTCAGATACTCTCCGCCCAACCACTTCTACGCAGAGGAAGGGTGAAAACGACTGGCGGGAAAAAGGTTTTTCAGATACTCGCTCAGCAGTATTATTCATCCCGCAGCGCAACTGCCGGACTGGTCTGGCTCATGCGCAGAGCTGGCCATACTCCTGCTAACACCGCAGCAATCAGTGCTACCATAAATGCCTGTCCAAAAAGTGCCGGATCAACAGCTAATTCCAGTGTCCAACCAAACGAGCGCTTATTGATCACATACGTCAGGATCAGGGCCAGCACCAATCCTAACGGTGCTGCCAGCAGACCGGCAGCCAGTCCCATAAGTCCAGTCTGACCGAGCACGACTCCCCAAAGTTGGGCAGGGGTCAAGCCAACAGCGCGCAATACCCCCAATTCACGGGTGCGTTCGAGCTGTAATGCCATCAGCGCACTCAAGATACCAATAAATGCGACAATGGTGGCCAGCAGTTGCAGCACAGAGGTGATAGCAAAGGTGCGATCAAAAACGATCAGTGTCCCTTCACGCAGAGCACGGCTGGCATTGACCAGCACCGTCCCATACGCAGCACTTATCGTCCGTACCCGATCAATCACCGCTTCGACATCGTACCCGTCGCGCACGTAAATAGCCAGTGAAGAGATCGCCTGATCATCCCATAATGAGCGGTAGGCAGTATCGTTCATCCGTATCACTCCCCGATCAGAGGTGTAGTCGTAGTAGACACCGGCAATGGGGAGATCACGCAGTCCCCGATCGGTACGTACCGTAAGCGTATCACCGACACCTAGACCGCTGCGGAATGCTAACGGTTCTGAAATGAGCACAGCGCCACGCTCCCAGGCTTCCCATGTAGTAGCATCCCCACCCTGTTGGAAACGTAGCGCCCGCCGACCACGTTCAGTTGCGCCTCCGATAGCAACCAGGGTTGTCGGGCCGGTTGGCAGGTCGATCTGCACACTACGAAAGGTGGTAATCGACTCAATTTCGGGCATTGTCGCCAGCGCAGCCGCTAACGCCGGGTCAAGCACGGTATCGATTCGATTAGCGACGTTACTCGGTGGTGAAACGTAGATGTCGGCAATTAAACTCTGCTCTAACCAATTGATAACAGTTTGGCGGAAGCTCCCGATCATAATTCCCACCCCAATGGTCACCGAAACTGCAACCATCAAGGCGGCAACTGCCACCGCCGTGCGCGACAGGCTGCTCACGACATCGCGGATCGCCATTCGCCCCAACATACCTGATATTCTTCCTAAGGTTGGTTGCATGACGGCCATGAGCGCAACCAGGGCGGGTGGTGTGATAAGCGCAGCACCGATAACGATTGCAAACAGACCACCAAATGCAGCGTAAAGCCCTGTCGTGTTGGCCGGCATAGGGATCACTAGCACCCCACCACCGAGAACCAAGAGTGCAATACCGGCGCCAGCCAGGCGCGGAATAGCCCGCCGAATGCGATCTTCGATGCTCGAACGGCGCAACACGGTACGCGGTGGGGTATACATCGCCTCAAGTGCTGGCATAAGCGCCGCCAGAATCGTGGCGATAACACCAAGTCCGGCCCCTTTTAAGAGCACGAACGGTTCGAGCTGTATATCACGCACGGTAACCACAAAATAGAGATCGTTTATCGTCTGCGTGACTAAACCGACCAGACCTCTTCCCAATACAACTCCCAGCCCCAGGCCACCAGCCACACCCAGCAAACTGATGATAAATGCCTCAGTCAATACCAGACCGGCTAACTGAGCACGACTCACACCCACACAGCGCAGCGTTCCCCATAAGGTACGGCGTTGGACAACACTAAAGGTCATAGTGTTGTAGATCAGAAACATACCAACAATCAACGCCAGCAGACTCAAGGCGGTCAGATTCAGCTCAAAGGCATCGGTCATTTGCTGTAATGCCCCGGTGCGAGCAGTGACAGGCTGAATAGTGATACCAGGTGGCAGGCTGGCCGCCAGCACATCGAGTTCAAATGTCTCCGGCACGATCAGATCAATCCGACTCAGACGACCGGTATTGGTTAGCAGTTCCTGCGCACTCGCAATATCCACAACAATCAGACCTTCCAGTGCCCGCCGACTCACCTCATTGGCAGGATCGAGAATACCAACAATCTCTAACATCGATTGCCGGGCGCCGATCTGGATCGGCACTTGATCGCCAGGATGCAGGTTGGCCGGTTCGGTGACGGTACGTGCGAGCAGCGCCGCCCCCGGTTTGATCAGCAGCGCAGCCAGATCGACCGAACCATTACTGGCCAGGTATGGCCGAAACGGGGCCTCGGCAAAGGGATCGATTCCGAAAAGCTGGTATACACCAGGCCCAAGGGTTGGTGCGTTAACATAGCCCTCGACAACCGGTGCAGCAGCCAATGCAGGGAATTGGCGCCGGATCATTGGGTACACTGTTTCAGGTAAACCGGTTGGGCCACCGATAATCTGATGTGTTGCCTGACCGGCGATGGTATCACCGGCCAGTTGAAAAGCACGACGGGCACTGGCATTTGCCAGATCGATTGCGACAACAACAGCTACCCCTAACGCTACCCCTAGCACACAGAGCACCATTTGCCACGGATGGCGAATAATCCAGCGAAGCGAACTACGCACGAGCATACAGGTTTCGTTCTAGCGCGGTACTTCAACGCGATTGAGGATACGACCAATGGCTGTATCGACGTTCAAGCCTTCGATTTCGGCTTCCGGGCGTAAAATGATCCGGTGCCGCAAAACTGGACGAGCCAACAGCTTGACGTCGTCGGGAGTAACATAATTGCGATCATAGATAGCGGCCAGTGTCTTTGCAGCGAGCAAGAGAGCGATTCCGGCCCGCAGTGACGCGCCGACCAGCAATTCAGGGCTATTGCGAGTCGCCTGGACAATCGCGACAATATAATTCAGAATGCCCTGCTCAACCTGTACCTGAGCAATTTCCGCCCGACATACCGTGAGTGCTTCGGGTGTCACAATGGCACGAAGACCGCTCGTCGTTAATTGATGCGCATCGAAACCGAGATGGTAACGGCGCAGAACTTCCGTTTCTACTTCACGTGATGCGTAATCGATCACCACTTTGAAGAGAAAACGGTCAAGTTGAGCTTCGGGCAATGGGTAGGTACCCTCATACTCAATCGGATTTTGGGTCGCGATGACGAAAAATGGTTCTGGCAGCGGCAAGCGCTGGCCTTCGATAGTAACCTGACGTTCCTCCATCGCCTCAAGCAAAGCGCTCTGCGTTTTCGCCGGTGCACGGTTAATCTCGTCACCTAGCAATATCTGCGTGAAGATTGGTCCTTTACGCAAACGAAACTGACCATTACTCAGATCGTACACTTGTGTGCCGACCACGTCGGATGGCATAAGATCGGGTGTAAACTGAATCCGACGAAAGTCGGCCTGGATCATCTGCGCCAGTGTTTTGGCCATCAATGTTTTGGCAGTGCCCGGCGGGCCTTCGATTAACACATGCCCTCCACAGAGGAGAGCAGTGATCAACAGAGTTAACGGCTCTTCCTGACCGACGAGTGTTTTACGGGCTTCGCTTAACAGGTTTGATACCAGTTGTGCAGTTTGCATACAGGTTTCTCCATAATACCGCTATAGGTATGGTACCACGACTTAAAATGTTCCGGCAGGGGAGGGGTAACAATAGCAGGGTTTAACAAGAGAGGAAATAGAAAATAGGGACAAGTGATAAGGCAGGTTAGGAACCCGCCCCCAATAAGGTGCTTCTGAGACGGACACGGGTTCCACGGATGCTAGCGCAGGGCGCGGGCCGTTGGCCCACACTCCTAGCCGTGATGGTCTTTGGAATTGAAATACCGAAATACGTGCTACCCCAGCAAAACAACCAGGCAAATCAGCAAAAATGTGGCGAGTACTACTGTCAAACTGATAAATCCAATTCGCTCCCAATGTAAAAAACGCCAATCGGGGGGAATGAGGTTCTCGAAACCGTAAATTGCCAGCCGATACTCTTCTTCTGGTTTCCCAAGATCGAGTTTTATTTCCGTTAGCGGAATAAAATTGATCTGCAACTCAGCCATTACAATCTGACCATCCTTATCCAGTTGCTTCTGCTGAAGTTCGATCATCTCTTTTACTTCGCTAATTTGAAGCCATTCGGGGGGAATGCGCTGAACTCGGTTCCTGTACACCAGTTCAGCTTTGCAGGTACGATGTAACCATGCCTCATCAACATCAGGCAAATCGTTGTGGACACTATCCTTCACTACCCGCCGCGACCACTCCATTACCTTGCGTTGCACCAGTCGCCCGAAGCTCTCGCAGCGTTTACAGGGTAACGAACCACGACCACTGCACGCCGAACAGGGAACGACCCGTTGTCGCACGACCGCTGGTGAATCTGCTGAATTGCTCTTCGGCTGCTGGTCAACAGGTTGTTCAGGAACAGTAACCCGCCGCTGACCCTGGCATGTTGGACAGATAATCACCCCTTGCCCCTTGCAAGATGGACAGGTAACGATCTGTTCGGAACCGGGCACGATCACACGGCCACCGGGATGTTCGCGAAACTCTTTCGGTGGTGGTAATTCAATCTGCCAAAGTGCGAGTTCGCGCTGAGGAGGGATTTGTTTCTGCTGGGAATCGGGTTCCTCTTCGAGACCAGCCTCACGGCGTTGTTCGATAAGCAAGCGCAGCGAAAAGAAGAAGACGTTCTGATGTTTCGTATCGTGAATCTGGGCTATTCGCCCAAGCAGGGGTCGATAAAAGCGCTTTGTTTTCGACCATTGGTCGAGCAACTGTCGAATGGACACATCATCGAGCTTGCGTGCACGCTCTAACGCTCGCTCAAGTGGCTCGCGAAATAACGAACCACTCAACACCTGCTCTACTTCGTTTTGCTCAATCAGGGCGATTTGTCGCTGAGTGTGGGATGTCGTTACCGGCACCACCGGGTCACCGGTTACGACATACGTCTGGGTGAGATGTCGTCTTAATGCAATTTCGAGATCAGACGCAGCCGCACCGGCACTGGTATAGCGATGTTCGCGATCAAATGCCAGTAACACGCGAATAATGCGATCAACCTCACTCGGAAGTTTCGCACCAGCTTCAGCCAGGGTACGGATGCGCGCAAAAGACTCGCGTGAAACCGGTGGGGTTGGTGTCTCATACCACGGTTCTTCGCCGGTCAGCATGAAAAAGAGCACCACCCCCAGACTGAAAATATCAGATAAGTGGGTCGCATTGCTGGCCGAGATCAGAGACTCTGGTGCAATGAAGCCAGGAGTTCCCATCACCATGTTGGTTGAGGTCAGCGAATGATCCGGATCGCGTGCTATCCCAAAATCGATCAAATACGCCTTATGCTCCTGCTCATCGATCAGGATGTTACCGGGTGACAAATCCCGGTGAATGAAGTCATGACTATGTGCATAATCGAGTGCATCGGCAATCTGGCGAAAATAGATCAGCACTTTATCAGGCGGCAGACGTTGATCGCGCCCTTTGATACGGTCGCGCAACGAAACACCAGGGATGTATTCAAACACAACATAGTGAAACGGGTTTTGGAAACCGTAATCGAGCAAGCGCGAAATATGGGGATGGCGGAGGCGTGCAGCAATCCGCGCTTCTTGTTCAAAGCGTCTGATGCGTGCCGCCTCCTGGCTCAAGAGCACCTTCAGCGCGACCTTGTGCTCTTTGATTTGCCGGTGATGGGCACGAAAAACCCGGCTTGACTCGCCACGCCCAATCTGCTGCTCAACTTCGTAATGGCCAAATACCCTTGGCAGACTGGGGGTAGAAGGAGTATTAGTCGTCATAGCCATTTGGATGAGTACGATGCCACTCCCACGCCGATGCGATAATTGACTCAAGATCGGTAAATCGCGGTTGCCAGCCCAACTCGGCGCGAATCGTCTCGGAAGAGGCCACCAACACAGCCGGATCACCTGGTCGGCGCGGCCCAACTACCGCCGGGATCGGATGACCGGTCACCTTGCGTGCCGTTTCAATGACTTCACGCACAGTAAAGCCCTGGCCGTTCCCCAAATTGTAGCGACGCTCACCCAACCGGTCGAGCGCTTCCATGGCCAGAATGTGAGCACTCGCCAGATCAAGAACGTGGATGTAATCACGCACACACGTCCCATCACGGGTCGGATAGTCATCACCAAATATGGTGACATAGGGCCGCTGACCAAGTGCTACCTGAAGCACAATAGGGATCAGATGCGTTTCAGGATCGTGGTCTTCACCACGATTTGGGGTATCACCGCAGGCATTGAAATAGCGCAAGCATGCATAACGCATCCCATAGATACGGGCCATCCAGTGCAACATCCGCTCGATAAAGAACTTCGACTCACCGTATGGCGAACCGGGCACAATTCGTTCGTTCTCAGCAATCGGAATCCGTTCGGGTTGATCAAACAGATTTGCTGTGGAAGAGAGAATAAACCGGCGCACACCGGCGGCGATTGCAGCCTCAAGCAGATTGGCTGCGTTGGCAACATTATCGCGCAAGTACAGAAAGGGTTTCTCCATACTCTCGCCAACCAGTGTATACGAGGCGAAGTGCATAATCCCATCGATACCGGGATATGCGGCAAAGATGTTGCTCAGTGTCCTTCGGTCGGCCAGATCGGCTTCAATAAAGACTGCCTCTGCCGGAACAGCGGCCCGATGACCCTGATACAAATTATCGATGACGATCACTTCATGGCCAGCGCGTACAAGTTCGGCACTGGTAATACTACCAATGTAACCAGCACCGCCAGTAACCAAAATCTTCATGAAAATCCCCTCTCTCAAATACTGGCCGCAGAATCGCTTGCTGATGATTCTGGAACCTCAGTTGGATGCTGTTCAACAGGTGTGGTAGTTCGTGCGATGTAGAGTGCCTGGATGGCTCGTTGTGCCAGACAGACAAAGGTGCGGTGAAGCGGAGCGCCACCATTGATCGGAAAAATCGTCACGTTTCGGAGTGGGATAAAGTCATCGGCCAACTCCGTCAACATCTCTTCCAGGCTCACATCGGGCCGTTTGTACATCTCGGCCCGCACGGCGAATTCGGCGGTAAAAAACATGACCGTCTGGGTTGTCCGCTGCGTTGCAATTGGATGATAATCGGCTGGCGGTTCAGGTTCGGCCAACACCGACACTAGCAGCGCATCACCCCAGGCAATCAATGCTTGTGGTACACGCTGAGCTTGCTGTGGTCGCCAGAGGGGGGCAATACTGACATCGTGCAGGGTAATGAAACGGCTCAAGCGGTTGTTCAGCGCATCGCTCACTCTTCGGTAGAGCGGGAGTGTGTAGCTACCGGTACAGAGAAGCGCTGGGGTAAAAACCTCAATGGTAAACGTAAATCCCTGGTTCATACCGTCTCCTGTACCGTTGCCAGGGTTTGCCAGAATTCCGGATAACTTACTGCCGCAGCCGTTGGTTCGAGAACTGTTGTTTCACCACGAGCCACCATAGCGGCGATTGCCCAGGCCATTGCCAGCCGATGGTCATGGTAACTATTGAGGGTTGTACCCTGGAGCTGACCGGGCCGCCCGCTGATAACCATTCCATCGGTGGTTGGTTCGACTAGCGCCCCCATCGCACTCAAGCCGGCAGCAACCGTCGCAATGCGATCAGTCTCTTTGGCCCGCAGTTCTTGCGCGTCTTTGATCACCGTTTCACCGGTTGCACAGGCAGCAGCTACGGCCAGGATCGGAATCTCATCGATCAGCCGAGGAATAAGCGCACCAGCAATCGTCGTTCCACGTAGCGATGACGAACGGACAACGACATCACCAACCGGTTCACTCCCTTCCAGCCGTTCATTGATAACCTCAAGATCAGCACCCATAACACGCAACACTTCAAGCGCACCGGTTCGCGTAGGATTAAGGCAGACACCAGGTGTCACCAATTCAGCGTCAGGATGGATTGCTGCTGCCACCCACCAGAATGCAGCCGATGACGGATCACCGGGAACGCGCAGCGAGAGAGCAGCGGGCATTGTCGCAGCCGATGGCGGTTGCAGTATGATCTGTGACGACGAAACAGAAATATCAAGCCCCATCGCTGCCAGCATACGCTCGGTATGATCGCGCGAATCGATCCGACCGGTCAAAACGAGGGGAGCCTCGGCATTCAATGCAGCCAGCAGGAGTGCCGATTTAACCTGCGCCGAAGCAATGGGCAACTCGTAATGACCACCGCGTAACGTTGCGCCGCGAATCGCCAATGGTGCTCGATCACCATCGGCCCGACCATCAAGGTGCGCGCCCATGGCGCGTAAAGGCACGACAATCCGACGCTGCGGACGCGAACGGAGCGACGCATCACCGGTCAAGACACTAAAAAACGGATGACCCGCCAGTAATCCGGCCAGCAAACGGAGCGTTGTGCCTGAATTCCCACAATCGAGCACATCGGTTGGCTCTTGCAAGCCTCCCAATCCTACCCCATGAACAACCAACTCGCGTTCCGCAAGTTGCTCTACCGTTACCCCGAGTGCACGAACACACGCTACCGTTGAAAGACAATCAGCACCGGGCAAGAAATTCGTAATCCGTGCGTGACCTTCTGCAATTGCATTCAACAACACGGCCCGGTGTGAAATAGATTTATCGCCTGGCACCGAAATCACGCCACGGAGGCGCTTCGGCGCAGTCAGTGTTATACCTGTCATGTCTCTTTATCCACTTCAGCAGCTTACGCTTTCGAGTCCAGATCGGGTGCCACAACCAGTTTGTAGCCAAACCCGCGTTGGGTAATCAGGTACCGTGGTTTTGATGGGTCTGGTTCGATCCGCTGACGCAAGCGATAGACCAGCGCATCAATTGCGTTGTAATCAAAGATGGCGTAATCCCACACCTGATTGGCAATCTCTTCTTTACTTACCACCTCGCCTTGTCGCCGATAGAGCAGGGACAACAACCGAAATTCCTTCATCGTTAGCGGTGGTGACAGTAATTCACCGCGGATGTACACCGATTTTGTCGGTTCATCGACCCGGATTTCAGCCCGCACTGCACGCAACAACGATGGATCAAGCGTTCCTTTCATCGTTGCTGCCGGGTCGCTAAATGTAATAACGGTATCGGCGATCAAGATTTGATCAGAATTGTGCAGACTGCGAACACCAATCAGGCGCTCTTGATTGAGAAATGTGCCATTCGTGCTATCGAGATCACGGACAAAAAACCCCTCCTCGGTCTGTTCAAAGCGGGCATGACGTCGTGAAGCGAGCGGGTGATCAATAATAATGTCATTCGATCTATCACGTCCAACTGTAATGATCGGGCGATCCCACACGATCTCGCGGTATTCCCCATTACTTCGCTTAATAATCAGTTGGGGGGCGGGAGCGGATTGCATCGTTCACCAGCCTCCATCATGCTTTGAATGCGTGCGTGCAATATGGTACAATCACTTTGGCCTTGCTGATTATACCATGGCATTTTCGCTTGTGGCAGATATTATGACTCACCATGGCAATGATATGTGATTGGAGAGACGGGTGAGTAGTGGAAGCGGACGGCGCATCGGTCGTTATGAGGTGATCGAGGAGCTTGGTCGCGGTGGTATGGCCCGTGTGTATCGGGCACGTGATACACAACTTCAGCGGATCGTTGCGCTGAAAGTGTTGGCCGCGCAACTGAGTCTCGACACTGAATTTATCAAGCGATTTGAACGCGAGGCACGCACTGCGGCTAATTTGCGTCATCCTCATATTGTCACTATTTACGACATTGGTGAGGATCAGGGCATCCACTATATTGCAATGGAGTACATCGCCAGCCGACCATTGCACTCGATTCTCGAACAGTATGGTGCGCTTGGTCTTGGCTATGCCATCGCTATTCTGGAACCAATCGCTCAGGCACTCGATTATGCCCATCAGGCTGGCGCCGTTCACCGTGATGTCAAACCGCACAATATTTTAATTGATCGTAATGGTCGTGTCGTTCTGACCGATTTTGGGATTGCGCAGACACCAGAGGCGGATGAACAGCGCCTGACGCGCACCGGCGTGTTTATGGGAACACCAGAGTACATTTCGCCCGAACAAGCCGAGGCCCGGCGTGTTGATGGGCGGAGTGACCTGTACTCGCTTGCAGTGGTCGCGTATGAAGTGATCGCCGGTCGCGTACCGTTTAGTGGCGCTACACCCCAACTGATCGTTGCCCATGCGCAACTACCACCGCCACCTATCACGTCGTTTGTGCCCGATCTTCCGACCGACCTCGATCTGGTACTTACCCGTGCCCTCGCCAAACGACCAGAGCGTCGCTTTCAGACGGGTGCGGCGTTCATAGCCGCTTTACGTGAGGTGGCCGAACGAAATGGGACTGCGCCGGTCAGTACCTCTGAACTAGCTGCACTGGTTGAACCATCGCTCCAATCAATGCCGACGGCACCGGCCCCTGTGCCACTTGGGCCACCTGTGCTACAATCAGTAGCACACAAGGCGAAGCCTGCACCTGCACAGCTAGCTTCTGCAGACGGAGAAGCGGTAAGCCGACGCAAAGAACCGGCAGTATCGAACACTGCTCATCATCAGCCAGGAACGCCGCTGCCACCTGCACCGCCGGTACAACCCAGGCGTCACGACCCTGAACCAGTGGTGAGATCACCGGCTTTACCCTCCGATCGCACCGAGCAACTTCCATTTTTTATTATCGGTGGTTTGCTCCTGGTTGTGGTGATTGCGATGATGTTCCTGTTTATTCGCAGCTTCAATGTTAATGCTGGCCTATCACCAACTGCCACTGCTCCACTTGGCCCATCACCGACCCTTGCCGCACCACTGCCGACTGCGACGGCAACGTTTACGGCAGTACCTACCCTGGCGCCAACGGAAACATCAACGTCGGTGCCACCGCCACCATCACCGACGCCTGTGCCGCCGACAGCTCCACCACCGCCGCCACCGCCGTCACCGAAACCACAACCGTCGCCGACGGCCACAGTGACGCCAACCGTCTCACCTACGCCGACCGAGACGGCCACTCCCACAGCAACCGAAACGGCGACGCCAACCGCCTCACCCACACCGACCGAGACGGTCACCCCTACAGCAACGGAAACGGCGACGCCAACCGCCTCACCTACGCCGACTGAGACGACCACTCCCACAGCAACCGAAACGGCGACGCCAACCGTCTCACCTACGCCGACCGAGACGGCCACCCCCACAGTAACTGAAACAGCGACGCCGACCGCCTCGCCTACGCCTACACCGACTTAGACGGTCACACCTACGCAATAACGAATTGTCCTTCAGAAACAAGCGAGGAAGCGATGCCAATCGCATTTGTCATCGAAGTGCATGTACCGTACCTGCGCCATCCTGGCAGGCGACCCATCGGGGAAGAACAATTACATACGTTTACCGCGCAGACGCTGATCCCACTGCTCGATCTGATTGGTGAGCTACAACGTCACCACCTGCCGGTAACGATAACCCTTGCTTGCTCACCAGTTGCACTAGAACAGTGGCGTGATCCGGTCGTGAACAAACATTTTATTCAATGGCTGGAAAGCCGAATTACGCACCATCAGGCCGAATTAACGCGGTTTGAAGCTGAAGGAAACCGGCATGGGGCGTATCTGGCCCGTTTTTACCTCGATTGGGATCGACAAATCCTACGAAGTTTCACTAATCGTTATCATCGTAATCTGGTTGGCCGGTTACAAGAACTGGTCATCGCCGACATCATCATCCCGCTTTGTGTTCCAGCCAGTCATGCAATCCTACCCCTGTTGGGCCACGAGAGCATGGTGCGCGCACAACTTGAGCATGGTTTGCTATACATATCGCGTTATCTGAAACGTCCTGAAGGGCTATGGCTTCCTGCCTATGCGTGGCGTGCTGGCATTGAACACATCGCGCTTGACCTGGATTTGCGGTATGTTATTGTTGATCCTGACAGTGTTGGGCAAGGTCAGTTACCAG
Organism: Chloroflexus sp. MS-CIW-1; assembly: GCF_030444705.1. Taxonomy (NCBI): domain Bacteria; kingdom Bacillati; phylum Chloroflexota; class Chloroflexia; order Chloroflexales; family Chloroflexaceae; genus Chloroflexus; species Chloroflexus sp. MS-CIW-1. The sequence goes on from NZ_JAUBWR010000001.1 coordinate 2,320,850, forward strand.
GCTGGCTCATTCCAAAACGCCTGGCCGCCATTGGGATAGAGAACGAACTTGCCCGTCACATCTGGTCAACTGAGCTGGGGTACCCCGGTGATCCGCTCTACCGCAATCCTGCGGATCCGACTGGCTACACTGCTAACGGATCTGGATCGCCGCAACCGTATGATCCGTATGATGCTTTACGACGTGCGCAAGAGCATGCCAATCACTTCGTCGAACAGCTCCTCTACCGTTTCACTCAGCTCCCACCCGATACCACGATTGTTGTGCCAATTGATGCCCGCCTATGGAGTAGCAACTGGTTTGAAGGCCCAACCTGGTTTCAGGCTGTATTAACGCGCTGTGCGACCGATACCCGTCTCTTGTTAACTCAGCCGGGGACGATCCTGAACCATCTGCCTGGCACCAGTACTGTTTCGCTGCAGACCAGACTGTGGCATAGTGATTGCGACGCTGATTTGCCATCGCCGCTTCATCATCGCTACCGGGAGTTACTGCATCAAGCCGAGCAGTATTTTGCCGAATTGGTAGCTCACAACCCGGCTGCCGAAGGGCTGCGTGAACGAGTGCTTAGTCAGGCAGCACGTGAATTGCTGCTGGCCGAAATGAGCGATTGGGTCGAGGATATACACAATTTGGGCTGGCAACGCTACCTTGGTCGTTTTGATCAGATACTAGCACTCGCTCGCCAGGAGTCGTTGAGTGCCACCGACCTTTTCGCACTTGAACAGATCGAGAGCCAGGACGCTATTTTTCCGGTATTGAATTATCGACTGTTTGGCGAGAAGTATCACCAGCCACCGAAATTCTGAATTCGGCACGAAAAATCCTAATCATGGCCGATTGCGAAACGATCCGTAGCTACGACCAACTGGCCCGCCAACATGCTGCGTTTCAGCGCAGTCAACAGCCAACGGCGGTTTATCGTCTGATTGAAACCTTCTTTCACGCTGGTGCTCCAACCGTTGACATCGGGAGTGGCAGTGGTCGTGATGTTGCATGGCTCAACCAGCATGGCTATCCGGCTATCGGTCTGGAACCGTCGCCAATGATGATTGCCGAAGCACGCACGGCGTACCCGGGTATCGATGTGCGATTGGACTCGCTTCCTGAACTGAGCAGTATAGAAGATGCTAGCTTTGACAATGTGCTTTGCGTGGCGGTGCTGATGCACCTGCCTGCCAACGAGCTGGAACGTGCGGTGATTCATTTGGCCCGCATTCTGCGTCCTGGTGGGCGCCTCATTGTGTCATACCGAACCCCACCGCCAGAAGGCGAACGAGCAATTGATGGACGCCTCTACACCACGATCCCCCCCGCTGTGTTTAGATCACTACTCGAAGCAAACGGATTCCAACTCTTGTTTTGGGAAGAGATACCAGATCATTCCCGTCCGCTGATACGTTGGTGGAACACCGCAGCAGAGAAAATACGTGATTGGCACTCAGAGTGTGTCTGAAAAAATGTTGAGTTATGTACAACACTGAGACTTGACTTCAGCAAGCCAATCATTCCTTCAGGGTCGGGAGGTGGTACCATGCGCCTGCTGGTCTTCCATTCACCGCTGATCGCGTGCGCTTCCAAAATGGGTGAGGAAGGGGCTTCCTAACCCGACTGCTAGTGCAACAATCATTGCACACACGACCGCAAGCTGCGGAGCAATATCCTGCGGCGTTGATCCCCGCTGCACAATCGCAATCACCGGATCAACAATATAAAATGTTGGAAAGAACGCTGCGATCCATTGTGGGATGATCGGGAACAATGAAATCAGCGCTGGAGCGTACAAAATTAATCCCAACGCTTTCACCATTGCAAAGAGAGAATTGATGTCGTTGACCAACACGCCAAGCAAAATACCAAACTCGGCTGACAATATTGCCCCTAGCAACAACACCAGCAGCACTAACCATATCTGATTGCTCCAGGCACTGTTGAGGATCAACACCAGTACAGCCATCACTGTACTCAAGACAACTCCCAATATTCCTTTGGCAACGTAAAGCTCTCCTCGTGTAACCGGAGTAACGAGTAAGGCTGCCAGCGTGCGATGCTGTTTCTCGGCAACCAGTGAAGATGCCGGTAGCATCAGGGCGCCAAAAACGACCGTCATCAACACGAGAAGCGGGAGCAATCGTTGCTGCCATGACCATTCACTGTTTGCACCTAGTACTGTTGTCTTTACTACCACTGGTGATTCGTGACCGGCCACCTCACGCAGCCAATCGATCAAGACCATACCAATCAACATCCGATCTCGCAACAAGCTCTCCCCCCACACGTAGACGGTTATGCTGCCACGTTGATTACGCATCACCTGCTGATCAAAATCCGCAGGTAACACAATACCAACATCTACTGCACCATTGGCAACAGCAGTACGGAGATCAGCTTCACCAGTATAGCGTCGAACGATTAATCCCGGCATTGCGTCAGCCAACTGCACAACCCGCGACATACCGAGATCGACGATCCCCAATCGCGGTTTTCCGCTAAAAAACGTGCCGAAGATCAAACCCAGAGCGAGACTCAAGCCAAGCGGCACGACGATTGTGAAGATGAAGATAACATTCTTTGGCCCCTGTACCGCCTCACGGTGCAACAAGATACAGATTCGCCCTAGACTCACACGAACCTCCGTTGTAACGTTGCCATACCGAGCGCCAGGCTAAGCAACGCAAAAGCGGTCAACAGGAGCAGATTACCGCTAACATCGTTCCAATCAGCACTGAAGTTGAGTGAACGATGAAGGGTATCAACCAGATAGTAGGTAGGAATGATCCGAACCCAATCCGCCGCTAAGCCGGGTATCAGCACGGTAAAGGTTGGCAAGGCCATTATCAACAACGCCAGCATGCCCCATCCCATAACCGACATCAGATCACGCCCAAGCGTCGCAATGAGAAAGGCAATCCCGGTCATCAGAACTGATCCAATACTCAGAGCTGTAAGGTTAAGCAGCGGTGCTTTCACCAATCCACCGGTGATTGCCAGCAATAGTATCGCCTGCCCAAAGGCGAACAGCGAACCGAATAATGTCTTCGCGACAAAGACATCGCGTACAGTTAAGGGTGTCACTAAAAGAGCCCGGATCGTTCTCTGCTCGATTTCGGCGACGATTAAGCTGGCCAGGCCAAGGCACTCAACCATCAACACCAGTACAGCAAAAAGAGGTAAGATGCGTTGACGAGGAGCAATCGACGCACCAACCATATCGACGCCGAGTATTTCTTCCTTGATCACAACCGGTAACTCTTGCCCGATCAGAGTGAAACTCAATTCACGCGCTGCCGCCGCATAGACACTTACAAAATCCGGCGGTACTTCTGGCGCAAGCAAGAGTTCAACGATTGGTTGCGTACCCTGCCGGAGTTGATCGTAAAGATCAGCCGGAAACGCAAAGCCGACTTCTACTTCACCAGATGCTACCGCCTTTCGTAACGCTTCGACATCCGTGAATCGAGTGACTTGGACTGCGTCATTGTCTGGCATTTCAGACAATGCTGACAATGAGTCGGGAATGACAAGACCCAGGCGTAACGTCTCATCGACCGTCGCTGGTAAGAGAAAATAGATAACGATATACGCAACCAGACCCAGCACCGTTACCAGTGCGAATAATCGGTTGGCAGCGTAAAGGCGTGCATCCTTCACCATTAACGCCCAGATTGCAGTTATGTGCATACAGTACCTTCTGCCTCTCAGCAACAGTTGTGGAGCACACCCTCAAGTCACCTTCGACCATTTGTTAAACTAACGCACGACCGGTAAGCTGAATAAAGATGTCTTCAAGGGTTGCTTCTTCACTGTGTAATGTGACCACCCGTTCGTGCTGAAACAGATCGGCGATCTGGTGCGCAGTTTCAGGTTGGTCGAGGATAATCTCGCGGGTCAGCAGTGAACCATCGGGACCTACCACTTCAGCACGTACCATACGTTTCCCATGCTGCTGCTTGAGATTGTGAGGCGTATCAAGAGCAACGATTCGACCGCTATTGATAAATGCCACACGATTGCACAGCCGATCGGCCTCATACATATCATGCGTGGTCAGGAACACTGTTGCCCCACGTTCCTGCTCTTCACAAATCACCCGTCTAATCGCTTCGGCAGAGGTTGGATCCAGTCCTTCGGTTGGTTCATCTAGAAAGAGAATATCAGGACGATTCACCAATGCACGGGCAATCATTAACCGCTGTTTCATCCCCTTTGAATAGTGTCCAACCAGATCATCTCCTCTGCCATCAAGACCAACCCGGTGGAGCAGACCGGCAATATCAATGTCATGGATATTGAACAAACGGGCAAAGAGGCGTAGATTATCAACCCCACTCAGTTCTTCGTAGAGGTTCGGTTGCTCAAAACAGACGCCGATGCGCGCATGCACCTGTTTGGGATAGCGGGCTACATCAATGCCTAATAAGATAGCTCGTCCGCTCAGCGGTCGCAGTTGACCCGTCAATATCTTCACGGTAGTCGACTTACCGGCGCCATTTGGCCCTAGAAAACCGAGGATTTCACCGCGTTCTACTGTAAAGCTGATGTGATCAACAGCGAGCAAGTTGCCATAGCGATATGTCAACGACTCGGCGACAATAGCAGGTTCAGCCATAATCTTTTCACATAAGACAAGAACCGCCGCGACCGCGCCAGCGGTTTATATTATCGTAGCATAACTACTATTATGATCGAAGTTAAATTTTTGCAGACACGATAGTCGGTTAGCACCTAATCCATGACCCTGACGATACCGGAGCGAAGGCGATACGGGTAGGACGATTGGACTGCATGCGGTGTTGGATCAATCACCCGATTCTCACAACAAGACATCTGTACTCTCTGCTAGCGTCAGGCCGGTTCGCGCATCGTCCCACCGGGGAATGGGAACAGGTGTTGGGGCGCGGCGGCGGCGTGCCCCACCGGATGATCCCGTCGGCATCCGGCGGGTCGGCCATTGTGTTCCATTCGGTTCCATTCATCGCTGGGGTGTATCCGTCGTGATATGAAGCCGAAGGATTCGGACCGGTGCTCCTGCTAGCGCTGGCAAGCAGCACCGGGTCTCATCGTGCGCACCTCGGGCAGTACTGCTCAGGTCCGTTCATTGCGTTCCGCTCGCTGACGCTTGCATTTGGGAGGAATGACACCCAGTTGTCACAGACAGGGATTAGTATGAGACACTCTAATCCCAGACCGTTATCCACCGCTTCCCGCACTACTGCGAGACCTGATGAACAACCTGCTCACGCTTACGATCCTTCTCGCCCTTATCGAGTATCAATAACACTGCGGTGATCAAATACGGCGGCATACTGGCATTAAAGTAGGAACCAGCACTAATATTTACCAGCAAAAAGAGTGCCAGCGCTGCGCTTTGGCGCACGCCAATACCGGTCAGCATACTAAAAGCTACGATCACCTGCCCAATCGTCAATATCCAGGCGATTGGACGATAGAACGGGATTGCGAAGGAACGTAGATAGGCGGCGCTAAAACTGTTTGGATCGATCTCAGACAAACGCTGCTCGAAATGCTCACGCAACACAGATGAGGTCATCCAGCGCCGGGTAATTTTGTGATAGGCGCCATAAGCAAACGTCGCTCCAAAGATGTACCGCAACACCAGGAGTGCGATGCGCCTCGCTCTTTGCCATGGAATTGTTCGTTTCATGACTAACCTCCGTGCAGGCTTGATTGCAGACACAGTATAACACTTTTTTAGCAAAAAAAGTGTTTATATGTCACAACAAGAAAACTAAAAATTTGATGAGAAAGCCGCAAATTCCGCTGGTCATCCGGTATGATAATAAATGGAAGGGTCTCGTATGCCTTACGTGCAAAGAGGACAATGATGACAATGCGACAGATTGTACTCGCTTTCGGTATCCTGATAGTACTGATCATCGGCGGACTCCTATTCTATGTTTTCCGTCCACCGGAGGCGGCAAGTGGGCCATTAGAGGCAGTACCACTCGTGCTACCGACGGTGAATCCAACTGCGATACCTGCCGGTGAGCCAAACGCGACAACCACAACCTCTGTGCCAACCGCTCCTGCTCCTGCAGCAGAGACCGCTGGAGTAATTGGACAACCTACGTCAACCGGGACAGTGTTACAACTCTTTGCCATTGATCAGAGCCGCTCTGAAGCACGTTTCCTGATCGATGAGGTTTTGCGCGGTAGACCGGTGACCGTTGTTGGGGTTACGAGTCAGGTCGCCGGTCAGATTGCACTCGACCCTGATAACCCGCAAGCTGCTCAGGTTGGGGTTATACAAATCAACGCCCGTACTCTGACGACCGACAACGAATTTCGTAATCGCGCCATTAAGAATGCTATCTTGCGCACCAATCAGTTTGAACTGATTACCTTTACACCACGGCTGATCAGCGGCTTGCCCGAATCGGTGACTATCGGCGTACCGTTTGAATTTACAATTGAAGGTGACTTGACGATCACCGACGTAACTCGACCGGTAACCTTTACCGTAACCGTGACCCCGATCAGTCAGACAGAGATCAGCGGGCTGGCGAAAACTACGGTGCTCTACCGCGATTTCAACCTGACAATTCCCGATTCGCCCTCTGTAGATACGGTTGCCGACGAGGTACGCTTGGAACTGGAATTCGTGGCAACCCTTGTCGGGTAGATTGACGGACAATGCGGCAATCGCTATAATGACGCGAGTCTTATCCGACATTACCTCAGGAGTCAACTATGAGTGTGCAGAGTACCCGCGGTCGCCGCGTAAAAGCTGCCAAACAGAACAACTTGCTCTATCTATACATTGCCGTCGGTGTTGTTGCGATGGTTGCCGTCGTCGGCCTTGTCATCTTTCTCAATCGCAACTCTAATGAGGTCAAAGCGCCAATGGCGCCAGTCGGACGCACAGCAGAGGGCTTCTATTACAAAGGCAATCCCGACGCTGCGGTAAAAGTGATTGCCTTTGAGGATTTTCAGTGTCCAGGATGTGCATATTTCTCGCGCAATCTGGCGCCAATTCTTGAACGTGATTATATTAACACCGGTCGGGTACAGTTTATCTTCCATGAATTGCCACTCACCAACATCCATCCCAACGCCGTTGCAGCGGCGGAAGCAGCACGATGTGCCGGTGATCAAGGCAAGTTCTGGGAGATGCACGATCAGCTTTTCAACAATCAGAGCCTCTGGGCGCAACTGAGTTCACCCCTTAATACATTCAGCGGCTATGCCGGCATCATCGGCATTAACCGGACAACATTTGAGGCATGTATGCAGGCCGGAACGCACCGTGAGGCAATCTTGACCGCAGCCAAAGATGCGGCTACCCTCGGTGTGCAGGCAACACCATCGTTTAGCGTGAACGGTCAGATTGTTGATTCGAGTCGGTTGTTCACTGCCATTGATGCGGCTTTGCGGGCAGCGGGGCGCTAAACATTCCTGTCACCAACGCAAACTAGGTTAGACGCCGATGGGCATCATAGGGTGCATTCAGCAATCGTCAGGGCGCATGCAACAAGATACGACCTATGGGCAGAGCGGTGCGCTACGAGTTAGAAGCGGTGAGTCCCCAACCTCTCCGTAAGGTGTAGAGAAGCTCAACTTCCCGTTCCGACGACGCGCTGCCAATCCTGTTGGCGCGCCAATCATGCTCGTTAGCGCAAGGCGGGATAGGGTTTACCCCTCCGCAAACGGGGGCTAGAGGTACAATGGTGCGCTTACACGTCAGCCGATGCTTTCCTGTCACGCGCTCCACAACGTGGGCCATAGACCCGCGCATCCAGTGACTAAGTCGGGTGTTATCGTGCGAGAGTGCATAATCTTCGTCGGTGGTATGCAGCTCGTGGTGTCAAGTCTTGACGCGCTGCTGCGACCAACCTATAATAGGTCGGCTTTTTCGATATTACGTTGAGGAGCACTCGACCGTGCAAAATCGTAATCTTTTATCGCTTCTGCTCATTATTAGTGCTACCGGACTGGCATTGGCCGTGAACTTTGCCCCGAACAATATCTTCTTTGGCCGCGATGTCAGCATCCGTCTTGGCCTCGATCTCCAAGGTGGTATACAGGTGTTGCTACGCTCAGCCGATCCTGATGCAACCGCAGACGAGATTGCCACTGCTGCTCGTGTGATCGAACAGCGGGTCAACGCACTCGGTGTCGGCGAAACGGTTGTGCAGCAGGCTGGAAACAACCGGATCATTGTCGAGTTGCCGGGGGTTGCCAATCCCGAACAGGCAATTGAAACATTACGTGGTACCGGTCGCTTGGAATTTATCGACCCGCAAGGTCAATATCTGGCCGACGGCACTATCGTGCGCACCTCGAGTAGTCCGAATCCTCCCCAGTTAGCCGAGAGCGATACCGTTACCGATGTAACGAGCCTCGGCCCAATTTATCAGAGCATTACCGATGGCGCCGATCTCGATACCAGCGCCGTACAACCCACCTTTTCGCAGGGTGGTGCACTTGGTAGCCGACCGGCTGTCTCGTTTGCCTTCCGTGGCGAATCAGCAAGACGGTTAGCTTCATTTACTGCCGCAAATGTTGGGCGGCCAATGTGTATTGTGCTTGATAATGTGGTTGTCAGTTGTCCGGTGATTAACGCCGCGTTAACCGATGGTTCTGGAATTATTGAAGTAAGTACGGAAGCTGATCGTAATCGTATCTTCAATCAGTTGAAGTACGGTGCTCTGCCGGTTCCACTCGTGATCGAGACGAGCCGAACGGTGACGGCGACCCTGGGGCGAGAGAGTGTAGCAGCCAGTATTACAGCCGGAGTTGTTGGTCTGGCGGTGGTCGCAGCCTTTATGATTTTATTCTATCGGGGACCCGGCGTCGTTGCAACGGTTGCACTGCTCATCTACACGATCATCAGTTTCGCGATTTACCGTCTGATTCCGATCACACTGACCCTGCCCGGTATTGCCGGATTTATTCTCTCGATTGGACTCGCCGTTGATGCCAACGTATTGATCTTTGCCCGCCTCCGCGAAGAGTACCGCCGCGGACGTGATATTCGCAGTGCGCTCGAATTAGGTTTCGTTGAATCCTGGCCAGCCATCCGCGACTCAAGCGTTTCAACCTTGATCACGAGTATTGTGCTGTTTATGTTCGGCAACAGCTTCGGTGTCAGTTTGATCAAAGGCTTTGCGCTTACACTTGGTCTCGGCATTGTGATCAGTCTGTTCACTGCTGTTGTTGTCTCACGAACATTTCTACGTCTGCTCCTGCCGTTGTTTAGCGATGAACGTGCCTGGTGGTTTGGCGTGGATCGCCGTTCAGCAACACCAACTGCGCAGGCTGTCTCGTAGGTATTCAACGACATCGTTCACCTGTGATCGTGAATGGGAGTAACACCTGTATGGAACATCTTGTCCGCCGTCGCTATTGGTGGTTTACGTTTTCAATCCTGGTGATCTTGCCGGGCTTATATATGCTCTTCTTGCATCCTTTAGTCACTACCGGGCGATTTACTATCGGCCTGCGTCCAAGCATTGACTTTGCCGGTGGTGCATTGTGGGAATTGCGTTTTCCTGAGACCGCGCCTGAGCGTTTGAGCACTGATCGGATCGCAGCAGCGTTTGCCGCAGCGGGCTTCGAGAATGCACTGGTTCAGCTCAGCCCAACCCAAATTGACGGGAAAGCAGTAGCAGCCGCATTAGTACGCACCCGTCCACTTAGCGAGTCGGATCCCAACACCGAAATTGATGCCGTGATGAAGGCACTCTCTACCGAATTTGGCAACGTTAGTCGGGAACGACTGGAAAGTGTTGGACCAACCGTCAGTGCCGAATCAACCCGCAGTGCGATTATTGCCGTGCTCGGCGCGTCACTAATTATCTTGCTCTACCTGACTTGGGCCTTCCGCAAGGCACCGCACCCTGTCCGCTACGGCGTATGTGCCATTATCGCGATGCTGCACGACGTATTGGTAGTACTTGGGATTGCTGCCGTTTTAGGCGCAACCATCGGCTTAGAGGTCGATGCGCTCTTCCTGACCGCTTTGCTAACAACCCTTAGCTTTTCGGTACACGATACCATTGTTGTGTTCGACCGCATTCGTGAGAACCTGCTGAATCGGCATCCGGCTGAAACCTTCGATGATATTGTCAACCATAGTCTGGTGCAGACTCTCCCACGGTCGATCAACACTCAGCTTACCACCTTCTTTACACTTACTGCCCTCTTGTTGTTTGGTGGTGATACTATCCGGAACTTTGTCTTGATGCTGCTCATCGGCCTCATCAGCGGGACCTACTCATCAATCTTCAATGCGGCTCAGCTTTTGGTCGTGTGGGAACATCGAGAATGGCGTCATTGGTTTAAGCGCGGTCGGCGCGATGAGACGGCTCCAGCAATGTAACCTGATCAATCAGGTCAAACCAGGTCACTGAAACCGTTAACACTGCCTGCCGTATCAACATCACAATTTGCTGTAAACCGGTACTCGTGATATAATCGCTCACAACGTTCGTATGCGGCGCCATAGTGCGTCGGCGAACTTCAGATGCTCATCGAGATGGGCTGAGGGACTGGCCCGATGACGCCCGGCAACCCCCTGCGGGGAAGGTGCCAAATCCAGCGGCAATTGCCGAAAGATGAGAGGAACGAAGTTTATCGGAGCCTCTCGCCGTGCGAGTGGCTCCATCTTAATTACGACGCCTATGGAACTCCGCACTGTCTGGTGGGAAGACAACGCCGTTTGTCTGATCGATCAGCGTAAATTACCGCACATTGTTGAAGTCGTGCGCTGCACCGACCTGGATGCAGTGGTCTTTGCCATTCGGAGCATGCAGGTACGCGGTGCACCGGCAATCGGCTGCACTGCTGCCTATGGGATGGCTTTGGTTGCCCAGCGTAGCAATGCGAATACGCCTGCTGCGTTGCTGACCGAATTAGAACAGGCTAAACGCACCCTTGATGCCCAGCGACCAACCGCTGTTAATCTAGCCTGGGCAACCAGCCGGATGGTGCGCCAGGCTCATGCGCTGTTGAACGAAGATGTCACCATGATGAAGACAGCGCTTCTGGCGGAGGCCGAAGCGATCTTTGCCGAGGATCTGGCAATGTGCCATGCCATCGGCGATCATGGCGCACCACTGATTCCACTACGCGGACATGTTCTCACTCATTGCAACGCCGGTGGCCTGGCTACCGCTGGTTATGGCACAGCCCTCGCCCCAATCCGCACGGCATTTGCGCAGGGTCGCCCTATTCACGTCTTTGTCGATGAGACGCGGCCCTTCTTGCAAGGAGCACGGCTGACAGCCTGGGAATTGCTCCAAGCCGGTATCCCCCAAACGTTGATTACTGACAATATGGCCGCCTTTATGATGCAGCGTGGTCAAATAGACTGTGTGATTGTTGGCGCCGACCGGATTGCAGCTAACGGTGATGTGGCAAATAAAATTGGCACGTATGGATTAGCGATTCTTGCCCGTTATCATAATATTCCGTTTTACGTTGCTGCCCCTTACTCTACCATTGATCTCAACACTGCCAGCGGTGCCGACATTCCTATCGAAGAGCGTGACCCCAACGAAGTAACCCGTATTGCCGGAGTTGCGATTGCTCCCGATGGTGTCCCTGCCGCGCATCCGGCGTTCGATGTCACGCCCCACGAATTGATTACGGCTATCATTACTGAACGGGGCGTTGTGCGTCCACCATTCGTGGCTGCACTGCGTCAGCTTGAGAGTAAGCAATGAGTGGGTTGGGTTCGCTTGTGCCGGCTTGTCAGCCACTCTTACGCGGTGGTCTTCCCCACACGAATCCGGGCGTGGTAGCCCAGTTCATTTGCCGGTACCTGCCACAGACGCCAGCCTGTCCGTTACCACCGCCGCGAACATTGGCCGATACGCCATTTGCGCTGGCAGCACAAGGGTTGCCAGGCCTTCAGATCGATGTCGAACGTGACCGGCTGACGGTCGAACAGGAAACTCTGGAGCGTGAGGCCAACCGGGTTAGTCTGGCCTACCTGCGCAGTGAGGCCCAATTTGCAGCGCTGAGCGGCCCGGCTGTGACGGTGTTGGACGAGCTGTTACGCCGCTTAAATGCCGAAGAACGGCAACCGCTTGTGTTGAAGTACGAAACGATTGGTCCGGTTAGTCTGAGTCTGGCGCTGACCGATGACCAAGAACGCCCGCTGGCCTATGAACCGGCATGGCGAGAGGTGTTACTCCAACTTTGTAGTTTACGAGTATGGTGGCATCACCAGCAGTTGCAGGGCTACGCCTCTCATCGGCTGGCAATGATTGAGGAACCCTTCCTTGATGCACTCTTGACTCCACTGTGTCCACTGACCTGGGAAGAGGGACTTGATCTGCTCAGTCGGTTTCTCGCCGATCTCCCTGTTCATTGTGGTCTGTTTCTGAGAGGTCGTGTACACTGGTCAGAACTTTTGCACCTGCCGGTGGATGTGATAGGCTTTCATGTGATCGAACAAATCGATCTCCTCCTGCACACTGCAACAGAGCTGGCCGAGTTTTTGACCGATGGTGGCTGTCTGGCTTGGGGAATCGTCCCAACTGAACCCAGAGTGCTGAACAGTGTCCAGGCTGCCGGGCTGTGCGATCAGGTTGTGCAGGCAATGCAACGGGTTGCAGCAGCTACTGGCCTGCCGATGACCTTGGTCCAACAGCAATCATTCCTCTCATTTACTGGCAGTTTAAGCTATATGAGTCCTGATTATGCCGAGCGAGCATTAGACCTTTGTCTCGAAACAGTACAGTTACTTCAACAGAATCTGGATTCGAGGACTACTTAGATAGGGCCTAACCTGTTGATTGCAGGCCAGGCAAGGAGAAAACACCGTGAAAATCGTGGTTACCGGTTCACTTGCATTTGATTACATTATGGATTTTCCTGGCTATTTTAAAGATTTTATGCTCACCGACAAAGCGCATATCATTTCAGTCAGTTTTCTGGTAGACTCGATGCGTAAATTGCGCGGTGGGGTGGCCGGGAATATCGCCTACAATCTCGCTCTGCTCGGTGAACGGCCCTTGATTGTTGGAGCAGCCGGTCACGATTTTGACGGATACCGGGCAATGCTCGAAGCATGTGGAGTTGATACCAGTGGAATTATGATCGTCGAGCACGAGTTTACTTCCTCGTGCTTTATTAATACCGATCAGGCAAATAACCAGATCGTTGCGTTCTATGCCGGAGCAATGGGGCACGATCATCACAATTCTCTTCTACATCGTGGTTTGACAGCCAACGATCTCGTGTTAATCTCGCCTACCAGTCCAGAGGCAATGCGCCGCTTCGCACTTGAGTGTCAGCAGATGGGTGTCCCCTATATCTTCGACCCCGGAAAGCAGACGCCGCGTCTTGATGCCGATCTACTGATGATTGGCATAAAAGGGGCACGTCTTTTGATCAGCAATGATTACGAGTTCGGGATGATGGCAAAGTGCCTCGGTATCAGTGAAGCGGAATTGATTGCCCAGGCTCCGATCACGGTTGTGACTCGCGGTAGCGAAGGATCACAGATATACGTTGCCGGTCAACTTGCTGCCACAATTCCAATCGCGCCGGTAAAAGAAGTACGCGATCCAACCGGCGCCGGTGATGCGTATTTGGCCGGTATTGCCTTTGGTCTGGCCCGGCAGTTACCGCTCGAAATCACCGGACGGATTGCGGCTCTTTGTGCAGCGTATGCAATTGAGGAGCGGGGTTGCCAGGAGCATCGTTTTACCTTGCAAGAATTCGCTCATCGCTACCGAACTGCGTTCGGTCACGATCTACCACTCGCCGCACTGTCACTTCAGGAGGCTGCATGAGGTGGGGTATCTTGAGCGCCGGTCGCATTGCCCGTCGCTTCGCCAACGCACTGGCTCATTCGTTAACAGAGCAGATTGTTGCCATTGCGGCACGCGATGCTGATCGTGCTGCTGCTTTCGCTAGCGAATTCGGCATTTCCCGTGCCTACGGTGATTACGCTGCATTACTCAACGATCCTGAAGTGGAGGCTGTTTACAACGCTCTACCGAATAGTCTGCACGCTCAATGGTCAATTGCCGCTTTGCAGGCCGGTAAACATGTCTTATGCGAAAAGCCAATGGCAACTTCCCTCGCCGATGGTCTGGCAATGGTAGCCGCTGCGCAGGCCAATCGTCGGCTCTTGATGGAAGCATTTATGTATCGCTTCCATCCCCAAACGATCACCGTCCAACAATTGTTGGCCGATGGTGTTATTGGGGAAGTGAAACAGGTGCGAGGGAGTTTTGCCTTTCTGCTTGATGATGCCACAAATATCCGCCTGAATGCTGAATTGGGTGGCGGTGCTCTGTACGATATAGGTTGCTATCCGCTGAGTTATGCACGAATGGCGTTTGGCGTTTGCCCACAGCAAGCTACGGCCTTCGTTGCCGGTGAAACGGTTGACCTGAGTGTGAGCGGCCTGCTCCGCTTTGCTGCCGATCATGGTGCAGTGGTGACGTGTAGTTTCCAGAACGCATGGAATCAGCGGGTGGAGATCATCGGTGATGCCGGTTGGATTCACCTTGACCGTCCGTTTAACCCGACCCCCGATCTGGCAACCACGGTTACGGTTGCGCGTGGTCGCAGGCATGTATTAGTAGAAACATTGACGATCCCGCCAGCCGATCAATTTCGCCTCGAAGCAGAAGGGTTCGCTGCTCTAGCAAACAGTACAGTCCCCATTCCTTCGGTCGGTGCGATGCCGTTAACCGAATCACTCGATAACCTGGCTACAATGGAAGCGCTACTGACGAGCGCTGTTACTGCATCTCATACGGTGATCCACAAGCCGACGATCACGCCGGAATGGCCGGTGGGAATGTCGCTTGTTCATTAGAAAAAGGAGAGAATACCCGCTATGACCGTAAGCTACGACATCAAAGATATTAACCTGGCCGAACAGGGTCGCAAGCGGATCGAATGGGCAGAAAAGGAGATGCCAGTTCTGCGCTTGATCCGCGAACGGTTTGCGCGCGAACGGCCCCTGGCCGGCTTGCGCATCAGCGCCTGTCTGCACGTAACCACTGAAACTGCCAATCTGATGCGTACCCTGGCTGCCGGCGGAGCCGATGTCGTCCTGGTTGCATCCAATCCGCTCAGCACACAGGATGACGTGGCCGCCGCATTAGTAGCCTACGAAGAGATTCCGGTCTTTGCGATCAAAGGCGAGAGCAACGACGTGTACTACCGCCACATCCGGGCGGCACTCGATCACAATCCACAACTGACGATGGACGACGGCGCCGATCTCGTGACCGGTGTACTAAAAGATCGGCCTGATCTGATTCCTCACATGGTTGGTAGTACTGAAGAGACAACGACCGGTGTTATTCGGCTGAAGGCCATGGCACGCGAGGGTGTTCTTCCCTTTCCGGTGATCGCCGTAAACGATAGCGATACCAAGCACATGTTTGATAATCGCTACGGCACGGGCCAGAGCACGCTCGATGGCATCATCCGCGCTACCAATATCTTGCTCGCCGGAAAGACGTTCGTTGTGGCCGGCTACGGTTGGTGCTCACGGGGAATCGCCGAACGCGCACGTGGCCTGGGCGCAAACGTTATTGTTACCGAGATTGATCCGGTGAAGGCCCTGGAAGCGGTTATGGATGGATTCCGCGTGATGCCGATGGAAGAGGCAGCGCGACAGGCTGATTTCATCGTTACCGCAACCGGAAACAAACATGTGATCGACAGCAACGCCTTCGCTGTTATGAAAGATGGCTGCGTGATCGCGAATAGCGGTCATTTCAATGTCGAAATCAACATCCCGGCGCTAGAGGCAATGAGTGTTGAGAAACGTCAGCCACGTGCGTTCGTCGAGCAATACATTCTGCGCGATGGACGAGCGATCAACTTGCTTGGCGAAGGCCGTCTAATCAATCTGGCCAGCGCCGAAGGGCATCCGAGCGCGGTTATGGATATGAGTTTTGCCAATCAGGCACTGGCCAGCGAATTCCTGCTGCGTAATCGTGGAAAATTGCCGGTTGGCGTGCATGCACTGCCAAAAGAGTTGGATCGCGAGATCGCGTCGCTGAAACTGGCCGCGATGGGAATCCGCATCGATACACTGACCCCTGAACAGGAAGCGTATCTCAACTCGTGGCAAGAAGGTACGTAGTACTCACGTAGCAGGTGGCGTGAAACGTTTGATCATCACGCCACCTGTCCATGCTCACAGGTGCGGAGCCAACGGCGTATCAACGATTTACGAACCGATTTGGGCAAGTTTTAGACAATGACAGAGGTTGACTATGTCAAGCACCTTCATGAACTCGCCGCGCTTCTACTTCACCAGCGAAAGTGTGAGCGAAGGCCACCCTGACAAAATGTGCGATCAGATCAGTGACGCTATTCTTGATGCCTTTCTGAGCCACGATCCGAAGGCACGAGTTGCAGTAGAGACGGCGACAACGACGGGTTTGATCGTGGTATTAGGTGAAGTCACTTACGAACGTGGTTACATCCCAATTGAGGAGATCGTCCGACGCACGGTTAAAGAGATCGGTTACACCAGCGCCGACTATGGATTTGATGCAGATACATGCGGTGTGATGGTTGCGATCCATGGCCAATCTCCTGACATCGCCATGGGGGTCGATAAAGCGCTCGAAGCTAAGATCGGAGCAATGAACGATGATGTCGAAGCAGTCGGTGCTGGCGATCAAGGCATGATGTTCGGATTTGCCTGTGATGAAACCCCCGAACTCATGCCGGCCAGTATCGCGCTGGCCCATCGCCTGATCCGGCGTCTCGAACGAGTACGTAAAGACGGCACACTGCCGTATCTGCGGCCTGATGCAAAGTCGCAGGTTACTGTCGAGTACAGCTATGGCAAACCGGTGCGCGTCGACACTGTTCTGATCAGTAGTCAGCACGCACCGGATGTGACACAAGAGCAAATTCGCGCCGATCTGATTGAGCACGTGATCAAGACCGAGATTCCTGAGAACTGGCTTGACGCACAAACCAAGATATTCATTAATCCGACCGGACGGTTTGTGATCGGTGGGCCAATGGGTGATAGTGGTCTGACCGGACGCAAGATTATCGTTGATACTTACGGTGGGGTTGCCCGTCACGGTGGTGGTGCATTCAGCGGGAAAGACCCATCAAAGGTCGACCGTAGTGCGGCCTACGCCTGCCGCTGGGTGGCAAAGAACATTGTTGCTGCCGGTCTTGCCCGTCGGGTCGAGCTGCAAGTCAGCTACGCTATTGGCGTTGCCCGTCCATTGTCACTTAGCGTCGAGACCTTTGGCACCGCTACCGTACCAGATGAGGTCATTCTGAAAGCGGTGAACGAGGTGTTTGATCTTCGTCCAGGTGCCATCATCCGCGATCTCGACTTGCGTCGTCCGATTTACCGTAAGACGGCAGCCGGTGGTCATTTTGGCCGTACTGATATTGATCTGCCCTGGGAGCGTACCAATCGGGTGGAAGAGCTGCGTCGTGCCGCCGGTTTATAATGGGGATGAGACGATCCAGCGCATAGGGGCGGGACATAAACCCGCCCCTATTAATGTGCTATAAACTACATCTTGAACTCATGCCCAGTAATCGATACTATTACAGAGCATTACGTTCACACATCTGACCTTCTAGACACTGGAGCTAACGATATGCGACGGGTTGTGCACGTTTTCGCTGACTATGCTCTACTCACCATTGGTGCTTTGCTAAGCGCAACGGCGGTGCGCTTTTTTTTGGTGCCCAATCAAGTTGTGACCGGCGGAGTCACAGGTGTTGCGCAACTGCTCAACACCTTTGTTGGTACACCAGTTGGCATTGTGGTGCTGATTCTGAACATTCCGCTCTTGATCGCGGGCTGGCGCTATTTGGGAGGGACTGTCTTTGGCATCCGAACCTTCTACACCGTCACAGTGATGTCACTCGCCATTGATGCTCTGGCATCATTCGCCCGGCCAATCACTAACGACCCGCTTCTCTATAGTCTATACGGCGGGGTCATTGACGGAGTCGGGATCGGGCTGGTTTTGCGGGCACGCGGGACGACCGGCGGCAGTGATATTCTGGCGCGCCTGATCGAACGGCGCTTTGGCGTACAACCCGGACGTAGTCTGCTCGGTTTCGATACGCTGGTCTTTACCGCAGCACTCTTTAGCTACGGCCCCGAGAAGATCATGTATGCGCTTCTGGTAGCATTTACCGCGAGTCGAGCAATCGATACCGTGTTGGCAGCCGGGAAGGGAGCACGTCAAGCCCTGATTATTACTTCGTCACCCGATCCGATCCGACAGGCTGTCTTGCACCAGCTTGGACGAGGGATCACCCAACTCGAAGCCATCGGTGGTTATACCGGAGCCACACGAGCCGTGCTGCTCTGCGCAGTTGCTCGAACTGAAATCGGTGCATTGAAAAACCTGGTCAATACGATTGACCCCGCGGCATTTGTGATTATCGGTGAGGTTGAAGAGGTTCTGGGTGAGGGGTTTAGTCGATCAACGTAAGTTCAGCAACAACCAGCTATCGTAGGGCGGGCCAGAAACCCGCCCCTCCTATTCATAAAGCTGCCCGTTCCATCATCGCCGCTATGGCGGTGGCAAGGAGTGACATCTGACCACCCCCGCCTTGTGCCATGCGGGCATGACCACCACCACGTCCACCCAGCACTTTCATTCCTACTGCCAGAATTTCACGAGCATCGACAGCAGTATCACTGGCACAAGCCACTACTACCTGAGCGCGTTCGGTGCCGCCGGCAACAATGGCAATGCCACCCGGCAGTTCCGCGATGAAGCCGGCAATGGTACGTAGCCGTTCAAGGTCAGCATCGGGCAGCGTCGCTGTTACCACGCGCCGTCCATTGACAGGTGGTGTCTGAGCATACCACTGCGCAGCCCGTAACGCATCAAGTTCACGACGAGTTTGGGTCAATTCGCGTTGTAGCCCTTGGAGTGTCTCTTGTAGACGACTGACTGCCGCCGGTAATTCAGCCCATCCCACACTCAGAGCCGACGCGGCAGACCGGATCGCTCGATCGCGCTCGTGCAGAGCAGTGATCACCCGGCCACCGCACACAAATTCAACCCTAGTCATCCCACGGTGTCGTGACCAACCTGTCACAACAATCGCCCCAACCTCACCAGTGCGCGCCGGGTGTGTTCCGCCACAAGCCGAATGGTCGATGTTACCAATGCTAACGACACGCACAGAGTCACTGACCGTCGGCGGTTTGCGTAGTGGAATCTGTGTCAGCTCAGTCGGGCTAACGAAGCGAGCATAGATGGGCAGATTAGCCCAGACAGCTTGATTGGCCCAGGCTTCGGCAGCCTGAACCTGATCTTCATTCAGGTTGGTGACATCGAGATCGATGGTAACGCTCCGCTCGCTCAGATGGAATGAAACCGTTGCTGCTTGACAGGTGGCAATAAACGCCGCCGTCAAAATATGTTGCCCACAGTGTTGCTGCATATGATCGAAGCGGCGTGCCCAGTTGATCTGACCGGTAACAGTTGTACCAAGAGCGGGGAGCGGTTCACTTGCAGAGAGAATATGCCAGACGACACCATTGTCACTCTGCACATCGACAACCGGCCAACGACGATCAGGCGCCGAGGCAGCTTCGATCCAACCCTGATCAGCCGGTTGTCCACCACCTGCCGGGTAGAAGGCGCTACGGTCAAGTGCTACTGCCGGACGTCCGTTGTATTCAGAACTGGCAATCACCTGTGCAGTAAATGTCGTCAGGTAAGAGTCATCGTAGTATAGGCGAGTGGTAGTGTCCATAGGTGACTATCGGTTGATAAGCGTATATCTCAGGTAAATACCTTAACCGGTCGCCAGTACGCACCGTCACGGTGGAGTAATGCAATAAGTTTGCCGGTGGGATCGTGGGCCCGCGCCCGCGTTGCGTCGAGGTTGCCAGCCGGAATAGCCATCCCGTTGCGTACTCTGCTCGCTTCCGCTGCGCTGAGTTGGAGCAGAGGCCAATCTGATAATACAATGTCAGGCGGAACGAGATGTCTGATCACCGATGCACGATCGGTCAACTCTGCAAGTGGAATGGCCTGTTCGAGCCGAAATGGTCCCACGAAAGTACGCTGCAACGCCGCGAGATGTCCACCACAACCCAGCGCGGTTCCAATATCGCGAGCCAGCGCACGAATGTAGACTCCTTTACCACATTCCACTGCGATTACGAGATCAGGTGGATTGTACGACACGAGCGTAAGCTGATCAATGCGTACCGGTCGCGCCGCTAACGTGATCTCAGCACCGGCCCGAGCTAAGGTGTATGCCCGCTGTCCGTCTACGTGGAGCGCCGAAAAGACCGGTGGTTGTTGAACAATCGTGCCACGGAATTGGGCCAACACGGCCTCAAGCTCGGCGACGGTGATGTCCGGTACCGGTCTGGTGACCATTGGCTCACCTTCACGATCATCGGTAGTCGTTTGCACGCCCAGCCGCACCACACCAAGGTACCCTTTCCTGGCATCGACCAACTGATCGATCAGGCGCGTCGCACTGCTAAGGGCAATCGGAAGCACACCTGTTGCCGATGGATCGAGTGTGCCGGCATGACCAACCTTCACCGTTTTGCCGACCAGTCGCCGGATGTGCGCTACTACATCGTGCGACGTGAAACCTGCGGGCTTATCGATAACCAGAAATCCAACCAACTCCGTCATAGATTGCTCTGCACAGCCTGGCGTAATACCGGTAAGACTTCAGCTACTGCTGCTTCGAGACTCATCGCCAGCGTTGCCCCTGCCGCCTGACGATGACCACCCCCTCCCCAGCGTTGAGCAACGGCGGCGACATCAATACTGGGAACCGAACGCAGACTAATCTTTACCGTACCATCGGGGCGTTCGCGAAAGAGCACACAGGCCCGCATCCCGGCCACTCGCTGCAAACGGGAGATTGTATCATCCGTTGCCGACTCATCGGCTTGTGCTGCACGTAACATCTCTTGCGAAACGATCGTCCAGAAGATACCATCTTCATGCTGCAACTGCGACATCGCCATACCGGTTAAGCGCAATGTCGAAGGCGGGATCGAGAAAAAAACGGCATCGACCACACGCTGCTTATCGGCACCTGCTTCGAGCAGCGCAGCCGCACGGCGGAATGTCGCCGGCGCTACACTTGGAATTTGAAATCCCTGCGTATCGGTAAGGATGCCCAGATACAAACAGGTTGCCGCTGCAGGCGAAACAGGCCAGGCGAGAGCGGTGAACAGATCAAATAACACCTCTGCACACGCAGCAGCTTGTGGCTGGATGACACTCACCGCACCGCCGCCATCATTTGTTGCGTGGTGATCGACGATAATGAGCGGTTTGGAACGGAGGAACGCCTCATGCTCATCATAAATCAAGCCAGCACGTGAGAGATGAGCTACATCGACCATCCAAATCAGATCACACTCCGGAAGTGGTGAACCTGACTGGTAAACCTGAAGATCGGCAAAGCCGGGTAAGACCGTACAATAATCAATTGGCGCAGAGGGAGCCAGAGCGATAACATCTTTGCCAAGTTCACGCAACACATGCACGGTAGCCAGCATTGACCCGATGGCGTCACCATCTGGGTTAACATGGCTCAAGACAAGAATCCGTTGCGCCTGGGCCACTATGCTGCGGATCGGTTCAACCGCTTGCAGAGGCTGAGTCAAAATCATAGTCCTCCTGTCGCAATGGGAGCGGCTGGCAGCACAATTCGATAGACAGAATGACCAGCGCGCTTCTTTATCTCTTTGAGACGTAGATTATGTCGCGGGCCAAGACGAGGGATCAGATGATTGAGACCGCTTACGACGACAAACCAGTATTCCCCACCAGGTCGCAGATGACGTAATGGTGCCAGAACAAATTCGTGTTCGATGGCGTAGTCGCCGATTTTAGCCGGAATGTTCGAGACGATCAAGTCGTAAGGGCCAGGAGGGGCATCGCTCAGGCCAACGCTCCCAAGGACTGTAACATTCGATGTTGCGTTCAGAACTGCATTGTGGCGAGCGTATCGTACTGCCAGCAGATCTTTATCAACCAGCGTCACTTCCGCTTGCGGAAAACGACGGGCCAGGCAGATGCCGATCACACCACAGCCACAACCGAGATCGAGAATCCGCTGTGGATCAGGCGATGACGGTTCAATCAGACGCAAAAGGAGATCGGTACCTTCATCGACCTGAAACGATGAAAAGATCGTATGCCCAACATCGAATAGAAACTGCTGACCGCGCAGTGTATACGTAATCCGCTTCTTGTAATACGGATCGAAGGGAGCGTCATTGCTGTTCATCATCAATCTTTGGTGGATTGATCAGCCGTTCTTGCTGAATTGCACGGAACACTTCATCAATATGCATGGTGTAATCGAGCGACGTATCCTGAATGAGGTGAAGTTCGGGAATAAACCGCATATATCCCATCTCTTCAGCAATTCGCTTCCGCAAAAAGCCACGTGCTCGCTGTAAAACTGCCATTGTCGCCTCACGTTCTTCCGGCGAACCCATCACCGAAATACGAACCTTTGCGTGCTGAAGATCGGCACTCACTTCGACTCCGGTCACTGTGGCAAAACCAACGCGCGGATCTTTCAATTCTTTCTGTATCACTTCGCCGAGAATACGTTGCATCGTATCGGCAACTTGTTGTAATCGTTGTTTTGCCATAGGGTTACTCGCTTTCTTTACTTTATGACCTGTGAAACAGGCGTCAACGCCTGATGTGAAGAGAAAGGAGGTAATCAAGGACTCGCAACATCGTTGCACACCCCGCAGGGCAGGTTTACAAACCAACCCAGACGGGGTATGCAACGTTCAGAGTACAGGCACAACGTTAAACGCACAACAGTCGTACCAGAGCTTAGAGTGACGCTGCGACCGTCTCCTGACGATAGAACTCCAGCGCATCACCGATCTCAATATCGTTAAAGCCTTCAACAATCAGACCACACTCATAGCCAGCCGTCACCTCACGCACATCGTCCTTAAAGCGTTTCAGTGACGAAATCTTACCATCGTGGATCACCACACCACGGCGCAAGACGCGCACATTCTGACCGGTGCGTGTCACTTTACCATCGGTCACATAGACACCGGCCACGACCTCGCGGGTTGGTAATCGGAACGTATTGCGCACCTCGGCATAGCCTTCAACCACCTCTTTAACGGTTGGCGCCAGCATACCGGCCATTGCCTTCTTCAAATCATCTTGCAACTGATAGATGATGTTGTAGAAGCGAATATCAACCCCATGCTGCTCGGCATGACGACGGGCGGCCGGATCGGGGCGGGCATTGAAACCGATGATGATCGCATGACTGGCCAGGGCAAGATTGACATCTCCCTCGGTAATAGCGCCAACCCCACGGTGGATGATCCGGGTCTGCACCGCCTGCTGAGACTGGTTCAACTGCTCGATCAGGTGTGCAATAGCATCAAGCGATCCTTGCACATCAGCTTTCAGGATCAAGTTCAGTTCTTTCACCTGTCCCTGTTTCACCTTACCAAACAGCTCTTCGAGGCTGGTGCCACGAACCGTCGCGGCCATCGCTTCAGCTCGCTGCTGCCGCTGACGCTGCAAGGCAATTTCACGTGCCACGACCAGATCGTCCATCACCTGCAAAATGTCACCGGCCTGCGGTACACCTTCCAGGCCAACAATTTCCACCGGTGTTGAAGGTTCAGCATTGCGGAGGCGTTTGCCGCTATCGCTAAACATCGACTTAATCTTACCGGCGACACACCCGACCAGCACATTATCCTCAAGATGAAGGGTTCCGTTCTGGATCAGCACCGTTGCGACCGGCCCACGGCTCTTGTCAAGCTTTGCTTCGATGATAGTGCCGACTGCCGGAGCATTCGGATTAGCGCGCAGGTCTTCAAGATCGGCTACCAGCAAGATCATCTCCAACAGGCCATCGATATTGATTTTCTGGCGTGCCGAAACATGCACGCAAGGCACATTTCCACCGTACTCTTCAACAATCACACCAACATTTGCCAACTGCTGCTTGATCCGATCAGGGTTAGCCGTCGGTAGATCAATTTTATTAATCGCTACGATCATAGGCACCCCGGCGGCTTTCACGTGGGCAATCGCCTCTTCGGTCTGCGGTTTTACGCCATCATCAGCCGCAACCACCAGCACCACAATATCAGTCACCTGGGCGCCACGAGCACGCATAGCGGTAAACGCCTCGTGTCCTGGTGTATCGAGAAAGGTGATCTTCCGATGATTAACCTCAACCTGGTACGCACCGATATGCTGTGTAATGCCACCGGCCTCACCTTCAGCCACCCGTGTCGAGCGAATCGCATCGAGCAGCTTTGTCTTGCCGTGGTCAACGTGACCCATAATCGTCACTACCGGCGGTCGCGGACGCATCTCTTCGGGGGGTTGCGCTTTCAAAACTTCTTTGATGTTTTCAACAATACCCGCCATTCGTTCGGGTACAATTTCAGTCGTCTCAACTCCAAAATCGGCCATGATCAGCGCCGCCGTCTCGTAGTCGATCTGCTGGTTGATATTGGCCAGTATTCCTCCTTTGAGCATCGCCTTCAGAATATCGGCAGCACCAATCCCAGTGGCTTCAGAGAGTTCACGTACCGTCATCACGGGTGGTAAAGCTACTGGCCCACGAGGACGAACCACCGGTCGCGGTGTTGCTGGCGTTGGTGGACGGCGCAACACATGATCGCGCTCACGTTCTTCAGGTTGTTGACGGCCACGGGCCGACTGTGCATTCTGATTACGGCCACGGGCATTGTTGCTCCCGCGTCCAGCCGCTGGGGTTGGAGCACCGCGAGCAGGTGGTGTCGTTGTGTTACGGGCATTCGCCGCTCCACCGGTTTTTCCGGCGCCGGTAGCCGGTGTACTGCGCTGAGCTGCTGGCGTGGTTTGATTACGACCAGATGTCGCAGGCCGGCCACTTCCGGTAGACTGATTCCCTGCCGAACGACCGGTACCTGACGACGCATTCGGATTGCGTCCGGTACTGGTATTAGGTGAGCCGGTAGCGACACGATTATTGCCTGCCTGGCCGGTGCTGCGTCCGGTACCCGTTCCCGTACTTCCTGTATCACGTCGTGGTTTATCGCTCATCGTCATCATCCTTTCTGAGGAGAGCAACCTGGAAAGATTGATCTCCCTCACTATTCAGGTACAGGTACGTCAACGGCGCCGATAGCAGCAATTGAGCCAGTTGCAGACCGACATCGGTCAATTACATTGCTGATGGTCTATTACGTACAGCGAGCCATCGCTAACGTGCATGGGCGACAGGCTACTCGGCTACCGTTGACTCCCTCTCCTGAAGGAACTGCTGTCCTCTTGCTTCGATTGCTGCCCGATCCTCGGGATGCAACGCCGCAATCTTCAACGCCCGCTCAATCGCATTGCGGCGCAAGGCCTGACTCCAGCAGGCAGGATTGTGGCACAAATATGCACCACGTCCGGGCTGCTTGCCAGTTGGATCGATAGAAACACGCCCATCAGCACGACGCACCAGACGAATCAATGCTCGCTTGGCATCACTTTGTCGGCAGACGATACACATCCGTTGTGGTACGTGCCGTGGACGTGGCCCACCGGTCTTGAGGTTGGCCGCCATGAGCTTACTCCTCATCGGGCGATGCCTGTCCACCTTCCTGCAAGATATAAGAAGCGAACAGGCGATCATTGTAGTAAATAAAAATCATCTGCGATGTAGCGCGCACGTGCACCGTTTCACCAATCAGATCATTTCCGAGCGGGCCGTAGCGATGACCACGATAGCGAATAGTGCCGTCTGGTTGCACAATCCGTGTTTCAACCGGAGCCATCGCCAGTTCAGCCTCAATCGCCATCTGTTCAGCTTCAGCTTCGGCCCGTGCCTCAGCCGCCGCCCGTTCCTCTTCGAGCAAGGCGGAAGCACTCTTGATATCGATCTTCCAGCCCGTCAACTTAGCTGCCAGACGCACATTCTGCCCTTCCTTACCGATTGCGAGCGACAACTGCTTATCGGGCACAATAACCAGGGCAGTGTGTTCGTGATCGTTCAGATGCACTTCAACCACCTGTGCCGGTGAGAGGGCGTTGGCAATGTATTCTCGTGGATCAGATGACCATTGCACCACATCGATCTTCTCGCCATTCAGCTCATTCACGATGTTCTGAATGCGAATGCCACGCATGCCAACACACGAACCGACCGGATCAATCCCCTCTTGTCGAGCAACAACAGCGACCTTCGTGCGCAAACCCGGCTCGCGAGCAATGGACTTGATCTCAACGACGCCGTTGTAAATTTCGGGCACCTCCATCTCGAACAGACGGAGGATCAGATTCTTGTGCGCCCGTGAGGCGATCAAGCGTGGACCACGTTCATCTTTTTTAACCTCCATCAGGTAGACCTTCAGGCGCTGCCCGTGATAATATCGATCGTTGGCAACCTGCTCTTTAGGTGGAATAATTGCCTCGGCCTTCCCCAATTCGAGGATGACATTGCCGCGCGGACCGTTGTTCCGCTGCACCGTGGCCGTCAACAACTCACCTTCGCGATCTTCAAACTCGCTATAGATGTAGTTGCGCTCGATCTCTTTGATTCCTTGCAACACAACTTGTTTGGCCGTTTGCGCAGCAATTCGACCAAAATCGCGTGGCGTTGTCTCGACCAAGACCGCTTCACCGATTTGAGCATCGGGCTTAATGCGCCGAGCCGATTCGAGATCAATCTCAAATCGCTCATCATAGACCTCATCGACGACCTGTTTTTCAGCGTACACCCGTGCCACACCACTGATCGGATCTAGCTTCACAACGACCTCAACGGCCGGCGGATTGGGGCCTAACAAGCGCCGGTAGGCGCTTACCAGCGCTTTCTCCATCACCTCAATAATGGCTTCTTTTGGAATACCGCGCTCAGATGCAATTTGAGCAATCGCTGCGTAAAAATCGCTTTTCATCGCTATAACTCGCCTGACAATAAGAAAAGTGGGTATGACCCACTTTCCACCCGAACAACGCAGACTGCTGCGCCAAACCACTGCCTATCGACAGCGGAAGCGGCTTATTAGCGGTACTCACAGACGGTTCATCGCGCTTCCCTGAACGGCCTGATGAGACTGTCGCTCATCTCGACAGCAGCGAGTGTCAAGCAGGCGGTTGCACATACCCACGGTTCATGCAACCTTACTCCACAAGTCAAGTATATCACCTCTGATCTGCTTTTGCAAACGTTTCTTGAACGAATTTTCGCTGCCTGATCGAACGAATGTTTGTATCGTCACGTCGTTCATCACGAAGATGTGGTATAATGAGCAGATGAGCGGCGAGCGAATGAGCAAACGCATGCGCCAACCGTTGTATGTAACTGATGCATTGGCTGTCGGCTATACTGCAATCCACCGTCAGCCTTTCATTTTGCTCTTCTCGATTGGGTTGAGCGTCTATCTCTGGCTCGGTCGTGCAATTGGGCTAGCATTGCCACCCAATGATGTGCAGGGTATCGTCGCCCAATGGCTCGGTACCCTCCACGCGATAGATGCACGGACATTATTGCTTATTACCAATATGATCCCTTTTCTGGCGCCAGGGCCGGCAGCTATGCTGCCGCCACCGATCTATCTCCCGGTTGCCCAATTTGTTAGTGCGGTTGTTATTCTTAATCTGATAGCACTAAGCTTAAGTAGCAGTTTCATGGTTCTCTTGCGCCAGATGCTGCTAAATGAACGGCCTGCGTGGAAGATTACGCTGATACGTAGCCTGACGGTTGCCTACCGTCTGGCAGGCCTTTTCGGGATTGTCGGTGGTGTACTTGGGCCACTGTTAGGATTAAGTGTGTTGATCGGGTTCTATATTCCTGCAACAATACCGTTCATCTATAATGGATGGATTTTGCTGGGCATTTTTGGCCTGATAGGATTTGGTCTGACACCAGAGATTATCACCTTACACAATGAACGACCGGTCGCGGCACTGCGCAAAAGCTGGCAACTTGCTCGCCAGCGCTGGTTTGCAATCGCTACCTTTCTAGCCGTCTGTGCCGTTGTCGAGGTCGGATTTGCCCAAATCTGGCATGCACTGGCAACACAGCCGGGTTGGCTGGCGCTGGCCATTATTGGGAACGCCTACATCGGTAGCGGTCTCCGTGCCGCTCGCCTGCAATTTTATCGCGCCCACGCTGCGACAGTTGCTTTGTCGTAGTCGGCGGCACAAACGTGTTGGACGACGAGGTACACAGACTATGACGAGTGAACGACCAACAACCTACGATGAGAGTCAGATTCAGGTGCTTGAGGGCATGGAAGCTGTCCGCAAGCGGCCTGGGATGTACATTGGCCCAACCGATATTAACGGCCTACACACGATGGTGCGCGAGGTCGTTGATAATTCGGTTGATGAAGTCATGGCCGGACGGGCAACCAGCGTGAGCGTGACCATCCACCGCGATGGTTCGGTGACGGTCAGCGATGATGGGTCGGGGATTCCGGTCGGGATCCATCCGAAAGAGGGAATCAGTACGCTCACCCTTGTTATGACTCGACTCCACGCCGGTGGAAAGTTTGGTAGTGGTGGCTATAAGGTCTCGTCTGGTCTGCATGGCGTTGGTGTCTCGGCAGTAAATGCGCTTTCAGCCTACATGCGGGTTGATGTCTACCGCAATGGTCGTCACTACTACCAGGAGTATCGTGCCGGCGTGCCGGTAACCGATGTTATTGATCTCGAACCAACTGACCGCCACGGCACCACCACACGCTTTTTGCCCGATACCACGATCATTCAGACGCTCGACTACAATTTTGATACGCTAGCGCAGCGCTTCCGCGAGATGAGTTATCTGAACAAGGGTCTGCGCTTTAAGTTCGTTGATGAACGAACCAATCGCGAACTTAACTTTTACTTTGAAGGTGGGATCGTTTCGTATGTGCGCCACCTCAACAAAGATAAGACGGTTCTCCACCGTCAGCCGTTTTATGTCGAGCGAATGGTAGACGATGTGATGGTGGAGATCGCATTGCAATATACCGACTCGTTTGACACCGATAATGTCTATACCTTTGCCAATAACATTAATAATGTTGACGGTGGTTCGCATCTGTCGGGGTTTCGTACCGCACTGACGCGCGTTATCAATAATTACGCACGGGCGAAGGGATTACTGAAAGAAAATGAGAGCAATCTCACCGGCGATGATGTGCGCGAGGGATTAACGGCAGTGATCAGCGTTAAGCTGAAAGACCCCCAGTTTTCGTCGCAAACCAAAGAGAAGTTGGTGAGTCCGGAAGCTGCGAGTGCCGTTGCTACCGTCTTTAGCGATGCGTTCAGTGCCTGGCTCGATGAAAACCCCACAGAAGCGCGCCGGATCATCGAGAAGGCTATTTCGGCTGCACGAACCCGGCTCGCAGTGCAGAAGGTGCGCGAGACGGCTCGCAAGAGTGCAATGGAAGGATTTTCATTGCCTGGAAAGCTGGCCGATTGCTCTGATCCGAACCCGGCCCGCTGCGAGCTGTACATCGTTGAGGGAGATAGCGCAGGTGGCACTGCCAAACAGGGACGTGACCGTCGTTTCCAGGCAATTCTGCCGTTGCGGGGCAAGATTTTGAATGTCGAAAAGAGTCGGCTCGACCGCATGCTGTCGAATACGGAAGTACGAGCGTTGATTACGGCTATCGGAACCTCGATTGGCGATCAGTTTGACCTGAGTAAGCTGCGCTACCATCGTATCTTTCTGATGACTGATGCTGATGTTGATGGTAGCCACATTCGGACGCTCTTGCTGACCTTCTTCTTCCGACATATGCGTCCACTGATAACGAACGGACATCTTTTTATCGCCCAGCCGCCACTGTACCGGATCAGGCATGGCCGTGAACAGGTGTATACCTATTCTGATGCCGAGCGGGATGCGTACTTGAGTAAGCTGCCACCCGGGACAAAAGTGGAGATTCAGCGTTACAAAGGTTTGGGTGAAATGAATGCCGAGCAGCTTTGGGAAACGACGATGAACCCGCAAAATCGGGTGATTCTCCAGGTTACCTTAGAAGATGCAGCCCGTGCCGATGAGACTTTCACGATGCTAATGGGTGATCTGGTGCCGCCGCGACGACGATTTATTCAAACCCATGCGAACGAGGTTGTCGAGTTAGATATTTAACAGCGAGTGGGTAACAAGCGCATTGGCAAAGCGAGGGCAGGCAACCCTCGCTTAATTTTTATGTCAAATGAGAGCGCTGCCTGACGATTCGCCATCGATCACGATGGCAACCGTGCAACCTAGCACACCGCTCCTGCGTACATAGTGTCACAGATCATCATGTTCGAAGAGGAGGCATTCAATGACGGTCGATCCATTTTCGCTACCACCCGTAACCCCTCAGTCATCACGACGCAGTAATCTCCCCTTACTTATTGCCGGTATATCGGTCGGGGTATTACTGATCGCCATTGGAGCAGGCGCTCTCCTGTTTAATTTGCTTACTCAGCGTGCAAGCAGGATTCCGGAATTGCTGCCAGCCGAGACCCAAATCTTTGCTGCGATCACCCCCAATCTAAGCGACTTACCCAACATTGACCGCCTGCGCCGTGCCTTCCCTGAAACATTCGATTACCAGAACGACCAGACCACATCCGATCTGCTTGCTGAGCAATTTGGGGTTTCATTCAACGAAGATATTGCGCCGTGGATCGGTGCTGAAATGGCCCTCGCGGTATACGGCATACCGGTTGAACGCATTGTTGATCCCAATGTAGGAAACCTGGACTCGCCGTTTGGTCTCCCAACACCACCAACATCCGTGAATGATGATGCGATCAGCGAAGGGAACATCCTGCTCATTGTAAGTATACGCGATCAGCGCGCAGCACAGGCTTTTCTCGATAAACAGCGTACCTTCCGTGAGAGCAAGGGTGAACGCTTTACCAGCAGTACAACCAATGGCATTACCATTTATGCGAGTGATACGCCAGACAGTGCGTTTGCTGCGTTTGCCCTCGCCCGCGATATGGTTGTCTTTGCCAACAAGCCCGATGGAATTGCAACCTTGATTCAGCAACCGGCAGATACCTCACTGGCTCGAAATACGTCGTTTCAAGCCACCGTCCAAAGTTTACCAAATGACCGCATTGGTACGATCTACATCGCCGGGAACACGATTGCACAGGTGTCACAAACCGCTATCGATGCGTTCAATCTGAGCAACACGGCATCGTTTGTACGCGATGCTGTGACAATCGGACAGGCTATGCACGGTGTTGGGCTAACAATGGCGGTGACCGAAGATGGATTACGCTTCGATGCAACGGCAGTTCTGGATCAGGCGCGCTTAGGTGGTGAGTTACGCGAACGCCTCAAAACATTCCGACCGGCGGTATCACCAGAACGCGCCGGTAACGTCAGCAGTGATGCGGTAGGTGTGATCAGTTTTGCTATTCCCGCCGATTGGGGTCAGCAACTGCGCGATCAACTGGCTGCTTCACCCGACACTGCCAACACCTTACGCAATCTCGAACGTAGCCTCAATATCGACCTGGAACGTGATCTGTTTCGTTGGTTTCACGGTGAAGGAGTTATTACCATTCTCCCTAACGATAGCACTGACTTGCCGGTTGGTGGCTACTTTGCTTTACAGGTAGCCGATCAGTCGGCAGCTCAAGATGGGATGCGAACGCTGACAACCCTCATCGAAGACTTGATCGGGGTCTCGTTCGAGGACGTTTCAATTGGACGAACACAGGTACAGGCAATCACCGAGGGAGATTTCTTTATCGGTTACGGCTTTAACGGTCGTGATCTGGTCATTGCCGTGGGTCGTTCGGCGATGGAGGCTGCATTTGGGGCCGAAAAGAAACTGGCGAGTGTTGCTACCTACACCGATGCACTCAAGGCCATGCCGTCACCAAACGCCGGTGTTATTTATGTAAACTTAAAGTCTGTCCGCGATCTAAGCAAGCGGCTTGGTAACGATGTCGATCCAGAACTCGATCGACGACTGTCCCCATTTCAAGCACTGACAACGAGTGGTACCGTTGGGATCAATGATCGTGGTGTGGCACGTGGCACACTTCTCTTGAGCATTACGCCTTAAAAATCAGGCGTATCTTGTGTGTAGGGGATCATTGGGTAAGGGCGACACATACGTCGCCTTTACCGTGTCGTCAGGTGTGTTCATTGGCGAATACACCTCCCCTTTCCGTTTGGGTCAGGTGGAAGATGAGGGAGTTGCCCTACCATACGCCGATGGGGATGGATCAACGCACCGGCGAGATAGCTGGTTGCAGACCTCTGTTGATACAGGTGCTGTGGGAACTCCTCTCTCGCATCATGCCTCTTCTCTCTCTTTACCTCACTGCTCACAGGTAGATGAAAAATGGTACGATAGATAGGGAGTCACTTGAAAGAGGAGTAACACTGATGACTCAACAACCTCCGCATCGCTACCTAGGCAAGGCACGAAAATCGGTTGATGGGATGGAAAAAGTGACCGGACGTGCGCGCTATGCCGGTGATGTGTACCTTCCCGGCATGCTTCACGGAAAGCTAGCCCTGAGCATGTACGCCCATGCGCGGATTGTGAGGATCGATACCGCCGCAGCAAAAGCTATTCCCGGTGTGGTTGCGGTGTTGACCGCGCACGACTTGCCGGTTCGACAGCAGCAGCCTTCATCGCGGCA
Source organism: Chloroflexus sp. MS-CIW-1 (assembly GCF_030444705.1). Taxonomy (NCBI): domain Bacteria; kingdom Bacillati; phylum Chloroflexota; class Chloroflexia; order Chloroflexales; family Chloroflexaceae; genus Chloroflexus; species Chloroflexus sp. MS-CIW-1. The sequence goes on from NZ_JAUBWR010000001.1 coordinate 2,353,435, forward strand.
AACGACCACACTAGCCCGAGATGTGGTTCGCTATCGTGGTGAACCGGTTGCACTGGTGTTAGCGACACACCTGGCAGCGGCTGAAGATGCGGTCGCTGCATTACAGATAGACTACGAACCACTTCCTGCCGTCGCCACCGTAGAAGCAGCACTCGATCCAGCAGCACCGGTTATCTGGCCTCAAGGTGCGCCGCAGGCTGATTCTGATCTTACGGCAACGCATGCGGCCGTTGCCCGTGGCGAAGAACAGAACGGGCATACGGTCTCAAATGTACACGAGCGGAAGCGGTTTAGTCGCGGTGATGCGATGACTGCCTTAACCGCAGCCGATGTGGTTGTAACAGGCACATACCGAACCTCAATCGTCCATCAGGGGTATCTGGAACCACACGCTGTTGTGGCCGATATTGACCCGCTACGTCGTCAGATTATGTTGTATACCAGTACGCAAGGACAATTCGGGGTACGTGATGAGGTTGCCCGTCTGTTGGGGCTGCGGCCGAGTCAGGTTACCGTTGTACCGATGACGGTAGGCGGCGGTTTTGGCGCCAAGTACGGCATTCTCGAACCATTGGCTGCGGCGGCGGCGATGGCTGTTGGACGTCCGGTACGCATCGTTCTTGATCGGAGCGAAGATTTTCTCACTACGACGCCATCGCCGGCAAGCACGATCACGCTCAAGCTGGGGGCTACCCGCGAAGGCATCCTTACCGCACTGGTTGCCGAAATCGTGATCGACAATGGTGTGTACCCATTTACCCTCGGCGGTATCATGAGCACGCTGCTGGGTGGGTACTATCGTTGTCCGAACGTACAGATTGATGTTGTGGAAGTGCTAACCCATAAACCACAGGCTGGCGCTTATCGTGCGCCGGGCGCGCCACAAGTCACGTTTGCGCTCGAATCGAGCATTGACGAGCTGGCCCATCGCTTAGGGCTTGATCCGCTCGAGTTGCGAATGCGCAATGCAGCGACCACTGGTGATCCGATGGGGAATAACGATCCCTGGCCGTCGATGGGTCTTACAAAGGTATTGGAAGTCGCTGCTGCACATCCGCTCTGGCGTAACCGCACGCCAGGGAGTGGTGTTGGGATGGCTATTGGCGGCTGGCCGTGTGGAATGTCGCCAGCCGCAGCGGTCTGTCGGGTTGATACCGATGGAATAGTACGGGTTCACGTCGGATCAGTAGACATTTCGGGTGTCAATAGTAGCTTTGTGTTGGTAGCGGCTGAGATTTTGGGAGTACCACCGGAACAGGTTGAAATTGTCGCCGGCGATACCCGCAGCGGACCGTTCGCCGGACCGAGCGGCGGTAGTCAGATCACGTATAGCGTCGCCGGGGCAGTTGCTGCGGCAGCCCGCGAGGCACGTCGTCAACTGCTGGAGATCGCCGCTGATATGCTTGAAGCTCGGATTGATGACCTGGATATCCGAGAGGGAGAGGTTCTGGTCCGTGGCGTTCCCGGGCGTTCGCTACCTATCGGCGAGGTAGCCCGCCGTGCCCAAGAACAACCGGGTGGACCAGGGCCGATTGTCGGTGAAGGTCGGGCAGCACCGGCCGAAAATGCACCGGGTTTTGTTGCACATATTGTTCAGGTGGCAGTTGATCAGGAAACCGGTCGGGTACAGCCGTTACGGTATGTTGCTATTCAGGATGTTGGCTTCCCACTCAACCCACTGATGGTAGAAGGACAGATCCACGGTGGTGCGGTGCAAGGGATTGGTTGGGCACTACACGAAGCCCTGCGCTACGACGAGCGCGGTGAATTGCTCACAGCCAGTTTGATGGACTATACCCTACCCCGTGCAGCCGACGTGCCCTCGATTGAGGCCGTTCTCGTAACTAATCCGGCACCCAACGGCCCCTTTGGTGCACGAGGCGTGGGTGAGCCACCGATCACCGCCGGCGCAGCGGCTATCGCGAACGCCATCCGTGATGCGACCGGCGCGCGCATCTATGAGCTACCAATGCGCGATGAGATTGTTTTTCAAGCGATTCGGCAGGTACAAGAGGGGGAGGACATCTCTTCGTGATCTCGGGTAAGGGAGCGGGAACTAGCACGCCTCACTAGGTAAGATCTAGTTTCTCCTCCCGCAGTAGGAAAAGCGGCGAGAAGATAGAATTCTCTGGGAGCGAATAGTACATGCATTTTCAGTAACTTGTCAGATGGTGTGTTCTAATCCGCTCGCTGCAATTGCAGCCCATGGAATTAGACGATCCTGATTTGACAGCATGGAGTGATAAGGCGCCTATATCAGGCAAGCCTCATCGCTCTCTCCCCAGCGATGGCAACCGCCGTCGCCACAGCAATCCGATCAACGTACTACCACACATTACCCAGCCAAACCAGTCGCCAGTATACGTATAGAAGGTGCGCTCTGAGAGAGTAAACGCTTCGCCGACGACAACACTACGCTGATTGATTGCACTCTCGGCGGTTATTCGCCCGTAAGGGTCGATCACCATTGCTATCCCGCTCGTCGCACCGGTGGCGAAGGTAACGCGATTCTCAACTGCTCGCAAGACCGAATCGGCAGCATGTAGTCGAGGAAACCAGGGATTAGCGGCAAAGTCATCATCTACCGGCATGAGCACAATCTGCGCGCCATGGCGGGCTAATTCGCGAACAATCCAGGTCGGATGACGATCCCAGCACACCCCCAGGCCGACGTTGCCGTATGGTGTTGCAAAGACGGAAAACGTGGCTGAACCCGCGACAAAACCGAATGCCTGCTCGCCACCGGTGAGATTGATCTTGGCCCGCCGACCAACTTCTCGGCCATCAGGGCCAATCATCACTGCCGCGTCGTGCATACCGGCCTCTGCATGCCAAACCATATCGACCACCAGATACGTATTTAACTCACGCGCCAACCTCCCAAGCTGTGCGACAACTGCCGGATCATCGGCATCGGCAAATTCGTTCTCCGGCCACACCACAAACGCCGGTTGAATATCAGCAATGCTGCGGGTTAAGGTTTCATTGATGCGAAAAATGGCCTGCGACATTACTGGAGTGTCGGCATAGTATCCCTCTTGATCACGGGGAAGATTGCTCAGTCTCTGAACGGCAGGGTCTTGATTAACAAGATCAACTGTCCCGGCAATACGAAAGACTGGTGCCACCGCATCGGGTATCGTGAATGCCCCCCATCCAACCACAAGCAGCGCGAACAATAACCCGATCAAGGCAGGCAGATGCCAGCAGCGCTTTTGCCACCATTCCAGTATGATCATCGTCAGAGCAACGTTTACCAGCATTATTAGAAAACTGAGACCAGGGAAACCGGTTATGGTGAGAATCTGAAGTGCTGGAGGGAAACGCCATTGACTTTTTGCCAATACCTCAATCCACCATTCGCTAACGACGGGGGCTACAAAACGGAGAAATTCCAGCGCCGACCAGGCGACCGGCAATCCCAGCAAACGAAACGGTTCCGGCAACCGCTGTTGCAGCGTCATACCAGTATGAATGAGGCCGGCGTAGAAGGTTCCAGAAGCCAGGATGAGGAAAATACCACCGACCATCCCGAACAGGGCCGGATACCAGAGATGGGTAAATGCCGACCAGATGATGCCGCAGGGCAGTGCCAAAAGGACATAGTGACGTGACGGTTGCGTATGTAACCCGAGCAAAAGGGGGATGAAGCTGACCCAGCCGAGGAGACCCCAATCCAGAACGGTTGGCATCGCCGCACCGAGCAACAAGCCAGACATTGTTGATAGAGCGAGTGCTATGCTGAAACGACTGTGTATTCCCGTAGCGCGCATACCCATTCACCCCGAACAGCACATGGGTTACTGATCTTCTAACACTCCTCGCAACTGCGCTTCTAACCAAGTGTGTAAGAAGACGACCGACTCACCGGGCAGGAGTGGCAGTACCGTCAGACCACTGGAATAGGTTTTGGGCACGTTATCAGCAGGAAAGAGGAGCGCAAGAGCCTTTACCACACGCTGACCAGACCAATCACCAATACCGGCCAGATAGCTATACCCTTCATCAAGTGCACCTGCCGGTAGTTTACCGGCTTCGTGACGGTATTTGGCGTCAAGCAGAATCAGGCATGGTTCGGCTCGGGTCGGGGTTATCTCTAATGCTATGTCAGGAATCCGTACCCGGTCGTCAAGTGAACAGAACGGCTGACTGTCGGGGGCATAGCGTGGCTGATAGCGCAGTTTCACCATCGCCCCATCAGCATTCACCAGCACCAACAGCGGGTATTGGTGTTCAATGTGAAGATGAAAATCTTCACTCACGAGCGATTGCTCGACAATGTGCCAGCCAGGGAATTGAATGAGGCTGAGTGCAACCTGTGCTGTACACCAAACTTCGTACAACCGCGCCACCTCACGAACTGGAATAGAAAGAAGATCAGATGCCCATCCAACACCCAGCCGTCGCCGAAAGAGACGGCGGTACGCCTGAACGATTCGCTCATCGCGAGTACGCGGCTGCCAGGAAGTTGGAGACATTGATGCAGGCGCAGAGACAACGATGCGGGATCGTATTGCCCGCAGACGACCAACGACGGTGATTAACGACATCCGTTTGTCAGCCGGTAGTTCGGCAAGCAATAACCATTGCGCGGCGCCGATCACTTGATCAAGCAGCGCCGCTACAACCTGAAGGCATCGCTCAGATGGATCGTGCCGTGGTACCAGTGGCTGAATGCGATCAGGCCAGCGAGTTTCCGATAACGGCATTGCATCAGGAGTGATACGCCAGCGCGATGGATCAGGGCGCTCGCGCCACTCGCCTAGCTCACGTGGGCGATCAAGAAGAAGCCGACGATTCGCCTGACGTCGGGTTAATCGCTCTAGCGCTGCAATCAAGCGTGCAGTTGCCGATCCGGTTAGCAAGGCCAGCAGTGCTGCCACATCTGATCGTCCGGCCTCCATATCACCGGCCGGTTGGCGTCCACCCCTCAAGGCGTGAACCAGGGTCGGTATCAGTTGAGCCAGATCGGCCAGTAACTGCGTGTAGCGCTGAGCGTCGAGCAGTGAAGGAACAACACGCACAACTTCACGCCATTCAGTACGCTCTGTCGATGATTGAATTGTGATATGAGCCTCGTATTCACCGGCTACGGCTGGCGCCTGCCAGCGCCAACGCCAAATCGCCTCGCCCGGACGCAGAAATGGTTCGAGAAGAACGCCATCAACCACCAGTTGCGCTGTGGCATCGACAGGCACTGCACATGACCACTCGACGACCTTTCGTTCGATGACGACCGTCGAAGCTGCCGGTTGACCGTCGATGAACAACACCACATCATCTACCACCAGCGTCTCCGTTTAAAGTAGATCGCCAGACTGACTGCAATGACGACCATCAAGCTAAGCGCAAATGGATAGCCCCACGGTTGTTCAAGTTCGGGCATCAGCACAAAGTTCATACCGTAAATACCAGCAACTAGCGAACAAGCCATCAGAATAATTGACCATAGTGTTAAAACTTTCACCAACTGATTAAGCTGATTTCCTTGCAGCGAAAGATAGCTATCCAATGCGCTGGAAAGCAGATCACGGTACAGATCTATCGATTCGGTGATTCGCACCAGGTGATCGTAAACATCACGCACATAGGTCAACTCGCGTGGTTGAAAGATCCGCACTTCCTGGCGCAACAAGACATTGAGAATATCGCGTTCGGGAGCAACGATTCGTCGTAACAACAAGAGGTCCTTCTTTAAGGTGAATATTTCACCGGCAATCTCCTGACGACCGCGCTGGAAGATAGCATCTTCCACATCATCAATCTGTTCGCCGATCATATCGAGCACAACGAAATAATCATCAACAATCCCATCAATCAGGGCATAGAGAATACTGCTTATCTGGTAACCTGGCACATAACCGTTACCCTGCCAGCGCGCCAATGTTTGCTGTACATGGCGAACCGGGCCAGTACGGATGCTGACCAGGTAATTTGCCCCGACAAAGAGTGTGATTGGGAGAAAATGCAAAGCCCGTTTGTCGGCATCGTACTCGATGCTGTAAAAAATGATCAGATAGTAGCCAGGATAGGTCTCAATTTTCGGTCGTTCGTGGGTCTGGATTGCATCTTCGATGGCAAGTGGATGAAATCCAAATTCATTGTGCAGTAACGCCACTTCGGTGGCGGTTGGCTGTTCGAGATCGAGCCAGATCAGGGTGCGCGGTTGCATCAACAGCTCACTGATCTGATCGAGATCGGTCAATGCCTCAACCTGCTGACGTTGGAATACTCGTAGGGTTACCATAAAAGTTGTGAGTTACGCTATAGAGCACGTACTTGCTCGATTATACCAGCCTGGTCACATTCGTGCAGGCCGTATCTCTGTCAAGAAGTCTCGTCAGCGTTATCAGACTGCACATGCGCCAGCCGATGCGTTACCATGCACCTGATGCGCCTTATTTTCTCACCCTTTTACACGGGGAACAGAATGGGGGCACCTCCTCAGCCAATGCGAGGGACAGGTGGGTATGTTCGGCGATAACACTACAACGGGCGGGTTGAGAACTCACCCTACCTGCGATGACACAACGGAGGAAACCTGGCACTGGATTGCGAATTCTGGTCTTGACAATTACAGGGCGCAGTGACACTGCGCCCCGTCAGGAATTGATCGTTTTGCAAACATGCACTGTGGTACTGCGACAGCGGTGAACGCTGTTCAGTCAATGCACGAGCGCTTTACCCACTACTGCCCGTACCGCCAGCGCAAGTAATGCTGACCAACGTTCCCCATCTCAACTCGCCAATTTGGATCGTTATCGGGAGTATATGTCAGCACACGTCGCTCAAAGGCCTGCATCAGCACGTCTTTCTCTACACCGCCAACCCGCACTCGTGCCCAGTAGGGTTCGCTAATCGGCAAACCCATTACAAAGACCCAATCGATAATTTGACGATTGACGTAGCGGCCATTTTCCAGCACTACACCCTGTTGAGCAAAATAGTCGAGGAAGACTTGCGGGATGTTGTGCCCAAGCGTCGCTTCGTAACTGCCAATACGTATATCGTAACGGGCCAGGTCAGGACGTTCACTGACACTACCGTCACGATTGAGAAACGCAGTGACGACCTGGCCGGTACGATCCGCAGCTCGATTTTGATTAACCGGGAAGGCAACACTACGCAAGGTAGCGTAAGTGGGAGCATTAGGGTTAACTGCTGCTGGATCGCCAGCTACCGCTTCAGTTGCCGGTGTACGATTCTCAAATTGCGCGTCACCGATCTGAACGCGGCCGGTCAGCATCTCAACCACAAGCAAGCCGTTGGTCACATACCACTGATTGCGGGGGGCATTCGGGTTGTTGATCTCCATTCGGCTCTTATCGAAATACTGTACCAACCGGCTGCCGCCTGGACTTTGGGCATACGGTTCACGCATCGCACCGCTGATCGGCTGTGGTCCCCAAATCCACGAACGTGGACGTAACTTCGGCGCACCACTGGCTACCGGCTGATCGGTGCGCTGCCACACATTTCGCATAGCATCGTCGGCGAAGGCACCGTTGGGTGGAACAAAGCCACTACCGGACGAGGGTGGCGGAGGTGGAGGCGGCGGTGACGCAGACTGCTCGCTGCCCGGCTGATAGAGAAGGTAGATCGGACGTGGCCCAACATCGAGGGTCACCATCCCGCCTGCTGCGGCCAAGCGACGCTGACCACCATCGCGGTCGATGATGGTAACTTCGGCATCGGCGCTAGGAACACGCACCCGACCACTATCCACTGCCCAGATCACCTCAACGACACCACGTTCAGCAGCAAAACGGGCAGCGTATGCCTCTGGCCCACTGTAGCCGGTTAGATCATCGAGATAGACTACACCCTCACCAGTACGAGTATCTGGATCATCGTCGATCACAATAGCCTGAAGTGTGATGTCACCATCGAGTTTGCCATCGACAAACCGAATCCGGTTCCCTGGCTCAACCGGGCCATTGATTGCAGCAACAAGCTGTTGCCAGCCCGGAGGCCCGATCTTGCCCAGGCGGTATTGCAGAATCTCACCCTGCGTGTCGCGAAGCTGAACTTTCAGATCAAAACTGCTTCCATCACCATACACCCACATCCCAATCTGGGTCGTTCCGGCTGGAAACGTGATTGCTTCGCGAGGGGTAAAACTTACATAGTCATTACCGCCGGTAGAAAAGCGGTAACGAACCTCCACTGCCCCGCCCCCACTGCGCACTCGAGCACTACTCTGTGCGATTGAGCCATTTCCAGCCGGAAACGTTTGCCAGCCAATACTCCGCTCGAAATCGAAGGCGATTCTCGCTTCACTTAAACGCCGCAACCCAAGCGGCTGCCGCCCACCAACGTACTGGTTCAAGGTGCGAAACGCTGCTAGGGCTGGTTTGGGCTGACTATAATCCTCCTGACCTTTGCCATAACGGTATAGTCCATATGCATTGAACGGCACACCATTACGCAGTTGCATATCTTTGAAGCGGAACATAATGATCCGTTCGACACCAGCCTGCCGCAACAGGGCCATTGCCCGAATCAGATAGTTCGCTTGCGTCTCAACATCGACCGCCCGCTCACCCGTGCGATCACTCGGACTATCTGCCCAGCCAAATTCTGTAACCCAGATCGGTTTCGGTCCTAAGCGAGCGGCCAGCGTCTGAATTGCACCGATCCCTACTGTGTCAATCGATCCGGCTTCAGGGCCGAGCGGATCGGTGTAGGGATGGAGGGCGATGACATCGAACGAATTCCAGGCGCCATTATCAGCAATTGCCTGCAAAAACGATCCCGCCGGTTCGGGCGAGACAATCCCGGCGGCTAAAACGACCGCACCCGGATCAACCGCTTTAATTGCCGGGTAAACGGTACGGAGAAGGTTTGCATAGGCAGCCGGATCGGGTGCTGGCCGCCAGTATACCGGATTGTCTGGCTCGTTCCATATCTGCCAGTAACGGATGCGATCCTTATAGCGGTTCACAACCGTCGCAACAAAATTCGCAAAAAGTTGCGGCTCTGGTGGGTAAAAGCTCCCTCGATCAGGTGGGATGGCATCATCAGCCGGATTTGGCGTGCCCCAACCGACAGCCGGATTAAAAAGACCGAGAATGTTGACGCCGCGCTTTACTAGCTCATCAACAGCTCGATCGGTAAATGTCCAGTCGTATTGACCTGGACGCGGCTCGATCCGTCCCCACTGAAACTCTTCACGTGCCCAACCTAGTCCACTCTGCGCCACAACCTCAGCCGGTTGGTGCAATGAGTCGGGAAAGGGGTAAGTGGTTGCAATGTGAGTATTAGCTCCAAATACCGAGGGGCTGGCCGATTGCGTGCGCGTTACGTCCATCGGCCAAAGGCTCAAGAACACACCGATACATACCAGCAGACTGAGATAACGGGCAAAACGCATACAACAGTACTCCCTCTATGAAGATGAGACCAAGACAATATTAGTATAAATGGTGAGTGAAACCAAAACGGTAAAAGTTTGGCGCGATTTTTTCATGCTGATAACGACAACCGGTTGTTTCCCTCCATTCTGCTGGTCAGGAAAGAGAGGGAAGGGAGGCGCAGGTTCCCAATCTCCCTTCAGTTCACCCTTTCGCTGTTAGGGAAGAAAACGGGTTCAGAGTAAAGGAAAGCTTCCACATATACGCGGGGGAATAACTAACGCAAGATTAGCGGGAGCATAACAGCATATTGTGGTGGTTCAGGAATTGCTACAGGAAGCGCGTATGACAGCGATAGTCGATCAGCACTATCAATAAAACGGACGTAGATCGTCGGTATCGTCTGTATATTCGTCAAGGACGGTACAATGTTAAGTGGAAGAATCACTTCGGGTCTGTAAGGTACACGAATTGCCTCACGAAAATCACGCCAGAAGCTCACTTCAATCGCTTGGGTATCTGCTGGCGCCTGCAAGTGGATAACTAACCCTGCCTCGTCGATCTGGGCCGGTTCAGGAATACGGTATTCAGGACTTGACCCTACGCCATTGATGGAAAAAGTCTGGGTCATTGGGGCTGAGACATTACCAACCGTATTAACTGCCCGAAACTCAACTACATAGTCACCATCGTACAACGGTAACTCAACCTGTGCGATCTCACGTGGACTGTCGAAGTGACCATCAACTGGTATTGCTAGTTGCCAATCACTACCCTCAACTCGATACTCAATGGCGCTTATCCGATTGATACTCGCATCAGGTTGCACCGGTGAAGGGTAAGGAATATCACGAGCATTCAATTCGACAACCGGCCGTCGACCTGTTTCCTGAAGTGTCGCCGTTAGTGATATAACTGGCGTTGTGTCAAGCACATCTATCACACCATCGGCATCACTATCACGGTAGCCAAGCTGGTGGCGCGCCGACGTGTCAACAGCGCCGATCGTGAAGCTATAGATCAATTCGCGCATAATACTCGGTTCGTTGGTACCACAGTTATTAAACATACTATTTGTCGTCGGTGTGAACAGATACCCGCTCCGCTGATCACACGAAACACGAGCAGCACTATACTGGTCGAGTGCACCAAAGAGATGTGCAAACTCATGCGCGATCACCGCACGTAGCCACTGGGTCTGATATGGACCACCATCGGAAGTAATCACACTATACGGCCCGTGGAGATATGCGTAAGCGAAGCGGCCATCGGCAAAGTAGCCGTCATCACTCGCACTATTCACAATAAAGAAGATCGTCGCCCAATCTGCGTGTCGTTGCTCACGGAGATCGAAGAGCATTCTGAACGCCTGCTCGAAATGGCTTGCGCCAACGTAGCCCAATTCGCTCAGGACATCACCGATCCAGCGCCTTTCCTGGGCTAGATCGTAGCGGATTGGCTCGTACATTGTTGGCACAACGCGGACACTCAAATCAAACTCCAGCCGGGCATCTGGTAACCGATCACGCCACCAATCAAGTGCCGCCTGAGCCTCAGCAACGATCTGCTCGATCTGGGCGCTAGTCCAATCCTCCATCGAAGGATCAACAGCGCCGGTACTTTCTGGCAATATAAGTTGTACGGCTACTCTTCCGGCCAGATACTGACTTGGTAAACGCGGTTCAACATCATCAACCGCAAATGATAACCTTGCTGATGCGGGAGCAATCAGAACATCATCTTCAGGTAAGGGGAGTTCTGGTTGACCAGCAGGTGCGGCATAGAGGGTGAACGGCGCTGCGATAACACAGATGAGCAGAATTGAGAGAATATTGTTACGCATAGCGGCCTCGCATTGGCTACAATGAACAAAGAGCGCAAAGCCGTTCTCACATCCTCAATGTAGCTGACAATGCTGCCACTGGCGAGGGGCGAAAGAGTCCTGTTGTGCTGGTACTGGTATGACTAGCGTTTAACGACAAAGCATAGGATTCTTGTACTATGGTGACAAAATATTGTTGCGGATCGACAGTATTGCTCAGCGATCATAACCGCTACAGCATCGGTTAGAACGGGTTTTCAACCGCAAACACACCCCAGCACGACCCAACATATGACGAAGCGAAGGAGGCAATGCCAGGGGTATAATGAAGAGAACCTTATTCATCATCGCATCATTCGCGGCTCAGAACTCAACTTCCCCTCAACGTCCTAACCTTGCAGAATGCAGTCCTCTTTCCGCTTTCGGAACAGGAGGGGTAAAGGTTAAGGAGAAGTTCATGCAGCAATTGCAGCTCTGGCTACTCCGCATTCCAGACTCTAACGAAGACGATCAACGACGTGGTCGGATCATCATTGTCCTGGCACTCCTGATGAGTGGGTTGGCCCTCTTATCCATCCCACTAGTGTTTGCAGTGACACCACAATTAGCGTTCACCCTACTGCTGATCAATGTGACCGGAGTTCTTGTCTATACTATCGTGATCGTTCTCTGCCGAACCGGTTGGGTGCAAGCGGGTGGTCTGCTCTTCATCATCACCGTGACTACACTGACGATGACCATTCTATTTCTGGCTGAGAGAGATGATCCTACCCGTTATGCAACACCCTTCTTTCTCGTCTTCACAATCCTCATTACAGGAATGATCCTCCCACCAGCCTGGACTTGGTTCGCATTGTTCCTTAATACAACCGGTCTGTTAGCCGGATGGTGGACGACCGGTCAGTTATTGTTTTTTAAACAACCCGAAGGCACATTACAGATCGCTGCCCTGTTTCTGCAAGTTGGGTCAGCCTTGTTCACGTTCGTTGGGGGAAGCGTCACCAACGCCGCCTTGCGCGAGGCGCGTCGGCTTCGGGAAGAGGCGCGCCAGAGCGCCAACCAACTGGCTGCACTTAATGCCACGCTCGAAGCGCAGGTTGCTCAACGCACGGCAGCATTGCAGCAAGCGCTCCGTGACCTCGAACAGCGCGCCGCTGAACAGGCCCGCCTGCTGGCCGAAAATGAACAACAGCGCCAGGTCATTCGCGAGTTGAGCGTTCCGGTACTGCCGGTACGCACCACCACGCTGGTGATGCCACTCATCGGTGCGCTCGATACGGCACGGTTGGCCGATATGCAACGGCAGGCGTTGGCCCAGATTGAACACACCGGCGCCCGTGAACTGCTCATTGATGTGACCGGCGTCCCCGTGATCGATACCCAGGTCGCCAAAGGCGTGATCCAGCTCGTCGAGGCAGCACGCTTGATGGGCACGCACGTCACGCTGGTCGGCATTCGCCCGGAAGTCGCGCAGACCCTGGTCACGCTTGGTATTGACTTGCGTGGCATTCGTACTTTTAGCACCCTGCAAGCCGCGTTGAATAGTGAAAAACGCTAGGGACGCATGACACGTCCCTAGCGTATGATAGCGCCCCCTACTCTGTGGCTGACGGATCGGTTCCGCTCGTAGATGACGTTAATTGCGGTAAAACACCGCTCTCGCCGAGAAGACCGGTGCGCAGATAAACCAGAAGTTTCTTGCGCGTGTCGGCAATGTCGTTATTGCGCATGTGCAGTTGACCGATCCGATCTTGCGGCGTAAAGCTGGCCTCACCTTTCTCCATCGTCAGGCGGCTCGGATCATACGTCAGGTTCGGTGAGCTGGTATCAAGTATCGAATAGTCATTCCCCCGACGTAGACCAATCGTTACTTCACCGGTAATCAGACGAGCCACCCAGCGTTGGATCGACTCACGCAACATCATAGCCTGCGGATCAAACCAGCGCCCGGCGTACAGTAAGCGACCTAACTTACGACCATATTCCCGATACTGGTCGATAGTATCCTCGTTGTGGATACCGGTAACCAGTCGTTCATAAGCGATGAAGAGCAGTGCCATCCCTGGCGCTTCGTAAATACCACGGCTTTTGGCCTCGATGATCCGATTTTCAATTTGATCACTCATACCAAGACCGTGCCTTCCGCCAATCCGATTTGCTTCGGTCATCAGCGCCACGTGATCGGGGAAGGTCATGCCATTAATTGCAACCGGGAATCCTTCTTCAAATGTGATACGCACCTCTTCGTATTCAATCTGCACCTCTGGCCGCCAGAATGCCACTCCCATAATAGGATTGACAATCGTGATATTGCGATCCAGAAACTCCAAATCTTTCGCCTCGTGGGTGGCGCCTAAGATATTTGAGTCCGTTGAATAGGCCTTTTCTGCTGGCATTCGGTAATCGAGACCGGCGCGACTCAGGTAGGCCGACATTTCGGCCCGACCACCCAGTTCATCGATGAATGCCTGGTCAAGCCAGGGTTTGTAGATGCGCAGATCGGGGTTGACCAGTAAACCGTAGCGGTAGAAACGTTCGATGTCATTCCCCTTGTAGGTACTGCCATCACCCCAGATATTGACCCCATCTTCGCGCATGGCAGCGACCAACATCGTGCCGGTCACTGCCCGACCAAGAGGAGTTGTGTTGAAATACGGTAGCCCGGCAGTGGAAATATGAAATGCGCCACATTGGAGCGCCACCAACCCCTCGGCAACGAGCTGATGACGGCAATCGATCAGGCGGGCTGCCTCTGCGCCATACAATAAGGCACGTCGTGGAATATCTTCGTAATCGGGTTCATCGGGTTGACCAAGGTTCGCTGTGTAAGCGTAGGGAATAGCGCCCTTTGCGCGCATCCAGTGAATAGCTGCACTCGTGTCAAGGCCACCCGAGAAAGCGATACCGATCTTTTCACCAACCGGCAGGTGTTGCAAGATTTTTGCCATGGTGCCCCTCATTTCCAACGTCTAGTAACATTAGCCGTTGTATTATACGACGGAACCAGTTCAACAGTGGTTACAGCTTAATACAGAGCCTGCAACGATGCACCACCTACCTGGGTGCGCGGGACTCTGGCTCGCATAGTGCCTCATAAAACTTCCCAAATTACTTGGCAGTAGTGAGGAGCGAAGAGAGAGGAGCGAGAAACGAGAGCAGCAGAGGCGGGTCCCTGACTTCTCCACAGTACGCGCAGCGGTGCTCTGATTCCCATTCTGCCAGCGGTCTCCCCGCGCCACGTATCTCTCATCGATCAAGTCGTCAGCGTATGGTTGGTGTGGGTCACAACTCGTCCGCCGCTCATGCGGGCCAGAGGCCCGCGCACCCAGGTCTGTACACCGCCTATGCGGGCCGGAGGCCCGCGTACCCAGGTCCGTACACCACATATGCGGGCCGGAGGCCCGCGCACTCAGGTCTGTATACCGCTCATGCGGGCCGGAGGCCGGCGCACCCAGGTCTGTATACCGCCCATGCGGGCTGGAGGCCCGCGCTCCCAGGTCTGTATACTGCCCATGCGGGCCGGAGGCCCGCGTACTCAGGTCCGTACACCACATATGCGGGCCGGAGGCCCGCGCACCCAGGTCTGTATACCGCTCATGCGGGCCGGAGGCCCGTACACCTGGGCGAACGCTGAAAACATCCTGTCACTGGCCTGAAAACCTTGACGAGCATGAGATTTCCAGCTACACTACACGCAATACACACAGAGAGGAGAACCCATGACAGCCACCCATCGTGTACCTCACGTATTACCACAACCACCATTGCCCGGTACCCAGCCACTATTGGCTGAGACAGGAGATGCTACCTGGCCATTGGCACTTAAAGCACTTTTGCTGCTTAATGGTGCGATCTCTCCTAGCGACCCAGTGTTGACTACCTTGTCTGACGATGAGTTGATTGCGCTGCGAGGTAGTTTATTGCTTCTACAGAGTGACGAACCAACGAATATTGCCTAGGCTCCTACATATAGAAGGTGCGGGGTGTGCAATCAACACACCCCGCTTCTTGTTTTCTCTGGGTTTTTTTAGAGGGTGATCAAAAACCTGGGTTTTTGATGAGGCACGACCATGGGACATCGCCAGAATAGTGCAGTGAACGGTGGCGGGCAAGGCATGCGTCCCTTCGCTGCGATAGAAACGATGGCGCCGAGTTCAGCATCATTGCTGCGGAGCACGCCTGGAGACCCTCACCTTCTCCCACTCCTTGCCCAACTTCTGCGCCCACACGGGGCAATGAGAAATCTGGGTTTCTGATCAGGCTTTTAGAGCCTATCCGGGACACCCTGTCGCAGAAGAAAATCGGTTCATGCACAGCGCCGCTGTGCCCGTACATCTACTAGGTCTCATCTGCCTTACCGTGAGACGATGATATGGATAGGCTCTTACAAGTTGGTTATACGTTTGCCAGACGCGGACGTTGTTCGTTTGAGTGGTAAATTCGATCCATGAGACTGAGCAGTGACTGTTCGAGTTCAGCAACGACCAGCCGCTCGGCTGGTGAGAGGGGCAAGTGGCTCAGTTCTTCAAAATACCAGCGGATCATTGTGGCCGTATGTTCATAGGCTACGCCCCAACGGGGTAAGACACCACGTGCCCAGCGTAACTCGGTTTCAGCAATATCGAATGTGTTAAACAATAAGATGGCGTGCACCAGATTGATGAACGGGCGTACCGCTACCTCCGCCATTCGTTCGGCCGGAGCGTAATTTTCTTCGAGGCGCAGGGTATGGGTGAGTTCTGGAAAAGCGCGCAATAGCCTAACGGCTACCCGATAGGCGAAGGTCTGCCGGTGTTCCTCAACCCGACGTGCCAGTTGGTTGGCAGCAATCTCATCCATACATTCCCACCTCTGTGCTATGTATGTTGATTATAGCACGCTATGGACAAACATTACTTGTGCATCTATCCTGAGTTGTGTGGGCATTTCTGGTGCGAGATTACAGCGGTGTGGACTCCCTGGATTCAAGAGCCTGATCAGAAGCGTTTCCTTAGGCATGTACCGTGCCCGTGCAACTATTGCGTGAGGGGTTTCCAGCATCCTTTCTCTCAGCCCACCTTCCCCCTTCCTTTCTTCTACGGAGGGAGGAAGGGGCTGTGGGAAGAGCAGGGGCGTCAGGTGTGCGTTGCAGCACCGGCGCTGAACTCGGCGCCATCGTTTCTATCGCAGCGAAGGGACGCATGCGTTGCCCGAAACAAGACATTGCGTACCACTGTCAAGTCTCATCAACAGCCCAGGTTTCTGATCACCCTTTAACTATGGTGATTTAAGTACGTCCGGGTTTGTAGCCGACTACCCTAGCGGCTAAACAGTGTTTGTGCTATACGCACAATTGCCCGTAACCGAGGGCGTTGCAGTCGCTCAAGCGCTTCGGCGAGTGGTACCCATTCCACGGCAACAATCTGCTCTCGGCCACCCATCGGTCGTGCACGACCTTTGATTGCGTGGAGTAAGTAGTAGTCAACGATTTTGCGCTGTTCGCCACGCGGCCCATGAATGATGTAGTCGATACTACCAAGCATATCAACAACTTCAGCAGTGACATGGGTCTCTTCACGTACTTCACGCACAATAGCATCAATCGCAGATTCCCTGCCCTTGATCTTTCCTTTCGGAAGTGACCAAAAACCTTTATGTTTGCGGATGAGTAAAATCTCAATTGTATGATCGGCCTGAACGCGATACACCACCGCGCCTACACCGTAGATTGGCTTTTGGCTGTTCATACCTCTGCGCACCATCAACGAGTGGTTATTGCCGATAGAGAGTAAATCTACATTATATCGCGTTTGGGCAATGCTGGCAGATTGCGGCAAGGGCTTTTTGGAATGGGTTCTCAACTGTAACAGAAAAGGGCGGGTCATAAGAACCCGCCCATCTTTGGTGAACACACGCCCGGTATTACTTCCCTTCGTTCAACGCCTCGGCAAGCAGACTAATGGCAGCAGCACGCGGTAGTGAACGTTGTTCACCGCGCTGGAGATCTTTCACTACAACCTCACCACGCGCCAGCTCGTCGGGGCCAAGCACCAGTGCAAAGCGTACCCCACGGCGGTCAGCTTCCTTGAACTGCTTGCCGATGTTCCCTGGTTCAAGGGCAATGACCGTATTAATCCCGGCAGCGCGTAGTTCTGCTGCCAGGGCCAGACTATCGGCAACCTGATCGACCCCGAACAACGTGACAAATGCGAGCGCAGTTGTGCGCGGACGCGGGCCGAGATTTAGCTCGAGCATCACATCGTAGAGCCGGTCAATGCCGAAGGCAAGCCCAACCGTCGGAATCTGTCGACCGGCGAACAGACCGATTAGATCGTCGTAACGGCCACCGCCGAGGAGTGAACCTTCAGGCCAGTGCGGTGTGATTGCTTCAAAGACAACGCCAGTGTAGTACGAAAGACCACGCGCTAGACGAGGGGCAACGCGATACTGATCAGGAGGAACTCCCATTGCTGTCAGACCGGCCAACACAGCGCGCAGGTTGGCAATAGCCACTGTGGCCCGCTCGTCGTTGGCCAGTTGTTGGCTCAGCGCATTCAGTACCTCATCTGGTGTACCATCGATTTGTACCAGCTCCAGGATGTGGTCGGCAGCCGCAGGGGTAATACCCGATTTGAGCAATTCGGTGCGTACCCCATCCGGGCCGATCTTATCAAATTTGTCGATGGCCCGATAGACACCACCCGCAGCCTCTTCTGATAGTCCACTGACGCGGGCAATACCGCCGATAATCTGGCGATGATTCAGCAAGGTCACGAAACCAGGGAAACCAAGCGCAGTCAGTGCTTCACAGAGGATTGCAATGATCTCGGCGTCGGCAAGTGGAGAAGAACTCCCAACAATATCGAGATCGAACTGATAAAACTCGCGATAACGTCCACGCGCTGGCCGTTCGCCGCGATAACTCGGTCCATACGCATAACGCCGCCACGGGAACGATAATTGACCGGCGTACTGAGCTGTCACTCGTGCCAGTGGGACCGTCTGATCGTAGCGCAACGCGAGTCGCCGCCCGCCATGATCCTCGAAGCGATAAATCAGCTTTTCATCGTCTCCTAACTTGCCTTCCAGCGTCTCGGCGTATTCGATAATTGGCGTTTGTAGGGGTTCAAAACCATGATTTTCACTAATGCGCGTTAACGTATTGACGATATATTGCCGCAGCATCATATCTGCCGGCAGATGATCGCGCATTCCTTTCACATTTTGAATTGGCGCCATACGGTCTCTCATGTACATCTAGCGATAGCTCGCACACTTTGTTATCATCATTCACGATTCGTTGCCAACAGCATTGACCGGTATGAACTGACGCCCGGCCAACTGACCACAAGCCGCAGCAATTTCTACACCACGTTCAACTCGCACCGTACAGGGAATACCATAATCGGTCAAAATCTGCTGGAAGGTAGTGACTCGTTCCCATTCGGATCGTCCAAGAGGAGTACCGGGAACTGGATTCCAGGGGATCAGGTTGACGTGGAACAGCAGTGGGCCGCGCGGCGCCGAGCGTCGGAGCAGGCGGGCGAGGGCAATCGCCTGATGCGGGTGGTCATTTTTTCCTTGGAGCAGCACATATTCAAACGAGACACGCCGACGGGTTTTGACAATGTAGTTGCGAGTTGCTGCCATCAAGTCAGCAATTGGATAACGCCGATTAATCGGCATTAGTTCGCTACGCAGCGCATCGTCGGGAGCATGCAACGAGATCGCCAGATTGATTGGTAAACGCTCTTCGGCCAGGCGCTCGATCCCCTTCACCAATCCCACCGTAGAGACCGTCATACTCCGGGCGCCAAGGTTGAAGCCCTGTGGATCATGGAGCCGCTCAACCGCTTGCCACCAGCGGTCGTAATTGGCAAAGGGTTCGCCCATCCCCATGAAGACTAGGTTGCTAACACGCCCGCTTTGCCCAGCCATACCCATTGCACGTAGTTCTTGCGACGCCCAAATTGCCTGCGCCACGATCTCGCCACTACTGAGATTGCGTAACAACCCCAATTGGCCGGTAGCGCAAAAAACACAGCCCATCCCACAACCGGCCTGGGTCGAGACACAGACCGTTGAGCGGTCGGGGTAGACCATCAGAACCGTCTCAACCACTGCACCATCCGGCAGTCGGAAGAGCGCCTTGCGCGTCATCCCGTTGTCACCGATCTGCACGTGCTCGCGGTGTAACGTTGAGAGTGGAATCTCGGCCAGACGACGGCGCAATGCGAGCGGCAGATCGGTCATTTGTTCTGGATGTTGGACTAAATTGACATACAGATGCCGGTAAAGCTGACGGGCACGGAATGCCGGCTCGCCCCAGCTTTGCAAGAGTGCGGTCAATTCAGTTAGAGTGTAATCATACAGACTGCGTTGCTCCATAGCATGATGCATTGTACCACGTTGACAGGAAATGAAAACAACGACGACGCAGAGTATCGGGGAACGAACGTGCATGTCAGAACGTCCTAAAACCGACAAACACTGCATAGTAAGGAGTAAAGATGATGTTACGCCGTGGCATGTTATTACTTATTGTCGGATTGGTCTTTCTGTTAACGTCCTGCACTATGACAACCTCGACTCCCACCCCGCGTAGCGGTGTGGTGACGATTGAACGAGTTGAATTCGTAGTCCTCGAGTCGTATCCATTGCAGGTGCAAGCCCACATTACCGGCTACCTTGGTGATGGCTGTACAACGCTTACCGGAATCAGCCAGCAGCGCGAAGGTCATGTAATCACGATTACAGTTAAAGCAATACATAGCGGTGCCGAAATGTGTCCGGCAATTGCCCCAATGCTGGATCAATCGGTTATGCTTGAAGGTTCGTTTACCCCCGGCCAGTATACAGTTATCGTGAACGGAACCGCTTACCAATTGACGGTGTAAGTATCTGTTACACCGTATATGTACCGAGGGACACGGCAGCGCCGTGCCCCTGCGGATGACGTCACACCCGCAGGTCATCCCCGTCGGCATCCAGCAGATCGTCCGACGGGGCCATTCATTCCGCACCATCCGGCGACGAGAGCGACCAATCGGTGTCCGTCGTCTCCGTAGCGCCACCGTGACGGTTGCCGTCTACCACGATCAAAGCGCCTCATCACTATGCGACGCACCCATCTCCTCTTCGCCGATAATGGGAGGTGAAGAGGCACGGCGGCGCCAAGCCTCTGTGAACGACATTGCGCCCGCCAGGTCATCCCATCGGCGTTCGGCGGGAGCCATATCTATCGATAGAAGCCTTCCGTCGTAACCTGACGCAAGGATTTCGGATAGCGATCCTCATCAGCGCTGGAAAACAGCACCGCCTCTCATCGGTCTCAGGTATCGGGCCAATTCTCTGAAATGCTTTGAAAATTTAAGATCACTATCCACATATGTGAACGATTATCTTGCTATGATAGTTGCAGTGATGTTGCAGTACTGGCAACATCGGCATGCGACACTCCGGTCGTCGCACCTAGAGATTGACGTTACCGGAGGGTAGCAATGTTTGGGAGCAAGCAGAGCAAGCAGCAACGACTTGAGCGGTATGCCGAACTATTGGCCGAGGAACCATTGACCGCAGCCGAATTAGCGTACCGGTTAGGGGTGCCGCGTTCGACTGTGATCCGTGATCTACCGCTGCTTGAAGAACGTGGCTTGCTGCTAACCGAAGATCAGGAAGGGAGGTTACATCTGTTTCAGCGTTGGTGGTAAGTTTCTTTGCAACAAACATCTGTGCTGTTGCCATTTTTCGAGCAGTTGCATGCTATAACTCACATCAGGAATAAAGCGTAGAACGTGGGTATGCTACTAACCGGCGCTCGAGGGAGACCCTATGTCGCGGTTGGAACGGCTCATTACGATTGACCAGATGATTAGGACCAAGACGTATCCATCGGTCGCCGATTTTTGTCGGCGTTTTGAAGTGAGCGAGCGGGCCATTTACGACGATCTAGCGTATCTGCGTGATCGGATAGGCGCACCACTGGTTTACAGTCGGCGGCACGGTGGCTACTTCTACCGCGATTCAACATGGGTGATGCCGGTGCTGCACGTCAGCGAGGGGGAATTACTGGCGTTTTTGATCAGTACCGAGCTTAGCCGACGCTACCTGGGTACCTCATTTGCCGCGCCGCTTCGGAGTTTTATACAACGGATCGGACGCTACTTGACCGACCAGATGAGTGTCCATCCTGAAGCATTGCTCGATCATTTGACATTCCAACCCGGAGCGCTGGCTCACGTTGATCCTGACCTGGTGCAGGTCATCAACGAGTGTATCCGTGAGTATCACCCTATCGAGATCACCTATTTCACGGCCAGTCGTCAGGAGGTAACGCAGCGCCTGATTGAGCCATATCACCTCTTTCTAGCCCGTGGTGACCTTCAGGTCATCGCTTTCGATCATCGGCGGGGAGAGATACGGCAATTTGCGCTCTACCGGATCAGGCACTGGCAGGTGCGGCGGCAAAACCGTTTTGTGCGTGATCCCAACTTCGATGTAAACACCTATTTACGCAACGGTTTTCTTGGTCAGGGGAGCATGTATTCGGTCGAGATTGTGATTGCGTTTGATCGATTCCAGGCGCCGTATATTCGTGAGCGGCAGTGGCATCCCACACAGCAGATCGAGGAGCAGGCCGACAGTGGCCTGGTGTTGCGTTTTCAGAGCGGTGCGCTCGACGAGGTGAAGCGCTGGGTGTTGGGGTATGGGTCACATGCTCTTGTGCTGGCGCCACCTGAGTTAGTGCAGATGGTTGCCGCTGAGTTGCAGCAAGCATCAGCAAATTACGCGCAGACTGCAACTATGTTGCAGGGTAGGATGCTACACTGCACAGAGGAGGGTGAGATGTAGCACAGGAGAAGGAATAAGGTGTCGGTTTTACTCTCTTTCCTACTGTTGACTGTACCGTCTGTTGGCATTAGCACGGCAGAAACGGGCTGGGAACTCCCTCGCTTACGAACACAGCGTTTCGCACACTCCCGCATTCATGTGCGAGCCTGAGGTACGCAATGAGAGGACGGAAGAATGAACAAGATAACCTATACCGGCCATCCATTTATTGATGTTGGTTTTGCTACCATGACGGCCTTCGTTGGCAAACAGCGGTTTGCCGATCTCGACACACAGGATTTGGAGAAGATCGCAAGGTACATCGAAGCGAATTATGTACGACAGCCGTTACGTAGCTTCTTAACGGTTGCCTTTACCAGTAATGCATGGTTTGCCCAATCAGCCTTCAACCCTGACCGACCTGGACTATCGCCTGAGCAACGGGCTGAAGCGCAGCAGAAGCGCCAACACTGGGCTGAGCGCCATTTGCGACAGTGGGCGCTTGCTATTGCCAACACTGAACCCTGCCTCTTTACCGGTTTACCGGCGGCCGGACTTGAGTTGTCGCAGAAATTGCAACCAGGTCGGGTAGGGCGGGCGCAAATGCCATTGCTTCAAGGTGATGATGCGATCAACTTCTTTATTAACGGTGATCCCGGTTTGCCGATGGCACCGGAGGCAATCCTGGCTCTACAGACGATGCCGCTTGGCTGCGCCAAGGTTGGTGGCGGGTTGCTGGCCGTGCATTGTGATGATGAGCAGCTGACAATTGGCTTTGCAAATCAATTTCTGCAACGTAATCTGAGCGATGTTGCCAAAGCGCAGGCTGCTGGTGAAGATAAGTTACCCGGTTCGCCACGGAGCTTGAAAACACTCCTGATCGAGACACTAACCGATATTCTGAATCGCCAGAGTCGGTATTCGCAACGCCGACCGGCGATCACCGCATATTACTTTAACAACGGTCAGTCACCGTTCCTGGAAATATACCATCTCCCATTGCAGATTACCGGCTTTCTGCTGGCCGTGCAGACCCCAACCTACCGGCAACTGTGGAATGAGTTGGTAAAGCGGAGCTGGCAGGTCGTTGCGGCAACGAGAAAACGGAACAAAGCCGCCGAACCATCTGAACCACGCTCGAACTATCTCTACGAAGACCTGTTTACGCTGCCGGAACAGGCTGCGCGTTTTGTGCGGACCTATTTTCTCCGCAAACCTGATCTCAGGCGGTCGGCTGATGACCCACGTCACGGCTATTCAACTTTGCGAGAGGCTGAGCTGATTTCCTGGCCGTTGGTTGAACTTTTTGTACAGGAGGTAATGCTTATGACTGATGACCGGGTAGCGATACTGAAAGAGCTGGGCGATAAGTTGGCCGATTACACCCGTCACCAGGGCGGCAAGCGCTTCTTCCGCCAGTTCTTTACGACGCAACGTAGCAATGACTTTCTAACGTTGCTTAGCAAGACCAACATTGAATACACCCGTTACAAGCGTGGTACAGATACCCTGTTGGATCTCGATAGTTTTTTAGCCGTTTTTATGGAGGGCGAAGAGGTATTACGGAGTGACTGGCGACTGATGCGCGATCTGGTGTTGATCCGCATGGTCGAGCAATTACGTGATTGGATTGCTGCAAATGAGGATGCGATTCCGACCGAGGAAGAGGTTGTGGTAAACGACTAGAAAGGAGAGCAACGAACGATGGCATTCGTGACCGGTTTACTGCTGATTGATGCTCCAGCATCGGCCCTCAACAATTTGGGCAATCCCGGTGAACGGGAAGAAAATACGGTAGGTGTGAAAGTGATCTCCACCAAAGCCGGTAATTTCCCCTACGTTTCGGCGCAGGCATTTCGCTACTGGCTTCGGATGACGCTCGAACAACGGGTTCCGGAGTGGAAAGCTTCGCCCATTTTCCGCGAAGAGAAGATTGCCTACACCGACGCCAACCCGATCCGGTATTGGGACGATGACCTTTTCGGGTACATGCGGGCGCCCGGCAAAGCTGACACTGCCAAACGGAGTCGTGAGCAAATCAGTTCGCTTGAAGAATCAACACCGGTGAAGGATACGGTTACTCGCGCCTCACCATTCCGTGTTAGTACGCTGGTTTCGATTGCTCCTGTCAATCCGACCAGTGATTTCGGTGTCATGGCTCGCCACGAGGGGAATCCGGTGCCGCATGAGCATCAATTTTACCGGACAACGTTAAAAGGGCTGTTTTCACTTGATCTGTGGGCTTGCGGCACCTTCTCGTACCGCAATCGCACCGGTTTCCGCAATCTTGACGAAGAACGGGTTCGCCTGATTGGTGATGTGCCTGGGGTTGAACACCTCGAAAACGAGAAATCGTATCGGTTGCCGAAAGCCGAGCGGCTGGCACGGGTGAAGGCCCTCTTTACCGGCATGGCGCAACTGGAAGGTGGGGCAAAGCAGACGTTGCACTATACCGATGTCAGTCCGGCGCTGGTGATCTTTGCCGTCACTAAGGGCGGAAACCATATCTTCCACCATACCGTTGGCGCCAATCGGGTCGGATTGCCGGAGATCAAGATCGAGGCCTTGCGTGACGCATTGCGAGTTTTCGCCGACGGTATCCTCTCACCGGTGTACGTAGGCTGGGTAAAAGGTTATCTCGACGAGGCGCGGGCCAGTTTTGAGCAGTTCATTGCCGATTATAATGCGCATGCCTCTGCTCAGAACCTGCCCCAAATTCGGCTGAGCCATCCCCGTGAAGCATTCACCACCTTCGTTCAAGATTGCGATCAGCATCCTGAATGGCTGGACTAGGAGATAGATATGAAGGTGCTCAAGATCGTGCTCGAAGGCATATCAACTTCGTTCCGGTATCCCCACTTTATGTTGGGAGAACAGCCGAGCTTTCCATTGCCGCCACCCGCGACCATCTATGGGCACATTTGCAGTGCCCTGGGTGACTGGATCGATCCAGAAGGTGTAAGGTTTGCATACCATTTTACCGTTGCCGGTGCAGAGTACGACCTTGAGCATATCCACGTGCTCTCGGCTGCATCAGGGAAATTACCCGGTGGCGAACCCAAGGTGCTTGAAGGGAACATTAATCCCTTCAAGCGCCATATCCTCCTCTTCCCACGCTTGACGCTCTACATCAACCGACCCGACTGGATCGATGCTTTCCGTTTCCCGCGTTATCCGGTCATCTTGGGCCGTTCGCAGGATTTGGCTGCGTATACGCAAGTGGAAACTATTGAACTTCAGCGAACTGATCAGGTCTACTTTGAGCACACCCTGCTCCCATACCGCATGGCTGCCCAAATACCGGCCGGTATTGTGACATTAATGCCGCGCTGGATAGACTATCATAACCGCCGGAAGCCCAGCTTTGAACGCTATCTGATGCTCACCGAACGGGTAACGACCAAACAAATGCTGAAATTCGGCGAACAGACCACAAGCTATTGGAGTGATCCAACAGCACCGACTGTTGATGGTTTGATGTTGGGTTTGTGGTTTCATACCTTTGTAGGAGTATCTGATGAAGCCTTCTCCCTGGCCTGACCACATCGATGATTTGCTGGCAAAGAGCCAGCAGCACGGTGGTGAGACTCTGGCCGCACATACCTGGGATGTGCTCTGTCGGTTAGCCGATCTCTACCGCCTGCGCCCGAGTCTGCTTCCCGACCGGCAGTGGCACTGTCTCTACTGGGCTGCTTTTCTGCACGACTTTGGCAAAGCAGCGCATGGCTTTCAACGGCGGTTGAAAGGTGGCCCACCCTGGCCGCATCGTCACGAGGTACTCTCGTTGGGCTTTGTTGATGCAATTGCCCACGACTTCAGTGAAGAAGAACAGCGTTGGCTGGTGGCGGCGATTGTGTCTCACCATCGCGATGCTGCTGAAATCGCCGAACTGTATCCGCCTGGATTGCGTAAAGACCCGCTTATTGAGCTGTGCAACGACCTGCCAGAGCAAACGGCGCAAGGTTTGCTCACCTGGTTAGATACCTGTGCCAATCCCTGGTGTGACCAATTGGGGATAGGGCAGGTAGTAGCCGCGATTACTCCGCAACCCTGTCGTGTCAATCCCGAACGGGTACGACACTGGCTGGGAGAATATCAGCGTTGGGTTGATCAGCTCGCCAGTTCGCACACGGCAAAGACTGATCGTCTCCCCGGTATCCTCTTGCGCGGTTTGATCACCACTGCCGACCATCGGGCTTCGGCCCATCTGCATAGTATGCCGGCGCCGATCCGGTGTTCCTGGGAATCGCTTTTCACCGGCAAGAAGGTCTATCCTCACCAACAGGACAGTGCAAAACAGTCGGGACGTACAACCTTCCTTATGGCACCAACCGGCAGTGGTAAAACCGAAGCGGCGCTGGCCTGGGCACTGGGGGATGGAACGCAGGCAGCCGCACGAATCTTCTACGTTCTGCCGTACCAGGCCAGCATGAATGCGATGTATGACCGTCTGCGCCATCTCTTTGGCGATCAGGCAGTTGGTCTCCAACACGGACGGGCAGCGCAAGCTCTTTATGCCCGGTTCCGTGATGGTGAAGAGTGGTCGGCGAGCATTGCACGGCGCATACAATGGGAGAAGAACCTCAACCTGTTGCACGCCCGTCCTCTTAAAGTTCTCAGCCCATACCAACTGCTCAAAGCACTGTTCCAACTGCGCGGCTTTGAAGCCATGCTAACCGACTACACGCAAGCAGCGTTTATCTTCGATGAGATTCACGCTTACGAACCAGAGCGACTAGCGCTGATCACCGGCCTGATGCGCTATCTCCGCCAGTATCTGAACGCCCGTTTCCTTGTGATGTCGGCAACATTTCCCTCACTCATCATTGACCGACTGACCCATGCCCTTGGTAAACCAGCGATGGTTCAGGCGACGCCGGACATCTTTGCCCGTTTCCGTCGTCATAAGCTACACCTGCGCGATGGTGAATTGATCGATCCGGAGACCATTCAAGAGATTGCTAACCGTGTCCAGGCTGGTCAGCAAGTGTTGGTGTGTGCGAACACCGTCGCACGTGCGCAGATGCTTCGTGATCTCCTGGCTCAGGCTGCTCTGAAAGAAGAACAGCTTATCCTTCTCCACAGTCGGTTTACCTATGGTGATCGCAACCGGATCGAACAGACTATTCGGGATCGCTGTGCGCATGGCAGTGGCCAACGTGCGCCGTTAGCACTCGTTGCTACGCAAGTCGTTGAAGTCAGTCTCGATATTGACCTCGACACTATCTACACCGATCCGGCGCCGCTGGAAGCACTCTTACAGCGATTTGGACGAGTCAACCGGCGTGGCACGAAAGGAATCGCCCCTGTTTACGTCTTCCGCCAACCGACCGATGGTCAGGGAGTATATGGTCGTCACCGTGATCCAACCCAGGCTGGCCACATTGTTCGGGTCACTTTAACCGAACTTGAGCGTCACGATGGTGAGGTCATTGATGAAGCTACCGTCCAGGAGTGGCTCGACCGTATCTACGCCGATCCCCTGCTTGATCAGCAATGGCGAGAGGCATTCGAGCGTATGCAGCAACAGGTTGACCTCATCATCAACGGTCTCTGCCCATTTAAGAGTGATGACCAGCGCGAGGAGGAATTCGATAAGATGTTCGATGGTGTCGATGTGGTACCCCAATGCTTTGAACGAGTCTACATCGATCTGCTGATGAACGAACACTTCATCGAGGCGAACGACTATCTGGTCAGTATCAGCAAACAGCGCTTTGCCATCTTACGCAGCCAGGGCAAACTCCAGCCAGCAGAATCGGGAGGGCAACGGCACATCTGGATTGCCCAAACTCCTTACGACTCACGGAACGGCCTTTCGTTTGGTGATATTGTCAGTGATCCAGATTGGAGCTAACTATGACCCTTACCGTACATCATCTCGTCTTCACCGTTACCGCCGCGACCCCGATTATGCTGGCCGCGCAAAGTGGGCCGGCGGTACGGGGAGCGATTGCCAATTCACTATGGGAACGATTCTGCGCCAATAAAGAGGCGATCACCTGTGCTGGCTGCATAGTGTACCAACACTGCCCGGTCGCTGCACTGGTGGCGCCGATGCGCAGCGAAGACGAAAAAGGCAGTGAACAACGACCGCGTCCATACGTTGTTCGTCCACCGCTTGATAGCGGGCGGCGATACCAACCAGGTGAAACCTTTCAGTTTGGACTGGCCCTCTTTGGCAAAGCCGAGATCTTCTTTCCGTACCTCGTGATGGCTGTTCACGAACTAGAACGGGACGGCATCGGCATAAAGCTACCTGAATTGGGGAGTCGTCGCGGACGCTTCGCGCTCCAGGCCATCGAAGCGTACAATCCACTCACCGCAACACGGCAAACTCTCTACCCACAACCCGGGAGAACCGTTAATTTCCCTGGATTACCGATAGATTCAACGACAGTAGCCGATTACGCGGCGCGGTTGCCGACCGATCAGATCACCTTCACCTTCCACACGCCACTGCGACTCATCGATCAGGATCGGCTGGTGAAAAACATTGCCTTACGGCCGCTTATTCAGCGCCTGATGAGGCGCCTTGACGATCTCTCGCGGGCGTATGGTGATGGTCCGCTCACCATTGATTTTCGCGGCCTGCTAGAAATCGCTGAACAAGTAACAGTCACAACTGACCAAACACGCTGGATCGACGTTGTGAGCGTCTCATCACGCCAGCAACGACGAACACCTGTCGGTGGTCTGATCGGCAGTGCCACCTTTGCAGGCCCACTGGAACCCCTGCGCGAACTGATTGTCTGGGGGAGCCTGATCCACGTCGGGCGCAACGCAGTCAAGGGAGACGGATGGTACACACTGGAGGGCATGCCCTCATTTCCGGGATTTGACACCAGCGTATTCTCTCGTTAGAGTATGTGTGAACATTTCGTCGCCAGCACGCTAATTAGCACAATCTTGCATCGCACCCGATGCGTGCTGCGTGTATTGCTTCCGCACCTTAACAATAGAAGATTGTGGGTGACGTCGGTTGATTGCCATCGTAGCAAAAGGAGACTCTACCATGGAACTCATCGTTGACGAACGAGGCAGCTTCATTGGCAAACATCAGGGCCGTCTACGGGTCACAAAAGACAACGAATCGGTGAAAGAGGTCCCAATCATGCATCTGCGGCAGGTCATCATCTGCGGGAGTGGTGTTGGGATCAGCAGTGATGCAATACGTGCATGTAGTGAAGAGGGCATACCTATTCACTTCATCAGCACAAATGGCACCCCGTATGCCAGCCTGTACAGTGCCGGTCTCACTGGTACAGTACTCACTCGCCGCGCCCAGCTCCGCGCTTATGACGGCCCAACCGGCGTCGCCCTGGCGCGCAGTTTCACATTAGGGAAGCTAGGCAATCAGGCGAACCTGCTGCGTTATGCAGCGAAAAATCGCAAAGAACAGGCGCCCGAAGTGTACGAACTGCTCATGACAACGGCGGCAGAAGTTACCGATTACCAGATTGCTGTCGAGCGTTTACAGGCCGACACCGTAGACGACATTCGTGAAGAACTCATGGGCATCGAAGGTCGTTATGCAGCTCGTTACTGGCAAGCCATAGGTGCACTCATACCGCCAGAACTCAACTGGCCGGGACGTGAAACACGAGGTGCCAGTGATCCATTCAATCAGGCATTAAACTATGGCTACGGTGTTCTCTACAGACAGATTGAACATGCCATTGTCTTAGCCGGTCTAGACCCGTATGCTGGCCTGTTGCATGCCGACCGACCGGGCAAACCGAGCCTTGTCCTCGACCTGATCGAGGAATTCCGACAGGCCGTGGTTGATCGCCCGCTCCTCGGCCAGGTCACTCGTGGCTGGCAGATCGGTCGCGAAGAAGATGGACGGCTCGACCAACCGACTCGTGAGCGCATTGCTACCAAAGTCCTAGAGCGCCTCAATTCGACTGAGCCATACGAAGGTAAACGACAGCCGCTGCGACACATTCTCCAATGCCAGGCCCGCCACATCGCCACCTTCGTCCGTGGCGAGCGCGAGACCTACACACCGTTCATTATGGGGTGGTAACGGAGGTCAGCAATGCACTGTCTCGTTATCTACGACATCCCCAACGATCGCGCACGGCAGCGTGTAGCTGATGCCTGCCTCGATTATGGTTTGCAGCGGATACAGTACAGCGCATTTGCCGGTAATCTCAGCCGAGCCCATCAACGGGCGCTCTTCGGTGAAATCACCCGGCGGCTGAAGGGCCACACCGCAAACGTGCTACTGTTCGTCTTTGATGCTAAAACGTGGAGCGAACGGCGAACTCTGGAGCAACAGTATGATGATGCCTGATCTCGACACCATCGAAGTGAGTGACATTAAGCAATGGCGATACTGTCCAAGAGTTGTCTGGTATACCTATTGTCTGCCATCCATCCGACCGAAGACCGATCTCATGCGTCAAGGTGCTGCCAGTCACCGTGCCGAGGAAGATCGGGAAGAGCGCCGTTCGCTCCGCACATATGGATTGAAAAGTGGCGAGCGCTTCTTCCACGTCTATTTGCGATCAGAGCGCCTTGGCGTTCGCGGCATCCTTGATCTAGCGATTGCAATACCCAACCGATCAGACCCGGCAGCAAAAGTTGTCGTTGTTGACTACAAAGATAGCGAACAGAAAGCTGGTCCACACTTCAAACTGCAAGTTGGCGCCTACGCACTCCTGATCGAAGACGCCTGGGGACTACCGGTAGAAACCGGCTGGATCTACCACATACCATTACGCAAAGCCGAAAAAGTCCCGATCAGCCCGCAACTACGTCAAAACGTCCTTGAAACCATCGCGGCGGTGCAGAAAGCCATTCAAACCGAGGCCCTACCGGCGCCGCCGACCAGTCGCGCAATGTGCGTCAACTGTGAATTCCGCCGCTTCTGCAACGACGTTGTATAGAGTCGGCTCTAAAACTGCCCGTATAAACGGTCGACTCGCAACTCAGGCATCAAAGGTCTCGTATAAAGACCTTTGATGCCGAATACAAAGATCGCCTGATCGCAGATTTAAAGCATCAGAAAAGGATCAAAAAGCATCTCGCAACTCGGTAGCAATTTCACGCAAACAACGAGTTGCGACAGTGGAGCAATTCCCCCACTTGCGCAGTGTTCAAAGAACGATATAATGAATGTACAGAAAGGCTTATGAGGCGTCAGGGAAGAGGTACGAGGGTCAACACAGCGAGGGGGACGAAAAAGAGAGGCGAGCCCTTTCAACAATTTCGGCTCACGGTAGAGCACTGAAACTTTTCGTTCTTGCGTTGAAATGGACTTGATCGCTGCGTCTTTCAACAATTTCGGCTCACGGTAGAGCACTGAAACTTCGTTTCTACAACGGGAAATTGTTTCGGTTGGGTTCTTTCAACAATTTCGGCTCACGGTAGAGCACTGAAACTCTCGTTAACGTTGACCGCGCGCGGGCGCGGACAACCTTTCAACAATTTCGGCTCACGGTAGAGCACTGAAACCATTCCCGTCAATGCGGGGGAGTTTGTGAAGGAAAGCCTTTCAACAATTTCGGCTCACGGTAGAGCACTGAAACGTTGAGAGTGAAAGATTCTACACTCATCGCTACTGACTTTCAACAATTTCGGCTCACGGTAGAGCACTGAAACTGGTGCGACTATACGCAGCAAGGAGGTGGGGGCTTTCTTTCAACAATTTCGGCTCACGGTAGAGCACTGAAACGCTCTTAATCGTACTCGCGACTGACATCATCGATGTTGCTTTCAACAATTTCGGCTCACGGTAGAGCACTGAAACCCGCGCAGCCGCGTACTGCTGCTGCGTCAGCGCCGCGCTTTCAACAATTTCGGCTCACGGTAGAGCACTGAAACCTCGCGGCTAATCCCTACCCGCTGCAGCGCTGCGACCTTTCAACAATTTCGGCTCACGGTAGAGCACTGAAACACCAACCCCAACCCCTCTCACCGCGCTGGTGAGAGCTTTCAACAATTTCGGCTCACGGTAGAGCACTGAAACATCAAACGTCGCGAGAAACGCTGCCGCGCCGGCCAATCTTTCAACAATTTCGGCTCACGGTAGAGCACTGAAACATGTCGCTTGTGTTCAGCAACGCCAGCAACTATGCCACCCTTTCAACAATTTCGGCTCACGGTAGAGCACTGAAACAGCGGCGCGAACGTCAGGCGGCTGTGGAGCTGGCCGGACCTTTCAACAATTTCGGCTCACGGTAGAGCACTGAAACAATCGACGCTTTGCTTCTGCGTTGATTGCCGCGATCCTTTCAACAATTTCGGCTCACGGTAGAGCACTGAAACACGAGATGCTATCGCGCAAACTTGTTATTGCGCGCAACTTTCAACAATTTCGGCTCACGGTAGAGCACTGAAACTACACTCGTATAGTATCACAACCGGCACGGGTTGCCACTTTCAACAATTTCGGCTCACGGTAGAGCACTGAAACTACTCTTAATCGTGAGGGCAGTGTGGCGGTCAATCGCCTTTCAACAATTTCGGCTCACGGTAGAGCACTGAAACAACTTCCCCTCCCTCGCCTCGTTTATCATGCACAACCTTTCAACAATTTCGGCTCACGGTAGAGCACTGAAACTTGATTACGTACTGTGTCTCTACTATACCACACCACTCCTTTCAACAATTTCGGCTCACGGTAGAGCACTGAAACGAATTGGTTGCGCGGCTGGGCGCTAATCCAGATTATCTTTCAACAATTTCGGCTCACGGTAGAGCACTGAAACAGCAATTGGCGCAAATTACCCATTTGCTGGAACAACCTTTCAACAATTTCGGCTCACGGTAGAGCACTGAAACGCATTGCGGCGCTGGCGGATCAGGTGCGTTCAAGTACTTTCAACAATTTCGGCTCACGGTAGAGCACTGAAACAAATTAGACCAGACAACCTTCACTACCGCAACCAGCGCTTTCAACAATTTCGGCTCACGGTAGAGCACTGAAACAGTCGTATGATACGACCGCGACCGGCAAAAACGCAGTCTTTCAACAATTTCGGCTCACGGTAGAGCACTGAAACAATACATTCGCGTTGCTGCTGCGGCAGCCAACCCGCCCTTTCAACAATTTCGGCTCACGGTAGAGCACTGAAACTGCCGGTCGTCTTGCCGCTTCCACCCTTCCCAGCAACCTTTCAACAATTTCGGCTCACGGTAGAGCACTGAAACGCATTAAAAAGTGTCGGATTGTCGTTTAAGATACGCCTTTCAACAATTTCGGCTCACGGTAGAGCACTGAAACCTTTTTTGAAGTTTATTTACCGTCCGCGCCAACATCCTTTCAACAATTTCGGCTCACGGTAGAGCACTGAAACCGTTGACCGCAGCGCGCTGACGATCCGCGACGCTGCCCTTTCAACAATTTCGGCTCACGGTAGAGCACTGAAACCCGGAGCGCGTTTTGTTTGCGCTGCTTTCGGTATTGCTCCTTTCAACAATTTCGGCTCACGGTAGAGCACTGAAACACTAATCAACCCTATTTCCCAATACAAAAAAGGAGCCTTTCAACAATTTCGGCTCACGGTAGAGCACTGAAACAACTCAACACTGTGCTCTTCCGCGTCGTAGCGTGGAACCTTTCAACAATTTCGGCTCACGGTAGAGCACTGAAACCACATTGTCGCACCTCCCTCATGCGCAACAAGCCCCCTTTCAACAATTTCGGCTCACGGTAGAGCACTGAAACTTGAGCACGATCCCGGCGCACACAAAACTCCTGCCAGACTTTCAACAATTTCGGCTCACGGTAGAGCACTGAAACCATCACCCACCCACGGGATGAGGTACGCCGGCAGTGCTTTCAACAATTTCGGCTCACGGTAGAGCACTGAAACTCGGCGTAAGGGAGGTACTATATGTCGCATTCTGGCCTTTCAACAATTTCGGCTCACGGTAGAGCACTGAAACCGCAGCGCGCTGGGCTGTCGCGAACGGTGAAAAACCCTTTCAACAATTTCGGCTCACGGTAGAGCACTGAAACCCAGCCCGACGCTGACAACGTTAAAACAGTAATTCATCCTTTCAACAATTTCGGCTCACGGTAGAGCACTGAAACGTAAAAGCATCAATTCGCACATCTATTTGCCCAACCCCTTTCAACAATTTCGGCTCACGGTAGAGCACTGAAACTACCGCGAGCGCGTTCAAATATTCTGCTACGTTTCCCTTTCAACAATTTCGGCTCACGGTAGAGCACTGAAACAACGTTAATTTCCCGTCAACAACACCCCACGCGCCAGGTTCCCCTTTCAACAATTTCGGCTCACGGTAGAGCACTGAAACCCGATGTCGGCGATCTAGCAAGTTCGCTTTATAGCTTTCTTTCAACAATTTCGGCTCACGGTAGAGCACTGAAACGCGAAACGCGAAAATCCGACTCTAATTTTCGCAAAACTTTCAACAATTTCGGCTCACGGTAGAGCACTGAAACTTTCTACATCTATCGACGGGGATGAAGAGGGAAGGACCTTTCAACAATTTCGGCTCACGGTAGAGCACTGAAACCGATGAAAAATTGTGTTACGTATTTTACTGAATCTGCCTTTCAACAATTTCGGCTCACGGTAGAGCACTGAAACCGAAAAACGCTAACGCGATCCCGCGATCTGCGTTCCACTTTCAACAATTTCGGCTCACGGTAGAGCACTGAAACCTTCTATCATAGCATATCGCACAAACGTTTGTCAAACCTTTCAACAATTTCGGCTCACGGTAGAGCACTGAAACTCCAGCGCTGACAGTAGACAACACTGAGTAGTTCGCCTTTCAACAATTTCGGCTCACGGTAGAGCACTGAAACCGATGAAAAATTGTGTTACGTATTTTACTGAATCTGCCTTTCAACAATTTCGGCTCACGGTAGAGCACTGAAACTCGAGTGATGGGAATAATCCGAATCGACTCGTAAACCCTTTCAACAATTTCGGCTCACGGTAGAGCACTGAAACGACTTTTCGCGCGTTCCAAAACGATGCGAAATGTCTCTCCTTTCAACAATTTCGGCTCACGGTAGAGCACTGAAACTCCTCACACACAACAATGCCCGTTCGCACACACGCGAACTTTCAACAATTTCGGCTCACGGTAGAGCACTGAAACCAGCGAGCGATCGGTGATGGAGACGAACCGTTGCATGATCTTTCAACAATTTCGGCTCACGGTAGAGCACTGAAACTGATGCTGTCGCCGCGCTGGCACTGGGATGTCACCGCTTTCAACAATTTCGGCTCACGGTAGAGCACTGAAACATCCAGCATGGTGTAGATCGCAGTATCGGACGGGTCCTTTCAACAATTTCGGCTCACGGTAGAGCACTGAAACCTCGCTACAGGAGTCATCCTCGTCTGCACGCACAGCCCTTTCAACAATTTCGGCTCACGGTAGAGCACTGAAACTCGGTGTAGCGTCAAGTCCTAAATACTGCCAGCCTTCCCTTTCAACAATTTCGGCTCACGGTAGAGCACTGAAACTCTACCTATTGACCATGCCTCTAGGCAGTACAACACCGCCTTTCAACAATTTCGGCTCACGGTAGAGCACTGAAACATCATTGCCTTTGCGTTCCTCTGGGCAATCTTCCACACCTTTCAACAATTTCGGCTCACGGTAGAGCACTGAAACGTTGTCATGAATCAGAGAGGTGCCGACAATGAAAATCCTTTCAACAATTTCGGCTCACGGTAGAGCACTGAAACTCGTGATGATGGGGGGAATCGCGGCGTGACGTATGACTTTCAACAATTTCGGCTCACGGTAGAGCACTGAAACGTGCTAATGTGTCTTCGACGATTTCCCTTACAGTGCCCTTTCAACAATTTCGGCTCACGGTAGAGCACTGAAACGGGGTCGTTCGTGTTCGAGCGTGATGGCCGACCGACGATCTTTCAACAATTTCGGCTCACGGTAGAGCACTGAAACTGCTTTGTGTAGATCGATGCGAGTTCGATAAGCCGCCTTTCAACAATTTCGGCTCACGGTAGAGCACTGAAACTGCTACCCCTCCTGTGCTAATGTGTCTTCGACGATTTCTTTCAACAATTTCGGCTCACGGTAGAGCACTGAAACATAAGTAGCCCTCGTCCTCGTCCCAAACGACATTGTGCACTTTCAACAATTTCGGCTCACGGTAGAGCACTGAAACTCACCGGCGCGGGTCAGCTCGGCGCAGCGCTGATCACTTTCAACAATTTCGGCTCACGGTAGAGCACTGAAACCGTTACAACGCAACACTTGATTGTACGCGGCAAAGTGTGCTTTCAACAATTTCGGCTCACGGTAGAGCACTGAAACCGCACCGCGACTACAATTCACAGTCTCGACAAACTCGCTTTCAACAATTTCGGCTCACGGTAGAGCACTGAAACATAACGAACGAAGAGGTTTTGTACGCTACCAAACAGCTTTCAACAATTTCGGCTCACGGTAGAGCACTGAAACTCGTTGGCCGCATCGGTTAACGTATCGTACTCGAAAACCCTTTCAACAATTTCGGCTCACGGTAGAGCACTGAAACCGAACGGGTGTTTGGTTTGTCTAATCATCCGTTTCCCCTTTCAACAATTTCGGCTCACGGTAGAGCACTGAAACTCCAGCGGCAGGCGATGAACCACCCTTGTCAAGGGGCTTTCAACAATTTCGGCTCACGGTAGAGCACTGAAACGCGTTTGATAAACGTCGCTTTGCCGACCGGCTCACGCCCCTTTCAACAATTTCGGCTCACGGTAGAGCACTGAAACAACGCTGTGCGCCCAAAATTCCAACTCGTTATCACTCACTTTCAACAATTTCGGCTCACGGTAGAGCACTGAAACTCCTTCACAAACTCCCCCGCACCGGCGGGGATGAGCTTTCAACAATTTCGGCTCACGGTAGAGCACTGAAACCGTGGAGTGGTGTGACCGCGTCGTCGGGTATCGCGCCACCTTTCAACAATTTCGGCTCACGGTAGAGCACTGAAACTCCGGTGCGATAAACGCGCTGCGGAAGTCAAGATCGTCTTTCAACAATTTCGGCTCACGGTAGAGCACTGAAACCAAAACTGGGAACGATATTTGTGGAAACAAGCGGGCCTTTCAACAATTTCGGCTCACGGTAGAGCACTGAAACTTGGCCGAGCGGAACGCCGACCTCCTCAGCCGCGACGCCCTTTCAACAATTTCGGCTCACGGTAGAGCACTGAAACGCAATGTTGATTGAAATACGCGAACCCCGCTGTACGGCCTTTCAACAATTTCGGCTCACGGTAGAGCACTGAAACGCTCTACCGCGACCTCAAACGCGCATTTCAACAGTTCCTTTCAACAATTTCGGCTCACGGTAGAGCACTGAAACTCACATTTTTAAGGTGTGAGGGTTTTGGTATAAGTCCTTTCAACAATTTCGGCTCACGGTAGAGCACTGAAACGCGATAGCCGGAATTATTGACGTTTCGCAAACGTTCCTTTCAACAATTTCGGCTCACGGTAGAGCACTGAAACGCGACTAACCGGCGCGTCGTAGAACAAAGCCCGCTGGCTTTCAACAATTTCGGCTCACGGTAGAGCACTGAAACTCCAGAGTTGCCAGGTTTTCATCTTCGTTCTCCTTTCCTTTCAACAATTTCGGCTCACGGTAGAGCACTGAAACCTTCGCAGTACAACATCGCGATACTCAGCCATCCGCCTTTCAACAATTTCGGCTCACGGTAGAGCACTGAAACAGTTGTTCGTTTCGTTAACGAATCCAACCGCCGCACCTTTCAACAATTTCGGCTCACGGTAGAGCACTGAAACATGTTGTTTGTCTCGGCACTGCTGCGGCGGCTGGGCCCTTTCAACAATTTCGGCTCACGGTAGAGCACTGAAACAACACTTGCAGATTTATACTTAAACAGTCTAAAAACCTTTCAACAATTTCGGCTCACGGTAGAGCACTGAAACTCGTTTGACGGGAATAATCCGCGTCTCTACGCGGATCTTTCAACAATTTCGGCTCACGGTAGAGCACTGAAACGGCGGCTGAGGAGCTGGCCGGGCTGTTGAAGATCAACCTTTCAACAATTTCGGCTCACGGTAGAGCACTGAAACTCGTTTGACGGGAATAATCCGCGTCTCTACGCGGATCTTTCAACAATTTCGGCTCACGGTAGAGCACTGAAACTCGCCTTCAGTGAACACGCTCGTTTTCTCAAGCGACAAGCTTTCAACAATTTCGGCTCACGGTAGAGCACTGAAACTCCCAACGTCGCGCACCAACAGCAGATCATCAATTTCTTTCAACAATTTCGGCTCACGGTAGAGCACTGAAACTCGTATACTTCGTACAATCGTCGCGTGTCGCCGGTCGCCCTTTCAACAATTTCGGCTCACGGTAGAGCACTGAAACATGATCCAGCCCGCGCCCCAACCCGCGAGCGGGTTGGCCTTTCAACAATTTCGGCTCACGGTAGAGCACTGAAACTCACAACCGTCCCGACGAGATACACCATCTCTACCCCCCTTTCAACAATTTCGGCTCACGGTAGAGCACTGAAACTTCATACTCAACACACACCCACCACCATCCAAGACCCTTTCAACAATTTCGGCTCACGGTAGAGCACTGAAACAATAGCAGGTTTCACGCTCTACTTGATCATCCGTGCTCCTTTCAACAATTTCGGCTCACGGTAGAGCACTGAAACTCGTGGTGAGGGGGGGAGAGGGAAAGGGGGACGGCCTTTCAACAATTTCGGCTCACGGTAGAGCACTGAAACCGGTAGCGCAACGGATTTTGTCGAGGTGCTCAGCTACGCCCTTTCAACAATTTCGGCTCACGGTAGAGCACTGAAACACGTACAAATTAATGTTGCCAGTCTGGGAACAAGCGCCCTTTCAACAATTTCGGCTCACGGTAGAGCACTGAAACCGAGACCCGCGATTACCGCGTGGAGTGGTGCGGTCGCCCTTTCAACAATTTCGGCTCACGGTAGAGCACTGAAACTCTAACATCATCTGTCGCAACTGTTGAAATGCGCGCTTGACTTTCAACAATTTCGGCTCACGGTAGAGCACTGAAACTCGTTCCGACGCTCATTGAGTTTGCCACCGGTGTACCTTTCAACAATTTCGGCTCACGGTAGAGCACTGAAACAGCTGGTGTAGGGGTTTTATTTGTTGTGTCACGGGCCTTTCAACAATTTCGGCTCACGGTAGAGCACTGAAACAACGCCCGCGCTTTGCTGACAAGTGCGATCAGCAAGCTTTCAACAATTTCGGCTCACGGTAGAGCACTGAAACGTCCCCGTCTCACCGTCTCAAAATCAACCAAAACCCCTTTCAACAATTTCGGCTCACGGTAGAGCACTGAAACCATTTTATAACCTCCTTAACAGCGACAAAGCGTCGCTTTCAACAATTTCGGCTCACGGTAGAGCACTGAAACCGTTGCGCAAGCTGTTGCCGCAAACACAGCGAATTGACTTTCAACAATTTCGGCTCACGGTAGAGCACTGAAACGTTGAAGGCTACATCATACCGACTGCTTGGGATGCGCTTTCAACAATTTCGGCTCACGGTAGAGCACTGAAACCGCTGTTGCGCGATATACTAAAGATGTAGGTATTAGCCTTTCAACAATTTCGGCTCACGGTAGAGCACTGAAACAGCGCGGCACAAGTCGCGCTTGCAAGCGCGGCGGTCCTTTCAACAATTTCGGCTCACGGTAGAGCACTGAAACGTGCCGACTGACGGGGAATAGATGAAAACATCAATCCTTTCAACAATTTCGGCTCACGGTAGAGCACTGAAACTCGCGGGTGTCGGAGATGGTGACATCTACGACATCCCCCTTTCAACAATTTCGGCTCACGGTAGAGCACTGAAACTACAGACATAGATCGATTTCAATATTGCGAATGATGCCCCTTTCAACAATTTCGGCTCACGGTAGAGCACTGAAACGCCAGCCGCTCGGCATCGAACGCTACCAGCGTACCGCCCTTTCAACAATTTCGGCTCACGGTAGAGCACTGAAACTTCTTCTAGCGATCCGCTGGCAGCGCTGGCAGCGCAGCCTTTCAACAATTTCGGCTCACGGTAGAGCACTGAAACCGATCAGCGCGCCAACGCTCTAAAATTGACAAAATCCCTTTCAACAATTTCGGCTCACGGTAGAGCACTGAAACCGTTCGGGCTTCCGGCGCTGCGAGGCGCGTTTAATATCCTTTCAACAATTTCGGCTCACGGTAGAGCACTGAAACCGCCGCGTTGCGCGATCCGCGCACGCGGGAAGCGGGCCTTTCAACAATTTCGGCTCACGGTAGAGCACTGAAACCGAACTAATATTAATAGAAGCGTTAAGATTCGCAATTGCTTTCAACAATTTCGGCTCACGGTAGAGCACTGAAACGCTTGACAAATTGGCGCGGACGCGGTATAGTATAGAATTTCAACAATTTCGGCTCACGGTAGAGCACTGAAACCCTGGGTAACGGAAAATCTGTTTTAATGTCATTTTACCCTTTCAACAATTTCGGCTCACGGTAGAGCACTGAAACCACGGCCCGCGTTCCGGCGCGGCCAAAGTAAGTTTCTTTCAACAATTTCGGCTCACGGTAGAGCACTGAAACGGCTCAACTTCACTGCGAACGGACGGCTCCCAAATCTTTCAACAATTTCGGCTCACGGTAGAGCACTGAAACCTCGTCTTCACACAGCAAAAACCCTTCCGGCGAAACCCTTTCAACAATTTCGGCTCACGGTAGAGCACTGAAACCAGCGAGTCGTACAGATGCTCTACGCGCTTGATGCCTTTCAACAATTTCGGCTCACGGTAGAGCACTGAAACGGAGTTGGGTTACTGGAGAGATGTTGACGATCCCGCCCTTTCAACAATTTCGGCTCACGGTAGAGCACTGAAACACGAACCCGCTCACTTTCGAGGATGTGGCTCCAGCCGGCTTTCAACAATTTCGGCTCACGGTAGAGCACTGAAACCCGAGACGGTTTTCTTTCTCAACACACTGTATGATTCTTTCAACAATTTCGGCTCACGGTAGAGCACTGAAACCGTCAACCAGAATGCGAATGAGCGCACGTCCGTTCGCACTTTCAACAATTTCGGCTCACGGTAGAGCACTGAAACTAGATCAAAAGTTGCATCGCGAACCGGTGCGGTCTCGCCTTTCAACAATTTCGGCTCACGGTAGAGCACTGAAACTCGGTCATGAGCGTGCACAAAGCGCTCACGACCTTCGCCCTTTCAACAATTTCGGCTCACGGTAGAGCACTGAAACGCTCCCCCACCCGCGACTCGCAGCCCGGCCCGTCGGCTTTCAACAATTTCGGCTCACGGTAGAGCACTGAAACGGTCATTGCGACGACGGTGACCGCGATGATGTTGACCTTTCAACAATTTCGGCTCACGGTAGAGCACTGAAACGGTCGATCAGCGCGCTTCGATCATCAGCGTCGAGCTGCTCTTTCAACAATTTCGGCTCACGGTAGAGCACTGAAACCTTCCTTCTCACCTTCTTCCTCCTCTTCCTCTTCGTCTTTCAACAATTTCGGCTCACGGTAGAGCACTGAAACGAACGAACCTCGATCGTAGCGCCCCCGACACGCTCCTCCTTTCAACAATTTCGGCTCACGGTAGAGCACTGAAACCGACCATCGGCATCATCGTTGTCGCGGGCGCGGTCATCCTTTCAACAATTTCGGCTCACGGTAGAGCACTGAAACCTCACATTCAACGCCGTCTGGACAACGTTCCCGCTCATCCTTTCAACAATTTCGGCTCACGGTAGAGCACTGAAACATTCGCCCGCACGGATCTCGAACGTGCCGGAACCACCCCTTTCAACAATTTCGGCTCACGGTAGAGCACTGAAACGCGATCAGATAGACCGCCCACATAAGCTGAGGGAAGCCTTTCAACAATTTCGGCTCACGGTAGAGCACTGAAACGAGCGGATCCGGGAGCGTTGTGACAACATATGTCACCCTTTCAACAATTTCGGCTCACGGTAGAGCACTGAAACAATCTGCGCAACGAACGAAGCCACAAACTGCACGAACCTTTCAACAATTTCGGCTCACGGTAGAGCACTGAAACGCGTTGCGCGGACAGCAGTTGCGACTGCAATTGTACTTCTTTCAACAATTTCGGCTCACGGTAGAGCACTGAAACCGCCGCCCGCGCCCAATCCTCGTTGCGAAATTTAAACCTTTCAACAATTTCGGCTCACGGTAGAGCACTGAAACGCATACGTTGCGATGTACCCAACTTGTGTACCATCCCCTTTCAACAATTTCGGCTCACGGTAGAGCACTGAAACGCTTTGATCGCGTCTTCAAGAGAAGCGAACTCGAGCCTTTCAACAATTTCGGCTCACGGTAGAGCACTGAAACTTACTCCTTTTTCCTCACCGAACTCCAATATACCACACTTTCAACAATTTCGGCTCACGGTAGAGCACTGAAACCGTGGATTGGTCGCGGTGGGCGAACGAAGACACATTTCCTTTCAACAATTTCGGCTCACGGTAGAGCACTGAAACTAACGCCGAGCGCGGCCTGGATCACAACCGCGTTGCGCTTTCAACAATTTCGGCTCACGGTAGAGCACTGAAACGCAGTACTCAATAGCCGCCGTCGGATTCGTCAAGCTCTTTCAACAATTTCGGCTCACGGTAGAGCACTGAAACGTGTGTACTGCCGGATGGCCGGGGCGCGTACCGTTACCACTTTCAACAATTTCGGCTCACGGTAGAGCACTGAAACGTTGATGCTCGGTTGCTGGAAGGTACGCACCTTCCGGCTCCTTTCAACAATTTCGGCTCACGGTAGAGCACTGAAACCTGTAGTTAGCGCACTAATCGCAGTTTGAATAAACTCTTTCAACAATTTCGGCTCACGGTAGAGCACTGAAACTTCGCTAATTCCGTCATCGCCTCCAGCGCTTGTTGCCTTTCAACAATTTCGGCTCACGGTAGAGCACTGAAACGCATCATACATTGAACTCGTACTGTGTCGCGATGTCTACTTTCAACAATTTCGGCTCACGGTAGAGCACTGAAACCGTTGATTGTCGCAATCGCCTCAACAATCCGCCGTTGGCTTTCAACAATTTCGGCTCACGGTAGAGCACTGAAACAACTCATCAAATTGATCGAGCCGGTCGTTGGCGCTCCTTTCAACAATTTCGGCTCACGGTAGAGCACTGAAACTGAGGTTGTGGCGGGGGCGGAATATGCCGGTACCACCTTTCAACAATTTCGGCTCACGGTAGAGCACTGAAACGGCATGTCCTACGGGGTGAGGTACACAGGTCATATGCTTTCAACAATTTCGGCTCACGGTAGAGCACTGAAACTCTCGGTTTCGCGAGCGACGGGCGGAACGCAGGCGGACTTTCAACAATTTCGGCTCACGGTAGAGCACTGAAACGATGTTACTAGCATGGGCGGTTGGGGAGGTGTGCGTGCTTTCAACAATTTCGGCTCACGGTAGAGCACTGAAACTCGAGGTCGTGAATGCGCCCCCCCCCACCAGTCGCGTCTTTCAACAATTTCGGCTCACGGTAGAGCACTGAAACCGGTGACATGTGCTAAATCCAAGACGTATCAGAATGCCTTTACACAGCGAAAATGGGGCGGTTTAGTAAGCCGCCCCGTTTGTGTTGAGCGTGTCATTCAAGAAGAGTCTTGATCACTATCAGCCTTTTCGTGCTATTGTCATCAGGCGTTTGAGTTTTAAGCGACTAACGCACGGATGACGTGACAAATCGCTTTGGGATGCCAGAATGGTAGAGACGATGATGAGCGGCTTTCTTGATCATCGAGTTCGTCCGGTGAAGGGATGGGTAGGTTAGATGGGTCTGGAGGTGGACTGGCTGGAGGTGGGGTTGTGGGGAGGGTAGTTGTCTTGCGCAAACGATGGGACTGACGGTTCATGGTCGCCTCCTAGTTCTGAATATATGGGGGATCATCAATAAAAACGTTTTCCTAGCCTGAAAGTTACGCTGGTTGGCGGGGAGATTGTGCAAAATGGACAATGCGGTTGGCGGTTTGGCGTTGCTCGGTTGCGAAGCGGATCATCGTTATGTGCGGTGGATGGCTTCAGTGAGCTGGGGGAAAAGCGGTTGTCTTGTGCCGGCGATGGAACTGATGGCTCATGACTGTATCCTGAGTCTGAGCAGATGGTAGATCATTTCATAGAAAAGAAAAGTACGAATCGTGGAGTGCGTCGGTAAATGCCAGGAATAGGAATTACAAAGTTGCCGTTTCGGTTGTGTTTGGTAGGCCAATGGGCTTCATTTGCACACATTACTAGTACATCGCTCTCTTGCCTTTACGCTTTCTCGCCTTTCTCTAGCCTGTGGTACAATGCGAGAAGTATATAGATGACCTCGGTGAGGGTGACCGATGCAGATCACGCTGAATATTGAGCAAATCCGGGCTGATACTCCTCTGCCACCAATTTTTCGTGTTCGCCAACGCTGGCAAACTATGCCTTTGACCGATGTCACGGCTACAGTGCGGGCTGAACTTGACCGCCTGGGTCTGGCGGCACGTATTCGCCCAGGGATGCAGATCGCAGTGACTGCCGGTAGTCGCGGGATTACCAATATTGTGCAGATTACGGCCGCAGCAGTTGGTTGGCTGCGTGATCACGGGGCACTGCCTTTCGTTGTACCAGCTATGGGTAGTCATGGCGGTGCAACGGACGAAGGGCAAGTAGCGCTCCTTGCTTCACTTGGGATTACCGAGCAAACGGTTGGCTGTC
This sequence comes from Chloroflexus sp. MS-CIW-1, assembly GCF_030444705.1. NCBI lineage: Bacteria > Bacillati > Chloroflexota > Chloroflexia > Chloroflexales > Chloroflexaceae > Chloroflexus > Chloroflexus sp. MS-CIW-1. The sequence continues at coordinate 2,398,152 of NZ_JAUBWR010000001.1, forward strand.
CGATCCGGGCTACAATGGACGTGGTTGAATTGGGTCGAATTGCCGATGGTACGCCCGTCTATATGGATCGGTTTGCTGCCGAGGCCGATGGTGTGCTGGTGATTAATCGGATTAAGACCCACACCTCTTTTAAGGCGCCGATAGAGAGTGGATTAGCAAAGATGTGCGCAGTTGGCTTAGGAAAGCGACACGGCGCCGAAATTGTCCATCGCACTGCGGTGTACGGTCTGAAAGAGCAGATTGTGCCCATGGCGCGCATGATCGTTGAGCGAGGGCGTGTGCTGGCCGGGCTGGCAATTCTCGAAGATGCACGTGATCAGACTGCTGCTATTGTTGCTCTTCCCCCTGACGAAATTGGTGGTGCTGGTGAGGCAGAGCTGTTGCTCCGGAGCAAAGAGATGATGGCCCGGCTGCCCTTCGACCGCCTTGATGTGCTGGTTGTTGATCGGATCGGTAAGAATATCAGCGGCACCGGTATGGATACGAATGTGATCGGGCGGTTGCCTATCCCTGGTGAACCACCTCCTGACCGACCGGTGATCAACGTGATCGTGGTGCTTGATTTGACCCCCGAAACGCACGGTAACGCAAACGGTATCGGGCTGGCCGACATTACGACTGCCCGTCTGGCTGCTAAGATCGATTTTCATGCGACATATGTGAATGTTTTAACCGCTGGTTTGGTCGGTTTGTGTAAGGGTGGCTTGCCGATTACCCTGCCGACCGAGCGTGATGCCGTAGCAATGGCTGTCAAGACGTGTGGGCAACCTGATCCGGCTGCGGTGCGGTTGGTACGTATTCCTGATACGCTCCATCTGGAAGAGTTGTTGGTGAGTGAAGCTCTCTTGCCAGAGGTCGCGGCCAACCCCGATCTTGAGCTGCTTGGCCCTGCCGAGTGGATTCTTGATAGTGAAGGATAGTTTTTGATGCTCCACCATCTCTTCCATTATTGGGATACGGCTGCACTTGATACGTGGGAACGAGCGTCACCATTATCTGCCGATGATGTGCCTGCTCGGATTGCAATGATCAGTCCACCGTTCCAGACTCCCTCTGCGTTGGCAATTATTCCGAGTTGGGCTGCCGATACGCCGCCAGCAAGCTGGATTGAGTTGCAATTACGAGTACAACAGCAGGGCATCTGGAGCGGTTGGTTTCGTATCGCAGCATGGGATAGCGATGGAACGCGGCGAAGCAGTTTTTCGTCGCAGACGAATGAGTTTGGCTCGGTTGCTACTGATACCCTTCTCCTGAAGACACCAGCTCAGGCTGTGCAGGTGCGTGTGTTACTCTGCGGCTTGCCTGGAGCAGATATGCCTGAGCTTACTGCACTCGCTCTCTGCGTCACAACGACGGCAAAACCAGCGGGTTTTGCCTCTCCACCGGCACTCTCGGCAATTGGGTTACCGCTCTTGCTCTGTCAGTACGACTATGCCGGTGGTGAGGGATGGTGCAGTCCAACCGCAGTTCATATGGTGTTGGCATACTGGTATGCACAATTAGCCGATCCACGTTTGGCTCCTTTTGCGCAACGCGAGACGCTCCCCGAATTGACGGTGGCCGGTATCTTCGATCCGGGCTGGGATGGAACCGGTAACTGGTCGTTTAATACTGCATTTGCTGCTCGTTTTGGTCTGCGCGCCTACGTGACTCGGCTCGATACCCTAGAGCAGATTGGTCGGTGGACGGCTGCTGGCGTACCGGTAGTTATCAGTCTAGCCTGGGAAACCGGTCAGATTGACGATGCCCCCGATCGTACTGCTGGACATCTCACGATCGTGCGTGGTTTTACCGAGACACATGCTTTGATCGCCGAGCCTGCCGGACGTAACCGATTACTGCGGGCGTACCCTCAAAGGCAGTTAGCAGCTGCCTGGCAAGCCAGTTCAAACGGTACTGTTTACCTGATCTATCCGCCTGACTGGCCTCGTCCGCAACCCGGTCTCGCTGACGCATGGGTGTGAATTGGCTATGCGTATTCTTGTTCTGGCTCCGTATCCAGCATACCCGCCGCGCAGCGGAGGAGCACTGCGGATGTTTCATCTGTTACGTGCTCTGGCCAAACAACACACCGTTACGCTGCTGAGCTTCGCCCCCGACGAATCGGCTGCACAGGCGCTTGCTTCGTTGCAAAACCTGATGCACTTGCAGGTCGTCATCGGTCCGTCTCCACGTTCATTATTCCAACGTGCGTTGACCACCGTGTTTAGCCCGCAACCCGATATGGCATTGCGCAATGCGAGTATGGCGTATACTACGGCATTGCACAAGCTGCTGACCGATCAGCAATTTGATGTGGTGTTGGCCGAAAGTATCGAGATGGCGCCCTACCTCCTCCAGGTTCGTAAGGCAGGTCTATACACGATCCTCGATGAGTTCAATGCCGAATATCTCCTCCAACGCCGTGCGGCTCTTACCGATTTACGCCGTTTCCCGGCGCCGAAAGCGTTGATCGGTGGTATCTATTCACTTATTCAGTGGCTGAAACTAGCAGCCTTTGAACGGTATGTTCTTCAGGTTGTTGATCGGGTAATTGTTGTTTCAGCCGAAGATGAACTGGCGCTACGCCGACTGGCACCTCATGCGAAACTCCATATCGTACCAAACGGCGTAGACTGCACGTATTTTGCCCCTCCAACCAAGGCACCTCCCCCGACCAATGATCTGGTCTTTGTCGGCACGCTCGACTATCGGCCAAATGTTGATGCTGTGCTGTGGTTTGTTGATGCGGTGTTCCCCCTAATCAAGCAAATGCATCCTACGTTGCGGCTACGACTGATCGGACGACGCCCACATCCGAAAGTGCTCGCTCTACACGATGATCGGCATATCATAGTAACCGGCGAGGTTGCCGATACACGTCCGGCACTGATGGAAGCTGCGGTTGTTGTAATTCCGATGCGAATAGGTGGTGGCTCACGGCTGAAATTGTTAGAAGCGTTAGCAATGGCTACGCCCGTTGTCAGTACGTCTTTTGGCGCTGAAGGTGTCGCCGGTTTGCACAACGGCGAACATCTGCTGCTGGCAGATACCCCGACTACATTTGCTCAGGCCGTCTCACGTCTGATAACCGATCGTGCATTTGCGCAACAATTGGGTCTGGCTGGGCGTACCTTTGTGTGTGCCAATTACGATTGGACACGCATTGCACCACGATTGGAAGCCGCGATCAGTCCAGCAGCTATACTTACGTCTTGACGGGAAAGGGGTGACCGGCGAGTTGCACTATATATGTTTTGTTGGCCCTGGCTTCTCTTGTACCAGCAAAGACGAATTCGTTCAGAAGCCTCTGGCATCGTGAGCATACTGTGGTACAACACACCTTCCCCAGATTTTACACGTCGCAAGAGCACCTAAACCTGTTTTGCTACGATGTTACCACTCTCATATGCGTTCACTCATTGACGGTTTCAGCTATCCATTGCGTGCGATACGGTTCATCGTCGGGCAACCGGTGCTCTGGCGTTATATTGTGATGCCAATTGTACTGAATATCATTGTGGGCTTGGCACTCTACACCACCTTGTTGTGGGCTGGTTTTCAGGCAACTGAGACTTTTCTTGTCGGCTGGCCGGTATGGATCGAGTGGTTTGTACGAGGGCTGCTGGTTATTGCCCTTTTTTTGGGGCTTGGATATATACTGGTGCGCTTCGGGGTGGTTCTCGGCTCTCCTTTTTATGGACGCCTGTCAGAATTGATTGAAGAACGTTTGCGCGGCGTCGTCAGAACCGCGCCACCACCAACTTCGGCATCCGTCATGCACGATGTGTTGTGCGCACTTCTGTTTGAGTTGAAGAAGTTTCTACTGATTCTGCTGATCGGTACCCCAGCTCTCTTGCTAAACCTGATTCCTGTCGTGGGAACCCTGCTGGCGACTGGCGCCAGTGTGACCCTCGGTGTGACCATCACTTGTCTCGACTTCTTTGATCCACCTCTTGAACGGCGCCGACTTTCGTTTCGTGGCAAACTGAGCTTTATTCGCCGTCATCTGCCGGCCAGCGCCGGATTTGGTCTGATATGCCTCGGATTGGTAAGTATACCGTTCTTCAACCTGATTGCAGTACCGATTTGCATTACTGCCGGTACCCTCTTCTTCTGCGAATACGACAACCTATCCAGGTAAGGAAACAATGCGATAAATATTGCCATTATGGTCGTCGGAGACAAAGATCGTACCATCTGCCGCGATAGTGATTCCCGCTGGTCGTCCCCAAGCCCCACCACATTCCTGTTGCGGATGATCACGAAATCCGGTTAGAAACGGATCGGCACTGACCGGCATTCCATTGCTGACCTGAATGCGCTGTACCCGACAATCACGGTGCGTCTGGTCGGCATTCCAGGAGCCGTGGTACGCAATCAGGATATCACCATCGGCAAGACGCGCAATACCGAGAGGGGAGTAATGGGCTAGATCGGTGAAACGAGCCGGTGTCGCCAGGTCACACGTGTTGAAGGTAGCATCGAGCGGTACACGCTCGTCACGCACTTCTCTGGCATCGTTCGGAACAGGACCAACCACCGCCGTATAGCAGTATGGCCAGCCGTAATGTTTTCCAGCCTCAACCTCAATAATGACCTCTTCCGGTGGCAGGTCGTTCCCAAGACCATCACTGCCGTTATGAGTTGCCCAGAGTCTTCTATCGGGCAAGAAGATAAAATCAACGCTGTTCCGTAATCCCTCGGCCCAGACGGCCCGCCGACGGAGGTCGGGATCATTGACAAACGGGTTGTCGGCTGGAATATCCCCCTCTAATGTGTAGCGTAAAATGGCAGCCCGTCGTGGATCGCCTTCACTACAACCGACAGTAATATTGCATTTTGAACCGACCGCGACGTAGAGCATGCCATCAGGCCCGATACGTGCCGTTCGGGTTGAATGACCACCATCGTTTGGCAACCCGTCAACAACCACGCTCGTTTCCGAACGGTCAAACACTCCATCAGCATTGCTGTCGTGCAATCGCCAGACAGTCGCATTGCCGGCAGCGTATAAATCTTGACCGTACCATTCCAGGCTATGAACACCGGTCAGATTCGCTACAACGACCGTTGTCTCATCCGATCTCCCGTCACTGTTCTTATCTGATAGACGTACAATACGATTGGCACCACGCTCGGCAACATAGAGTTGACTGTCGGGGCCGATTGCCATCAGGCGAGGCCGGTTAAGACCGTGTGCGTAGAGACGCACAGCGTATCCTTCAGCAACCTGTAAGCGAGTGCTGACTTCGTCGTCAGACGGAATGAGCGCTCGGTGCTCGACAAAGGGCAAGAATAAACGATAAGCTGCCTGGGCCAGCCCCACCCCACCGACAATCAATACGACGAACACAATCAGTAATGTGTGCCGTTTCATTCTTGACCCGCACTTTTGCCAAGCGGTGTATTGTCCTCAGTACAATACACCGCTTTCACCGGCCAGAAAAACTTACCGGTTGAGACGCGCTTTGATCTCTTCTGTCAGCAGCGGCAAAATCTCGTTTACATCACCAACAACACCGAGCGTCGCAATGCGGAAAATAGGTGCTTCCGGGTCTTTATTGATGGCCACAATGGTGCGGCTAGTTCGCATTCCGGCCAGATGCTGGATCGCGCCACTGACACCGGCAGCGATATAGAGTTTAGGACTGACCGTCTTTCCGGTCTGACCAACCTGGTGCTCATAGGGAACCCAGCCATCGTCAACAATCGCTCGTGAAGCACCGTAAGCACCACCCAGAGCCTCAGCCAATGGTGGAATCAGGCGATAGTAGTTCTCTTTATTGCCCAAGCCCCGGCCACCGGTCACGATAATTGCAGCGTCAGTCAGGTTGACTGCACCAGCCTTGGGCGCCACCGACAGTACTTCAGTACGTGGGGTAAGTTCGGCTACCGTTAGCTCGGTAATTGGTGCGCTACGGTCGGGTTGGGCAGCAGCTTCTGGGAAGCTCTGCTTACGCACCAATGCCACGACCGTCGTCCCTGCGGCGAAGCGATAGGTATTAATGACATTGCCACCATGCGACGGTCGTGTGACCTGAAGAGCACCGTCAACCACTTGAATATTGGTTGCATCGACCACCAGACCAGCACCAAGATCGGTTGCCAGCGCTGCGCCAAAATCGCGCATCTGGAAGCTGGCTCCGGCAAGAATCAGCGCCGGCTGAAACGCCTTGACTGCTGCAATCGCTGCTGCAACATAACCGTCGGTTGTGTATTGACGTAGTGCCGGTGCATCAATCGTATAGACCTGATCGGCGCCAAAATTACCAGCACGTGCCGCAATGGCTTTTGTCGGCCCAATTGCCAGTGCTGCCAGCGAACCACCTAAAGCATCTGCCAGTTGCCGCCCCTTGCCGAGCAACTCGCGCGAAATGGCGGCCAGATCATCGCCAACTGCTTCTAGAACAACCAGTACGCCATTCATGATCTGCTCCTTTCCGCGCTTAAATCACTTGATACTCCAACAGCTTATCGACCAGCTTGCGAACTTTGGTGGCCGCGTCCGGCCCGTCGATGATCTCGCCCTTGGGACGAGGTGGCGGTGGTACGCGCTCGACAAGTTGGGCGGTTGGGGTAAGGTCGGTGGCATTCAACCCCAGATCGGCGGCTGTCCACACTGGTGGCTCAACCTTTGCCACACGCTTGATTTTGAGGAGCGAGGGATAGCGTGGTTCGTTAATATCTTTGATCACCGACATCACTGCTGGCAGGCGACAGGCAACTGTCTCAATCACACTCTCTAGATGACGTTCAACTTTAAGCATTCCGCCGGGTTGCAGTTCCAACACCTTGCCAACATATGTTACCTGTGGCCAGCCCAGCAAGCGCGCCAGCGCAGGTGCAAAAGCACCACTCTCATCGTCGGTACTGTTGCGGCCGGTGATAACCAGATCAACATCTCCCAGCTTACGAACGGCAGCCGCAGCCACACGAGCGGCTGTAATCGGATCAAGCTGAGTAAATGCTGGATCGCTGAGCAACAGTGCATCAGTTGCGCCCATTGCCAACGCCCGCCGCAACTGCTCGACCCAGTCAGAGGTGCCAATAGAGAGTGCCGTTACCTTACCGCCGTGCTGTTCATTCCAACGAATACCCTCTTCGAGCGCGTATTCGTCGAAGAGGTTGATAATCTTCTCGATCCCCTCGGCGTCGATGGTCAAATCCGGTCGAATCTTAACCGAATTGTCGCGGGGGACCTGCTTCAAACACACAACAATGTGCATGATGGCCTCCTTCGTACCACAAAGCGATAACGCACTGCATTATAACAGAGGATTGCCTTCACGTATTGATGTGCAAGGCAGCCGGAATATCGCGAGCGTATTGGAACAAGCCAGAAGGCAATTGTGCAAGTTGTAAAGCTAGATCAGCACGTACACCAACTAGCGTCACCTTGGCGCCGAGTAACCGTGCGCCTTGCCCAACCCGAATCAGGGTCTGCATGATCAGTTCATCGAATGTTGCCATGCCATTCACATCAATCACAACTGCCCGTGCCCGTCGCTGCTGAATAGCCTGCAATAAGGTCTGTTCAAGTTGCTTGCTCCGTTCTGCATCAAGATGACCTACAAGCGGTAAGAAGAGCGTGTGCGGTCCTAATGCGGTCACAGGTAGGCTCAAAGCCCTGATCGTTGCCTGCAATTCTCGTTCGCGAGCAAGTTGCGCCTGTTGCGCCTGCAATGCGGTTGCTAACTGGTGTTGCCGTTGCTGGTTTGCCTCTAGCAAACGCTGAAACGCATCGCGCAAGCGTTGGAGCTGTTTGATCGAACCAATCGGACTAAGTTGACCATGGGTTTCGGTTTGGGCAAAGTATTCGGCATCAGTCGTGAGTCGATCAACGTACTTCGCTACCTGCCAGTTTAACGTAACCGCCATAGTTATCGCAAGGACAGTTGCAAGAGCAACAGCAAACGCGGCATACCAGAAACCTTCATTAACGATACGTTCCAGAGCGTCGATCGCTTGCAGATACTGCACTTCATACTCTCGCTGGGCACCGACGACCAGACTGTGGATGGCACGCACGTTGCGGTGATAATCAGCGGTGCTGATCATTGCCTTGGCTTGTTCACGGTTACCACGATCCAAAACGGCGAGCGCTGCATCGTGTTGAGAAACCATCACATTAAAGCGCGCAGCCAGCTCTATTTCAACGAAACTACCACCTTCCTGTGGCATGGATTCCTCGAGAAAGGAACGCACCATTGCCCGCTGTGTTTCAAGGATTGTGCGATCACTCTGACGTCCGGCAATAATCTCGCTCACGTGGTACTGTTCAAGGAGAATCAGCGACTCGCTTTGAGCAACTTCAACCAGATCGTTCGCCACCTGATCGACCTTCTTGATAGCCTGAGCGACACGCTGTTGCGTCACAATGGCGAGCACCCCAAAGAGAACGAGGGCAATTACCAGCGGTGAGAGTGATAAGATGAGACGAGTACGTAGATCCATACGGCTAGCACGTTAATGAGTAGACAGTGACCTTACCTACATATATTACTGCATAAACGGGGTCTTAGCGAATGAAGCAGTACCATTCCTTACCTGTCTTGGTGCATCGGTCGGAGCGCAGCAGTGCTGTGCTTGCTCAGCTCGCCCACGCAGGGAAGTTGAGACAGATTGGGAACCATTTTCTGCCTTTCTCCCACCATCCCTACCTTACGTCTCACAATCTACCGCCAGGCGTGCTGCCGGATCACCCAGCAGCATATAGTTGCGGGCATCATTCCGCGCCATCCAGAGTGTTGCCAGTTCATGTGGTTCGGGTTGCTTCCCGAATTTAATGTTCTCTAGCTCTTCAGACAGCGTCAACGAACGTGCTGCCTGAATAATGTTGAACTGGTCGGTTGCACTCCCCAACCGTTTACCACTTACCAATCGCCCAATCACGTCTTCAAAACTCTGCGTCTGACCACGCGCTCCATCCAGACTAAAGCTGTATGTCCATGCCCGTTCAACATGTCCAACCACACCAAGCGCACCCCGTAATAACATCTGCTGTGGCAGTTGCGCCACAAAGGTAAAGGGGGCAATCAGTGGACGACCTTTCTCTGGATCAAAAATGAACTCATCGCGTTGCGGACATCCGGCGCCATAACAGGCAAAGAGTAAGGCTACCATACCCTCCAACGAGAGATTGGTCGGCAAATCTTCAGCCGCAAACCAGTGCTCGCGCTTAATCCCGCCAAACCCGCTCCAGTCTTGCGTTACCAGTGCACCCTGATACATCATAAGTTCCCGATCATTGGCCGGCAGGCCCAGACCATGGGTAGCACTAAAGAAAATAGCCGGTGGCTGATTCCCATCGCGCAATGCTTGTTCCAGATTACTGCGAGTGGCATCACCGGCCAGGAGAAGCCGTCTGGCGAAGCCCCGTTTTTGGGGTAACCCGTGTTCGTGCCAGGCTGCCAACGGCATTACCAACTCAACGGCACTGCGTTCAGTTGATTTATCAAGATCATGGCGGGTACCAAAATAGACGATCTCACGTCGGAGTCGAAAATCACGTGCCGCTCGCCGCTCATACTCAACCAGACGTTGCGCATACATGCGGTAATCGGCATAGCGGTGTTGACCTCGTTCATCGGTAAAGCAGAGCCGACCAACTCCCCAGAAGATGTCTAGTTCGTATTGAAAGTTGAAACTGATAAAGGATCGATCATCAGGTGTCAGTGGTCCTGGGCGCGCCGCAATTAAGAGGTAGAACGGAACACCCTGACTCGGCTTAACCGGCCCGGCTATCGTCCCGTGACGTGCTAACCAGCCATTCACCCTTTCACCAGGGCGATGGATCAAGACCGGTGCGCGCTGTTCCCATGGCTGTTTGAGATCGGCATAGCGAGCTGCCCATTCGGCGCATGTCTCGCCAGCACGAAACGCGACGGGCGGCAAAGTGATGCCCTGTTGTTCGGCTCGGTGCTCAATCAGCGGCCAGAGTGCCTCGATTAAGCTTACATCATCAGTTGCACTAACCACCACTGCCCAACGTGCCTGAGCCAGGTCTTCTTGATCGACATCAGCAACAACGCCAAAATGTTTCTCTTCAGCGTCATTGCGGGTTTTATGTAACGTTTGCAGCTCCTTAGAGTCTTCGCTCCGCTGAGCAAGTTCACTCGCACGTATCGTATCGATCCGTAAAAGCGGCTCGCCTCGCCGACCATCAATACCGTTTGGATATAGTTCCTCTGCATCCTGCGCGTCAGCGATCAAGATCAACGGGCCTTGATAGCCGACAACTGGCGGTGGTTCAGCGAGTTTGGCTGGAGTTATTATCGTTGGCGCCGGTGCAACTACGGAGGGTGATGACCCAATCAACATCTGCACCCGTTCAATGAGCGCATCGAGTCGACTACGCAAAGCTTGCATTTCGGCCAGAATGAAAGCCAGATCGTTGGCTGGCGATGTGCCCAATGCCGATGGTACCGTTGCCGGCCGTTCTATGATCAAACCGGTCGCGATCAATGCCGCCATGCCTTCCTCGAAGATCAACTGGTACGGTACATAACAATGCCCAGGACCATCAGGATTTTCGTTCGCCCAATCGCTCCCCCACGAATTGCGCACAATAAAGTAACCGCCGCCGGGTGCGTCTAGATCATCGCGATAGCCCAGCGCACACATCGCGTGACCGCCCAAGCGTTGCTCACCGGGCAATGCCCGTCGTACCCGTCCAATTCGTCGCACCTGGCCGCTGTTCGTCCAATGTTCGCCGATCATTAAACCGATTAACACCGGGCGACCGGCAGCCAGGGCAGCCTTTATCTGATGAACATCACGTGCTGGTAATAGTTCCACATCAGCGATGCGACGCTGTTTGGCTTCACGAAATGCCGCATCGCTCGGTCGCTCGTGGCCTGGCTGTTGATGATCAACCGGTTCTGGCCGGTAGGGCCACGTCTCTTCTCGACAAACTCCTAGCTCCGCAACAGCGCGCATAGCTACCAATGGGTTGGTACCAACGTCGCCAGGAATTCGATCACGATCCTTGCTGATCCAGTAGATAAATTGTTCGGAGAGATCGGTCGGGTCTTTACTGAGTATCTGGACCATGGCAGCAATACTGAAGGCGACGCAAGTATTGCGCGGCCCCTGACTCACCGGCGGCGGTAGCGTGAATAGTGGCGGCACTTCTGGCGGCAAACCGACCGGCGGACTAAACGAAGTCGCATCCACTTCAGGAAGATCATCGAAAATAGCCCCGGTGCCAACCGGCTCCATTGCCACATCAACACTGAACGAGCTGGCGTCAGGTACAACCTCCAGCGCCGCCATCACCATCGCCCGCACATCATCTTCGCTCCGCCCCAAGACACGGGCCAGCGCCGCCAATCCACTTCCTAACCCTGTGTTACCGGAACGGGCTGTTGCAACAAATTCTTCCACACTGGTGATCCAGTATGCAGCCAGTGTCGTTCGGGTTGTTTCATCAATCGCGGATACTGCGGTTAATGGTGTGAGCGTGCGCATGGCACATCTTCCTATCTTATACTAACGGTAGCCCTGGGACGGCGAATGATCGATGTCAATGTTATGTCTACCTTATACGGGACAGAATGCCACAAAGGAGTGCAGCGAATTTCGGTTTGGCAGCTTCGCCGGCTGCCATCACCTCTTCGTGGTTGGCTGGTGGCGCGTCGGGCAAAGCCAGATTCGTAATGAGTGAAAAACCAAGCACACGCATTCCACAATGGACAGCAACAACAATTTCTGGCGCCGTTGACATTCCTACCGCATCGGCGCCCCACACTCTGAGCATCCGCAGTTCGGCTGCACTCTCGAAAGTTGGACCACTCAACATACAATACACGCCCTCGCGCAGTGGAATACCGAGTTCAGATGCTACAGTACGGGCCAGCGGTACCAGATCGTTATCGAACACACCAACCATTGCCGGAAAACGTGGTCCCAGGCGTTCGTCGTTAGGGCCACGGAGCGGATGATGGCCAGCCATACCAGGCAAGAAAATCTGGTCATTGATCCGCATAATATCGCCAACCTGCCAGTCTGGACGTAACCCACCGGCAGCGTTGGTCACGATGAGCGTTTCACAACCGATCGCATGTAAGACGCGCACCGGGAAGGTTACCTCTTGCATACTGTAACCTTCGTAAAAATGAAAACGCCCCCGCATCACGGCTACCGGTTGACCGGCCAACAACCCAATCGCCAGTTCACCGCGATGTCCGGCCACTTTTGGCTGGTGAAAACCGGGAATATCGCGGTAAGGAATGACAACAGCATCTTCGATCTCGTCGGCCAGTGCCCCTAACCCTGAGCCAAGGATTAGACCAACGCGAGGGATGTGGCGTAAGCGCGGGATAATTGCAGTACGCGCTTGCTCGATGTCGTTAAACATTCAGCACCTACTCTATTTTAAGACACGGCATCAACTGTCTGTGCTGATTTGAGCACAGACCACTAATCCAAAAGGCCTGCGTGCAGGAATGATTGTTTAAATTCTACTCAATAAATCACGTTTTTTAGCCTCAAACTCTTCAGGAGAAAGAATCCCGCGATCACGCAACCGGGCTAGCTCCTCTAGGGTACGCTGAATTTCCGTGACGCTACTTACCGGGCGACTGGGGATATACCCTTCTGCTTCCAGATAGCCATACCCACGTTCAAGATTATGTTTCGCCTCAAGCAATGCCCGTTTGAACTCGAGCGGAGCCTCGATCCGATCCATTACGTTGGCGCCTTCAGCACCTGAAGCGGTTAAAATCTCGATAGTACCGAAATTGAAGATCCGCCCTATGATGCTCTGGCGCAGCTCAATATCATTGATCTTCTCTAACGACGAGTCAATCACGCGCTTATTGAAGACACCACGTACTTGTAACACACGGCGATCTGTAATAACGATCTGTTCCGAATTCCAGCGCAGAAAATCGAGAAAACCGCTGATCAGCACGATGATGCTGATCACAAGACAGATCAGCAGAATCAGATCACTGATACTGATACCACCGATCATTGCCGTTGAATTGTTCCGGAATGCCAGATTCGAGGCAACCCCGGCCGCAACCAGAATTCCAATCAGCGTCAGTTCGGTCAAGATGTTCATAATCAACACAAAAATGTGCTGACGGGCGACGTACAAAATCTGCTCTCCCCGCCCGAGCAGGCTTTCCACATAACTCATGGCCCGCCCTCCTTTATTTCAGGCAATGTAGTCGTCATACGTTTCCTACTGTGATGATAACAGATGATTGAGAAACTCTGCCGATTTGAGATCCCGTTCCAGGAGATGGCGTATACTGGCCCGTAAGAGGTCTGCTGCTTGCTGACGGGTTGCCGACGAAATGCGCAGCGTTTCACCGGCAGCCACCGATTGGGCCTGAAGATAGCGTAGTAATCGAAACGTCGCCTCGCTCAGGGGTAAAGCATGCGGATCAGCCGTCCGATGGTTTGGACAGAGCACGCCGCCCAGACTTGGGCTATATCGATCAGCATCTGGCGTGAGCAGCTCGTTGCAAACAACACAATAGTGCAACTGAGGCCGATAACCGAGAATATGCAGAAGGTGAAGTTCAAAGCTGCGCAGGGTCAGTTCAGGAGTTGGACTGCGATTAAGGGATTGGAACGTTTCAACCAGCAGCCGAAAGAGAGGGGGATTCTCTTCTGCCTCAGCCGTCAGACGGTCGTACAATTCGGCAACATAAAAGCCACAACCGAGACGGGTCAGATCACTTCGCAACACGGGAAAGGAACTCACAATCTGGCTCTGGGTCACAATATCAAGATGACGCCCGACAGCTAGCATCATCTGCACGTGTGTGAAGAGTTCAATGTGACCGGCCAGCCGACTCTTCATTTTGCGTGTACCTTTAGCAATAACCCATCGCTTCCCAGCAGGAGTAGCAATCAGGAGCAGACGATCGGCCTCAGCAAAATCGGTACGACGAAGAATAATGGCTTCGTTGCGATAGACTCGCTCGCGCATGAAACGTATCGCTATCGCGCCCCGTCGGACTGGACCGGCGATGCGCCTTGTGCAGGTATCGAGATCAAGTATGATGAGTTTGCTATCACACCTGAACACATTCCCGCAGAATAAATCGGTTGATTGCCTTCGTTTATCTGTTTATGATCAGTGCAATATTCTCGCCTCATTATAGCCGCTCAACGAAGGCCGATCAAGCATCTACTTTACCACGTTGTCGGCCTAGAGTACAATATCCGGCTGGTGTAAGCAGGGATTTTCAACGTTTTTCCCTACCCGACAATGATGGGAGATAGGGGCGAATGAGAAACAGGTACCTACTTGACCGTCATTCCTCTTTCCGCTCGTGGATGTTGGAAGAAGGACAGGGAAGAGAGGGGCGCTGGTTACCGTCGCTCCGTTCTTCTTGCGGATCGGTCGTTGGATGCACCCAAAATTAAAACGTTGAAAAACTTCAGGTGCATAGTGCTGACAAGCGATATAGGGATCAATGTACCTCAAACGACTGGAAATTCAGGGTTTTAAGACATTTGCAACCCGTACTGTATTCGAGTTTCAGCCGGGAATTACGGCAATCGTCGGGCCGAATGGGAGTGGGAAGTCGAATCTGGCTGACGCCGTGCGCTGGGTACTCGGTGAACAGAGTATGGTGGCGCTGCGCTGTAAGCAGGCCAGCGAACTTCTCTTTGCCGGTGGTGGTAAACGACCACCCGCCGGGCTAGCCGAAGTAGCACTGACGATTGACAATAGCGATCGTCTGTTGCCAATCGATTTCGATGAGGTCACTATCACGCGCCGGGTAACCCGCACCGGCGAAAATGAGTATTTCATCAACCGTGCCCGTGTACGGCTCCGTGATCTGCTGGCCACCGTTGAACCGCTCGGTGGTTCGTACACGATTATCAACCAGGGCTTGGTTGATGCAGCGCTGACGTTACGACCCACTGAACGACGCCGGTTGTTTGAAGATGCCGCCGAGATCGGCGGATTCGAGTTACGTAAAGCCGAGGCTCTGCGACGACTACGCGAGAGCGAGGCGAATTTACAGCGGGTATCTGACCTGCTGGCCGATCTTGAACCACGGCTGCGCACGCTGCGCCGCCAGGCCGGCCAGGCGCGTCAGTATCGCGAATGGCAAGCCGAACTACAGAAGCTGCTCACACGCTGGCACTACACCGGATGGCAGGCAGCCCAGGCTCAGGCACAGCAGGCCCAACATCAGGTGCAACAGGCAGAAGATACTCTCGCCCGTCTGCGTATTGTGCAGAGTGAAGCCACAGCCGCGCTTCACGTGCATCGGACTGCTTTACGTGAACGACGCGCAGTGCTAAGCGCATTACATCATCAAGCTGCTCAGCTTCATCAGCAAGCCGAGGCATTACAACGCGATCTGGCTGTTGAAAACGAACGACTGGCTGCGCTGTCGCGGCGCAGTGAAGAGATTGAACGACAATTAACGACATTGGCCGACCACCAACACACAACTGCCCAGGAATGTGAGCGAGTTGCTACACAGTTGACACAAGTTGAACAAGAATTGACGGCGCTTCGTCACCAGCTTGCGCAGGCAGAGCATAAACAACAAACTGATGAACAAGCATGGGCCATCCTCACTTCTCAGATCAAAGCTGCGCAGGAACGCGCATTACAGGCTGCGCGCACTGAAGCTACCGTGCTCAGTCAGATCGATCAGCTTTCAGCACAACAGCGCCGCTTGCAGACCGAGATCGAGCGCGTGAAAACGGCTTTGCAGCAGGCTTCTGAAGCAATGGTTGCTGCCCAGGTTGCGCTTGAAGAAGCGCAAAAGACTCTGGCTGCCACCGAGCAGGCGTATCAAAACAGTCACGCGACGGTTCAACACACCCGAAAGGAGATTGATCGTTTGCGTCAGGCACGTGCTGCAGTGGATGAGGAGCGGGCTGCCTGTCGCCATACATTGGCTGAACGTGAGGCACGTCTGGAAGCCTTAAGTCGACTAGCACGTTCGCATGCCGGAACATTTGCTGGTGTACGAGCAGCACTCGAATGGGCGGAACGAAACCGGCGGCGTGGCTTTTTGTTAGTTCAGCAGATTATCCGTGTCCCCCCTGAGCTAGAGACAGCTATTGAGGTTGCACTCGGTGCCCGCTTGCAACACATCGTGGTTGAGGAATGGCGCGATGCTGAAGAGGCCATCGCTGAACTGCGCCGTACCGGTGCCGGGCGTGCAACATTTCTACCCCTTGATACGCTACGCCGTCCGCCTGATACTCGTCGGCCTCCTGCCTCGCCCCACGTTATCGGTGTTGCAGCCGAGCTCGTCACGTATGATCCCCATTATACGGTCGTCGTCGAACAATTGCTCGGCCGCATTCTGGTGGTGGCCGATCTGGAGACTGCGCGCAACGAATTGCGTCATCTTCCACCAGGTTGGACTATCGTCACCCTGGCCGGTGAACAGGTGCAGGGTAGCGGGGCTGTGACCGGTGGCGCACCGACGAAAGAGAGTGGTGTACTGCGCCGTGAACGTGAATTACGCGAATTACCAGAATTGGTAGCACAGGCACGGGCCACGTTGTCGGCAATTGATGAACGACGTTCGGCGCTTGATCAGGAATTGCAAGCGGCTGTCTCGCGGTTACGTAGCGCCGAACAGGCTGAACGTGAAGCACAACGCCGACTTGATGCGGCACGCAACGGTGTCGAACATGCCCAACGTCGTGTGCGACAACTCGAACAGGAACATCAATGGCTTGTAACGCAGCAGGAGCGGCTCACCCAGGAACTCCACACCCTGGCAGAACAAATGACAATCCTGCAACAACGTCGGCACGATGTGCACAACGAGCGGATTGCTGCCGAGACCGATCTGGCAGCACTGCGTGAACAGCAAGAGCAACAGTCGCACCACGACCGGGCTGTTCAAGAGCGGCTAGCTCACCTGCGGGCTGAGCTATCGGCTGCCGAAAGCCGACGGCAGATGCTCGCTGAACTACTCGCCGGTCATCAGCGTACTTTAGCCGACCTCGATCATCAGTACCGCGAACTTGAATCTACTCTCGATGCGCTCCATCCCCAACGTACCGAACGTGAAGCGGCCTACCGCTCAATGCTGACGCGCCACGAGCAAATTTTGGCCGAGCTACACATGGTGCGTGCTCAGATCGAACCAACCGAAGCCGAAATTCATGCAGCAGAGGTCGAACTGGCTCAACTGGAAACCTCCGAAGCACAAGCCACCGCTGATCTGCGGGCCGCCGAAGCCGAATATAGTCGCCTGGTTCGCGAAGCCCAACGCGCAGCCGATCGGCTCGATACCCTCTTCGAGCGAGCCGCAGCCGATGGTATCGATCTGACGCAGACACCACCCTCCGACGATAGTCCGCCAATAGATGATCTACCGGCAGCTATCGAGACGCTGCGCACTCGAATATTGCGGCTCGGTGTCGTGAACCCGCTGGCGCTCGAGGAGTATGAAGAGGCGGCCAACCGTCACACCTTCCTAACCTCCCAAGCTGCCGATCTGCGAGCGGCCAGTGCAACGCTCCATCAACTCATTAATGAACTTGACAGCACCATGAACGAACGCTTCCAACACACCTTCCATGCCGTTGCCACCGAGTTTAGTACCGTTTTCCAGGAATTGTTTGGAGGGGGCAGCGCACGCCTTGAACTGGTCGAAACGACCGATGGCGAAGAAAACAATGGCCGACGGTCGGTTACAGGGGTCGAAATTGTTGCCCGGCCACCAGGAAAACGTCCGCAAAACATTGCCCTGCTTTCCGGCGGTGAACGAACACTGACCGCCGTGGCACTCCTCTTTGCTATTCTGAAAGTTAACCCTAGCCCATTCTGCATTCTCGACGAAACCGATGCAGCCCTCGATGAGAGCAACATCGGGCGCTTCCGCGAGATGTTGCGACGCCTCAGTGACCGCACTCAGTTCATCGTCATTACCCACAATCGTGGTACGATCGAAGTAGCGGATACCCTCTACGGCGTGAGTATGGGTGATGATAGCGCATCACGTGTCGTTTCGCTGCGTGTTGCCGGGTATGTGGGAGCAGGAATATGATTAGTGCTACTGAATTGAGCGGGCTTCTAAGCGGACGGATCGGTTCGCTCACCATTACGCCTACCGGTGACGTGCGAATTGATGATCCACCACCAGGTGCGATTCTACCCGGCAGTTTCAACCCCCTGCACGAAGGGCATCTTGGGATGCAACGCGCCGTCGTCGTCATGACCGGCCAGCCGGTACATTTCGAGCTAACGGTACGTAACGCCGACAAAGGTGAGCTATCGCTGTTGGAAATCAATCGCCGCGTCGCTCAATTTGCAGGGCGCCATACCGTCATTCTGGCCGCGGCACCACTCTTCGTGCAGAAGGCTCGTCTTTACCCTGGTCGTGCTTTCGTTATGGGCTACGACACAGCTCTACGGCTCGTTACGCCAGCCTACTACGGGAGCGAAGCCGCAATGCTGGCTGCGTTTGCAGCCATTGCTGCCGCCAACTGTCGCTTTTTTGTCGCCGGTCGTCAAATCGACGGACGATTTTACACCCTCGCCGATCTTACGCTACCGGTCGCCTATGCACAGCTCTTCACCCCGATTCCCGAAGACCTCTTCCGCCGCGATATTTCATCTACGCAGTTACGGGAACGTTCTGCTTCCCAAGGCGGAACAGTGTCGTAGGGATGATTTCCAGCGCTCTTGCCAGTAGTGCTACCCCTTCCTTTTCTACATTTGGAATAAGGATGGACAGAGAGACAATGATCCAAACGGTGAGGAACCGGGTCAAACACGCATGGCATGTTCCGGTATCCTCCACCATCCCTAGTCCAGCCCAGAACCCTGATCGAGTACAATGGCAGTAGCCAACTCGCTCGGTGGAGTAAAGTTATGACTCGTCCTTCTGTTCGTGAAATGCGCGAAGCGCTCGAAGATCAAATCCTCTCACCATACGCTGCCAGAAGTGTTGATGCTGTACGCGACACCCTCGAACCTCCATGCCCGATTCGCACGGCGTACCAACGCGACCGTGATCGTATCTTACATTCCAAGTCATTCCGACGGCTTAAACACAAGACACAAGTTTTCATCGCGCCACTTGGCGACCACTACCGTACCCGACTTACGCACACGTTGGAAGTGACACAGGTTGCCCGAACCGTTGCCCGTGCCTTACGCTTGAATGAAGACCTGACCGAAGCAATCGGGCTTGGTCACGACCTCGGTCACGCCCCGTTCGGTCATGCTGGAGAAGTAGCATTAAGCCGTATCTGTCCTGGTCACTTTCGCCACAACGAGCAATCACGCCGAATTGTCGAAGTGCTCGAACGAGATGGGGCCGGTCTCAATCTAACGTATGCCGTTCGCGAGGGGATTCATCTTCATTCAAAAGCACGTCGTGACATTACCGCTACGGCATGGGGGACGGCCAAAACCCTGGAAGGGCAGCTTATCAAGTTGTGCGACAGTATTGCCTACATCAACCACGACATTGACGACGCGATCCGCGCCGGTATTCTACGCAGGGAAGATTTACCGCCTGAGTGTACCGACGTGCTAGGCAACAGCTCAAGCGAACTACTGACAACCATGGTGAGCGATCTGATCTATCATAACTGGTGGGCTACTGGCGAGGGAATACCACCCGATCCACCTGTCCTGACAATGAGTCCGCCAATCCTGGCGGCTACCAACAAATTGCGTGACTTTCTCTATCAACACGTTTATTGGCGACCGGAGGCAACGGAGGAAAATGAGAAAGTTGCATTCGTCATCGAAACCTTGTATCGATACTTTCTCAGCCACCCGGAGGCAATTCCCATCGAACTACGGACAATTGTCGAGCGACGGGGGGAACCAATTGAGCAGGCTGTCGTTGATTACATTGCAGGGATGACTGATCGCTATGCGCTGGCAGTGTTCAAGCAAATCTTCGTGCCGCGTACTTGGGGAGCGACACCGTAGTCTCTGTCTGTACATGTCGCCCCGTATTCGTTCGGTGCCTGCTGCGCCTCCCGCTGACGGGAACGGAAGGATGCCGGCGGAACCGAAAGATAGCGGCCTTCCCGCGACAAGGGAAGCAGGTCAGACGTATGATCAGGTTGCGGTACTTCCTTCGTCTCGCGATGGTGAGAGGGGCCGAGAGCCTGGTGACGCCGAAAGCTGACGACCGCACGCTACGTTGGGCGTAGCAACGAGAGGCGCTATGAGCGTGATCGACGATATTAAAGCCAATGTTGACATCGTTGATCTGATCAACTCGATGGGTGTTGGACTACGCCGCAGCGGACGTAGTTTTGTCGGCTTTTGTCCGTTCCATCCCAACACCCGTACCCCGGCGTTTCACGTCTACCCCGACACGCAGAGTTTCTACTGCTTTGGCTGTCATGCATCAGGCACGGTGTTTGACTTTGTGATGCGGAAACAGGGGCTGGATTTCAAAGGCGCCTTGGAGTTGCTAGCCGAGCGGGCAGGGATTCGGCTCGAACCGAAAAACGATATCCAACGGCAAGAAGATGCCCGTCGGGCACGTCTACTCGAGATCAACGGTGTTGCGACACGCTACTTTAACTACGTGCTTCTGAACCTCGGCCGTGGTGAGCCTGGCCGTGAGTACATCGCCAAACGTGGGATCAATCGCGACGCTATTGACGCTTTTCAAATCGGGTACAGTCTCGATGACTGGCTTCATCTCTTTACCTATCTGCACGAGAAGAAAGGTTATAGCGTTGAAGACATTATTGCCGCAGGTCTGGCAATTCCCAGTGAACGCGGGCCGTATGATCGCTTTCGCAACCGTATCATCTTCCCGATCCGCAATATACGTGGTGAGGTGATTGGCTTTGGCGGGCGAGCATTAGGTGATGCTCAGCCCAAATATCTCAATACCCCAGAAACACCGCTTTTCAAAAAGAGCGAGGTACTTTATGGGTTAGACCTGGCGCGTGATGCCATTCGATCTGCTAACCGGGTCATTATCGTTGAAGGGTACGTCGATGTCATCACTGCCCATCAATACGGCTTTCGCAATGTAGTGGCACCGCTCGGTACAGCATTGAGCAAGGCACATATCAACCAGCTCAAACGGCTCACCGATCAGGTTTACCTTGCCCTGGATGCCGACGCTGCCGGGCAGAAAGCAACCCTCCGTGGGCTGGAAACCATCCGCACAACCACCGAAGAGGAAGGTGAAGGTCGGCTTGTCACCACCGCGCAGGGGATTGTCCGATTGGAAAATGATGTAACCATCCGTATCATTCGCTTACCTGCCGGGCGCGATCCCGATGAGGTCATCGCTGCCGATCCACAGCTCTGGAAAGAGTTAGTTGACAATGCCACACCAGTGATGGATTTTTATCTGGAAGCGTACACTGCCGGTCTTGACCTGCATGATCCGGCCCAACAGCGCCTCGCGCTCGAGCGGATTATTCCCTTGCTGAGTGAACTTGACGGTGCTGCGCAGCGCGTGTACGTAGCTCGCGTTGAACAACTCACCGGTGTACGTAGTGAGTTGATCGTTGATCTGCTACGGGCCAGAATCCAACCGCCCCGGCGAAACGAGCGGCATCGCGGTATTCGATCTTCATCGCCGCCACCGGCACCACCGCCAACCGCACCGCCACCAATCGATGAACATCGACGTGATACTGAAGCCTATCTCCTGGCACTGGCTCTTCGTTACCCTTCTGTTGATATGGCGATTGAACGTCTCCTGGAAAGCTATGCCGAGCGCTGCACTGCGATAGGCGACATCTTCGGTGCTGGCATAGAAGATCTGCTCGAAGAACCGATCCACCAGGCCATCTGGCAGGCCTATCTGGCAACGCCGCTTGAATTACGACCCACCGACCCCGACAGTTTGCAGGCTTGGATCACGACGCTAGGTGAGCCGCTGAGCAGTGAAGCTAGCAAACTCCTGACGATCCTCGCCCGCCGCCCCGACGACGTGCGGTATCGTCATGAGGCTGAGCAATGCGCACGCATGCTTCGCAAAGCCCAGGTGATGGCGCGGATACATCGTTACAGAGAGCGGCTGAACGATCTGACAGACGAAGAGGAACTACAGCGCGTAATACAGCACATATGCGATCTCAGTACCTATGTCGAACAGATCACTCGGCCACGTCAGTCGAGTACGTTTCCCGATTTACGCAATCTCCTTGGACAATGACATTTTTCAGCAGTTTGTATCTCCTGGCGATAGCTCTGCGCACTGTACAAACACTGAGGCGTGCTGTGGCAATCTCGAAAGCGGTAGGACGCCCCGACTCCGGCAGGTCATTTCTGCTACCGGGCCGCCATTGCGAGCGCAATCCCCTGTGCACGATACACCGGCCACTCAGCTTGCGGCGCAATACTGATTACAATCACGGTGCCGGAAAGGCGAGCTACACCGGCAACAGAAGTGCCATCAGCACGCTGACCACGAAACGTTACAAGTTGACTTCCATCAGGAAGTTGATAAGGCGCTTCACTCTCGATAACTGTTACCCAATCGACAACCGTTTGTGCCCATCGGTCAGCACTGAGGAGAGTTGGGTCGGTAACGCTTCGCCGACCGAGAAACAGCCCTCGATAGGTTGCTGCCAAATCGGTTGCCTGGGTTGTCGGCAATAATTCCCAATCGCCAGGAAACATAATTGCCCCGGCGATAGTCTGAGCAGTCACCAGACCCGCCGGCGCCCAGACCAGGCGACTGGCATAATCAACGCCCGTCACCAACCGTCGCTGTGGTTCACCCAACGGTGACACCTGCCAGATTTCGCCCGTTCCCATATCGGTATACAGCGGAGCATTCGGATCGGCATTCGGGTTCCACGCTGACGGTACTATCACTGCCAATGCACTCCCATCAGGCGCCCAGGTCGCAGCCGTGACTCGCGGCAACCTGATCGTCAATTGACCACGCAGCCTCAGATTCCCATTTGGTAAAGCCTCACTACGTTCTCCGAGCATTTCAATCAGGTACAGCTTCCATACATCATAGCCGGTAAAGCCTCGTGCATCGCTAAAGTTATACTCCACCAGCGCCAGTTGTTTTCCATCAGGCGAAAAAGCTGGCGGACGATGCCAGCCGGCTCCGGCCAGCGTCGGTACACCACCACCGGCACTACTATCGGCAATCATCGTCAGGTTGATGTCCACGAGGGCCTGATAACCCAAAAAACGTTGATACGCCACTTCTCGCGCATTGGGCGACCACACCGGTGCATAGACAACGAGACCCGTTTCGGGCGAACCATCGGCAATAGCAAAAATCCACTCGTTCGCACCAGCACGATTGATCAAACGAATAGCGTTCCGCTCGCCAACAAAAGATAAGAACGACGGCTGAGCTGTTGGAGGCGTTGCGAAAGCCAGACGACGGCCATCCGATGCGAAACTGGGATCACATCCCGGCCCGAGTGCACGCTCAGTCGCTGTCGGCACATCAAAAATATAGACAGTCGCCACAGTACACCAGCGACTCCACCGTTCCCAATCGAATGGCAGGATTGGTTCCTGAGACGCAGCAGCATACGCGAGCGCCAGGCCATCTGGAGTCCAGCTCAAGCTATATGCAATGCGACCATCGATCAACCCACGCACAGCACCGCTCGCCCGATCAACAATACTGATACCTTGATCGGTCACAACGGCAATCTGTCGACCACTAACATCGACTGCCCAATCAAGCACCTCAGACGCCAAAGTGCGCTCTCGACCGCTAACCAGATCAAACGCTACTAACGTTCTCTCACGTAAAAACAGTATCTCAGCGGGATATGCTGGAGCAATGAGGTTGGGTTGTGCAACGAGTGTTGGTTCAGTTGTTGGCACTATTGTCGGTGAAGGTGTTGGTACCGCCGTTGGTACCACACGAGTTGCCATAGGTTCGGTAACTGTTGGCGAAGCGGAAGGTAAAGAGGGTGATGGTATTGGAGTAGGCGATATAGCCGTTGCGCATCCAGCCAATAATGACAGAAACAACACCCAAAGATGGCGCAGCATGAGACACTCCCTCTGCTCAAAATACCTGTCTCTATCATGACGAACGCGGCCTGAAACCGGTTCCCGCGCATCATCGGGCGAGAATGAAACGCGGCTACGTGCGCACACCGCCAATGAGTTGCGCACCAATCATAACCGCCATCGCACGGAGAGGCATGAGGTGAGAACCCAAGGAGTTTCACACCGTTCAAAGAAAGTGCTGCTTCATCCCGGCCTCCTTCCTTTCTGTGAGAGAGCGGAAGGAGGCAGATTGGGAAACCGCGATCACGCTCCTCCCCTTCTCTGTCATCACCATAGCAGGGAAAGAAAGAACGACGAAAAGCGCTGTAGCACACAGAAGCGGATCGCCATGGCGTAACCGCTATCGCCCGCCAATACACTGAACCTTACTGCTGGGCAAGCGTGGTCACATCAACCAAAATCTCGATCTTACCTGCAGCCTCAGCCGCCTTCCGCAACTCAGCAACCCACGGCAGAAACGTCGTACTAAACGCCTCTTGGCCAGCAGGCGTCTCCAGAAATGCCCGATCATCAAACGAGCGTACCTGTGGCCCTTCAATAACTTCAATGATATGCCAGCCAAAATCAGTCTGCACAAGGCGCAACTCACCTGGCGCCATACTAAAGACCGCCTCATCAAACGGCGCTACATAGACTCCACGTGGTGCCCAGCCCAGATCCCCACCTTGCGCCGCCGATCCTGGATCATCAGAACGTGTACGCGCAAGCGCCGCGAAATCGGCTCCTCCCTGTAATTCGGCTAAAATAGCTTCTGCGGCTGCCTTCCGACTCTCAGCCTCGTTAGGCGCTGCGGCAACCAAAATATGGCGAGCGCGCACCTGTGTAGCCGTCGTGTGTTTCAGTAACATCTGCTCGATCAACTGATCACGACCCAAGAGACGGCGCAACTCTTGCACATCGGCAATCTTATTCTCTTGCAAGAAGGCTTGAAATTGGGCATCATCACCCCCCGCCTGCGCCAGCCGCAACTGCTCAACCTGGCCATCAATGACCGACTCATCAATCGTCGCGCCCTCGGCTAGAGCAGCCTGCACAACCAGTTCAACATCGATCATCTGATCGAGGATCGCCTTAACATCACTATTCGGCAGATAAAACCGATCAAAATCACGCCGCAAAATAAAGGCATCCCCCACTCGTGCAATCGCATCCGCCGGCGCCGAAGATGATCGGGTCGGCGTCGATGACGCCGGAGGAATGTTCGTCGTTGATGAACCGGCAACGGTTGGGCCTGATGGTGCACTACAGGCAGTTAGCATCAGACTCACGACTAATCCGATCCATACCGTATGCCGAAGCGACCAGTTCATACTCACAAAAAACTCCTTCTAAACCACAAAGCAGGTGCCCACAATTGACGCACCGTAATACGGGTATCGTACCACATATTCCTGAACGGCAGGTGGCTATCTTCCGTTTTGTATACCGCCAGGAAACGTATCACACGCCTGTACTGCACCCTGAAGGGTTTGGCAATGCAGATGCTGCAACAAGGTGGTTGTTTCGATGAAGAACAAGCCACAAGGTGAATATCTGAAATACACGGTGAAGCCAGTATAATCGCCAAGGTCTTTCGCAAGTGGAACAAAGAAAGGAACTCGCTTCTTCGTTTCACTTCTCTTGCCTAAGCTCGTATCTGGTTTTCTTCATCATCGTTATTGGATAAGAAAAGAACGTTGAAAAGACTTAAATGTTTACAGGTCTCCTGGTCAATCACCGAACAAGGTGGTATAATACTTCATACGACATCATAAGTGCGTATCATGAGGCTTTCGCCGAAACAGTCACTTCTTGGACAAGTGCCAGAGCACAATCGGATGACGGCAGAGAAATTGTTTCAGAAGTGGTAATGAAACCATAAGACCATAAAAATCAGCTTATGATTTCGATAACTCCGTCGCCATCACTTCCCATTGCCGCTTTGGCAAACAGTTTCGAGCACGTTACTACTTCGTACAAGTTTTACTGGTTTCTGGCATTACTGGAAAGTGTAAATGAAAACGACGAGCGAGTTTTCGAGATAGATTCGCTGCTGGCACGCATGATCGCCCACGCCTGGTATGTAGTCAATGACCTAAGACTTTCATTGGGTGATAATGACCAGCTAAAAAAATTGATCGATCTCCTAATAAAGAATTCAAGCCTGGACATCGATAGTTCCCGTGATTGTATCATTCAGACCGTCCTCACTCATCTCCAGCAAGAAGACAACATCGGACGAAAAATCCGCTCCCTTGAAAGATATGTTCCTTACCGCTTCATTCGTCCATTTTTTGATCAAGCTTTGCGTGGTCTCAAAGATCAGGAATGCAACCGTCGAATTCGTGATCTTGCTGATTGGTCATTTACTAGCCCTCAGCCCTGTCTCTACAGATTTGTGAATATTCCTGCTCCTGCTATTGAAATTCACCCTGGCTGGCAGCTCTACCTTCAACGACATCGAAGCGTTCTAACTAAGTTTTGCCTGCGTCATTTGACCAATTATTTGCAGAAGAATAACCCAAACGTTCCGAGTATTGCTGAAAAACTCTTTGAATCACAGACAAAAGACTCTCTCCCAGGACACTTGTCTTAAAAATTTGTCTATAAGAAGAATTTCGCCTACATTTACTCCGGTCAGTTACTCCAGAAAGACAGTGTTTCGCCCAGCTACTTGCTCCCGTGATGTTTTGTGGCACACAATTTACTCTGGAATATCATTCCCACACCCAAAGAAGCGAATTTTCAGAAAAGCGATAACCTGCCCGACCCTTTCTACATTATGGACTTTTTGAGTCGTTGGAAGATTACGCCGTACACCAGACCATCGACAGCTTTCAGTAAATACTGCGTGCGCTAACAAGGTATGTAATCGTTTATACACCGATGTGAGGTGGTTGAGACAGGATACACCCTTGTTCAACCGTGTCAGGCGCAATTCTTACCTACCTAACGAAGACGGAAACTCACGCACTTACAGAAATCGTCAGGCACTATTGCAGCATCCGTTGGCAACATTACCCACCCTCCCCTCATTGTCCTCACTACTACCGTGGTACAATAGCAACGCCGGGTGGACTGAAGTGTTTATAGATGCTCTTGGCGAGTGAGTTCGTGCCTGCTCACCTGGAGCAACAGTGATGTGAAGGAGCTTGCATGGCAGTGGTAGCATCCGTAGTTGACAATCGTCGGGAACAGATCGGTTGGTACTTCTACGATTGGGCGAATTCAGCATTTTCGACCACAGTTGTAACTGTCTTCTTAGGGCCATACCTGACCTCAATTGCCCGCAATGCGGCTGATGTGAATGGATTTGTCTACCCCTTTGGGATTCCGGTGGCAGCCGGATCGTTCTTCCCCTATGTTGTGTCGCTCTCGGTTTTGTTACAGGTCTTTTTTCTCCCTATTCTCGGCGCTATCGCCGATTATTCCAACGCCCGTAAGCAAATGCTGGCTATCTTTGCTTATACAGGTGCGTTTGCGACAATGGGCCTCTACTTTCTCGAGGGTACAAACTATTTGTTAGGTGGAATCTTGTTTCTGATTGCCAATCTCACCTTCGGCGCCTCGATTGTCTTTTACAATGCCTTCTTGCCAGATATTGCCAGTGCCGAACGGCGTGACGCGGTTTCTTCACAAGGATGGGCCCTTGGGTATCTCGGTGGTGGATTGCTCCTGGCTGCCAATCTGGTCTTCTTCCTCAATGCCGAGTCGTTTGGCGTAGAGAGTGCGATGGCAGTACGCATCAGTCTGGTGTCGGCAGGGATGTGGTGGGCGATCTTTACCCTGATTCCGATGTGGACACTTCAGAATCGGGGTGCGGTTCGCCAGTTGCCGCCAGGCGAAAACTATTTGACAGTCGGTTTTCGTCAGTTGGCACATACCTTTCGCCAGATGCGCGGTTATCCACAGACGTTGCTATTTCTGGCTGCCTATCTGCTCTACAACGACGGTATTCAGGCTGTTATTGCCCTGGCCGCTCAGTTTGGCGCCGAAGAACTCGGCATTGGGGAGTCTACCCGCATTGCCACCATCTTGATGGTGCAGTTTGTGGCTTTTGTTGGTGCGTTGATCTTTGGTGCACTGGCGACCCGGCTCGGATCAAAGCGTGTCCTGTTAGGTAGTCTGGTAATCTGGACGCTGGTGGTCAGTTATGCTTACGTTATGCCAGCTAATAACGAAGCACAGTTCGTTGCCCTGGGTGCGGCAATCGCACTCGTATTGGGGGGAAGCCAGGCGATCAGCCGTTCGCTCTTCTCGTTGATGATACCCAAAGGCCAGGAGGCAGAATACTTTAGCCTATACGAGGTTGGCGAGCGTGGTACAAGCTGGCTGGCACCACTACTGTTCGGGATAGCGTACCAGCTTACCACAAGCTATCGCATTGCGATTGTCTCACTGATTATCTTCTTTGTTAGTGGATTTCTCTTACTGCTGTTCGTTAACGTGCGCAAAGCAGCAGCCGAGGCCGGAAATGAGGCGCCAGCGCACGTATGATGGGCCGGCACCAGGGGCAACCTAAGTGGTTGCCCCCTACGATTGTGAGCGACGACGAGTATTTTTACGACCTCGTTGCACCATGATCTGCCATGCTTTGTCCGGGTCTATCATTGTACGCAATTGTTGATCGCTGATCCGGTGGGCCTGTCGTTCGTTGAGTTCGGCAATCTCACGGAGATGCTCTTCATCTTCTGGTGAAATGTTCACCTGCTCGCGCCAATACCGCCAGGCGGCAAATCCGATCAGTCCGAGAAGAACGGTCGTGACGACCGCAATCAGGATTCCACCGATCTGTTCCATAGGGCACCTCTCAGCATGTCGGTCTTGCGGTTTGCCGAATCATGGCCAGAAGCTGATGACGGGTGAAGGGTTTACTCAACACCGGAAATGGTGGTGCGTTGCCGTTTGGCATGATATGTTGCATGTATCCTGACATTAAGAGCACCCGTATCTGCGGGAAAGACGCCTGAAGATGATGGGCTAGTGTGATCCCATCACCGTGTGGTAATACGACATCGGTTATCAACACATGGACTTCGTGTTGTTGCGCAATGGCTATTGCCTCCTGCGCATTAGTTGCTTCTATAACAGTATACCCATGTTCGCGGAGCAGACGAGCTGCCATCTGTCGTACTCCAGGTTCATCTTCAACCAGTAAGATCGTTTCACGATCAATGTTCTCACACGGGTTCTCACTGTCAATTACGTCAGTATTGACATCTATACTATCGGCAGACACTACCGGTAGGGCAACGGTAAAGCAACTTCCAACACCTGGCTGACTATCAACGTTGAAAAAACCTCCGTGCTGGGTCACAATACCACTACAAATAGCTAATCCCAGCCCACTTCCCTTACCCATCGGTTTGGTCGTGAAGTATGGTTCAAAAATATGTTCGCGAATGGATTCATCGATGCCAGTGCCGGTATCACATACTGATAGTAAAACATATCGGCCAGCCTGAGCCTGACTGAGTGGCGGAATATCATCAGCAGAGATATACTGATTGGTCGTGCGAATCGTTAATTGACCGCCATCTGGCATTGCATCACGGGCATTCACTACCAGATTAATCAGTACCTGCTCAAACTGGTTCGGATCAATCTTTACCTTTTCTACTGCATCACTCAATTCGAGTTGTAAATCAATGTGTTCGCCTATCAGACGCTTCATCATGCTCATCGTGTTACGAATCTGGCGATTGATGTCGATCACTTGCGGTTGACCTGGCTGGCGGCGGGCAAACGTCAATAGTTGCCGTATCAGCTCACTGGCCCGAACTGTACTCTGTCGTATCGATTCAAGTTCGGGATAGATTGGGTGATCGGGGGTTATTTCTAACAAAGCTAACTCTACATTGCCGGTAATGACGGTCAGAAGATTATTGAAATCGTGAGCGATCCCACCGGCCAATTGACCGATAGCCTCCATCTTTTGTGCCTGAAGCAATTGGGCCTGCAATCTTGCCTGTTCACGCTCGGCCTGTTGACGTTCGGCAATTTCACGCTGAGCAGCAGCGTACAGTTTGGAATTGTCGAGGATCAGTGCAGCCAGTTGGCATAACAACATCGCAAATTGAATCTCCTCCGTCGTGAAGGGCGAGCTGTGTTGATTGCGGGCCACACCCAGAACACCCAAACATACATCTTCAACGATGATCGGAATGGTCATTGCTGGTCCAAAATGGAACGACTCATACGCAGATGAGCGTTCCGGCCACTCAGCGTAATTGAGAACGATAGCCGGTTCGCGGGTATGATATGCACGCCATGACAAGACAGCAGTAGAAGGAGTTTCACGACGTGATGTCCATGCCGATGACGGAGGTGTACATGCATGGATGACAAGCGTTTGCTCATCCTCAACTAACAGGAACTCGGCGTAGCTCACTTTGAGCAACTTGTAAGCGCTATCGGTAATTGCCTGCAAGAGGTCATCTATCTCACGGCAGTGTAGCCAATCGAGGGTAAGTCGGTGAAGGGCAGCGAGTTGATCTCGTTGGCGACGGACGCTCTCTTCTGCCCGCCGAATATCGGTAATATCAACTTCCATACGGACAATATCGCTGACCTGCCCTTGAAAGAAGAGTGGGAACATCGCTGAATACATCCAACGCACATCACCGGTTTTGGTACGGATTTGCCAGGTTCGTGGGGGAAGAGCCTGACCGCTTTGCCAAATCTGTTCGATGTAATGTTCAAATTCGCTTATCTCCTGACCGGTCAGGATCAAATCTTGCAAACGTTGACCACAAGCTTCGGCTGCCGTGTAGCCGTAAAATTGCTCACATACCCGGTTCCATTCTAGTATCACACCGTGACGATCAACACGTTGGATGGCAACCAGTGGTGTCTGTTCGATAATATCGGTAAAACGACGCAGAGCCTCTTGCAGGCTTTGCTCGGCTTTCTTACGGGCAGTGGTCTCGCGAAACAGCAACACGTGACCACTCGACTTCCCTTGATACCCTTCGATAGGGTTGATTATCACGTCGAAGAACCGTTCAGGGTGGGGAGGATAATCGAGTTCGAGCCGTACTGGCTCGGCTGAACCAACTGCTTTTAGTAACGATGGCCATTTGAGGGCAGTTTCTAGACGATTGTTGATTGCCATTGAAGAGCCGAAGAGTTGTTGGGCAGCAGGATTCAGATCGACGATGCGCTGTTGTTCGTCGATAACGATCATCGCATCAGACATGACCTCGATGAGACGGTTGCGAGCAATGGGGGTTAGGTTCAAGAATTGATACCGGTATAGTCCAGACAAGATGAAAGGCGCTGAAAGTAGGAGCGAAATCGGTGTCAGATCAACGCCAAGATAAGTGACCTGACTGAGGTATGTCCAGTTTGATAAAAACGGGAAAAGGAACCCAATGCCCAGTAATAACATCTGGCGCCGAAAGAGCGGTGAAGCGTGCCAAAACGCGCCGGCGATCAGAGCCAGACCACTGGTCAGGTACAGGTATGAATAGCCGATATGAAACCAGTACCAGTATCCAGGAATCACCCTGAGTTGAGGTGGTATCTCGGCACTCAACAATACTTCATTGTAGAAGAGACGGTGCCAGGGATTGGTAAGTGCAACACCGAGGGTAATACCAGGTATGAGAAACAGCAACCAACGTGCCCGTGATCGGTTCCAGGGCTGAAAGTCGAGATAGCTAAAGGCAAATAACAGCCAGCTTGGCGGTAGAAAGACGATGCCGAATTGTTGGGCTACGCGCCAGAACAATTTCTGTTCCAGCGTAGCTGATGCTAATTCCAGTGCATCCGCGCCAGCCCATATAATGACGGCAGCTAACATAAGCAAAAATGCAACCCCGCCCGGTCTGCTACGGCGTGGCCAGAGATAAACAGCTACGCCTCCTGCAACAAGGCAGACGATGCACAGCAGAACAATTGTTATGTTGAGGTTGAACACCATTCCTTTACCCCCGGTGCGTCTGAAGAGATTGGCGCCAAAAAGATTACGCACCCTTGTGTTTCACCATCATTGTAGCCGGAAATAGCCTTCACGGAGTCGTTAATTTGACAGAAAGATTGCTCTCGGTCATAATATTACCAATCCCTGGGTTCTCAACAAGTAGCACTGCGATGAGGCATCTATGGCTCCGATTTGGAGTTTACGAGAGTTTTTAGTCCGTAAGCGGCAGGCGCTGGCTGCGTTTCGTGATCGGTTACGGGATCAGCAAGTGACACCGGTCAGGTTGAGCGCCGCTGTTACAGTTGCAGCAGGCACAGGTTTACGTCCGGTGCGGATACGCGATCATACGGTGTTGAGCGATTCGGGGCCAGCCCTCGGTGGTTATGATCTTGGTCCAAATGCGCCTGAGCTATTGCTGGCAGCAATGGCCAGTTGCATTGCGCATTCTGCGCTAGCAATTGCCGCTGATCGTGAACTGGCAATCGATGATTTACAGGTTGAAGTCAGTGGTCAGATCGATTATCGCGGTGCGCTGGCCGTCAGCACTGATGTGCCGGTGGCACCCACTGATCTGCAATATACGATCCGGTATCGCGGTGATGTCAGTGATGCCGAGATGAAAGCCCTTCAATCCGATCTCGAACGCCTTTGTCCGGTCTTGCTGGCGGTGTTGCAACCACAATCACTCCACGGACAGGTAGAGCGGATTGAGGCTTGAAGCTCTGGGAGCGATGGTCAGAAGAGGCGATCGCATTCTCTGCCCGATGCCCCTCTCGGTAAGTATTGGTTGCAAAAGGTGGATTGAAAACTCGCTTCTGCTGATACGTTGACGGTGTGATTTGCAGAAAGTATCTGAAAAGGAGAGGTTGTATGTGTCCACCGCGCTTCATCGAGTCGATCCAGTCACCCGAAATCAGTCGGCGCAGTCTCCTCAAATTTGGCTTAGGGGCAGCGGTTACAGCCGTAGCCGCGCCGTTTACGGCTGAAGCAGCCACCAGCACGCGGGTAAGTTTTCAGAATGTTGCCGATCTGACCCATTTGTTAGGAACCCAATTTCCTCTCTTCCCCGGTGCGGCGCCGTTTCAGATTACACCGGTGGTCTTCCACGACCGCGACGGCTATTACGGCAGCATCTTGAATTATTGGGAGCATTCGGGCACCCATATGGATGCGCCGGTGCACTTTGCGCCCAACGGCCTCTTCGTCGATCAAATTCCGGTGCGATCACTGGTCGTCCCGGCGGTCGTGATCAACATTACCGAACGCGCTGCACGTGATCCCGATACGGTGGTTACCCCGGATGATATTCGGGCCTGGGAGCGACGGTACGGTCGAATTCCCAATAATGCAGCAGTACTGATGGCCAGTGGTTGGGGCGCACGTGCTCATTCGGTGGAGCTGTTCCGTAACACTGATTCGAGTGGGGTGATGCATTTTCCCGGTTTTGGGAAGGATGCAATTGATTTTCTACTTACCGAGCGTAACATCAGTGGAATTGGAGTTGATACGCTAAGCCTTGACCATGGCCCGTCAACGACGTTTGCTGTTCACTATACGTTGTTGCCAACCAATCGTTGGGGATTAGAGAATCTGGCGAATCTGGAGTCTATTCCGCCCAGCGGGGCAACATTAGTGGTCGGTGCACCGAAGATTGCCGCTGGCTCCGGCGGGCCGAGCCGGGTGTTTGCGTTGTGGTGATGTGCAAAGAAGGGGCGAGTCTGGAACCTCGCCCCTATACAATGCCCTCTGCACGGAAGCGACGAATCTGTTCGGCAGAATAGCCAAATTCTGCCAGTACAGCCTCTGTGTCAGCGCCAAGCACAGGCGGCGCCGAGCGAATGGTCGCAGGGGTAGCGCTGAAGACAGGCGCCGGGCCAACCATCCGTATGC
Organism: Chloroflexus sp. MS-CIW-1; assembly: GCF_030444705.1. Classification (NCBI taxonomy): domain Bacteria; kingdom Bacillati; phylum Chloroflexota; class Chloroflexia; order Chloroflexales; family Chloroflexaceae; genus Chloroflexus; species Chloroflexus sp. MS-CIW-1. The sequence continues at coordinate 2,431,874 of NZ_JAUBWR010000001.1, forward strand.
CATCAATCTGCTGTACCATTGCTCTAGCCTGGGCCTGGCGACTATGAAGCGCGGTAGGGATGTCGTTGACCGGCCCGCACGGCACGTCAGCAGCATGCAACTTTTCTACCCAAACCGCAACCGGTTCACGGGCAATGATCTCGGCAATAGCTGCGATTAAACGTTCACGATTGATGACCCGAGCCGGATTCGTGGCAAACCGTTCATCGGTCACCCACTCAGGACGGTCGAGCACCTGACAGAAACGGGCAAATTGTCGGTCATTCCCGACGGCAATCATGATGTAACCATCGGCAGCGGCGAAGGGCTGGTAAGGTACAATCGTAGCATGGGCATTACCGTACCGTCGTGGTGGTTGACCAGAAATCAGGTATGCCGAGGCGACATTTGCCAACCAACTGAGTTGGACGTCGAAGAGAGCGAGATCGATGTATTGGCCTTCGCCACTTAGCGTTCGATAATGAAGTGCGGCCAGAATACTGGTCGTAGCGTAGAGACCGGTTGTAATATCGGCGATAGCAACCCCAGTCTTCATCGGTGGACCGTCTGGATCACCGGTAATGCTCATCAATCCGCCTTCAGCCTGAATGACGGTGTCGTAGCCGGGTCGGTGCGCATCAGGACCGTACTGACCATAGCCGGTAATGCTACAGTAGATCAGTCTCGGATTGACGATTCGCAGATCGTCATAACTCAGTCCTAGCCGCGCCATTGTCCCCGGTAAGAAATTCTCGATCAGAACATCGGCCCGTTGGGCGAGAGTGCGGGCAATGGCCTGACCGTCTGGATGCTTGAGGTTGAGCGTCACACTCTGTTTGTTGCGGTTAACGGCAATGAAATACGCACTGCGTCCATCCTCGGTGAAGGGTGGTCCCCACTGGCGCGTTTCATCACCAAGACCAGGTTGTTCGATCTTGATCACACGCGCACCCAGATCGGCGAGAACCATGGTAGCGTAAGGGCCGGCGAGGACCCGACTAAAATCGAGAATGAGCAGATCGGATAAAGCACTAGTCATAAACACACCTTTTTCAGATACAAACAGGGCTAGAAAGTGCAATCCAAACAGCCACGAACAAGAGTATTTCTGAGCCGTATGATAGCCAACCGGTTAATTTTCGTACAGTGCATTGTACGGTGGGCTGAAACCATAATCCTCTACCGGCAGCTAACACTCTTTGTTATAACTACTCCTTATGCTGCCTCCTGCGTGTAACGTAGTATCCCGGCTTATGATACCATTCCCCGATGTCAGGGACGTTCAGACAAAGTGTTGAGGAGTCGACTATGCATGAACGGATCGGTTTTATTGGTCTGGGCATTATGGGGCGCGGAATGGCAGCCAATATTCTCCGTGCTGGCTTTCCGCTAACCGTCTGGAATCGGACACTGGGGCGAGCCGATGAGTTAGTAGCAGCCGGAGCACGGCTGGCGACTTCGCCAGCCGATCTTGCGGCACACAGTGATATTGTGATCAGTTGTGTGAGTGATACACCTGATGTTGAAGCGGTGCTATTCGGGCCGCACGGTGTTGTAGAGGGCGCACAGGCCGGAACGCTGGTTATTGACATGAGCACGATCAGCCCGCAAGGAGCACAGCAGTTTGCTGCTCGCCTTGCAGAGCGCGGCATTGGCTTTCTCGATGCGCCGGTAAGTGGGGGCAGTGAAGGAGCTGCGCACGGGACGTTGAGTATTATGGTTGGCGGTCCGGCTGATCTGGTCGAACGAGCGATGCCGGTTTTGCAGGCAATGGGCAAAACCATCACCCATGTCGGCGACCATGGCGCCGGACAGACGGTGAAGTTGGTTAATCAGATTCTGGTGGTTGGAACAATGCTCGCTATCAGCGAAGCGCTTGTCTTTGCGCAGGCGAGTGGCGTTGATCTCGAAAAGACACTGGCAGCGGTCAGTGGCGGTGCTGCGGGAAGCTGGATGCTCACAAATCGCGGTCCACAGGTCATTCGGCGCGATTGGCGGCCCGGTTTTACTATTGATCTTCAGCAGAAAGACTTGCGGTTGGTTTTAGCGGCGGCTGATGCGGTCGGGGCGCCGATGCTAACCACTTCTACCGCCTTTCATCTCTACCGTACCCTGCAAGCCGCCGGTTTGGGGAATGAGGGTAATCATGCGTTGATTAAGGCGCTTGAACGTCTGGCCGGTATTGAAGTTGGGCAGCACCGCGATTAAACACATCTGGCAGAACAGGGGTATCTTTTGTTGTACCCCTGTTCTGCTATTTAATTTTAATCCGCTCACCGCTGATCTGTTCCCACAACCAGACGACCAGGAACAATCCGCAGATGCCGAGCAGAGTAAGATTGGCGAACACTGCGGCGTTGATAATCAGGCCATTCTGACCAATAATGCGTACAAGATTCCCAATTGGGGCAAGGACGCCCAGCAGTGCTACGAGCGCGGCCAGTCGTTCAAAGAGACGTGGGTTACCGCTGCGTTCAATTGCGACTCCCAGGCCGAGGAGAACGATTCCAAACAGGGCAGGAATAGTAGCCGTTATTGCACCGGTAGAAAAGACACCGCCAACCCCAAGGACAATAAGCAGAATAGCAGTAGCGATAGTGGTATTTACCGACATGGAATAACCTCGTCAGTCATAATCTTCTGGCTTGTTACAAGATTATACGAAATAATAGGAATAATGGATGCCATTTTTTACAAAATATGAAACACCGTAACGGATCGTCGCCATTCCATATCGTACAACCGAACAACTGTAGGGGCAAGGCATTGCCTTGCCCCAGCAGCAAAACAATTACTTACGATCACCAGAAAGGGGCACGTTTGCGCCGTACCCCTGCCGACATTCTGGCGTACAGCACCTCAAGCTTGATCAAGGAAATCCTTCAGCAGCTTCCCTAATCGTGGATGGCGCAATTTGCGCAATGCTTTGACCTCGATCTGACGCACTCGCTCGCGCGTCACACCAAATGCCTTTCCCACCTCTTCCAGCGTGCGCGGCTGACCATCGGTTAAGCCGTAGCGCAGCTCCAGCACACGTCGTTCGCGCTCGCTAAGCTGATCGAGGGCGGCAGCAATCTGCTGACGGAGCATACCACTTGCCGCTGCGTCATCTGCATCAAGCGTATGGGGATCGGGAATAAAATCGGCCAACGTGCTATCGGCCTCTTCCCCGACTGGGGTTGCCAGCGATACCGGGTCTTGCGCAGTACGTCGCAACTCACGCAGCTTCTCCTCGTTCATGCCGAGATGATTTGCCAGCTCGGTATCGGTTGGCTCGCGACCGAGCGTCTGGGTAAGTTGACGACGGGCTGTCTGAATGCGATTGAGTGTCTCGCCCAGATGAACCGGCAGTCGTACCAAACGCGATTGATCGGCCAGGGCGCGCGAAAGCGCTTGTTTGATCCACCAAGTCGCGTAGGTACTGAACTTATAGCCTTTCTTGTAATCAAACTTTTCGATTGCCCGCAGCAAACCCAGACTTCCTTCTTGAATCAGATCGAGTAGCGGCAAGCCACGGTCGCGATAACGCTTGGCAATACTGACCACCAGACGTAAATTTGCTGCCGCCATTTGCTGACGGGCCTCATCACCCTGCGCTTTAACCTGCCGTAAGCGTGCCGCTTCAGGGCTATCGGGCGGGAGGGTAGCTAATTTCCGTTCCGCCTCCTGACCCCGTTCAATCAATTGCGCCAGGCGCTTTTCTTGTTCAGCCGTGAGCAGCGGCACCTGCCCGATCTCGCGCAGATAGAGCCGCACGCTATCGCTCAGCAACGCGTCTGACAACTCATCGTCGAGATCAATATCCATTGCAGACAGCGATGATGGCTCATCTTCCAGAACCACTTCATCGCCGTCTTGCACAGGGATACCGGCCTCGGCTAGTGTAGCATAGATGCTGTCGATCTGTTCGATCGACTCATCTGGGTTAGGGATCAACCGTTGAATATCCTCGAATGTGACGAAGCCTCGTTGCCGTCCCTGCGCAATGAGCGCCTGCAAATCAGCCGGATTGATCGCAGGACCGGCGCGGTCGGTCTCGGGCTGGCTTTGCGTCATAGTACTTCCTCGTCTGAGACCTCATAAGCACTGGCTATCGTGCGTCTTTTATTGTAGCACAAGCTGTTACCCGCGCAGGCCGAGAACAGAATGAGCGATGACCCCACGTAAGATTTCCGACGTTCCTTCACCAATGGTTAGCAGACGTGTATCCCGGTAGAGGCGTTCAACCGGATACTCTTGGCTATAACCGTAGCCGCCAAATACTTGAATGGCATCGCGACAAATACGCTCTGACGCTTCAGAAGCGAAGAGCTTGGCAATAGCCGCCTCGCGGGTATAGGGGCGACCGGCGTCTTTCAAGCGCGCGGCGCCATAGACGAGAGCACGGGCGGCTGCCAGATCAACGGCCATATTTGCAATCATATTTGCCACCGATTGATGAGCGCCAATCGGTTTGCCGAAGGCCGTGCGCTCGCGAGCGTATGCCACTGCGGCCTCGTATGCAGCCTGGGCAAGACCAATGGCCATCGCTCCGATGCCAATTCGACCACCATCCAGAACTTGCAGGAATTGGATAAAACCACGACCACGCTCACCGAGCAGGTTTTCACGTGGGACGCGCACATTATCGAGCATCACGGCGGTACTGATTGAGCCGCGTAAACCCATTTTCGGTTCGTGTTTACCGAAGCTCAGTCCCGGTGTTCCGCGCGGAATGATGAATGACGAGATGCCCTTCTTGCCGAGTTCGGGGTCGGTAACAGCGGTAACGATGATATGACCGGCAATAGGCGCGTTGGTGATCCACATTTTTTGCCCGTTGATCACCCATTCATCACCCACCAAGCGAGCCGTAGTACGAGTCGCGCCAGCGTCAGAACCGGCGTGTGGTTCGGTGAGACCAAAAGCGGCTAGATATTCGCCTCGAGCGGCCGGCGCCAGGAAGCGACGCTTCTGTTCTTCGGTGCCGAACATCGCAATCGGCGCGCTACCCAGGCCAATGTGGGCAGCGTATGCCAGTGCTGTACTGCCACAGCAGCGGGCCACCTCTTCAATTGCAATTGCTGTACTCACACTATCAGCACCGGCGCCACCATACTCTTCAGGGAAGGGCAAACCCATCAGACCGAGCTGAGCCATTTTTGCAAAAGTCTCACTCGGAAACGCACTGTGTTCATCGACGTAGCGGGCCTTCGGTGCAATTTCCTTCTCGGCAAATTCACGAACGGTCTGTCGAATAAACTGCTGTTCGGGTGTCAATTCAAAATCCATACAGGGAATCCTCTCTAGTACTGCTGCTCAATGAGTATGGATTGCCGGATCAAATGCCATGACCGGCACGCCTTCCATCGTCTCGGTCATCAGATGGTCTACCACAGCTTTCAGGTCGTTTGTTTCGGCAAACACGCGCAACTGGCGGTCGGCGCTCGTTCCATGCTCGACAATCTTGAGCAGATATTCTACCTCATGTCGTGAGCCAAGCATATCAACAACATCGTCTACCAGTTCAACGATCTCATACACCAGCGCCTTCGCCTCCACTTCTTTCCGTTTACCGAAATCGATGAGTTTACCATCAAGCCCCCAGCGTTGGGCCCGCCACTTGTTCTCGTTGATCAAAGCACGGCGATAGACGCGGAAGGTCATATTTTCCTCGAACAGGGTGTAAAACTTCACGATGAGCGCCTGCATAGTGGCGGCCAACGCCAGACACTCTTCGACTTTGGTAGCAATATCGCAGACGCGAAACTCAAGTGTACCGAAGAAGGGGTGAGGACGCAAATCCCACCAGATCTTTTTGCCATTATCAATACAGCCGGTATTGATTAACAACTGTACGTAACGCTCGAATTCACTGGCCGAATGAAAGGTTGGCGGAATACCGGTACGCGGAAACGTACTGAAAATGACGCTACGGTACGACTTGAAACCGGTATTGCGTCCCATCCAGAACGGTGAAGAGGTACTGAGCGCCAATAAATGCGGACAGATATAGCGTGCGACATTCATTAGCTCAATCGCGACCTCGTTGTTGGGCATCCCAATGTGGCAATGCATGCCGAAGATGAGGAGTTGGAGCGCGGCCTCCTGCATTTCACCGACAACCATGCGGTACCGTTCATCGGGTGTGATCTCTTGCTGCATCCACGATGAGAAGGGATGGGTACCTGCGGCCACGATCCGTAGGTTGTGACGGGCTGCCAGGCCGGCGATTGTACTGCGTAGCCGGGTAATCTCGGCTCGGGCCTCGCTTATCGTGCGACAAGGACGAGTACCTACTTCAACGATGCTCTGATGCATCTCTGGTTTGATTTGTTCGCGTAAAATGGTACGACCTGGCTCAAGGATTTGAGTGATGTAGCTGCGTAACTCACGAGTTTCAGGATCGACGATCTGGTACTCTTCTTCGATCCCGATTGTGAACGCAAAATCGGCATCGTTGGGATTATACACGCTCACCGCGCACTCCTCACTGATGATGAAAAACGTTTTTGTACCGGTATCCTGTATTATATCGCGTCTTGCGAAAATGTGGGGGAGTGTTGGGGGGATGTCTTTTGGTCTTACGAGAACCAATGCGCTGTAACCGGACGGAGGGATACAACGATGAATACCATTCAGGCGCTTAAAACGTCATTGACCTGCGCGGTCGCCCGGGTCTGGGTACGCGGACCTCTGGCCCGCATTGAAAGTGAAGTGAACGAACACCGCTCTGCTGACATGCATAATCGGCGAGCCAACCAGAGGTACCATAAACGTCATTGACCTACGCGGTCGCTCGGGTCTGGGTACGCGGACCTCTGGCCCGCATTGAACGTGAGGTGAACGAACACCGCTTTGCTGACGTGCATCATCGGCGAGCCAACCAGAGGTACCATAAATGTCATTGACCTGCGCGGTCGCCCGGGTCTGGGTACGCGGGCCTCTGGCCCGCATTGAAAGTGAGGTGAACGAACACCGCTTTGCTGACGTGCATAATCGGCGAGCCAACCAGAGGTACCATAAACGTTCATCTGAGCGGAAAGCAACGGGCCTCCACATGCGCTACGGACGGGTCGGAATCTATCTGTACCTTGATCCTCTCTTCTTCTACCCTCCGTCCCTATGTCGGATGAGGTGAAAACAGAGCACTTTGCAACGTGCTAACCATCACCCATACTGGGCAAAGAATCATTAGACATACGCTCACTTCTATACTCATACCGTCTAAACGACCAAAATCGGTAACTGACGGGCACGCAACAATGCTTCAGTTGTCGAACCAATAACCAGATCGCTTAACGGATCGCGGTGGCCATAGCCGCCCATTACCAACAGATCGGCGCGAGTCTGCGCGGCTGCGTGGATGATTGCCGAAGCCGGTTCACCGCGTTCGATGATATACCCGGCAGCAATCTGATACTGTTCGAGATAACGAAATGCGCGTAACCGTACCTGTTCGGCACTAGCGTTTCCTTCGAGCACGGTGACAACGTTGAGCGCCAGGTGCCAGCGTGCGGCGAGGTATGTCGCCAGATAGAGCGCCTCTTCAGCTTTACGACTACCATCGTAAGCCAACAGTAACCGCTCGACCTGCGTAACCGTTTGGGGTACTGCTAACACCGGACGTACTGAACAACGCAGAATTGTGCGCAAGCCAGAGGCCAAACGCGCCAGCGGTGATGAACCGGGTGGATGGTTTACCTGAACCGCGATCAGATCGACCAGACGTGCCCGCTCGCGAATTGCCCGCCCGATGGCGCCAACCTCGATGGCACACTCACCGCGCACACCAGCGGTAGCGCAGCGATCTATAAACGTCTGCACGACTGATCGAGCAGCAGCCGAATCACGCTGACGAGCACTACGCACAACGTGGAGACCGAGTAGTCGGATCGGCTCACGTTCAGCCCATTGCAATAACTGATCGAGAACCTGCCATTGGTCAGGCTGACTACTCACCGGCACCAGCACCTCGCGAAACAACCAGAATGCCGGATCAAGCCGACGATGGCGACGCCAGACACCGGCCGGTGTCGCTGGTTCGAGGTTGTCGGGGATCATCCGCTCAAGGAGTTGTTCAGCCCGACCAGGTGCTTCTGCCAGATCATCAATAGCCTGGGTCAGACTGATTTCCCAGCTCAATCGTTTGCTTAGCTCGTCACGGTGATCACAGAGCCAGAGATAGAGATCGGTCGTCGTTCGTTGCGGAAAATCGCGTAACAGCCCCCGCTCCTGAATCAGATCGGCAATCGGACGATACACCTGATCGTACCAGATGCAGGCCGCTTCCACGAACGATGACGCAGTATCGGCTGTGGTCAATCGTTGTTGAAGATGCTCGATCTGTTGACGCAGCTTCTCATATTGTCCGGCAACAGTTACTCGTAAATCACAACCGGGCCGCAGCGTGTCAAGCCGGGTGGCTTCGAGAAAACCAGCATATTCACCAGCGATGATCACCTCCTCTAGTGTCATTGACGGATCAATCGGCACTCGCGATTGCAGCGGGATGACATACGCCTGGATGTGATCCATCCCCATTTGACGTGCTACCGATACGCGATGATTGCCGTCGATCACAAAGTAAGCATCGCCGATCTGATACACCTCAATCGGAGGCCAGCCATGCCAGCTTTCAACCGCAGCCATCACTCGTGACCAACGCTGCCAGTCATCGTCGCGGCGAGGTAAGAAATTGCGGTTGAAGTCATGGTACCGGCCAACACTGCCTACGATTGCGTCGAGCGGAATTTCACGCAACTGACGTTCGCCAGCTACACTGGCACGGACTCGTTGGCGAACTTCCTCAAACGGCAGCAAATCATCTGACTGACCCCGTAGGCGCGCCAAGAGATGTTCAATATCAGCCCGCCAGCGCAGTCGTTGAAAGTCGTGCAGTGCTGCCACCATGCGGCTATTGGTTGATTCGTCCATAAGGGTTCTATCTGAACAACGGCGGTTGTTGCGACGAGTATCATGGTACCATTGAACACGCATTTCGTTCAACGGAACCTATGAATGGTACGCAAGCCCCCGGCCCGCCTTGCACCTGCCCCCTGGGTGCGCGGGCCTCCGGCCCGCCTTGCACCTGCCCCCTGGGTACGCGGGCCTCCGGCCCGCCTCGGGCCTGCCCCCCTGGGTACGCGGGCCGCCGGCCCGCCTCGGGCCTGCCCCCCTGGGTACGCAAGCCTTCGGCCCGCCTCGGGCCTGCCCCTCTGGGTACGTGGGCCTCCGGCCCGCCTCGGGCCTGCCCCCCTGGGTACGTGGGCCACCGGCCTGCCTCATGCCTGCCCCCCTGGGTACGCGGGCCGCCGGCCTGCCTCATGCCTGCCCCCCTGGGTACGCGGGCCTCCGGCCCGCCTCGGGCCTGCTCCCCTGGGTACGCAAGCCTCCGGCCCGCCTCGGGCCTGCCCCCCTGGGTGCGCGGGCCTCCGGCCCGCCTCGGGCCTGCCCCCCTGGGTGCGCGGGCCTCCGGCCTGCCTCATGCCTGCCCCCCTGGGTACGCGGGCCTCCGGCCCGCCTTGCACCTGCCCCCCTGGGTACGCAAGCCTCCGGCCCGCCTCGGGCCTGCCCCCTGGGTACGCGGGCCTCCGGCCCGCCTCGGACCTGCTCCCCTGGGTACACGGGCCTCCGGCCCGCCTTGCACCTGCCCCCTGGGTGCGCGGGCCTCCGGCCCGCCTCGGGCCTGCCCCCCTGGGTACGCGGGCCTCCCGACCGCCTCGGGCCTGCCCCCCTGGGTACGCGGGCCTCCCGACCGCCTCGGGCCTGCCCCCCTGGGTACGCGGGCCGCCGGCCTGCCTCATGCCTGCCCCCCTAGGTACGCAAGCCTCCGGCCCGCCTCGGGCCTGCTCCCCTGGGTACGCGGGCCTCCGGCCCGCCTCGGGCCTGCCCCCTGGGTACGCGGGCCTCCGGCCCGCCTCGGGCCTGCCCCCCTGGGTACGCAAGCCTTCGGCCCGCCTCGGGCCTGCCCCCCCTGGGTACGCAAGCCGCCGGGCCGCTTCAGGTAGTATGGGAGACAACAGAACGCGCACCACAGACGGGTTAGGAACCTACCCATCCCTTGCCCGCCTCACTCTGCCTACTGCCGCTGCCGTCCAGGAATAGCCTTGAACAGCGCTGGAAACACAACGAGGGCAACCCGCTCTTTCAGCAAGTTGCCCTCGTAAGCGGCGTTCTCGCTCGCTCTACCAGCCATTGAATCGAGCTGCTGCCTGGACGGCTGGTGTTATCGCTTCAACTAGCCCTTGCACTGAACCGGAAGTTCCACTCAGCAAGACATTCGGGAACAATCCCAGGGCAATGATAACCAGCGTCAACCCACCCAGTGTTATCAGTTCGCGACGTTGCAAATCTGGCAAATCAAAGTTCACCGTATTACGCACTTCACCCATGAAGGCTACGCGGAATACGCGCAGAGCATACACTGCTGCCAGGATTATGCCAATCACCGCACCCACCGCAAAAGGCCAACCGAGCAGTGGTGAGGTAAAGATACCCTGCAACATCGTAAACTCACCGACAAAGCCGCTTAAACCAGGCAGACCGGCCATTGCCAGAAGTGCAAGCAAGGTAAAACCGGCGTAGATGGGTGTCACCTGCCATAGACCGCCAAATGAACCAAGTTCACGACTCTCGCGGCGCTCCTCGATAACAGCGACGATGATCAGCAGTGCTGCGGTGACGATACCGTGCGATACCATCTGGAGCAGAGCACCATTCATCGCAATGGTATTCAAAGCCAGTATGCCCAACACGATAAAGTTCATATGACTAATCGAGGCATACGCAATCATGCGTTGCAAGTCGCGCTGGGTAAAGGCGATGAGCGCTCCGTACACAATGCCGATAACGGCCAGAACCGCAATCCCTGGCGCTGCCCAAGAGGCAACCTCTGGGAAAAGCGTTATATTAAAGCGGATAAAGCCATACACACCGAATTTCGCCATCAACCCGGCCAGCATAATTGCTACCGGTGTTGGCGCAACGCTATACGCATCAGGCAGCCAGGTGTGGAATGGCCAGAGTGCCAACTTAATGGCAAAGGCGAGGAAAAACGCACCGAACAGGAGCCGTGCGACCAGCGGATCGAGCGTAAAGAGGCCCGAACGCATATCGGCCACAATTTGGTTGAGGGCAAATGTACCGGTGTAGGTCGGATCGATGACGGCTACTGCATTACGATGCAAGAGGTGCAGACCGATAATAGCCAGCAGCATTAACAACGATCCGCCGAACGTATACAGGAACAGCTTCAATGCGGCCGCAGCTCGACCATGGCTACCCCACACTCCGACGAGGAAAACAATCGGGATTAATGCCAGTTCATAAAAGACGTAGAAGAGCAGCATATCCTGGGCGAGGAATACCCCCAGGAAAGTAGTTTCTGCCAACAGGAGTAACACGAGCAGCAAGCGCAGGCTACGTGTCTGACGTTGCCAGGTTGCGGCTACAGCAAATGGGGCCAGGAACGCAGTCAGACCGACCAGCCACAGATTAATACCATCAACACCTATCAAGTAATTGGCACCAAATGCAGGCAACCAGGCCACCGAGTCGACAAATTGCAACGGAGGGCCAACAACGACACCGGATGCAGGTCCATAAGGACCGGTATAAAACAGGACAATAACGGTTCCGGCAACGACAAGGGTTGCTAACGCTGCACTCATTGCTGTCCAGCGATGCAGCGTAGAACGTCCTCGCGGTTGCAACAAAATTACTAGGGCACCAAGCGCCGGTAGCCAGAGCAACAGTGACAGGATGGGTAGGCCAAGCAGGTTCATAAGCGCCAGACCTTCTTTCATTTGAATTAAACAATAACCACACGACAACACGACACCCATTTGGTGCCGCTGAACTAAAGCTTTCTTAGCTTAACCGTCGGTGACGACTTCGTCAGGAGTGAAGATTATGGTGTTAATAGAATGATACCATGGTTTCCGGTAGATGTATGATTTATCGAAGCGATATGTTGTTCTACCTGTTTTAGCCGAGGTTACACCCGTATTGTCACCCTGTTTGTGATAAACCTCACGTTTGCACCACGCTTATTGTTATAGCCCGATTCTGTTTTTTTGTCAACCGCTGAAGGTTCGGCTTTTTGCAGGTATCATTCAATGTAGAAGGGTCAGTAAAAATGTAGAAGGTTCAGAATGGTTCAAAAAATTGTGATACATATCACAAGAGTGAGTGGAGCAACAATGTTGGGCATCCATGTCGTACAACCCGCGACAAGAACTCTCGGACGGTCCTGAATGACCAGAGACTCTTCCCTTTTCCCCCGTGACGTCGAGAGGAAATGGGGAGACGCGCCAACCGACCGGTTTACGTGGAACGTAGCACTCTTAGCAGGAAACCCCCTCACCTTCTCCTAACGCCCTTACTCTCCCACTAGAGAGCGAGAAAGAATCCGTTCCTTCTGCGTTTCTCTTTCTCGAACCAGGAGACCTGCACGAGCAGGTGAATTCATGAGTCAGGAATCGTTGGAAGCGGGTGCGTGATGTTCGTTCGTACCATTCTAACATCAAAGATGACCCGAAACCTATACACTAAAAATCCTCCCTACCGTTATAATAGTTCTGACGACAAATGGGCATGTATGCTACAATGGTGTGGAATGCCTATGAAATCAACACAACCTTTAATTGACACACATCTCCATCTTGCTTCAGAGCAGTTTAATGAAGACCGCAGAGCGGTGATTGAACGGGCTATTGAAGCCGGTATCGCCGCTATGGTTGAGATCGGCTACGATTTAGCCTCGAGTCATGCAGCCGTAGCGCTGGCGAATGCGCATCCGGCCATTTTTGCAGTCGTTGGGATTCAGCCTAATCATCTGCATGATTTACCGTCAGACTGGATCGACCAGATTCGCAGGCTCGCTACCCATCCAAAAGTCGTGGCAATTGGCGAGATTGGTCTTGATTACTACTGGATGAAATCGCCACCCAGTGAACAAGAGAAGGCGTTTCGGGCGCAACTAGCCCTGGCCGCTGAGCTAGGGTTGCCGGTTGTGATTCACTCACGTGAGGCAATGCCCGAAACTATTGCGGTCTTACGCGATGCTGCACGTGGTCCGGGCGTGATGCACTCATTCTCAGGAGACTGGACCGCGGCTCAGGAGTGCCTGGAACTGGGTTTCTACCTTTCATTCTCAGGACCTCTCACGTTTCCAAAATCAGCAGCGCTTCATGAGGTCGTGCAACAAGCACCGCTAGAGCGTCTGTTGATTGAGACTGACAGTCCATACCTTAGCCCGCATCCGCATCGAGGGCAGCGGAATGAACCGAGTCGGCTGGTATATATTGCGCAGAAACTGGCCGATCTGCGCGGTCTGTCGTTAGCAGAATTGGCACCACAGCTCTGGCAGAATACGCTACGTGCGTTTCCGCGAATGGCTGAGACATTAGGGTAGGATGAACCAACCAGCTCCGCCAACTTTAATTAGTCTCACTCGTGTCTGGTGGATGTTGCCGGGCGTCGGCTTGATTGTACTCCTGACTGGTGCTGTCATCCGTAGTCTGGCTATATCTGGCTGGGCTGGTGGGTTATCGATTTTACCGTCGATAGGTGCATTTGCCCTAGTGGTTGGGTTGGTGCTGGTAAGCTGGCAACGCTTACCGAGCTGGAGTGCTCATATCGTAGCGCTGGTTTTCGCCTGGGTCTGGATCGTCCAGCAGGTCGGCCCACTGCTCGATGAACGACTCGTCAGTTGGCGTGACCGCGCCGTTGAACTGATTATTCGGATCAGCGGCTGGGTTCGCGTGCTCGCCAGTGGTGGTCGTGGTGAAGACATCGTTTTGTTTGTGGTTGCATTAGCCTTTCTCTGCTGGTGGCTGGTCTACGCAACCGTTTGGGCCGTGTTTCGCCAGCAGCGACCGTGGCTACTGATTGTTGCCAACGCCGCAGTATTTCTCGTTAATTACACATATGTGTTGCCCAAACCCGATACAGAGGCTCTCGTTTTGATCGCCAGCGCGTTACTATTGCTGGTGTATCACCATGTGATGCAGCGCCGGTTGGTTTGGGAAACCCGGCAGATGAGTTATCCTGACCTGTTACCTTTGCGTGCGATGTGGGCAGCGACGGTCGTTGGTGTGGTCTTGATTGCGTGTACTGCACTCTTACCTGCCGATATTCCCACTGATCGGGCAGCACAGACATGGGAGATGCTGCGGTCGCCGTTTCGCATTGCACGGGCCGCATGGGAAGATGCCTTCAGCACGATCAACGCTCCGCCCGGAGCCGGAAGCATTTCGTTTACGGCCAGAGTCGCACCTCTTGGTGGTTCACGGGCACCGGGTTTCGATCTCGTTATGACGGTGCGCTCGTCACGTCCTGAATATTGGCGAGCAGTTGCATTTGATCGGTACGATGGATCGGGTTGGTCGAACACGACCGGTGAGCTAGCTCGTTCAGCATTGGGTGTTGCTACTGCCGAACAGGCACGTACACCGCTTGCTGCCGGTGAGACCCTACCACTCACTGAGCGGCGGGCACGGCAGCTCATTACCCAGACGATCACGCTGGCACAAGAACGGAATGATGACCTGATAGTATTTGGAGGGGCGCCATTACAGTTGAGTCTGCCGACGCGAGTTGAACACCTTGTTGTTCGTGATGAAAACGGTAGAGTAGCGCCGGTTTATGACGATGTGTCACTCATTACTGCGTTGACACCATTGTGGGCCGAGACAACCTATACCGTGACCGTCCTGGCTTCAGTGGCCGATGTGCAGAGTCTGCGTCAGGCCGGTCGAGATTACCCAACATGGGTTCGCGAACGCTATCTGCAATTACCCGATACGCTGCCGGCACGGGTACGGGCAGAGGCTGCGCGAGTCATTGCCGCTGCCGATGCTGAAGCACCATACGATCAGGCTGTCGCTATTCAAGATTATTTGCGTCGGCTGACCTACAGCGAGGACATTCCACCCCCGCCAGCGAATGTTGATCTGGTAGACTGGTTCCTCTTCGAGCAACGGTCCGGTTACTGCGACTATTTTGCCTCGGCAATGGTTGTTATGTTGCGTTCAATCGGTGTGCCGGCACGTTGGGTACGCGGTTACGCTAGCGGTGATTTTGATCCTGATCAGGGGGTGTATATTGTGCGCGAAAATGTCGCTCACAGCTGGCCAGAAGTGTACTTTCCTGGTATCGGCTGGGAGCGATTCGAGCCAACGGCAGCCAGTTATACGTCACTTCCGCAGCGTCCACTACAGCCAATCTTTGGCGCCGAAGACGAAGGGGTTGCGAGTAGTGTCGGGGGGGCTGGCCTCGATCCGGGTCGGTTTGAGGAGCTTGATGATAACTCGATTGCCAGTAGTGCAATCGGTGGATCTGCTACTTCATCATCGCTGAACAACCCACCAGCCCGTTCTGGTGGAACACCGGTCGGTTGGCTCCTAGTGATGCTAGCGATCCCGCTGAGTATTAGTTTGATATTGTTTGGGTGGCAGTGGTGGCTCAGGCATGAATTGCGGGGTCTTCGTCTGGCAGCCGCAGCATACGCCGAAATGGCATGGCTGGCCCGACTGGCCGGACTAGAGCAGCAACTGTCGGAAACGCCACAAGAATATGCCCAACGTCTAGCGGGTATCTTGCCTGAACATGCCGCAACGATACGTGGTATCGCAACTGCTTACACCACCGAGCGCTATCGTCGCGGCGTAGCCGTTCGGGTACCAGCGGAAGCTGATCGTCGAATGCTCCAACAGGCATTATGGCGTTATGCTGCGCAACACGGCTTGCAGCGCATCTGGTTATCACTCCGCAAGCCAATGGCATAACGCTGGCGAGTCAGTGTTTTCCTAATTCACCCTGTTGCCAGCGGATATTCCCGCGTAGTAGCAAGTTCGATGAGCGAAGTTTGTAAGCGAGATCGGCCGCCATATTGCGCATGACCAGATAGCCAATGCGAGGGTTTCGTTCACACAACGTAGCGAAATCACGCTCGTTGATCACCAGTAAAACACATGGATCAACGCAAACAACCGTTGCCGAGCGGGTAGCACCGCCGAGCAGTACCATCTCACCAAAACTCTGCCCTTTGTAGAGCAGATTAATCGTTGAAGGCGCGAACCTCCCCTCCGATGTACGGGTATTGATCATAATCCGTACACAGCCCTCGTGAATGATAAACAGCTCGTCGCCGTCATCTCCTTCGCGGAAGACCGCTTGCTCAGCACCGATGCGGCGTACCTTACAGATTGTAGCAATCTGCAACAATTCCTCGTCGCTCAGACCGCTGAACAGTTCAACCCGTCGTAGATTTTCGACAACGCCCTTATTCATATTTCCCCCACCAAATTGTGCCTCACTGGGAGCAGCGTTCTAATCATGCGACGGTGCGTTCAGTGAGCCGGTGCGTACTTTGCTACTCACTAGGGGAGTTACCGGTTCGTGCATTAACCAGTGATAGCAGACAGCCGCAAGTGGTGCAGCCAGCCAGTAATTAAAAAGTCGAAAAATAATAGCAGCCGGCACTGCGGCTGGACCTACTCCCATCTGGCTCAACACGGCTACCAAGGCAGCTTCAACCGTGCCACCACCGCCTGGGAGTACATTGAACGTTGATGTAACCAATGCCACACCAAAGGCAGACAAGACGACCGCGAAGCTGACATCGGTACCTAGGGCGTGCAAGACCAGCAGCATCGCTAGACTGTGACCACTAAGCGCAGTCAACTGGATCAGCACCAGCAAGAATACATCACGGCGACGATGGATCAAGAGGCTTCGACCACGCGACAGGTCATCGACAATCCGATCAATCCAGGTGCTGCTCCACCGACGGCCAAACAGACGTCCTATTCCCTGCTGTAGGCCGTAAAGCCATTGGTGCAATGTTTGCTCACTGCGGGTCAAAACAAAGATTGCGATACCAATGACGGAAAGACCAACGAATCCAGCAATATAACTGGCACCAGTTGCTTCAAGCCCACGCCATGCAAAGTAGCCCAGGCTAAACGAAAAGATTAGCAGCATTGCCATCACATAACTGAGGGTTTCGAGTGAAGCCAATAGTGCCGACTCACCGGCCCGAATACCACGCCGGTTAAAATTACTTATGAGAAACGCATAGCTTCCAACCCCACCGGCAGGCACCGACTGACTGATAATAATGGCCGTCAAGGCTGTTGCCCACAGACGGAGGAGATTCATGCGGTAACCGAGCGAACGGAGGACAACATTAAAGACCTGCGCACTCATCAGATAGCTAAGCGCAATCAGCACCAAAGCCGCAAATAGCCAACCGTGCTTTGCTTCATTGAGAAGACTGAACGCTTCAACGATCCAGTGGCGGTTGAGAATAGCCAGTATGATAATGCCAATACTGATGAGGGCGCTGGTAATCAGTTTCCATGGTTTAACGCCCATAGGTGTCCTTTCGTGCCGTAAAACTGTTGCTGTTGAGTTTGCAGAAGTAGGGTCGAGCGTGTGTTGGCGCCGACGCATGCGTTTAGCAGGCGGTCTATGCGTCGTCCTACGACGTCGGGCTTTACCAAACGATGGAGAATACGCCCTCTTTGCCGGTTGGTTCTTCCCAGTGAACCTCAACTCGCTCGACTTGCGCTTGACTGGGGCCGCTGTAGCACCAGCTAATAAGCTTTTGAACGGCTGGTCGTGGTCCTTCAAAGACTGCCTCCACGCGACCATCGCTCAGGTTGCGTACCCATCCTTTGACCTGCGCCTCACGCGCTCGATCGCGCGTATACGCTCGAAAGCTAACGCCCTGTACGCGACCGGAGATAAAGACATGAGCACGAACGAGATCCACGTTCCACCTATCTGTCGCCATAGCTCTACGTACAATTTACCTGACTATTGCTGAGTATAGCGCACGAACAGCAGCTCTGCAACTCGTATACAGTAAAAACTTTGTCAGAGATGTGTATCATAGTACAGTGCGATACTCCTATTATACAGGGGGGCGCAACAAGTGCATGACAGCTTCTTGTACCGACATGGCTATCCGTACTCCGCGTGCGGCTGCTGCCTGGTTGATGGCACTGACAATTCCATGGTCCCAGGTGTCGGCAGCGTCTCCGATCCGAGCACTCGTGTGGGCAACGGCAATAGCGGGCATATGCACTGTATCGAGCAAGTATAACCCGGTAATACCGGCATCATCTTTCCCTTTACCGGCATCGTTGAAGACCACGCCAGCCAGTGTGACGGTAAGGGCATAACGCGCCGAGCTGAGGCCACCGTGTGAACCACTCACTACACAAGCCCCTGTCTCCTCTGGAGTAAGGTATGAGATAGAGTCCATCAAGACGACTCTACCATAGACAAGCGAAATGACGGTTTTACGTTCCATACCCTAAACACGATAAAAGCCGGGTCTATCCCCGGCTTTCCAATCGTGTGGGGTGCCTGATGGGGCTCGAACCCACAACTTCCTGATCCACAGTCAGGCGCTCTGCCATTGAGCTACAGGCACCATGCGGCACTGAAGAATATATCACAACCACGCCATCTCGTCAAATGCGGAAAGAGGCAGTTCCTAACCGAATCTATACCCTCTCACTTCTCCATTTCACTACCAGACAAAAACAACGTTGCAAGACCCTCGCTTCTATTGCAGCACACTGAACACTACAACGCCATACTGCCACTGAGCGCGGAGCTGAAGACCGGCAGCAGCAAAGTACTGATTGAGTTCGGCTAGACTTGGAAATTGGAGACCTCCCGTTGCCAGGAGCTGTTGCAGTATCTGTCCGGGTCGCGTGGTTGCCCGCACCAGACTCATCATGACGCCTCGACCACCAGAACGGAGCAGGCGTCGCCATTCGGTCAGTGCAGCCGGTATATCGCCGATTTCGTTGAGCGTACCTCCCATGACCAGCACATCGACAGTAGCATCAGCAAAGGGTAAGGATTGAGCGCTGGCCCGCACAAAGCTTATCGATAACCCATCACAACGGGCCCGCCGTTGTGCTTCGTCGAGCATGGCCATGCTCAGATCAACCCCGACAACGAAGCCACTCGCATTGCTTTGACGACGTACCTGTTCTAAAGCACGTGCGTACAGGCCATTGCTGCAGCCAACATCAATCATCAGCCCACCCCGTTCGGCACCGGCCAGACCGGTGATGAGGTGGAGTTCACGGTTAAGCGGGAAGTACTCCCCGGTGAGCAAACTCAGTGACAGCGGTCGCCAGGTTCGTTCGTAAGCCCAGGCTGCTGGCGGTAAGTCATTCACTATCTGGGCTATACTTGCTGGTTGGCGTTTCCCAATCACATCGAGAATGCCGTTTATTATTGGATACACCACGTCACAGAACGAACAACGCAGATGACCGGTAATGATCGTACTATCGGTCATTTGATCAATTTGCGCTACCTCTAACGTCGCCGTAGGGTGGTAGGGACAGGTTATGAATGGGAGCAGTCTAGCCTCCATACCACCATGATACCACAACGACGTTACGGTATCACTGTACATACCGACGAGCGACCGCAATCAAATGTTCATACTCGATTGGTTTAGACAGGAACTCGGCACAACCCGACTGACGCGCACGTTCAATATCGTTTCGTGTCACGTGACCACTCACTGCAACTACCGGAATCCGGGCAAGTTCGGGATCACGTTTGATATATTCAGTCGCTGTCCAGCCATCGAGGCCAGGCATCGACAGGTCCATCAGGATCAGCGCTGGCCGATGCTGTTTGGCGAGTTTGATTGCGGTGTATGCATCGGCAGCGAGTTCGACCTTGAAACCGCTGAAGCTTAACATCTGACCGATAATATTGCGATTGTCCAGATTATCATCAACGACGAGAATGAAGCTCATGCCGGTTCTCCAACAAGAGGTAGTTTCGATGCCAACGATGAGGAGTTAACCGCAGAAACAGGCCTGGTTGGGATCCAGACGGTAAATGTTGATCCAACACCCACATCACTTTCCACTGCGATAGTGCCACCAAGAGCCTGCACAATCTGCTTGCTCAATGCCAGACCAAGACCAGTACCCTCATAGCGCCGGGTAACCGATGAGTCGATCTGGCTGAACGGTTGAAAAAGTTTGTCTTGTTTATCGCGTGGAATACCGATCCCGGTATCGATCACCGCGAACTGAATACCGGCCACATCGCCGTGCTGTACAGATGTTACTTCGAGTCGGATCGTTCCGTTTTCGGTAAACTTGGCAGCATTGCCGAGCAAATTGATTAAAACCTGACGTAAACGACGACCATCTGTCTCGATAGTGTCAATTTCGGCAGGACAATATGCCTGAACCTGGTTATGATGACGCTGCGCCAGCGGCAGTGTCATCGCAACCAGTTCATCAACCAGCGTTGGGATATGCACCTGACTGTACTCCAGTTCAAGCGCACCCTGTTCAATTTTGGCAAAATCGAGAACATCACTGATCAGTGTCAGTAAATGTCGCCCAGAAACCAGGATACGTTCCAGGTACTGCGCATGTGGTTCAGTTACCGATTTGCTGAGGTGCAATAGCTGGGCATAACCGAGGATCGCGTTAAGAGGTGTCCGCAGTTCGTGGCTCATCGTTGCCAGAAAAGCACTCTTGGCCTGACTGGCCGCTTCTGCTGCGGCACGAGCACGTTCTGCTTCGGCTTCAGCCTGCTTGCCGCGGACAATCTCTTCCATCAATTGAGACTGTCGGGCAAGACTTTCTTGCAAAGCGCGGTTGCGATCTTCTAGTTCACTACGCTGGTGACGAAGGCTTGCAAGCATCTGATCAAATGCCCGCGCCAGGTCGCCGATCTCGTCACGGATCTGCTCATTAATAGAACCTACGAAGTTACCGGCTGAAACCCGATTTGTTGCTTCCACCAGGCGTCGTAGACGACGGGCAATACGCGCCGAGAGAACCAACCCAATTGCAGCCGAAATAATAATCGCAACGACGGTATCGAACATAATAAATGTACGCGCTGTATCATAACTTGCAGCAACTACGTCGAGGGATGCGCGCGCCTGCCGCTGATTCTCTTGTACTAACCCGGCCATCGCCTGATCGAGCGCATCATACGCCGGATTCATCCGTGAATAAAATGGTTGAACGCTACCATCACTCACCAGACGAACGGCTGGAATGAAGCGCTCGTGATTCGCCTTGACCACCTCGCTCCAGGCCGCTTCAACCGCATCTAATTGCTCTTGTTCACGTGGAGAGCCGATCAATGAGCGATACGTCAGGAAATAACCGCTCATCTCAGATTCTATCGCTCGCATCTGGTCGAGAATACGGTTACGATCACCACTGTTAGTGTAGATGAGAAATTCCAGTTGGCGAGCGCGATAACGGTTAATGGCGGTTGTCATATCGCCCACCGTATCGAGCGACGGGATTGTATGGCGTTCAATAAAGACAGCCCGTTCGTTCATCGTAGCCATCTGATGAACGGCAAAATAGCCGAGGACCATCATCAAGATCAAGTCGATGGCTAGAGCGCCTAGCAATTTAGCTCGGATCGGAAAACGCATCGCTAACGATCCTCTAACTGCAACAATTGCTCTATCGACAGGCCAACCTGCGATCCGCCGGTAAATACCGAACCGGTTATCCGCCGTTCAAACCGACGTAAGGCCAGTTGGTATACGGCCTCAGGTAAAGGCGTGTACAACGCCTGTTGCGCAAACACGGCGCCGTTTTGTAGATACATTTGGACGAAGGCCTGCACGTGCGGCCGACTCGCCCTATCGGCGCGCACATAAATAAACAGCGGCCGAGACAGTGGCTGATAACGACCATCTGTTATCGTTTCTAGTGTTGGTGCAACGCAGTCATTTCCATTATCGATTGCCACAGCTCGTAGCTGCTGGGAATATTCAACGTAGTAGGCATAACCAAAAAATCCCAATCCTAACCGGTCTGCTGCAACATCCTGAGCCAGAAGATAATCGTCCTCGCTGGCCGTGTAATCGCTACGGCTCACACCTTCCGCACCAACAATTGCCGAGGTAAAATAATCATACGTTCCGGAGTCAACGCCAGCGCCGTACAGATGCAACGGTTCATCGGGCCAATCGGAGCGTATCTGATTCCAGCGCGTGATTGTACCCTGCGCTTCTGGCGCCCACATACGCTGAAGCTCGGCTACAGTCAAACACTGCGCCCAATCATTCTGAGGATTAACCACAACCGTCAATCCATCGAATGCTATTGGTAGCTCGATAAAGGCGATGCCCTGTGCGGCACATGCGTCCATCTCGCTCTGCTTGATCGGACGGGAAGCATTGGAAATATCGGTCTCGCCAGCACAAAAACGAGTAAAGCCGCCACCGGTGCCACTGACCCCTAAGCGTACGGCTACATCAGGGGCAAGCTGGCTAAAGGCTACAGCGACCTGCTCAGTAATTGGAAAGACAGTACTGGAGCCATCGATTTTAATTTCACCACGAAGCTGACCGAAATCAATCGCCGGGAGTGAAATTGCTGTTGACCGAGTCAACTGTGGTGTAGGCGTTGGTGTTGGCAAAGAGATGTTCGTCGGTTGTGCGGCGGGCATTGAACCACACGCAGCGAGTGATAAGACAATAAAACTGTAGATAAGCAAGCGCAGATACCGCATGTGTTGTCACAGATGTCTTGCAATTAATCGGCAAAGCGCAATTGCATAACCCTGACTATTGTAACACTTTGACTGATCGTCGTTGGTTAAGAAAATATTAAGCGTCCTTGAAGGCTTGAGGAACAGGCTTCACAAACGGTTATTGAGCGCGTAATCAACCTCCCAATGACGCATCGCAGTTAACCAGGCGCATGGCAACTATTGTTTGGCACATCAACACACTATCGCTCCCAGTAAGGGTGACCAGGGGAGAACCAACCCCTACAGTTACACTGGAGCGTTGGTATCATTGTTCTTTTCTCGCTTCTTCCCCTCTTTCAGGGCAAGTTGAGAAATCTGAAACTCCCTATTCGTGGCACTTCATATATTGACAAACTTCAATATATCTGCTACATTCACCGGCAGGATCGCTTATCACGGGAGGACAAATGGTTGCACAAAACACCGATCAGGATAGTGTGAAGCTCAGGGTAGGATGCTGCACGCCATTCATCGATGAACCACTGACCGAGAGTGAGGTAACCCACCTTGCCGAGACCTTATCCTTACTTGCTCATCCGATACGTCTGCGCATCCTTGCTATTCTGGCACGTCATGCCGGTCACGTCTGCGTTTGTGATCTCGAAGCAGCGCTCCCCGTAAAACAGCCGACCGTTTCTCATCACCTGCGTTTATTACGCGACGGTGGATTGATCGAGGGTGAACGGCGTGGACAGTGGATCTATTACGCAATTCACCGCGAGGCGCTAGCTCGTGTTCGGGCGATGATTCATACTTTCTTCGATCAGCTTGGCGAGGCGTGAGTCGAGTTGAGGAGGGTGTTTTTTTATTGTCAGTATATTGATATTCTTCAATATAATCCTGAAAGGAGCAGGTATGCCATACCCTATCGCAATCATCGGCGCCGGACCGGTCGGGTTAGCCGCTGCGGCCCATCTTGCCGAACGAAGCGAGCCATTTGTGGTGCTGGAAGCTGGTGCTGAGGCTGGTGCAGCCGTCTTACGCTGGGGCCATGTGCAGATGTTTACCCCGTGGCGCTATTGTGTTGATACAGCAGCTCATCGTTTATTGTCGGCTGCTGGCTGGCAGATGCCGCCATCCGATACATTTCCGACCGGCGCCGAACTCGTTACCCATTATCTTGCACCTTTGGCTGCCCTACCTGAGCTGGCCTCTTCCATACGTTATCGCCAGCGAGTTGTGGCGGTTGCACGCCGTGGTCATGACCGGCAACGTGGCCGTGATCGGCAGGCGGTACCGTTTCAATTGACCCTGGTTGATGATGCAGGTCAGGAGTCGCTCTTATTGGCACGTGCAGTTATCGACGCTTCTGGCACGTACCTTTCACCCAATCCGCTGGGAGCAGCCGGAGTTCCGGCCATTGGCGAACGCAGAGTAGCCGATCATATCTTCTACGGTATTCCTGACATTTTAGGCCGCCTCCGCTCACGCTACGCCAACCGTCGGGTGTTGGTTGCCGGCAGTGGTCATTCGGCGTTCAATGCCTTGCTCGATCTGGTAACTCTGCGTGCAACTGAACCGGCAACGCAGATCATCTGGCTAGTACGACGCGATGCCACCAATCTTGAGCGTATGTTTGGTGGTGGCGAAGCCGATGCTCTGGTCGCACGTGGTCGACTAGGAATGCAAATACGGTCACTCATTGCAGAGGGACGAGTGACAATGGTGACCGGCTGGCAAACCGATCAGGTGCGACAGACAGATGACGGCCTGGTAGTCAGTGACGGTGAGCGAAGCCTCCCTCCGGTTGACGAGATTATTGTCTGTACCGGTTTTCGGCCTGATCTGACAATCATGCGCGAATTGCGCCTGGCGCTGGATCCCGTTGTTGAGGCACCGGTGGCTCTGGCCCCGCTGATCGACCCCAATCTGCATAGTTGCGGTACAGTTCCACCACATGGTTTTACCGAATTGCACCATCCTGAACCAGATGTCTTCATTGTGGGAATGAAAAGTTACGGTCGAGCACCTACGTTTTTGCTCTTGACCGGCTATGAACAGGTGCGTTCGGTAACGGCGGCATTGTGTGGCGATTGGGAAGCTGCTCGTCGGGTGGAGCTGAAACTACCGGAGACAGGGGTCTGTAGCGGACCAGGTGGTTATGATAATCAGTGTTGTACGTCTGCAATAACCACGTTTTCCGCGACAATTGAGTTACAATCGGTGCCACACTCATGTTGTTAAAGCAACTATGGTCTGGTCGCCTGTATTACGGCTGGGTGATGCTGTTGACCGTCTCGGTCACCGAAGTCATTTCGTGGGGCATTTTGTACTATGCCTACAGTGTGTTCATCTCACCGATGACCACCGATCTGGGAGTCGGTCAACTCACTATAACTACCGGTTATTCAGTGACACTGCTGACCAATGGGCTGGCAGCACCATTGATTGGTTGGTGGCTTGATCGCTACGGTAGCCGTGGACTAATGACGGCAGGTTCACTCGCAGGCTGCGGGTTGCTCATACTCTGGTCGCAGATCACCACACCGCTACAGCTCTACCTGGTAATGGCCGGGGTTGGTATTGCCAGCGCTGCCGTTCTGTACGAACCGGCGTTTGCAATTATTGCCACCTGGTTTCGTCGCGAGCGCGGTCGGGCACTGCAAGTATTAACCTTCTTCGGGGCCTGGGCCAGCTTTATCTTCATTCCGCTGGCCGGTTGGCTGGTCGATCTGATAGGCTGGCGCTTAGCGTTACTGGTACTGGCGGCAATCATGGCACTCACCATCCCGCCCCATGCACTGGTGCTGCGACGATGCCCAGCCGATCTAGGGTTGACACCTGATGGTGTGTTATCGGCAACAGACCTTACGATTTTTCCTGAACCCTCCGTGCGAGTGGGAGTGGCAATCAGGGACTTACGTTTTTGGTTACTGAGTATTGCGTTCGCAATGAGTGGGTTTGCGACAGTAACCATGACGATCCAGCTTATCCCCTACCTCCTGAGCCGCGGCGAAACCCTGGTATTTGCCGCTGCCATCGCCGGAGTGCATGGTTTTATGTCATTGCTCGGTCGCTTGTTCCTCGGCCCCTTCGGCGAACGATGGTCACGCCGATTGGTGACGATTGGTCTGTTTGGGATGCAGATCATCGGGCTGACAGTTTTGATGTTTTCTACACATCCTTTTGCCGCACTGATATACATCGCACTCTTCGGTGCAGGTGCTGGAACACAAACCATCATGCGAGCAGCACTCATTGCTGAAGAGTATGGATCGGTAAACTATGGAGTTATTAGTGGTATTCAGAATATCATTCTCACCGTTGCTCGGACTGTAGCACCGATCGTTACCGGACTGCTGGTAGAACGGATCGGGTACAACGGTATGGTATGCTCGCTGATTGGTCTGCTGGCGGTCGGAGTACTTGCCCTCTTCATGGTGGAAAAACGTAACGTTGCCCAGGTTTGACTCATCTTAATCAACGAAAGCATAAGCAGCACATGGAGCAACTTCATGAAACGACGAGTGGTGATCATTGGTGGCGGTGCAGCCGGCATGAGTGCGGCAGCCAAAGCACGACGAACTGATGCCGAGCTTGATATTGTCGTGTACGAGCGATCCGGTTTTGTGAGCTATGGTGCTTGTGGTTTTCCCTACGTTATCAAGGGTGAGATTGCCCGAATTGAAGATGTGATTGTACGCACACCTGAACAGTTTGCCCGACAGGGCATTCAAGCGCTCATTCATCACGAAGTGTTGGCAATTGATACTGAACGGCAAACGGTACGAGTACGTGATTTGACCGGTGGACATGAGTTTGTTGACCATTGGGATGAGTTAGTGCTTACCACCGGTGGTCAACCGGTTCGTCCCCCTCTCCCTGGCGTCGATTTACCTGGTGTTTTTACATTGCGGAACGTTGAGGATGCACGGGCGATCCAGCACTGGCTGCATGAACAACAACCCCGAACTGGGGTCATTATTGGTGGTGGTTATATTGGTTTAGAGATGGCCGAAGCGCTGGCTGCACATGGCGTACAATTAACGCTGATCGAGCGGCTATCGCAAGTACTACCGAGTTTCGATAATGAACTGGCGGCTCAGGTTGAGGCCGAATTACGGCAGCACCAAGTCGATGTTCGTCTGGGTCAGACTGTTCAGGCAATAGTCGGTGATGAACGGGTACGTGAAGTACTTATCGATGGGCAATCAATTCCGGCTGAAATAGTCATCCTTGCCGTTGGTGTACGACCAGGAGTTGCGCTTGCCCGTTCGGCTGGTATCGCGCTTGGAACAACCGGTGCGGTAGCGGTCGATGATCATCAGCGTACGAATGTTCCTCAAGTATGGGCGGCAGGTGACGTGGCCGAAGCCTTACATCGGGTGACGGGGAAACCGGTCTGGGTGCCACTGGGGACAACGGCAAACAAACAGGGGCGAGTTGCAGGCGAGAATCTGGCCGGTGGTGACGCACGATTTGGCGGAATTGTTGGTACGGTAGCAGTAAAGGTTTTTGATCTGGAAGCAGCGATGAGTGGTCTGTCCCTGGCACGTGCGCAGGCCGAAGGTTTTGCGGCCAGAGCAATCAGTGCGACGGCAAATTCACGTGCGCACTACATGCCGGGACATCAGCCAATTACCGTCTCACTTGTGTTTGATGAAACGAGCCGACGCCTGCTGGGCGGGCAGATGGTTGGTCATGAAGGTGTGGCCAAGCGAATCGACACTATTGCGGCAGCATTACAGGCTGGTTGGACCATTGACGAATTGGCAGAGTTGGATGCGAGCTATGCTCCACCTTTCGCACCGGTCTGGGATCCAATTCTGGTAGCGGCTAACCTGGCACGCAAGTAGGAAGGTTGTCCATCATCTGTCGGCAAAATCACCGAATCGTTTTGCCCTCACAAACGGTTATATATATGGAACCGAACAACATTGTAGGGTGAGGGCAACATGATTTCACTCCGCATGCACGAACTACCCGCGTATGATCAACCACGAGAACGACTGGCCCGATTGGGAGCGGGAGCCTTGAGCGATGCCGAACTGCTAGCAATCTTGCTGCGTGTCGGTACCAACGGCACCAATGTCTTGCAACTGGCTTACCAGTTGCTTGCCGAATGCGGTGGCTGGGCGGGGTTACAACTCCTCGATTTCAACGATCTCTGTCAGCGCCATGGCATTGGTACGAGTAAGGCGGCCAGCATCAAGGCGGCACTCGAAATCGGACGGCGTCTGGCCCGTAGTGGGATTGATGAGCGGTTCCCGATCCGCTCACCTGCCGATGTGGCAACGCTCTTGATGGTCGAAATGAGTCATCTCGATCAAGAGCATCTCCGTACCGTCTTGCTCGACACGAAAAATCGCGTCCAGCAAATCAATACAGTGTATATTGGCAGTCTTAATTCGGCTACTATTCGAGTTGGAGAGGTTTTCAAAGAGGCAGTACGGCGCAACAGTGCGGGCATTATCGTGGTACATAATCATCCATCGGGCGAGGCGACTCCTTCGATAGACGACATCGAGGTTACCCGACAGTTGGTGGCAGCCGGTCGCCTGCTCGATATAGAGCTGCTCGATCACTTGATTATCGGTCGTGGGCAGTACGTCAGTCTCCGCGAGCGCGGACTGGGTTTTGAGTGAGCGGTAATGAACGGCGCCTCGGTGATGGCGCGAGCAAGTACCTCGCGCCATTCAGGCTTCCTTTACAACAAGACGATGGCCGCGATACAACAGGTTAACTCAACGCCGGATGGCGTCGATGTTGGAAGATAGTATCGACACTCACGCCACTATGGATACGCTGAATGACTTCAGCGATCAGCGTACTGACCGAGAGGATTGTCAGACCAGGCCAACGACGTTCAGGCAGGATCGGGAGTGTATCGGTCACGACAACTTCCCGCAGCGAACTGGCGCGGAGCCGTTCAATCGCATTCCCGGCGAAGACGGCATGCACACAGCAGGCATAAATCTCGCTGGCGCCTTCCTTTTCGAGGAGTTGCACCACTTCGAGAATAGAACTACCGGTGGCAATCTCATCGTCAACGATCAGGCAGCGTTTCCCGCGTACATCACCGATGAGATTGAGGATTTCGGGAACGGTGAGCGAACCATCTTTACGATCAAAGTGCTGTAATCGGCGTTTCTCGGCAATTGCCAACGGCGCATTGAGTGCTTCGGCGAAATTACGGGCACGTTTCGCAAAACCAACATCCGGTGAAACCACGATGAGATCGTTCCAGCCCTTATCGGCAAAATAGCGCACCAGCAGATTCATCGCGGTCAATTCATCCATTGGGATTGAGAAGAATCCCTGAATCTGACCGGCGTGCAGATCGATAGTCATCACCTGATGAGCACCAGCAACCTGGATCATATCGGCTAGCAACCGTGCCGTAATCGGTACTCGAGGCTGATCTTTCTTGTCTGTTCGCCCGTAAGCATAATAAGGGATCACGGCAGTGATCCGACCGGCAGAAGCGCGCTTACAAGCATCAAGCATAATCAACAATTCCATAATCCGATCACTGAGATCGGGCATGGAGAGCGATTGAATGACAAAGACATCCTTTTCACGCACACTCTCGTTGAGCTTGACAAAGATATTTTCGTTACTAAACTTGACAATCGTAATATCACCTAGTGGCACACCGAGACGTTCGCTGATCGCACGAGCGAGTGGCAGATTGCCATTCCCAGCAAAGATCCGCATCTCATCGAAGCGGCTTCCCATTCCTTCCTCCTTAGTATGAGGTATTGCTTAAACAACACGCGAATCAATTGCAAACATCGCCAGTACTTCGGCACGTGATAGGCGCCAGCCTACCGGCAAACCATCAGGAGCAGCGAGATCATCATACGCAATGTGCAGCGCGCTCAACCCTGGTTGTTGAAGGAATATGGCTAGCGCCCGCGCCGGTGAAAGGGTAAGCAGCCGTGGTGAACGCGCCAGACCGGTACGTTGGGCAAAGCTGACGGCAGCATCAGCACTGAGAAACGCGAGCAGTAGACGAGGGCGTAACCCTGGCCTTGGGGTGTCACCGGATGCAGCCATCGTCGCGTCTACCGGTCGGTTCGTGCGATAGACATACAGTATTCGAGCCGGTTGTTGACCATCAGCGATCAGCCGTTGGTGAAACTTTGCTAAGGCATAGGTAACCTGAGCAATTTCACCACCGGCCTGGCGTACCACAGCAGCAAGCATAGCCAGATCGCGTTGGTCTGAGGCCATATCCACTCCGTTTCTACGCATACCTTCCTTATGGTACCGGTGTAGGACGCGGTTGTACGGTCTGTGGCCGTGGTTCACCAAAATAGAGTGCCGACCCAAGTAGACCAAGTTGCACAACGTAGGGAGTGCCAGCAGCTTCAGGGTGTAGCTCAAAACGAGCACGCTCAAAATACTGTACCCGAAAAGCACGTCCATCAGGTTGTACTTCATCAAATTCGGCGCTAATCGGGTAGCCGAATGACATCAGACCACCATTCTCTTCCCAAAACTGGAGAAACAGTCCACCTACGCCGAAACCCGTTTCGGGAAAATAACGCAAGCCCGGACGCGACTCAAAGGGTTCAGGTCGTAGAAAGGTGCGTCCGGCCACATACTCAACCCCCACCAGACCGATCTGAAACTCGTAGGGCGTACCGGCCAGTTCGGGCCAGTGTTCGACCCTGGCGCGTTCAAACCACTGCACCTCACGTCCATTTAAGAACAACGCTGGGCTAATCGGCAACCCAAGCCGACGGAGACCGCCGAGTTGTTCGTAGGCAGCAGCAAACCTTGGCGCAACCTCTATTACGGTGGGAGCAACCCCAGCTCGATATTCAGCAGTGGCAACGTTTGTTGACGCTTGTAAAATCAAATCACGCGGTGCGAGGCGATTTGCTCTGGCAGTAGGACGACCAATACCACTAATTCCGATGATAATAAGCGCCAGGATGATTAACACCAGAACGCCTAACGCTACCACCATACCAACACGTAGCCGATTGTTACGAGCCGGTCGCTGGCGGAGAGGCTTCGTTGTAGCCGGATCTGGAATCGGCGCAGTTGTGGTTGGTTGCGCACCATTCGGATTGGCAGTATCCTGTGGTGAAACCTGGTTTGGAGTTCGCTCATCGATCACTCCTGTATATGAGCGAGAATCTCATCAGCCACAGCCCGTAGTTCATCCATGCTGGCCGTTCCCGGACGCCACAACTTCACCGAACGGTCACCTTCCCAGCGAGGGATAATGTGGACATGATAGTGAAATACGACTTGCCCAGCAGCCGCACCGTTATTCTGAATCACATTGAACCCATCGGGCTTCAGAGCGTTAACGATAGCCCTGGCAACCCGTTGTGTCGTGAGGGCGACTGCTGATACCAGCTCAGGCGGCAAATCGAGGAGACCCGGCAATTCAGGTTTGGCAATCACCAGCGCATGACCACGGGCTGCCGGATTAATGTCAAGAAACGAGAGGGTTAAATCATCTTCGTACAGCTTGAAGGCAGGAATTTCACCGCGCACGATTCGAGTAAAGACCGATGTCATAACACCTCCGAAGCGTCACTTAGCGAAGCGAGGTCTTCTTGTTCTCTGAGTGTACCAGGATAACGGTTGAGCCATGCCAGCGCAACTACGCCCAGCAGGACCCCAAACCAGAGGGTACAAAAACGGATCACAATAGTGGCAGTCGTCGCCGCACTGGCACTTAGACCGACCAGTGCCAACAACAAACCAACACTGCTTACCTCCGATGCGCCTAACCCACCGGGAAGAAACGAAACCAGACCAAACAGAGTACTGGCAGCAAAAATAAAGGTGGCCTGCAACAACAACAACCACGATGGTATACTGCCAACCCCCATTAATACCCAAAAGAAGGCCAGACACTCAAAACCCCAGGAAATAACGCTTATCATCGTCGAGATCAACAGAATCCGCCAATGGAGTAACTGGGCCGTTGTGGTATAGATTGTCTCAAGCCGTGGCGCAAGTCGTTGACCCAACGGCAGACGTGCGATCATTCTGATGATCGCGAGGGCCAGCGTTTGCCGCTGCACAATCATAATCCCAATGATCGTTAAAAGTACCAGTATCACGAAAAGCGGTCGTGCTGGCGGGTAGAGCGTCAGCCCCAACCCCATTAGCAGCAGCATTGCGATGCCATCGGTTAATCGTTCGGCCAATACAATCGGCGCCGACCGACTGATCGGCGTGCCGTTGCGCTGCCGCAACAGGAACGATTTCAGCACCTCACCCATTTTTCCTGGCGTTACTGACATC
Organism: Chloroflexus sp. MS-CIW-1; assembly: GCF_030444705.1. Taxonomy (NCBI): domain Bacteria; kingdom Bacillati; phylum Chloroflexota; class Chloroflexia; order Chloroflexales; family Chloroflexaceae; genus Chloroflexus; species Chloroflexus sp. MS-CIW-1. Next base: position 2,463,623 of record NZ_JAUBWR010000001.1, read on the forward strand.
ACCAGACCGGCAGTAAAAATGAGACCGCTGGTTGATCGATCAATATCGCGATCCAGCTTCAAATAGCGGAGGTAGTAATCCCATTTCAGCCAGCGCAACCAGTAATTGATAACGGTGCCGATCAAAATAAGGGGGAGCAGCACCCAATCAAACGTCAGCAGATCATTCCCGACAGCACGAAGATCGCTAAACAAACTGATCGCGATCACAACTGCCAGGCCGATGATGAGCGAGGTCAAAATCGATTTGCGCAATCCGGCGCGCAAGGAGGTTGTAGCAGCTTTTTGTCCCATAGCGGCTCAATTATAGCATAGGAGGGAGATTGTTCTGGGTGAAAGCAGGTGCAGAACCGGTGACTATCGAGTACAATACTGGAAGAAATTGGTTACCAGCGCGAGGACATCTATGTCGATCCGTCTCACCCTGTTCGGTCTACTCTTCCTCTCCGTATTGGTAGCAACGATTCCGGTCACTCCGCTGCAAGCAGCCCATACGACTGACCTCATTGTGAAAGTCGCAAATCCACAGACGATAACAATGGTCACGAGGGCAATTCGTGCGCAACGCAGCGAGCCTCTCGGAGGACAAACCTATCTCATTCGCTTACCTGCCGGTATGCCTTCTGAACTGGCCCTTGCCCACATTCGATCCCTCAACGGCGTGATCTACGCCGTACCAGACTATGAGCGCACCATAAGCCGTACCTCTAACGATCCACTACGGGATCAGCAGTGGGCATTGGGGACGATTGCCGCTTACGATGCGTGGGACATTACAACCGGTGGGCCAGTCGTGATCGCAGTTATTGATACGGGAGTTGACGCAAATCATCCTGAGCTGGCAGGTCGTGTCCTGGGTGGATTTAATGCCATTACCGGTAGTTCCAATTCCGGCGACGATAATGGTCATGGCACTGCGGTAGCTGGCATCATCGCTGCCAGCGGCGATAATGGTGAAGGCATTGCTGGGCTATGCTGGGGATGTGTCATCTTACCAATCAAGGCCTGTTTGAGAAATGGTCGTTGTCGCGACTCCAGCGTCATTAGTGCCATTCGCTGGGCAACCGATAACGGTGCACGGATTATCAATCTCAGTCTGGGCGGATCATCACCTTCGCCGGCGCTCCAGGAAGCGGTACGCTATGCCAATGAACGAGGTGTACTGATTGTTGCAGCGAGTGGTAACGAACGAGCTGAAGGAAACACCCCAAACTATCCGGCAGCCTACGCAGAGGCCCTGGCAGTCGGGGCAACCGGGTATAGCGATGAAGTGACTGGCTTTTCTAATACCGGCGACTTTATTGATCTAGTTGCACCAGGCATTGATATTGCCACTACGATACCGGGCAATGGCTATGCGCTGGCAACCGGTACATCATTTGCCAGCCCGTTCGTGAGCGGTGCCGCAGCACTGATTATGACGTTACGACCCGATCTGAGCAACAGCGATGTACGCTGTGTGCTGGCGATTAGCGCCGATGATCGCGGAGCACCTGGTCGTGATAGCGAATACGGGTACGGACGCCTGAACGTTTTGACAGCGCTCCAAACGGCGACAACCTATGGCGGTTGTCCACTTGGAACACCTGTTGGCGGGAGTGCGGTTAGCTTCGACCCTTTTGCGCGTGTTGATGCACCAACTGATGGCCGTATCTATTTCCCTGAAACCGGACATACACTAGGTGGCGGCTTTCGGGTATACTGGGAACAGAACGGTGGCTTACCGATCTTTGGATTTCCGATCAGCGAAGAGTTTACTGAGATCAGTAGCGATGGTCGGCCAGTGACCGTCCAATACTTCGAGCGTCACCGGTTTGAATGGCGACCAGAAAATGCCCCGCCGTACAATGTTCTTCTTTCCCGGATCGGTGATGATATTCTGCGTCGGCAAGGGCGCGACTGGATGACCTTTGAACAGAGTGGGCCAATTTCTGGTTGCCGCTACTTTGCCGAGACGAATCAGTCGGTGTGTGAACCATTTTTGAGTTACTGGCAGCGCAATGGTTTGGAGTTTGATGGACGTCCCGGTAAGAGTTATGCAGAAAGTCTAGCTCTGTTCGGACTTCCGCTCTCAACGCCACGAGTGGAAGAAACCCAACCGGGAACGATTGTGATTGTACAATGGTTTGAACGGGCACGCTTCGAGTTGCATCCTGATGGACAAGTATTATTGGGCTTGTTAGGAAATGAGTTATTAGGGCGATAAATCTCGCCGACCGTTCTCGCGCGAGTGCTTGTGCTATACGTCAAGAGTAGGGTAGCGCCGTTCCCCCACAGGTGTAACCCGACGCTGGCCGAATGGTGAGAGGCTTATAATGCTTATCGGTGCTCAAACGAGGCGTGGATCTTGGCATGTGACACTTTTAGATGGACACCAATTGGAATGACGCACGTCATTCGCGAGTCGTGACCGGAGACACTAGACAGCCGCAGCAAGAAAACCGCATACTACAGCATAAAGGAGCATAAAGGTCCTGAGAAAGTCTCATCACGCTCTGATAAAAATATGAGAAACAAGACAGATACCACTATACCCGATCACCAGCCGGAACATTTTTTACCCGCTGAGGAACGCATCAATGTGATCACCCATGGTTTAGGCGCACTTATCAGCGCACTGGCCGGTGCCATCTTGCTTGGCATGGTCTGGCAGCGTGGTGATGGTTGGCAGATTGCCGGTGCCACAACCTTTTGTGTGACGCTTACCCTCCTCTACCTAGCCTCAACCCTTTATCACGCCAGTCGTAGCCGTCGCCGACGGGCCATACTCGAGGTCTTCGATCATAGTGCTATCTTTCTGCTGATCGCCGGTACGTATACTCCGTTTACCCTGATCAGCCTGCGCGGTACACTGGGCTGGACGTTGTTTGGTCTGGTTTGGGGTTTGGCTCTAGCCGGTGTGGTAATGAAACTTTTTCTCACTGGTCGGTTTCGTTTACTTTCGACGTTGATCTACATCGGATTGGGATGGCTGGTAGTTATTGCTGCCGATCAGGTGTTACAGACCCTCAGCCCACTAACGATTGGGCTATTGGTTGCCGGTGGTGTGGCCTACACCGCCGGAACGCCATTTTACATGTTATCACAGCGACGTTACATGCACGCTATCTGGCACGGCTTCGTGCTCCTCGGCAGCCTGTTTCATTTTATCGCGGTAGCGTTGGTTGTCTTTTAAGAGTATATCCGGACTCCCTCACCTTCCCCCCTAGCCCCCCTTCCTCTCCCACACAGGGCGAGGAAGGGGGGAAGTTGGCCCCCCCCTCACCTTCCCCCCTAGTCCCTTTCTCGCCCACGCAGGGCGAGGAAGGGGGGATGGTTGGTTCCCCTCACCTTCCCCCCTAGTCCCTTTCTCGCCCACGCAGGGCGAGGAAGGGGGGAGGTTGGCTCCCCCTCACCTTCCCCCTAGCCCCCCTTCCTCTCCCACACAGGGCGAGGAGGGGGGGTTGGCACCCCCTCACCTTCCCCCTAGTCCCTTTCTCGCCCACGCAGGGCGAGGAAGGGGGGGGTTGGCTCCCCCTCACCTTCCCCCTAGCCCCCTTCCTCTCCCGCGCTGCGGGCGAGGAGGGGGGTTGGTTCCCCTCACCTTCCCCCTAGTCCCTTTCTCGCCCACGTAGGGCGAGGAAAGGGGGATGGTTGGTTCCCCTCACCTTCCCCCTAGCCCCCTTCCTCTCCCACACAGGGCGAGGAGGGGGGAGGTTGGCCCCCCTCACCTTCCCCCTAGCCCCCCTTCCTCTCCCACACAGGGCGAGGAAGGGGGAAGTTGGCCCCCCCCTCACCTTCCCCCTAGTCCCTTTCTCGCCCACGCAGGGCGAGGAAGGGGGATGGTTGGTTCCCCTCACCTTCCCCCTAGTCCCTTTCTCGCCCACGCAGGGGGCGAGGAAGGGGGAGGTGGCTCCCCCTCACCTTCCCCCTAGCCCCCCTTCCTCGCCCGCAGCGCGGGAGAGGGGGGGGGAGGTTGGTTCCCCTCACCTTGCGATGCACGAGATTCATGAGGAGGGGCGAGGCACCGCCTCTCCCCTACAGGGGGATACACGACGATGGTCACGTAGCGCCGATCCAACCTATCCTGTTGCAGCAGGTAGGGGCACAGCGGCGCTGCGCCCGTCCATCTATCGATGGGTTGCCTCCATGACACCGTGGTTATTCGGATAGGCACGACAAGCAATAGGGTTGGGTCGTGAACCCAACCCTGATCGTGTTGATGCAGCGAGGATCGTTCTGCCCCTGCGCACGGGCCATCGGAGCATTTTCAGATACGCTCTTACCTGCCCCTTGCACCACCTTAGAAAATTGCCAGATACCGATCAATCTCCCACTGCGATACGTAAGCCCGGTAGCTCTCCCATTCTTGCTGCTTGGCATCGAGGAAGCGTTCGGCAACCGATGGCCCAATCGCTTCGAGGATTACCTCATCTTCGCGGAGTGCATCGAGAGCCGAACCGAGCGAGGTAGGGAGCATCGCCAGACCACGAGCACGTGGATCGACATGGAACAAATCTTCTTCTGCCGCATCGCGCAGTGGTAATTTGCGTCGTATCCCGTCTAGTCCGGCTGCAAGCATTGCCGTGTAGGCCAGATAGGGATTACAGGCCGGATCGGGGCAACGCAGCTCAATGCGGGTTGACTGGTGCCTACCCGCTGTAATACGCGGTACGCGCACCAGAGCAGAACGATTAGTACGACCCCACGAGATATGTACTGGCGCTTCAAAACCAGGAATCAGTCGTTTGTATGAATTGACCAGCGGCGCCAGCAACACGCACATCCCACGTGCGTGCGCCAGCAAACCGGCGATAAAGTGTCGGGCCAGTGGCGAAAGACCATAAGGGTCTTCTGGATCGGCAAAGAGGTTCTTGCCGGTTTCGCGATCCACGAGGCTCTGATGCACATGCATGCCGCTTCCATTCACGCCAGCCAGTGGCTTAGGCATAAATGTGGCATGGAGACCGTTACGTTGGGCAACTGCCTTCAGCGCTACCCGCGCTGTTATCAGATGATCGGCTGAACTGAGCGCATCAGCGTAGCGTAAATCGATCTCGTGCTGTCCGGGAGCTACTTCGTGATGTACCGCCTCAACCGTAATTCCCATGGCCTGTAAAGTACGGGCCATCTGACGACGGATATGAGTTGCCAGATCGGTTGATACGTCGAAATAACCGGCTTTGTCGTGCGGTTCAAGAATCTGACCATTCTGATCAGTCTTGAAGAGAAAGAACTCCAGTTCAGGAGCAACCATAAACCGGTAGCCGATAGCAGCAGCCTGATCGAGCATGCGACGAAGCACGTTGCGCGGATCACCGGCAAACGGTTTGCCATCAGGGGTATAGACCGAGCAGATCAGGCGGGCAGTAATCAAGCCATGCTCTTGATCCCACGGAATTATTGCGTAGGTCGAGATGTCGGGCACGAGGTACATATCGCTCTCGACCAGTCGGGCAAAACCCTCTATCGAAGAGCCATCAAACCAAACGCCGTGATCGAGAGCATCCGGCAACTCCTCAACCGGTATCGTTACCGTCTTCCCGATCCCCAGGACATCGGTGAACTGCAAATTCACAAAAGCGACATTATCTGCTTTAACGCGACGCAATAGCGTTTCGCGAGGATCATCACTCATGAGCGGTACTCCTTCCTGGCGAGCAGCACTCAATGTAGGCTGTTACCCATTTCCTGTACTATACCATACTCCATGACGCTGATCCGGAATTTAAAAGTGAGGAGTGAGAAGGAGCAGACTTATTACTGACCTTACTCCGCTGGGGGGATGCTCCCTTCCGTCATCACCACCGATGGTCTCACCTATTGTGAGCGAGTCGTTTACCGATAGTCTGGGCGCAGCAGTGCTGTACCTGTCCACTATCAGCGATTGAGCAACTCTACGCATAAACTAATGTCGGGTGTGAACGAAAGGTGCATGCACCGCGCATCGCACTGCACCGGGAAGGGCAGCTTCCTAACCTGCCCGCGACGCTGCGCGCACCTGGCGGAAAGTGAGAGGCGCGGCCATAACGGTTGTTACCGCACCGACGCGCGCAAGTCCCTAATCGACCTGTGCGCGCCGGAGTATCCTGTGAGCAATTACGGAGCATTCGGGCTGCTAGCTGCCAGTTTCTGGGCCAGATCGACAAAGAACTGGAGTGACTCAGGGTTTCGTAACGAGTCGGGATTAGCCGCTCTTTCAACCGGTACCCCCATCAAAATCTTCTTCACCGGCACCTCAAGTTTCTTACCGCTCAGTGTCAATGGCACTGCTGGAATCTGGAAGATGTCATCAGGAACGTGGCGTGGTGAGAGGGTATTACGAATGACCTGCTTAATCCGCTGCCGAAGATTATCATCGAGTGTTACCCCCTCGCGCAAGACCACAAAGAGCGGCATATACGAACGACCACCCAGCCCCTCAAGATCGATCACCAGGCTATCGAGCACTTCTGGAATATTTTCCACAGCACGGTAAATCTCACTCGTACCCATCCGCACTCCCTGGCGATTGATAGTGCTGTCCGAACGCCCATAGATGATGATCCCGCCACGCTCATTGATCACGATCCAATCGCCGTGACGCCAGACACCTGGGTATTGCTCAAAATAGCTGGCTTTGTAGCGGGCATAATCCGGATCGTTCCAGAAGTAGATCGGCATTGATGGCATGGGGGCTGTAATCACTAACTCGCCCATCACACCGGTAACACTGTGTCCATCAGTATCGTAGGCTTCAGCCCGACAGCCAAGAATGCGACACTGTATCTCACCACTGTAAACCGGCAAAAGCGGACAGCCACCGACAAAGCCACTACACACGTCGGTGCCACCACTGTACGAAACTAGCCAGACATCACGCTTCACGTGATCGTAAACCCACTCGAACCCTTCCGGTGGCAGTGGTGATCCAGTTGAACCGATTGACTTAATGGTATGCAAATCAAACTGCGCAGCCGGTTCAATGCCACTCTTCATTAAAGCAGTGATGTATCCGGCACTGGTACCGAAATAGCGCATCTGCGTCTGCTCGGCCAGACGCCACAATACACCCATATCAGGATACGCCGGGCTGCCATCGTAGAGGATGGGGATGGCACCAACCAGGAGACCGCCGATCAGAAAGTTCCACATCATCCAACCGGTTGTGGTGTACCAGAAAAAGGTATCACCCGGTCGCATATCGAAGTGGAGGTCGAGCGATTTAATATGTTCGAGCAGGATACCACCCTGACTATGAACAATGGGTTTTGGTAAACCGGTCGTCCCCGAGGAGTAGAGCACCCAAAGTGGCGAATTGAACTCAACGGGTGTAAAGTGCAACTCGGCAGCTTGTCGCATTGCCTCTTCCCACAAGATGACTCGCCCGCGGAGGCCACTTGTATCCGCCGCCGGATCGAGATATGGAACAAAGATTGTCAGTTCCAGGTCTGGTAAGGCAGCCTGAATCGCTGCAACTTCAGCTCGCCGATCAAATGCCTTACCGCCATATTGATAGCCATCAACGGCGATCAACACCTTGGGAGCGATCTGACTAAAGCGGTCAATCACACTTGGACTTCCGAAGTCAGGTGAGCAACTCGACCAGATTGCGCCGAGACTGGCTGTAGCCAGACAACCGATCAATGCGTGAGGCGTATTCGGTACATAGGCGACCACGCGATCACCCGGCTTTACACCCGCGTCACGCAGAGTCTGGGCAAGAGCAGCCGTTTGTGCACGTAAGTCATCCCAGCTCAGGGGCGTCGGCGCCTGCCGTTCGGAGGCCACGATCACCGCCGGTCGATCTGGCGTTGCGTGGCGGAAAGCGTGTTCAGCATAGTTTAGGTGAGCACCGGTAAACCAGCGCGCACCCGGCATCTCACGACTCGATAGAACTGACGTATACGGGGTGTAGGCTTTGATCTGATAATATTCCCACAATGCCGCCCAAAATGTTTCGATCTCATCAACCGACCAGCGGTACAGTGTGTGATAATCTTCGAAATGTAAGCCGTAGCGTTGCGCTAACCAGCGCATAAAGGTGCGCATCGTACAGTTAGCCTGCAACTCTGCCGGTGGTTCCCACAACAACTTTGGTGTGGTAGTCATTTTTGGCCTCCGTCTGGTATTAGAGGGCGATAAACAATCGGGTCATGACAGTGCAAAGGCGTGATCACGTCTCGCAAATAATGCCCCTTATTGAGAAAGATTGAACGGACTCAGATCCGTGATAGTAGCAGCGTGGAATTACATGCTTCCAATTATGATCGATCTTTTTGAAAGACGCAACATAATCGGACTACGAACGGGGTTTTCAGAGTTCACCGTTTTTGTCGGGTTCACCGATGAACGCCGTTTACACCCGCACGACAAGCTCGGAATCCATACCGTGCGACCTTATATGCAGGCCTCCAGCCCGCATCCCGCAAGGCATGGACGGAACGATGGTTAGCCCCCTCTGGCTCGCCGATCGTGCATATCACGGCATCATAGAGACGAGTTCCATGCCCTGGAACACCGCTTGCAGGGGAGTGAGGAGATAATGGAATGGTGTGCTGATGTGCCAACCGATGGTTTCCAGGCGCACATCGCACAACGCGGGCTGGAGGCCTGCGCTTCCAGGTCTCCCAGGTGCCCCATCAACATCACTTGAAGGCTGTGGATGACACGATGTCTGCATAATGTGGGCTGGCGGCACGTACCCTAAGAAATAGCGTGAGTCGGGTGTCATTGTCAGCAAGTACGTGATATTCGTTGGTGTTTTCGAGCTATTCGGTCGGGGAAAGGGATACCAACCTCACGGGTAGCGCACATAGTCCACTAGCGCCATCACCTCTGGATCGGGAGGTGGCCCATACCGACTAACCAGCCAGGTTACCAGAAAATTGACCGGTAAGCCAAAAATACCGGCAGCAGAGCTTGAAATACCTAGAACCGTCCACTCAGGTGCAAAATACGTAATTGCCATGTAGCCAGCAGTTACCAGGAAACCACAGATCATTCCGGCAACAGCACCCCGGCTATTGGTACGCTTCCAAAAAATACCCAGCACCAATACCGGAAAAATCGTAGCTGCTGCAAAAGAAAAAGCCCATGCCACAAGCTGAACGATAATCGCCAGTCGTTGCAGAGCAGTCAACGCCGCTAGAATAGCCACAACCAGGATCGACAACCGTCCCAGCAACAAACGCTCGCGTGAACTGGCCCGTGGATTCAGTGTACGATGATAGATGTCATGGGCTGCTGCCGAAGCGATCACCATCAAGAGGCCATCGGCAGTGCTGAGCGCGGCTGCCATGCCCCCGGCGGCCACCAATGCGACAACGGTTGTCGGCAACTCGGCAATTTCTGGCGTTGATAACACGATCAGGTCTTGATCGATCTGCAATTCACGATATTGCAAAATACCATCGCCATTACCGCCTTGATCCGGATCATCGGCAATCATCAACAAGCCGGTATCTGCCCAACGCTTCGTCCATTCAGGCAGTTCGAGAATTGGCTGCCCAACTACTGAGTTTAGAATCTCCCAGCGCGCAAAAGCGGCATAAGCCGGGGCCGTTAAATAGAGCACACAGATCCACACCAGTGCCCAGGCAACACTTTTACGACTATCTTGTACCGTAGGTACGGTATAGAAGCGTACCAGAATGTGTGGCATTCCGGCGGTGCCCAACATCAAACACAGGGAAAGTGCCAGATAATTCCAGATAGACCAGTTGTTAAACGGTTCGACATAGCTGGTCAAGCCCTGCGATTGTTCGAGCTGCTCGATGTTGGAGAGCGCCTCACCATACATAAGCTGGGGAAAGGGGACACCGGTCAATTTCAATGCCAGCCATGTGACCGGTACCAGGTAAGCAAAGACCAGAATGATCCCCTGCACCCCTTGCGTCCAGGTAATAGCCTTCATTCCGCCGAGGAACGAGCAGAGGAGTACCGCTGCCAAACCAACGATTACGCCAACCATATAGTTCAGACCGAGAAAGCGGCTCATAATGATACCGATCCCGGTCACTTGGGCTGTTACATATGTAAAAGAAATAATAATGCTCAGAATAGCGGCAATTACCCGTGCCCCCGCCCCCGGATAACGGGCACCGACAAAATCCACTAGCGTATACTGACCGAATTTGCGCAAATATGGCGCAAGTAGGAGCACTAACAAGACGTAACCACCCGTCCAACCGGTAATGTAGGCCAGCCCTTCAAAGCCTAACAGATAGAGCGCACCAGCCATACTGATAAACGAAGCTGCGCTCATCCAGTCTGAGCCAGTAGCCAGACCATTAAGGATAGCTGGGACTTTACGGTCGGCAACGTAGTAGGCATCGAGGGTGTCGGCACGCGAACGAATGCCAATAACAGCGTACAGACCAATCGCCAGTGCCAGGAAACTCCAGTCAATCAGGAATGAAGGAATGTTAAACCAGGTTTCCAACCCGATGAATAATGCCAGTAATAGGAGAAGTCCGATGACAAACCCAAGGTAACGCCACGAGTAACGCCACCGTAGCTGCCGCTCCTCCGGTGATTCAGGAAATTCCAGGCCATAACGACGATCAAGCAGCCACATACGCCAGTTATAGACAATGATCAGAGTGACGAAACAGATCAGTGTCCCTTGCGCATTCAAGAAATAACCAAGAGGAAAGCCGGTTAAAATGCTGATCTGGTTGAGCGGCACGGCCAAAATGACCGGCAAGACAACGCTGAGCAACCAGATAACCAGCAATGGCCCGACGAGGCGTATATTCTCCTGCCAGTAGTGAGGTAACCAGGTCGGTGCGAGCGGCCAGCGTAATGGCGGTGGGGGAATAGTAGTGGTTCGCCTTGATAACAGTTGGAGGGAGTCAGGATCAAGTGGCCCATGGATATGACGCATCGGCGGAAAGAGGCGGTCAATGATAAACAACGACACAGCCAGCGCACCACCGACAACGAGAAATAATTGAAATAAACCGATCCAGAGACTCGTGCTCATGAGGCCTCAACCGTATCAACCGACGCAATCGGCTCAAGCCGGATTGTCGCCATTTGTGGTGCAAGTGGTAACGTGAAGATGAATCGAGCACCTTTCCCGATCCCATCACTTTCGGCCCAGATTTCACCTCCCTGCGCATAGATCAGATGGCGGGCTATCGCCAGACCGATGCCACTTCCGCCACTATTCCGGGCACGCGATTTATCAACCCGATAGAAACGTTCAAACAGATGAGGGAGATGTTCGGCTGCAATCCCAATGCCACTATCGATCACTGCTACACGCACCTCCTGATCATCAGTACTGACCTGTACCGTCACCTGTCCGCCGGCTGGCGTATATCGATAGGCGTTGGCGAGAATATTTATCAGCACCTGTGCGACGCGATCCGGATCGGCCCAGACCTGCGGCAATTGTTCAGGAGCATCGAGTGATAACGTTACCTGATTACTGCTGAAGAGTGGCTCAAACTGCGCGATTTGGGCTTCCAGTACCGAACGTAAATCGATTGCACGAGCCACAACCGGCAACTGACCGGCTTCCACACGCGACAGCAGTTCTAAATCTTCGATCAAGCGTTGAAGACGACGGGTTTCACGCAAAATGAGGTTAAAAGTGGCCGGATTCGCTGAGACGACGCCATCAACCAGGCCTTCCATGTAGCCACCGATTGTTGCCAGCGGTGTACGCAATTCATGGGTTACATCGGCCAACAATGCTAACCGCCGACGCTCGGTCTGATCAAGGGCCTCGGCCAACTGATTCACACTCTGCGCCAACTGGGCAATTTCATCATCAGCCTGAAGATAGATACGCTCGCGGTAAAGACCCTGAGCTAATCGTCGGCTCACATTCGAGAGGGTCTGAATCGGTTCTACAATTCGGCGTGAAACAAAGAGGCTCACGAGAACAGCAGCAGTCAGCGCGGCAAAGCCACTGATCAGTAATGCCTGCTGAACAACCGACTGGAATTGCTCTTGTAAGGCGACGGCTTCGTTTGTTACACCGCTATGTATCTGACCGGTCTCTGCTGCTGCTGCTCCTAGCGTCAAAGGGGCAAAACTCGTCCAACCCAAGCTTGTCAGAACATTTGCTGCTGCTAGTAAGACAACATACGCCATCAGCACAATGATAAAATGAGAGACAAATAATTTCCATCGGAGCTGATGCAGCCATTTCATCATCGTGTACCGCCGACAAATTTATATCCAACGCCACGCACTGTCTGCACGAGCGGTGTGCCATGCTGATCATCGTCTAATTTTCGGCGTAATGTGCCAATATGAACGTCAACCACGCGGTCAATGCCGGCAAAATCAGGACCCCAGACCCGTTGGAGCAGCTCTTCACGGGTAAAGACACGTCCTGGATAGCTGGCAAGTGCGTAGAGTAAATCAAACTCGCGGGGGGTTAGATCAACCCGCACCCCGTTACGTTCCACTTCGCGTCGTTCAGGATCGATTAACAACCCCTCGAACTGCAATACTGGGCGCTGGTTGATTTCAGTAGCCCGCACAACACGATTACGCCGAAGAATAGCCTTCACTCGTGCAACTAATTCACGAGGACTAAACGGTTTCGTCAGATAATCGTCGGCGCCTACCGATAAACCGATTAACTTATCGATCTCATCAGCACGGGCAGTCAGCATCAACACAAACACCGACGTATCGCGGTGTAACTGTCGGCAGACCTCAATGCCATCAAGGCCAGGCAGCATGACATCAAGAATAACCAGATCGGGTTTAACACTGCGTGCCAATGCTAAGGCTGTCGGGCCATCATATGCACGATGGACGACAAAACCCTCCTTGGTCAGGTAGCTACTAACTAGATCGACAATCGGTTGCTCGTCATCAACAACGAGAATTGTAGCTGCTTCCATTGCAGCACTCCCTGCTTCCTTACGATGGACGCAATGGATGTTGTCAAGCGAGGCTAACTATCAGTTCGTGATACCTGGCAATATCGGGCAACAATGCGTATCACGCAAAACATTGCGTTACGAAAGTCAACGTTTACGCCTGCATATAAGGTATCAAGATGGAACTTTTCCCGTTTGTGGAGTGAAGTATACCATAATTTGCCACAACCGTCGTCAGAGGCTACGAGCGCAAAGAGTTTGACAAAGTCGCCGATTGCGCAGTCTTGTTTGAGACACCGACCAACGTTGTGTACACGTTCACGACGCGCAACGGTTGTCGCTCTTGAAGCAGTCTCATTGGCAACACCTTGTATTCTTGTATTGAAGATACCTTCCGGTCAATGGCTCCTATAGACGGGCGAAACGCCGCTGCGCCTGTCCATCGGTGGGGGAACCTCCCCCGTTGGAGGTTAGGAGGGGGCGCACCCCAACGGGGGCAGTCGGGAAGAGAGCTGCCTCCTCCCCCTAAACGGACTGTCGGGAGTGAAATCAGGAGGGGGCGCATCTCCGCTGTGGAGACGGTCGGGAAGAAAGCCACTCCGTGATGTCCATATAACTCCTCCTAACGATGACCGTTAGTGTGCGATTGCGCATGGATGTCGATAGGTGTCAAGGATACGCATGAAATTACGAGTTCTTGTCTCAATCCTTCTGCTCATCTTACCGTTCGGTTGGTCTTTCAGCTCAAGTGAAGCTATCACGCTCACTCACCCTCATACGTCAACTGCACTACTCCCCAATAATGACCTATGCACCTACCGAGTAGCAGTAACTCGATTCTACTGCGATACAGCTCGTGATGGTGGTGATGCTGAATTTACACTGATGTTCGGTGTTTCCGGCGATATTCCGTTGCTAGGTGATCTCGATAGGAATGGTCGCCACGAGCCATGCGTCTATCGGCCTTCGGTGAATCACTTCTGCTGCGACACTGCACGCAATGGCGGCGATGCCGAACTGGTCATCGCATTTGGGATCGCCAATGACATTCCACTCCTTGGTAATGTTGGACGACTGTTTAGCGTCTCTATTCCAGTTGTCACTCGTTAAACGCGGCAACCTAAGATAATTCTGTCACGATTTGTCAACATGCGGGTGGGTTGCAAACCCACCCTACCACACAATATTACGTATCATCGGCGCGAAAACTGCATCCTTTTGGCAGCAAGCCGAGATCGTAACCGCGAGCTATCGCGTGTGCTCTATTGCGTGCATCGAGCTTTTCATAGATGGTCTGGACATCACGCTTGATAACCCCAATCCCCCATGCCAGGGCACCGGCAATCTCTTGATCGGTCAATCCCTTTGCCATCATTTCCAATATCTGCTGTTCGCGTTTGGTAAGGCTTTCGTATTCCTTGCGTATACGCGGAGCACGGACTGCATCGACAGCTTTGCGTAGAAGCTGATGAAGTTGTTCAAAGTCGTTAAGCAACTCCTTTGGCACCGCAAGATCGGCACCACGTTGACGGGCCAGTTCTGCCAATTCGGTGTAGGCTGTCATCGCCAGAATTGCCACCTCAGGAGCCTGACGCTTAATACGTTCAATTGCTATCAAACCTGCTTCATGGTGTTGACGAGCACTTAACCCACTGGTACGGGCATCTTTCCAGCTTACGTCAATCATCACGACGTCAGGGCGATGGGAGAGCGCCATCGTCACAGCTTCAGCGGCGGTAAATGCCTCTCCGACCAGTTCGACATCGGGTAGTTCGCTTAGCATCTCTTTCAGCCCTTTGACAAACGGAAGGATGTCGTCGGCAATTATCACTCGTAATGTTTCAGCCATAAATACTCCTACACTATGCTACCTTGTACTTCAACAACAACACCTCCGCCAACACGATTCTTGATAGTGGCGCTGGCGCCGATTCGCCTGGCCCACTCTTTAATGCTGTGAATACCATATCCATTCTCGAGATGGTCAAGATTCTTATCGGTGGGAAGACCTTTTCCATTATCAGCAATACAAAGCACAAATTTCGCTTGTTCAATGTTAAGGCTAATATCAATGCGCTCATCGGGCGAATTGGTAAATCCAGCATGTTTGGCAATATTCGCGAGTGATTCCCGACAAATACGAAAGAGAATCGCCAACACCTCCGGCGGCATATTGACGTGATCTGGCAGATTCTTATGAATTTGCACCTGGTCGCCAATCCGTTCTCGCACAAGTTCAATATATTCTTCTAATGCCTCAGCAAATGGTTGCTCAAGGTCTATTCTGCCGCGTAAGTCATCTTGAACACGGTGCAGTTCTTGATAGATATATTTTGTCGCTCGGTTGATTGATTGTAGTTTTTCTTTCAGTTGATCAACGATATTACCATATTCTGATTGACGAATAAGTTTATTGATGCGAAAGATAACTGTTCCCTGCAAGAGGTTTGCTAAGTCATGGACATCAATACCTAACTGCTCACGAATGCTGCGGCGCAGGTTGATGACGCTGAGACTGTGAACAAGCTGATAACAAAAGAGCGTAAGGAGTTCTTCAGCGGTCGCTGGGAACCCATTTTCATCCCAATGATTCTCTAACAAGACTATTCCACGTGTATGGTGCTGCTGGTCGCTCATGAAAGCGGCCAGGAGTGAGCGACTACGACCACTTAACAGATGATAAAAATCATCATCAGATAGTCCATAATTTTCGCAATACTGGCTGAGTTCTTCGCCACTCAACCGCATAATTTCGCTTTTAGCAAAAATACGTTTGGCAAGTTCAACGTAATTATCAGAAAACTCCTGACGTAACGATGAGCTTATGAAGTCAAATTTTTCTACTCCCTGCGCTCCCTGCGCGTGTGTAATAAAGATCGCACAATGTTCGCAGAAAAAAAGCTGAATACCTAGTTGAGCATATGAATCAATAAGTTCCTGCTCATCGTTAATCCCGATAATATCGGTGCTACTCTTGAGCAAACGGCGTAAACTTTCTTGCTGGCGCTCTTGGGCTTCAACAAGACGAGCATTATCAATTGCAGACGCAGCCGCACTTGCCAGCAGCGTACCAATAATGCCGTCACCAAACCGATAGAAGTTGACAACATGGCTGTCGAGAGCAATCATCCCAATAATTTTCTGTCGATAGAACATAGGGATATACAAAATACTCCGAATCTCTTTACTTTGATAGCGTTCGGCTTCCGTCTCGAAGTGGGGGTAATCCTGGCGAACATCAGCAACAATCAACAGCATTCCGTCTCGCATAACGTAAAAGTTCGGTAGACGCTGATCATGAATGTCAAATGAAATGAATTCAAGCGCATCTGGATCGACAAAGCCATCATGCGCTACAATCTTCAAATAATTGCCGTAACGAAGCTGGATCGATGCGCTATCGTAACCAATCAACTCACGCAGTGCGGCTAAGACATTCTTGTACACACTTTCAACACCGCGACTAATATCTTCATTAATTCGCTGAATATAGTCACGAAGCTGCTCATTCTGCATTCTGCGCCAAAACATTTCGGCTGCCAATGCTGCGTGCATGGCCAGAGCGGTAAACCGACGTTGCTCTTCATCGCTGAAGGTGTGCGGGGCCGGGTAATCGAGCGAAAGCGTGCCGACGACACCTAATTGGCCGATTAATGGGGCGACCATCATAGCGCCAATGGTGACTTTACCGGCAACAAAGTCAGCATCCTGACTGGTGTCTGGAACAACCTGGATTCGTTCTTCCCGCAGCGCACGACCAGCAATACCTCCCAATGCAATCGGCTCGGAACCATAGTCAAAACCCCGCCGGTGCCGAGCACAGACATATTCCAGTGTTCGATTTGAGCGGTTTAGACGCCGAATTTCACATTTACTTGCCTCGGGAAAAGCTGCCATCGCCTCTTCAGTAATCGTCTCAAAAACATTCCGCTCTGCAGTACTAGCGGCATAGATACGGTAGAAACGCTGCGTTTCGGCCAGTTGCTGCTCTTTCTCACGTGTCAACTGGCGATATTCGATAGCGCGAGCCAGCCGTTCGGCGATCATGCGCAGATCAATTTCGTGCACGCTATGGAAGCCGTGCGGGTCAAGGTGATGCGAGTTGGGATCAAGCAGACGATTGACCAGACGGATCACACCAATGACGTGACGACGCCCGTTGATAGGTACAGCCAGCAGATGGCGTACTTTTCCGCTAGGTAATGCCTGACGATACCTGGCAACGTTGGTTTGGAGCACCTCTGGCTTCTCGTCAAGATTGTTGACACGAACGGGACGGCCAAAGCGTAAATAGGAGGTGGTGATGAGCGTGAGTCCGGTGACCCCCTGACCCGGTTCATAGCTCTCGGCAAAGGGAAGTTCAGGGCCACTATCAAGCACCCGTTCGAGCTTGCCCTCTTTGAACCAGAAGATAGCCGCCGTTTCGGCACAAAATTGCTCGCGGATTGACTGCAATAGTTGTTTGAGGGCATTGTTGAAATGCACTTCGTCGTTGTCAACAATGGTATCAAGGAGGTGTTCATACAGTTCGAGCTGAATAGTACGCGGTGGGTCGAGGAACAGCAGAATATGGTTATCTTCAGCGAGAGGGTGTACCGTTACCTCGAACTCGTGCTTGCGCCCACTCGGTGCAAGCATCGTGTGGCGAAAGGTGTTCCGAACGGCATGTTCGGGAATCATGCAGGCAGTGCAATTTTCACCAATGCAGCCAAGGTATTGGTAACACTTTATACCAGGCGTTAATCTGCCAAAATATCGTTGCAGGCCAGCATTAACAAACTGGACTCGTCGTTCGTGGTCGATAATGCAGATTCCTGAGCGATAGTGATCAAGAATCCGGGCGACCTCTGAGCGTTGATCGGCAAAAGCGCCAGGGTTTACACTGGTTCGGCGGGCAACAAAAAGAATACTCAACCCTAGGAGATTGATGGTTAGCGGAATAAATAGCCCCCATTCAGAATGTTTGTATACGAGCCAACCGGCGAACGTTGAAATTAATATTGTCAAGATGATAGAAATAGTTCGATATGGATTGTGTAAAAAGCGAATCGCGCTTAGCATTGGGATCAGATAGAATGTCCATAAGACCCCATCTGCCGAGCCAAAATGAACAATAGCCAGACTAAGTAATACAATTTCAATCAAATTTTGATACAACTTGATCCGCTGATTTTGCCAGAGTTGTGGTCGCCAGCTTCCACCAATTGCGGTTGCAATTTGAAAGACGTACATGAATCCTACGATCAGGAAACCATTGAAATATGGTTCAATATTTCCTCTAGACCGAAACACTACCCACACCGTAAGACAGATCAGACTACCGAAGCGCAATAACCATACCCAGGCCAGTGCACCGCGTTCCTGACCGATCCAAGCCCGCAGCTTGCGAAGCGCAAAGTGGGGATTGCTGGGGAACAGGGCAATAATGCTTAAGAGTTCGCGCATAAGCGATGCACCTTTCGCGGAGAGCCGTGTGTAGATGTATTGTTATTGTAGGTTCGATTGTACGCAAAGCCAAGAGATGAAGGAATCGTTTAGCATACCCGGAAATGATTCGTTTGGTACGATGATGGAGTATCCGATTGGCTTGACTGTAAACAGGAGCATGAACGTGGATTTTAGCACACAGTTACAACAATTTCGCGAGCGGGTCGGTAACCGGCAGGCAGTTGCGTTGATCCTCGCCGGTAGTCGTCAGGAAGACACGGCTGCCCTTCTGATCGGCGCACTCCAACCGAAGCGAGTCGCGTTTTTACTTACTCCGGAAACCCATGATTTTTTAGAAAAGGTGGCTGCAAAGCTAGATCGGGAACCTGATCCAACGTGGATCAAGCGAATAGCCCATTATACTGATGTCAACCAGGTATACCGCGAATTACGCGCTGTGATCGAATAGTGGTGTGATCTCGACCGTGACCAGATTCTGGTCGACCTCACTGCCGGTACCAAACCGATGACGGTAGGACTAGCAAAGGCGGCTTACGTCCTTGGTCTTGGAACCATCTACATCGAAAGTGATTATGAACAAAATCAGGTTGTGCCCGGCTCGCAACGGCTGATCGATCCATCCGATCCGTATGAAGTCTTCGGTGATCTGGAGGCTGCCCAAGCTAGACGCTTGTTTAACGCTCACGATTATGTAAACTCTGAGCGGATTTATCGCGATCTGGCCCAACGGGTAAAAGAAAATAAAGGTTATGAGCAACTAGCCCTGTTAGCGCGGGCTTACGCACAATGGGATACTTTCGGTCTTGCGGCTGCTGCCGAGACAATGGCTCAACTCCTGGCTCAGTCATTGATCACCGAACTGCGGGTACAGCAACGTCTGCTAGCAGCCCAACGTGACGCGATCAGTCGTCTGCTCAGGACGACGCAGGCAATGCGCTATTCTAATACGGACTTGTCTACTTTGGCTGATGCTGATGCGATCTTACCGCTCCTCGGCTCACTTCACGCCAATGCACTGCGTCGTGAAGCACAACGACGATATGACACGGCCGCACTGTTACACTACCGTAGTCTGGAATTGATGAGCCAGCATCGCCTGGCAACGCATGGTGTGTTGGCTGAACATCCTGATATTGATCGGCTCAAACAGCGGCAACCACAGCTTGAGAATGAATACCGCGCTGTTGAGCGATCATTGGGTTTTCGTGAACGAGGTCTGCAACCGAATCGTGATGGTCGATACAACCCTATCACTTTACTCAACGGGTATATGTTGTTAAAAGCGCTTCAAGATCCACTCGTCCAGTCGGTCAATCTAGCCGATATTCAAAACCGCGTGAGTGTGCGCAATAAGAGCATTCTGGACCACGGCTTTCGTCAGATTACCGAAACAGAGTATCGTGATTTCGTAAGTGTGGTTGAGCAAGTTCTTGATCAATTCTTCGCAATCATAGCACACAAGCGTGAAAATTGGGAAAAACTGTACCGATTTATCAAGTTGTAGCATAAAGAAACGGTTTTGTTGTTGGCGTTCTTTACTAGATCGCCATTCCAAACACTTGCGGGATGTTGTTAGAGCGATACTCCTCTTTCCTGGATGGCAGTCTTCTAGCCTGCACATAGCCGGCAGTTCTCATTCCCTCCCGCTGCTGCTAGGAGCGAAAGGTGAACACGTCCTTACGTGGCGTAGCGAGAAGGACAATGCTTGCCCGGTATCACGCTTCAGGGACGATCATCCCGAAGGCGCGGCAAAGCATCGGCAGAATAAGCGAACAGTCCACGGCGTGAAAAAATTTTTCTTTTTACACCGAAACCTTGTTATACTACTTAACATACACCCCTCACCGGAAAGGAGCGATGTATGGCTGCCCGCCGAATCTTATTGACGATTATTGGGCTGTTAAGCATAGTGATTCTCATCGGCAGTCTGAGCGCAGGCGTAGTGGCTTTCCTGCTCATTACGAATCGCCCGGTTGATCAGAAATTACTGGTCGTTGGTCCGGGACAACGACTGGCAATTGTTGATCGCCAGGGGAACGCCCAGGTACTGGCCGATGATCTCAGTACAGAGTTGTTTCGCTATCCGGCGTTGGCACCTGACGGAAGTCGCGTTGCCTACATTAGCCGGAAGGGCAATGTCAGTATCCTGCAAGTTATTGATTTACGTAGTGGGACACGTACCGAATTGTATCGCTCGACAACCAATCCACCGCTCTATATGGTCTGGTCGCCTGACGGTCAGCATCTCTCGTTCTTGTCAAACCGTAGCACCGGCGGGTTAGGAATGCATATTGTGCCAGCAGATGGCTCGCGCGAGGCTGAATTAGTGAGTGTTTCGCCGAGTTCGTTGTATCTGGCCTGGCAACCTGATAGCTCGTCGGTGTTGGTACATATCGGAGGCTCTATCTTCGAGGACGGGCGGGTCATCTCGGTACAACTCGGTCGGAAACAACCGTTGTACGAAATTGACGATCCCGGGTTTTTTCAGGTTCCTGCCTGGAGTATTGATGGCGAAAGTTTCTTTTACGTAGCGCAACCGCCAATTGAAGGCCCACCAACGGTTGAAAAGGTTGAGAGCGTCTTGACCCGAGTCAAGGTTGGCGAAATGCAACCACAAGTACTGGCACGTGAACCAATGGCAGCCATCATCTTCAGTCGTTCGCCAAAGAGTGATGAGATTGCGTATACAACCGTCGGACCTGAAGGTTTCGGCCCGTTGAAGCTGGTAACGCTCGATGGTTCGGTGCAGACACTTTCGGCGACTGATGACGATGTTGTTGCCTTTTTCTGGTCACCAAATGGGGAACAGATTGCCTACCTTACCCCTGCGGGCCGTTCGAGCAGTGGTTCACCACAACTGCGCTGGCAATTGGTTGGTCGGAATGGCACTTCCTCGCGAACTCTGAACACGTTTGTTCCCAGCCAGGAGTTTCTCGCCCAGATTAACTTTTTCGATGCGTACACGCTCTCTTTCGATCTATGGTCAAGCGATGGGCGGGCATTGGCGTATGGCACTAATGACGGCGTTCACGTACTAGACATCAACCGGGGCATTGCCACTCGCCGCAGCGACGGTGTGCTGGCGATGTGGCTGCCACAACGTCCTTAATTGAGGGCACGGATGGTGAGGTTACGGAAGACCGCTGTCGTTGGATTGCGTTCAGCGCGCACGATGAGACCGTACCGTGGATCGGGGGGAGGTGAGGAGGCGGTCAACATTTCTACAATCTGGTCGTCTACAAAGAGTGTTATGCCTTGGTTCTCAAGTCGGGCGCCGAGTCGGGTAGCATCTCGCACTTCCACCTGACCTGTGGCGAGCACGATTCGTTGATCACCATTCCGTTCGTCGCAGCGATACTGCCCCTGCACCGGATTGATCAGAAAACTCAGGTAATGTTTCGGATCGTTGAATCGTAGCATGAGACCAGCCCAATCGCCGGTAACCTGCACTTCTACGTCCACAACAAAATCGCTCCCAATCGGTGAAGTCCGAAATGCCCAGATGTCGCCCAGCCCGGCGTTAGCCTGGATCAGATACCGACCGTTATCAGCACCGACACTCCAGCCGTTACCACTGGTGGTCGGCCAATCGCTGTTGGCTCCGAAGTTGGCTTGATAAACTACTGGGCCGCTAGTGATAACAGTGGGTGATGGGGCGACAGTAGGTGATGGTGTGACAGCAGGTGATGGCACCGCCGTCGGTGAAGGGGCAACAGTGGGTGATGGCGGAGTCGTCGGTGAGGGAGCAACAGTAGGTGATGGCGGAGTCGTTGGCTCTGAGATCGTCGTTGGAAGCATCGCTGGCGGATACTGTTGTGACGCGGTCGCGCCCTGCAACTGCTGCCAACCCAACCAACCCAGCAAACTTAGCCCAACACCACTTGCCATTGCAACGAGCACGGTACGCCGTGAGACGGTGCGCGGGGTCACGACCGCAGATCGCTGTTCTGACTCAAGGGTTGCAATCAGCGTGGCGCAATCGCGGTACCAGGGATTGATGCGTTGCAATTCGCGTAATGTGGCTAACGCCTGTAACCGTCTACCGGCGGACAGATGCTCTTGCGCCTGCGCGTACAGTTCAGCTTGATAATCACGCTGCGTTGTCGTGACCGGTACAGAAACTGAACGGCGGCGGCGGAGATTCTGGTAGGCCTGGTTGATACGGCGAGCACGGCGGGCAGCATAGGCCTGTTGTTCAGGCGAAGCACCTGCGAAGCGATCAGGATGATAGATTCCGATCTGTTTGAGATAAGCCTGTTTTATCTCAGCCGGTGTTGCGCCAGGCTTAATACCCAAGATAGTGTAGTCGTCAAGCTGTTCAAAGTCGTCGTTCACGTAGCCCCCTTTCACGCCGGATATTATAGCAAATCTGGTATGATCGTCTCGCGAATGATGTATAGGCAGCAACGAAAGCTGACCCTAGCGAGTGTAGAGGACGCTATGCCGAACTATTGGTTACTCAAGACTGAACCAACCGTCTACAGTTTTGCCGATCTGCTGCGAGAAGGACGCACAGTATGGGATGGAGTGACCAACAATGTGGCGCTCAAGCACATACGCGACATACGTTGTGGTGATGAGGCATTGATCTACCACACGGGTGATGAGCGTCAGGCAGTTGGTCTCGCTCAGGTCGTGAGCGATCCATACCCTGACCCCAAGCAGAGTGATCCTCGTCTGTTGGTCGTGGATGTTGTTCCATTACGATGGTTGGCACGCCCTGTCACGTTGCAAGCGATTAAGGCCGATCCCTTTTTTGCCGATTTTGCGCTGGTGCGCCAGGGGCGCCTTTCGGTGGTACCGGTTACCGCCGAACAGTGGCAACGTCTGCTGGCAATGGCCGAATAGAGGTAGAGGTGCGCGAGAAGAACACATGAGTGGGAGGGTTTGGAACTCGCTCTGCCAGGATGGTAACGGTCATCAGTGGCGCGAGATGTGCAGACCGGTAACTCGCATCGTGCCACAACTGGAACCCCATCGGCTGGCGCAGCAGTATAACCATTGCTCCGCAAACGGAAGGCAAGGAACACGACATCGCCTGGGGAAGAGGCAAGATTGGTAACCCGGTACCGCTCAACTGCGATCAGGAATCGATCCCCAAATCAACCATGAAACTCCATTTTCTGTTTGGGGTAATTCGACCGCTGGCAAATCACCAATCGGATACCAGCGTAATGCTGTACCACGCGCAGTTTGAACGACCGCAGCAATGCCGCTCCCGTCGGGCGCCCAGCGAATGAGGAGGGGAGTTTCGCGAAACGGTGGTCGCAGCCTGGTTAACGCGCCATCAGGTGACTGCCGGGTGAGCGTAAAGGTAAACCCGTCATTGACACGATCTACAGCCACAAAGAGCAGATCATCACCTTTGAGAAAGGGGGCTCGGGCCAGGACACCATCAGCGGTGCGTGGCTGCGCTTGCAAGGTTTGCACGTCTACCTGCCAGATACCAGGACCGGTGGGTGGGCCGATGAGGAAGAGCGCGGCATTGCCATCACTAAGCCAAAAAGCTTCGCCACACAGACTCTGCATGTCCTCCGGCAGAGTCGGGCGACGCAGTTCCTGGCGTTGCGCTTGCCAGAACACCAGCTCGCAATCGTCGTAAAATGTGGCCGACGACTCGACTATCAATGTGTTCCCTGTTGAATCCCAGAGGAATGGATAATACCTGCGTACTGAGCGAGACGGATTCGTTGGATTATCAACAGGATCATCGGCAAGAACTAATTCGAGCGCCCCTCCACTCGCCGCGATCCGATAGAGACCGTCAGGGAGATCACGGATTTCACGGTTGTTTTGAAACCGGAGATAGATCAGCGCGCCGTCAGGTGACCAGCGTACCGCACTGAGCTGATGCCCGGCTTCCTC
Organism: Chloroflexus sp. MS-CIW-1; assembly: GCF_030444705.1. Classification (NCBI taxonomy): domain Bacteria; kingdom Bacillati; phylum Chloroflexota; class Chloroflexia; order Chloroflexales; family Chloroflexaceae; genus Chloroflexus; species Chloroflexus sp. MS-CIW-1. Next base: position 2,487,744 of record NZ_JAUBWR010000001.1, read on the forward strand.
GTAAATGATCTGGGGATTATTGCCGTCAAGATCCGTGCGTACCAGTCGGTCACCAGCAGCCGCACCCACCACGTAAACCATCCCGGCGGTAGGGTGAATATCCATATCACTGATTGGCGGAATACCGGCGTATTCAATTCGTTCACGGGTTAATTGGCGACGTGTCGCGCCATCACGTTCGATACGCGCAATCTGTCCACGGTCGAGTACGTACAATGGCGCCGGTAACAGTGGGATGTCCGGTGTTGGACGTACCACTGCTGCGGTTGGTGATGGGGTGGGCAGTGAGGTCGTGGTACTACAGGCGATCAGTCCAGCCAGTAGCACGATGAACAAACGATAGCGCATAGCAGTATCAATCTTGTTGCAAATAAGCTCACTTTAAAGCCAAGTGAAACGGTTTTGGTAATAACAATCTGATATGTTAATGGTAAAAAGAAGCACCGGTTGTTAGTATACGACATCTGTTCGATGATTGAATCATAATATAATATGGTTAACACGGAATAGTGATCTTCTGTATACTGAAACATTGTATGAATATATGAATTCAGATCATCTACTCACAGCCTTCTTTACCCATATATTCCCCTTGAAAATTCCGTTTGCCAACCGACAGCAGTACGGCGCAGTGATCTTGTGGCCGATTTTTAGCACTCTGGCGCTTATTGCCGGTCTGTTTAGCATTGTCAGCCCATTTCTCTACGCCCAACCAGCAATCCCACTGCTGGCGTCGGCAGTAATGACCATTACGTTTACAGGAGGGGCCTGGATGGTACGCCGTGGAGCGGTCTACACAGGCACCGGTCTGGTATGCGGCGTCCTCTGGTTCGTCATTACCGTTACAGCTCTTTTCAGCGGTGGTGTGCGTAGCTCGGCAGTGCTGCACTACGTTCTTGTTGTGTTACTGACCGGTATTGGATTTGGTCGCTACGGAGCATCAGGTGCTGCGCTGGTAAGTAGCGCCACGATGTTGGGGCTATGGCTTCTCGAATTGACTGGCTGGCTACCACAGACGACGCAGTTATTAGAGACATCGCTCGTCTATACCATTCTGATCTCGGTGATCCTACTCCTAACCGGTATCATTATTTTCATCGTTGATGCGCAACTTTCCGCTGCCCTACGCCAGAGTCGTCAGGAGGCTACCGAACGTAAACGAGCCGAGCAATGGCTGCGGCAGGCACTGCTGGCAGCGCGCGCCGGGGCCTGGGAGTGGGATGCCCAGGCCCGAACCATTCGTTGGTCGCCAGAAAATTATCCTCTGCTTGCCATCGAACCCACCCGCGAAAAACTTACTTTCCTCACCTGGCTGGCGCGTATTCATCCCGATGATCAGGCTACTGTTCGGGCAGCAGTTGACCGTGCTATCAGCAACATTCAGGAATTGACCGTTGATTTTCGGGTGATCTTACCCGATGGCACAATCCGCTGGTTGCGTGGCATCGGTCAGCCGGTCGTAGATGCACAAGGCGTGTTGCAGGGCATGTACGGACTTCAAATTGATATTACCGCACAGAAAACGATTGAAACCGAGCTGCAACGTAGCCAACTCTACTACCGTGGTCTGGTCGAAGATATGCCGGCCTTGATCTGTCGTTTCCTGGCCGATGGAACACTGACGTTTGTGAATGATCGCTACTGCCAGACATTCCAGCGTTCACGCGAGGAACTTATCGGTTTCAATTTCTATGAGCTAATTCCCCCCGAACGACGGGCACAGGTTGCCGCTGATATTCGTCAGCTTACCCCTGAGCAGCCGACCATGGAACATGAGCATGAGGTGTTGCAACCCGATGGCACAATCGGCTGGCAACACTGGATCAATCGTCTACTGTTAGATGATAACGGCGTACCGATAGAGTATCAGGCGCTGGGAATTGATGTTACTGAACGAAAGAAGGCCGAAATTGAACGTGAACGTTTGCTGAATGAACTGACTGCGCGCAACACAGAACTGGAACAATTTGCGTACACGGTCTCGCACGATCTCAAAAGTCCACTCATTACGATTAAAGGCTTTGCCAGTTATATTCAACGCGACCTGGAAGCGGGTAATTTAGAGCGGATTCCTGCCGATCTGCAACGAATCATCGCCGCTGCCGACCGTATGTACCAGCTCCTCGAAGATCTGCTCAATCTGTCACGGGCGGGTAGGAAACTCAGCCAGCCCAGCCGGATCGGTCTGGGACTATTGATCAGTGAGGCAGCAGCCAGTGTGAGTAGCCGACTAGCCGAACGGAATGTCTACCTCAATCTGCCACCAAACCTGCCGGAAATTTACGGTGATCGGACACGGTTGCGTGAAGTGTTTCAGAATCTGATCGATAACGCAGCGAAATTTATGGGTGACCAGCCGTCACCGCAGATTTGGATCGAAGCCCGACCTGCCGATCAACCCGGTTTTGTTCTCGTTAGTGTTCGTGATAATGGGATCGGCATCGAACCACGTCACGCGCAGCGCATATTCGGTCTCTTCGAGCGTCTCAATATGCAGATTGAGGGCACCGGTATCGGTCTGGCGCTGGCACGCCGCATTGTCGAAGCGCACGGTGGTAAGATATGGGTGGAATCAGAAGGCTTGGGAAAAGGTGCAACGTTTTATCTCACATTGCCACAGCCACCTGTATCAGAGTAAGTTATGGTAAGGAGTACAATCATGTCGGGCAGTATCGATCCAGTCGTGATTCTACTGGTGGAAGATAACCCTGATCACACTGAACTGATCACTCGTGTGCTGAACGATCATCGGATTCCTAACCGCATTATTCACGTTGCAGATGGTGAAGCGGCACTTCATTATCTGCGACGGCAAGCACCATACACCGATCCGGAAACTAATCCATCCCCTCATATCGTGTTGCTTGATTTGCAACTCCCACGCTTGGGCGGTCTTGAGGTGTTGCAAGCGATCAAAACTGACCCTACGTTCCGGCATCTTCCGGTGGTAATCGTGACAACATCGCGGATGGAGAGCGATATTCGCCTGGCGTATCAGTTTCATGCCAACAGTTATCTGGTCAAGCCGGTCGATTTTGAGCAGTTTATCCGGATGATGAACGATTTGGGTGATTACTGGCTGGAATGGAATCAGGTACTTCATGCATGAAACGAGCATGATGAGGTACCAGGCACACGCTTCCGAGTCTGCATTTAGATTGGCGGGTAGTTTGCAGTGAAACCACACATTTTGTTAGTTGAAGACAATCTCGATCATGTTGCGCTTATCCAACGGGCATTTGAACACAGTGCAGTACAGATCACGGCTACATCATCGCTCCACGAAGCCCGACAACTCTTAGCAACACACTCCTTCGACCTGATTATTTGCGATTTGTACATGCCTGATGGTCGTAGTGATGAATTGCTGATCATCACGGATGCAGATGTACCCTTACCGGTCGTTTTAATGACCGGCCATGGTGATGAACAAACTGCGGTAGCAGCACTTAAGGCGGGGGCATTGGATTATGTGGTAAAGACGCCAGCAACTCTTCTCGAACTTCCGCGGATCGCCGAACGCGCGTTGCGTGAGCGCCGGTTATTCATCGAACGACAAGAGGCTTTACAGGCCTTACAGCGGAACGAACGTCTCTTTCGCGCAATGATCGAACGCAGCAGTGATGCAGTTTTAATTGTCGATCGGCATGGGTTGGTTCGCTATGCCAGTCCCTCGACTCATCATCTGCTCGGCTATCAGGTAGAGGGCTTTCTGTCACAACCAGTTTCTAGCTTCACCTTTATTCATCCGGCTGATCGTGAACGGGTCAAACATACCTTTTTTGATTTAGTTCGACAATCTGGCGCCTCGACGATCACCGAGTTTCGTGTGCTTCGGGCTGGTGGTGGCTGGCGCTGGATCGAAGCAACTGCGTCTAACTGGCTCGATGATCCGGCGGTAGAGGGGGTCATCGTTAACTACCGCGATGTGACCGAACGAAAATTGATGGAGTTGCGCCTGCAACACGGAGTTTTGCACGACGCACTCACCGGTTTGCCAAACCGTCTGCTTTTGAGTGATCGGTTATCTCAGGCGATCAAACGGAGCCAACGTCATCCTGACTACCACTTTGCCGTGATCTTCCTTGATCTCGACCGTTTCAAGTTTATCAATGACAGTTTTGGTCATCCGGTTGGCGATCGATACTTGGTGGCAGTTGCGACACGATTGTACCGGTGTCTGCGCGCTATTGACACGTGTGCGCGCATGGGTGGTGATGAGTTTGTTATCCTGCTTGATGATATAGCTTCCGTTGAACAGGCGGTAAGCGTTGCCGAGCGTATCTTACAGCAGTTAGATCGTCCGCTTGAGGTTAGCGGTCATCTCCTCCATTCCTCTGCCAGTATGGGCATCGTGTTCGGCTCGGCAGAATATAACGATCCTGCTGAAGTATTACGTGACGCCGATATTGCAATGTACCGGGCAAAAGCAGCTGGGAAATCACGCTACGTTGTCTTTCAACCAGCTATGCGCGAAGCAGCGCAGGCCCGGCTGGCGCTTGAACATGATTTGCGACGGGCAGTAACATTGCGCGAGTTTGTCGTCTACTACCAGCCAATTGTTAACATTCATTCGGGGAAATTGATCGGGTTTGAGGCGTTGGTGCGCTGGCAACACCCGGTGCACGGACTGCTCTCACCAGCAGCTTTTCTAAACATTGCCGAAGAGATCGGTTTGGGAACCGCGATTGGTTGGCAGGTCGTAGAACTTGTCTGCCAGCAACTGGCCGAATGGCGACAAACGTTATCGGCCAACGATCTGTCAATTCACGTAAACCTTTCGGCACGCCAGTTTATGGTGCCCGATCTCTATGCGCGACTCGTGCAGGTATTAGAACAGTACAACATACCACCGCAATCAATTAAACTAGAACTTACCGAAAACACCTTGATGGAATACAGTCAAGAGGCGGCAGCAGTGTTAGCGCAACTTCGCAATTATGGTATCCAGATCGTGCTTGATGATTTTGGGGTTGGTTATTCGTCATTGAGTTATTTGATACAATTGCCAATCGATCAGATTAAAATTGATCGGAACTTTATTATTCAAATCGATCAGAATCATCATTCGCAAGCGATTGTGAATGCTATTGTCAATTTAGCGCGTGGACTTCATCTGGAAGTGGTTGCCGAAGGTCTGGAAACTGTTGAGCAGGTTGAACGGATGCGTATGGTAGGATGCGATTATGGTCAGGGATATTTGCTCGGTCAACCATTGCCAACCGAAGAAGCAAGTCAGTTCCTGCAACGAGCAATGATGTAATGTCTGCATTCTTCCTAGCAGTGGGATTGGCGGACAATCCATTGTTCGCTAGTGCGTACAGTTGCCAGTCGGTGTATACTCAGATTGGACTGTTGTATGTGTAGCGGAGAACATTTCACGCATGCTGACACACCTCACTCTACCGGCTGCGCTGCAAGCCCTTTTTCCCTTTCGGGTTGGCGAGTACGCTCTACCCGGCGGTACTGGCGTTATTCGCTATGTCGACGAAGGCACAGGAATACCGGTTGTGATGCTTCATGGGAATCCAACCTGGTCTTTCTTTTACCGACGCCTGATTGTGGCACTCCGTGACCGACGGCGGGTGATCGCGCCTGACCATCTTGGCTGTGGGTTATCAGACAAACCACTACACTACCCGTATTGCCTCGCCAACCATATTCGTCATCTTGAACAACTGTTGGCCTGGCTCAACCTGGGGCCGGTTGATCTGGTGGTTCATGATTGGGGTGGTGCCATCGGAATGGGATGGGCTGTTCGCCATCCTGAACTGGTGCGGCGGATCGTATTGCTGAATACGGCGGCATTTCTCTCGCCGTATGTGCCGTGGCGTATTGCGGTAGGGAAGTTGCCGTGGATCGGCGAATGGGCCATCCGGCACGTGAATGCCTTTGCCCTTGCCGCTACAGTGATGGCCGTCACACGACCGTTAGATCCGGCAGTGCGGGCCGGTTATCTCTGGCCATATCAGACGCCGGCTGATCGGGTGGCAATTGCCCGTTTTGTGCAAGATATTCCACTCCATCCAGGACACCGAACCTGGCCGGTTGTTGATGCTATTGATCGCGATCTAGTGGTGCTTCGTCACAAAGCGGTGCGCATTTTTTGGGGCGGACGCGATTGGTGTTTCGACGATCGCTTTCTGGCCGGATGGTTGACCCGTTTCCCGACCGCGTATGTGACCCGCCTTGATGATGCCGGGCATTACGTATTGGAAGACGCCTCTGATACGATGATTGCATACTTGGCACAGTGGTTGCTGGCAGAATGAGGAGCATTATCTATGTACCGTGAGACTATTCAGCCGCCGGTTGCAATGCGGAAACCGGTGATTATTCGCTTACACGGCGACGAGATTGTTGATGACTTTGCCTGGCTTGAGGATCGGAACGATCCGGCAGTGATTGCCTATCTCGAAGCGGAAAATGCGTATGCCGAGGCAGTTATGGCACCGACAGCAGCTTTGCGCGAGCGGCTTTACCACGAGATGCGTGGTCGTATCAAGGAAGATGATTGTTCGGTACCGGTTCCTCGCGGTCGTTACCGCTACTACACCCGCACCGAACAGGGTGCTGAGTACCCGTTGATGTGCCGGAAAGTCGGTGATGATGGTCCCGAAGAGGTTTTACTTGACCTGAATGCCCTGGCTACTGGGCATGCCTTTTGCCGTCTTGGCCCGTATGAGCCGTCACCTGATCAGCAGCGGCTGGCGTATGGTCTCGATACAACCGGTTCCATCATTTTTACCCTGTTTATCAAGGATTTGGCAAGCGGTACAGTGCTGGATGCCCCGATTGAACGTGTTGATGACGCGCAGTGGGCCGATGATCAAACCCTCTTTTACACAGTGTACGATGATGCGCATCGTTCGTATCGCCTGTATCGCCACGTGCTCGGTACCTCACCTGCCGATGATGTCTTGATCTACGAAGAGACCGATGAGCGTTTCCATCTCAGCTTGCGGCGAAGTCGCTCCGGTACGTACTTGCTGCTCACCTGTTATAGCCACAACGGCACTGAAGTGCATTATCTCCCAACGGCAACTCCTTTTGCCGAATGGCAGGTGATCTATCCACGTCGTCCGCAGATTGAATACTTTGTCGATCACCACGGCGATCACTTCTACATCAGAACGAATGACGGCGCCGAGAATTTTCGGCTTCTGCGCGCCCCGGTGAGCGATCCAACGAACACGGTTGAAATCTTGCCAGGACGTGACGATACCCTGCTTGATCGCATTGATTGCTTTGCCGATTATCTGGTCGTCTACGAGCGACGGGCCGGTTTGCGGCAGATTCGGATTAGTGATCCAGATGGGAATCACCCGCGCTACATTGACTTCCCCGAACCGGTTTATACCTGTTGGGCAGACGAAAATGTAGAATTTGCTACCGATCAACTTCGGTTGCTGTATAGCTCACTGGTAACACCGCCATCGGTGATCAGCTACGACATGCGGTATGGCACGTGGCAGGTGCTAAAGCAAGAAGAGATTCCCTCTGGCTACGATCCGTCGCTCTATGTGAGTGAGCGATTGACCGCAACTGCACCCGATGGTGCACACATCCCGATTTCTATCGTTTATCGCCGTGATCGACCGCGTCAGGGTGGCCCCTGTCTGTTATGCGGGTACGGGGCGTATGGCTACAGCTATGATCCGGTGTTCGACAGTAAGCGACTGAGTCTGCTTGATCGGGGGTTTGCCGTCGCGATCGCGCATGTCCGTGGTGGTCAGGAGCTGGGACGGCAATGGTACGAACAAGGTCGGCTGCGGCACAAGCCAAATACGTTCAGCGATTTTATCGCCTGCGCCGAACACTTGATTGCGGAAGGCTACACCTCGCCATCACAACTGGCGATCAATGGGCGGAGTGCTGGTGGTCTGCTGATGGCAGCCGTTGTCAATGCCCGTCCCGATCTGTTTCAGGCCGTAGTCGCCGGAGTTCCGTTCACGAATGTGATTATTGCGATGCTCAAGCCCGATCTGCCACTGACAGTTACCGAGTGGGAGCAATGGGGGAATCCGGTAATTGAGGCCGAGTATCTTGTCATGCGAGCTTACGATCCCTACCTGAACCTCAAATCAGGACCGTATCCTCACATCCTAGTTACTGCCGGGCTATACGACTTACAGGTACCGTACTGGGATCCGGCGAAGTGGGTAGCAAAACTGCGCACGATGAAGACCAACGACACTATGCTTCTGCTGCGCACCAATTTGCAAGCCGGGCATAGCGGTCATTCGGGTCGGTTCGCCCGTCTTGAAGAGTTTGCCTGGGAATATGCTTTCATCCTGACCGCCCTGGGTATCGAACAGTAGTGTGACGAGAGGGCACCAATGGTCAACACGCTATCGGTAGCGCAGCATGCGCTGCGTTCAGCGCCAACGGGAACAAATGTTGCCCGCTACCTGTCGTGGATGGCGCAGGAACACCCCGAACAGACCGCCGTCATTAGCGGGATCGGGCGAGATCGGGCGGGTAAGGTTATCTATCGGCGGCAGAGTTTTGCCGCATTGCATGCGGCCAGTGATCGGCTGGCCTGGGGGCTGACAGCCTACGGTCTGAAGCGGGCAATGCGGGTATTGCTGATGGTTCCGGCGGGAGAGCCGTTGATTCGGCTGACGTTTGCGCTGTTGAAAGCCGGTTGTGTACCGATCTTGATTGATCCGGCAATGGGACGACGAAATCTTGCGCAATGTATTGCTGAAGCCGCACCAGAGGCCTTGATCGGGGTACCACGTGCCCATCTCCTGCGTTTGATCTTTCCTCGTGCCTGCGCGACAATCAGATATGCAGTTTCAGTGGGGCCAGCCATCCCCGGTGCGGCTGCCCTCCGCGAACTCGATCTCCCAATGCGAACGCCGTTCCCCCTGGTCGAGACGACGGCTGATGATCCAGCGGCGGTTGTCTTTACCAGTGGGAGTACCGGCGTCCCGAAGGGTGTTCTCTACACGCATGGTATGTTTGAGGCGCAGATTCATATCTTGCGCGACCTATTTGGAATTGCGCCAGGCGAGATCGAGATGCCGGCTTTTCCACTGTTCGCGCTGTTCAACGTGGCATTAGGAGTCACGTCGGCAATTCCGCCCATTGACCCAACCCGTCCAGCACAGTGCGATCCGGCAGCAGTGGTTGAGTTTATTCGCGACCTGGGTGTGACCTCAACATTTGGCTCACCGGCAATTTGGGAGAAGGTGACTACCTACTGTCTGGCGCATGATATTCAACTACCGTCGTTACGGCGCGTCTTGATGGCTGGTGCGCCGGTGCCACTCCACCTGCACGAGCGTCTGCACCGGATTCTGGTACCGCCAGCCGATAGCTACACGCCTTATGGCGCTACTGAAGCACTACCGGTCAGCTCGATCAGTGGTCGCGACATCCTGAAGGCCCACACCGAGCGGCCGTCACCACTGGCCGGTACGTGTATTGGCTATCCGGTTCCGGGTATGGAAGTGGCAATCATCCCAATCAGTGATGAGCCAATCGCCGATTGGCGTGATGTCCAACGCTTACCGGCAGAAGTGATTGGCGAGATTTGCGTGCGCGGCCCGACGGTGACTCGCACTTACGTCGGACGACCACGAGCCACTGCGTTGGCTAAGATCACTGATGGCGAGCACGTCTGGCATCGAATGGGAGATTTGGGTTACTTCGATGAACAGGGGCGATTGTGGTTTTACGGACGGAAGAGTCAACGTGTGATCACTGCCAGTGGGACACTGTTCACCGAACCGATTGAACGTTTCTTCAACCAGCATCCGGCCGTTGCCCGCTCGGCACTGGTTGGCGTTGGTTCACCCGGTGCTCAGATGCCGGTTGTCGTGGTTGAACGCAACCGCGCAGTAACGATGTCGCCCTCGCGACTGATAGCTGAATTACGTCAACTAGCGGCAACGAGCGATACGACTGCACAAATCCAGAACTTTCTGATCCATCCCTCGTTCCCGGTTGATATCCGCCATAACGCAAAGATTTTTCGTGAGCAATTAGCACAATGGGCAGCACGTCGTTTGGGCGTCGCTGAATAACGAGCTATGATCGCATTAGTAACCGGTGGAAATGGTTTTGTCGGGCGTTATATTGTCGAACATCTGCTGGCCCGTGGCGATCATGTCCGGGTTATCGGTCGTGGAACCTATCCAGAATTGCAGGCACAGGGGGTTGAAACCTTCCAGGCCGATCTATCGTTGCCTGAAGCAGCGGCAGTGCTGGCGCGGGCTATGCGGGGTGTCACAACAGTGTTTCACGTGGCGGCGAAAGCCGGTTTATGGGGGCGTTACGATGACTTTTACCGGGCAAATGTCAGCGCGACTCAGCGCATTGTGAAAGCAGCGATCCGGGCCGGAGTGCCCAAACTGGTATACACCTCGACTCCGTCTGTTGTCATCGGCGACGACGACATCCACGGCGGTGATGAACGTCTGCCGTATCCTACACGTTACCTTGCCCCTTATCCGCAAACGAAGGCGATTGCCGAACGGTATGTGCTCGGCCAAACCGAAATCGCAACAGTTGCACTCCGGCCCCATCTGATCTGGGGACCACGCGACCCGCACATCATCCCGCGCCTGCTCCGTCGAGCACGGAGACGGATGCTCTTTCAAATCGGTGAAGGTATGAATCTGGTTGATGTCAGCTATGTCGAAAATGTAGCTGAAGCCCATGTGTTAGCAGCGGCAGCGCTGAGTGAGCGTTCGCCTCTGCGCGGACGCGCCTACTTTATCGGTCAGGAGCGACCGGTCAATCTCTGGGAGTTTATCGGGATCATCCTTAGTCATGCCGGCTGCCCACCGATACGGGGCAAAGTTTCTGCTGCTCTTGCGTACCGGCTGGCAACCGTGCTGGAGTTCGTTTACACTGCGTTGCGTCTACGCGGTGAACCACCGCTCACGCGCCTGATGGTGCACGAACTTAGCCATTCGCATTGGTTTAGCCATGAAGCGGCCAGCCATGATTTTGGCTACGTGCCGCGTATCAGTATCGAAGAAGGTTTACAACGCACATTTGCACAATTCGCTGAGGTATAGCTGAGGTATAAATGTATATACAAACACTGTGTAGCGTGCGTGACTTTGGATATGTGGATCGCCGACTGCGACAAACGCGAAACAATTCGAAGAAAGACTGATGAGAAATGGTAGGGAGGCTTAGGTGTTATTCAAGCATGTCATGATTGAAGCGATCAGTTATGTGTTAGCCCCGCATCGGATCACCTCCGATTGGATTGAAGATCAGATTGCCGAAACAATGGAACGGTTACGGTTTCCAAGGGGAAAGCTAGAGGCGCTATCGGGCATTCGCGAACGGCGATTCTGGGATGAGGGAACCTTGCCTAGCACCGTGGCCACGATGGCAGCCGAACAGCTTTTACAGCGAGTTGAGATTGATCGCGAACGCATTGGTCTGTTGATTAATACTTCAGTTTGTCAGGACTACCTCGAACCCTCAACCGCTTGCTTCGTTCACCGCAATCTGTGCCTTTCACCAAGGGCGATCAACTACGATGTGCGCAACGCCTGTCTCGGTTTTCTTACTGGGATGAGCATTGCCGGTATGATGATTGATGCCGGTACCATTGACTATGCGTTGATCGTTGACGGGGAAGGTTCGCAAGACGCGGTAATGGCGACGATTCGCCGCTTGCGTCGGCCAGAAACGACGAAACAAGACCTGCGCGACAATTTTGCCACGCTCACGCTGGGGTCGGGTGGGGCGGCTATGTTGCTCACCCACGAACGTTTTTCGCATAGTGGGCATCGCCTGAACGGGGTTGTTACGCTAGCGGCAACTCAGTACAATCATCTCTGTTTAGGCCAGGCCGATTATATGAAAACCGATGCCAGCGCACTGATGCACGCTGGGGTTGAATTGGCTTCGGCAACCTGGCGTCTGGCTCAAGAGACCTTGCCCAATTGGAGTGATCGCCAGATCGCGCTCTACGCACCGCATCAGGTTGGCGCCCGCCACATGGCGGCCGTAACGAAAGCGTTAAACATCACGCCTGCGAAACTCTTCCTTAACTTTCCGACACTCGGTAACATCGGACCGGCAGCTCTGCCAATCTCACTGGCCCAAGCCGCAGAGGCAGGACGGCTGCGGCCGGGTGATCATGTAGGTCTGCTTGGTATTGGTTCTGGTCTCAATTGTTCGATGATGAGTGTGACCTGGTGAGGTAACAAGTGTGGCGGTCGTCCTCTTCCTGCTGTGGAATGTTCATCGCCACGCGATAAGGTCACGTTAGGTTTCTCAGTACAGGTTGCGGACAAATACCCGTTCTACGCATACGGAAACTTCTCTGCGCGATGAATGGTGATTTCGGAACGGATGGACGCCAGCACGCAAAAATAGTGCGGTGAAGAATGTTTGTTTCAGAAAACCCATTCATCGCCCGGCAGGGACTTGCACAGCCTGAGTTCCAGTTATAACTTTCACAGCGTTCGCAGTGACCATTCGTAGATCATCGCCCGCAGTAACCAGGCCAGGGTGCTTTCCCAGATTAAAAAAGCTACGAGTATTGCTGTCATCACTCGCCCGGCAAAGCCTCGTTGGACGAAAGAATCCAGGACGATTGCTGGCAAGATCGCAAGCGCCGGCAGACAGAAATACCAGTGCTTATTCCACAGGCTGAACTGTGTGTCGACCAGGCAGCTAATGATCAAGAGTACCACATAACCACTCATCATTGCCAGATGTATAGTTGCTCCCTTCCGAAACATCAGGAATAGTCCTATCGGCAATAATACAACTGGCAGTAAGCGGGTGTGACCCCATACTTGTTCGAGAAAAGAACCAACAAGAGGCGATGGAAGCGAATCGTGACCGACTCGCGTACTCGCTTGAAGGCGATCGATAACTGCTGAAACGGTAGGGAGGATAAATTGTCCGTAATAGAGAAGGATTGCGATGATGATACTAATGCCGACTACTGAGAATAATCGATAACTTGTTGGGCGCAGTGCTGGGTGTGCATATGCGATCAGGGCAGCTACCCCTAACACCACGGGTAAGAATACAATATGCATGACGTAGATCAATAATGAAATGACGATAAGTGCAGTTACTATCAGGAATCCAATCCACGACCAGGCCGACCGTCGTTCAAACACCTGAATCACGAAAATGGTCAGTACGGTAAACCACAAACCTATAATCGTCGGGTAGCTACCATCATGGAAGTAGATATGTTGCACCGGTAAACCAATGCAGAGCGCACTTGCCAAAAAACCTGCTCGTTGACTATAACTAGCATTGACCATAAGACCGTAAAGCAAGGAGGGAATGGTCGCATTGATGAGACTCACCACTATTTTCAATCCAGTAGTCATTGACAGTGTTGATGGCAGGAATGTTGCAAGAGGAACAAAAAAATAGTAGCTTAGCAATGAGTAAGGTACAGAGCTTATACCCCATTCGTACTGATTCGACAATCTGGCTTGAACAGCAGCAGCATTTCCGGCTGCGATCTGTAAGACATGATTTGCCCTGGCCCGATGATCAATGTCAACGAAAGCAGGTGCATTCAGGGTCGTGGCGTGAAGCACGAAAAGCATGAGGGAAAGCATTAGTACCCTTGCGAACCAGGGTGACGATATTTGCCGGCGAATCACATACGCTCGCAGGAGACCGGCAATGAAGATTGCAAGCAGAGTCATGTTCGACCAGATCGGGAACAGCGCCATTGTTTGCAGACGCCAGTTGGCGAGGGTATAACCGCAAAGGAATACCCCTAACCATACAGCCCAGGTGCGATCTGCTGTATTAAGCCTCGTCAGGTATCCAAGGAAGTCTATACTAAGTGCAATTCCGATCAAAGCCAAAATAACAAAAAGAGAGGGAGTCCCTTTGTCAATTTGATGAATTGACAAGCTGGACACAGCAATACCAAAATACGTGTCTTTACCCGGATCCAGAGGAGGAATGCTCAATGCAAGTGTATCAATGTAAGATGTGATCTGTGTTTCTGGAACCAAAAGATATACTTTCTGCCAGGATGGCCGTACATCATAGTGAGCAATAGTTATTTCGTTTAGCCTAATTGTTAATTGTCGCTGTAAAATTCCGTCATGCAGATTCATTACTAAGATGTGTGATGCTCGATCTAGACCTGAAAAAGTAATGGATGAATCTGTTGCGAACCAGCGAAATGTCTTGCCACCACCAAACTCAGTTTCTCCAACACCACGCGAATAGAGTTCTATCGGAATACTGAATGGTATCCTATAATGTACCGGGGAGCCGATAATGAACAGTGTGAATACAGCAAATACGACTGAAAGATAGCGAAGAGCAAATGTCCTGAGGAGCGAAAGTGGAATAGTCACAGGAGTCTCACCGATACGTAAATGTATAGTTCCCAACATTTTGATGCGGTCTAGATAAGGCATATAGACGCTTTTAGCCAAATGTTATAGCATTACTCTCAGGCCAGCAGCGAGAGGTAAGCTCAGAGTATGTCTTTTGATGAGGAACATTATCCAATCTCGTGGATGCCAAATGGAAACAACCCGTATCCCCCTCTCAGATAAGCGCTTGCAGGTTCTATCTCATCAGATAGGTGTAGGTGAAGACAACACCTTCACCTAACCTGGCAAGAGTTGTGTGATTTCAGAGGCGAAGTATACTTCAAGTCGCTCTGTCTGTCCATTTTTTCTGTAGCGTTCCTCAGGAATGGGGACCTCAATTAGTGTAGAGAAGACAGGCTTCAAGTCCGCTCAGTTTGCAGTCCTCTGCCACCATTGTAGTCAGTTTTTTGCGGAAGAAATATTGCGCTAGAGTTAAGTACAGTATCAGATATCCTGATCAGCTACGGACAAAAAACCAGATCGTTAAGCCAATGCTTAGCCAGACAACTATGGTACGGATTCGTCCGGCATGAATACGACGGGCAATCGCTGCTCCACCGTAACCGCCGATCATTGCACCGACCGTCATGACGAGCGCTGGCGTCCAGGCAATAAGACCTGTTACGACAAACGTGATAACGGCGATGCCATTGATGAGCGATGCCTGCAACGTTTTCAAGGCATTCATCTGGTGGATGTTGTCGTAGCCGAGTAACGCGAGCGCCGCCAAAGTCAGAATTCCTAGCCCTGCACCAAAGAAACCACCATAAATCGCAATAGCTATATATACAACGGCAACGAGCCTGCGTTGATAGTTTCCGCTCGTGCCCACTATCCGCTGAGCCAGGCGGGTAATCTGTGGACTAAAGGTAAAAACTAGGGTTGCAAAGAGCAAGAGGTAGGGGATCAGAGCGGTAAAACGCCGTTCATCAGTGTAGCGGAGGAGAAGTGCGCCGATCAGACCACCGATCAGGCTTAGCCCACTGAAGAGTACGATGTCTCGCCGCTGACCTTGTAATTCTTGCCGATATGCCCTGGTGCTGGCCAATGTTCCTGGCCAGAGAGCGAATGCATTTGTAGCGTTTGCAATGATGGGTGGCACACCAGCGACAAGCAGGGCAGGAAATGAAATGAAACTGCCGCCTCCGGCAATTGCGTTGAGCGCACCGGCGAGGAGTGCTGCACCAAAAATTAGACCGAAATCAAGCAATTCCATTGTACGTGCCTCTCATTTCATCTGATGATCTGATGTTTCAATGTAAGCTATAAGGGATCACGTGCCGTTCAGAACTTTTATTCTTAATTCATGGATGAGTGCACTGCAAAAACTCACCACGGAGCACACAGAGGACACAGAGCGTGGAAGGTTTATGAATAAAAGGATCATTTTTGGCCATTGGGCGCATGGAAGAAAAATGTTCACAACCCTATTTTCAATGAAAGATAAAATTATCTTTAGTCTCTGCGATCTCCGTGGTCTCTGTGGTGGAAAGATCACCTTTTTGCAGTGGAGTCATGGATCGATAGATCGTTGCTTCGTGGTAGACCAGAATCTGGCGTGCGACTGCTACTGCTCGTTCTGAATCACCGGATTCTATCGCGGCAACGAGATCAGCATGGGAATGATCATCACTCGATGGAGTCGTAACATCCCACAGAACGCCAAGCGCGTCACGCAAGGTAACGGCAAATACCCGGTAGAGATCGCTCAATATTTCATTTTGAGTAGCTCTAGCAATAGCGCAGTGCAGTTCAATATCTGCGGCAAGAGCGGTGGCAACATCGCCATCTTTCAGCGCTGCCGTGCGAGCTGCCAACCACTGTCGCATCATGTCCAGGTCGTGATCGCTACGCCGACCGGCAGCCAGGGCCACTACCTCCAGCTCAAGCGCACGTCGTACTTCGTGGACTTCCTGGACTCTGGCTTGCCGTAATCGCACAGCCAATGGTGCGGTCGTTGTTACGGTGCGCACATAGGTACCATCACCTTGCCGGACCTCAAGCAGACCTTCGTGAGCCAGGGCGCGAATCGCTTCCCGAATGGTCGAACGTCCGACACCAAGTTGGGTCATGAGCTGTGGTTCTGGTGGTAACCTGCTCCCGACCGGATAAACATTTGTCTGTATTTGTTGTCGTAAGTGGTCAATGACCTGTTCGACCAATCGTTGATGCTTGATCGACATTATCATCTCCTAAGCAGTTTGTCTGCATACTCCCGCGTACAATCTCCTTCATCACGCGGGATGTGCGGAACGATGAAGGTTGTTGGTTAAACGACAGTTTGGATGTCTTTAAAAGATCATATCATCTGATGTTTCATTGTATGCGTATCAGAGTAGGCTGTCAATTGCCTGAAGGTATAGTGAGGAATGAGGCGCCTTTGCGTCGGCGAGCGCGTGGCTCAGGCTCTCGAACTGTCAATTGCCTGAAGGTATAACATGAGGAATGAGCGAGAGGGTGTTTTCCGACCTATCATCACAGTACGAAGGATCGGATCGACCCCTTTCAACGAACGATGGTCAGAAGAACTTTGAACAGCCCTGGTATACCGTCATTTTGCCTTTCGTCGATTGCTGTATTGTAACGATAGCGTGATACACCGTTACCGCGGTATCACTTGCCGATACAGCCTATCATCGCTACAATACATCACATCCTACAGTGCGATGCTGCGGCCTAAAGTCCGCTGTGGAGCAGATTGCATGTCCGAATTACGGCAAAATATCGCAACCCGCGAATGGGTCATCATCGCCAGCGAACGTGCGCGTCGTCCCAATACCTTTACCGAGACTCGTCATCAACCGCCGACTGCTGAACGTCCACCTCACGACCCGCAGTGCCCCTTTTGTATAGGGAACGAGGAACTCGACTTGGAAGTTGATCGTTACCCGCCTACCGGTCCATGGCAGGTACGCATTGTGCGTAATAAGTACCCGGCGCTGCACGAACACGGGCCGGTTGTTCGTCACTTTGAGGGGGTACGACGCACGTTAAGCGGTTATGGCTACCACGAAGTGTTGATCGAACATCCGCAGCACAATACTACGCTTGGTTTGATGAGTCACGCCGAGATACGTTTGATACTGGCAACCTATCTGAACCGTGGTCTGGCGATGAGCAGTGATCCGCGCATCGAGCAAGTTGTCATTTTCAAGAATCACGGTGAACGAGCAGGGGCATCGCTCCAACATCCGCACAGCCAGCTTATGGCGGTACCGGTTGTACCGGGCGATATTCGTCATCGTATTGAAGAAGCACGTCGTTTTTTTGATGATACTGGTCAGTGTGTCTTCTGCGCGATGTTAGACGATGAACTGACCCAGCGTGAGCGTATCGTTTACCAGAATGATGCGTTTGTTGCTTTTGTCCTCTACGCAGCTTCTTCACCATTTCATATGTGGATTTTACCACGCAGACATCGAGCCAGTTTCTTCCATATCACCGAGCCAGAGCTGGATGGTTTGGCCGATGCAATTCGTGAAGTCTTCTCTCGGCTATACCACCGGTTGAACGATCCTGATTTTAATCTGGTGCTCCGTTCAACACCAGCTAAAGAACCTGAAAATGGCTATTTTCACTGGTATCTCGCTGTGGTACCGCGTCTCTCGTACATGGCCGGTTTCGAGCTGGGGAGCGGCATTTTTATTAATCCCAGTATTCCTGAAGCCTGTGCCGCATTTCTTCGTGATAATCACTAACGTGACATACTGTGTGACAGGATGTACATATTTACAATTATATGTCTTGTCAGTGAACATCTAAAATCGGTTATAATACCGTTCAACACTATGAGATAAGAAGTGTTGTACTGATGACACAACCCAGGAGTTTAAAATGTCTGGCGCATTTCCACTTAGCGATGAAACTGTCAAGGCTCTCGCGCCATGTAACCTGCCCTTCCTTCGCCACGATCCTTTTACGCGCAGCCGCAGTAGCGCCAGTATTCACGAGTTGCCTGAAACCATACAGAGAACAGTACGGGAATTGTATCAGACCCTCCTCACGATCTTTGCCGAATTTGATCAACAACGGCAGATTGATCTCCATCGTTTGCAGCAATTACTGCAAGAAACGCATTGGCATGATTTGATGCACGAACTGCGCAATCTTTCACTGCATCAGGCTGATGCCCATCTCGGCCAGGTTCTCCACGACTTACGTGGTGGTTCGCTCCAGGCGCTAGCTCTGCAATTGCAGCTTATCGAACTTGGTCAGGTACGACCAGATGACATCGAGCGCATATATCTACTGATTCGCGATCATCTGAAGATCATGCGCAACTGTTTACCCGATCTTGATCCGGTACGTACTGCCCGCGACATTGAGTTACGTGCACACGGGGTCGATCTGCTGCTTGAAAAGTGGCAACACGCTGATTACCGTTTACCCGATGGTCAGGCCAGTATCACGGTTGATGCCCGTTATAATGGTGTGGTTGCTGACCGTTGTGTTGAGTTTTCGGCGCTTGATCGCGTGTTTTACAACCTGATCAACAATGCTACACGCCACAGCGCTGACCGGCGGGTAATGGTTGGCATTTTCCCTATCTTTGAATGTGAAACACCCTCACTACGGATTGTCGTTGCTAATCGCATTGATCTGCTACAACGCACGGCGCTTGAGCAACGGTTCGGTCTGCAATGGAGCGATCTGTTTTACGGTGGGTTTACCTTCAGTAGCGACGGCAGCAGCGGGCACGGGTTCGGATTAGCCATTTGCGCCGAGCTGGTCGCCAATGCGTATGGCTTGCCCAACGGCCCGGCGGCAATTGGCGGCGGCTATGTTGGCGCCCGTCCACACGGTGATCTCTTCGTCGCCTGGTTTCATTGGCCGATTGCTGCGCCGTAGTCAAGAAGTCCTACCAGCCTAGGCCACCGTCGGAAGCGAAAGCTGCGCCCCTCTGCACCTGCGTCGGCCGGTTTGGGAGTTTCTCTCTCCCTCTCTCAGCTCATCACTGTCGGATGGAGTGAAAACGCTGCAAAGATACTTGACAAATCCGCGTCGCATAGTTTATATTACCGATACTGTATGGTGCAGGCGACACCATAACTGTACCTCAACAACGTACACGCACTCATCCAGAGCGGTGGAGGGACCGGCCCGTTGAAACCGCAGCAACCCTCGTATGCGTCGCCGCATACGAACGGTGCTAAGTCCGGCAGAAGTGTTCTGGAAGATGAGCGACGTGGAAGAATGGCCCTGTGCAATGATTTCACGCCCTCATCGTAAGTTGAGGGCGTTTTTGTTGCCTGCAATTTGGCTTAGCTATTCTGAGGAGGTTGTCATGTCCGATGCTCCACGCTTTACCGGTTTTGAGACACTTGCCCTCCACGCCGGGCAAATTCCCGATCCAACGACTGGCTCGCGGGCAGTACCCATCTACGCCACAACATCGTATCAATTCAAGGACACCGATCACGCTGCTCGTCTGTTCAACCTGCAAGAGTTCGGCAACATCTACACCCGAATCATGAATCCAACCACCGATGTCTTCGAGCAGCGGATGGCGGCCCTGGAGGGCGGTGTGGGAGCGCTAGCATTATCGTCGGGTCAGGCTGCCGAAACGCTGGCGATCCTCAATTTGGCCGGTAGTGGTGATAATATTGTTGCCTCGTCGGACCTCTACGGTGGCACGTACAACCTCTTCCGCCATACGCTGCCACGATTGGGAATCACGACTCGCTTTGTGGATGCGCGTGACTATGACGGTTTTGCGGCGGCAATTGATAGTCGTACTAAAGCCTTTTTCCTCGAGCTGGTGGGGAATCCGCGCCTCGATGTGCTTGACCTAGAGCGAATTGCTGCGATTGCGCATGCCCAGGGTGTGCCGGTGATTGTTGATGCAACCACCGTGACACCGTATCTATGGCAGCCGATTCAACACGGGGCTGACATCGTTATTCATTCAGCGACTAAGTATATTGGCGGTCACGGTACCGCCATCGGTGGGATCATTGTTGATAGCGGAAAGTTCGATTGGGCTGCCAGCGGACGGTTTCCCGAATTCACCAGTCCCGATCCAAGCTATCACGGTTTGATCTACACTCAGGCTTTTGGCAATCTGGCCTACATCATCAAAGCTCGCGTGCAAGGTTTGCGCGATATTGGCGCAGCGCTTAGTCCGTTCAACAGCTTCCTCTTCTTGCAAGGTTTGGAAACCCTGCCCCTGCGGATGGAACGGCACAGTAAAAATGCCCTGGCAGTGGCTCGCTACCTGAGCGAACATCCCAAAGTGGCGTGGGTCAACTATCCTGGTCTGCCCAGCCATCCGAGCTACGCCCTTGCTCAGAAGTACTTACCGCGCGGCCAGAGTGGGATCGTCGGTTTTGGGCTGAAAGGAGGCCGCACTGCCGGTCGTATCTTTATCGAGCGGCTTCGTCTGTTCTCGCATCTGGCGAACATCGGCGATGCGAAGAGCCTCGCAATCCATCCAGCTACAACGACGCATAGCCAGTTAACACCGGAAGAGCAACGATTAACCGGTGTCACCGACGATTATGTGCGGCTTTCGGTTGGATTGGAGACGATTGACGACATTCTTGCCGATCTCGATCAGGCACTGGCCGGAACACCTTCATAGGGGCCGCGACAGATCGCACTGACAATGGTGTCACTGCGATCTGTCCGGCAAGGAGTATCTGGATGGAAGCACTGAGCCATGCGCCAATCTCAGAAGGGGTTGGTATTGTACGTACTCAACGCATGTATTGGACCACCCCGCTGAAGCTGACTAGTGGCGCCACACTGGGTCCACTAACGTTAGCCTACGAAACATACGGTGAGTTAGCACCTGATCGCTCAAATGCAATTTTGATCTTGCATGCACTGTCCGGTGATGCCCACGCTGCCGGTTACCATCATCCTACCGACCGCAAACCGGGTTGGTGGGATGCGATGATCGGGCCGGGACGTGCGTTTGATACGAATCGCTACTTTGTTATCTGCTCGAACGTGATCGGCGGTTGTCGTGGTTCAACCGGCCCCTCGAGTCCACACCCGGCGGATGGAAAGCCTTATGGCTCGCGCTTTCCCATTATTACGATTGAAGACATGGTGCGTGCCCAACAACGTCTGATCGATGCGTTGGGGATAGATACCCTCCTGGCGGTTGCAGGAGGCTCGATGGGAGGGTTTCAAGCCCTGGCCTGGGCAGTGGAGTACCCGGAACGGGTACGCGGTGCGATCTTGCTCGCGACCAGTGCCCGCTCTAGCCCACAGACGGTCGCCTGGAATTATATTGGACGACGGGCCATTATGGCCGATCCCCGCTGGCGAGGCGGCGATTACTACGATGGCGAACCACCGCGTGATGGTTTGGCTGTGGCGCGTATGCTTGGGCATATCACCTACCTATGTGAGGAAAAGCTCGAACAGCGCTTTGGCCGTCGGGTTGATAGTGAGATTCTCGACCTTGGACCATGCTTCGCCATCGAGCACTATCTCGAACATCAAGCAGCTCGTTTTAACGACCGGTTTGACGCTAATTCGTATCTGGTGATCACCCGTGCTATGGATAGCTGGGATCTGGCCGCACGCTACGGTTCCCTGGAAGCGGCTTTCGATCTGGCGCGTGCTCGCTTCCTGGCACTGGCTTACAGTAGTGATTGGCTCTACCCCCCAACCGAAACGTACCGGATGGCAGCCGCAGCCCAGAGTGTCGGTCGATCATTCACCACTCACTTGATCACAACCGATGCCGGACACGATGCGTTCTTGACCGATACAACAGCACAGAGTGTGCTGATTCGTGATTTCCTTGAACAGTTGATGAAAGAATAGATGTTATATTAACAAAACTTTTACTCTCTTTCCCCTTGTAAAAATACTATCTGACAGCGTATAATGAAAGCTGGCTGGCAAACATACTGGACGGTGATTTTTTGTGCAACCCGTTACTACGGCTGAAATTCCCAGGCAGCGCCAATATGCCATTGGCGTTACATGTTTGTCTTGTTTTTATCGCAGCAATCCTTCTCTCTTATAGGCAGTAA
This sequence comes from Chloroflexus sp. MS-CIW-1, assembly GCF_030444705.1. Classification (NCBI taxonomy): domain Bacteria; kingdom Bacillati; phylum Chloroflexota; class Chloroflexia; order Chloroflexales; family Chloroflexaceae; genus Chloroflexus; species Chloroflexus sp. MS-CIW-1. Next base: position 2,510,083 of record NZ_JAUBWR010000001.1, read on the forward strand.
TTCGGTATTCAGATGACATCGAATGGGAAGGATAGTTCATTCTGGCGGGCATGACCGAACTTCAGCCGAATCATGCAGATCATCATGACGAAGCCGCTCAGGTGCAGCAGTGCAAAGAATTGGAACGGGTACTGCTCGAAGCGCAAACGGCAGCCTCGGCAGCGGCTCGCGCCAAGAGCGCGTTTCTCACCAATATCAGTCACGAATTGCGCACACCGTTAACAACTATTCTAGGATACTGTGAGCTGCTCTATGAAGATGTTCGAGAAGGTACGTTATCTCCGGAGCGGGCGAAAGATCAACTGACCAGAATGCGTGGAGCAGCCGAACAACTATTGCATCTGATCAATGATATGATCGAGCTGGCCAGGCTGGAAGCCGGTGATGTTACAATTGTGCCCGGACGATGGCCGATTAGCTTACTGGTTGATGAGGTACAAAACACAATAACTCCGCTGGCACAGGCTCAGCAGAATTCCCTGATTGTTGACCTGAAGGTTGATCCACGCAAGATTATTATCATCGATCGCGACAAAGTGCGACGGATTTTGTTGAATCTGTTGCAGAATGCCGTAAAATTCACGCATCGCGGTGAAATCAAACTGACCGTCGCTGTTCAAGAGCATGCCGATGGCTCGGCAATGTTGAACCTTAGCGTGAGCGATACCGGCATTGGAATGAGTGCGGCCCAGCTTGATCGCTTGTTTGAGCCATTCACGCGGTTTGAAGAACCGCTCACCCAACGCTCCGGCGGCGTAGGTATTGGACTGGCCATTGCCAGACAACTTTGTCATCGTATGGGAGGACTGATTGCGGTGAAAAGCCAGCCAGGACAAGGGACAACCTTTTTTATCACTATTCCCCTTATCGAGACAGAAACAATGTAACCTATGGCCGAGAAGCTCAATTCAATGCGTTTACTCGAACGTTATAGCATTCCTTATACCATCCACAAATATGATCCATCCGCGCCAGATGCAGTAGCAGTAGCCGCAGCTCTTGACGTGCCGGCAGCGCATGTCTTCAAAACCCTGGTTGTCAGTGGTCCTGGAACGCGCCCACTGCTGGCAATGATCCCGGCAGATTGTCAGCTTCATCTCAAACGACTGGCATCACTCATCGGGGTTAAACACCTCGACCTGGTTCCGCGTGAAGTGGTCGAACGACTCACCGGCCTACGAATCGGTGGAATTGGAGCTTTGGCGTTAACGACAAAACGTTGGGCATCGTACCTCGACGAGTCGGCGCTGGATCATTCGCGTATTTATGTCAATGCCGGTCAACGTGGTACCATGATCGGTCTGGCGCCAACCGATCTGGTGAAGGTCGTAGATGCCACAACTGCGGCGATCGCTCTCCGCCATGGAGAAGTTTGCAACGTTCCTTACCTCCATGACCGTGGCAACAAAGCGAGTAGCGAAGAGTGAAGAGTGAGCGAGACGAGCAGCCCATCAAGTATCCCCATGGGTGAAAGGTAGATCGATCACCACCACAGTTGCGAGGTTGGCCGTGCTGTGCTAAAATATGGGTGCTGGCGACGTAGCAAAGTGGTAATGCAGCGGTCTGCAAAACCGCCATTCGCGGGTTCGATTCCCGCCGTCGCCTCCAGGTTGTTCTGCTAACGAGAGGTTTCTTACCTCTCGTTCTTTGTTTCAAAACCCAAATATGCGCATTCTCTGTGCCCTGACCTATTACCGTCCTTATACCAGTGGTCTTACCATCTACGTTGAGCGACTGGCCCGCGGATTAGTCCGTCGCGGTCATCATGTGACGGTTCTGACCTCTCAATACGATCCGAGCTTACCAAAGCTGGAATGGATTGATGGGGTGCGTATCATGCGGGCGCCAGTCCTCGCTCGGGTCAGCAAAGGTGTGATCATGCCCACCTTCGGCTGGCTGGCCACACGGCTCGCACTGGAGCACGATGCAATGAGCCTGCATCTACCGCAATTCGATGCCCCTGGTCTGGCTCTGCGCGGACGTATCCTCAAACAACCAGTTGTGCTAACCTACCATAGCGACTTGAAATTACCACCGGGTCTGCTGAACCAGATCGCGAATCGGGTTGTCAACGTTACCAATCAGATCGCCGCAGCCCTAGCAACGCGAATTGTTGCCTACACCCAGGATTTCGCCGACTCTTCACCCTATCTGCGGCGATGGCAGCACAAAGTAACCATCATTCCCCCACCGGTCGAAGTGGCCGATATTCCAGAAACGGAAATTCAAGCGTTCCGCCGACGCTGGAACTTGCAGGGACCGGTGATTGGGATGGCCGCCCGGCTAGCAGCCGAAAAGGGAGTGGAGGTGCTCCTTGAGGCATTGCCACGGATTCTAGCGGTCTACCCAACGGCAAGAGTGCTCTTTGCCGGTCAACACGAGCACGTTTTGGGTGAAGAAGAATACGCCCGCCGACTTGCCCCGCTGCTTGATCGATTTCGCGATCACTGGACGTTTCTCGGTATCCTTAGCCCTAAAGAGATGGCAGCCTTCTTTCCCAACCTTGATGTACTGGTCGTTCCATCATTGAATTCAACCGAAACGTTTGGTCTGGTGCAGGTGGAAGCGATGCTTTGTGGAACCCCCACCGTCGCCAGCAATCTGCCAGGAGTACGCCAGCCACCTCTCATGACCGGAATGGGGAAGGTGGTTCCGGTTGGTGATGCGGTGGCGCTGGCTGATGCTATTTTGGAAATCATTGCCCATCGTGCGCACTATGTGCGTCCGCGTGCGGACATTGCAGCATTATTCAGCACTGAACGCACTGTTATCGAATATGAGCGACTCTTTCGCCAGCTCGGAGTCGCCAGTTGAGCATGAACGCGGTACAATACCCTCAGAAGACATTGAACAGCGCGATGTAAAGTATGCCCGATTATTTACGACCACATTTACTGACACTCCCAATCCACCGGGCAATGATCCGGTCGATAGAAGCCCGTCTTTTTGCCGAACTGGCACCCGATCTACCGGAACCGATCATTGATATTGGTTCGGGTGATGGGACGTTCGTTCAAATTGCATTACCCAACAAACGGATTGTCGGTATTGATCCGCGTAAGGCTGACACCCACGAAGCGGCTCGGCGCGGCGTTTATACCGGTCTCTGTGTTGCCAACGGCGCGGCGCTCCCGTTTCCTGATCAATCGTTTGCCGCAGCGATCTCGAATTGTGTGCTCGAACATGTCGTGCCACTCGATCAGACATTACGTGAAATTGCACGAGTCGTGCGGCCAGGCAGCCTCTTTGTCGCATCGGTCGTGGGAGATCGTTTCCCAAATGCCTTGTTAGGTACCTGGTTGCTACATCGGTTGGGGTTAGATGGGAACATATATGGACGCTGGTTTAATCGCATCTCGTACCATTATAATACCCTGAGCCGCGCCGAGTGGAGCAAACGGTTTGATCGAGCCGGCTTTACCGTCGAAGTCTGTCGCCCGTACCTGACCGATGCCGCGTTAAAGCTGTTTGATGTGAGCCATTATTACGGTGCACCGAGTTTGATAACTCGTGCCTTGACCGGGCGCTGGTTGCTGGCCCCACCATTTACGCCTAACCTGTTGTGGGAGCCGATTCTACGTCGCATTTACGAAGCGCCAGCACCGGAAGATGGCCCCTGCTATTTCTTCGTTCTGCGGAGGCGCCATGACTGAGTCAACAATCACTGCCGCCGAGCTGACCGCAGCCGGAAAAGCAGCGCTGATTGCCGGTGATACGGTGACGGCGCGGTTACGGTTTCGCGAGGCGCTTGAGCTAGACCCCAACTACATAGAAGCTCTGCTCGGTATGGCTGCGGCAGTACGGCCGTACCGCGATAAACGCGAGTATTTATTGCGTGTTCTGGCGATTGATCCTGATCATCCCGAAGCCAGCGCAACCCTCGCCTATGTCGAGGAGCGGCTGGCTGCCGGCGAATTGCTCGCTCCGACCGGTGTTCAGGTTCGCGAGCGCGATGAGGCAATTGCCGCTGAAGAACCGCCACAACCGCTAAGCGAGACAACCGCAGAAAGCCTGGTCTGCTACCGCCATCCACAGCGTGAAACCGGGCTGCGTTGCACCAGTTGTAGTCGGCCAATTTGCACGGAATGCGCCCGCGCCACACCTGTGGGGCACATCTGCCCGGAATGTGCGCGTGAACGCACACCGGTAAACTATCAGGTTGGGCCAACTCAACTCCTAATTGCCGGAGTGGTCGCACTTATCTATGCCCTGATAGTGACCTTTGTGGCAGGGGTTGTTATTGGTTGGGCAGGATTTTTCGGCTTCATTGTGGCCTTCCTGCTCGGGCCAATGACCGGCAATGCCCTTTCACGGTTGATCGACTGGGCGACCGGGCGTAAACGGGGGCGCATGCTGATGATCGTCGTGAGTGTGGCTTATGCCTGTGGGTCACTACCGTACATTGGGCTGATTATTTTGCTAGGTGGATTCCCACTCGCACTCCTCTTCTATTCGATCATCGTCGTCACGACTGCGCTAGCCTGGCTGCGTTGATAACAGTTTGTTTATCATCACCAATCATCCGGCAGGTAGTGATACAATAGAGGCATCAATAATCGTTTAGGATGCCGAAACGGCCCTGCACGGGTGAGAGAGCTACGCCACACTGCGCCGCAACAATGCAGCGCTTCACCCGGCACCGGTAGCGGCGCAGTCTGATGCGCCGGAAGCTGTAAGGGGAGGCGTTATGAGCGAAGAGCACCCAATGAAATTGGCAGTTCGTGGCGACAAAAACCCTCTCGATGTGATCGAAAAACGGCTACGTGAGCAGATTTTCGGGCAGGAACGGGCAATTGAAAGTGTTATTCGCGTCCTAAACCGTTCCCGGTTCGGCTTTTCGGCGGGAAATGCCCGCCGTCCGCGCGCTACCCTGCTTTTTCTCGGCCCCACCGGTGTCGGGAAGACGGCAACTGCACGTGCACTGGCCGAACTCCTACGGCCGGACGGTAGTGCATTTCTCAAGATTGACTGTTCGCTCTTCAGTCAGGGCCACGAAGTAAGTGCTCTGGTCGGCGCGCCACCAAGCTATGTCGGGCGTGATCAGAAACCTCTTCTCAACCCTGACATCATCGAACAAGAGAACAGTGTAGTCTTATTTGATGAAATTGAGAAGGGTCAGCCAGAACTGTGGAATCTCCTCTTGCAAGTGATGGAAGACGGCGAGATTCTGCTGCTCAATGGTGGCCGTCGGGTGAGCTTTCAACAGAGCATTGTTATCTTCACCACCAATGTTGGCGCCAAAGAGATGGTTGATTTTCTTGATCGGCGAACCATCGGGTTCCGTACTCCGCACAAGGACGTTGAAGCAACCGGTCGCGAAATCTACCAGATTGGGTTTGAAGCATTACAGAAAGTGTTTCAGCCGGAATGGATTAACCGGCTTGATGAGATTATCGCCTTTCGTCCCCTTTCCGCCGACACGCTCAGCCAGGTCTTTGATCGGATGATTGCTGAATGTAACCAGCAGTATATCCGCTATGCAATCCAATTACGGGTAACCCCCGAAGCCAAAGAGTATCTGCTCAACAAAGGGTTCGATTCACGTTTTGGCGCTCGTCCGCTGCGTCAGCGTATTTTAAAAGACATTGAAGCCCCGCTGGCCGACTTACTTGCTTCAGGAGGCATTCCAGCCGGTAGCCTTGTTGAGCTACGCTACACCGGCATTGATCAGCATGGTCAGGCCCTTCAGTTTTACTATGCCGAAGCACCGGAATTGATCGAGCGGGCAGAGGAGTTACGCCAACGCGAATTACAACGGCTTGCGGTTGGGCAGAGTGATGGCCCGCAGCCACCTAGTGTGAGTCTGACGCACGAACGGAGCAACGCCGCTGAGGGTGGTATCTTTACCACACGCGGCCCTCGTGTAACTCCACGTCGCGATCCGCTGTTTGGTGAACGGTAAGGGTTGATCAAAAATCCATCGTTCCTATCGCTGGCTGGGTATTACAGAATGCCCCCATATCGAACGGTGGTGACAAGTCGATGCATGGGCACCCCGACGCGATTGACCGCATGCGCGGTATGCACTTGATCGGCAACACGGCATAGAAAAGAGCGCACTATGTGCGCCCTTCTACAAGCAATCAGACCATCTCATCACGATCACGGTGCGTTAGGGTTTGGGCGACGCGCCACCGACAAGTCGGGTTCAGCACCTTCGGCAAGCGGTCGCTTGAGCATAATATAGCTGCGCCCTGGCATCACTGGCTGCACACCACACACTTCCCAGCCTTCAGCACCTAACCCGTTGAGAAAGCGACGGGCAAATCCGGTATTCCGCTCACCCGCCTCTGGATAGCTCTCTTTGCCCTCGACCGAAACACGCTGCCATGCTTCGACAAACACTACCTTGTACTCCCAGCGCATACTATCTACTCCTTTGTTTGTTGTAGAGCGGCGGGTGACCTTGGCGCCGGTCACCCATCGCTATCGTTTGTCCCGGTTTGTTGGGCACACTTGTAGTGTAGGACAAATTTCGCGTAATGTCAATTACACAATTACAATTTTGCAAAATGTCCGAGCATGACTCTTTCAACAGTCACTTGTGAGAGCCAATCCGAAATATCCTGTTGCAGGAGCAGGCGCAGTTGGTGAACCAACCTACGGAAGGGGCGTCGTCTTCCTCGACGAGAGCGGTATCAGGTAGAAACTAAACGGATCACCCCTGGAACAACCAGCTCGTGCGATCACGATCAGAATACGTTGCACCGGGAAATAACCAATGGAAACAGATGAACGGTACCGACAAGCCGTCCGATTGGCGGCTCATTATCTCCCGCCGATAGACAAATAAAAAAGGTTTTTAGTTTTTTTATTGACAATAGCCTGAAATCCTGGTAGACTGTACAGTAGTAGTTCGGAGTAGTGCGACTATGGATACCACACGTTATTCGCCCGACAGTCCAGCCGGCATCATCTTACGCCACTTGCAACGCCATGCGCGGGCCACGGTCAAAGAGTTGGCCGATTTGCTCGGTGTTAGTACGACCGCAGTGCGCGATCATCTCGTGCATTTGCAGGCTGAAGGCATGGTTGAGGTTTCCAGTGAGCGTAATGGGCCGGGGCGTCCGCGGTTAGTGTATAGTCTGTCTGAAAAAGCTCAGAAATCCTTTCCTAAACAGTACGACCGCCTAATCAGCACATTGCTGCGCGAGTTGATCGAGCTGGAAGGGGAAGGAAAAGTTGAGCAACTCCTCGACCGGGTCAGTCAGCGTCTGGCGAGTGAGTATGCCGACCGTATGGCCGGTGCCGATGTGGCTGCACGGCTGAACGAGCTGCGGGCATTACTCGAACAGCGCGGGGTACCGGCCGAGATTGATCCGGAAGGCGATGTGTTACGCCTGTTCGCATGCCCGTACTACGATGTTGCAGCCGATTACCCAGAAGTGTGCTCAATGGAGCGGCGGATGATCGAGTATGTGTTAGGCGAGAAGCTGGTGCTCGAAGATACCATTCGGTCCGGCGCGCATAACTGCCGCTTCGTGCTGCGTCCGCAGGATATTCCGTTAATGACGGAACCAGCGGCCGCTGATTCAGGGTCTAACGTGTAGTTTCGTTTTCTGTATGATGAGGAGTCCATGAGCAACGATCTAGTTATCAAAGACCTCTATGCCCGTATCGGCGATAAAGAGATTTTACGCGGTGTCAATCTGACGGTTCGTCAGGGCACGATCCACGCCATTATGGGGCCGAACGGCAGCGGTAAAAGCACGTTGTCGTACATTATTGCCGGGCATCCCGCTTATGAGGTGACCGGTGGCGAAATCTGGTACAAAGGTCATAACCTGCTCGAACTTGAACCGGATGAGCGAAGCCGATTAGGGGTATTCCTCGCATTTCAGTATCCGGTGGCCGTTCCGGGAGTGACAGTCGCAAATTTCTTGCGCTCGGCAATCAACGCGCACCGCGCTGAAGAGGGAAAAGACCCGAAAGAGACGGCTATTTCGGCAGCCGAGTTCCGCAAATTGTTGCGCGAAGGGCTGAATATGCTTGAAATGGACGAGAGCTTTGCTCGTCGTTATCTGAACGATGGTTTTAGTGGTGGCGAAAAGAAGCGGCTTGAGATTTTGCAGATGATGCTGTTGAAGCCATCACTGGCCGTGCTCGATGAAACCGACTCAGGGCTTGACATTGATGCACTGCGGATTGTCGCGAATGGGGTGAATCGGATGGCCGGCCCAGATATGGGTGTATTGGTCATCACTCACTACCAACGCTTGCTGAATTATATCAAACCCGACGTGGTGTCGGTCATGATAGATGGACGGATTGTTCGCCAGGGTGGCCCCGAGCTGGCGCTAGAGCTGGAAGAGAAGGGGTACGACTGGCTCCGTGAAGAGCTGACCGGTGCGGCATAAGGGAGACGTGCATGACAACTACACTGCCTACCCTGAATGAGATCAGCGCCGATTTTGTTGTTGCCCGTTCGCAAGCAGCCGGTGAGCCGGTTTGGCTCACGGAACGTCGGCGTGAGGCATGGATCACGTTTGCCCAGATGAGTCCACCAGAGTGGCGACGTACCGACCTGAGCAAACTCGATCCAACGACGATTGCACCCTCTGATGGTGCGCACGCGACAGCCATTCAATGGGATCCTGCTTTAAGCGCGCAGGGTGTCGTCTTTACAACGCTGGCTGCCGCTCTCCATACCCACGAGGCGCTGATTCAACGTTATATTGATATGGCTGTGGACCCGTTGAAGCATAAATTTAGCGCACTCCGCGCTGCACTCTGGCAAGATGGTGCGCTGCTCTACGTACCAAAGGGTGTGGCGATTGAGATGCCACTGCGCCTGATTTACACTCTCGGCGCCGATGGAGTCGCGATCTTCCCGCGCACCCTGGTCATTATCGAACCACAAGCGAGTGTGACGCTGATCGAGGAGTTTACCTCACCTGACCTGCGTGCCGGTTCGTTTGCCGGCCCGATTACCGAGATCTTTGTCGGTGATGGTGCCAGCGTCCGGTTTATCAGTATCCAGCATTGGGGTGCTGGGGTTTACCACCTGGCCGGACAGCGTGCGATATTACAGCGTGATGCCAATCTGGAATGGACGTCAATAAACCTCGGTAGTCAGGTACAACATATTGAAGCTGAAACCACGCTGGTAGGGAATGGTTCCCGACTAAATTGGTTAGGGGCAACATTTGCGTCTGATAGCCAGAATCTGGTGATTGCACCATGGATGCGTCACGTTGGGCACAACTGTGAGAGCTTTATGCAGTTCAAGACGGTAGTGAATGATACTGCCTACAGTGTGTTCGACGGGATGATCAAGATCGAGCACGAATCCGCGGGAACCAGCACCCGTTTGGAAGAGCACGCCCTACATCTCAGTCCAAAAGCGCGTAATGATAGCATTCCTGGTCTGATGATTAGTACCAACGATGTGCTTAAGGGTGGTCATGCTTCAACCAGCGGTGATATTGATGAAGAGCAGCTCTTCTATATGCAGACACGTGGGATTCCACGTGCAGAAGCACAGCGCATGATTGTCATGGGCTTCTTCGAGCCAGCCCTTGAGACAATCCCGTTGGAAGAGCTGCGGGCAGAGCTGACTGCCGAGATTGCGGCCAAGATTTGACGGTTCGGCGCCGCAGGCATTCTTTTGGTCTGCGGCACCCCCTGATCGGCAGCCCTGATAACAAGGTGTTGTGCCACATAGACTGACGCCGATACCTATCGGTGGCAGGTAAGGTCATCGATATGGCTATTCTATCCCAATTTGATGTACTTTCGCTGCGACGCGAGTTTCCCATCTTGCAACAGCAGATGCATGGGAAACCGCTGGCCTTTCTCGATAGCGCAGCCTCATCACAAAAGCCAAGACGGGTGATCGAAGCGCTGGAAGATTATTACCGGCGCTATAACGCCAACGTCCATCGTGGTGTCTACCGGCTGAGTGAAGAGGCAACGTTTGCCTACGAGCGGGCACGCGGGAAACTGGCACGGTTGATCAATGCGCCGAGCCAGCGCGAGGTCATCTTTGTGCGTAACACGACCGAAGCTATTAATCTGGTCGCGTATGCCTGGGGAGGAGCCAATATTCGGGCCGGTGACCGCATTTTGCTAACGATGATGGAACATCACTCGAATATTGTGCCCTGGCAGTTGTTGGCTCAACGAACCGGTGCCGAACTGATCTACCTGCCGTTCGATGGTCAGGGACGATTGGTTCTCGATGATCTCGACCGTTTGCTCGATGAACGAGTAAAGCTGGTTGCCTTTACGCATCAATCAAACGTCTTTGGAACGATTAATCCGGTTGCGCCGATTGTCGCCCGTGCACGAGCGGTTGGGGCACACGTCCTGCTCGATGCGGCGCAGAGTGTGCCGCATATGCCAGTCGATGTACAGGCGCTGGGTGTTGATTTTCTGGCCTTTAGCGGCCACAAGATGTGTGGCCCGACCGGAATTGGGGTGCTCTGGGGTCGGCGTGAACTGTTGAGCGCGATGCCGCCGTTTCTCGGTGGTGGTTCAATGATTGATGTGGTCGAACTGGACCACAGCACGTTTGCCGCCATACCGGCACGGTTTGAAGCCGGTACACCGGCAATCGGTGAGGCGATTGCGCTCGGTGAAGCCGCCGATTATCTGCAAGAGGTGGGACTGGCAGCCATTCATCAGCACGAACAGGAGCTAACTGCGTATGCCCTCGAACGGCTATCAACAGTGCCAGGGCTTACCATCTATGGGCCACCTGCCGGTCCTGATCGCGGTGGTGCGGTAAGTTTCAGTCTTGAAGGCGTTCATCCCCACGATGTTGCAGCCATTCTCGATCAGGAAGGGGTTGCAGTACGCGCCGGGCATCATTGTACACAGCCGTTACACCGGGTTCTTGGCGTTCCGGCTACGACACGAGCCAGTTTCTACCTCTACAATCTGCCAGAGGAAATTGATCGGCTGGTTGCCGGTTTGCATAAGGCCAGGAAAATTTTTGGCTGATGGAGTAGCAACATGGATGACATTTATCGTGAACAAATCCTCGACCATGCCCGTCATCCGCGAAATTTCGGTCATTTACCGGCGCCGACGGTTGTGCGCGAAGAGCGCAATCCACTCTGTGGCGATCAGATTCGGCTCGAACTGGCCATTAGCGACGATGTGATCACCGATGTACGTTTTACCGGTCGCGGCTGTGCAATCAGTCAGGCCAGCGCATCGCTGCTGACTGAGGCGATTAAAGGGAAGCCGGTCGCGGAAGCTAAACAATTTAGCAAAGATGACCTGCTTGAACTCATTGGGATTCCGCTGGCTCACAACCCAACCCGGCTTAAATGTGCCCTGCTTTCACTCAAGGCATTGAAAGCCGGATTGTACGGAGTGGATCACGAGGATGAGGATATATAAGCATCACTAGAAAGGGAGAATTACCGTGGTTGCTGAAGCTATCAATCTACAATTTGATTATTCGCGCTATGGCTTTCGCCAAGAGGAGCGCTATATCTATAAAGCACCGAAAGGCCTGAATGAACGGATTGTCCGCGAACTGTCCGGCATGAAGGGTGAGCCGGAATGGATGCTCAAGCGGCGTTTGCGAGCACTCGAGATTTTCAACAAGAAGCCGACACCACTGGTCGGTATGTGGGCGAACCCAGAACTGGCCGAACTCAATTACGATGATATTCACTACTTCGTGCGTGCAAATGAGCGCCCACAAACCGATTGGGACGCTGTACCGCCGGAGATCAAGAACACCTTCGAGCGGCTGGGTATTCCCGAAGCCGAACGGAAGTTTCTGGCCGGTGTTGGTGCGCAGTATGAATCAGAGGTAGTGTACCACTCGCTGCGCGAAGAGTGGGCAAAACAAGGGGTTATTTTCCTCGATACCGACACGGCTTTGAAGGAATACCCTGAGTTCTTCAAAGAGTATTTTGGGACGATTGTGCCGGCTGCTGACAACAAGTATGCCGCTCTCAACACTGCTGTCTGGTCAGGCGGCTCGTTTGTGTATGTACCGAAAGGGGTAAAGGTCGATATTCCGCTGCAAGCCTACTTCCGCATTAACGCCGAGCGAATGGGTCAGTTTGAGCGGACGCTGATCATCATCGATGAGGGTGCGGAAGCTCACTACATCGAGGGCTGCACCGCGCCGATCTACAGCACCAATTCCCTCCACTCGGCGGTGGTTGAAGTGATTGTCAAGAAGGGTGGTAAGTTCCGCTATACCACGATTCAGAACTGGGCAAACAACATCTTTAACCTGGTTACCAAGCGGGCAGTGGCCTACGAAGAGGCCAGCATGGAGTGGGTCGATGGCAATATCGGCTCGAAGCTGACAATGAAGTATCCTTCGGTCTACCTGATGGGTCGTAAGGCGCGTGGTGAGGTGCTCTCGGTTGCCTACGCCGGTCGCGGCCAACACCAGGATGCCGGTGCAAAGATGATCCACCTCGCCCCCGAAACAACATCACGGATCACCAACAAATCGGTGAGCAAAGATGGTGGCAAGACGACCTACCGTGGTCTAGCTAAGGTGGCACCGGGGGCTTATGGTGCGAAGATTAACGTCAACTGTGACGCACTGATCCTCGATGAGCATTCGGCCTCGGATACTATTCCGTATATCGAGATCGAGGAGGATCGGTGTACACTGGCACACGAAGCGACCGTGGGTCGTATTGGCGCCGAACAGCTCTTCTATCTGATGAGTCGCGGCATTTCTGAGTCGGACGCACTCTCAATGATTGTGCTGGGTTTCATGGAGCCGTTCACTCGTGAGCTGCCAATGGAGTATGCCGTTGAATTGAACCGGCTCATCCAGCTTGAGATGGAAGGGTCAGTAGGTTAGTCTCTGGCTTGGAAGGGTGACGAGGGGCGCTCCCAAGGTGTGGGAGCGCTCAGATTGTTTGTAGCCCGTCGCAAGACACTGAATGTACAATTTAGAAGCGCAGGCGGATGTCCACATCGACCGTTGGCAGGTGATGCAGGCCGGCAGCTCGCAGTGACGGAAGGGGTGTCCAACGTGTCCGGTATCCGTGCTGCGGAGCACGCCTGGCGGCTCTCCCCTTCCCCCTGGCCCTCTTCCTCTCCTCGTGGGGGAGAGGAAGGGGAAACGTGCAGCGCGGGGTGAACGTCGCTCACCTAACCCGTCATGCATAGCGCCTGGCGCTGCCTGACCGGTAAGGGGAACGTGCGGCGGATGGCGGAACAGAACGTTAGTCCACGAACACCATGGTCGCAGATGCACGGTACTGGCTCTAATACCAATCCTGTCTGTGCAAACCGTGTATCATCCTGCCGACGGTGCTGGTTCCCCCTGCAAGCGTGGGAGAAGGGGAGTGGGGTAGCTGACAGAATGCACCATCGTTCATTCACACAGGGGAAAATGCGGGCCGGAGGCCCGCGCTCCCAGGGGAAGAGACGAGCCGGAGGTCTGTGCTCCCAGGGGAAGATGCGGGCCGGAGGCTCGCGCTCCAAGGGGAAGAGACGGGCCGGAGGTCTGTGCTCCCAGGGGAAGATGCGGGCCGGAGGCCCGCGCTCCCAGGGGAACAGAAGTATTTCTCAGCCACGCGCAAACTGATGATACTGCTAAGAAATATCTTGCCGAAAGTCACTGCTTTGAAACTGCACAGGAGTACACCATGCAACTGATTGAGGTCTGTTCACTCGATGACGTACCGGTAGGGAGCGGGCGGGCATTTACGGTCGGAGATCGTCGGATTGCAATCTTCCGGGTGTCGGAGACCGACATCTACGCCCTCGACGATCTCTGTTCACACGACGAAGCCTCACTGAGCGAAGGCGAGCTTGATTCCGAATCGCTGTGCGTAGAATGCCCGATGCACGGTTCTCTGTTCGATTTGCGCACCGGGCAGCCAAAAACCTTACCGGCTTTTGCACCGGTTGCCACTTATCGTACCGTTGTGCGCGATGAGCGAGTATTTGTTGAGTTTTCTGATTAACAACTTGACTAATATACCAAAACACGCTACAATGCAGGCATCGGTCTATCGCCAACTACCTTTGTCAGGTGGAGGATTGTTATGAGTGGTTATGCCCATCCTGAAGTGCTCGTCGAGACCCAATGGGTCGCCGACCATCTGCACGATCCCAAGGTTCGCATCGTCGAGAGCGATGAAGATTTGTTGTTGTACGATACCGGCCACATTCCCGGCGCCGTCAAGATCGATTGGGTACAAGACCTCAACGATCCGGTTATTCGCGATTATCTTGACTCAGAGCGGTTTGCGGCGTTGATGCGCGCCAAAGGCATCAGTAACGACACAACTGTTGTCCTCTACGGCGACAAACACAACTGGTGGGCCACCTACGCCTTCTGGGTGTTCAAACTCTTCGGACATCGCGATGTTCGGATTATGAACGGTGGCCGGGCCAAATGGATCGCTGAAGGGCGCCCACTAACGCGGGAAGTACCCTCGTATCCAGAAGGAAACTATGTCGCCCCACCGCGTGACGACTCGCAGATTCGGGCTTTCCGCGATCAAGTGCTGGATTTTGTCCGTCAACGCAAGGGAGTCCTGGTCGATGTCCGCAGCCCGCAAGAATACACTGGCGAGCGTACCCACATGCCCGACTACCCGCAAGAAGGGACGCTGCGCGGCGGACATATCCCCACGGCAGTCAACATTCCCTGGGCCAGAGCTGTCAATGAAGACAGTACCTTCAAGAGTGCGGATGAACTGCGTGAGCTGTACGCTGCTCAGGGTGTCACTCCCGACAAGGAAGTTATCGCGTACTGCCGGATTGGTGAGCGGAGCAGCCACACCTGGTTTGTTCTGACCTACCTGCTCGGCTATCCGAAGGTGCGCAACTATGACGGAAGCTGGACAGAGTGGGGCAACAGTGTCGGGTTGCCGATTGAGAAGAATGTGTAGGGGAAAGATCACGTATCGCGGATGGGGCGATGATCGCATCGCCCCGTATGAAGGAACGACGATCTGTGTCTGAGCCAATTTCACACCAGGATGCCATCGAGCGATTGCTCGACCATTACCGCCAGCCTCGCCATTATGGTGAATTGGCCGATGCGGTAACGTATAGCGGTGGTGTACCCGATTGTGGTGATACGATCACCGTATATCTCCAGGTTGCACCAGATGGTCGGTTGACCAATCTGCAATTTACCGGGCAGGGGTGTAGTGTCAGCATTGGGACGGCGTCGATCCTGATTGAACGGTTACAAGGAGCGACTATCACCGATCTGCTGGCACTCGATGAAGTCTCAGCGTTGAATATTGTCGGTCAGGAAATTTTTCGAGCCCGACCACAGTGCGCTACACTGATTTTCAGAACGCTCAAGGCAGCCGCACGACTGGTTGATCGGCAATCGTAAATCTGCCTGATACAGGCTTACAAGGCAATATCACATGACAACGCACATCCTCGATCTGATCGGTCATACACCGTTACTCCCACTCCATCCTGTGCTCGATCTACCGGCCGGTATCGAGCTGTACGGCAAAGCGGAATGGTACAACCTTGGTGGCTCGGTAAAAGACCGTCCTGCACTCTGGATGATTCGCGATGGTGAGCGGCGCGGTCTCCTACGGCCAGGGGTGCGGATTGCTGATGCTACCAGTGGCAACACCGGTATCGCTTATGCCACTATTGGCGCAGCGCTTGGGTATGGGGTAACGCTGGCAATGCCAGCAAATGCTAGCCCTGAGCGCCGCCGGATTCTGCGTGCGCTCGGTGCTGAGCTAATCCTGACCGATCCGGCTGAGGGTATGGATGCAGCTATCGCCACCATCCGCGCTCTGGTTGCTGAACATCCCGACCGTTACTTCTACCCTGATCAGTACAGCAATCCGGCTAATCCCCGTGCGCATTACGAGACCACCGGTCCTGAAATCTGGCAGCAGACCGGGGGACGGGTGACACACTTCGTTGCCGCTCTAGGAACCAGTGGCACTTTTATGGGCACCGGGCAGCGATTACGCGAGTACAATCGGGCGATTCGCTTGATTGCCGTTCAGCCTGATAGTCCATACCATGCATTGGAAGGAGTGAAGCATATGGCTTCAACCCGCTTTGTGCCGGCGATCTATCGCCCCGAACAGGCCGATGCGATGATCGAGGTGCGAAGTGAAGAAGCCTTTGCGATGGCACGGCGGCTGGCACGACGGGCAGGCCTGCTCGTTGGCATTTCAGCAGCAGCTAATGTGGTGGCCGCAGTGCAGGTCGCCCGCCAGATTGAGCATGGTGTTATTGTCACTATTCTCTGTGATAGCGCTAACCGGTATCTCAGTGAACGTTTCTGGGAAGAGCCAGGCTTTGCTGAAGGTGCCGGTATCTAGGCGCGACGTATCAGATAGCACTCGGGATATAGAGACAGGTACCTATGACCCTTATCATTCCGGCTAAAGTAGCAGCTTCTATTGCTGCGCACGCAGAGTCGACTTACCCTGATGAATGTGTCGGTCTGCTGGTGGGAACACTCCACGGCGACCAGAAAACTGCATTATACGTCGTCACGCTTGAGAATCGCTGGCACGGTCAGGTACAACTAGCCGCGACGGATGATCCCCATTCCCGACGCGACCGTTTTTACCTCGATCCACGTGACTATCTACGAGTTGATCGTGAAGCCCGCTCTGGTGGGTACGAAATTATCGGTTGCTACCACTCCCATCCTGATGCGGCGGCAATCCCCTCTGAACGCGATCGGATTGGTGCTCAGGCTATTGGGGGTTCTGGGTTCTCATTTGTGATCCAGTCGGTTCAGGCAGGTACAGCCGCTGAGCTGCGTTCGTGGTTGTTAGTAAGCGAAGGAATGCAATTCATTCCTGAAGAGGTACACGTTTTGACTGTTGCCGCCGGTAAGTAAGATGTTGGCAAGGAGCATCAGCTATGGCAGTGACAATCACTATTCCAACAGCATTACGCCAATACACTGGCGGTAACGCCAGTGTCAGCCTTGAGGCGAACGATGTGGGTGGACTTATTCGTGGCCTGGTCGAGCTGTATCCGGCGTTGGGCCGCCATTTGCTCGATGAACAGGGACGGCTACGCAGTTTTGTAAATCTTTACGTTGGTGATGAGGATATTCGCTATCTCGATGGTGAAGCAACTCCCCTGCGAGATGGTGATACCGTCAGCATTATTCCGGCAATTGCTGGAGGAGGGCGGCGATGAGTGAGGTAACGCTCTCAAATGAAGAGATCGCCCGCTATTCACGTCACTTAATTATGCCCGAAGTAGGGATGGCCGGACAACGACGGCTCAAACAGGGGAGTGTGCTGTTAATCGGTACCGGTGGTCTCGGTTCACCGCTGGCCCTCTACCTGGCCGCAGCCGGTGTCGGGCATATTGGCCTGGTTGATTTCGATGTTGTGGATGCCTCTAATCTCCAGCGTCAGATTGTCCATGGCACGAGTACGATGGGGGTAGCGAAAACCGAGTCAGCCAAACGACGGCTGCAAGACCTCAACCCGTACATTGAAATCACCACTTATGAAACAAGAATAACCTCACAAAATGCGCTTGATCTGATGCGCCCATACGACGTGATCGTTGACGGCACCGACAATTTTCCAACCCGCTATCTCACCAACGATGCCTGTGTCTTGCTCGGGAAACCAAACGTATACGGCAGCATTTTCCGCTTTGAAGGGCAGGCAACCGTCTTTTCAACTCGTGATGGCGGACCGTGCTACCGCTGCCTCTACCCTGAACCTCCACCACCGGGGCTGGTGCCGAGCTGCGCCGAAGGTGGCGTTTTGGGTGTTCTTCCCGGGGTGATTGGCACTATTCAGGCCACAGAAGTGATAAAATTACTGATAGGTATCGGTGAGCCGTTGATCGGACGCCTGCTACTCTACGATGCGCTAAGCATGCGCTTCCGTGAGTTGAAATTGCGTCGCAACCCGTCTTGCCCGGTCTGCGGCGATCATCCGACGATCACTGCGCTCATCGATTACGAACAGTTTTGTGGTATTGTGCCAGAGGAGCAAACATTGTCGAACCAGTTTGAAATCACACCCCGCGAACTGGCAGAATGGCTTGAACGACCAGACCGGCCTTTCTTGCTCGATGTACGCAACCCGTATGAGGTGGCGATTGCCTCGATTCCCGGCACCGATAAGCTGATCCCGATTGATCAGTTGCCCGAACGGATCAACGAGCTTGACCCATCACGTGAAATGGTCGTCTATTGCCGTAGTGGGGCACGCAGCGGGCGCGCAGTAGAATTGCTCAAATCAGTCGGGTTTCGCAAGGTGAAAAATCTTGTCGGTGGTATCCTGCGCTGGGCTGATGAGGTTGATCCGTCGGTGCCGAAATATTAACATGCACCACCGAGACCACAGAGCACGCAGAGATTCTTCCCCAAACCTCTGTGCTCTCGGTGGTAAATAAAAACACACTGCGGAGCACACCGAGCACGCAGAGATTCTTTCCCAAACCTCTGTGGTAATCCATTTGTAGCGGAGGACGTGATGATTGGCATTATCGGTACCGGCTGGGGAGCACGAGTACAGGTACCGGCATTTCGCGCTGCTGGGCTGACGATCACAGCATTAGCCGGTAGTCAGCTTGAAAAAACGAGACGAATTGCCCAAGAGCTGTCAGTTCCATTTGCAACAGCCAACTGGCGCGAACTTCTGCAACGTGATGACGTCCGACTGGTTAGTATTGTTACACCACCGTACCTGCATCGCGAAATGGCTGAAGCGGCGCTCGCAGCCGGAAAGCATGTCTTGTGTGAAAAACCAACCGCACTTCATGCGGCAGAGGCGGAATCGATGCTGAATGCAGCACAACAACATCGGGAACAGTTGGCCCTAATTGATCACGAGCTACGCTTTTTACCGGCTATCCAGGCTGCACGCGCACGAGTTGCTGCTGGTGACATCGGTGAGGTACGGGCGGCAGAGGTACGCTTCTTTGCCAGCAGCCGCGCTGATCCGCAGCGCTTGTGGGATTGGTGGAGCGATCGTTCTGCCGGTGGTGGCGTGCTCGGTGCGATTGGTTCACATCAGATCGATCTATTACGTTATATGTTGAACGATGAAGTAGTGAGCGCACAGGGTCTGGTGCAAACGTTTATCACCCAGCGTCCAGACACAACCGGCGCCTTGCGAGCCGTCACAAGCGACGACTACACAACTGCGACATTACGGTTTGCCCGCGGTACTGTCGCTACACTTACGGCGACCGTTGTCGTGCGGATCAACGAACCGCTGACGGTAACTTTATACGGGAGCGATGGGACATTACGTTTTGGCAACGGTCGACTCACGATTGGGAAGAACGACTCTTTTGAAGACCTGACTCCGCCGCACACGATTGATATCCCACCAACGCTAAGCGGTGAATTTCCACAGGGAACCGTCTATCTTGGGCATGCGCTCCGCGCTGCGTTAGCCGGAGAATGTGACGCTGTTGCACCGGCAGCAACGTTTCGTGACGGGCTGGCAATTCAGCGCGTGATTGACGCAATCGCACAGCAGTGGAGTTAGCGGCAAGAGTATAAACCGCCAGCACCGGTATCAATACCCCCCTTTCCTGGATGCGCTGACCGCTAGCTCTTGTCGCGTAGTGCCTGACAGGAACCCATCGGTTGGCGCATCAGCACACTATCACTCGCAAAGCCCCTCACCACGAGCTGGGTAGATTGGAGGTGAAACCGCTAGATACCTCTTGACAGCACCCCGTTTTTCGTCGTACAGTAAAACACACGCGGAAAGGAGGCCGACGATGGCCATGGCACAACAACGTGCTCTTGAACCAGATGACCGTCGCTTAGCGTTGCTCTGTAAGGCGCTTAGCCATCCTGCGCGTATTCAGATTCTCCGCTACATCCTCCGACACCCCGGTTGTATCGGCAACCAGATTCTGCTTCACATGCCCGATGATGGCCCCCATGCCCAATCAACCATCTCGCAACATCTGCGCGTCTTACGTGACGCCGGGTTGATAGAGACGTATGATGATGGGGCGGCGGTCTGCCATTATGTCAATCCTGATAGTCTGGTCTGGTTACGAGCATATTTAGAGCAGTTGTGATCAGTGTTCTGCATACCACTTCTGGCGCGAGAAAGCAAGTATCATGGCGTCTGCGTACCGCACCGCTCCAATCTGTTTACCGCATTCCGCTCGCTAACCCATGAGGTTGCGCGCACGAGACCCGCTGGTCGCGACCTGGATAGAACGCAGCGTCACTGTAGCCCCCATTGTGGTAATCAGCGACTGACACGGGCCGTCGTGTCCTTTACAGGTTGACCCAACAGGCGAGTTAAGACTACAACGCTTTCAACGGTGTATTCGACCATCTTTAGCTCCTGCTACACCTCTCCACGCAATACCACAGCGTGACTGATGGTACAATACAGTGGTAAGGAATAACTGATCGGCAAAGGTGTAAAGCACTATGCCCATCTCGTACCGCGAGCAGGCCCAATTGACGTGTCCGCACTGTGGTGCTGATTTTGAAGCCGAGGTCTGGCTGATTATTGATGCTGCTGAAGAGCCAGAAGCTGCCGCTGCTCTGCGGCGGGAAGAACTGAATCTCGTTGCATGCCCCCACTGTGGCAAGCAAGGTCCTGCTGGAGCACCGCTGCTGTACCACGATGCGCAGGCCCGACGGGTGATGTTTGCACCTGCTCCGGGTTCAAGCGATTACGAGATTCGCGAACAGGCTCGCGATCTACATGCCCTGCTGGTTGGTTCGATAGAACCCGAACAGCGACGCCCCTATCTGGCCGATGTCGATATTGCCCAAGATATGAGTGGTTTGGCGCTGCTGCTGCGCCGTCTTGACGCCCGCCGGTCGCCGCAACCGCCCTCAGCACCACCTCCGCTGCCACCGGGGGAGCGTTCACCACTGATGACAGCAATAGAGGCCCTGCTGGCTGCCGATTCCGATACCGAACTCGAACAAGTGCTGGCACAGCACCCCGAATTGCTCGATCCGGCGGCATTAGCAACGCTGAACCAGTTGGCCGAGGTAGCGGTTGCTCAGGGTGAACGAGTCATTGCCCAGAGCTTACGCCAGGCTCGTGACATCCTGGCGCGGATGAGTCATTACGAGGTAGCCGAGCGATTAACGACGATTCCGCCAGCCGCGCTGCAAGAGTTGCTGAATGCCCACAGCGATACCGAACTCGAACAGGTGGTTGCTCGCCATCCGCTTCTGCTGCGCCCCGAAGTTGATCAGTTGCTGGCAGAGGAGATTGAAGCGGCACTGGCTGCTGATGCCGAACGGCTCGCCCAGATGTTGGAAACACGCCGAGCAATGCTGGCGGCGCTGCGCAACACTCCTGCTTCAGAATCTGAAACTGACCTGGAAGCAGCAATTGAAGCTCTGCTGGTCGCTGAAGATGAAGAGACGATTGCCCAAGTCCTGGATGATTACCCCGTCCTGCTGAGTGAAACTGCTGAACATGCCCTTTGGGAATTTGCAGCGGAAGCAAAAGCCGGTGGCGATGAAGAGTTGGCCCGCCACGCGATAGCTTGCCGTGAACTACTGCGCCGTGTGCGCACCGGATTGGAAGAAGACCGTTCATAATCGACGGGAACAGGTATGTTGAAACGAACTCCGCTCTACAACGCGCACATAGCTATGGGTGCGCGCATGGTCGAATTTGGTGGTTGGGAGATGCCGGTACAATACCGTGGCATCATCGAAGAACACCACGCCGTTCGTAACCAGGCCGGATTGTTCGACATCAGTCATATGGGCCGGTTTATGGTACGTGGGCCACAAGCCGAACACTTCTTGCAGCGAATGGTTACCTGCGATGTACACGCAATTCCACTTGGCCAGGCAAGTTATGGTCTGCTTTGTCGCCCTGATGGTGGTATCATCGATGATGTCTTTCTCTATCACTTGCCCGACGAGTTTATGGTCGTGGTCAATGCTGCTAATCGCACCAAAGACTGGGACTGGCTCCAGCAACATACGACCGGGTTTGAGGTGGAAATTGAAGATCGTTCCGACCGATGGGCGATGCTGGCGCTCCAGGGACCACAGGCTGAACATCTGTTGGCAGGAGCAGAGGACTCAACAACCGCCGATATTGGCTCGCTGCCGTTTCACGGAGTAGCAATGACGACGATCTTCGGGCAGAATGCTTTGATCGCCCGTACCGGTTATACTGGTGAAGATGGTTTTGAAATCTTTTTTGAAGCCACCCACGCTGAACGTTTCTGGTATGGCCTATTGGCCCTCGGCGGAAACGCTGTACAGGCTTGTGGTCTCGGTGCGCGTGATAGTCTACGCTTTGAAGCCTGTCTTGCCCTCTATGGACACGAGATCGACGAGACGACGAACCCGTATGAAGCACGCCTGGGCTGGGTGGTCAAACTTGACAAAGGTGATTTTATCGGTCGCGAGGCGTTGCAGGCTATCAAGCAGACGGGCGTAAGCCGACGTCTGGTCGGGTTTGAGATGGTTGGGAAAGGGATCGCCCGCGCCGGTTACCAGGTACAACGGCTAAACGGTGAGCCGGTTGGTTTTGTTACTAGCGGTATGCCCTCGCCGACATTGGGGCGTCCCCTGGGTATAGCATACGTTCCAACTGATCTCAGCAGTGAAGGAAGCGAATTTGATATTATCGTCCGTGAACGTCCAGTACGGGCACGTGTCGTCAAGATGCCTTTCTATAAGCCGCGCTACAAGCGCTAGAGGAGTTCACCATGGCTTACAAAACTCCAGCCGATTTACGGTATGCAAAAACTCATGAGTGGGTTCGGCAAGAGGGGGAAGAGGTTGTGATTGGGATTACTGATTACGCCCAACACGCACTCGGTGACGTGGTGTACATCGAATTGCCAGCCGTTGGCTCGACTATCACTGCCGGCGAGAGCTTCGGTATTGTTGAGTCGGTGAAGGCGAGTTCCGATTTGTATGCACCGGTCAGTGGTGAGGTCGTGGCAGTGAATACTGCCCTGGAGAGCGATCAAGCACCGATCAACAGCGATCCGTATGGTGCGGGCTGGATGTTGCGCGTGCGTCCGAGTGGTGAGAGTGTAGAATTGCTTGATGCTGAAGAGTATGCAGCATTTGTTGCTGAAATCGAACATTAGAAACTAGATGGAATGTCGTATGACTCACTATATTCCGATCACTGATGCTGATCGTCAAGAGATGTTGCGGGCAATCGGTGTTGAGAAGATAGAAGACCTCTTTACCGATGTACCGGCTGATTATCGCTTTCCACCGCTTGAGTTACCGCCACCATTATCAGAACCCGAACTGATGGCTGAACTCAACCGGCTGAGTGAAACAAATGCCCATACCCGTCGCTACAGCATCTTCCTTGGCGCTGGCGCATACAACCACTTTGTACCAGCCGCCGTCGACCAGATTCTGCGCCGTGGCGAGTATTACACAGCCTACACACCATACCAACCAGAGATCAGTCAGGGGACATTGCAGGCGATCTTTGAGTATCAGAGTTTGATCTGTGCCCTGACCGGGATGGAAATCGCCAACGCTTCGCACTATGATGGCGCAACAGCGCTGGCTGAGTCGGCCATCATGGCCCTCAACGTGGTACGAAACCGACGTAAGATTGTGGTTGCCCGTGGTGTCCATCCCCAGTATCGCGCCGTGCTACGCACCTACCTGCAAGGTCTGGATGTGACGATTGTCGGTGATGAGAACCCTAACGCGACCATCGCCGACGCTGTTGCGCAGGTCGATGAGCAGACGGCACTACTGATCGTACAGAACCCCGATTTCTTGGGAAGATTGCACGACTTACGTGGCCTGGGAGCGCAGGTACAGGCGCGAGGAGCACTGCTAGCCGTGCATTTTGATCCCATCGCATTGGGATTGTTCCAAACCCCTGCCGAAGCTGGCGCCGATATTGCTACCGGCGAGGGACAGCCGCTAGGGTTGGGATTGGCATTTGGCGGGCCGTATCTCGGTATCTTTACCACGCGCCAGAAATATGTACACAAGATCGCGGGTCGGATTGTAGGCGTCACGAAGGATGTCGATGGCCGAATGGCTTATGTGCTCACCCTGCGAGCACGTGAGCAAGATATTCGCCGCGAGCGGGCGACCAGCAATATCTGCACGAATCAGGGCTTGATGGCGCTGGCCTCAGCGGTGTATATGTCGCTCATGGGGAAACGCGGTATGCGCAAGGTGGCCGAGATCACGTATCACCGTGCTCATTACGCAGCACGCCGCATTGCCGATCTGCCTGATTACCGTGTGCTTACCGATCAGCCGTTCTTCCGCGAATTTGTAGTGCAATGCCCTCGTCCGGTAGCCGAGATCAACGCTGCATTGCGTGAACAGGGTATCATCGGTGGCTATGATTTGAGCAACGATGAACCACAACTGGGGAACGCGATGCTAGTAGCAGTGACCGAAATGAATACACCGGTGGAGATAGATCGCTTCGTCGCAGCACTGGCCGCAGCCGCTTGACGGTCTGCCGGCCTATGGTTAGGGGTATGATCGAAGACGTTTCATTGCTCCAAATCGAACGGATCGTTTCCCGCGCCCTACCGGGAACGCGGATACGTGACGTTGCGCCGCTTGGTACGCGCAGCCTGCTGGTTACGGCAAGTGACCGTCAGTTTGTGCTGCGATTGCCGGCTGGCGTCGATCGCTGGGCCGGTGAAGCGCTCCAGACCGAAGCCCTCGCCCTGCGCACGTTACAGGCTGAGATCGATCTACCACTGCCTTCGGTTTTAGGGGAAACCCCGGCAGTTGGCGATGATCCACCAGCATTAGCCTTAAGCTACCTGTCCGGCACTCCCCTATCAGAGATAATCACTGCCATCGACGAGGAATCGCGCTTTGCCATCGGTCAGGCGCTGGCAATGGTCATGGCGCGGGTTCACAGCTACCAGGCGCCATACTACGGTCCATTACAGCCCGATGCTCTCCCTACCCCGACGACCCAATCACCTGTTCCTGGCGCCGACATCACCTATCTTCAGCAACGGGTTGCATTGGCGGCCAGCGCAGCAGTTGACCAGAACCTGATGACAACCGAACAGCGCGATTGGCTGATGCGCCGTCTCGCCGAGTGGCTCACCACAACTGCCCGACCGGCATGCCTTGTCCACGGAGATCTGCATCCGCGCCGCCTCATTGTCCGTCGACGTGAACGAGACTGGCGATTAGTGGGGGTGGTTGGTTGGGGTTTCGCCCAGACCTGGCGACCAGGATGGGATCACGCAACACTTCAGATCAATTTTGCCGATCCCGACTATTTTGGTCTGCGGGTCGGCTATGGCACTACGTACAACGACACAACGGATCGTCGCTATGATCAGGTACGCGAGTTTGCCATCCTTCCGTACCGCATCATAATCTTGCTTGAGCGTGATGCGGTGGAACTGGCCCTGCACATTGCCACCGGCCTTGATGCAGTTCAGTCGCCGCCAATCGTAGCGACGCCTGATGAGAATGGAGCAAACAGCTATGAATAACGAAGAACCACCAATCTTTACCTATTCGCAGCCGGGAAAGATTGGCGTCAATCTGCCAGCAGTCGGTGTGGAACTGGCTCCCATCCCTGAACATCTGCTCCGCCAGGATGATCTGGCGGGTTTTCCCGAACTAACTGAACCAGAAGTCATTCGCCATTTCACCCGGATGAGCCAGCGCAACTATGCGATTGACACTGGGTTCTATCCGCTTGGTTCGTGCACGATGAAATACAACCCCAAACTGCACGAAGAAGCGGCTCGGCTGCCTGGCTTCGCCGCCGCGCATCCGCTGCAAGATGAAGAACTCAGTCAGGGTGCCCTGCAATTGATGTACGAATTGCAAAATTATCTTGCCGAGATCAGTGGGTTTGCTGCGGTCAGTCTACAACCAGCCGCTGGTGCTCAGGGAGAGCTGACCGGTATTCTGGTCTTTCGTGCCTACCACCTCGACCGTGGCGATACGCAGCGTACTGAAATCCTGGTGCCTGACTCGGCTCACGGTACTAACCCTGCCACGGCGGCAATGGCTGGGTTGAAGGTTGTTGAGCTGAAAAGTGATGCACGTGGCAACGTCGATCTCGACGATCTGAAAGCCAAACTATCACCGCGTACCGCCGGGATGATGCTTACCAATCCCAATACCCTCGGCCTGTTTGAAGAGCATATTGTCGAGATTTGCCGTCTGGTTCACGAGGCTGGCGGGTTGATGTATGGCGATGGTGCGAACTTTAATGCGATTCTAGGCATCGCCAAGCCAGGCGAACTAGGTTTTGACTTCATGCACTATAACCTGCACAAAACCTTCACGACTCCTCACGGCGGTGGCGGCCCTGGTTCAGGCGCTGTTGGTTGTACTGCTGAACTGGCCCCCTTCCTTCCCGGCCCGCGAGTACGGCAGCGGGATGATGGCCGCTACGAGTTCTTTACCCCTGAAAAGAGCATTGGCCGGATGAAGGCCTTTCACGGCAACTTTGGCATGTTGGTACGGGCCTGGGCTTATATCCGTTCGATGGGTGCCACCGGTTTGCGGGCAGTCAGTGAAACTGCGGTGCTCAATGCAAACTATGTACGGGTGATGCTCAAAGATATTTATCCACAGGCGATTGATCGCATCTGTATGCACGAAGTGGTGCTGCGCGGCCAGATCGCCGGTGCGCCTAAAGATGTACGAACGCTCGACATTGCCAAGCGGTTGATCGATTACGGATTCCATCCGCCGACGATCTACTTCCCGCTGATCGTCCCAGAAGCGTTGATGATCGAACCAACCGAGACCGAGAGTAAACAGACGCTCGATCGCTTTATCGCGACAATGCGTAAAATTGCCGGCGAAGCGGTCGAGACACCCGAAGTATTGCATGCCGCACCCACGAAAGCGCCAGTGCGACGTCTCGACGAAGTACGTGCTGCTCGTCAACCGATTTTGCGGTATGATGCTGCTGCGATTGCTCGCCTGCAAAGCGAATGATTGCGACTGTATAACAGGGGCGGATCTGGAGTCCGCCCCATAGTGGCTTACCATTTTGCAAGATACAAGATAGCGACGAAATACCAAACGTTTCCTGGGATAAGATGCCCTTGCGATTTGCAGAAACAATACTCTCGCCAGGAATGATAGCGGGTAGTATAATATCTAGTGATATCTGCGCATTTTATTTAGTACCGGCATTTCTCGTCGTCTGATGAAGAGGATGAGAGTACGAGAGGTATAGGGAAGGGGCTATGAGTCTCTACCGCAGCCGCCACATTGCGGCCCGTTTTGTGCCGACGCTGTTTAGAATGTTTGTGCGCCTATACGTGCGACCACGAGTTGAAGGGATTGAGCACGTTCCCCTGGAAGGCGCATGCATCATCGCAGCCAATCATACCAGCCATGCAGACACAGCGGTTATTTATTCGGTGCTACCCCGTGAAGTACGTGCCCGCTTTGTAGCCGCTGCCGCTCAAGATTACTTCTTCCAGGGTGGAATCATGCAGTTTCTCTCACGTATCCTATTTAACGCTATTCCCATAGCCCGTGATCGCCGTGGTGGACAAGACCCACTCCGTCATGCGGCTCGTGCTCTGCGTGAAGGATATGCGTTGTTGCTGTTTCCTGAAGGTACCCGCAGCAAAACCGGTGAAATTGGCCCATTTCGGAGTGGTATTGGTCGTCTCATTGCCGAATTTCCCGGTACACCAGTGATTCCGACCTATGTCGGAGGGACTCATCGGGTCATGCCGAAAGGAAAAGTGATTCCTCGTCCTTATCGCGTAACCGTTCGGTTTGGCGAACCGTTATACCTGAAGGCGCATCCCAAGCTGCGTGCAACCTGGCAGACTGCTGCTGATGAAGTGCGTGAAGCGATTATCCAGTTAAGTGGGGTAACCGTAGCCCATAGCATCGGCGCCGCACCCGATCAGGGTGAATAGCCCACTCTTTCACCTTCCTAGATCGGGGGCAGTCTGCGACGCGATAGTCATCAGTTCTCAGGGAGAAAGATGCATGACTGCTTTTCCCGATCCCCCTTCCGCAACGAAAGACTATCTACACCAGCATAGGTATCAACTTTTACGTGAGCTGATCGGGCTACTCCTGTTGATGGTGTTCAGCTATACGATTCTCGTACCTATCGATCCAACGCTGATCCCATTACGTCTGCTCATCGTTGTTCCACTTCTGGTTGTACTTCTTAGTTCATTACGATTGTTACAAAACAATTCTCTACGTGCTGCGGGTATCCTGGCTGTCGGCGCCCTCTGGCTAACGTTGATCGTCGCAGCGTTCATTGGTGGTGGGCTGCAATCACCAGCCTTTGTCGCTTTACCATTAGTTGTGATTATTTCCGGTATCTTGCTTGGTCAGCGTGGCGCCTGGCTGATAACAGTTCTCTCTATTGCGGTTAGTGCAGTGTTTGTCTATGCTGACGATCTTCTTCCACCCCATCCTGCTTCATCATCAGCGCTGTTTTGGTTCGTTACCTACATCTTCTACTTTCTCCTGGCGGCCCGTACTATCACGCATGTCATCAGTCATTTCTCCCGATCAATTCGGGAGGCGCAAAGAGAACTAAACGAACGTGAAATTGTTGAGCAACGGTTACGTATCTCGGAAGAAAAACTTGCCCGCCTGTTCGATTCCACACCGTTTGCGACGCTGATAGTACGTCTCGCCGATAACCTGATTCTGAACGCAAACGCGACCTGTCGTGAATTTTTTGAACTAAGCAGCGATCAGCTTATCAAGCAGCGGATCGATGAACTCGATTGGTCTCAATTACCTGCACAATGGTCAACCATTGTCAACACATTGCATCAGCAGGGAACGATCAGGGACGTGGAGTTCAGTTTTTGCCGTCAAGATGGAACAACGCATTTTGTGCAGTTGGCCGCCGAGATCGTTGAGTTGCCGGAAGGGTTATGCGCGGTCATTGCGTTTCAAGATGTTACGCCACTCCGCCGTGCGAATGAACGACTGGCCGAGCTGGCTGCCCAACAGGAACAGTTGGCGACCCTGGCTCGTGAAGCATTGGCTCATACGGATCTCGACACACTCTTTTCGGCTGCAATGAGTCAGACTGCGCAGACACTCCATCTCAGCGGGATTGCGTTGATCGACATCGATCCCGATGGTCTTGCTACGGTACGTCAGCGATGGGGTCAGGTACCTGACCAGCCGTTCCCAGATGATTTCTTCCGTCATTTACCCGCTGACCATCCTGGTTGGCGCCAATTACCCTCTGTCCTGGCCGAACGCTGTGCGCCAGAGACACCTCTGCACGGCGCGGTGATCTTTATTCGTGGGCAAGAACGGCGCTTCGGCGCGCTTATCGTGTATGCACCTGCACCGCTTGATACCGGCGCGATCTTCTTTTTGCAAAGTGTGGCAACAGTGTTAGCCGTCGCTATTGAACGCTTTTACACCGAACAGGAACGACGTCGCATCGAAAGTCAGATGCTCCAAACGCAGAAACTTGAGAGTCTTGGCTTACTGGCAGGTGGTATTGCTCACGATTTCAATAATTTGCTGACTGGCATCATCGGACATATCGGCCTGGCTTTACTCGATTTACCACCAAATCACCAGCTGCAGCCCCATCTGACTGCCATCGACCAGGCGGCACAACGGGCGGCTGAGCTGTGTAACCAATTATTGGTGTATGCCGGACGTGGACAACGCTCGTTAGAGATGGTCGATCTCTCAACGCTGGTGCGTGAGATGAGTGATATTTTGCGATTGCCAACCAATCGGAGTAGTAGTGGTCAGATCACCATTCACTACGAGCTTGACAGCAATCTCCCGCCAGTTGTGGTAGAAGCCAGCCAAATCCGGCAGATAGTGTTAAATTTGCTCACAAATGCAATTGAAGCGATCGGAGAGCGAGGTGGAACGGTCACGGTCCGTACTGGTGCGGTCATCCTCACGGCTGCCGATCTCCGTCGCTTGAATCTGATGCCGACCATTCAACCGGGTGAATATGTCACCCTTACCGTATGCGATACCGGTATCGGTATGGATGAAGCTACACAACGACGTATTTTTGATCCTTTCTTTAGCACGAAACCGAAGGGCCATGGGTTAGGACTGGCTGCTGTTCAGGGAATTGTTCGCCGACATCAAGGCGCCATTCAGGTCAATAGTACGCCGGGGCTTGGTTCAACGTTTACCGTTTACTTACCCGCAACGCGCAAGGCCATATCACCTGCCGCCAAACCTCAAAGCATGCCTATTATTCTGCGCGGAACTGCACTCATTGTCGATGACGAAGCGGCAATCCGAACGACACTGAACCGCATTCTCGAACGAGCCGGTATGGTAACCATAGAGGCAGCGAACGGTCACGGTGCATTGACTCTGTTGACCGAAACAGCACTTGGGATTGATATTGTTCTGGTTGATCTGGCGATGCCGGGTATAAACGGGCTTGAGTTGCTGGCAGCAATTCGCCAACGCTATCCCAAACTACCGGTTTTGCTGATGAGTGGTAATCCCGGGCAAGTAACCGATGATAGCCTCCCGCTCGATCTGTATACTGACTTCATCCCCAAACCGTACCGCTCGCAAGACCTTCTGGAAAAGATGAGTCGTCTATTACAGCGGGTAACATCAGACTATACCAACTAGTCGCCGTATAATGTAAGAATGCTAGCACATATCTTGCAATTGGAGCTGTATGTTAATTCATTGGTTTCGGCGCGATTTACGGTTACGTGATAACACTGCACTGATAGCTGCTGCACACGCCGCTGGTGGGGCAGTCGTGCCGGTGTTTATCTTCGATGATGCAATCTTGAATGGACGCTTTGCCAGTCCGGCACGTACTCAGTTCCTCCTCGATTGTCTGGCTGCGCTCGATGCCGAGCTACGCACACTTGGGCTGTATCTGGTGGTACGGCGCGGGGAACCGTTGTCTGAGCTAATCGCCCTGCTACGCGAAACCGGTGCAACGGGTGTGACCTGGAACCGCGATTATACCCCATACGCTATCCGTCGGGATCGTGCGATTAAGCAGTCACTACGTGCTGCCGGTTACAGCACGCACAGCTACAAGGATTTGGTCATCTTTGAGATGGATGAAGTGGTGACGGCTGAAGGTCGACCGTATACGGTCTATACACCATACGCAAAGCGCTGGCGAGCACGTTTGGCAACAGAACCGGTGCGCGTGCAAGAGATGTCAGGGTTAGCTACCATTCCTTTACCGCCCAGTAAACCGATCCCTCGACTCACCGAACTGTTTCCAGATGCTCCAGCGGAACTGCCGCGGTTTCCGGCTGGTGAAGCTGTAGCGCTTGCTGCTCTTGATCACTTTGTGCGCGGCCCGCTGATCGACTATGCTCAGGGCCGTGATCGGCTCGCCGCAGCCGGTACATCACGTCTGTCACCTTACCTGCGTATGGGTATCTTGTCACCACGGCAGTGTCTTTCGGCAGCATTGAATGCGCCACCAGGGCCAGGCCCAGAGAGTTGGATCGGTGAACTGATCTGGCGTGATTTCTACATACAGGTGCTCTATCACTTTCCTCACGCACTCCGTGGGAGCTTCAAACCGGTGTATGATCGCATTGCCTGGCCGAATGATCCAACCCTCTTTGCGGCTTGGCAACAAGGTCAGACCGGCTACCCTATCGTTGATGCAGCGATGCGGCAATTGCAACGTGAAGGCTGGATGCACAATCGCGCTCGCATGATCGTCGCCTCTTTTCTGACCAAAGACCTGCTCGTTGATTGGCGTTGGGGCGAACGCCACTTCATGCACCTGCTGCTTGATGGCGATCCGGCAGCTAATAATGGTGGCTGGCAGTGGGCTGCCGGTACTGGTACCGATGCCCAACCCTACTTTCGCATCTTTAATCCGGTTAGTCAGGGGCAAAAGTTTGATCCCGACGGTGCGTATGTCCGACGTTATGTACCGGAACTGGCTCGTGTCCCAGCGCGTTACATTCACGAGCCACATACCATGCCGCTCGCCGAGCAGATAAGAGCCGGTGTGCAGATCGGACGTGACTATCCGGCGCCAATCGTTGATCATGCGACCCAGCGCAAACGTGCGCTTGAACTCTATCGGGCAGTAACGCACGATAATCCATCGGCAGAACGATATGCTTGACGATCTGACTCAACTCCATTTTCCGGCCAGTGGAATGACCGAGATACCGCTGATCTGGGAGCCGCAGGTGATACGCTGTCGAGCTGCCGGCCTCGGCGGGCGGCCACTCCTCGTCTTACTTGACACCGGTACTGATCCTTCGGCCATCGACTTAGCGCTGGCACGTCGGCTTGATTTGCGCCTTGGTGATTTTGCCCTCGGCTCTGATGCAACTTCCGACGCGGTACCGTTCACCGAGACGGTTCTGCCGTGGCTGCGCCTCGGTGAGTTGACGCTGCGCAACCTCTACCTCATGGCAGTCGATCTGCAATCGGCGCCGTTCCCGGTTGATCTGGTATTGGGTTACAATGTCCTTCACCGGCTCAATCTGACCATTGACTATGTGAAACAAACAGCTCGGCTCTGTCACCCCGACCTGGCGCCATCACCACCGACAGCGAACGGTGCGACGTTACCACTACACTTCTTCGAGCACTTTCCGGCTCTAACCGCACAGATTATGTCCCCCGATACCGGTACAGCTCTCGATGTATTGCTTACAATAGACACCGGTTCAAACAGTGCGCTGACACTTAGCCCTGATCTTGCTGCCCGTCTTCACCTCAACGAACGACCGGTCCATGCAACTACCGGACACGGTTTC
Source organism: Chloroflexus sp. MS-CIW-1 (assembly GCF_030444705.1). Taxonomy (NCBI): domain Bacteria; kingdom Bacillati; phylum Chloroflexota; class Chloroflexia; order Chloroflexales; family Chloroflexaceae; genus Chloroflexus; species Chloroflexus sp. MS-CIW-1. The sequence continues at coordinate 2,542,675 of NZ_JAUBWR010000001.1, forward strand.
GCTGCCGCAACACCCGTGCTCTGCGGAACAACGGTTGAGATTCAGGTGGGACCGTTTCGCCTATCTGATGTCGAGGTTGATGTACCGGTAACAAATCACGGCGACCTTGGGCGACAGGGCCGAGCGAACATAGGAAACCGGTTCTTGAGTCGGTTTCGTCGGGTTACGCTCGATTATCGGCGAGAAGTTTGTATCCTGGATCGGTGAGCGATCATTATCTGAGCATCATGTATGCGCTTGTGGCTTGCTATCATATTGACAACGATTTTCCTTGTCATACCTGGATCACGGCTAGAGCTGGCAATTGCTCCTGCTCAGCCACCGCCAATCCGCACGCCGGCATGTCCGCAAGCAACCTACGCCGATACCGCTGATCTGCTGGCGGTATTGCCACAGGCTAATTACGATTGTACCGAGCAAATCACGATTGCGCTGCGACCGCGCATCAATCTGGATGATGTTGACCGATTGTTGGATATTGCCACCAGCAGCACCTTTGATACTCGCACCCGTCGTAATGCCCTTCGCATTTTGGGGCGTCTGGCAGAGAGCCAACGAGCAACACGCGCTGCAGAACTTATGAAACAGTTTCGTGCGTCGCAGACTCAGACGGTGGCGATAGAGCTGCTCGAGCGCGAGTACGATAACTTTCTCTTACAAGATGCTGTATGGTTACTCGACAGCATCTACTATCCGAGCTGGCAAGCTGCACCGGCACTGACTCACATCGCGCTTAGCGACACCTATGCGCCAGCACTGCGCTATCGGGCCGCTCGCGCCCGCGCCCGCCTGATCGCCGCCGAGCGCGGTCTGATAAGCACAGCATCACGACAGTTTCTGATCGATGCCCTTCACAGTGCCGATCCCGGCGTCCGCACTGCTGCCGCCGAAGCGCTTAGCTTTCTCCGCGGTGATCAACTCGGCACCCTCGAACCCTGGCAGCAACTAGTAGCCGGTGTGATAGCTACCGCACCACCACTCGCGGTCGCCCAAGATGAGGGCGATCCGCGAGGAAAAGCACTTTTCACCTTCCTGGAGAGCAGCCCAACACCGCTGACTGCACACGCAGCACTGGCCCGCGCCGCCGATAGACTGGCCGGTGAATGGGCAACCGCACCCCGTTGGCATGCATTGAAAACCACTTATGAACAACTGGCCCTACCGGTTGAAGTTGCCACGACAACCGTCAAGCTACGCACCGGCCCAGCCGACACCACCGACAGCACAGAGCTGCTAACCATCGTCGCTCAGACCTATACACTGGCGCGGCAACTGCTTGGGACAGTCGGGGAAACTCCTATTCCTGGTGAGGAACAACAACCGCTACAGGTCTTGATCTTCCCCTCACAGGCAGCGTACCGCGACTATATGCGAGCCTTCACCCCTTTCACAGTCGATGTCGATGGCATCTACGATGCTGCCCAAGGCGTGCTCTACAGTTATCGACGCGGTGTCGGCCAGACTGCGAACTCACTATCTGAAACACTGCGGCATGAGACGAGTCATGCAGTGACCGCCGCTTATGTCTTTCCTGGTCATTGGCGTAGTCCTGGTTATCACCAGGAACCTAAAGGCTGGTTCGACGAAGGATTTGCCGAAGTTCTTGCCATCCAATCACAGCACGCTAGCAAATTACAACCGCATCCGCGCCACCTCGCTACCATCTGTGGCTTATCCCTGAAACCAGTGTTGGCCGATCTGGTGGCACGTCGTGAAGGTTACGATCAATACGGAACGTTCGATTATCCGGCAGCGTGGGCGCTGGTCTATTTTCTGCTAACCGAACGACCAACAGCTATCACGAATATGACAACAGCCTGGCGCACCGGCAATTACCGTTTGGCCGATTGGCCGCGACTAGGTGGTTGGCGTGATTGGGAGGCTGCCGAAGCTGATTGGCATGCGGCTATAGAGCGCTGGTGCACAGCGTAGGGGAGTGGTAGCGCAGGGACGTATACCGTAAGCGTGTGACAGTGCCACGCCTATTCGTTCATCGTATCTTCCCCTTACCGCTATGTATAATGCGCAATAACGATGATATACTTTCCAAAAGAACGTCGTGCTCGCCTTCGACATTCAGACCGACGAATCCATCTGCACCACGTATTATTCCTTTACTGTCATTTTTGCACGGTGTCAGGCAGTGGGTGCAGTGAGGAAGTAAGGAAACGCTCATGCCAGCGCTAGATATTCAGCATTTGCAGCAGCAGATCGAAGCAATGATTCACACTCAACCAGATATTCGTCTTGTCTACCTCTTCGGGTCGCAGGTAAGCGGTGAGACCGGACCGCTGAGTGACGTTGATCTGGCGGTTCTGCTCAGGCACGGAGTGTCAGTAATACAAACAATATCACAGCTCGAATATCTCTTTTCGCAACTACTGGACGGGAAGAAGATAGATGTAATTATTCTTAATCAGGCACCAATCGAATTAGCCTATGCTGTCATTGCGCAAGGCAAGATCGTGTACCAACACTCAATTGCCGAACGAATCGAGTATGAAGCAGAGGTTATGAGTCGTTACGGAGATTATCTCCCTTTTTTGCGAGCACAGCGCCAGGAGATCGTGAAAGGGACAGGCAATGAGCGTCGAGTTCAGCGGTATCGAGAGGCGCTTGGACGAACTCTACGAGCGCTTGGCTCGTCTGACACCGCTACGCAGTCGACCACAAACTGAGTTTATGAGTGATCCATACTTGCGCGACATTGTGGAGCGCAATTTAGAGGTAGCAGCGCAATGCTGTATCGACATCTGTCACCGGATTATCGCACTGGAAGGCGCCCAGAAACCGAGTAGCTATTATGAGGCAATTCTTCGGATGGGAGAACTAGGGATAGTATCTCCAGCATTCGCCAGGCGTCTTGCACCAATTGCAGGTTTGCGGAATATCCTGGTTCACGAGTATCTCACCGTGGATTGGAATGAGGTGTACGCGAGTCTAGCAAAACTAGACGATCTGGCTCACTTTGCGGATTTAATCCGCACATGGTTGAGCAATCGCAGCTCGATAAACCCATGATACAACTGCTCAAGATGTCTTTTTGCGATGTTCAAATGTGATCAAAAAACCGGGTTATTGATCATGCTCGCAGTGCCTATCCGAAAATCGGAAACTGAGTCTCCCTACTGGAGCGAAACTGGTATTTCTTACCGCTCACTCCAGAAGGGTGTTTCGGATCAAACCAATAGAGGGGCAGTTTCCGCAACGCCCCCTACTAGACGATGGGTATCGGATGCACAGATCGGCAATGCAGGTGGTTCATCATCACCTATGCCGTTCGATTCTGTAGGGATACGGCGCTGCCGTGTCTCTACTCGTCGGCCCTCGGGTACTATCTATCGATCTGTCAACCCACTAATGCCTGATGGATCATACATTCCGTGGTAGCATAGCACTACCACGCTCTAGTGCCCCCATCACGGCGAGGAGTCTCCCCTGTCGGGTTCTACCTTTACACGCCAGCCTGAGCCGCACCGTGGCTGGTTATGTAGGCATACGCCATTCGTGACGTATTCCACGCCAGACCAACCTCACCATTCGGTGTCAAGACAATAACGCCCCCACGACCACCGGCAACTAGTTCGGCTAACAGATGAATCCCGCGCTCGGCAGCCACCTGCGGCGGCAAACCATCTTCAAGTAGCTCAACCACTCTTCGCGCCAGGGCCACTCGTGTGATCGACTCGCCCCAACCGGTACATACTGCTGCACCAACAGGAGTTGCGTACAATCCACACCCAACCAGGGGAGTATCGCCGACCCGACCCGGCAGCTTAAACGGCGTGCCACCGGTTGAATTAGCCGCCACCAGATTTCCTTCGCGGTCAAGGGCAATCGCGCCGACAGTATCGTGACCACTGGTAGGAGGGGGTGGCAGAGCGCCCTTTTCTTTCCATTCGAGCCACAAGCGCCGTTCACGTTCCACAATCAGCTCGGCATTCTCGCAAAGGGGAATGCCAACCGTTGCCGCAAACTCCTCGGCGCCCGTGCCAACCAGCATCGTTGCCGGCCCCTGCAACACATAGCGCGCCAGCATGATCGGGTTGCGGATTCGGCGTAATCCGGCCACTGCACCGTAGCGCAGGGTTCGTCCATCCATCAGGGCAGCATCAAGTTCAACCGTACCGGCACTGGTCAATACTGATCCGGTACCGGCATCAAAGATCGGGTCATCCTCCATCACTCGTACTGCTACTTCAACCGCCTCGAGTGCACTACCACCGTTCTGAAGAACCTGCCAGCCAGCGGTACGAGCAGCAACACAGCCAGCAATATGGGCTGTTACCTGATCATCAGGAATAGCCCACGCGCCACCATGCACAATGATCGCCTGTGATGATTCCATTGCCACCGGTTCACCTGCTATTTCCTTACAAGCTGAAAACAAAAGCGCCGCCACAAGGCGGCGAATTGATGGTGGTGGAGCCAAGGGGATTCGAACCCCTGACCTCAACACTGCCAGTGTTGCGCTCTTCCAACTGAGCTATGGCCCCTTACCCTGGTGGAGGTGAGGGGATTCGAACCCCTGACCTCGACAGTGCGATTGTCGCGCTCTTCCAACTGAGCTACACCCCCGCGCTCACACCGTTTTATCTTACCACGACCGCAAAGGAATGTCAAACAATGCTCTTCCGCGTAACACGTTTGGTGCCCGTGCTGCACAGCTCATCTGTCCCCCTCACTTTCCCGTGCTCCCTTCTTCCACAAGGCGAGCGGAAGGGGAGCGAGTCGCCCACATAGGGATAAGAAGGTGGTGGGAGCGGGGGAATGTGCCTCTTTTACGCACCTTCTATCTCCCGTGCCAGTTGATAGGTCGCCAATACCTGAGCAACCAACTGTTGAGGTGCGAAGCGCTCACGCATTGCCCGTTGACCACCGGCTATCAATCGAGTACGTAACGCGGCATCATCAAGCACCCGCAGTATGGCGTTCGCTAACGCAGCCGCGTCGTTATAGGGCACGAGTAGCCCATCTTCACCATCGCGAATGAGTTCATTAATCACCGGGATGTCAGTGCTGATAACCGGTACACCAACGGCCATACCCTCCAGGATGGGCAGACCGAACCCCTCGTAGCGTGATGGAAAAGGTAAGATAGCGCTGGCCCGCAAGAGCGCCAGCTTCTGTTCTTCACTCAGAGTACCAAGAAAGTGCAGATTAGCAGCCACACCAGCCTTCTCGGCAAGACGTTGTAATTCGGTGCGCTGAGCCGGGTTATGAGTAACAAAGACAAAACTGGCTTGCGGGTAACGCGCAATCACTGCTGGCATCGCTGCCACCAGGAGATCGTAACCCTTACGCGGAGTTAGTTGTCCAATGTAAGGAATGATTGGTGGCGTTACATTCAACGCTAGCTCCGGTGATGGGCCGGTCATAAAATCCATGTCGAGCCAGAGCGGAATGACGGTCATTGGTTGCGTAAAACCGAGAGAACGCAGTACCTGCGCCTCATGATGTGAACAGGGAATGAAGGCAGTGACATCACGCAGGGGACGGTGAATGGCGTAGTTTCGCCAGTGATCACGCCAGTTTCCATCTTGCAATCCACGCCGGATGAGTTGCCGAAATGAGTAAATTAACCGTTCGGGGTGCACCGATGACTCATAAGGACGCTCACGGTCAGCAACCAGCCAACGATCATGATACGGGCCGAGCCAGGTCCACACTATCGGAATACCCCATCGGCGCAACCAACGCACCGCCTGCAAAGCCAATACGTTACGGGGGTGAATCACATGGGCAATGTCCGGGCGTGGTAGCGTCTCAAGGGCAGCAATGGTTTCATACCCAGGCCAGAGTTGCGGACGCACCCGTCGCACAATGATCCCGTCGATTTCCTCAACCCGTGCCGAAAGACCAAGATGTGGTTGATCGGGCTGCCAGTATGTGAGCGCCATCACTTCATGACCAGCAGCGACCAGAGCCTGACCTAACGTGCGTTCAGGCCAGTTCCGAAAATTGCGGCTGACGCCACCCAAACCAATAATCAGAATGCGCATACCGTGTTCACGAGATAGTCAATCCATTTGCGCCATCACGCATTCTGCCTGTAGAATCGGGAGCAGCGAATGCCGGTGCTCGTTCGTGTATCCGACTTCCGTACTTCCCCCGCTGGCAGAGAGGAATGTTGTTCTATTGTATCAAGCGTGTTGTTGTGCTGACTCTTGCAGCACTGCTCGATAGACTGCTTCAATCCGATCCACAATTGCCGGCCAGGCAAACTGTGCTGCCCAGACTGGTGCGGCGGCGGCAAGCGCTGCCCGTCGCACCGGATCGCTCAGTAACGAGTTTACCGCATTCGCCAGTGCTTCCGGATCACGCGGTGGGACCAGCAACCCGGTTTGACCATCGGCCACGACCTCAGGAAAGCCACCGAAACGAGTGGCCACAACCGGGAGACCACAGGCCTGTGCTTCAACCGGCCCAATCCCAAAGGTTTCACTCGCGTGGCTAGTTGCTACCAGCAGATCAACCGAGGCATAGAACGTTGGCAGTTGCTGTCTGGGTACATTCCCCAGAAAGCGTACCCGATTGACCAGCCCAAGCTCATACGCAAGCGCTGACAGGCGTGGCCGGTCTTCACCATCACCGGCAATCAATAGAATCGCATCGTCGATCTGGGTCAATGCCCGGATCGCCGTCTCAACTCCTTTCCACGGCTGCAACCGACCGACGAACAGCAATAACGGCGCGGTCGGCGGCAAAGCGAGACGTGTCCGCAGCGTTGGATCGGGTGGTTGCGGGTGAAACAGACTAGTATCGATCCCGTTGAAAACCACTTCCGGCGTAAAACCGTAGCGACGAGCGATGGTTTGGGCGTTGAAGCGTGAACAAGAAACGGCACCATCAACCTGGCGGGCCAGCCATCGGTCGCCACGGTAGAAGTCTTCGCCATGGCAACCAAGAATCACCCGTGCCCCACTGAGCCGTCGCGCCAGCAAAGCAGGCGCCAGATCATACGGTTTTTGCAAGTGAATAATCTGATACTTCCCACGTACCAGTGTTGGCAACGCGGCAACCGCCATTGTCAACCGCTCGAGAAGCTTGGCTTCAGCGTAGGCACGTCGTAGCGGCGGCAACGCTTGCCAAATCCGCCGTGAAATGTAGGGAAAGGTGTAGACACGGACTCCAGGCGCGGCCTCACGTCGTTGCCCGACCCCACCCAAAATATCAACCGCATGGCCTCTTTTCGCCAGCTCACGGGCCAGATCCCAGACAAAGCTCTCAACTCCGCCAATCTTGGTGGTCGTTGTCAGATTGTAAAGGGCAATACGCATAGACTACCAGATGGTGTAGAGCGTTAACTTCATAATGACAAAGAATGCCAGAGTCAGCCCTAGATAGATGATCAAACGCCAACGGAGTTGCGCCACTGAACCATCACCGAGCTGATAAGCAACCAGTACTGCCACGAACGGATAGGTGAACATCCAGATCCGTTCGACCTCGCGATTGAACAGACCACTCAGCCACATACCAAGCACCAACGCTCCTAACGCCCCCAACAATGCAGCCCAAAGTGGCTGCCAGCCTACTGTGATAGCCTTCAAAAAGAGACTACTCAGCGCCGCCAGTCCCCAAGGAGTAAGGAAAGCCAGATATGAAACCAGATTAGCAGCCGCAAACCGTAGATAGTAGTCGTAACTCGGTGGCAGAAATGGTGTAGGCGGTGGCCCATATTCGCGAAAACGACCCATCATTTCACCATTGATCTGGGTCGCAATGCGTGATGCGCTGATCACGTTGAAACCGGTAGCCATGAAGAGGATGAGGTAGATACCGATAATGATCCCAGCGGTTATTGCTCCCTGGCGGACAACCCCGACCAATACAGTACGCCAACCCATGTGCGGAATATAACGGGCGAGGGCAAAGCTGGCTGCGGCTACACCAAAGAAGAAGAGTTGCGTGGTTGCATAGGTCATAAACAGAGCCGCTGCGATGCACAGACCGGCCACTACTGCGAGCCATACCCGGTACGGCGGTTCAAGCGCGAGGAAAAATGCGGCTGCGCCAGCAGCAATGAGCAGGCTGAAAACGCCATCGAGTGACGTGACACCGTAGATCATCTGACCAGGCAACACTACGGCCAACATCCCGGCAGCCAGAGCTAGACGACTGCCACCGATCTGCCAACCCAGCCAGACCGCAACCAGCGGGATGAGGGCTGTCAGTCCGATAGTGATCCAACTGGTAGCAACTGCTCCTGGTCCAAATATCTGTTCGATTAGCCACAAAAACAAGATAGCGCCTGGCGGATGGGTACTACCGTGCACTGACAGTCTCGGTGCAATCGTCTCAAAGTTTGCCAGAAATCTAAGTGGATCACCGGCGACCTGCGGAGTATCGCGCAGATATTCATAAGGACTGTCCCGAAAGAGCGCAATCGGTGCATCTACACCATGAACGGTTATGTCAAATAAAACCGGTAATGCCAGTGCTCCGCCCAGCGTATAGATAACAACCAACCCTGCCGAGAGCGGACGGGTCAGCCACCGTAATCCAAGTGCAAACCAGCCGATGGCTAGCACGATTGGGACGAATACCCACCAGGTAAACGACGGGTCGATCCGCGACTTAAGCGGCCAGACCCCACGATGACCGCTGATTTGTTGTAAGAGCCAGAATGTGACCAATATGACCACACCCCAGAAGAGAGTAGCCAGCAACTCGTTAAACCGGTTCTGGCGAAGACGGCGAGAGCGGGTGACCAGTAATCCAGCTCCACCGAGCCAGATACCAACAACGGTTGGTAATGACCAGCGTAGCGTACCAACCCCAAACGGCACCAGACCACTGATCAGACTATACCCAACCAGACCAATGCCGACAGCAACCATCGTCGTTGCTACCAGAAGCGGCACGCCACTCAGATGGAGAATGGTCAGCCATCCCAGCGCCAGAGCAAGACCGATCGCCAGTGAAATTGGATCAGGGATCACCGGCGCAGCCGCCGGTAGTGGCTGTACCTCCAAGCCGTAGAACGGTACACCCAACCAGCGGGGATTGTTCGGATCACGCACTGCATTGCTCTGAATAGTGAGGCAGACAGGCGTAGCCGATTGTTGATCAACGCCGGTTAAGAGCGTATAACGGCGCAATTCTGGCGCCAGCGCTACTGTTACCGGTACTGCACGACCGGCAATCAGTGTCACCGTTTCTGTCCCAAGTGAGCGTGCATACGCCCCCGCCAACCGCACACTTACCAGACTACGTGATGCGTAGCCAACACCTTCAATGCACAACCGACTCTCGCCAGTTGTCCAACGAAAATCGCCAAATTCACTCGGTTCAACCTGGTTTAATCCAACCATAAGCCAGCGGCTGACACTCGCCGGCGCCAGGGTTAATGGCCGAGCAACGTTCGCCACTAACCAATTGACACCAACAATCAGCAGGGCGATTGTCAGGTATGCCATGAATCCTTGCAGCAGAGCGATTCTTTGGGCATGGTTTAGCACAAGCCATGGACGGATGATCACCGTCATCAGGCGTTGGTCGCCGCGTATCATGGTCAATCCTCAAATCAGGCGTTGCAGCAATTGGCGGAAGGGGATGCGCCACTGGAGCACTTGCGTGCGATCAGCTTGCTCCAATCCACCGAACAGGCGCAGGGCAACGAGAAAGCACAATGCGCCGATACCCGCCAACAGTAATAATTGGATAGCCAGCCCCAGGCGTGCGATCAGATCAACTGTTCCGGTTGGTACAACGATCAGGTCACGCAAGACAGCAACCACGATAGTCATTAGCACAGTCGCCCCGCTCACCCGAAAGGTAAAACGCCACGGCCAGCGCAGCCCCAGGAAACGCATACCGGCCAGCGTTACTACCAGACCGGCAGCTACTCGTGCCAGCCCGAAGGTCAGCGCCATCCCGATCAGGCCAAACTGGGCCGGAAGCCAGAATGCGAGCACCATCACCGTGAGTAATGCCACCAGTCGCGCAGCAATCACCACTTTGAGACGTTCATTGACCATCAGCGCATTATGAGCAGTGGTCAGCATACTCTCGCCAAACAGACATGGGGTCAATACCCACACGATTGGCGCAGCGTCGAAATATTGCGGACTGATGACCAGTAACGCCGGTGCAGCTAACAAGATTAAACCAACACCTCCCGGTACCATCAACAACAACTGCAAGCGGATCAGCGACTGGTACGCGCCATTGGTAGTGCCACCTTCACCCTGACGTACCCGCGTAAAGAGTGGTACCTGCACGCCGACTAACGGCGTGTAGAGATAGCTGAGCGACATACGCACCAGCAATGCACCGGCGGCCAGTAACGAAACATCACGAATATCACGGTTGAAAAAATTGATAAACTCAAAACTGGCAATGAAATCGGTTGCTGTCATTAAATACGAGACACCGGCATAGCGGATGAAGCCAGGCGGCAGGGCTTGCCATAAATCACGTAATCCGTCACGCAGATCGGCAAGCAGGCTTGCACGAGGTTCGCCGGTTAGACCAGACTGTAAACGCCAGACTTGCCAGCCAGCCAGCATCACGGCAATGGCCGGTGCAACAATCATCGCGATCAACACACCTGGAATATCCCAGCGGTCAGGGAGAACCAGGATGGCGATCACAACCAGCACCTGCGGGAGCAATCCGGCTACCAACGTAATACTGTTCCAGGCCTTTTGGCGAAAGAAGCTACTCAGTACCGCCATGAGCAAATCGTAGAGTGCTCCCAGCCCCAGCAAGATAACAATCGCTGCGATGATAAACCAGTGGAACTCGGCCACAAACTGGCTCAGCTCTGCTCGTGCAGCAGCTTCGACACTCACCTCACCGCGTAACAGACCCTGTAAATACGCTTCGATCTGACGGTGCGCCAGGGCTAAACCTGTGGCAATGATAACCAGAATCATCAACTGCAAGCTAGCGACCAGAAGAAACAGACGCCGTGCTGCCCGTGCGCCTCCGGTTCGTTCGGTTTCAGGAATATACTTCGGGAGAGCACGGGCAATCCCCAGATCGAGCGCAGTGCCGAACAGATTGCTGGCGCCACGTACCAGAGTAATGATACCGAAACCAGCCTGAGAAAGTTGATTAAGCTTAATCAGCGTGGCGATGACTTCAGCCAGTAATCGTAACGGTGCAAAGAGGGTATTCCACAACACCGCCTGCGACACCTGAGTCGCTAACGACGGACGCCGGATCGTCATACGCCCTCCTTGCGCAAATCTAGCTCGAACATACCGGCGTAGAAACGACGTTGCCAGCGATAGGCAGTCTGCTCAAGCCCGATCCGGCGCAACACGCGCCGCATCGCCCGTCGTAGTGGTTTTCGACTCGGCAACTGACCGGCCAGCAACGCCTGTTCTCGTAAATCGGTCACGGTAAAGCCCAATTGATTGCACAGACGCACCAGATCGTGGTAGTGAAAGTAGTGCATTTCGCTCAGCCGCTGCATATCACGAAAGGCAGCCCCTCGTTTCGTGCGGCCACGCAGCTCAATCACCAATTCAGCCAGTGGTCTAGGCAACCAGTTGATCCCTCGCATGTGGTAATGCGGATCGATCCAGGCCCGGCGATTAATTGCCGTTATCAACGCATGACCACCTGGCCGCAACACGCGGGCCAGTTCGCGTAAGACCGCAACGGGATCATTGACATGCTCGAGCACATCCCACGCGACTGCCAGATCAAACGCTGCATGGGGCAATGGTAAGGCTTCGCCGGCAGCATTGATAATCGGTAGAGACAACTGGTAACGCGCCGCCCGCAGCCGAATAATTCGACAATAGTCAGGGTTGTACTCGCACGCTGTAACCCGCGCCCCGGCCAGGGATGCGGCAACGGCAAAGCCGCCCATGCCGGCTCCCAGATCGAGGATACGTAGCGATTGCACTTCACCCATCACCCGCCGAACCTGGGCCAGGCGTTCGGTTTGATAACGCTCTTGATGTAACCGACGCTCACGCCACGCGCTAAAGTCACGGCGCCAGGTCATATGTTGGAGCCACGGATCAATCGCCGCAGCCAGTTGTTCATCGATCGTTTGACTTGGATCGCTCATACCGTCAAGACCCTAATTCTGTACCGGTGAAATACTGATTCGCATGATCCACAACCAGAGCGCACTTCCCAGCGAAAGCAAGAGCGTCGCAAGTACAAACAGTCGGCCCGCCTGGCGCTCCCACAGGCGTTCGGCAATAATCGCCCATGCCAGACAGATCAGGGGAATGAGATAGAACAGTTGCTTATCAACCATTGAAATGCGATAACCGGCCAGCAAGAAGAGCAGCGCAACCGTGCCCCAGGTTGAAGCAACCAGCCAGAGCAGCGGTCGTGAACGCATCGCCCAATAGCCCGGCAAGAAGAAGATCAGTGGAATAGCCAGGCCATAATACAGGTAGTGATTCGGCCAGATATGATAGCCAAGATGTGGCACAAATGACCATAGATATTCGAGGAATGGCGGTCGTGAAACACCAACCGTCTCCGGCCCACGGGTAAAGACCGTTGCCAGGTACGGCACTGTTCGCTCAACAATAGGAAGAAAATACTGTCCGTAGTAGATCGCGATTGCCAGCCCAAGAGCAGCGGCTGTCGCAACCCAGAGTGGAGGCAACCCTGCCAACAACGCCCGCCACTCGGCGCCGCGTCGCGCATTCAGCCAGACCAACAGCGTCAGAATAACCAGGAAGACACCAGTAAAGACACCGGTGACCGTGTAGACGAGAAAGGTAAGAACGAGCAGTGGAACAAACCAAACCTGGACTCGCCATTCACCGAGACGATCCCATGCCAGTAGAATCGCCGTCTGCACAAGCAGATTGAGCCACAGACCGGCCGAAGTCGGTACATTCCCCCAAATATGGAGCAAAAAGGTTACCGGTAGCACCGCATAGGTCACTCCGGCCAGCAGTGCCGTTCGCTGCGAAAAACCACCCTTGAGCGCAATTGCTGCGATCAGCACTACGCGCGACATATCCATCAGCAGGCTAACGAAATTCGCCGTCGTCTCCATCGGCCAGGGAAAGATCACGTAGCTTGTTGCCAGGATATGAAACCAGGGTGAATATGGAATCACCGGCGGGTTGCGTCCCCACTCGGCTACCGGCATTGTGGTCTCATTGAGCGGGCTATTCACACCATAGTAGAGCGGCAGCGCACCATCGAATATGATGCGGCGTGCTTTATCCATATGCCAGAAGACATCGATCCCGACAAAATAGGGGTAGAGCATGCCAATGCCTTTGAGCCAGAATCCGACCAGGAAGACGATCAACAGTGCGGCGGTAAACTCAGACGATACCGCCACCCCCGTCTGTCGAAACAACCAGTGCGTAAGTGGACGCATTAATAGCATTAATCCCAGACTCAGTACCGTCAATGCGGCTAGACGGTCGATCATTTGCCCACTGGGAAAGCGATAGCTGATGATTGCCCACCCTGCCATTGCTACAACCAGTGTCAGGCCGGCTGTTGCCCAACCGGTTGCATCGAGCCACCAACGTCGCTTGATGTCAACGGTCAGTAAGGCGAAACAGCCGAACAGACCGATAACGGTAAATAGTGCCAGGCCGATGGCGGCTGGAGGTGGGATCAAGACTGTCAACCACGAGCTATCGACGGGAGCAACCGAAATATCGGCAATCAGCACCCCTAACGGTCGTGGATCACGGTATGGCTCGGCTTGTAACGAAAGTCTCAGATCACCGCTCCCCATTAATGCCGCCGGGATCAGGAGTTGTAATCGTCGCATCTGCGGTTGTTCAGGCAAACGGGCCAGTTCAACCCCGTTTACTTGCAGCCGCGCATTCACCGGCGAACCATCAGGGTGGGCAACGACCGCATCGAGTCGCAAAATCCAGCTTCCCTGCCCTAGACGCGGAAACAATATCTCGCTCTGGTCGGTGCTCCAGCGATAAGTACGGGCAGGTGCCAATTCAACCGCTAACGGCACACCAGCAGGCGGTGTTTCGCCACCGACCAATGCTGAAACCAATTCAAAGGTCAGGGTCGGCGCTGCCGCAATATGGGCTGGAATCTTTACGAACATCTCACGCCCGTTCCGGCGCGGCATCTCGACACGCACGCCATTCACTGCTGCTGCCGACTCACGTTGCAAGATGATCGGATCAGCTTCCGGCCGTGCTTCAATCCGCGCCAGCCATACCCCCTTACGCTGACCAGGGATCGTTACCGTTGCCGCACCTGCCGGCCATTCAAATCGCTCAAATGGACCAGCCGCATCAATTTCACGGGCGTTAAAGCGCACCAGAAACGCGCCATCACGGTTATCGCCAATATCAACAAATACCGCTGGACGTACTGCGTAGCTCACGACGAGTACGGCAACCGTAACAATTGCCAGCCAGAGCATCGGCAGCACAACACCAGATACACGATGGGTCTGGAGATTGGTTATGATCTCAGTTCGTCGTTTTAAGAGTGAAGGTGTCATCGCATCGCCCAATATGTGCAGATAGCGCACATTCCTTGTTTTTCTCACCGCCGCATTGTACCACGTTCGTTGCCACGGCTTTGCGGATATGGGTTTGCAACGTTCGTTTCTGGCAGTGGTAATGGAAGGTGTAGAAAAATGAGCGTAGAGGGCACATACCAACCCCCTACAAGCTTTCGTTTTCCGTTATGGTAGAGGAAGGGATCGAGGACAATGAGGGGAAAGCTCACTCCACAAAAACTTTAGACGGCGGAAGTATAGCTTCCGCCGTCCATATGTGGAATGAGCAAGGTTCGCCGATTATGCCCATTCCTGCGCCGGCAGGGTCAGGTTCCAAACATGCCTCAGACGGCGTAATTGGCGTAGCACCCAATAGTGATGCACTACACTGCCACCAACTCAAATGACATCGCCCGGTGAGCGAAACGCATACAGAAAGCCCAAATGGTTGTGAACGGGATTAGGTGCAGTTCGCACGTGAAACCCTCTTTTTTGCAAATAGTCCACTAAATCGGCATGCGAAAACTTCGTTACTCCATCATGATACTCAAGGCAAATATGTCTAATTTTTCGCAACGTTGCCTCGCTTGCGCTGAAGAGAATATCGAATTCACCTCCCTCACAATCCATCTTCAGAAAATCGCAAACAGGAATCGCGTTTGTTTCCAGTACATCGTCAAGGCTCAGTCCTTTCACCGTTATCGAATGAACATGGCGCGAAGCGCTTGTCGTTGAATGTTGGACAGCAGTACCGATGGTGAAAAGAGTCATTGGTTCTGATGTTGCTCCAACAGCGGCAGGGAATGGGATCACATTTTTAGTTCCGTTCAATATGATATTTTCTTCCAATAAGCGAAAGGATTCGGGAAATGGTTCATAGGCATACACGTGACACGCTGGATGCTCATACGCGACGGAAACTGCAAAATCTCCGAGTCCTGCGCCAATATCGATAACGACCCACCCATTCTGGATAGGTGTCGCATGGGTTTCATAATCCCGGTCAAGACACGTCTCTTTGATGATCCAGACATCCATCACGTTGCGTACTTTGAATCGACAACCGTTTTTCAACATGATAATCGTCGGTTTTTTGGTTAATAATAAACCAAAGCATACATACCAGTTACGAATTTGGCCAAGAATAGTTGGTATTGACGACAGGTAGTATCGAAATCGAGCAATCATTCCTGCATCCTTATTGAAGATCATTGACAAGTCGAAGAAGGGCTTAATGCGAGTTCGGGCATACTCATGTACTTCCACCAATTATTAGCAACAGTATCTGATCCACAACCTTGTTTTGCCGGAATATGGCGAAACCAGAACTCAAGAAAACCGAGATGGTCACAATTCCAACGCGAGCATGTGATGGGTGTTACAACGTCCAGTGGGTTACTCAAGTTTGGATATTGAGCAAAATCATCGCAGTTCGATAAAACTGTTGCAGTATTTGCATAATCATAATCACGAGAGCCATTAGGTGGATAGTGAATGTTTCCACATCCACTGTAAGAATAATTGGGAGACAAGGCGCGAACGAGAGCAAAACGTTCCCAATTATGAGCCGTTCTATTTTGTTGCCAGCTTCCGTATACTTTAGTCATCGTTGACTCAACGCGATGACCAAAGTTATGAATGGCACTATCGAGACTACGCTCTGGACTTGGTCCCATTATTGGAATGAGTCGGTTACACGTATGTGGCCCCGGAACCGGTGGTGAATTATAAAAATACGCATTTGGTCCAACCAGTGTTGATTCGTAGAATCCAAACCATGGCCCGTTATATATCCATACTTCATCGATTTCCCCACGATTAGCACGTCCGCAAATATCGAAAACCGGTGAATTCACAATGGCGTTATAGTCTACGTTATCAGGGGTATGCGGTGGTACGGTTCCCCGAATAACGCCCAAATATTCTGCTTCGCTATAACGAAACCCATCAATTTTCCTCGGCCAGCCGTCTGTCACGACGGTAGTATACACTATTTCATAATTGAGCATACCACCTGTTACTCTGCGGAAGAACTCTACCGTCTCTTGCGTCAGAACAGTGTGGCTGTGCCAACGCAAGTACTCACTGAGGTGTTGACCATTACTTAAGAGTGGATCATACACAATGACATAAACTTTCCTGGTAATGACTTCAGCAGGTGCTTGCAAACGCATAACTATTGGAAGAAACGTCGTATTCAGTACATTGGTCAGAGGTATGCTATCAGAAGGTGCGAGTTGATTTTTATCGAAAGACAGACGAGTAAATACCGTTTCACCATTTGGCAAGGTTATTTGAAGACGACCTGGCCTGAGATGTTTGTGTTCGCCAACGATGGTTTTAATCTGTTCAACAATATCATCCTGTTCGATCAGTGTAGCAATTTGCAGTTCACGGATGTTTATAAAAAAATCTACTTCATGCAACCGAAATTCGCCGCAGGAGTCTGTCTCACCAAAACTACGTGCCGTTACCTGAGCAGTGATTCCCATCGAACGAAGTGACTGCTGAAGCTGATCTGCTTTCTCTGGAAAGAGCGGCCCGTGCGTCCATCGCCAGGCAGTTCCTGGTATACATTCCTCAGATACTGTTAAATTCTGAGCAGGTGTTGATAAGGATACCGATATTCCCAAGACTGCGTAGAGCGTTATACAGAACACAAGGATCAGACGTAAAAATCGCGGAATAAGAGTAATGCTGTTCATATAGTACTATCCCCCGTCTATATTTTATTTTTCTTTTTGCTACGATATATAGATGTGAGATGCGATTATCAAAATATCCGATACTGATTACCAGCACATTACCGTGCCTCAAACGAGATGGCGATACTAGCCTTTTAATTCCTCTCACCCCCGCCACTTCCTGTTACCGATTTGTTACCGCCGCGCAACCCGCACCTGCTACCCTTAACGGCAAATCCCCGGCGGTAAGCTGCGCATCTGCGCTATCGCGGCGGTGACGCCGCAGTTGACACATGGAAGTGATGAATCTTGGCGATTGGCTCGGTCGACGCGCCCAACTGTCACCGACCAGTGTGGCGTTGTTCGATGCCCAGCACGGTATGCGACCGATTACGTACCGTGAGTGGAATGAGACGGCAAATCGTACCGCTCATCTGCTGCGCGAGTTGGGAGTTTCGCGTGGTGATCGGGTGGCAACGCTGGCCCAAAATTGTGTTGATCTGCTCGATCTCTGGTTTGCATGCGCAAAACTGGGCGCAATTCTGCAACCACTGAACTGGCGGCTTACCATCCCTGAGTTGCGCGATCTGATTGCCGACGGCGAACCAAAAGTACTGGCGTATGGGCCTGAATACGCTGCGACGACGCTGGCCCTGCGCACTCAGACACCGTTCGTTGCCCATTGGCTGGCGATTGATGCGGCACCGCCAGCCGATCCGTCCGATCCGACTATCGATCAACGTGCCGGGTTGCCAGCTCAGTTCACACCAGTTCCCCTCAGTTGGGACGATCCGTGGGTGATTTGCTACACCGGTGGCAGTACCGGTACCCCTAAAGGCGCGATTCTCACCTACCGCAGTATTACTGCAAATGCTGTCAACACCGTTATGAGTTGGGGTCTTCGCCCTGATGATGTCGCGATCCTCAATGCACCCCTCTTTCATACCGGTGGGCTGAATGTCTTTACAGCGCCATTGGTTCAGATTGGCGGCGCCTCGATTGTGTGCCGTACCTTCAATGTCGATCAGGTTTTTGATCTAATTGACCACGGACCGGCAACGCTCTTTTTTGGTGTGCCAACCATGTTTATCGCTATGCAGCAGCATCCGCGCTGGCCGACAGTTGATTTTAGCCGGATGCGGATCGTCATTAGCGGTGGCGCCCCATGCCCTGAACCGGTCTTCCATGCCTTCTGGGAGCGCGGCATTGATTTCAAGACCGGTTATGGTCTGACGGAGGCAGGGCCAAATACCTTTTGGCTGCCGCCTGAACTGGTGCGGGTGAAGCCAGGAGCCGTTGGCTATCCATTGATGTTTATCGATCTGCGCGTCGTTGCCGCCGATGGCCGTGAGTGTGGGCCTGATGAAATCGGTGAGTTGCAAATCCGTGGCCCGCATGTCTGCGCTGGTTACTGGTGTAAGCCGGCTGAAACAGCGGCGGCCTTCGTCGATGGCTGGCTGCGGACTGGCGATCTAGCTTGCTTTGATGCTGATGGTTGCTATCGGATTGTCGGGCGGTTGAAAGATGTGATTATCTCCGGCGGTGAAAACATCTATCCGGCAGAGGTGGAGAGTGTTCTGGCCGCCCATCCGGCTGTGGCCGAAGTTGCATTGGTTGGCATGCCCGATCCGCACTGGGGTGAAGTTGGCTGGGCGGCGGTGGTCGTGCGTCCTGATCGGGACTTTTCTGACCAGGAATTGCTGAGTTTCGCAGGTCTGCGCCTGGCCCGGTATAAGCTACCGAAACGGATTGTGACCTTACCCGAATTACCCAAGACCGGTGCCGGTAAGATCGATAAGCAGGCTCTGAAGCGGATGTTTCAACAGTTGCAATAACAGAGCGGAGATACATATGAGTAAGATTCCCACCTTGCCCGGTATTACGTCAACGATGGTCGCGACCAGTCGTATCCAAATGCACGTTTTGAGCAGTGGCCCAGAGGCTGGTGAACCGGTGCTCTTCATTCATGGTAATGCTTCGTCGGCCACCTTCTGGGAAGAGACGATGCTCGCATTACCAGATGGTTTTCGGGCGATTGCACCCGATCTGCGGGGCTATGGCGAAACCGAAGACCTACTCATTAACGCGACTCGTGGCTGCGGTGATTGGGTCGATGATTTGCTGGCGTTACTCGATACGCTAGGGATCAACCGTTGTCATGCGGTTGGTCATTCGCTAGGTGGAGTTGTGCTCTTCAATCTGATTGCCACAGCGCCCCAGCGGATCAAAACGGCTACGCTGGTTGCAACCGGTTCTCCCTACGGTTTCGGGGGGTGTAAAGGGTTGAACGGTGAACTCTGCTGGCCCGATGGTGCCGGATCAGGTGGTGGTACGGTCAATCAGGCATTTGTTGAACGGATGGCTGCCGGTGATACAACCGAAGAAGCAGGGCCGGCAGCGCCGCGGGTTGTGATGAACACATACTACTGGAAACCGCCGTTCCGTCCGGCCCGCGAAGAGGCGCTGTTGGCCTCAATGTTGAGCGAGAAGGTTGGCCCACAACGTTACCCTGGCGATTTCAAAGCCTCACCAAACTGGCCAGGGGTCGCACCAGGAGTCTGGGGACCGATCAACGCGATCTCACCGCTCTACGTTGGCGATGCGGTTGAACGCTTTATCGCCGCTGATCCCAAGCCGCCGATTCTCTGGATACGCGGCGCCGATGATCAGATCGTCAGCGATATGTCGTTGTTCGATGTTGGCACACTCGGTCAGCTCGGTGTCCTGCCGAACTGGCCCGGCGCAGAAGTCCATCCGCCACAGCCGATGATCGGTCAGACGCGGGCCGTACTCGAGCGTTATGCCGCAGCCGGAGGCCGATTCCGCGAACTGGTCTTCGCCGAGTGTGGTCATACACCGTATATCGAGCATCCTGATCAGTTCAACGCTGCGTTCCACGAGCATCTCCGCAATGGGTAGGAATAGGTTTCGCAGCGGCGTGCTGGGAAACAGCAGCACGCCACAAAGTCGGGCAAAAGTGTGAAAGGGTTAGCTATGCCAACGATACAGGCTGGAGACCTTAACGTACACTACCTCGACGTCGGCGATGGCGAGCCGATTATCTTCGTACACGGAAACTGGGCCAGTAGTGGCTGGTGGCTGCGTGTGCTCGAACGGCTGCCTGTCGGCTACCGGGGCCTGGCCCCTGACCTACGTGGTCGTGGGGCTACGCAAGGCCCAGATAGCGACTATCGGATGTCATCAATGGCTGCCGATCTGTGGCGATTTACCGATGCTCTTGGGATCGAGCGCTGCCATCTGGTCGGTCACTCGCTGGGTGCAGCTATTGTCTTGCAGGCGGCTCTCGATCAACCCGGCCGGGTCATCACGCTTGCCGTGCTCGCACCTCCGTGGGTTGATGGGATGCCGGACGAGGTCTATCAACCTGATCGCCAGCAATTGCTGAAAGATAACCCCGACTTCTTTGCCCAGGCGATTAAGGCAATGGCGCCCACTGCTCCCGAAGACGACCTGTGGCGTGAATTAGTCACTATCGGCCACAGTCAGCGGCTCAGCGCAGCCAACGGCGCCATCGATGCCTTGCGCGAGTGGAAACCGGGTGATCGGTTACGCACGATTGGGGTACCAGCGTTGGTGATGGGCGGCGAACTTGATCCACTGGTCACCACTGAAACGGTACGTCGGGCGGCTGAAGCGCTTGGGGTTGAACCGCAGATTATTCCAGGCGTTGGTCATTCGGCGAATCTGGAAGCGCCTGATCGCTTTCTGGCCTTGCTCGTGCCGCATCTGGCTCAGGCTCGTTCTTCCTGAAGGGAATACTGACAATGGATATGCTCCCGGTAGGTACACGCTATCAGCGAACACACACGATCACGCAGGCGGAAATCAATCGCTTTGCAGTGATCAGTGGTGATACGAACCCAATCCATATCGATCCGGTTGTCGCAGCTACTAGCCGTTTCGGTCGCACGATTGCCCACGGTATGCTGCTCTACGGCCATATCCGAGCAGCACTACGGATACTGGCGCCACAGGCAGTACAGCGAACGCAAACACTCAGCTTTACTAATCCGGTCTTTGCTGACGATCAGGTAACGATTGAGGTAGAAGTGATAGAACGACAGGAAACTACAATCCGCTGTGCGGTGAGTGTTACCCGTCAAGACAGAAAGATGGCCTGTAGCGGGGAAACAGAACTAGAGATAAGGGCATGAATGACGCAGTTACCATGGTTACCCATAGCCCGATTGTGACGCTCACGCTCAACCAACCCGCACGGCAGAATCGGCTAAACCCGGATCTGTTGACAATCCTGTTACGTCGTCTCACCGAAGTACGCCAGCATCACGGTTTACGAGCTGTTGTGATACAGGCGAACGGTGAGTCCTTTTCAGAAGGCACCGATCTGGCTGAACTGGTTGCTCAGATCGATCGCGTTGCCTATGCCGACTACGTGCTCAGGCTGTTGCATCAGGTTATGCTTGCGTGCATCGAGTTGCCGGTTCCGCTGATTGCCGCCGTGCAAGGGCCGGTTAGTGGGAGTGCTATCGGGTTAGTGTTAGTAGCCGATGTCGTTCTGGTAACACCTAAAACCCGTTTTACTTCCCATGCCACAACCCTCGGTCTGTGTCCGGAAGGCGGTTGGACTGTCCTGTTACCCCGCTTGATCGGCCATCGCCGCACCACTGAAATCCTCCTCCTCGAACGTTCGATCACGGCCGAGGAAGCGGTTGCATGGGGATTAGCCAATCGGCTTGTGGCCAATGGTCATCTTACAGAAGAGGCACAGGCGCTGGCCTACCAGATCGCTACCCAGATGCCGGGAAGTGTAGCCTGTACTCGCCACTTGCTCTGGGCCGAACGTGATCGGATTATCGCCGAACTGCATCGCGAACGGGAACTATTTTGCACCCACATTCGGTCGGTTGAGGCTGATATTGGGTTACAAGCGTTTCAAGATCGCCAGCGGGCGATTGCACCTACGGAGAACGCATGATGAGGCCACTGACCATAGGAATGCAGGCAAGTGTGCAGCGAGTTATTGATCAACAACTGGTAGACGAATATGCAGCCCTCTGTGGCGATCAGCCCCTGCATACCGTGCCCGAACCACTCATTGGCGCACTCTTTTCGCAAGTGCTGGGAGTTGAACTTCCTGGCGCCGGATCTGTTTATCTCCGCCAACTGTTCACTTTTCTTGATGTTGCACAGGTTGGAGAGACATTAACCGCTACGGTTACCATCACCCACATTCGACCCGATAAGCCCCTGGTCACGCTGCGTACTACCTGTACTGGCAGTGACAACCGCCTGATCGTGGATGGCGAGGCGCTGGTGATGGTACCACAATCGTGAATTGTCACTATGTTCGGGCAACTGCCCGCCGGAATATTGCAGATGTCTACCAAAAAGGAGTGTCACCGATGCAAACTGTCCGCCTCGTCCGCCAACTGACTATCACCCTGCTGATAGTCTTCGCCCTCGCCTTGAGTGCATGCGGCAGTGGCTCAACCGCGCAGCCAACGACAGCGCCTGCGCCAACTGCTGCACCAACCGCTGCACCCGAACCAACCGCCGTACCAACCACAGCACCTGAGCCAACCGCAGCCCCGACCGCGGCGGCATCAACCGGAGAACCGATTGTGGTCGGTCTGCTGACCGACAACTCTGGGCTGCTGGCAATTTACGGTCCAATGCTCGAACGCGGCTTTACGCTTGGGCTGGAGTATGCGACCAACGGCACCAATCAGGTTGCCGGACGCCCGATCAAGGTCGTGGTGAAAGATACTGCCAGTAACCCGGAAACCGGCGTTTCGCTGGCACGCGAGGCGATTGAGAGTGATGGGGCCGATGTACTGGTTGGTTCACCCAGCTCGCCGGTGGCCCTGGCCGTCTCGGCAGTTGCTGCGGAAAACAAGATTGTTTACATTGCCGCACCGGCAGCAACACCAGCACTTACCGGCGAAAACTTCAACATCTATACCTTCCGCGCCGGCCGCACGAGTGTGCAAGACGCATTGACGATGAGTGCTGCGCTCTTGCAAACCGGTAAAAAATTCGTGCAGATTGCGCAGGATAACGCCTTTGGGCGCGGTTCAGCCGGTGCATTCTATCTGACGGTGAAGGCGCTAGGTGGCGAATTTGTGCTCAACGATACGCCTGAAGGTGTCGGTACCGTCTTTGCCCCACCGGATACCACCGACTTTACGCCATACATCAATCAGTTGCTCGACTCAGGGGCAGAAGTCTTAATCGTCACCTGGTCGGGTACCGGCTTCGTGCCAATGTTCCAACAAATGCAACAACTGGGCGTCTTCGATGTCATGACCGTAGCAACCGGTTTTGGCGATAACCAAACGATGGTGAACGGCTACGCCGATGCGATTGGTTCTGTAGGAGTGAGTGTTTATCACTATAGCCTGTTTGATAATCCGGTGAATAACTGGCTGGTTGAGCGTCACAAAGCCGTATACGGCGTGCCCCCTGATCTCTTCACCGAGAGTGGTTTCAATGCGGCGATCATGCTGGTTAAGGCGCTTGAGAAGACCAACGGCGACCCGACTGCCGACCGATTGATCGCCGCTTTGGAAGGGATGACGTTTGATGGCCCGAAGGGTAAGTACACAGTACGGCCAGAAGACCACGTTCTGTTACAGCCGATGACTCTGGTACGTCTCCTCAATACGACCGATCCCGATTTCAAGTTCTTTGAGCTGGTCACGCTCTTTACCCCAGAACAGACTGCACCACCTTGTGCAGTACCGGCAGCATTAGGACGCTGCAAGTAACAATGTGAGCACACCGCGCACACGTATTGTTGTGCGCGGTGCTGGTTGGCAATGAAGGAGTGTTCGTGAGCGAGTGGATCATTCAAACCCATGCCTTAACCCGCGATTTTGGTAGCTTACGCGCCGTTGATCACGTTGATCTGAAGGTGCGTAGCGGTAGTGTGCACGCCATTATCGGGCCGAATGGCGCCGGAAAGACGACACTGTTCAATCTGATCAGTGGATATCTGAAACCAACAAGTGGCCGGGTAGTGTTTCGTGATCGCGACATTACTCACCTGCCACTGCACAAGATGGCACATCTCGGTATCGGGCGGTCGTTCCAGATCACCAACATCTTTCCAACGTTGACCGTCCTGGAAAATGTGCGACTGGCCGCTCAGGCGCGTGGTGGCGATAACTTTCGCTTGTGGAAACCGGCAACACATTTGCACCAATATACCGAGCAAGCCTACGCAGCCCTACAACAGGTTGGATTGCACGAGCGAGCATTACAGATCGCTGCCACCTTACCTCACGGCGATAAACGCCGTCTCGAACTGGCAATTTTGCTGGCCGGCGATGCCGAAGTGCTGCTCCTCGATGAACCGACCGCCGGAATGGCGACTGAACAGGTGCCGATCTTGCTCGATTTGCTGCGGCAGATTCGGCGAGGAACGAACAAAACCATCTTAATCGTCGAACACAATATGTCAGTGGTGATGAGTCTGGCCGAAACAATAACAGTTATGCATCAGGGGCGTGTGTTGGCTGAGGGTAGTCCGGCTGAGATCAGTGCTAATCAGACGGTACGTGAAGCCTATCTGGGAACGGCCTTCACCGGAGGTCGGCAATGAGCGATGTGCTACTGGAAGTTGAACATATTCACACCTTTATCGGGCAATTCCATATCCTGGAAGGGGTTTCGCTAAAGGTGCGTGCCGGTAGTATCACGGCCCTGCTTGGTCGTAACGGTGCCGGAAAGACGACGACGTTGCGCTCTATTATGGGCCTGAACCCTCCACGTAGCGGTTTCATCCGTCTAGCTGGCGAACCGATACACGGAAAGCCTGCTTACGTGATTGCCCGACTCGGGGTTGGCTACGTTCCCGAACATCGCGCCATTTTTCGTGATTTGACCGTCGAAGAGAATCTGCGTCTAGCTGAACGACAACGCGGCGATCTGAAACGGCGCAGTGATTTTATTATGACCCTCTTCCCTGACCTAAAGCGGTTTTACCGCCACCCCGGCGGTAAACTTTCCGGCGGTCAACAGCAGATGCTGGCAATCGCACGAGCATTGGTAGCCGATAACCGTCTGCTGCTTATCGATGAACCGAGTGAAGGGCTGGCGCCAATTATTGTCGAGCAGATTATGACCGCACTTCGGCAGATGGCGACCGAAACGACCATTTTACTTGTCGAGCAAAACTTTGCGATGGCCGCCCAACTGGCCGACGAATACTACATTCTCGACGACGGTCGGAATGTGCAACACGGTCGGATGGCCGATCTGATACACGATCACGCTACGATCAACCGCTATCTGGGAGCAGGGTAGTGGTACATCCTGAGCGCGTGGCAGGTGATCGCGGATAGTGCGGTGTGAGGACTGTCGGGTAGAGCAGAAGCCGGTGCGATGGGAGCACCGTTTGCCAACGATAGCCTGGATTGAAACGGTAAAAACCAGGAATGGTACCTGCACTACCGAGCGAGAGACGGTCATTAGCTGAAAAACGAATAAAGCAACGCTGCAAGAATGAGGGTTGGCATGATCGAATGGATCAAGTATCGTCGTGGACTGATAATCGGGATTGGGGCAATAATTCTTTTTGCGTATTGGGCAACCACAACTTACGAGCCTAGGGTCCTTGCCAGTATTCTACTTTCCGGGTTAACGCTAGGTGCGCTCTACTTTCTGGTCACATCCGGCCTCTCACTCATCTTCGGTCTAATGGATGTGCTCAACTTCGCCCATGGCACACTCTTTATGATCGGGGCCTATGTTGGTTTTACCCTGTATGCAAATCCACGCCTGTTGCTGAATACACTCCCGTTTGTGATCGCGTTTGTTGCCGGTTGGATACTGGCCGGCTGGTTACCGGTGAAGCGCATACAGGTGTCGGGTTGGGTATTCTGGATCGGCGCCGTCGTTGTTGCGATGATGGCAATGTGGGGCTTCGAGCTAGCGCCACTGGCAACCACTGCGCTCAGTTCGGGTGGCCGGATACCAACCGAGCAGGCCCAAGAGCCAACCACGCTCTTTGTGGCGCGCACGCTGGGCTTGACAATAGCCGGTCTGATTGCAGGAGTAGCGTTTCTTGTTGGCAAAGAGTACGCTCAACAACCGCTGTCAGTGAAACTCCTCGTACCGCTCGGCATGATCGCCCTGGCACTGGTGATTGCACCGCTGCGCTCGAATGCCGAAAGTGGTCTGCTGAGCCTCAACTCAAACCTTCGCTTCCTGCTGGCGCTCTTGATCGGTGCTGGCAGCGGTGCAGCTTTAGGTGCCTTGATGGAATGGAGCCTGATTCGTCCATTGTACAGCCGTCCGATCTATCAAGTCCTGGTTACGCTGGGCCTCGTCTTCGTGGGTACCGAACTGGTCAAAGCGATCTGGGGACCGGGTGGCTATTTTATGGAACTCCCTGAATGGTTTAGCCGACGCGGGCCAGGCTGTCCATCGCCAAACCTGATCGCCTGGCTACAAGATAACTGTGCGAGTATTGATGTGCTCGGTCGTCCTTTTCCCAGCTATCGAGTGTTTATCATCACGCTTGGTCTTGTGATGTTTATCAGCACTGCCATTCTCTTGCAGCGTACCCGGCTAGGGATGATCATTCGAGCCGGTGTTCAGGACAGTGAAATGGTTCAGGCGCTAGGGATCAACGTCCGTCGCGTCTTTACCCTCGTCTTCGCGCTTGGCGCCGGCCTGGCAGCACTCGGTGGGGTCGCTGCGGCGCCATTTCTTGGCATCAGCCCTGGTCTCGGCCAGGAATTTCAATTACAGGCATTCATTGCCGTCGTGATCGGTGGAATGGGGAGCTTCACCGGTGCTGCGCTTGGTGCATTGCTCGTTGGCCTGGCCCGTGCCTTTGGCGACCAGATCGTTCTGACCGGCATTCAACTGCCGTGGATGAGTGAAGCGATGTCTTTTTCACCTTCCATTGCCCGTGCCTCCACCGTCTTAATTATGGCGCTGGTACTTCTGCTGCGTCCGGCAGGTCTGTTTGGGAAGAAGGAGTAGTTGATGCTGGCACGTCTCAAAGCACCACAATGGGCAGGCCTGGGCCTGATCGGTGGCCTGGTTATCTTTCCGTATATGATTGCCATGCTCACCGGTCAACCGATTGACAGCGGCGTCCCCAAATTCTGGCAGGGAATGCTCATCCAGGTCTTCATCCTAGCCGTCTTCGCAATGAGCTACGATATTCTGATGGGCTACACCGGTATCCTCTCCTTCGGGCATGCGCTCTTCTTCGGTACCGGCGCCTATACGATTGGTATCCTGCTCAAGCACGCCGGCTGGGACCTCGGTTCGGCATTAGTGGCCGTTATCGTCATCGCCATTGTGCAGAGTCTGATTGTTGGTCTCCTCTCGTTGCGCGTGAGTGGCGTCTACTTCGCAATGGTAACGCTCGCGTTTGCCCAGATGTTCTTTCTACTGGCGGAGGCAACCGACTTTCGCCAATGGACGGGCGCCGAAGATGGGTTACAGAGTATCCCGGTTCCGGCGTGGATCAGCCCAACGACTGAACGGCTGCGCTTTTATTATCTCGCATTGGGGTTCGCGATTGCTATGTACCTCGTCGCACGGCAAATCGTTAACTCGCCGACCGGTCGGGTGATGATGGCGATCCGCGATAACGAAGTGCGAGCGAAGGTGCTGGGCTACAACACGTTGATCTTTAAGCTTATCGCTATTACGGTGAGTGGGATCATGGCTGCGCTTGCCGGTGCGCTCAATGCGCTGTGGAACCTCAATGCCAATCCCGCAGTGCTCAGTGTTGCCACCACTATCAATGCCCTGCTCATGACTATCATCGGCGGGGTTGGTTCGTTGATCGGGCCAATGCTCGGTGCCGGTGTTATCCAGTTGTTGGGGTACTGGCTTAATGTGCTCTTCGGCCCAAGCTGGCCGCTACTCTTCGGAATTGTTTACATTCTGATTGTGCTCTTCCTGCCTTACGGGATCGTCGGCACGTGGCGACTTCGCGGTATAAGCTGGCTTGAGCAGTGGCGTCGCCGCTGGCAGGAATTAACGGTACGGTCGTGAAGGCAGTCCATTGCAGCGATCACGAATGGATTACCACAGAGAGCACAGAGGGCACAGAGGTTTGATAAAACCCTCCGCACCTCTCCGTGCTCTCTGTGCTCGCTGTGGTGCATTCTCCTTGTAGCATTCGCAGCCGACGCTGGAAAGGTACCATTACGGGTCGTTTCAAACGTCGATGCGCTACGAAGTTCGGAAAGGAGCGGCACTGATTTTACGCTTCTTCGGCTCGTAAATGTAGAAGTTCCGATACGTACCGGGGCGATACGTTTCGTTACGCAGCTCGTCTTGCAAGCGGAACAACTCATCTTCAACTCTAACCTCAAAACGGGCAACTTCTGCCCGCCCACGCTTTGCGCGCCGGGCGGCGCGGTAGGAAGCGTAGAGATTTTCAAAATCGTACACCTGCGGATACAACTGCCGATACGTCTTCATCACTGCACACTTACTTCATACCTTCCATTGCGGGTGGGGGACTAGCCGTCCCCCACACCCCCTGCTTATGATCGCATCGATCTAGTGAGGAGCAAAAACTCTTTACACTGTATCATGACAAAAAGTCAAAAAGACATAAAGACTCAGGAGAATAAACGGGCGAGACGAAAACCCCAACCGTCGTAGTCGCCATTAGGGTAGTCGTCGAAGCGGAAGGCGCAACGCGCATTCGAAGCAGCGACGTTCCACGAGCCGCCGCGCAGCACAAATGTTCTATCTCGTGTCAGATTGTAAAAACTTTCTGGTTTAATATCTGCTCCTAATGGATACGGAACGTACCTCGTACTGCACCATTCCCAAACATTCCCCGCCATGTCTTCGGCGCCACAGGCTGCCGCGCCGTGTGGGAAGATGCCAACGACAGAGGGGTGGTTAATTCCACTGGCCCTGACATTTGCTTCAATACTTGATACAATACTCGATGCGGGCGTTGCTGTCAACTGCTTGCCCCAGGGATAGGTGCGACGCCCGGCTCGCGGTGCACCTGCCGGTAAGACGACCGGATAGGCCGCCGCTCGCTCCCACTCGGCTTCGCTGGGCAAGCGCACTTCTTCACCTGTACTCAGCACCCCAATCGTATGGAGCCAGATGTCTACCCAGCGGGCAAAAGCGCTGGCCGCGTACCAGGTGACGCCCGCCACCGGCAGATTCCCCTCACCGGGCCGGTAGCGGGCGCCAGACCAGACACTCGGGCGTAGCATGTCATTTGACAACTTAGTCCGCTGCCATTCTGCCAATACCTGCCGGGCAGCGTTTACCTCCGCCCGATCGCCGCGCCCCGCCAAGGCCTCGAGGAAGCGCAGGTACTGCCGGTTGGTGACCGGAAAGCGGGCCAGGGCAAAGGGGCGGTTGATGCGGTAGATGAATTGCGGTTTTTTACTACCATACAGACCCTCGTCATCGCCCATGCTGAACTCACCCGCTTCGATACGTTCGGCCCAGTAGTCGGCTCTGGTTGGATCGAGGCCGGGGCGGTCGTTATCCTCGCCGAGCCGGTCAAGGATCAGCGCGGCGCGGTTACGCACCACCGGATCGGGATGGGCAACCTGACGCCAGGCCGGGGTGAGCGCGGCAAGCTCGCGGAGGCGGTTGGCTACCTCAACTCGCTGGGGGGTTAGCTCACCCACAGTACGTGCATTCGCTTCGTCCAAACCATCGCCGGCCAGGATGATGGCTTCAGGATCGCCGGTTGCAAGCAATTGCATAATCATTTGCTGCGCCGTCTCACGCGAGCCGCTGGTCGCTTCGTGGCCAATCGCCAGCAGAATCGTCTCGCGCCAGCGCGGTTCTGCCCAGCGCTCGACCAAACGGCGGACTTTCGCTTCCTTGTCACGCCCTTGCTCGGTGTAATAACGAGCGGCTAGGTATTCCTGTAGCGTGAAATGGGCAAAACTGAAGAGCGAGTCGATGTCACGGGCTTGCAGTAACCCGCTATGCAAGGCAAGCTGTGCGAGCAGCTCGCGGATATACGCATCACACCGCTCGTCATTCCAATCGGGGTTATTTGCCCGATAGACCGGCCGCAGCACCTCGCGGGCCTGAGTTAAGGTCACTTCACGCTGCTCCTTTTCGAGCATCGCCGCCGCCAACAACTGCAAGCGCAGACGCACACTGTCGTCACTCTCCTCGAACAGTCTGACCACGACCCCCGGCCGGTCGCGACTCAGTTGCGCCTTGCGCCAAGCTTCAATCGTCAGCCGTACCAGCTTTTCGTAGATTTTGGCCCGCTCTACCGGCAGCGGCTCACGCCCTTCGACCAACACCGCCATACTGGTCAATAGCAGGGGATTGGTCGCCATATCGAACAGCCGCGGATTACGTTCGAGACTCTGCCACAGTTCGGCAGCTTCCGGCACGAGAGTGGTGGGATCGTGATACTCATCTGCGGCTTGCTCTGCCGGTAAGCGTAGTGCCCGAAAGAGATTGTTCAGGAGACGCTTAATATCGTCTGCATCTAACGGACGCAAATGACGCTCGACGAATCCCGATAGCCGCTCACTCAACCCTTCAAACGGGCGACTGGCCAGCAGATAGCGATTATGCGGATATTCCCGCACCAGACTGTTGATCAGGTCGATGGTATGGCCGCGCTCCTCGGCATCGCCGGTCTCATCCAGACCATCGAGCATTAGCACACACCCACCCTCTTTGACCCAATCGCTCACCATGTTGGTCGGCAAGTCAGGTACATCGCGCCGCACCAGCTCGTCGAGGGCATCGAGCAATACCGAAGCCGGTGCACCGACCAGGTCCTGAGCCTGATACCGGTTGCGCACATACGTCATCAGTTCGGTCAGACGGGCGTAGATCGGGAACGGGCAGCGGTCGGTGAAGAGTTCCAACCGTTGGCGGATGAGGTGCAGCCCTCGTTTGTCACGCCACGCCTGTGCCAGCACCAGCGCTCCGTAATGGAGCGTTGTCGTCTTACCACTACCGGCCCGCCCCACCAGCAGCAGCCGGGTGGTGGTCTGTTCAGGGTCTGCCGGTTTTTCGGATTTCGTCTTCGGCAAAAGGTTTGGTTCACTCAACAGGCGGAACACCGGCCGGCTGGTATCCACCGCTTTGTATGCTTCACGGCGCGAGTCATCTTTACCAAGCAAATAGGCCTGAAAGCGCTCGATCTGCTCGCGTTCGACCACGTACAGCGGAATATAGACCTGCTCGAGGTTCAATTCGCGCTGTTCACGACCCAACGCCGGAATCTTCGCCATCCGGCGCATATCACGCTCCAGCCGCTGCAAGTAGCGCTCGCGGCCCGCAGGCGCCTGCCGTCGCCGCTTCTTATATGAGAGCTGCTCTACAATCTCTTCCCTCTCCCATTCACGCTCTGCATCATCTCGGATGTCTCGCTTCTGCCCGCCAGTCAGCCGGTCAAACCAACGCACAAACCGCGTGCGCCAGGGTTCGATAACGGCAAGCGCAATCACAACGCCGATCAACACAACCGCTAGCCATGGATTCCCAGTAACAACCAGGTTGATCAGACATACGAGCGGTTCGTTGAAGCACCTGCCCAGCTCATCGGCAGACAAC
This sequence comes from Chloroflexus sp. MS-CIW-1, assembly GCF_030444705.1. Classification (NCBI taxonomy): domain Bacteria; kingdom Bacillati; phylum Chloroflexota; class Chloroflexia; order Chloroflexales; family Chloroflexaceae; genus Chloroflexus; species Chloroflexus sp. MS-CIW-1. Next base: position 2,574,316 of record NZ_JAUBWR010000001.1, read on the forward strand.
GCGCCAGTCTGGGGTGTTGCTGAAACAACCGGCGTCGGTGTGGAAGGCAGCGGTGTGGTCGCAGGCGGGGAAGGGGTTTGGACGGCGGTCGGATACACGATGATTCCCGACCCCAACAACAACGCACTCACCAACATGATCAGGATGGTACGTACAGGCATAGATGTCTTACCGTCGAGAATGAGTGATCAGCGACTATTGACGTTATTATACGCCAGGAATGCGGCAAAGCGGGCAGCAGACGTACCTCTAGTTCTGCCCCTCCTCTCCGCCAAAGGAGAACGGAAAGGAGAGAGTAGACGGGTTGGGGACCCACTCCTACCGGTATTGTCGCGATCTTTGTTCTCTGACGATCTACCTTTGGCGTAATGGTATAATAGTTGAGATAGTATCTCAATAACCACGCAATAAGGCTTCACACGACAACGTAAGGCGAAATAGGTATTTGTCCGTGCAGTTGACTGTTCCATACGGAGGAATGGGTAATGAAACAAAACCGTGATGAACACACACAGCGCACCCGAAAAAACCTGATCCTTCGGGTTATTCTGCTGACCGTTGGCTCATTGGCGCTGCTTATCGGAACACTAGGCATTGTGGTTCCAGGTATTCCAACCACCCCATTCATCTTGATCGCGGCCGCTTGCTACATCCGCAGCTCAGAACGGCTCTATCGCTGGTTGATAACAAACCGCTTTTTCGGACCGGTGATCACCACTTGGCGGGAAAAGCGTGGACTGACGCTTCAGACCAAAATCGTTACCTTCCTCCTTGTCTGGGGTTTGTTAGGCGGAGCAGCGCTGTTTCTGGTAGAAAGTATCTTTATGCGGGGTCTCCTGATCGGGCTGGCAATGGTGAAGACACTTGTCCTGCTTCGTTTGCGTACTGTTCAATGACCGGACAACGAACATCACGTACCCGCCGCCGATGCCTCCCAACCGCTGCGCCTACCTAGCGCGGCCCTCCGGTCTGTGTTCTAGGGCGAGTGCAGTGGAAGCCACGCCTATTTCAAATGTATGCCATAAGGGTGTGCAACATTTGCAGTTTCTGCTCTATTCGACGAACGATCTGCCCAAGAACAGAGCGACACAGATGAGCATAATGCCTCCACTTGAAGCATAGCGTTTTTCATAATACGAAAATTAATTTCAATTATGGTACACAGAATACCGAAAGCGACCGCAATTGTCAAGAGGTAAGGAGACTATCCCTCACTGCTATCAAGAAAGTGCGCAAAGGTGCGCACGGTTCTCTTCCTGCCCCGACGTGTCTTGATGACCACCGTCGTCTCTGACAAGCGTGACTTTCCCGGCTGCGGCGGGGACGGTCCCCGCTGCAGCGCCGCCATTACTGGTCGGACTCGCCACGGGTAGGGCAGTTTCGGTTGCCAGCCGTTTCAGGTTCAGCGCCGCATTGAGGTCTCGGTCATGGTGCGCACCACACTCGGCACACACCCATTCTCGATCGCTCAATGTCAGCGCCTCGTTCTTCCAGCCACAGATGGAGCACAGTCGGCTACTTGGATACCAGCGATCAGCAATAACCAACCGCGTTCCGTAGCGTTTCGCCTTGTATTCCAACTGCGAGCGCAACATCCCAAAGCCCACGTCAGAGATGGCGCGAGCGAGCTTCTCGTTCGCGAGCATCCCCTTGACGTTTACATCCTCGATCACTAACGCTTGGTTTTCGCGGCAGAGTCGAGTCGTGAGCTTATGAGTAAAGTCCGCTCGGAGATTGGCAAGGCGGGCATGCAGCCTTGCCAATGTCGCAGCGGACTTCTGCCGGTTGTTCGAGACCGGCAGGCGCGTTCCTTTGGGCAGGCGGGCATGGCGTCCAAACCCCGCCATCTCTTTGGCGGCTTCCAGCTTGCGGCTGAGACGCCGACCGCGAGATCTTGAGGCGACGCAGCGCTGCGTTGAGCGGCTTTGGCGCTTCGATGACTTCGCCGCTGGAGATCGTTGCGGCAGCCGTAACGCCCAAGTCGATGCCGTTGACCTCGTGCGCCGTGCGACGCCGATAGCATTGCGCATCGGGCACTTCGACCTGTATTGCCACAAACCAACGATCCGCCGTGCGCGAGACCGTCGCGCCCAGTATCTTTCCTTTGAATCGCAGTTCCTCGGTCATGGCGACGTCGCCGATCTTGGGCAGACGGATCGTCTTGCCGTCCAGACGGAACTTGTCGTTGGCAACATAAAAGCTGTCGCGGCAACGCCCCTTTTTCTTGAAGCGCGGTGCGTGCGCCTCTTTGCCAGCCTTGAGGTCGGTGAAGAATCTTTCCCAGGCTTTGGCGAGATGAGCAAACGGCTGGGCGTGTGCGTCCCGGTGAATGTCTCGCAACCACGGCCGTCCGTTCTCATCGAGCCACTGTGGGTCGGTGTATTTGATGGCGTTGAACTGTTTTTGAGCGCCATTGCGTTCGGCTTGCCGCCTGCTGCGTATTGTTTGTTCCATTCATTGAGCGCCCAGTTCCAGACGCGCCGGGCCGTGCCGCAGGCGCGCTTGAAGTAATCCACCTGCTCAGGAGTCGGACAAAGGGCGATCTTGTGGGTTAGTTGCATCGTTTGGCCTTCTTGGCATTACTCATGACTCGCATCCTGTTTCAGCGCTTCATCCAACTTCGTTCGATAGTTCCTCAAACCGTATCGCCGAGACGAAAAACAGTGCACGATGGTCATCACGTCTTGCACCATTTCCGGTTCGGGAGACAGCCGTTCCTGGGTGAGCACCAGCACTGCGCAGCCATGGGTGTTGGCGTCATGTTCGAACCACTCAACGCCGAAGCGGGTGAGGCGGTCCCGGTGCGTGAGGATCAGCATCTTGACTTCCCGTCGCCCGATCTCGTCCATACGGGCCAGCAACCGCTTGCGCGTGACGTTCAACCCGCCGCCCACTTCCTCGATACACTCGACCCCCGCCAATCCCTTCGCCACCACGACCTCTTCCAGCACGTTGCGCTGATTCGCCAGGTCCGGCTGCTGTGCTGCACGCGATACCCGACAGGAGGCGACCAGCGTGGGTGGCGCATGGTTCGCCTGCCGCAAACCGATGACCTCACGGATTTGCGTCTCAGGGGAGAGACGGCGGTTGCTGTCCGTTCGGGCCACCGGAATCAGCCTTCCTTCGCGTTCCCAACGCTGCAACGTCTTGACCGAGACACCAAGGAGTTGTGCGGCTTTCCCTGTGCGCATGGTGTTTTCCATGAGCACCGTTATACACTATCGCGTACTAGAAGTCAAGCTAGAGTCCGGCTCCTTCCTCTCCCCGTGGTAGAGAGGAAGGGGCTAGGGGAAGGTGAGGGAGCCAAAAGAGCAAATCCTTGCCGGACATCACCGACCAATACATCAACTGCATTTCCGACCTGGTGGCGCAGGTGCTGCCAGGTCGTGTTGAGAAGGGCAACATTGGTAGCCTCAGCACGTCCCCAGACCTGGGTCAAGAGTTCGGTTGCGGTAAACAGACGGGTAGGCGCTTCGGACAGAACATTGAGAAGCGCAAACGAAGGCAGGTCAAGCGTCAGAGGGGTATCGTTGAATGAAATGCGACGGGCTGCCAGATCAAGGGTGAACGGGCCAATCGTGAAGGGAGGTGGCATACTGCGTTGATAACGCCGTAAATGGGCACGCATACGCGCTAACAGTTCGTCGGCGCGAAAAGGGCGCGCGATGTAATCATCAATACCATAATGGAAGGCCTCGACGGTCAGTCGATCATTGCGTGGGCCAAGAATGATCAAGATACCCTTGAAGTGGCTGGTCACTTCTGGAAGCTGAGCAAGATGCTCTCTGTCCGGCAGATCGATCAAGGCTAGATCAATCTGTCGACTCAAGGTGTCAAACAGTGCCTGGACGCCTCGTACTGCCAGAGCCTGATAACCGGCGGTCAGACACAATGAAACCAGGTATCCGTCAGTGTACGCACCCAATCCCCCTATCAATACTCCATACGGAACACTCATTTCCGGTGCCTTGACAAGCCTCTATCAGGGTGTAACGGTACACGCTGCCGGCGGCGATGTGATGACCTCAACAACTGCCCCATCGATCAGGCCAAGAAACTGACGTAGTGCCAACGCTGCATTACGTGTTCCTTCTTCCATGATCCCATCGTCACACGCCGCCTGTAAAATCTGCTGCTCGGCAGCCTGACGAGCGATGGTCTCTAGATGTGGATTTTCCGGCGCTAGCAAGCCCCGGTCGCGACTGTACACGCGAGTTTTGCTGTTATCAAGAGTTGCGCTAAAGACCTGCACCGGAGGTAAACGAACGGTAATGCGACTCCCATCGGCAGAAACCGTTACTGCATCAGCCGTGATCTGGCTCAGATCAACCCCGACTACAACCGTACCGTGTGCAATCAACAGCAAGGCGTCACTGGCAAGCCAGTCACCGATAATCGGAATGTTGCTGCTCTGCCGCACATCGATCACGCGCTCGATTGTGTATTTGCTGGTTTCAAGCCGACTCAGTTGCTGAATCCGCTGAACCACTGCCGCTCCACTGACAATTTGTGGGGTCGGGGTCTGGACAATCACTTGCAGGTTGGGTAGTGCTGTTCCTACGGCGTTTATGCGCTGTGCGATCCAGAAGCCACCGATTCCAACGGCCAGCACGATTATGAGCAAAAGAAGGAACGATACCGATAACCCACCACCGGCCCGTCGTGACCGGGAGTAGCGTCTAGGCAACATCTCCCAGTCATCGTCGATCCAGTCTTCTGAGCGCCGCGAACGCATGAGCGACCGGGCACGCCGGCGAATGTCGTTATCGTTGTGATCGTCATCGTAATACATCGGGCCACCTCGTGCGAGTGAAGCGTTTGATATGCGTATAATCCTGACTATACCTTAGCACCGACGTGAATAGCCACTGCCCCCAGTCCGTACAAACGGTAAAAGACGTGTTGCCAGCCGGCATCCCGCATCATCGCTGCCAGCTTATCGGGTGGGGGAAAGAGCCGCGCCGATTGCGGTAGATAGGTATAGGCCCGGCGATCACCACCGAGCAGCGCGCCGATCCAGGGTACCACCTGCTCGAAATAGATGCGATGCCCCCAGCGCAAAAGAGGGTTGCGCGGTCGAGCCACTTCTAGACACGCCATTGTTGCGCCTGGTCGGGCTACGCGATACATTTCGCGCAACGCGGCGGGAATGTCGGTTACGTTCCGTAGCACGAAACCGGTTGTGATTGCGTCGAAGGTGTTGTCAGGGAAGGGTAATTGTAGCGCATCACCGGCAACAAAGGCCGCACGACCACGGTGTACCAGATCGGCAATTTTGGGCTGCCCAGCCTGCATCATCGGGACTGTAAAATCAACCCCAATGACGAATCCTTCACGCGCCCATGCGGCGAGTTCAGGTATAAAGTCTCCCGTACCGGTTCCCACATCAAGCGCACGACCGTAGACCGGTGGCGCAACATATTCAACGACTTTACGCCGCCAACCCTGATCAAGCCCAAAGGTCATCACCCGGTTAACACGATCATAGCCGCGTGCGATTCGAGCAAACATCTGTTCGACGTATGCTGCTTTTGCCTCTGGCGGCGGTAGTACTTCCATCGCTCTTTACTCCTCTATGATTTTGTACGCCAGTAGCAGGGAAGCCGCGACCACTGACTGCGTTTCTCCCCTCAACTATCCTTACGCTCTTGGAACAGCGCCCGTAACTCGGCAGGCGAACGCGCCACCGCTAACGCTGCCATGAGCTTCAAACGGGCTTTGATCCCGCTCAGATTAGGGGCAAAAATGACCCCCAGCTTGCGCAGATCATGGTAGGCGCCGACGTACCCGAATTCATCCCCCATTCCACCGACACCAGCCCGACTGACAGCAACAACCGGAATACGGCGCTGAATGGCCTCGCTGATAGCCGGTAGCCACCACGGTGGTATCCGCCCGCTGCCGAACGTCTCGATGACAATACCGGCAACATTGTCAGCAATACTGTGGCGTAGTTGGCGATCATCGGCACCCTGGCCGATGCGTATCAGATCGACCGGTTCAACCAGTCGCGGGGCCGCAATCCATTGACGGTTCAGCGGCTGTAATCGAATGTACACCTGATCACCCTCGACCCGCCCCAAGAATCCTGTCGGCGCTGTGATCATCCCAATACCCTGACTAAACTGCATCTGCACGGCTGTTGCAGCGTAGATCGCACCATCAGCGACGACCAACACTAGATTAGCAGCAGACGGAGCCGCGGCTACCGTGATCGCTGCCAGAAGCCCGTTCGCGTCAGGGAAGCCACTACCACTGAGGCGCGGCAGACCGGTAATGACAATCGGCGGGCCTTCAGGAAGCAAGAGATCGATTAAAAAAGCAGTCTCTTCCAATGTATCACTACCGGTTGTTACCAAGATACCATCGAATCCGTCCCCAGATTCTGGATACGCTGGCTCAGGGCAAATATCTGCTGCGGCGTCAGATGACTGCCGGGCAGATTGGCAAACTCTTCGATAGTAACCGTCAGGTCTGCACGCAACGTCAGTGGTTGATCGTCGCGCACCTAACGCCCGGCGAATCGTTAAGGCACCCCCAGTTGATAAGATCAGCAGTTTTGGCATAGTGGTTTACGGGCAACCCAGCACAGACGCTGAGTTGTTGTAGTCGGTGGTTGAAAGGTAAATCCGTCGTAACATCCTTCGATCTGCAACCCGGCAGCTTCAATGAATGCCGCAACCAGCTCGCTCGGATATGCCCGCTCGATATGCAATTCATCGAAACGTTCATATCCTTCGTGATCGTTGCCGATGAAACCGGTCAGCCACATCGTAGACACATCACTGGACGGATCGAAGAAGGTTCGTTCGACCTGAATATACGCTGGTTGTTCGCTAAACGTGCATTCTCCCCAATCATAAGCCAGAAAGTGGCGAGTATTCATATCGGCAAAAAATAAACCACCCGCCGTCAATACTCGTGCCACACCGCGTAAACAGGCTGCCAGATCGTTGCTTCCAATCAAATAGTTCAGACTATCGTAGGTACATGTCACCAGATCAAACGCATTGGCCGGTAGCAATCCTGCCAGATCGCGCATGTCTCCCTGCCACAGCTCTACGCGGGTTGGAACAGCGGCCAGTTTTGCCGCAGCCTGGGCCAGCATTGCTGCCGAGGCGTCAAGCCCTGACACCTCCCAACCACGCTCAGCCAGAATTGCCAACAGCGTTCCGGTACCACAGGCAATATCCAGTACCCGCCGCCCTGATACAGGGTGACGCTGCAATACCTCCTCTAAATAGATGGCGGTCAGGATGGCAAACCGTATCTGACCACTCCCATCATAAACAGCGGCGTAGCGATTGTACGTCATAAAGATATTGTACCACTGCGACCAAGCGGAAACCAGAACGAAACGATAAAGCCAATGAGCAGATGTTCGATGTTAATCAACAAAAACAGGACTGAAAGCGTGAGCGCCTGTTCCTGGGTATAGCCGTAGGCAGAGAGTATCGCGAATAACACCACATCGCGAATGCCCACACCGCCAAAGGAGATCGGTAACACCTGCAAGACCGCGATCAGTGCCGTCGCCCCAACGACAACCAATAACGGCACCGCACTTAAATCAAGAGCAAGGAAGAGCAACCAAATGCGTAGAAAGGTAAAACTGGCCGAGATGAGCGTCGCGCCGCTTACAATGCCGATTAAGCCGGTTGTCAGCGTCAGACTGTGCATCTGCTCATTCCAGCGGTCAAGACGAGCACGCAAACGAGGCGCCAATCGCGGCAAAATCGTCGTTAGCAGCCACGAGCGCGGTTTACGCGCAGTTAACAGTACGCTCATTAGCACAAGCCCGGTGCCGGTCAAGATGACAATCGCCTGCTGCAATTCACGGCTCGGCAAGAGGCGACCGAGCGCAAACACACCGATTGTACCCAGAGCCCATGCCATCACGATCAGGTCACAGAGTCGATCCAGCACCACCGAGAGCAAGGCCGGTGCTGTCGGGATGCCGCGTTCACGCAGGTACACGGCCTTCAACAGATCACCAGCCTGTCCCGGTGTCACCGTGCCATAAAACAGGCCAACCGTATAGAGCGCACAGGCCGTCGGCAGATCGAGATCGAGTTGCATCCCCGCATAATCTGAATCCAGCGCCAGGATTTGATGATGATGAACGGTGGAAACAACGCTAGAGACCAGATAATCGGCGCTAGCTCAGCCGAGCGAATAATGTCCCACAGTAAACGCAAATCGCTGGTAGCAATAAACACTAGCAAGAGCGCCGGACCAATCAGTCGCAGCAACCACGAGACGAGCGGACGCATACGCTCCTTACCCCTCCTCGTCGTTACGAAACGGACGCTGAAATCGGAGCGCTGCCACTTGTTCGGCGTTCAGACCAAACATAAAGATGATGATGCTGCCAACAAATAAGCCGACTGCCGAATTGGGGATATGGAAGCGGAATGGATCGGTGATGAAAAAGCTAATCAAAAACGACATCAAGGCTAATACCTGCATCGAAAGTGCGACCGGTAGGTAGACTCGCAGTGGGGCAAAGAGTGAGACAATCCGCAAGATAATGAGCCCAAATCTGATGCCATTGCGTAAGAGTTTTTGACCACTGCGACCACCCTGTCGGCGCTGAGCAGTAACTGGAACATAACCAACATTGTAACCAGCTTTGAGAAGCGCCAGCGTACTAGTCGTGGGGTAGGAATATCGATTCGGCAGCAGATTAATGAATTCCATAATCACTTCGCGGCGTATCGCCCGGTACCCGCTGGTCAGATCACGTACTTCCGTTTCAACCAGATAGCTGCCCAGCATATCAAGAGCACGGTTGCCCCATCTACGCACCAACGAATCACCTTGCGTTTCGCGGGTACGTGCCCCAACAACCATATCATAGCCAGCAGCAATCCCCGCCAGCAGATCGGGAATAAAGCGCGGATCCATCTGTCCGTCGGCATCCATCAAGAGCACCACCTCGCCGTGGGCACGCCGAATCCCAGTCTTCACCGCTGCGCCATTGCCACGATTGATCGGATGACGAATGACTCGTGCGCCAGCAGCCTGGGCAACACGCGCTGTTTCATCCTGTGAGCAATCATCAACAACGACGATTTCGGCATGGGGCAATACCGTCCTGATCCGCTCAACGACTTGGGCAATACCGTGGGCCTCATTGTACGCCGGGATCACAACACTTACCGTAAAGGGGTATTCCGGCGTGGCAACATTCATGGCCGTTGCTGTTGTATCTACCTGTTGCATGACGATTTACCGAATTGATATACGCTGTACCATAACACTCAATGGACGTGCATCGGTATTTCCGGCAAAATGCTGATAGGGCAAGAAGGTCGGCGCCCTGAGCGCGATTCGCACCTCTTGCGTACCGTGCATTTCGGTCGGTATTGGCAGATGATACACTCGCCAGCCACCTGTGCAACGTTGACTGCATATTGCAGTCGGCCTATTGTAACACTGAGTGTTGTCGGTTGCGGCGCGGTTAGACGCAGAGCCAGTGTTTCATTGCTACGTAAAGGTGTCGGTAGCGGCAATCGAGATCTCGCCGTTGCCCTGCAACCAGCGAAACGGTTCACCGCCAGCTCGTTCACCGAATGAGAATCCATACAAATAGCCAAGATCGAGATCGGTACCTACCGTGAGTGTCTTTGTCGGCGCTGGTGACAACCAATAGAATGCCAGCCGTTGCACATCTTCACCGGCTCGCTCTTCGGTATCGCGCAGGTAGGCGATAGCGGTTGCTGTATCGCCTTGCGCACGTGCTAACGCCCCACGTACAAGGTTACCACGATGGGTGGGATAGTTGCCGATAACCTGCCAGGCCTCATCGTAGCGCTGTCGCGCGAGTAACCAGCGCGCAAATTCTGCCTGACCATCGGCAAAATCTGGATCAGCAGCCAACATCTGACGGTATGCCTGCTCGGCAGCTTGCACATCATTGCGCTCAAGCGCAGTTACTGCCGCAGACCACGCTTGCTCACGTGCGATCCCTGCCCGAAGAATTGCCGGATAATCACGGTAACTCAAGATGAGATACCCTAATCCCACACTGATGGTAAGCGCCCCCACTGCAACCCAATCGAACCGCCAGCGTTGCCGACCAATCTGGGCTAATGCTGCGGCACCGTACAATGCCATCCATAGCCAGACCGGCAGTAGGTAGCGCGGCTCGACGTGGATCAACATGACCATCAGACACGTATAGCCGATCCAGCTCCAAGCCAATAACCGGATCGGTCCTTCATGCCAACGACCGAAAAGCGTGAAGGGCGCAGCCAGGGTGAATATTATCCAGATCAGATCACCGGCCAACCCAAGCGGCCAAATATCTCGTAATGGCCGGGTAAAGAAGCTAGCCTTGACCAGAAAATCTTCGATAAACTGTGCCTTCCAGATATGCCGAAAATGGGGCCAGAGATTAGGTCAGCCGCCAGGGCTCAGTCTGAACAATTCGGCGCAGTTCACTACTGACAAAGCGTTGCCGCTCTGCCTGTGGCAGCGCCATAAGGATCGCCTTCGCCTCACCCTCACCACGACCTTCGTGGACAGCATCACTCATCGCGATCCATAGATTAACCGGCCCCAGCGTATCGATCAGGATAATATCGCGATAGATCAGATAATTGCAGATCGTCCAGGGCGCTATCGTCAGCACAAAAGGCAGGAGAAACGCCAGCAACACCACCATCATCTGCTGCCCCCGGCGTTGACGATCAGCGATCCGCACCTGGGTCACGATGAAGATCACGGCGAACAATGCACCGTACAGACCGGGCGAACGGGCGAGAGCAGCGATTGCCAGCGTGATTCCGGCGCCAATCAACCAACCACTACGATGCTCATCACGCCAGCGAACCAGAAACCATACGTGCAGAAAGAGCATAAAGAAAAAGAGTGGCTCGCTGAGAATAAGAATGGGTAACTCGACCAGCGGCATCCAGATCGCCAGTACAACCGCGAAGATCAGACCGGCTCGCGGATGAAAGAGCCGTCGTGCCAGGTCGTAGCCGAGGGGAATGAGCGCCAGTGATAGGCCGATCTGCACTACCCGGATGAGGGTAATACCGATCGCTGGATCACCCAACCACAATCCGATCCGTAACATCGCCGCGAAGAAGAAGATGTGTCCCGGTGGCCGGATGAGCCAGGAGTTGTCTTGATATTCACCGGTGACTGCAAATTGCAATGCGCGCAGATAATAGTCGCCATCGTCGGCTGCCGAAAAGCGTGGATCGATCTGGTTAACGGCCAGAAACCAGAGGCGTAAGATCAACCCAATCACGATGAGGATAGCTATCCAGAGCAGTGGTCGTGCAAGCGTTCGCGATTGCGACTTTTGATAAGGTGTTTCGGCAATTGTTGCTTTCTCAACGGACGAAGATAGCATTTGTGCTGCTCGCTCTCCTAAATCTGGACACAGAGATGCGTCTCTGCCGGTGTGATAGCTGCATGACCTGCACTACATCCAGATGCCACAACTGCACAGGCTTGCTGCTCTCATATACCGTTCTAACTGTACCAGACGTAATGAAATCTGCTCCTATCACTCCTCTCCTCTTCCTCCTCTCATCGCGTACAGCACAAAGCGACCTTCACCAATTCGATGTCGCTCTGATTCAGGGATCGGTGGTGCGCCTTGCGCCTGATCCCACAGCAGATAATCGGCGGCTATGGCCTGTAATTCGTTCGCGGTAACCGTTACTGGCACACGAAACTTGATCAGATGGGCAATCGCTGAATACTTTGCCAGTGGCAAACGGTCGGGAATTGCAGCCACGATGCTCACATTATCGGTGGGTAACGATTGTCGTACCAACGCTACAGCGGCCACTTCGTCCGGCGGCTGGGCAGACAGCACAGCCTGCACCGCTGCACCTGGCCCGACACTCAAGAGGATGGCAATGATGAGCGTAGCGATCAACAACTGGCGCTGACCTCTCCATAGCTGCTGCATTGCCCACGCGGCGGCAACCGCATACAACGGCGCGAGTGGCAAGAAGAACCGGGGCAGAATAAACGCAGTGGCAATCACCACTACATATACGCCGATCAAACCTGAGATGGCGAACCAGCGTCTGTCAGCACGTTTCTGCCACGCCAGCCAGCTTGCTATCACCAGGCCCCCAATGGCCAGCCAGTTGACCGGCCAACCGAGTAAGCGCAATTGATCGGCGCGGCCAAACTCACTTACGTCCTCTGCACCGGCGCCGATGAAACCGATTACATTTCGCACCCAGTTAAACAAAAAACGCAGCGGATCACGTCCGATCACTTCGAGCAGACCAATACTGTTGGGTACTTCGTCCCATCTTCCCCAATCGGTATTGGCGTACACTGCCAGCCAGATATTTTTGGCCTGCTGATTGAACAATGGCTGACCGGTTTGCAGGATATTCACAGTGAGTTGTGGTGACGCGGCCAGGATAAATCCTGTCCCAAACACTATTGTTCGCCAACCGGCAGTATACCAGAGCGTGATTCCTCCCCACAAGAGCAGGATCAAACCCGGATGACGTATTAGGAAAGCTGCTCCGGCCAGCGCCCCCCAAACAAGGCCAGTGCTGCGTGCGTGCGCGTATTGACTCGCAACGTCACGGCTACTGCCAGTGTCATCAGCGCTGCAAATGGCATATCGCTGCCGATCAGCAGGCTGTACTGCGTCACCATTCCGCTCAACGCCAGGAAGCCAGCGGCCAGTAATGATGGCGCTGGAGCAAGCAAACAGCGTGCCAGCCAATAACCGGCACCGATCAAGATACCTCCGGAAACCAGTGCGATCAACCGTGCGGCCAGGAAGGGATTATCATGCGTGAAAGGACGTACCAGCCAGAGCAAGAGTGGATAGCCAAGATTGTAAAAGCCATCAGCCTGAAAGATGGTTGATAACGTATCGCGCGTTGCAAAAACGCGAAAATCGTTTTCGACGCCAGGCCGGGCCAATGTTACGTGTGCCTGCATTGCCGGTAGCAGCCAACTTACCCAGCTTCCTATGAGACAGACGACAAGCCACGGTGTGGCCCACTGCGGCCAGCGTGTTACCACAATGGGCCAGTACCTGACCAGCGTAGCAGCTCCTAACACTGCGACACTGATCGGTGGCAGGTAGATAAGTGGATAAGGACTGTCGCGATAGAGCAGAAGCCATCCAATACCGTAACCGACAATGGTCAGTACCGGTTGCCATCGTGGCTGTCCAGCAAACAATACCCCGCACAGCACGCCAACAAGTCCGGCATACAACAACTGTGCCGGGTGAGGCCATACCGGTGGCAAGACCGTTATCTCAATCCGGTCAAGCAGTATCTGATCCGCTGCTGGCGATGTGATCCGTACAACGGTATCAAACGCTTTGCGCCAGCCGCCGGTTAAGACAACGGTTTGCTCTTCCCATTGCCCTTGCGCTACCAACTGCACACGCAGCTCATCGTTGATCTGCACGACGACTGGCACTCCCGTCGGCGCCAGCCAGCGCATCGTCACCGCAGCCGGTGTTCCGAGCTGCGGGAAACGCAGGGCCGCCGTTGGCAAGACACGTCTGACCAATCCATCAAAACCGCTCCCTTCTGAGGTAGGGAAGCGTTCTGGTTCGGCAAAACCCTGCACAACTCCGGCATCGTTACCGCCAATATCAAATGTCCGGCGCACAGGCGCCTGGTAGAGGAGAACGATCACAATTCCGGCAAGACAGGCCCAGCCGAATGCTGTGATACATCCAATGATCTCCGATTGGAAATGCTTGATCACGATTGTTGAACCCGGTCCTGCATTTTGTCACGTGGCATAGGGAATGACCACTCTTAACGTGTGGTGCCCGATCACGCACCTGGAAAACTCTTCAGGGCACGTCTGAACACCTTGCCCTCGGCATATTTTCTCCCTTCCTCTCTGATAAGCGAAAAGAGGTGCGGGAATATGGACAAGTGACTTCACGGAGTTGCTGTTGGTACTGTAAGCGGTAATGGCTCCTGGACAGGCACTTCCGCCGCTGGCGGTGAAACCAACGCCCGATTAACCCAACCAGTACCACTGCCATCAGGATTGGCGATAAATGAATCAGGACTACGCCGTTCGCCAAGTCGGATCAGATACCACTGATCGTTAGCAGTGCGGGCAAGGAAGATAATTTCATCGCCGGCGTTGATCCGTCCGATAGGCTGGTTGTTAGTGCCGGGCAAGGGACGCACATTCGCGACCTGTAAAGCCGTACCGGTAATCGCCTGAGTTGCTGCTGGAAGATTTGTTGGTTGCGCTGCCGTAGTTGGTCGTCGCGGTGTAGCCGTCGGCCTTGGTGTCGGTAAAACCAGGGTGGGCAATTCTGTTTGACCGGGGATATACCGACCAAATTGTTCAAGTTCGTTACGCAATGCCCCGATGACCCCAAAAGCCAAAGCCATTGACAAGAGGAAGATCACACTCACCACAGCCAGTTTCACCAATTCAAGGCTCTGGGTCCAGATACTTCGCCGATTGAGCAGCTCCAGAGCACTTTGGGCCGCATCGGCCACCGATTCGCCCCAACTGGTACGGCCCTGATCGGAACGAGCTACCTCGCGGAGCGCCAACAGCGCACGAACATCACCAACCTGTGTTAAGGCCCGTACTGCCCCCAACGCACATTGGCGTTCTGATGTTTCAGCGCATTGATAAGTGGCCTGGTTGCCCGACCATCACCGATTTGGGCTAACACTTCAGTCGCTCGATATACCGTTAACCAGGGTTGATCGGGACCAACGACATCACACAACGCCGGCACAACGGCTGCCCCCATAGCTGTCAACAGATCAACTGCCTCCGCGTGACGCGGATGACCCGGATCACCCAACGCAGCGATCAAATCATTCACCTCGGCGCGTGCTACCTGCTGCGTAGGTGCCTTTGGCGCAGCTCGTAGCGATTGCGGCGCCGTCAACCGGCGTGTTGACGGTGACGTCGGCGATGGTTCAGGTGACGATTGATTTGGTTGCGGTTCTGTCGTCATTGCTTCTCAATCTCTCTGACAGACAACGGCTGGACGTTCAGCCATTGCTCAAAACGTTCCACAATGAGATCAAGTAGTACTGCCGCAGCCTCAGCTTTAGGCAAACGTGGTAATTCTACAACGCGCTCATCATCAAGCACGATGAACGCAATCTCAGGCTGACCGATACTGGTCACGGCATCATTTGCTACGATCACATTCAGCCCTTTGCGTTGCAGTTTACTTCGCGCATTACGCAACAGATCGTTTGTTTCGGCAGCAAAACCAACCTTAAAGAGGTCACGCCGACCGGCCAACTCACCAACGACATCGGGATTCTGCACCAGATGCAGCATCATCCCTTCATCGTCGCGTTTCTTGATCTTCTCGTCCGACACAGAAGCTGGCCGAAAATCGGCCACTGCTGCATTCATAATCAGCATATCTGCCTGCTGGCAGGCCGCCCGCACTGCCTCACGCATCTCAAGTGCTGTCTCAACCGGAACGAAGGTTACTGCTCGCGGTGGGGGTAAAGCGGTTGGCCCACTTATCAAGGTCACCATTGCCCCCAAATCACGTGCCCTGGTCGCTAACGCATACCCCATCTGACCCGACGAGCGATTCCCGATATAACGCACCGGATCAATTGGCTCACGAGTACCACCGGCTGTTACTACTACTCGCCGATCGCGCAAGCGACCGATCTGACGGCCCAGCAACGCACGGATTTCGGCCAGCAAATCAGCCGGTTCAGGGAGGCGTCCGCGGCCGCTCACCGGCTCAGCCATTCGTCCAACCTCTGGTTCGAGCACGTATGCTCCGCGGGCGCGTAATGTGGCCAGATTGGCCTGGGTTGCCGGATGCTCGTACATTGCCGGATTCATCGCCGGTGCGATGAGCAGCGGTGCGCGTGTTGCGAGAACAGTCGTTGTCAGCAGATCGTCACATAGACCGGCGGCCAGACGGGCAATGGTATTGGCAGTCGCTGGTGCGATCACAAAACCATATCGGCGTGCATACCAAGACTCACATGACCGACCACCCCGTCTTCCGGTAAACTCCACATATCGGTCAGCACCGGGCGACCGGTCAACGCCTGAAACGTTGCCCTACCGACAAACCGTTCGGCTGCCTCGGTCAGAATCACATCTACCACTGCCCCGGCCAGGGTCAAATCACGGGCCAGTTGTGCCACTTTGTAGGCGGCAATGCTACCGCACACCCCAAGCACAATTCGCTTTCCTGCCAGTGTATCCATAAACGTTCTGATCGCCGGACGTCATCTACGATTGCAACTCTGCCCGCGCATTGTAGCATATCTGAATCAATCTCACTCAATCGATTCAGACAGGGCTTTCCAACGTCTTCCCCTGTCTGGCAGACGAGAGGAACGGCGAGATTCCTAATCTGCTGCATATGACCGCACCGGTAGGAGCGGGTTCTAAAACCGCCCTTGACGGTTTGCTGATGCAACAAATGACGAAATTGCGCCGTATATTGCAGAATGCGGGCCGGCGGTAAAAAGAGCTGCGCCCATTCACGATCGTGCGCAACCTCTTGAAATTGCGCCGTATATTGCAGAATGCGGGCCGGAGGCCCGCGCACCCAGGATCGTTGCTCTGCTTGAGAACACTGAAAAGCACTATCAATAAAAAACTCTTGCAGAACTGGTAAGCTCGTGCTACACTTCACATACTCTACCTGATCCAACGGAGGACTTGTGTGGAGCGCTCAGAATTACCACCTGATGTAGTCATTCGACGCCTACCCCTCTATGCACGGAGTCTGCGCTACCTGCTCGAGGAGGGGGTGCATTCCGTGTCTTCGCAAGAGCTTGGCGAGCGGATCAACGTGACTGCGGCACAGATCCGCAAAGACCTTTCGTATTTCGGTGAGTTTGGCAAGCAGGGTATCGGCTACGATGTCGAGAAGCTCCTCCAACATATTGAACGCATCCTCGGTATCAACCAACACTGGCCGGTAGCCCTGGTTGGCATCGGCCTGCTCGGGCAAAAGCCATTGCCCGTTACGAAGGTTTTCGCACCGAAGGGATCGAGATTGTCGCCCTATTCGATGCCGATCCGGCCAAGATCGGACAAAAGATCGGCGACCTGACCATCCAGGATTTCGCGCATGCACGACGGGTAATAGCCGAAAAACAGATTAGAATGGCTATCATTGCAGTCCCGGCAGCACAAGCCCAACGAGTTGCCGATGTCCTGGTTGAGGCTGGCGTGCGTGCAATCCTTAGCTATGCGCCGATGATCCTACAGGTGCCCGAGGATGTATGGGTGCGCTATATCGATCCGGTGGCCGTGCTGCAAAGTATGACGTATTACCTGGCACGTGAACAACAGCATTAGGTGTTCATTGTTGCTTTACATCAGGGTTTTTTGGTGAGGACAACAATAAAGATAGAAGCTCTTTCAAACTCGCTCTGTAAAACGAGATTCAGGCGTATCCTGAGCGTCGGATCGGTGTTGTAATTGTCTCACCGATCTGCGATGATACCTGATTCAGCAATACATTTTCAATAATGAGTCCACTACAAAAACTCACTACGGAGCACACAGAGCACACAGAGCGTGTAAGGTTTATAAATAAAAGGATAGTTTTTGGCCATTGGGTGCATGGAAGAAAAATTTCACAACCTTATGTTCAATGAAAGATAAAATTATCTTTAGTCTCTGTGATCTCCGTGGTCTCTGTGGTGAGAAGATCACCTTTTTGCAGTGAATTCAATAATCTAACGCAAGGCACGAAGGGGGAGAGGAACAGACCGTGCATCACGGATTGCTCCATTACGGATCGAAAATGTTGCAATCGGTACCGCAGTACTAAAGCGCCCCATAGCTCGCACGTACACGATATAGCGTCCATCTTCTGGAGGCTCGCGGTGGGTTATCCATGGTTCGCCAGGATTAAATAGATCAACACTGAAGGTGATACTACTAACATTAGACGTTGTTGTTAGCGGTACACCTTTGAGAAGCAAAATAGGCTTATCGTCACGGGCTGATGCACCGCGTACCTCCAATTCTAGCGCACCTGATCCACCGATGTGCACAGTGACTGACAATTGCGTCCCATCAAAGCGACAGTCAGCAGCAATCGCCAGCAATCCTTCAGGGAAGGTAACAGACATGCGCGGAGCGTTCAGTACTCGAAGTTGCTGAATGCTCATTCGATCAGTCTGACCGATGATGATCGTCTCGCGGTTCATCGAGATCGGTGCGGTAAGCGTAATGGTGCCTGGTGGAACCGTGTACGCTCTACCATCAATCACCAAAGTTTGCGTTACCAGACTGGCAGTATCTAACTCAATGAAAGCAGCAGACAGGGGTTCGTCTAGCATAAAAACATTCTCATTGAC
Organism: Chloroflexus sp. MS-CIW-1; assembly: GCF_030444705.1. Taxonomy (NCBI): domain Bacteria; kingdom Bacillati; phylum Chloroflexota; class Chloroflexia; order Chloroflexales; family Chloroflexaceae; genus Chloroflexus; species Chloroflexus sp. MS-CIW-1. The sequence goes on from NZ_JAUBWR010000001.1 coordinate 2,592,627, forward strand.
ACGCACCCGATCTGCTTCGACCACCAAACTTAAACGAGAGGGATACTGCGAATGAAACTGTCCTGCAACCGGCTGAGCCAGATCAATGGCAGCAAGCAGTCGTGAATCGCGACGATAGAGAGCCAGGCCGTTCGATTGCCAGAGCATTTTCCGCATCAAAACCGTAACGCAGTGGATTCTCATCGGCAGCAAGCAATCCGTAATCGAACACCTGTCCGGGTTGGGGCCGGCGCAGCGCCGGATAGTAGCGCGTTCGTTCAAAACCATACAAGGAAGCACCTTCCGCTTTCCAGCGTTGAACGAGGCCTAGCGCCAATACCCCCGGCACCCGTTCATCTGCTGATATGAATATCGATGCATTGTTCGCAGCAGGTAACGGTGGTAGAGCCTGCGGATTGATTACGTATACCAATGCGTCACCCACTTCCGCACGACGACTCAGCAGTGGAGTAGTATCAGCCCATGCCTTCAGAGACGCCAGTTTTTCAGGTTCATATTCATCGCGATGGATAATCAATGTGTCGATACCGAGCAGAGCCAGGTAACGCAGGGTATCATCATCGGGCAAACGCTGAATGCGACGCATCACATCAGTCGTACCAAATGGAATAATACCACTGTATCCAACAGCGAGTGGTTTCCAGTGATGTATCTGGTGAAACTGACGTGTAGTAATACGTTCCAGCTCGGCACCGCGTGGTGTAGAACCAACCGGCAACTCAATTAGGGCATGCAGATCGCGCTGAGTACCAAGCCAGACATACACCGGTTTTGGGTCAGGAACAGATGCAAGTGGCAATGGAAAAGATGCATGCTCGATAAGAGCACATATGCCAATCGTTGCTAGAATGATCCACGATAGACGACGGTCTATCCTCGAGCGAAGCCATTGACCCAGGTAAACGAGAGTCACACTAGCAAGTAAGACCAGTGCCAGATGCGTTAACATTGCCCAGCGCGCCGGAACGCGCAAAGCGCCAAAACCGGGGATATGTTCGTAGAACCATGCATATGGCATTGGGATTGATAATGCTGCACTACCACGCTCCAGACGAATCCCAACACCCAGTGATAATACAAATGCACATATAGCCAGTAATGCCAGGAAGCTAACCTCTGACAAGCCGATCAGCGTATCGCTGGGTTGCTTCCGGTCTCTGAATCGCCGCCAAACTATCAGGGTCAGAACTGTTATCGCAAGTATAGCCGTGACAAAACCTGGAAATAACGCAAACTCACCACCACTAGCAGTAAACCAGGACTCTCTTCCGCCATACAACCAGTTTGTCGGTACAACGGCCAAGAATGACTGAAGTGGTGCTGACCAGTTATCGAGTTCGCGTAACGATCGGACGATGCCCAGATACTCGTACACATGAATGTACGGTAGCGTCACCGGTATCGTAATAAGCGCGGCAAGTATACCACCAAACAATAGCCCACCAATGTTTTGCCAGAAGTTGGGTCTTTGCCGACGGGACAAAGTTCTCAATAACCAAATGACAACATACAGTCCAATTGTCAGGGCAGTAAAATATGCGTAGTAGAGCGCAGTTATACACTGAATACCTGTGAAGAGACCAAACAGTACCGCATATCGCCAGCGTCGTTTCCCTGTTTCCGTGTCGTGCAAAAACCTGCGCAGAAATAGAAGAGCCAGTGGCAGCCAGGCTGTCTGTAGCAATTGTAGATGAACAAAATGTGCCATGCGGTACGTACCAAATGCAAACAGCGCACCAGCAGCGAAGGAGCTAAAGGTACGAATCCACCTATCGTGTGCGCGTACTAGCATATCGCTTGCCAGCAGATACACAGCCCACCCTGTAAGGACATAACTGGCTAATACGAGCAGGTTGTACGCCAGAACAGGGCCGCCGAGGAGTATCAACGGTAACGCAACAACTGTCAGCAGAAGATGATGGTCACTATACGCCAGCGTTTCAGGATAAGGAAAGAAGATCGGCGCGTCCCAAATAGTTCGCGGATCGGTGACAAATGCCCGCGCATTCCAGGCCAGCACCCACGTTTGCAACAATGGATCAAGTCCACTTCCCAGCGCTGTCGTCAGGTGGGTAGATAAGGGCCAGGTGAAAATAATTGCCAGCACAAGGTATATCAGCGGAGGTAGCAATATAAAAGTGATTCTCTTCATAAGAGCATGAATGTTGCAATCACATCAGACATTGCAGCCAGCGCCGTCTGACTGCATCCCTGCCGATGCCCTTTTTCTTGCCATACCACGATCAGTTTACTAACGCAAACACCGGCGAGCATCAACAGAATCGGCTCTACCGGCAGACGATAGCGTGTATTGCCGGCTACCGAAATCGCGTATGGTGCCGTAAACGCAGCAAGCCACCAGATACTTAACACAAGAAATTGTCTGTACTTGCGGTAGGCCAGCACGCTTCCCAGCAATGCCAATAGCAGCAACACTATCTGGATCAAACTTCTGATCAGGTAAAAGAAGCGTGGTTCAACAATGTTCTGATCGGTTATCAAATAGGTGGGAGAAATAACCCAGAGGTACACTATGCGCATCATCGTCAGCTTTAAAAATTGCAGAGGATTTGCTGCAATCCATTGTAGCGCCTCATACCGCAGCACCGCATAGCGTTCCGCTTCGTTGAGTGAGCTTAAATACTCAAGTGTGCTCGCCGGAAGCGTATTTTGCATTGGCTCACCTGAAGCCGTGTACAAAAAGCCGGTGGCGTGCGGATTGTTACCCAGCCAAAAGTTCAGATCAAATGAGGTCTTGAGCAACACAACCTGCTGAAACACCAGATAATTTCTGATCGTCCAGGGCAACAACACCAACAGGCCAATCAATAGTGTAACAGCCAGCTTTTGGATAATCTTTATCCTATCACCTTGATTCATTCCGATGAGGAACGCCGCACCTGATAAGCCATACAGCAAAATAGGTTCGACTAGGCAGGAAATACCCCAGACCACCCCCAAAAATATGGCTCGGCGCCAGGTGGGCCGTTGAAAGAAGTGTAATAACACAAACACGGAAAAAATCGTAAAAAACGTTGTAAAAATAGCCGGAGAAATCTGTTTGCAGAAATAGATAAGCGGAGGGTAGAAGGTTACCATCAGACCAGATAATAAACCGGTAGTCGCGTCAATCCAATGCGATGCAATCCTGCCGGTGAGGTAGATAAGCAACGCCGAAAGCAGGGCCTGGCATAGCTCGACACCAAGAAACGGCAAGGGCACCCCCACCCACAACCAGGCTGCCAGAAATAATGGATACACCGGCGTATTCAGTGCGGTTGGCATCTCTGGCCCAAGCCAGCCGCCTCCCACAAAACCCTTACCGGCAACGATATTCTTTGCTACAATGCCATACTCAGCCGTCAACGGATCATGGTAGTCGTTTAGGACAAACACTGCGGCTACCCGGATGATTAACCCGATAATCGTCAGCAGCCATAGAGTTTGCATGAACCTTCGCGAGTCACTTACTGATGCAGAAATCCAATCCATGATGATACCTTCACCGAATTTTTTCAGCTTTTGAGTCGCTGCCGAAGGGATTGTACCAGATGATTTCGATGCAATCGCAGTTGAGCGCGTGATGAACGCAGTCAGGTCGGGCGCCACCATAAGTAGGGGCACAGCGTCGCCGTGCCCCCACCATCAATGGCCGATGTCTATGAGGAACTACATCAATGTCGCTTACCCTCTTTGCAAGAGCAACGTGGCAATCAAGGTTTGAGCAAATGTCAGCGTGGGATGCGTCCCCTGAACCATTTCACCTGTGCTCACCTGTCCAGATACCGGCAGCCGTGATCGTAATCCTTCACTCAGCCGATCAAGAGCCGGGTCTGACGTTGCGTTAATCACGTTGGCCGGTAAACCATCATCGTCAGCAGCCACCGATTGGATCTGCACGGCTACCCCCTGACCCGCATCGGCAAGAGCGTTGATGACATCAAACGCCAGCGCCCGCCGGCGCAACCACATTTGCAGGTCGTACCCCACTTCACCTGGCAGAAAGCGTAAAACGACATCGGCTAACGGTCGTTGGACAACGATGTAACGCTGGATGTCGCGTTCACGCGCCGGCCACGCCATCCGCACTTCTTCAGGGGTGTACCCCCGTTGACGCACATCACGTTCTTCGCGCCAACGACGGTACAGTTCGGGATCGGGATCAAAGTAGACAGTAAGGTCGAACAGATCGGGCTGCACCGGTGGGGTCAAAGTTAACGCACCGTAAGCAATAACCAGTCCGGTCGGAGCAACCCGTTCACTGCCCTGTGGAACTCCGGTCTTATGGTTGTAGATCGGTTTTTCGATAGTTTGACCGGCTCGCAACGCTGCCAGGTCGGCGGCCATGCGATCCAGATCGGTAGCCCTCGGATCGGCATCGGTTAAACCACGTACCGCACGCTCTGCACGGCTATAGCGCAGGTAATCATCGAGATTGATCGGCGTAACGCCTTGCGCACCCAGCAGACGCACAATCCCCTGCGTCAGCGTTGTCTTCCCAGTACCGCTAGCGCCGATCAAACCGAGCATGAGTGGTTGATCTCGCATAATCTCGGCTCAGGAACGCATTCGCGATTGCCAATCGGCCAGGAACTGCTCAATACCGCGATCGGTCAATGGATGGCGCATTGCCTGCTGAAGCACCTTGAACGGGCAGGTCGCAATATCAGCACCGGCCAGTGCTGCCTCAACAATATGGCGCGGATGACGGATAGATGCCGCCAGAATCTTGGTTTTAATTTCGCTATCCTGGCGATAGATACCGGCAATCTCGCGAATCAAGGCCATTCCATCAACACCGGTATCATCAACACGCCCAACGAAGGGGCTAATGATGAACGCACCGGCCCGTGCCGCCAGCAATGCCTGCACAGCGTTGAAACAGAGCGTTACATTGCAACGAATGCCGTGCTTAGCCAGTTGGCTTACTGCTCGTAATCCCTCGGTTGTACTCGGCACTTTGATGATAACGTTCGGATGCCATGCAGCATACTCTAATCCCTCGCGCACCATTCCCTCGGCATCGAGCGAGATGGTCTCGGCGCTGATCGGGCCATCAACCAGCTCGGCAATTTCCGTGATAATTGCTTTGAAATCAACTCCCCCTTCGCGGGCAATCAGTGTCGGATTCGTCGTTACTCCGCTCAGAATACCCCAACTGGCTGCCTCACGAATTTCGGCGAGGTTGGCCGTATCGAGATAAATTTGCATTCCTCTTCCTCCCTTATTTTGGCGCCATTCGGATAGCGCCATCGAGCCGAATCACTTCACCGTTTAGCATCGGATTTTCAATGATGTGCTGGACTAACGCTGCATACTCAGCAGGACGCCCCAATCGCGATGGAAATGGTACCTGCGCACCGAGCGACTCACGGGCCGCTGCCGGTAGACCAGCCATCATTGCGGTATCAAAGATACCCGGCGCAATAGTCATCACCCGTATCCCAAAGCGAGCCAGTTCGCGGGCTGCCGGTAACGTCATCCCGACGACACCAGCTTTTGAGGCGGCATAAGCAACCTGACCAATTTGGCCTTCAAATGCAGCTATCGATGCCGTATTGATTATAACGCCACGTTCGCCTTCGGAGTTGGGCTGGTTTTGGCTCATCATCTGTGCCGCATAAAGCATCATGTGGAAGGTACCGATTAGATTGACTTGACTTCAATGACACGCTTGAAGCGAACCGGATCATGCACACCGTCACGTCCTAAGATCGTTCGGCCAACACGATACCGGCACAGCAGACTAATACGTGCAGACCGCCTTTTGCAGCAGCTTTGGTTACTGCTGCTGCACACTGCGCCGGATCGGTAACATCGGTGCGCACAAACTGTCCTCCGATCCGGGCAGCTAGCTCTTCGCCAGCACCTTCATTCAGATCGGCAATGGTCACCCGCGCCCCGGCACTGGCCAGTCGCTCAGCCGTCGCCGCACCCAGACCAGAAGCCCCACCAGTCACCAGCGCATTTAGCCCGTGTAGTTGCATTGCTTGCTCCTTTGCCTAGCGGGCAACTGCCCATTCAAAATGCATACCATCACTGGCGCCTTTACCATCGTAGTTCCAGTGACCTCCCCAGAAGAAGCCAAGTGCATTCGCGATTGGTACTAGCTCACGCACCGAACCACGATCACCAACCAGAGCTGCCGGTTTGTAAAAGCCATTCCACTGCGCATTGATATCGAACGCCGTTCCGTAGGCATGATTACTCAAGGTAGTCGGGTTGCTACGGATCGTTCGCGGCCACCATGCACCATCGAAGGTTAGTACAAGGTGCAACAACCCGGCATCTTCCCAGGCCTGCCACAATCGGCGCAATTGATCGGCTGCCAGACGATGAAACTTGATCCGCCCGCCATTGGTATTCCGAAACCGGGCCATTTGTGGAATGGTCACTTCAATAAGATGCCGTTCAACCCAATCGTTGGTGATGATAATATCATCACCGCTCTTACGTACCCATTCAATGTTGCCTAACACACGCTCGCGCTGACCGTTACGGTCGGTCAGGATATTGAAGTCGGGCTTAGGCGGCCAGTTGGGATCACGCCGTGGCGCACCTGCCCTTACCACCTCTGGCGCATTGAGAATGTTCACTGTAGGCGGTTGTACAGGTCCGGCAGGTGGTTCCGGTACAGGTGGTGATACCGGTGGCGTCGGTGGTACCAGTGGTGTCGGCGCTTTGGGCTGCCAGGCCTGTACCTCTGCTGGACGCGGTAAATCACTCATCCGGCGAATAACACCATCGGAACCACGGTAGAGCGTATCGTAAGCAAAGACCTGGACATCAAACGATTGCCCGTTGATCGTTTCGCGTATCACTCCACTTAACGGTGTCCCTAACTTCAGTTCTAACGCCCGTTGGTGAAACGGATTGGTAGAATCATACGGCACTCCGGTTACTTTGTACGTTTCGGCCCAAATTTGGGCATATTGTGGACTGGACGGATCGGTCAGACTGAGAAAGAAACACCCTGCTTGCTGACTCATTGGCGTATAGAGCGTATCACCGGCAAAGACCTGCACCGCAAAAGCTCGATCCGCAGTCACATAATTCCCACTGAGAGCCGGTCCCAATTTTGCCTGGAGCGCCACAAAGTGAAACCGCCAATCAGCACGAAACTCAGTCTTGCCTTCAAGTGGGGATCGGGTCGCACTGGTCTTTAACGCACTACTAATAACCGGCCTCGATAAGCGCCCGACTAACACCACCGGTTGGAATGGCGCCCATGTCGGGGCCGAGCAAACTGGCAAACGATTGTACCGCAGCATACTGTGTTCCTTCGTTGAAGATGGTGTCACGGGCAAAGACTTGAAAGTTGTAACTCTTACCATCAACTACTACTGGCGGCGGTTCATTAGGAGCTAGCGGCGCACCAATGTCGAATTCCCCCAATAGAGCGAGAAGGCCTGATTGAGACGTAACTGTGCACCCCGCTGACGCCAGGTAACTGTTGCCAGAGCCACCCACAACTCTTGCTCTGGTGAACGAGTACCACTCCCTAATACCAGATTACCGGCGACCGACCATACTGGCGGCGAAGGTGGGAGATACGGTTGCAGACGCATCCGCCCTGCGTCATCAGGAACAACCGTACATACATCGGCGAGTGAAAGGTGAGATTGCGCAACCAGAGCCGGTAACCAATCGGCCAACACACTTGCTTGCACTTCACTCAGGTCAGTAACGTTAGGAGCTTCCACACTTACAATCACAGCAATCCGATTGAGATTCCGCATCCGTCCTCGCCAGATAGCCCGTCCCAATCCATCACCGGCGCGATTGATCGTCAACAATTGCGCTAACGTTCCATCACGGGCAAGATAGAAGTGGGGCAACAATGATGTTGCAGCATGCTGGTAATCAGCAACAGCGATGACTGCTGGACGTTCATCGGCGACCACAACGATTGCCGCTATCTCGTGACCAGATCGAGATGTACCGGCACGTTCCAGGTGACCAACCGCAGTGATCGGTATATCGGCAAGACTCATTGTATGCTCCTTGAGCGGTTGCAAATGCTTCTGGCTCATCGTAGCACAGGCAGGCAGAGAAGGCAACGACGAGTTGACGGTACGACTTGTCGTGGAAGTCCTATTACACAACAGCCAAATATGGCTATTGCCCGGCAGAAGGAGGAATGCTTATGCTAAAGGTATAAGCGTTATGTGCGAGAAATGTTTTAGGAAAGGCTATCCGATGTCGTCAAATCTTCCTCTATGCGGTCATCGCCTTCGTGCTCGCCCACTTGCCGGCACATGCTTTCTCGCAAGCGCATGGTCCAACCAACACTATTTTCATCCCGCTGGTAACGAATAGCCTGCCGCCACTTTCCACCAACTGGCTTGAACGGGTAAACGGTTACCGACTACGCGCCGGCGTGCCGCCTGTTAGTGAACAGGCGATAATGAACAGTAATTGTTTTGAACATGCCCGCTACATGGCCGAGAACAACCATCTCACCCACAATCAAAACTCTAGCTTACCCTACGCCTCACCGGCAGGACAAATCTGCGCCCAAAAGGGCAACGCCTGGCTCGGCTGGGGTAATGGCTGGACACCCGCCGATGCCATTGACAGTTGGATGCGCTCGGTTGGTCACCGGCTCTGGCTGCTCTACCCAACAACACCCACCTTTGGCTTCGGCTTCTACACGACTGCAAACGGCGCAAGAAGTGCAGCCGCATTAGATGTACTATCTTACTTTAATGATGGCGCCAGCTATCCGAACTGGCCGGTGCGCTATCCCGGCATCAATCAGACCGATGTTCCGCCAACTCAGTACCCGATAACGCTGCAATGGCGCTATTTCGGCGATACACCGGTAGTCAACAGCACGGCATTACAGGTCGTCGGTGGCAATAGCATCGCCCACATCTTTTCAACCGCCCTACCGGTGGGGCATAAAGGAATCGTGATTACGCCAACGGTAAACTTGCCCCCCAACAGCCTCATTCAAGTGATGGTAGACGGATCATACGCGGGTCAACCATTTAGCTATACCTGGCAGTTCCAGACTGGAAATTAATTGCTATTTGTGAGGTAGTCTGTGTCTCGGTGGCTCTCTGGTACCACCGAGACACATGGGCATAGCGAGCAATGAGCACAGGAAGTTCAACCGAGGGAGCCACCACCTGAAAGAGAAAACCTGAAATGATTTTCAAATCTGTACTGCCGGCAAGCCCTCCATAGCGGCATAATCACGCAGGATCGCAGCAGCAATGTGTTTCCAGGTCTTCGAGGATAAAGTAGGTATCGTGCATCGAATAGGCAGCTCCGGGCGTATTCGCAACTCGCCGAATATCAAACGGTACTCGTGGCGTATCGGCTGCAAAGGCGTGATCAAGTTCCCCAATCGACGACAGGAGACCGGCGCCAAAAGCCTTTAACCCACCATCTTCTCGAATCAGCCCAAATTCGATGCTGTACCACCAGAGACGGGCTATTTCCAGACGTTGCCGCTCGTCACCGGCAAAATAAAGAGGCCCAAAAGCCTGGGCAATATCGGCAAAGCGCTGATCGGTAAAAAATGCCAGATGACCAATGTACTCGTGAAAGAGATCGGGCAGCGGCGTAAAATCAAGCTCGTCCATGCGTCGAATATAGTTGGTCACCGGGAAGCGCCGTTCGGCGATGTGCTCAAACCATTCAGTAGGGTTGAGATACTCATTTTGCGCATCGCACAACGTCCAGCCGGTCATTGCTGCCAGACGTTCGCTTACCTGTACCGGATCGGGGAGACGCTGGAGATCAAGGTTCAACTTCCGAAATCCTTCGCGGAAGAGGCGGCAGGCGTACCGCTCAAGCCGGGGAACCTGGCGCGCACAGAGCGTTGCCCAAACCAGATGATCTTCTTCGGTGTAAGCAGGCATAGCGGGCGGAGCAATTGTTGTCATACCAATACCCCCTTGTATTGTATGGTGCGCTATCAATAATAACAGGCGGCGAAGGTCGCCCAACCCTCGCCGCCTGTTGACCACATTAGAAGAAACCCAGTTCCTCGCGCGCCTCTTCCGACATCATCGACGGATTCCAGAAGGGCGTCCAGACCAGATTGATCTTGACGTTCTCAAGCTCTTTATAAACCTCTTTCAACGACATCACCTCCCGCCGGGCCTGTTCGAGAATCTGCGGCCCTGCCGGACAGGCTGGCGTGGTCAAGGTCATATCAATATCAACGGTTTTCCCGTCATCGAGAATGTCAATGCGGTACACCAGCCCAAGATTGACCACATCGAGGCCAATCTCTGGATCGACCACGTTTTTCAGTGCTGCCCGAACCATGTCTTCGGTAATCATACGATCCCTCTTTCTTAACCGTTGGTTATCAACTGCATGATACCATACACGGCGGACAACGTTAACACTTCTTGGTAAGGAAGAACCATTATGATCGACATACTTGCCAGTAACCCGCTCTTGCTCCTGTTTACCGTATCGGCAATTGGCTATCTCATCGGACGGATCAAGATCGGCGGTGTTAGTCTTGGCGTGTCAGCCGTGCTCTTCGTTGGGCTGGCCTTTGGCGCTATCGATCAACGCTTACGCCTGCCAGACATCATTTATTTGCTCGGTCTGGTTATCTTTGTGTACACCATCGGCCTGAGCAGCGGCCCCGGCTTCGTTTCATCGTTCCGCCGACGCGGGTTGCGCAATAATCTGTTCATCGGTGGGTTGATTGTGGTTGCAGCCGGTATTGCGGCACTTTTACGCATTGTGCTCGGCTTGAACGGTGCCCAAACAGCCGGACTCTTTGCCGGCAGTTTGACCAACACGCCAGCCCTGGCCGCCGTGATCGAACAACTGAGTCGTCTCGGCGCCGATGAGACATTGCGCGCCGAACCGGTAGTTGGTTATTCGGTGGCCTACCCGGTTGGCGTACTAGGCATGATCCTCTCGATCTACCTGACCCGTCGCCTCTGGCAGATTGATCTACAGCAGGAAGTACAGCACCTGCGTGAATTTGGCGCCATCGGTGATCACCTGGTCAATCGCACAATTCGGGTCACCAATCCCGCAGTCCAGGGTCAAACCATCGCCGAACTGGTCAAAACACGGGGTTGGAACGTGATCTTCAGCCGTCTCCAGCACGATGGTCGAGTGGAATTGGCTACCAGTACAACCCAGCTCGCAGTAGGCGATCTGATCAACATCGTGGGCACGCCAGCGATGGTCGAGCGGGTTATCGCCGATCTTGGCGAACTGACCAGTACAGAATTGACACTCGACCGCCACACCCTTGATTTTCGGCGCGTCTTTGTCCAAATCCGGCTGTTGTTGGCGTACCGTTACGTGATCTAAACCTGCCGTCGAGCATGGGTGCAGTGATTACCCGCATTCGACGAGGTGATGTTGAGCTTTTACCCCACGGTGATACCATCCTCGAACTGGGTGATCGAGTACGCATCGTTACCCAACGCGACAATATGGATCGAGTCAGTGCCTTCTTCGGCGACTCGTACCGCTCATTAGCCGAGGTCGATGTAGTTTCGCTCGGTCTGGGGACTGCACTCGGTATGCTGGTAGGTCTGATCCCAATCCCACTACCGGGTGGTGGGAGCTTTTCACTGGGATTGGCCGGTGGCCCGCTGGTTGTCGCTCTCTTCCTAGGCTGGCGCGGACGAACCGGACCGATTGTCTGGAGTCTACCGTACAGCGCCAATCTTACATTACGTCAGGTTGGAATGACCATGTTCCTTGCCGGTGTCGGCACTCGTTCCGGTTATAGTTTCGTCACGACTCTTACACAGGGAAACGGCCTCATTCTGTTTCTAGGCGGAGCACTCATCACAATACCGGTCGCTATGCTGACTCTGTTTATCGGCTACAAGATGCTCAAGATACCGTTTAGCGTACTGACCGGGATGCTGGCCGGATTACAAACCCAGCCAGCGGTGCTGGCCTTTGCCAACGAACAAGTTGGTAACGAAGCACCAAATATCGGCTACGCGATGGTCTTTCCAACGGCAATGGTGCTAAAGATTATCTTCGCGCAGATTTTGTTGGGATGATTCCATTCAGCATACCGGCGAGACGGGCGGGTTGAGCACCCGCCCCTACTCTAGGCAAAAAGAGTATATTTAGCACGCACTATGGCGATCTGTCAGGTGTGCGCCGTAATGCGAACAGCGAGTTTAGCATACGTATCCTGTAGGCGAGAATGCAGACAACCAATCATTCCTCACGTTTCCCCGCCTTTGCCTGGCGTACAATTTCGGCAATTTGACCAAGATGGTCATAGGCATGAGCGAGACCCAGAACATACCGACCACGGGCATCAACCAGTGATGCACCGGGCCACGGTTCAACCATATATTCAAGATGCGGATGGTCAGGCCACATCTGTAGCGAGGCATGCAACATCCGCCGACTTTCAGCCAGCCGTTGTCGTACCTGTGCTATCGAGGTCACCGTCTCCCATGGCACTTCGTACCGAGAACGGCCGGAACGGTACGTACCACGCGCCATTTCGGCTGCCAGAAAAGCCGACTCCTCACACGAGGCTGTTAGATGCACAATCACGTGAGCAAGCGTCCAGGCTTGATTGACCGCAGCGGGGTCTGTTGCAAATGGATCGTGGGCGTTTGGATCAACGGGTTGAAACGTCACATCAGCATCGGAACAATCGGCAATCAGCCGTTCGATTGTATCGTACATTTCATCGGTCTCGGTGCGCAGATCGGCCACCGTGAGATCACGAACCAGCTCTTGAACGGTTCGCTCTTTTCGGTAGAGAGCAGCGTAATCAAGCATACCTGGCTCCTTTATACTTAGCGACCTAACCGTTCGAGCAACATACAGTACGCAGCCTGTCCTTTGCGGAAGCTGCTCAAACGGAAGAATTCGTCGGGCGCATGGAAACGCTCATCATCAAGGGCAAAGGCAAAACTGCTAGTATAAGCGCCAAGCTGACGCTGGAAGAGGGTACAAACCGGGATCGAACCACCACTGCGCACGTAGTACGGCTCACGGCCATACAACTCGATCAACACCTCACGTACAGCGATGTTCCCTGGATCGTCTTCGGGGATCAGGTAGGGATAGGCCTGAAACGCAAGCGGGGTTACCGTCACATTCACCCCAGGCGGTGTGTGACGCTTGATATGCGCTTGCAACAGCTCAAGAATAGTCTGTGGGTCCTGGTCGGGCACGAGCCGGCAGGTAATCTTGGCGTGGGCCTCAGCCGGCAAGACCGTCTTAATCCCTTCTTGTTGAAACCCGCCCCAGATTCCGTTCACCTCAAGCGTTGGTCGTACCCATTCGCGTTCACGCGGAGTAAAACCGGCTTCACCAAAGAGAGCAGGGACTCCGAGGGAGACTTTCAGTTTCTCCTCATCGAAAGGGATAGCAGCAATCCGTTCTCGGTCGGCTGGTGATAGCGGTCGTACTTGGTCGTAAAAACCAGGGATGGTAATCATTCCATCATCCGACCGCATCGATCGAGAATCTGAACCAGCGCATGGATCGGGTTTTGCACGACACCACCGTACATGCCCGAATGCAAGTCCATCTTTGGCCCATACACATCGATCTGTACACCGCAACCACCGCGCAAGCCGACAAGAATCTGGGGCTGATCTTCACTCCATTGACCACCATCAGCACTCAATACTAGGTCACAGGCAAAGCGCTCACGTTCCTGCTGGAGAAACGCTGGAATCTGGGGACTCCCAATTTCTTCCTGGCCTTCAAAGAAAAACTTGACATTGACCGGCAGCGAGCCTCTGCTGCGCAATAAGGCTTCAACTGCCAGGATCGGAATGAGCATGTTTGCCCTTGTCGTCACTGGCGCCACGGGCGTAGATTCGATTATTCTCAATATGCGGCTCAAATGGTGGATGCGTCCATAAATCGAGCGGATCGACCGGCTGCACGTCAAAGTGACCGTAGATCAAAACGGTAGGCTTACCAGGAGCATGCAGCCAATCAGCGTACACCACCGGATGACCGCCGGTCGGCAGAATTGCCACGTGCTCCATTCCGGCAGCGGTTAGCCGATCGCAACCCACTCAGCGGCACGCAGCACATCACCAGCGTGCGCAGAAATGGCCGAGATGCTCGGGATACGCAAGAAGTCGACCAATTCGGCAAGGAAGCGGTCCTGGTTCGCGGTGAGGTAGTCTTTCCAGTCTGGCATAATGGTGCTCTCTCCTTTATAATGCAGGGCAGGCGGACGCACAGCTTTCGCCCCGGTATCCTCAATTATAACGGAGATTATTATGGCGACATCACTTGCGCGTCCAATATTTCACTGGCAACCAGTTGCCGTCATTCTGGGATTACTCGCGACGATTGCGGTGAACATTGCAGCCAATACGCTACCCCTCAATGGTCAGACCACAGGCGCCATTTCAGATCGGTACCCACTGCTCATAACACCACCCGGATATATCTTTTCAATTTGGGGACTCATTTATGTCGGGCTGATCGGTTACGCTGTCTATCAGGCACTGCCTGCACAGATCAATAATCCGCGTTTGCGTTCTGCAGCCCCATGGTTTTTGCTCAGTTGTCTTGGCAACATCGGCTGGTTGTTCTTCTGGCACTACAATTTATCATCGCTCTCGCTGCCGGCAATGTTGACTGTGCTGATCGGTTTGGTTGGGGCTTATGTGAAACTCCGTAGTCCTGGAACACCAACACCCGGCGAACGATGGCTGGTACAACCAACCTTCAGCCTCTATTTAGGATGGATTTGCGTTGCAACCCTCGTTAATGCGAGCGTCTTTCTCTACGATCTGGGATGGCGTGATACCGGCAACGGTGGCATAATTAGCGCCAGCGTGTTACTCATCCTGGCTGCCGGTCTGAGCTGGTGGTTTGCCCAACGTTGGCGCGATGCAGTCCTGCCGCTCGTTGTAGCCTGGGCAGCGAGTGGCATTGCGTTCAAGCAAGCTGCCATGATGCCACTGGCAACCATCGCCTGGATCGTTGTCCTGACCGCACTCGCCGCATCAGCATCGACACTCTTCCGTCGTTGAACATAGCTGGCAAGTGGTTTCCGTCAGATTTCTGTAATCTGATCAAACGGTGACGGTAGTCACGATCATCGTTCGTAAGCATAGGATGGTTCCTTTACCAGATCACGGAGCTGCTTATGACGATGATCAAGCGTTCTTACCTGTCACTATTCTCACTCTTATTCGTCAGCGTATTAAGTCTCATTATCATCACCTGGAGTTGGTCAGCCAGCGCCCAAACCGCCAGCCTGACCGTCTCACCAACTGTAGCCCGTCAGAATACGACAGTTACCCTGAGCGGTACCGGTTTTCTCCCTGCTGAAACAGTGAGCATTTGGATTACCTATCCTGATTACCGTGTCTACGGCGTCACCGTTATCCAGACCGACGAGCAAGGACGGTTCAATCACCCATACCTGCCCGATTTCCTTGGGGCAACCTTCACCCCAACCGGACGTTACGTCTATACGGCGCGAGGCTGGCAGAGTGGGCGAGAAGCCTACGCCAGCCTTGAGGTAGACATTGCCCCAGCGCCGGGTGCATCACCTGCGGTACAGTTAACGGTCAATCAATCTGCTCAAACGCAAGGCAACACCTTTGTCTTTACCGGTAGCGGTTATCGGCCAGGTGAACGGATCGCTCTGTGGCTACGCTACCCAAACAACGCTATTGCCGATCTCGGTACTCAGGTGGCTGATGCCCAGGGACGGATCAGTCTGGCGATGCTGAGCAATCATATTCCAGTAGGACGTTACGCCCTGACGGCGCGAGGCTTACAGAGTGGTGGAAATGGAATTGTTGATTTTGAGGTGTTGGTCGGTGATACTCTTAAGCCTCGTGGTACAGGTCAGCTTAGCGTGGCAACGGGAAGTGGTCCACAACGCCAGGCTATCAGATTGAACGGTAGCGGCTTTCTGGCCAGTGAAGTCATTACGTTGTGGGCAACGTTACCCGATTATGCCACCGAATGGCTAGGAGATGTTACCGCCGATGCCGATGGAACGTTCACCATCGAAGTCTATCTGAGTGAACAAGACCCGGTCGGGCGCTATACGATCAGCGCCTACGGCAACCGCAGTGAACGCCGGGCAGTTGTTGAATATACGTTATTACCTGGCCGATAAGAGCAAATAGCCATCACGGGCAGCATCAATAGGGCAGGTTACACTCCTGCCCTGCTGGTGAAAAGATGACAGAGACCAATCATCGCCGAGCATAGCGTCGGATAATGGCATCAACCTGCGCCCCGTACCCTTCGCCAAACAGATTTAAATGATTAAGCAGGTGGTAGAGATTATAAAGATCGCGACGGTCACGGTAACCGGGTTCGAGCGCCATACCGTCTGATAGGCCTGATAGAAACGTGCGGAAAAGCCACCAAAAAGTTCGGTAAACGCCAGTTCAGCCTCACGATCACTGTACGAAACCGCCGGATCGATCAGCACGGGTGTACCGCCTGTCCCCGTAATCACGTTCCCACTCCATAGATCACCGTGAATGAGTGATGGGACACGCGCAACACCACTGAGCCAGTGGTCGAGGCGAGCAACAATGTTGTCGAGCGCTTGCCGACGGTGGCCTGGTAGCAATCCATTGCGGGCTGCCAGTTCGATCTGAGGAATGAGTCGTCGTTCGCGAAAGAACTCAATCCAATCGGTTTTCCATCCGTTGTACTGAGGCGTACCACCAATAAAATTATCACATTCCAATCCATAAGCAGCGGCAGTGCAACGGTGGAGAGCAGCCAGTTGCTCACCCAACCGGGCCTGATCCACAGCGTGACCATCGCCAATGATCCATTCACTGAGGAGAATGGCCGGTTGTTGTTCGTTGGCCGCGAGTGCCAGGATCACCGCCGGCACACGGATGGTATTGGTTGCAGCCAGTGTTCGCAGACCGTGCGCTTCAGCCATCAACATCGTGGCTGGCGATCCACCGCTGGCCCACTTGAGCGCAAATTGCTCGCCACCTAGCGTAAGGCGAACCAGTTGCGCGCCGAAACTGCTGTGCAGGTATTCAACCCGCTCAACAGGTTTGCCCAGGTGTGTAATGATCAGGTCGGTAACACTTGCCGGTAACATCGTCATACCAGAAAGAAATAAGGAGCAACAGGTAGGGATGCGTCCCCACTCCCTCAAGTTCATTCCTTCCTCTCCCAAATGGGGAGAGGAAGGAGAGACAATTCACCTAATCGCGTAGTTTCTGGCCTGTATACGGATCGTAGCGCCATTCACCGGTTGGGTCTTGTGCTGGCTGCGGAAATGCTACTTCCTCTTTCGGCATAATGATCCAGAGCACAATGTAGATAAGAGGGCTAAGTCCGCTCAGCACAGCTAATACGAAAATGAGGCGAACGATAGTACTGTCGATACCAAAGTAACGGGCGAGACCACCACATACGCCGCCGATTATGCGGTCGGTTGCACTACGAGTAAGACGGTTCGTTGTCATAGCGTTACTCCTTAATCGCTCAACAGATTTCCACTTCCTGCCTATACGACGTTGGCGAGATATGTTTGTTGCAGAACAATCCACGATCTTCTCATGATCACTTCATAATTCCTTCACAGTCTTGCTCTATTATGACGATAGCGCCAGTAGGTGCAACGAAACCGCAAATAACTGCAACGGAGGTGCAAGGATGAAACGGATGGTCTTACGTGCTTTGAGTAGTGCAGTGCTGGCATTTGCACTCCTCTGGGTTTCACCACTAACGGCCCATGCCGCCTATGAAGGAGTGACCGATTCAGCGTCAGTAGCGTTGGCGTATGGTCGTGGTGGTGGCGGGCGCGGTCTGGGCAATGTGAGCGTGGAACACCTGATTGCACGCTGAGTTCACTGACCGGACTTGATCCTGTCACTATTCGCACCGAGTTACAAAACGGACGGAGTCTGGCCCAGATCGCCGCTGCCAACGGTAGCAGTGGTGCGGCGCTGGTGCAGGCGGTAGTTGACGCGGCGAAGACACGGCTTGATCGGGAGGTGAGCAAAGGTCGGTTGACGCAGGCCGAAGCCGATCAACTGTTAACAACGATTCGTGATCGAGCGACGACGCTGGTCAACGATACGACGTTAGGAACTCAATTAGCTGATCGGGCGGCAAAAGTATCGCAACGGAGCGCATTAGACTGGTTAATCCAGGCCGCTGCTAATCAGACCGGACTTGATCAGGCAACCATTCGTTCACGGCTACGGAACGGCGAAACATTACGAGCAATTGTGACTTCAGCCGGTGGTAATCCACAACGGGTGATTGATGCGGCGGTGGATGCCTTCCGTCAGGCGGCAACCACTGCGATGCAATAGTAGCGCAGTCGCCCGCACCCCCGGCCCCGCTCCCGCGCTGCGGGCCTTGCGGTGGCCTCCACGTCTGTCTCAGAAATACACTAGGAGGGACGGGGTTGCAACCCGTCCCTACCAACGCGGTGAAAGACATAGCTGCGGGGCACCCGCACCCCCAGCCCGCTCCCGCGCTGCGGGCCTTGCGGTGGCCTCCACGTCTGTCTCAGAAATACACTAGGAGGGACGGGGTTGAAACCGATGTTTGCCAGCAGTTCGTGAATCGTTGCCACGGCTCCCTGTCTCAGAAATACGCTAGTAGGGACGGGTTTGAAACCCGTCCCTACCAACGCGGTGAAAGACAGCCGTCGCCCGCTTCTGCCGTCGTTAACCCAACCAGCCGGTTTGAAACCCGTCCCTACCAACGCGGTGAAAGACAGAGCTGTGGGTCGCCCGCACCCCCAGCCCCGCTCCCGCGCTGCGGGCCTTGCGGTGGCCTCCACGTCTGTCTCAGAAATACACTAGGAGGGACGGGGTTGAAACCGATGTTTGCCAGCAGTTCGTGAATCGTTGCCACGGCTCCCTGTCTCAGAAATACGCTAGGAGGGACGGGTTTGAAACCCGTCCCTACCAACGCGGTGAAAGACAGCCGTCGCCCGCTTCTGCCGTCGTTAACCCAACCAGCCGGTTTGAAACCCGTCCCTACCAACGCGGTGAAAGACAGAGCTGCGGGTCGCCCGCACCCCCAGCCCCGCTCCCGCGCTGCGGGCCTTGCGGTGGCCTCCACGTCTGTCTCAGAAATACGCTAGGAGGGACGGGTTTGAAACCCGTCCCTACCAACGCGATGAAAGACAGAGCTGCGGGCCACCCTCACCCCCAGCCCCGCTCCCGCGCTGCGGGCCTTGCGGTGGTCTCCGCGTCTGTCTCAGAAATACGCTAGGAGGGACGGGGTTGAAACCCGTCCCTACCAACGCGGTGAAAGACAGCCGTCGCCCGCTTCTGCCGTCGTTAACCCAACCAGCCGGTTTGAAACCCGTCCCTACCAACGCGGTGAAAGACAGAGCTGCGGGTCGCCCGCACCCCCAGCCCCGCTCCGCGCTGCGGGCCTTGCGGTAGCCTCCACGTCTGTCTCAGAAATACACTAGTAGGGACGGGTTTGAAACCCGTCCCTACCAACGCGGTGAAAGACAGAGCTGCGGGCCGCCCGCACCCCCAGCCCTGCTCCCGCGCTGCGGGCCTTGCGGTGGCCTCCACGTCTGTCTCAGAAATACACTAGGAGGGACGGGGTTGAAACCCGTCCCTACCAACGCGATGAAAGACAGCCGTCGCCCGCTTCTGCCGTCGTTAACCCAACCAGCCGGTTTGAAACCCGTCCCTACCAACGCGATGAAAGACAGAGCTGCGGGCCGCCCGCACCCCCAGCCCGCTCCCGCGCTGCGGGCCTTGCAGTGGCCTCCACGTCTGTCTCAGAAATACGCTAGGAGGGACGGGGTTGAAACCGATGTTTGCCAGCAGTTCGTGAATCGTTGCCACGGCTCCCTGTCTCAGAAATACGCTAGTAGGGACGGGTTTGAAACCCGTCCCTACCAACGCGATGAAAGACAGAGCTGCGGGCCGCCCGCACCCCCAGCCCCCCTCCCGCGCTGCGGGCCTTGCGGTAGCCTCCACGTCTGTCTCAGAAATACACTAGTAGGGACGGGGTTGAAACCCGTCCCTACCAACGCGATGAAAGACAGAGCTGCGGGCCGCCCGCACCCCCAGCCCCCTCCCGCGCTGCGGGCCTTGCGGTGGCCTCCACGTCTGTCTCAGAAATACGCTAGGAGGGACGGGTTTGGAACCCGTCCCTACCAACGCGATGAAAGACAGAGCTGCGGGCCGCCCGCACCCCCAGCCCCGCTCCCGCGCTGCGGGCCTTGCGGTGGCCTCCACGTCTGTCTCGGAAATACGCTAGGAGGGACGGGGTTGAAACCGATGTTTGCCAGCAGTTCGTGAATCGTTGCCACGGCTCCCTGTCTCAGAAATACGCTAGTAGGGACGGGTTTGAAACCCGTCCCTACCAACGCGGTGAAAGACAGCCGTCGCCCGCTTCTGCCGTCGTTAACCCAACCAGCCGGTTTGAAACCCGTCCCTACCAACGCGGTGAAAGACAGAGCTGTGGGACGCCCGCACCCCCAGCCCCGCTCCCGCGCTGCGGGCCTTGCGGTGGCCTCCACGTCTGTCTCAGAAATACGCTAGGAGGGACGGGTTTGGAACCCGTCCCTACCAACGCGGTGAAAGACAGAGCTGCGGGCCGCCCGCACCCCCAGCCCGCTCCCGCGCTGCGGGCCTTGCGGTGGCCTCCACGTCTGTCTCAGAAATACACTAGGAGGGACGGGTTTGAAACCCGTCCCTACCAACGCGGTGAAAGACAGAGCTGCGGGGCGCCCGCACCCCCAGCCCCGCTCCCGCGCTGCGGGTCGCCCTCACCCCCGGCCCCGCTCCCGCGCTGCGGGTCGCCCTCACCCCCGGCCCCGCTCCCGCGCTGCGGGTCGCCCTCACCCCCGGCCCCTCTCCCGCGCTGCGGGTCGCCCTCACCCCGGCCCCTCTCCCGCGCTGCGGGAGGGGTGATCTGATGGACGCGCCATCGTTGTAAGATGCAGGCGCAGGATCGCCACTGCGACGCGAACCTCCCCCCTCTTCCGCTTCCCGTAAGGGAGCGGACGGGGGCACGGGGGAAGATGTGGGCATACCCCCCTCTTCCGCTTCCCGTAAGGGAGCGGACGGGGGCACGGGGGAAGATGTGGGCATACCCCCCTTCCTCTCCCGCAGCGCGGGAGAGGAAGGGGGCTGGGGGGAAGGTGAGGGCCACCAGGCGTGCTCGCAGCACCGACACTGCCACTGTTTCCCTGACCATGATGGAAGTGTCATGGTCAAGACTCATCAAAAGCCCAGGTTTCTGAATCAAGCTCTCAGACGTCGCACTGTCGAGACCAGACGTGGTAACACCTCGCCAGCCTTGCCATGAATGGTAAACAGTGGTGGGCGAGCCGCAGTGGTTTGTTCAAGATTGAGGATCAGAACGGTTGCCCCTCTGGATAGGGCGATCCGGGGGAGAGAAGCTGCCGGTTCAACAACGCCTGACGTACCAATTGAAAAGAAGACATCGCAATCGAGCGTCGCAGTGTAAGCAGCCTCTAACGCAGCGACTGGCAGATATTCACCGAACCAGACGACATCGGGACGCAACAAAGCGCCACAATCGGGACATTGGGGCAGCTCTTCATCGTAATCCCAAGTTGTATGCACGGTACCGTCGGCCATGCAGCGCGCACGATGAAGACTACCGTGTAATTCGATCACTTCTTGACTACCGGCGCGCTGGTGCAAACCATCAATATTCTGCGTGATCAGGGTTAATTTTGGCACCATCTTCGCCAGATCGACCAGGGCATAATGAGCCGGATTGGGCTGAGCAGCACAGGCTTTGATTCGTCGCTCGGCGTACCAGCGCCAGACCAATCCTGGATTGCGGGCAAAGCCTGCGGGTGAAGCCAATTCTTCCGGATCAAACTGCGACCAGAGACCGGTCTGGGCATCGCGGAAGGTAGGAATACCACTCTCCGCCGAGATACCTGCACCGGTCAAAACTGTCACATGCCGCACGGTATGCAGACGGTGTGCCAGAGCAGTGATAACCTCGTCGAGTTCGCTCATACCTCATCTCCGCACCAATTTACGACGGTTTAAATACCAGCTCAAAGCGACATGCACGTTGCGGCGAGAAGCTGACGTGCCAGACACCGCAGGTTGGCGCCGGGTTGCCACCGGGGTAAACATGGGAACGGAGATCGATCTGATCATGGCTTAGTTCGAGCAGAAATGCCCGAATTGGTGAGCCATGGGTGACAATGGCAACCCGCTGATACGGCGAATCGAACAGACTGGCTAGCACCTCGCGCACCCGCGCCCGCACCTGCTCAAATGTCTCCCCCGGTGCATGTTCCTGTACTAGTGTGGTAAATGAGACCGGTAATCCAAGAGCATCGACTAGCACCTCTGCCGTTTGGGTCGTGCGGGCAAATGGCGAGACTAGAAGTTGCTCTACCCCTTTATCGGCCAGAAATGCTGCTACCTGACGCGCCTCGGCCCGACCGCGTTCAGACAAATCGGGGCCCGGCGGAAGCTGGTACGGAATAGACGGATTGTGCATTGGTTGCCCATGACGAATAAGAAAAAGATCGGAAAGCACTGAATTTCCTTACATCTTGATGCAGCAGTCGTGTTCAGGTATCATCATGAATAGTGTACCATAGAAGATTGACGGGCCGAACTGCAACATATACAATTGATGCGGCGTCGCATCGACAGCGGATAGTAGTTTCTGTGTAGAATCACCGATCAACAAAGGATACATCAATGCGGCTGATCCTCTATCTTGGTAAAGGCGGCGTCGGCAAAACTACGACCTCGGCAGCAACAGCAGTACGTGCTGCCGAATTAGGCTATCGCACACTGGTTGTCAGTACCGATGTAGCGCATAGTCTGGCCGATGCACTCGACACGCCATTAGGTTCATTACCCACACAGATCGGCGAACGCTTATGGGGGCAGGAGATCAATGTGCTTGATGAGGTACGCCAGCATTGGGGTGAACTACGGGTGTACCTGAGTAACCTGCTCCGCCGCCGAGGGGTTGATGAAGTGGCAGCCGAAGAGCTAGCTATTATTCCTGGTATGGAAGAAGTGGTCAGTCTGCTCCACATTCGACGACAGGCGCGTGAAGGCAATTTCGATGTTGTGATTGTTGATGCTGCCCCCACTGGTGAAACGGTGCGTTTGCTAACAATGCCCGAAACTTTTCTGTGGTACGCAGCGCGCGTGATGGATTGGGAACCGACCACACTGAAAGTGGCGCGACCGTTGGTCAAGCAATTGGTACCGGCAACCGATGTGTTTGCTAAACTCGAACGACTGACCAAGGGTGTAGAAGCGCTGCGAGCGACATTGACCGATCCCCAAATCAGTTCTTACCGGCTGGTGGTCAATCCTGAACGGATGGTGATTAAAGAGGCACAGCGGGCTTCAACCTATCTGGCCTTATTTGGCTATCCGGTTGATGGGGTAGTGCTCAATCGGGTATTACCGGTCGATAAGGTGGAAGGGGCTTTTATGCAGGAATTAGCCCGCATTCAGCAGGGTTACCGTCAGATGGTCTACGACCTCTTCCGGCCTTTGCCGATCTGGGAAAGCCCCTACTATGCCCGTGATCTTGCCGGCATAAAAGATTTGTCGATAGTTGGTCAGCAATTGTTCGGTGATGATGACCCGGTCAAAGTGCATTTTATCGGTAAAACGCAAGAGATTGTGAAGCAAGGAGACGAATATGTATTGCGCCTGCCATTACCGCACGTCGAGATTGGAAAAGTATCAATGACCAAACGCGGCGATGAGTTGTTTATTGAAATCGGAAACTTCCGCCGTGATATGCTGCTACCGACTACCCTGGCCGAGCGTCCGGCACGGCGTGCGTACTTCCGCAACGGCGTCCTTGAAGTCTTCTTTGGCCCACCAGAAACACTGTCGTTACAGACCGATGAGTCTAATGAGAAAGAGGAATCGACTTCTCCATGACGACCGAACAACAGATTGCGATTCTTGGGGTACCAATTGATCTAGGGGCAGGACGACGCGGCGTTGATATGGGACCGAGCGCGATCCGCTATGCCGGTTTGAGTCGTCGTCTCGGCGAGTTAGGCTACCAGGTGGTCGATTATGGCAATCTGGCAACACCGATGGTTGAAACCTCACCACTACCACCACCCAATACACGTTTGCGCTACCTTGAACCGATTGCTGAGATGTGTGCACACCTGGCGCAGCAGGTAGCCGATATTGTTCAACAGGGAATGTTCCCCCTGATTTTAGGCGGCGATCACAGTCTGTCAATAGGGTCGGCAAGTGGGAGTGCGCGCCATCGTCGCCTTGGCCTGATCTGGATCGATGCCCACGCTGATTTCAATGACGAACATACTACGCCAAGTGGGAATATCCACGGGATGCCGCTGGCGGTCTTAACCGGGCGCGGTCATTCGTCGCTGATCACGCTGGCCAGTCGGGTACCGGCTTTCGATCCGACACGAGTGGTGTTGATCGGGGTACGCGATCTCGATCCGCTTGAACGAGAAGCACTGCGTGCTTCGCCAATCACTGTCTTTACCATGCACGAGATCGACCGCTGTGGGATGGCGACTGTCGTGGAAAAGGCCCTGACTATCGCGACCACTGACACTACAGGATTTCACCTGAGTTTTGATCTCGATGTCGTTGATCCACGCGAAGCGCCGGGTGTCGGTACCCCGGTGAATAGCGGCATTTCGGCGCGTGAGGCACATCTAGCGATGGAGTTGATAGCCGAGAGTGGTGCCCTGCGCAGTCTTGATGTGGTGGAAGTAAATCCAATTCTTGATGAACGTAATGCAACGGCACAATTGGCGGTTGATCTGGTGTTGTCGGCTCTGGGCAAGCGAATTTTGTAAGTGCGTGACACTCATCACAAAAGCTTACCTGATTTTTAATCTGCACTTGATGGCTGTATCATCCTTCCTTCATCCATCGCAGTTATGCTTTAGCGGGAATATTGGAAGAAGGAGCACAACCTGTGACAGCTTCATTCAGCGCAGCCGACCTACACATTCATACTACAGCTAGTGACGGCACCGCCTCTCCTGAGGCGGTGTTGTCGTATGTTGCAACACATACCGATCTGCGCATTATTGCGATCACCGATCACAATACTCTGGCAGGAGCATTGGAGGCGCGCCGCCTGGCGCCGCACTACGGTATTGAGGTGATCGTCGGTTGTGAAATCTCGACCCAGATCGGGCACGTGCTGGCGTTGTTTATCGAACACCCTATCCCGGCGGGTCTCAGCCTTACCGAAACAGTCATTCATGTGCGTGAGCAAAACGGTATGGTGTTTGCTGCCCACCCATTCGGTGCACTGGTACCATCGGTTGGACGTCAACACCTGCTGGGGCCTGAACGTAACGACATAGACTGGAGTATTCTCGACGGGCTTGAGGTCTTTAATGCTAGTCTCTGGAATCCGCTCAATAATCGTCGTGCCCTCCAGAAAGCTCAGGAGTATGGTCTGACCCAGCTTGGCGGCAGCGATGCGCATCATCTTGCCACGATTGGCTTGGGCCGCACCCTGTTCGCCGGTCATACTGTTGATCACTTACGACAGGCATTACAGCACGGCGAAACGGTCGCGGTCGGTCAGTATTGGGGCTGGCGCGGGATTGCCGGTGCAGTAAGTGCCCGTATGCAGCGCTGGAGCAGATGGCAGACTGCTCCAGCACGATAAGTCAACCATTGCGCTGGACAAGGGCATTTCAACGATCTTTACTATCCTGGCAGTTGGTGATGGCGGAGGGAGGAGACAAAATAGTTTCCCAAGCCCATTGCAGACGCAACCCACAATGTACATAGCACCGACACTGTCTGAGTCACCGATCAATGAATGCTCAGAATGCTCAGACCAGCGCTAACCCTCACTGTGCAACAGGCGCTCGATCACCGTTGGGCCAAGTGCAGCGGCAACGTGATCGGCCAATCGGTCGAAAGGATCAACCTTCGGTGTATTGATTAATGTCGGTTTCCAGCCCAACTGACGTAACCATCCGCGACGGAAATCGTCGTTGGCAAAGATACCGTGCAGATAGCAACCCCATATCCGTCCATCGGGACTCAGGCAGCCATCCTCGGCAGTGGTTGGATCAGCGCCGCGCTGCACAATCTGTAGCAGAGGTTGAGCGGTTCTCAAGCGATAGCTCTGACCCATGTGAATTTCGTAGCCGCTGACAGGGGTGCGACCAGCCCAGGCGACGTGTGGGTATGCAATGGTGCGTGTAGTTTGTTTGTGGGTGCTGAACGTCGTTTCAATAGGGAGCAAGCCCAACCCGGCCTCTTCACCACCATCGCCTTCGACGGCCAACGGATCGCTGATGCGTTGGCCCAATAGTTGATAACCACCACAAATACCGACAATCGCGCCCGAAAATTGGTGTAACGCAGCATCAAAACCGTGTTCGCGCAGCCAACGACGAGCCGCCAGCGTGTGCTTTGTGCCGGGGAGAATCACCGCTGCTACGCCGCTCAGTTCTGTAGGGTGCTCGATATAACGTACCGTCACGCCGGCCTCATGAGCAAGCGGATCGAAGTCGTCGAAGTTGGCAATGCCCGGCAAGCGAATGACGGCAACGGTCAAGCCCTGCGACGGTCTATCTTGCATGTGCTCAAGAGCAACAGCATCCTCTTCGGGCAAGCCGATGTCTTCCAGCCACGGCACAACCCCTAACACCGGCAGGCCGCTGCGTTCTTGCAAGATGGTGATGCCATCGGCGAACAATATCGGATCGCCGCGAAACCGATTGACGATCAGACCGGTAATGAGTGAGCGCTCGTCAGGTTCAAGGAGCATCAGGGTTCCCAACAGTTGGGCAAAAATACCGCCGCGATCAATATCGCCGACAAGTACGGTACGAGCCTGAGCGTAGTGGGCCACGCGCATATTGACAATATCACCCGCTTTAAGATTGAGTTCGACCGGACTACCGGCGCCTTCGGCAATGACAAGATCGTAAGTAGCACGCAGGTGGTCGAGATTGCGCGTGACTACCGACCAGAGCTGGGCTTTGCGTTGCCAGAAATCGCTAGCGGTGAGTGTATGCCAGGGCCGACCCTCAACGATGATCTGGCTGCGCCGTTGCCCCTCTGGTTTGATGAGGATTGGATTCATCGCTACATCAGGTTCTATACCGGCAGCAGCAGCCTGTACTGCTGTACTGCGGGCTATCTCTTTCCCATCCGCGGTGACAGCCGCATTGTTGCTCATGTTTTGGGCTTTGAAGGGCGCAACACGCAAGCCGCGACGACAGGCTAGTCGGCAAAGTGCAGTCACTAGAGTGCTTTTGCCAACAGATGAAGCAGTACCGACAACCATCAAGACAGGTGCTGGCATAGGGTTATCCTCTTGTTGTTAATGAAGTTTTCAGAAATGATAACGTTCGCTGTGCAGATAGCCTCCTCGCTTCGCCGTCCTATTTAGACAGTATCTCGCGCCAGGCCGCCAGGAGTCGTGCATTGTCTACTGGCTGGCGGGGTGCAACTCGTACCCATTCCGGCAACCCAAACGATGTGCAGTCTCGCACCACACAACCGCGCTTGAGCAGTTGGTGACGAACCATCCCTGCATTAGTACAGTTGACGAGCATAAAGGGTAGGTCTGCCCGCCAGATAGTCAGACCGAGCTGACGCAGGTTGTGGGCAAGCTCATCGCTGACGGCCCAGAGTTGCGGTATGGTTGCAGGCAAAAATGTGGTATCGGCAAGCATCGCCAGCGCTGCCGCCTGAGCCGCGCTGTTAACACTCCACGCCGGTTGGTAGTGCGCGATAGCGGTTACTGTTTTGGGGTCGGCGATCAGATAACCGATGCGGAGACCGGCAACGGCATAGCTTTTAGTAAGCGAGTAGATACGGATCAGGTGCGGTACGCTGATATGGTCAAGCGGATCATGAGGAGTGGCGTTGTGTTTGAGCGTCAGATACGCCCGATCAAGGATGAGACGTCCCCCGACAGCCACACAGGCCTGCGCCAGTTCACCGATCATATCAGATGAGAGATCAATGCCGGTAGGATTATTGGGAACGCAGAGCCAGCACAGACGAGGACGGAGCCGTTCGATGGTAGTGAATAAGTCGGGGAGATCGGGATGAAATCCTGTTGCAATCGTACTCTGTTGCTCGACAACCTGCATACCGGCCAGTCGTGACGCATGCGCGTACTCGCCATATGTCGGCCCGACAACCAACGCAGTAGCACCAGCTTCACCAAGGGCGCGGGCAACGAGATGGATCAGCTCGTTGGCACCATTTCCGACCAGGATGGCGTTGGTAGCACAATGGTGAAGCGCGGCCAACTGTGTGCGCAAACGAAGACAACTTCGGTCAGGATACGGCGCCGGATTAAGGCTCCGCAGCGCCTGCAAGACCGAGTCGGGTGGGCCGAAAGGGTTGATATTGCTGCTGAAGTCGACCAATTGACCGGCACTCAACCCTAAACGAGCCAGTTCAGTTTCATCGAGTGCGCCGTGCACTACTGGACTGTACGATTCCATGCTGCCTCCAGGGTACGCAATTCTACCGCAATACCGCAGGTCACCAGATAGACTTCTTGCGCCGCTGCCGCAACCTGTTGATTGACCCATCCCAACAGATCGCGATACCGTCTGCCGAGTGGGTAGGCCGGTACGATACCCATTCCCACCTCATTGGTGACGGCAATCAATGTGAGATTGCGACTGCTCGCAGTTGACAGCAATGATGTGATTTCGTGATGAATTGCCGGTTCTGGTGCTGACTCATTGGCAAGTAAAAGATTACTGACCAGGAGTGAGAGACAGTCGAGTAGTACGACTGTACCGACCGGCAGATCGGCGAGCGCGGCGGCGACAGCAGTCGGTGCTTCAATGGTGTGCCAGGTTGTTGGCCGTCGAGCACGGTGATTGATGATGCGCTCGCGCATTTCGTCGTCGTCGGGCGTGGCAGTCGCTAGGTAGATAACATGCTCGCTGAGGCGAGCTGCGTAGCGTTCGGCACAGCGACTTTTACCGCTGCGAGCGCCGCCGGTGAAGAGGATGATGTTCTTCATAGGCGATGACCTTTCTGGATGATGAAACAGGCGATAGCACGGAGGTTGCAGACACACGCAAACAGGTGTTTTGAACGAGGCGAGATTCCTCACGCGCTAGGTGCAGGTTTAGAACTCACACCTTTTCTCACTCCTCTATCTTATGCTGGCATTTCTCATCGCTGCGGCAACGAACCGTTCGGCAGCGTGTGGACAAGAGAGAAAGTGTATGTGAATGTACGAAGCCAGGGTATTCTTGATCACCACACCTTCGGTTGCAGTATGAGGCCGTAGTTCGTCGGGCAAACAGGTGTAGAGCGACGGTAGTGTTGGTGGTCGCTCTGCCCACACCGAGTAATGAAACTCGTGACCGCGCAGGGTCTCACCGGCACGCCAGAGCCACGTGTCGGTTTGAGATGTTATAGTGCGATACCCCAGTGTCAGACGCTGCGTCATACGCGATTGACCGGGCAGCACGCCGACCATAGGGAAAGCCTGACCGTGCTGGTCAATGAGTGTTTCGGTCAGGTACATCAACCCGCCACATTCGGCGTATATCGGCACTCCGGCTTCGGCAGCGATGCGAATTGCCTGGCGAAGCCTGGTATTGGCGCTCAGTTGTGCGGCATACAATTCAGGAAAGCCCCCGCACAGATAGATGGCAGCGGTCCGTTCTGGAAGAGTAACGTCGTGTAACGGGCTGAAGAAGGCTAATTCGGCGCCAGCAACCTGTAAGAGATCGAGGTTGTCGGGGTAGATAAAGTTAAAGGCTTCATCACGAGCAACTGCAATAACCGGTTTGGTGTTTGTGTCAGGTGGTGAAACGGTTGGCAGCGGCGTTACAGGGAGTGGTGGTGCAGTACGGGCAATATTGAGCAAATGGTCGAGATCAATGGTAGCAGCAACACGGTCGGCGACATGCGATAGCCATTCCTGCCAGCGCCCCGGCTCAATGACCGGTATCAGGCCCAGATGACGTTCAGGCAGCGTCAGTTCCGGAGCACGTTCAAGAAAGCCTAGTACCGGCACGCCAATCGTCTGTTCAATTGCACTACGGATGAGTGCTGCGTGACGCGGACTACCGACGCGGTTCAAAATAACGCCACCGATCCGTAGCCGACGATCAAAGTCGCGTAAGCCAGCGATGAGTGCAGCAGCGGTACGCGCCATTGCGCGCGCATCGAGCACGATAATCACCGGTGTCGCTGTCAGGCGGGCGATATGAGCACTACTGCCGGTATCGTCTGTCGCACCGTAGCCATCGAAAAGACCCATCACTCCTTCAATGAGCGCCAGATCGGTTCCAGCACTGCGTCGCGCCAGAATACCGGTCATCTGTTCGGGGGCAACAAGCCAGGAATCGAGGTTGTGGCATGGCCGTCCAGCAGCCAGCGCATGGTAACCGGGATCGATGTAATCGGGACCGCATTTGAACGGCGCAACTTGCAGACCACGCCGTCGGAGCGCAGCGATCACGCCAGCGGTCAGGGTCGTCTTTCCACTGCCGCTCATCGGTGCGGCGAACAGTAGTCTGGGGAGCAGGATTGTCTTTTCGCTCAAGGTGTTCATATCTCTTCCCAGAGCATTGGCTCTGCCGGATACTGAGCCGGGTCGTACCAGGCCAGGGTGTCGGCCAGCAGTGCCACGTCACCCACGACGAGCACTGCCGGCGGCGGAAGTTGCGCTAACCGTTGATGTTCAGCCATCGTGCCCAACGTTGCTCGTAAGGTTCGCTGTTGATGACTAGCCCCACGACTGATCAGGGCAGCCGGCGTGTCAGGATTACGGCCAGCAGCGATCAGCGCAGTGCAGACCTGCTCGATCCGACCGAGTGCCATCAGGACAACCAGAGTGGGGGTAGCGGCAAGCAATGACCAACTGATTCCACTACAGCCGTGGTCGGTGACTTCGTGACCAGAGACGACGGTGAACGCCGAGGCGATGCCGCGCCAGGTTAGGGGAATACCGGCACAGAGTGGCACTGCCAGCGCCGACGAAACGCCAGGTACAATTTCAAACGGCAGACCGGCAGCGGCCAGAGCTGCTGCCTCTTCGGCGACATGGGCAAATACGCCCGGATCACCACCCTTCAAACGCACGACCTGCAAGCCATTACGCACCAGACGAACCAACGTCTCATTGATGCCATCCTGTCGCCAGGCGTGATGACCGGGACGCTTGCCGACAAAGATACGTTCAGCGTGCGCTGGTGCTTCGTCGAGTAGGGATGCGGCAATGAGACGATCGTAGAGCACGACATCAGCCTGCCGCAATACATTCAGACCGCGTACTGTTATCAAATCGGCCCGACCAGGGCCGGCGCCAACGAGGTATGCTTTACCGCTCATGGGTGCTTACTCCAATAGTTTCTAGCCAACTGGCGATGGCATCGCGTAAGGCGGTAGATCGGGTGGGAGCGCTACCGATACTGCTCACAGTCACAGTGATGCCGCCACTGCGATAGACAGCCGGTACATGAAAGTCGCCTTCGGTCGGGTTATCAGCCACATTGCAAAGTGCTCCGGCGGCAATCGCAGCAGCGGCAATCCGTGCGTTAACAGTACGGTCGTTGGTTGCCGCGAACACCAGTCTTGCACCGTTAAGATCGCCTGGTTGGTAGGTTCGACGTTCCCAGACTAGTCGACCCTCTTCGGCCCATGCGATCAGTTGGGTGGTCGCTGTCGGGCTAATCAGTCGTACCGGTACCCCGGCAGCCAGTAAGCCGCGTACCTTACGTTCACCGACATTGCCACCGCCAATAACGACTGCCGGGAAATGAGCGGGTTTGGTCAGAATGATCGGGTAGTCGCTCGCTCCGGTTGCCAGCATAGCAGTGGTCGGTTGATAAGGGCGCGTTGTGTAGCCACGTGGCGTAACGACATGACCGGCCAGGTGAAAGCTCTGGCTATTCCCGACCAGTACCAGTGTCAGCATGTCGGCCAGAGCAGGATCGGCGGCTGCCAGCGTGGTAACGGTAATCTGTTCATCGTCACGGCTCACCTGTCGGCCAAAGACCACCGGTGTTGTTGGCGGGCGATGGTCGCGCAATATAGCAAGGGCGGCGGCGAGTTGCCAGTTGCGCCCTTGTGAACGTGGGTTGTAGAGTGCGACGACGAAATCGGCCTGGGCCGCAGCACGCAATCGCCGTTCGATCAGCGACCACGGCGTGAGCAAATCGCTGAGGCTGATGAGGCAGAGGTCATGATTGATCGGTGCACCAATGCGAGCAGCCAGCGCCTGAAATGCACTGACCCCCGGAATAACTTCGACGACCGGATCGCGGCCACGCCAACCGATGGCCTGTAATTGCTCGAACACAGGAGCAGCCATTGCGTAAATCCCTATGTCGCCGCTGCTCACCAGGGCTACACGCCGACCAGATCGCGCCAGGTCAATCGCCATCTGTGCCCGTCCTATCTCGTCACCCATAGCTGGTGTTGCAATCACCTCTTGATCGGCACGGAGCAGGGGCCTGATCAGGTCGATATACCGTGCGTAACCCATCACAACCTCCGCATTGCTCAGCGCCCGCCGAGCTAACTCGGTGAGATGGGCCAGATCGCCGGGGCCAATACTGACCAGCCTGAGCTGACCGGTGGCAGAAGGCAAAGCAATGGAAGCGGCTTGGCCGAGGGCAACAGCAACCGTGCATTGGGCAAAGACCTGTTTGGGAACCAGGAGTGGCCCTTGGGCTGCGATTGTCGCACATGGCTCGGCTACACCGGGGAGAGCAAAGCGAGTTGCGGCACTTGGGCTAAACGCTTGCGGATCGAGGGCTTGCAGTTGATCGGTGTTAATGACCGTAAGCGGAACACCGAAATGATCGGCCAGCGCAATAATACCGGCCTCATCGGCCTTCAGTTCGGCGGTCGCAAGAGCAGCGACACACTCGGTCAGCAGATCATGCTGCGCCAGTGTTGTTGTGACTGCGGTAGCAAGTTCATCAACCGGAACACCACGACGACAACCGATGCCGATCACCAGCGATGGGAGAAAATAACGTAACGCTTTGTGGCGTAATTTATTCCAGAGAGGGTCAAGCCGCCGGTACGAAACAAGAATCGCTGCGGCAAAACGGGGATCGGTCAGCAGCTCGGCTTCATTCACCCATTCAACCGTTGCCACCGAAGCCAACTCGGTGGTTAACAGGGCACGCGCTGCCGGTAGCGCCGGATCGACCCACACCCCAACGGGATCGCTGTTCACCAGGCAAGCCATAACGTGAGTTGTGGCTGAATCCGGCGCCAGGCGCCAACCCTGTTCCTTTCCGATGAGATCGAGGGCTGGCAGGCCCTGAACGTCGCTTGCAGTCGTGATAGCGGCCAGACCGGCGGTGATGGTTGCAATCCGACGGGCTAGCGCATTCGCACCGGCACGATGCCCGCCAACCAGGGGTACAACAACCTGACCCTGTTCATCGAGGCAGATCACCGCCGGATCGACTGTTTTCGCGTTGAGTAGGGGTGCGATCAAGCGCACAGCAATGCCGGTTGCGGCGATAAAGATAATCGCACTACTCTGACGCCAGGCCATCTGCACCGCTTCGCGCAGTGTTGTGTACGTGCGTCCACCAGGAACTGTCGCAACGAATCGCTCTGGCACCCAGATCGTTGCCGGGATGTGTTTTGCCAACCGGTTGGCAAGTTCGACGCCGGCACGACTGATAGTAATGATCGACGATGGTATGGTAGCTGCCTCAGCCAGGGTATATTGATCACTGAGTTTACTCGTCATTTGCTATCTCTATCTGATCTTGCTCAAGAGGTGCTTGTTCTTGCTCAGGAGATTGCTCTCGTTCCTCTACCAGGCTTAAGTATGGAAAGCAGACTGATCGCTGTTCTCACCATTTCCATCATCTGACACGATACGCCGTCGAAGGCGATGGCTAAACTGCGGATTGTAGAGATGGCTGGTCGGTCGGTCAGTACGTTTGTGGGCTGGATCGAGCGCCGCACTGACTAGAATCAGAGCCTGACGGGTAAAGCCAGCAGCCTTCACGCTGGCGACAATATCGCCTAACGTGCCGTGGATGATCACTTCATCGGGCCAGGAGACGCGATAGGCCACTACAACCGGCGTTTCTGGCGTGTAAACACCACCGGCCAAGAGATCGTCAACCACCTGCTGAATACGGGTAATCCCCAGGTAGATCGCCAGCGAAGCACCGTGAGCCGCCAGGCCGCGTAGATGTTCGCGTTCTGGCAACGGTGTTCGTCCGCCGGGGCGGGTCAGGATGATGGTTTGCACCAGTTCGGGCACCGTCAACTCAACACCAAGGCGTGCGGCGAGGGCGAAGGCTGCGGTGACACCGGGTACAATCTCGTAGGGAATACCGGCTTCGTCAAGCGCCACCATCTGTTCGTGAATTGCACCGTACAGCGCCGGATCGCCGCTGTGTAAGCGTACCACCACTTGCCCGGCCCGTGCCGCTTCGCTCATCACCTGCACGATCTGCGTGAGGTGCATTTCGACCGAGCCGATGATGCGCGCTTCAGGCCGGGCATACGCCAACGGTAGGGCTGCATCTACCAGACTATCAGCGTAGAGGATCAGGTCAGCCTGTGCCAGGAGATCACGTCCACGCACTGTAATAAGATCAGGGGCGCCAGGGCCGGCGCCGACAAAATAGACAGTACCTGGAGTAGCAGGGTAGATCATAGCCATCCTCCACGACGAACGATGACCAACGACAGATAAGGACGATGTTGGAGATCGAGGGTGCGCAAATCGCGGGTGATGAATTCGCCCTCTAGTCCGACACGCTCGGCATAAAGGGCATGGTCGAGCAGATTGAGTTGCTGCAAGGCTGTGACAATTGTTGGTAGGGCTGTACCGGCTTTCATCAGCACGACGGTACTGAAGTCGGTGAGCAGCCGTTGCAGGGTGAGCGTGTCGGTCTCGTAGCTAGCCGGCAACACGATCAATCGCTCGTCGGCCATGGTCAGTGGGAGGCCACCAGCGGCGGCAGCCGCGGCAAATGAGGTGATGCCGGGAATGATCTTGACGGTGATGTTGGCAGCAGTGTGTAGTTCACGCCACAGATAACTGAATGTGCCGTACAGTAGAGGATCACCGAGTAAGAGATAGACACCCCGTTGTCGGCCGGTCAGTTCTTGCTGAATCGTTGCGGCAGCCGCTTGCCAGGCTGGGCGCAATTGACCGGCATCGCGGGTCATTGGCAGAGGCAGACTCACTAGACGCTGGCGCTCTTGATCGATCCAGGGTGTGGCAATCTGTAGCGCGATACTGGCATCACCCTCACGACTAAGGGGGGTGAAAATGACATCAGCGCTTTGAATGGCACGTAATCCCTTAAGCGTAATCAATTCCGGATCGCCGGGACCAACGCCGACGGCGATCAGCTCGGGAAGTTCAGTCATAGGTTGCCTCTTTTCGCCAGACAACGATATACACTGGGTTGAGTGCGGCAAACCGCAAATCAGTTTGAATTGGTGCCCCACGATTGATCTGAACATGGGTAACCCGGGCCCCTGGTAAGAGCTGCACTACCTGGGCAAGATGGCCGGTCATGACGAGATTGATCACCAATCGCCCGGCAGGGTGCAGTCGTTGGCGAGCCAGCGTTACGATGTCGGATAGACGCCCACCGCTGCCACCCACAAATACAGCATGCGGATCAGGCCACGACCGGCATGCTTCTGGCGCTTCGCCATGAAACACGTGCAGATTGGGCGCCGGGAAGCGGCGCAGATTCGTCTGAATGTGATCAATGAAAACCGCCCGGCGCTCAACTGCATAGACCTGCGCGGTTGGCCATGCCCGAGCTGCCTCTATCGCTACCGATCCACTACCGGCGCCGATGTCCCACAACACCTCACCTGGCCGAATTGCCAGTTCGGCCAGATTGAGCAGCCGAACCTCGCGTTTTGTCAATTGACCGGCTTCAGTGCTAAAAGCTTCATCGGGTAAACCGGGTGGAACCGGCTGACGCGGCTGGTCGTTCCAGACAATCAACACATTCAACGGATCGAACGTACTGTTCACGATCTCGGCGAGCGTTGCTCGTACAACTCGTTGTTGTGTTCCGCCGAGCTGTTCACACACCGCACAGCGACTATCTGGTGCTAATCCGGCAGTGATCAACGCCTGCGCAATGACTGCTGGTGTCTGCTGATGATCGGTCAGGATTGCTGCCTTAGCTGCGCCAAGAACCGCAGGAATGATATTGGCAAATGGACGCCCGTGCGCACTGAGTAAGATGGCGTCGTGCCAGGGTTCGGCGAGGGCGGCAAACGCAAGTTGGGCCGCCGTAGGTGCCGGTATGATCTCAAGCGCTTCGGGTGGAAACCGCCGGCGCAAACTACTACCAATACCGTACCAGAGCGGATCGCCCGATGCCAGCACGACGGCAGTCTTTCCACTCTCCCAGGCACTATACAACCGCGATAGGGCCGGTTCAACGCTAGCTTCGATGGTCAGGCGTTCAGCGGGAACATCGGCAAACGCCGCGAGCTGCCGCTTTCCGCCAACCAGCAGATCGGCACGTCGAATCCGTTCGCAGAGATGCACTGGCAGTCCCTCGGCGCCGGCAGCGGTTAGGCCAACAACCAGAACAGGTGTACGCCGACTCATACATCCTCCACCGGATCATCAGTTTCGGGTAGCGGATCGGTCGGTAGACGTTCAATCAGTGGTGGCGGTGGTGTTACCGGTGTTGTTGGTTGCATCCCAGTTCTGGCTGCGCGTGCCAGCACACGCCCGTCGAAATCGACAAGAATCGTCTCAAAATCCATCGTTCCACTCAGACCGGTAATAAACCACAGGCATTGATCGAGTGCCAATTCGACAATCCGTTGTAGCGGTGCCATCTGACCATTGGCCTGACACAGTTCGAGAAAGTGCCGACCAGTGTTTGCACGTGCTACTTCCGCGACGAAGGACTCGGGCGCACCAACGTCACGACAAACCTGAGACAGAAACGTGAAATCAACCTGATTACCGGCAACGTGGGTTTGCATATGGCCCTGCGCGGTTTTAATCATCTTGCCGATCATGCCCACAAAAGCAGCAGCCGGAACACCGTGACTGACACAAACTTTCAGCGCATCACCGGTAAAGACACTCAACTCGACAAAGGCAATTTCAGGCAATTCGGGAAATATCTGCATAGCAAATTTTTCTGAACGACCACCGGTACATAAGATAATCTTTGGCACACCGTTACGAGCTGCCATTTCCACAGCCTGGATCACACTGGCGCGCCAGGCCGCAGTACTGTACGGAAAGACTTTGCCGGTTGTACCGAGAATGCTGATTCCGCCCACAATTCCAAGTCGGGGATTTAGAGTCTTCTGGGCAATCCGTTCGCCATCGGGTACACTGATGATGACCTCAAGCCCTTGCCGCTCAAGAAACGTCTCGCCATCGGGGGCGTACTCACGCACTGCATCGATCACATTGGCAGTAATTTGTTGGCGAGGCACTGGGTTAATGGCTGGCCCTCCAACCGGCAAGCCGAGACCGGGCAGCGTTACTCGACCAACGCCCTGCCCGCCCTCGATATGTATTCCCGATGTTGCAACAATCCGTACCTGAGCGCAGATCAAGGCCCCGTGGGTTACATCAGGATCATCGCCAGCATCCTTCACCATACAGCAGTATGCACCATCGGCATCAAGCCGGGTGATGGCCGGGGTCATTGTTGCTGTCTCACCGATTGGCAGCGTAATCGTGACCTGTTCCGGCCAGTGTCCGCTCAAGAGTGCAATGGTCGCCGCCTTCGCCGCTGCCGCTGCGTTACTCCCGGTGGTATAGCCGGTACGTGCACCGCGTTTATTCCGTGGTGGAACCATATCGGCCATGGACACCTCCGTTATGCACTGTTGTCTTCACCGATTGCCAGCCGCAGCAGCGCATTGACAACCGCCGTCGCCACCGGCGAGCCACCTTTGCGCCCGACGCTAACGATCCATTCGACATCGGTACGGGCCATGAGGGCCGCTTTGCTCTCGACAGTGTTGACGAAGCCAACCGGTGTACCGACAATTAACGCCGGTCGTGCACCACGATCGAGCAGAGCGATCACCTCAAGCAGAGCGGTTGGTGCATTCCCAATCGCCACAATGGCCCCATCCAGGCGACCCTGCTCATACGCCCAGCGCATGGCCGCCGCGCTACGGGTAAGACCAGTAGCAGCAGCGAATGCCAGCACCCGTTCGCTATCGTTGAAACAATCAACACGACCACCGAGATGGTGCAACCGTCGTTGATCGATCCCGACTCGTACCATCTGCACATCAGTGATGACCGCACATCCACGCTGCAAGGCGGTAATACCGGCTTCAACTGCACTAGAGCTGGCCTTGATCAGCTCGGCGAATTCAAAATCGGCGGTGGTGTGAATGACTCGTTCTACGATGGCCACGAGTGGCGATGGTACGATAACGTTGCGGGCAGCCAGCTCAGCACGAATGATAGCAAACGAGCGTGCAGCGATCTCGGCGCCACTCGCCGTTGGCAACGCATGGTTGTTCATGGCATTGCTCCTCGCCGTAATTGAACTGCCACTTCTGCTACGCGCCGCCCCAGCGCGTATGCCTGAGCCAGGTCTTCCTCAGTCACTGCGCCAACAGCAGTTGCACCGTAGTATGATCCGGATCGGATCATCATTTCACT
The DNA here is from genome assembly GCF_030444705.1 of Chloroflexus sp. MS-CIW-1. Lineage (NCBI taxonomy): Bacteria > Bacillati > Chloroflexota > Chloroflexia > Chloroflexales > Chloroflexaceae > Chloroflexus > Chloroflexus sp. MS-CIW-1. The sequence continues at coordinate 2,631,171 of NZ_JAUBWR010000001.1, forward strand.
CCACGGTAAGCCAACGATAATCATGCCGCTCCCCAACATCCAGTGTAAAACCGAGAGTAGAGTAAACTCGGTACCCGAATGTCGTCCGGCGCTGCTGGTGAAGGCGGCACCTACTTTCCCGGCCAGGCTACCCTCTTCCCACAGATCGCCGGTGGTGTCGAGCCAGCGTTTGAGCGTGCCTTTGATCCCCGTCCAGTTTGGCGTACCGATAATGATACCGTCGGCTTCGAGCAGATCGGCTTTCGTGGCATGATTGGGTTGGCTGATCTTGACCGTCACACCAGGCACAGATGTGACGCCATCAGCAATTGCCTGAGCTAATTGGGTGATGTTATCACCCAGATCATGCAGGATAAAGATATGGCATGCAGTGCTGTTCATCGTTGAATATGCTCTTTCCAGTAGTGGTAGGTCTTGGCGACTGCCGTGACCACGTTTTTGATCTCTCCATCAAGGCGAAACTGTGGGCCTGCGGGCAACAGCAAGGTGCGATCTTCCCGTCGTACACTGACATTTTCTACGATGATCGCACGTAACAGCCAGATAGCCATCTCTTCGCTCTCGCAAATCAGACCAATCCAGCCTGGTGCGACATCGGTAGTGACCGGCAGATCGGTCACCATCGTCAAGGCGCGGCGAAGTTCAGCAATGACACGGGCGTAGCCTTCTGGATCGACCCGTATGGTTTCCGGATCAACCGGTTCGAGCAGAGTACCGCGATGAGGTGGGCCACCGGCCAATGCCAGTTCACAGAAGGGATTGCTCGGATCATCACCACCCCAAATGCGATCCCACGCCACCTGCCCGGTTTTGTCGAAGACGAGTGGCGCCGCACTCATCGGTGCAGCACTTACCGGACGACCGCCACGGTAGCGTGGCGGCAAGATGGATTTCATTTCGTTGTTTGCCGTCGCGCCACGTAAGCCGTGTTCGTGATCGCTGGTCTGTGGCCGACCAAAGTCGGCGGTGTAGCCCGGAAACAGGCGTCGATATTTACAAACATCACAGTTTACTGCGGCGTACCCCTCGGTTGCCTCTTGAAATCGTTGCTGGATGGCGGCAATCACGCCTTCGTGAAGCCCAAGATGTTCGGTCACCACGAAATCATGATCAGGATAGCGTGAGCGTGCATCGTTGACCTGTGATCTAATCCGTTGCAAAATACGCCCACTGAAGAGCAGATACGGTATCACAATGATCCGACGGGCGCCAAGCGCAACACAGGCTTTTATCGTTTCAGGTACCCTTGGCGTGGTGATACTGTAAAAGCCATACATAACGTGAGCATAGCCGCGCCCTTCCCATAGCAGACGCGCCATACGCGCAACGTCGGCATTGCTGTCGGGGTCGCTACTGCCTCGTCCGATCAGAGCGAGGGCGGTCTCGGCGCGAGGAACCGGCGGTACTGCCGCTTCAGCCTCATGCAACCGGTCAGCTAACGCCTTGAGTAGGGCATACTGGACGCCGAGCGGAGCGCCGTAGTGAATGGTCACGTCAGGCCAGCGTAGTCTTGCCTGCTGCAAGGCCACCGGAATATCGTTCTTCTGATGACCGGCAGCCCCTAGGAGCAACGGTAGGGCGATGATGCGCCGATAACCAGCGCGAGCGCACTCATCGAGCGCCTGACCAATCGGGGGATCGGCCAGCTCCAGAAAACAGGGTTGTACAGAGCAATCGAGCCGTTCTTGCACCAGACTCGCCAATTGGTGATATTCAGCAAGGCCGTCTGGATCGTCGGTTCCGTGTCCAATCAAGAGAAGAGCTGTCTTCGTCATTGCCATTACCTCTGCCGGCGCTGGAATACCACGCCGATACCTAACCCGATCACCACCATCCCTACCGCCAAGCGCACGATCTGTCGGGCCTGCGCGATCATGGCGGCATTGGGAACGCACGATCCACTGCCGAGCGCGTAATGATCACGCTTCGTGAGTATCGTATCGAGCGCTCCGGCCATTGCCGCCATCGGCCAGCCCGCGTTAGGTGAAGCCGTCTTCCCTGCGTCACGTCGTGCAATGTGCCAGGCCTCTCGTCCACGCCGGTTGACGATCTGCGCCGCTGATGCAATCAGGATCGCCGTCAGACGAGCCGGTATGATGTTGAAGCCATCATCGCAGCGCGCAGCGACCTTGCCCAGGTATTCGTAAGTTGGTGTACGATAGCCCCACATCGCGTCGGCAGTATTGGTGAAGCGATAGATCACCATTGCCGGTAGGCCGCCGATCAGGAGTGCCAGGAGAGGCGCGATCACACTATCACTGAGATTCTCTGCCAGTGACTCAATGGCGGCTCCGGCTACCTCAGTCGCACTGAGATCGGCGGTAGGGCGACTGACCAGGTGCCAGCCCAGTAAGCGACGTGCTGCAACGAGATCACCGTTGGCGAGGGCAGTTTCTACCGCGGCCACGGCTCGATCCAGGTCACGATAGGCCATTAGGAACGAGGCACAGCCACTCTGTGCCAACCAGTGCTGCGGTAGCCAGGACACAACACTACTGCTCAACCACCAGCCCAACCCTAGCCAACCTGCTCCCCAAACTAAGCGCGCCCATGATGTATCGGGGGCATATCGCTCGCCCAGGCGCAGCCAGTGTCCCATGAGCGCAACTGGGTGCAGATTCCCCAATGGATCACCCAGACCCTGATCAATCGCCAATGCTAAGAGCGCGATGGTGCACCGCCGGCGTAGTCGTTCAATGCTCATCACACCATACCTCTGGCGGAGCGATGAGCAGACGGATTGCTTCATCGTTCCATAGTTGTCGGGGAGAACCAACCGCAGCGACGCTGCCTCCGTGCAACACAATCACCAGATCGGCCCAGCGCCTGGTGAGCGCGAGATCATGAGTCGCCATGACGACGGTTCGTCCTTGGGCAACCAATCGATCAAACACCCGCAGAATCTGCTGCCTCGCCCACAGGTCCAGCCCAGAGGTGGTTTCATCGACCAGAAGATACTGCGGCCGCATCGCCAGTACCCCGGCCAGCGCCACGCGCGCCTTTTGCCCACCGCTCAGCGCGTGGGTTGGGCGGTCGAGGAGATCGGTCACGTCGCACAATGCAGCGGCTTCACGTACCGCGTCCTCTGCTTCTGCAGGGCGTAATCCCAGATTGAGTGGCCCAAAGCTGATGTCTTGCCAGACACTGGCACTAAAGAGTTGCTCGTCCGGTGATTGCATCACCATTCCCACATACTGCCGAACGTACCGCATGTCGGCGCGTGCATAGCCGATTGGACGATCACCAAGACGAACCTGGCCCTGTTGCGGACGAAGCAGCCCTGCACCAACCAACAGCAACGTACTCTTCCCGGCGCCGTTGCGCCCCAGAATCGCAACCCGCTGCCCGGTGGGAATCGTCAAGGAAACGTTCTGGAGTGCCGGAACCGAAGAACCGTCAAAGCGGTACGAGACTCGTTCAAACGTCAGCATGGCTGTTATCCCCACATGCGTGCCAGGCTCACGGTGATCACCATGAGCACCAGAAAGGCCCACAAGCGCCAATCGTGGTGATACCTGATCGGTAACACGCGCACCTCGCCGCAGAATCCGCGACCGATCAACGCCTGTTCGAGCATCCGACTGCGCTGATACGCAGCCATGAACAACTGACTACCAATAAGCGCCGAGCTACGCAGCGTTGAACGCCAGGAAGCATATCCCAGTCGGGCTTTCTGCGCGATGACCATGCGCTCGAGCGTGTCAAGCAAGAGAAAGATAGCCCGATAACTTAGGATCATCACCTCGATCAGAATAGTCGGTATCCGCCATCGGTGGAAGAGATCGATCAGATCGACCAGCGGCGTGGTCAAGGCCAGAACATTGAGCGCCGACACGCACGCGATCACCCGGATGAAGACCTGCCCCGCGAGCAGGACGGATGAACGGTCCATACTCACCCAGAACGGCCCAATCGGCACCGCAGCAGTCGATGCGTCAACGCCGAGGCGTACCGCAATCCCGATGACCGATAGCATCAGAAACATACTCTCGGTGCTCAGGACGGCAATCACGACTCGCCATGGGAGACGCGCATAGCCGATGGCAAGACCGACCATCCAGAGCAGCGCCAGCCCGCTGACCAACGGTCGGTCGAGGACGAGGCAGAGCACGATCGTTGTCAGTGCGATCGCGCTCTTCTGAGCCGGATCGACCATGCGGAGCCGATTGGTAAAGGCGTAGCGATCGATCACCCGCAGCATGGATCACCGATCTCGTTGTTGACGCCGACCGTGCTGCCAGCCAAAGAAGTAGCCGATCACGCCGGCGCCTAGCCCGGCTTGAAGGGCAAACAACAGACTTTCTGTCTCGCTCCCCGGTGGCTCAAACAGGGGCACAACCCATGGCGTATAGTCGGGGTTCACCTCAGTAATCGCCTGTGCTGCCGCAGCATCGGCACCACCGAACTCGGTATCGCGAATGAGCAGCAGCGGCGCGACTGCCAACGCAACGACGATCAGACTCAAGATCATAACGACCGGCCAGGATAACGGTTGTGCGTTCATGGACGGATTCCTTTCACCGCAAGGGCTTCCAGTTCTGCTTTGGCATTCGTTTGCAAGGCATTCATGATCAACACCGTCAGGACCCCTTCGCTGATCGCGAGCGGTATTTGCGTGACGGCAAAGATGGCGCCGAATTTGATAATGGATGCGCCGATGCCACCGACCGGATCGGGATGCGCAAGTGCCAATTGCAGGGCGGTGACCACATACGTGGTGAGATCGGCCAGCGCTGCCGCCAGAAAGACGGTTACCCAGAAGGGTGCGCGTCCGTTCAGACTCCGCCAGATGAGCCATGCCACCCACGGGCCGACGACCGCCATACTAAATGCATTCGCGCCGAGGGTGGTGAGACCACCGTGTGCAATCAAGAGGGCCTGAAACAGCAACACGATCGAGCCGAGAATACTCATCACCCATGGCCCAAACAGGATGGCACCGAGCCCGGTGCCGGTCGGGTGACTGCTCGATCCGGTGACACTGGGCAATTTCAGGGCACTGAGAACGAAGGTAAATGCGGCGGCAAAGCCAAGCAAGAGACGGACTTCAGGAGTATCGCTGATAAGTGCACGGAGGCGACGAACACCGATGACCCAAAAGGGAATGACCACCACAAACCAAAACAATGCCCACAGTGGCGGGAGAAACCCCTCCATGATGTGCATCGCATACGCCGGTCGCGCCTCAAACACAAGGAAGAGGACCGCCCCTACACTGACGATAAGCCACCGCTGCCATCGTTTCATCGGAGACCTCCATTGCTGATACATTGCTACTTCGATTGCTGCTCACCTTCCGACACACCAGCTTCAGCAAATGTTGCCATCTCGTCGAGTATTTTGCAAGCTGCCTGACAGATTGACATTGCCAGGACTGCACCGGTACCTTCTCCCAGCCGCATGTTGAGATCGAGGAGCGGTTGGAGATCGAGATGGCTGTAGACGGCACTATGCCCACGCTCAACCGAGCGGTGACCGGCGATCATATACGGCGTGGCGGCAGGTGCTAACGTTGCTGCGATCAGGGCTGCTGCCCCCGAAATGAAACCGTCGATAACGACCGGCACCCGTCGGGCCGCCGCGCCGAGTATGACACCAGCCAGGCCGCCGATTTCCAGGCCGCCTACCTTCGCCAACACGTCGAGACCATCGTTCGGATGAGGACGATGGAGCGTCAGGCCCTTCTCGATGACCGCAATTTTTCGAGCCAAACCGGCATCGTCAATACCGGTACCGCGTCCGGTCACCTCGCTGGCCGGGCGACCGGTGATCGCGGCGACAATGGCACTCGCTGCCGTGGTGTTGGCAATGCCCATTTCTCCGGTAGCCAGCAGATCGACTCCACTATCAATCGCTTCATTCGCACACGTAATACCAACTTCTATTGATTGTCGGGCAAGCTCGCGACTCATTGCCGGTTCTTCGGTGAAGTCGGCTGTACCATACGCAAGTTTGCGACTGATTAGCTCAGGATGGGCCGGTAAATCGGTTGCAACACCAATATCAACTACGATCACACGGGCGCCGACATGACGGGCCAGCACGTTGATCGCTGCGCCCCCACGCAAGAAGTTTAAGACCATTTGTGGAGTAACCTCTTTTGGAAATGCACTGACACCCTGGCGGGCAACACCGTGATCACCGGCCATGACAATCACAGCCGGCGTAGTTAACCGTGGCCGTTCGCGTCCGGTGATACCGGCAATCCGGATCGATAGCTCTTCCAATCGTCCGAGTGAACCTGCTGGTTTCGTAAGCGTATCCTGGCGGCGACGCGCAGCAGTAGCTGCCTGATCGTCGAGTGGCCCGATCTGATTGATAGTTGTTTGAAGCAGATCCATGGGTTCCTCCTTTCCTTTGTTTATTGCTACGCTGATTCGTGATAGTCGTCCTGTGCCGTAGACAGTCCCTCGCGCACAGCTTCACCCTGGTTCAGAATCTCGGCGATGGTGGCTTGGGCTTCCGGTGAAGGATTACGCCACATTCCTCGACCAATTGCTTCGTTGAGCCGTTCGGCAATCGCCTGTAATGCCCAGGGATTCACTTCTTGCAACCACTGCTGTACGTCCGGATCACGTACATACCGTTCTGTAACCTGCTCATACATCCAGTCGGCCAGTACCTGGGCCGTCGCATCGTAGCCGAAGAGGTAATCAACAGTTGCCGCCAGTTCTAGGCCACCTTTGTACCCGTGCCGACGCATACTTTCCAGCCATTTCGGATTGACCACCCGCGCCCGAAAGACACGACGGGCTTCTTCACGTAGATCGCGAGTGCGCGGTCGTGACGGATCACTGCTATCACCAAAGTAGCGCGCCGGATTCCGTCCGGTGAGGGCCCGAATCGTTGCGATCATGCCACCGTGAAACTGAAAATAATCATCGCTGTCGAAAATATCGTGTTCGCGATTGTCCTGATTTTTGGTAGCGACCTGTACCGTGCTGAGCGCAGCCGCAAAAGCTGTTTCTGCCGGGACACCCTGTTCAGTGGCGGTGTACGCATAGCCGCCCCAGCGTAGATACACGTGCGCCAGATCGGTATCGTTCGTCCAGTTTTGCCCATCGATCAGGGGGAGCATCCCGGCACCGTAACTTCCCGGTGGGCTGCCAAAGATGCGGTAGCGCGCTTCACGTTGTGCCGTTTCAACGGGCATACCACCCTCTGCCAGGGTCTGCGCTGTCAGGTGGGCATGCTTACGCGGGAAATTCAGTTCAAGCGGTTCCTCAAGATCAATGATCGTCTGCACTGCCTGATCAAGCAGCTCAATCAGATGCGGAAACGCATCGCGGAAGAAGCCACTAATCCGACAGACGACATCGATGCGTGGCCGTCCCAATTCGGCGAGCGGAATAACCTCAAAGCCGATAACCCGCCGATTTTCACGTTGCCAGCGCGGTCGCACACCCAACAACGTCATCACCTGCGCTACATCATCACCGGCAGTACGAATGAGACTGGTACCCCAGATGCTAATTCCTACGCTTTCAGGCCATGTACCGTATTCCTGTTGATAGCGGCGTAGCAGGTCATTTGCCAGCCCCTGGCCAGTCTCCCAGGCAGCCATACTGGGCACACTGCGCGGATCAAGGCTGTAGAAATTGCGTCCAGTAGGCAACACATGCGCCATTCCTCGTGTGGGGGCGCCACTTGGCCCTGGTGGTACGAAGCGTCCGGCCAGGGCAGCCAGCAGATGATCGATTTCGGCAACGGCACTCTGACGCAACCGCGGTACAAGCTGGTCGCAGGCGTAGCGCAGCACCTCCGCAATGGTCGAACTATCACCGCAACCGGGGAGCACCTGCTCTATCACCTCATGAATTGCCGACACAGCCCAGTCGTGGTTATAAAGCTGACGCAGCATAGTCCGGCAGAGGGTTTCAATGTATTCGATTAGATCGGCATTCGTCAAAAAGTGGTCATCATCAGTGCGCCGTCGCCCCGGTGCTGCCTGCAACGCTGACCAGTCAACACCGAGTGCTGTAGCAATGGCAGCCGGCAGGCTGGGAGCGGAGAGATTGGGTAGTCGCAGCAGGTGATACACCAGATCAACCAGTCGGTCGCCTTCCGGCAACGTGCCGAGAATATGCAACCCATCACGAATCTGAGCGCCGGTCAGCTCACACAGATACCCTTCGATGTCTTCGAGGAGATGGGCTACCTCACGCCCTTCTAGCTCGGCCAAAACGGTCGGTGTGCCATCCTCCAGCACACTACCATCCCACTCGTGACGATGATCACCATGATCGGCTTGCAATATGTAGCGCAGGTCATCGGCCAATTGACTGCGTTGGAGCACCTCCCAGATTTGACGTTGCAGGAATGGTAATTTGGTCGGATCAAGCCGTTCCATGCGGTAGTACTCATCGACCAGTTGAGCCAGCTCGGCCAGATCGCCATATGTGCCAGCATTTGTCATGGGTGGGGTAAGATGATCTACAATGACCGCATGGGCTCGTCGTTTGGCTTGAGTCCCCTCACCGGGATCGTTGATAATGAAGGGATAGATCAGAGGCAGGTCGGCCAGAAAGGGATCGGGAAAACAGACCGCGCTCAACCCAACCCCTTTACCAGGCAGCCATTCGAGCGTCCCATGTTTTCCCAGATGGATTATCGCATCAGCCTGCCATTCATCACGCAGCCAGCGGTAGAGGGCATAATAATTGTGTGGTGGCGGTAGATCGGGTCGGTGATAGATGGCATTGGGATCCATGTCGTAGCCACGTGGTGGCTGGAGGGCAATAAAGCAGTTGCCAACTTCCAACCCAGCCAGTGCCAGCTCACTGCGGTGGACATACGCCTGGCCAGGGGGTGGTCCCCACTGACGAATCATAGCCTCTTGCAACGGCAGCGGTAATTCGGCAAACCAGCGCCGATAGGTTTCGGCAGGAACACGATAGGCCTGTGCTAACTGCTCGGTTGTCAGCCAGGTCTCATCATACGAACAGCGTGCGATCAGACTGGCAATCAGCGAATCACCACTCTCCGGTAATTCACCCACGGCATAACCAGCCTCACGGAGGGCCGCAAAGATGCGCATCAGCGACGCCGGTGCATCCAGGCCAACAGCATTTCCGATCCGTTGCGCTTTCGCGCTGCTATTCGTCAAGATAATAGCAATCCGCTTTTGGCTGTTCGGCTTCCGGCGCAACTGGGTCAATCGCCAGACCAAACCTGCCAGCCGCTCAATCCGTTCGTGATCCGGTAATGAATGGGCGGCTGTTTCCCCTTCCTGCGACTTGAACGCAATCGGCACCCCGATGATACGGCCATCAAGCTCTGGCAAGGCAACATTCATTGCTGTATCGAGCGGCCCCAGGCCACGACCATCGCGTTGCCACGCCTCACGACTGCTGCTACTGAGCAGTGCCTGCACCACCGGAACATCAAGACGACTGAACGGATGCGGATCATCAGCACCAAGGGCGAAACTAAGGGTCGAAACGATCACATCCGGTGGGCCAGCTTGCTGCAACAATCCTAACCCAATCGGCAAACCGTCGGAAGCGATTGACTTTAGCGATTGCGTATAGACAGCGCGTACCTGCATCCCACGTGCCTGCAAGCCCGTGATCAGTGCATCAACAAACGCTGTATTCCCGCTCAGAAGATGGGCACGGTAAAAGAGCACACCAACTGTCGGTGCATCGCTTGCTGCCGCTGTGATAGTCGCCGCATCTTGTCTGCGGCCACGGCGTGCCGGTCGTGGCGGGGTATACATCCCATGCAAGGGGAGATCAATCGGCGGATCGTAGCCCCATCCGCTTACCAGCAGATGGTCACTCAGACATTGCAGTCCGTTGGCCAGATTCACCGCCCCGCCTGCCCGAAAATAGGCGCTGATCAGCATCGCCAATGGTACTCCCACCGTTGATCGGGCCATTAGATCAGGGTCTACCTCATCGACTGCTGGCAGGCAGAGCAGAAAACCATCGGTAGTCGCAGCCCACTGCTGTAACCGTTCCAGACCGTACAGAAACGCAGCCGGACTATGGAGCCGCACCACCACAATGGCTGCCGCCGGTAGATGTTGTTCAAGCAAGCGATCTATCGCAGTTGGTTCGGTCAAGCGGCCAATATGCGCCATATACAGCGGAGCAAAACCTTCTGGAAGCAGCGTCTGTGCCTGCTCGAGGGCCAAGAGATCGGTGTCGGCCTGACTCAAAACAAGAATCCCACTGCCGGCCACCGCTGGCAGACGGTCGAGGGTAGTCGTCGCAGCTTCCACACCGTCCCAGGTAAAGCCGTTGAACAGATGCGGTGCCAGTGCCGGTGGTGGTGCTACCGGACGCTCAGCGGCCAGCAGGTCTTCGATGTAATCGTACAGAACTGGCACTAATGCCGGATCATTGAGCGAGTGAAACCAGTAAGGACGGCCATCGAACAGCAAGAGGGCAACATTCGCCAGCGGGCACGGCCCTAGACACCCACCCTGACTAAGATGCACGCGATTGCGCAAACGGCGGCGTTCCCATTCTTGATGATACAGATCGGTCGGAACCGGTGCAAAACCACGTTCCGTATGACCACAGCAGCAACCGGTTGCGCAGACGATCAACATCCCCCGACGGGCGCCGGCATTTACCAGCCGCCCATCGAGCCGCTGCACCATATTGCGCTTAAGCTGTTCGCCCATGTGTCCCCCGTGTACCGGCTTAGGGAGCTGTTAGTACTCAATCCCTGGCTGTGCCCGAATCCCCTGGTCGCGGAATGGGTGCTTTACTTCACGCATTTCCGTGACCAGATCGGCGTACTCGATCAGTTCTGCCGGTGCATAGCGACCGGTAATGATGAGATGTAACATTGGCGGCTTGTTCGCTCGCAGCCACTCTACAACCTCAGTGGCAGGCAGCCAGCCATAGTGCATCACATATGTAAACTCATCGAGCAGAAAGACATCGAAATTACCACTCGTAATCTGTTGTTTGGCGATTTCCCAGCCATGCAATGCACGGGCCTGGGTCTCATCGAGATTGCGGCTCGTCCAGGTAAACCCATCACCGAGGGGCGTCAACGTAATCCCTATGCGTTCGAGTGCCCGCAATTCACCAAATCTTGCCTGTTCGTGCTTGATAAACTGCACACCACCGACGCGCATATTTCTCCCCCAGGCCCGTAGCAGAATACCTAGGGCAGCGGTTGTCTTCCCTTTCCCCTCACCGGTATTGACAATGACCAACCCTTTCGGTGCATGGCTAGCTCTCACCGCCTTGCGGCGAGCCGCTGCTTCAGGCGATGACCCCGACCCAATCGGTGCAGTTGCCTCCTCAGACACGACCGTCTCCTTACTGTTGACATATAAACAAAAACCCCGACCTTCTCGGTCGGGGCTATGAAACGATGACGCCACATGATAGCCTCATGCAGGCCTCGTTCATCCTCCTTAGCTCGAGAAGGGCTGAACGAACACTCTATCGCGGCAGGCGTCCTGGCTTCCGGCTTATAGTAGCCGGTTACAGTTGCGGCACAGCGCTGGACTCTCACCAGCTTCCACCTTTACGCCCTGGCATCCGGGCCTACGGGTCACCGCGACGGATGATTGAATGTGCAATGTACAATGTGTAGCAATTATAGCACAGGTTTGGCAGCGAGGTGTGCAGTGGTGAGACATCGATCCCATCTGCGTACCGGCTATCCCTCACTACACCGAACAGGGTGATTTCTAAACCTGTTCACTGAAGCGTGTGGATGTAACCCCGCCATCACGTTGTTCTCCGTCCACCTATACCCATACTCTTATCCCCGCATCGCCACTATATCGTAATGTGGTAGGGGCACAGCACCGCTGCGCCCCCTGGGTGCGCGGGCCACTGGCCCGCATTGCCCAGCGCCATATTCATCCCCGCATCGCCACTATGTCATAATGTGGTAGGGGCACAGCACCGCTGCGCCCCTACCAAAACTCCGTCTTGACCTCTGATAGCTGTATCCAACCACGGACTCTAAACCCGCCCTACCGTTTCACGACCATCGAAACGCCACCAGCTAAGGCCCTTACGGCCCAGTCGCCGCCAGAGTGAACTGATCAGACGGCGGTGCCGTCGTCGGGCACGGCGCGAGGCGTAAAAGGGGTCACTCTTGCAGAGCTGGCGGCGAATATGGAGACTCCGCCCAGAGAACAACCCACCGATAAATGCACTCAGATCGGCCAGTGAAGCCAGTTTGTCAGCTACCGCTAATACCCACCCTTCACGAGTGGTTGGACGTGGGCCAAAGGGGTACATGTGGCTAATGATAGCTGCCGAAACTGCTTCCGGCTCGCCCAGCTCAGCAGCTACCCGTGCCGCAATAGCGCCATGAGTGGTCAGGGTACCATAACGCGAGTCGAGGTCGTGTAAGAGGGCAGCACGAACACACGTTACCTGATCGGCGCCAAAAAATGGTGCCAGATAGTACGAGAAGTGTACCGAACGCATAAGATGATCATGCTTGGGAACACTGTGGTGCATATGGTAACGTGTCTCGATAACTCGTGGGTGGTGTAACAGATCAGTGATGGTTTCCCAGTACATCGCGACCCTTTTCCTGTATGTTGTTACCTGTTATGTTATACCATCTCTCGCACACTAACGCAATAGTAGCACAATGATTCTACCAGAGTATAACCAAGCTTGCCTTAGAAAGTTCTGAGAATGCTCCTATGACCCGGAAGCGCGAGCTGCTAGCCCGCGCTTGGCGTGAGCGGTGAAACCTGTTCAGACTGCTGTTCAACCGTCCTGGTATAGGTTGGCCCGATTGATACGGACGATGTAGCGGTCATCTGCGGCAAACCTCTGGTTGTCCCACCAATCATGCTCGTCACCGTATGGTAAGGGAAGGTTTCCCCGACCTCGCCTTGCGAGGGCCTGGGGGATGATGGCATCCTCATGCGACACACGATGGTTTCTTGCCATGTTACTGCAAGACCCAGACCAGAGACCTGCGCGCCCAGGCAAGCGCATGGGTCGGGGACCATCGGCAACCGTTCGGTCCAAACGATGAAAACTTTGCAAACGCCGACTGTCCCTTCATCAGCGCCGATTTTATTTTATTCTTCAGGTATAATATCTATGAAGCCGTGATTTCCAGCAGTATTCGGAGAGAATGTCATGAAGTTAAGAGGACGAGTTGCAATTATTACCGGTGCTTCTAGTGGGGTTGGTTACGCCGCTGCCCGGCTCTTCGCTCGCGAAGGAGCGACGGTCGTGGTCGCTGCCCGGCGACGTGAACGGCTTGAACATTTGGTCAGCATGATCACAACCGAGGGCCACAACGCTTTCGCAATTCCAACCGACATTACGGTCTCATCACAGGTCCAGTATCTGGTGGACACGACCGTCCAGATGATGGGGCGAGTCGATATCTTGTTAAACTGTGCCGGCAATATCGAGAAGATTGCGCCGCTCGAGCAATTTACCGACGCCGAGTGGCAAGAGGTTATGAATACCAATCTTAACGGCGTATTTTATTTGATGCGGGCAGTGGTACCGTATATGAAGCGTCAGCGGAGTGGTACCATTGTTAACCTCGGCTCACGGGTTGGAAAGGTGGGCGTGGCGAACATTGCACCGTTTTGCGCCGCCAAGTTCGCGTTATCGGGCCTGTCACAAGCCCTGGCACAAGAGTTACGCCCGTACAATGTCTTCGTGACAACAGTATACTCTGGGATGATCAATGCTGATATTGCACCGCTAAACCCGGCTGAAGATTTGCGTAAGCGTCTGATGACGGTTGATGATGTGGCGCAGGCATTGCTCTGGGTATGTACCCTGCCGCCCAGTCTGCGCGTTGATGAATTGCCAATTATGCCGCGCACCATCGATCTGTAGGCGGGTCAGGAGTTTATAATGCCCGAACAGGCTTCGCGTGAGTGGTGGGAAGAGTTATTTCAGGTCTATGAATTTGCTCATTATCGGCAATACGCCGATGAGCTAACCCGCCGTGAAGTTGATTTTCTGATCAACGCCCTCGGCTTGCAAGGCGTCGAGACAATCCTTGATCTAGCATGCGGCAATGGGCGGCACAGTCTGATGCTGGCCGAACGTGGCTGGACGGTGGTTGGGCTTGACGCTGCGGAGTCGGTGATCAGCCATGCCCGTACAGCAGCCACCGAACGGGGGCTGAATGTCGAGTTTGTCACCGGCGATATGCGCAGTTTACCCTACCACGAGCGCTTTGATGCCGTTTTGTTGATGAACAGCAGTCTTGGCTTTTTCGACGATGAGACGAATCAGGCCGTCTTGAACGGCATTGCGCACACTTTAGTGCCCGGTGGCAAGCTCTTGTTACAGTGTCTCAATCCCTACCAGATTGGTCGTTATCTGCATGACTTTCGGAGTGGCTGGTATCCCATTGGAAGTGGTTTCGTTTTACGCGAAGCCCGCTTTGACCCGCGCCGGGCAGTGCTCGAAATTGATTACCGCTATGTTGATGTCAGTCGTGGTATTGATGTTACTCATCCTGGCGATCAGATTCGACTATACGGGTTTCCGGAATTAACAGCGATGCTACGCACTGCCGGACTACGCCCGCTCAGTGTGTTCGGCGATACAAGCTTGCCGCCAGTTCCGTTCGATGAGACGAGTATCTGGCAGGTGGTCGTTGCAGTTCGCGACCGACCGGTCGCGAGGGAGGCAGAGGATGCGGATCGCGCTGATCGGTGAATTTGAGGCAGCGTACCATCCTGAAGCGACACCGGCGTTGGTGTTACACCATCTAATCCGTGGCTACGATGCTGTGGTGCTGAATGCTGATGAGGTAGCTGTACTACGCGAACTGCTCGGTTCGGTGCAGAAGCGGATTCGTGAGCTGGGATCGTACCGTCTCATCCTTGGTGCTTCCGGTGATCTAGCCTTTTATACGGTCTCTGGACAACGGAGTGCATATCTGAATGCTGATCAAATGCGGCAGTTAGCGCGTCTGATCGATGCCTCACCACCCCAACCGGCTGAAGTTCACCAGTAGCGTAAGTGCACCCGTTCGGCAAGTGCGTTGACGGTAGCGTCGTCGATGTGGCCGGGAGCCAGCGTTTGGGCATCGGCTGCGCCACAAGCGGTAGCTAGCCGGAGTGCCGTAGCGAGTGGTTGTCCGCGTTCAAGCGCGATAGCCAGGCCGGCAAAAAATGAATCTCCGCAACCAATCGGGTTTTGAACCGGTACTGCTGGCGGAGTGGCTTTGACAGCCGCTGTTCGATTGACGCCAATCGCACCATCGGCACCAAGTGTAACAATCACCTGCTCGATCCCTTCCCGGTGTAGACGGATGGCGGCCTGGTAAGCGGTGTGTTCATTATTGATATGGTCGCCGAACAGACCCCCTAGCTCTTCGCCATTGACCTTGACCACGTCCGGTTGAGCGGTAATTGCCATTGCCAGCGCTGCACCGCTGGTATCGATCAGAACCCGTTTTCCTCGTATACGCAACGCTCTGATTAATGCTGCTAGCGTTGATGCTTCAACCCCCGGCGGGAGGCTACCACAAAAGAGATGCCACGTCGCCGGATGGTCGAGGATCGCTTGCTCGAACGTTGCCCACTCCGTAGCAGTAAGCTGTGGCCCAATTTCGTTTAGGACGGTGACCTGTTGCGTAGCCAGATCGACGACCAACGTACAAACTCGTGTCTCATCGCCGATAGGAACATCACTGAGCGCTAAACACTCACGCCGAGCCAGGTGTGTAGCCTGTTGACCGGTAAAGCCACCGAGTGGCGCCAGGATCGACGCAGTAACACCAAGTGACTTCATTGCTCTGCCTACATTCAAGCCTTTGCCGCCAGCCGCGATCCGCGATTCTTGTACCCGTTGCGCCTGACCAATCTGGAGTGCGGGAACGACCAGTATCCGATCAATTGCTGGATTGGGTGTAATGATGAGGAATGGTGATAGTTCGCTCAGGTCGTTATATTCTATCATCGCGCAAGACCTGCTTTCAAATGTTGAACGGATCAGTAGAGGCGAGGCACCGCCTCGCCCCTCCTACCTCCCAATGGACGGGCACAGGGCTGCTCGCCCCAACCGAATTCTGTTGCTGCAACAGGGTATGTCGGACAGGCGCTCCACGATCATCACCGTGGACACCTGTCGGGGCGAGGAGGCGCCTCGTCCCGACCAGTACCCGCCACCCAGCGCATCGACCATTCCCACGTTGCCTACCCCGCAACGCCACCATCAGACGCATCCCGCCGCCCTCTTCTCGGCGCAGCGACGCTGCACCCCGACCAATCTTCTGCTGCGATAGGAGATTTCGGATAGGCGCTTGATATTGTTCGCTGATGGCAGAGCGACGCCTGCTTCATTCCGATCAGCAAAGGACTGAAAGCAGCAACATTAACCATCACTTTCCCAGAAATCCGGATCATACGCTGGCAGTTCACAGCGTAGCTTCGGATATTTGCGGTAGCCCATCACAAAATCGGCCTGCAACAACTCTTGCAGTTCGCGAGTGCCTTCGTAGATAATCGCACCGCGCGCATTGCGCAAATACCGTTCAACTGGATACTCATCGGCGTATCCGTATGCACCGTGAATCTGAATGGCATCATCGGCAGCCTCAAAGCTACTGACAGTCGCATGCCACTTGGCTAATGTCGTCTCACGAGTGTTGCGAATACCCTTATTCTTCATCCAGCCCGCCCGGTAGACGAGGAGCCGCGATGTATCGAGTTTGCGCACCATATGACTGATCATACGCTTCACGAGTTGATGTTCAGCAATGGGAACGCCAAACGTTTGTCGTTCGCGGGCGTAGCGGATACTCGCCTCAAGGCTGGCCTGGATCAGACCGGTTGCGCCAGCGGCAACGGTATAGCGTCCATTATCAAGCGCAGCCATCGCGATCTTAAAGCCTTCCCCCTCTTCACCAAGCCGGTGCGAGAGCGGTACCCGCACATCGTTGAAGACAACGCCGCCGGTGTTGCCGGCGCGTACTCCCAATTTGCCGTGAATGGGGTAACTGCGGACACCGGGCATCGAGCGCTCGACGATAAAAGCAGTAATACCGCGTGGCCCGGCGCTGGGATCGGTCTTGGCAAACACCAGAAAGTTATCGGCCAGATCGGCAAGGCTGATCCAAATCTTCTCACCATTGAGAACGTATTCATCACCTTCACGGCGGGCGGTCGCCTGCATCGCTGCGGCATCAGTACCGCTATTGGGTTCAGTGAGACAGTATGCAGCCAGCTTCTCACCGCGCGCCTGCGGTACCAGAAAGCGTTGTTTTTGCTCTTCCGTTCCCCACTGAAAAATCGAGAGTGAGTTTAGCCCGGTATGCACACTCATCACCACACGCAGAAAGCTATCAACACGCTCAAGCTCCTCGCACACCACGGCAAGCGCCAGATAATCCATGCCGGCCCCGCCGTAGCGCTGCGGAATACAGATACCGAGAAAACCCAGCTCTCCCATCCGTTTCAGAACCGGACGCAGATACGGTCGATCCTCTGGCCCTTCCGCCTTTGCGCCGCTTCGATCCCACTCGCGGATGTATGGTGCTACTTCCCGTTCGGCGAAGTTACGCACGGTCTGGCGCAGCATCTCGTGTTCGGGGCCGAGAAACATATCGTAATTTGCCGTCAAATCCATTGTGATACTCCTTTGTATCGGGCAGCGCAAAAATGCACGCTTGCCATCCGTCGAATGCTCTGATTATACCGCGATTTGGGGCAAGGCTCTTTCCTTCGCCAGTAGTTGCACAGAGCGACAAGAACACACTCACACCCCTGCCAACGGATAATCACCGATCCGTATGGTCACCTAGTAGCACGGGCTGAAAGGCCGTGTTTTGGGATGAACGGCTGGAACCCTCACCCACCTCATCAACCCCTTCCTCATCTCTCCCCATACCAGTACATCTGCTACAGGCCCCTCCGCGAGCAGGTTGGGAACCTGATTCTATCTTTCCGGTGACGGGTATTGTCCTCCGTGCTCACTGCTCACCACTCACCTCTATCCTCTCTTCTCAACTACACCCCCTTGTGCTATAATACAAACCGACCGGTCGGTCGGTCTAAGTACAAAGTTAAGGAGAATACATCTTATGAAAAGTGAACGGCAGCGGAATCAAATTCTGGGACTGCTATTTGTCGGTGTCTTGATGGCAGCACTCGATATTGCGATCGTTGGGCCGGCATTGCCGGTCATTCAGCGCGTCTTTGCCGTCGATGAACGAGCGCTGTCATGGGTCTTTTCAATCTACGTATTGGGCAATCTGGTTGGTACACCCACCATTGCTGCCCTCTCTGATCGCTTTGGACGCCGTCTCTTGTACGTCGCCAGTCTGGGCGGATTTGCCCTCGGCTCACTGTTGGTTGCTATCGCACCATCTTTTACCCTACTGTTGGTAGGTAGGCTAGTGCAGGGAGTCAGCGCTGGTGGTGTCATTCCGGTCGCTAGTGCCGTTATCGGTGACACATTTCCACCCGAGAAACGGGGATCAGCCCTTGGTTTGATCGGGGCGGTCTTTGGGATTGCCTTTCTCATCGGGCCGATTATTGGTGGATTGCTATTACTGCTCGGCTGGCAGTGGCTCTTCCTGGTCAACATCCCAATTGCGGCAGTTCTGATTCTGTTCAGCCTGCGGCTCTTGCCCGGACGCACGCGCACAACGACGACACCGTTCGATATAGCAGGGCTGGTAACTCTTGGCATCATGCTAACGGCACTGGCTTACGGGTTGACCGGCCTCGATCCAGATCAGCTTCGCGGCGGGACATTACCACTACTGGCGATAGGTGCGCTGATCGTGGCCGCCGCACTTGTACCGGTATTCATTGCCGTCGAGCGACGGGCTGTCGAGCCGATCCTGCAACCAGCCATCTTTCGCTCACGGCAAATCTGGTTGACAACAGCATTAGCCATCGGCGCAGGGGTCGCCGAGTCGTCTATCGTCTTTGTACCAGCATTGCTGACCGCAGCCTACGGGGTAAGCAGCTCAACGGCCAGCTTTATGCTCTTACCAATCGTGCTGGCAATGGCTGTCGGTTCGCCGATTTCGGGGCGTATGCTCGACCGGTTTGGCTCGCGGATGGTCGTGAGTGTTGGAGTTGTGCTCAGCGGGATCGGGATGGTACTGCTGGGAGTGTGGTCAACCTCGCTTGTCATGTTCTACATTGCGTCAATCGTTATCGGCTTGGGGCTAGCAATCTTACTGGGCTCAGCGTTACGCTACATCCTGCTCAACGAAGTACCGGCCAGCGAACGTGCCGCTGCGCAAGGCTTGCTGACGGTTACTATGGGTAGTGGTCAGTTGCTGGGGGCAGTGTTGGTCGGCTTACTGGCAGCAACCGGTGGCGGTGCAGTTGTCGGCTATAGCTTTGCATTCCTGGTGATTGGAGTCATGGTGCTGCTCCTCACACCGCTGGCGCTCGGGCTGAAGAGTCGGGCTGCTGAACGTGCAACCGCGCTGGCAGGCGTTCATTCGTAAAACATACCTTCGTTATCGGGCAGGGCCAAACTTGCCCTGCTCGCACATTTCAGCTCCCACAACAGGACGCAGGCCAGCGACCCGCGATCTCAGGGAAGTGGTGGGGCCATCCGACCTGATGACACTTGTTGTCAACTGCCTGCGACATCGGAGTACAATATAGGATAGGTACGTACCGGCATTATTATCACGAACCATCGTATGAGTCGACAACAGCATTCAGAACAGACTCGGAACCGGATTATCGATGAAGCGGCGCGCTTGATCGTGACGTATGGCTACGACGGCATTGCCATGCGCGAGATTGCCGAAGCTGCCGGTTTATCGAAAGCTGGCCTCTACCATCATTTTCGTGATAAAGAAGACCTCCTGGTCGCAGTACTGAACAACTGGGCGAACGAGATGGCGGAACTCGTTCAGTCTGCTGAACGCCAGCCAGATACACGCAGCCAGTTGACGGCATTGATCCGGGGATTGTTCACTCAGGCGCCTGCTCAGCGAGCGCTACTGCGGCTAAGTAATCACGATTTGCCTCGTTTAAGCACGGCTGCTCGCGCCAGTATCGAGCATTGCTACGCCAAGGGGTTGATTGCACCGATCTCGGCCATCATTCGTGCTGGCATCGAACGTGGTGAACTGCGACCGGTTGATCCTCATACCGCAACATGGTTGCTGCTGGGTATGCTTTACCCGTTCTTTCACACCGAACAGGCAAAATCTGAGATGCATGGTGATGTTATTGCCGACCTGATCATCACAACCTTTTTCGATGGATTGGCGCAGCGGTAGTCAAACGATCCCGTTACGTAGCGCATAGATAGCTGCCTGAGTACGATGTGCCAGACCAAGTTTGCGCAGAATGCCGGCAACATGGGTCTTTACCGTCTCTTCACTCACCGACAGTCGTACAGCAATTTCGGCATTGGTCAGCCCCTCTGCCAGCAATCTTAGCACCTCGCTCTCGCGTTCGGTCAAGACATCGCTGCTTTTCATCGTCTGAGCCTGGAGGATACGCTGCATAAGCGTTGGTTCAAATATTGCTTTACCTTGCACTGCTCCCCGCACTGCTTCAAGCAACTGCTCCGGCTGGCTGTCTTTCTCGACGTAGGTGATTGCACCGGCACGCAAGGCACCAATGACGCGAGCGTCGTCAGCGTATCCGCTCAGGATGATGATTTGCACCTGTGGGAGAAGGCGCTTTAAGCGACGAGTGGTTTCGATGCCGTCGATACCACCTGGCATAAGCACGTCGATCACAATGACATCCGCCTGCCAGCTTTCGGCGAGTTGTAACGCTTCCTCTCCACTGCTGGCCTCCCCAACGACAATAATATCGGGTTGAGCGGCAAAGTAGGCGCTTAATCCGCGTCGAACGATTTTGTGATCGTCAACGAGAGCAACACGGATAGGATTCATAGGTTGTCTCTCTATTTCTTGTACTCCCTCCCCCTACGCTCACAGACGCAGGGGGAGGTTGATAATACCCGACAAGGGTTCCTTACAACGTCGATGGGTGACTCGCCTCTAGTGTTATTCTCTGAGTTTTGCCGTAAGTCAGGCTACGCCACACCCACTCCAATGGGCCGTATTGGAAGTGGCGGAGCCATAAGCGGCTGATCCCGATTTGCCCTACCCAGATCACGATACTGATCAGCAACCCGGCGAAGGCGCCTACCTGTCCAAACAACCCCAGTCCATAACTGTAGAAGATCAGGGTACAGATGATTGATTGAAGGATGTAGTTGCTCAACGCCATCCGACCTACTGCCGCTAGCGGTTGCAGACGACGGCGCCAGGCAGCAGTGCTCGTTAACGCTACGAACAGTGCCAGATACCCGTAACTCAGGATTGGGCCAGCAACCAGTATCAGAACAGGCCACAATCCTGCCAGTGGTGATGAGGGATCCGTTACCTGGATCTGCCATGCCAGGACAAGATTGGCAATCAGTCCTACTACGAGGCACACACCTCCGGCAGGTAGTCGACGCTCAGACGCTGGTCCTTCGTTCAGATTCCGAAAGATTTGGCGCTTACCAAAATACATACCGATCAGAAAGAGCGCCAGAATTTGGAGCACACCTCCATTCAGGAACAAGAAAAACAGGAAAAGCAGCCACTCAATGATGCGCCAGACGAAGATCTCTCCCCACGAGCCACGGGCGTAGATCTCGATAGTGCGCTGCTCCAGGTCGCGAAGCATCGCCATTCCTTCTGCCGCACCGCTCATGTCGCCCGCCAGCAGTGTACCCAGGGCCACAAAGCCAGTACCAAAGATGACCGGGATCGCTACCAGGATACCAGCCCAGATCAGGAGCGTGCGCGGTTGAACCTTGCGGAAGAGGAGCGCTACCAGCCCGACCAGCGCATAGACAAACAGAACGTCGCCGTTCCAAATGAGCAGTGAATGTATCAGACCAAATCCCATCAAGACCAGCAAGCGACGCACCATAAAACGCCCCGGACTGCCGCCAACCGCTTGGATGCGTTCTATTTGCATCCACATACCCAGCCCGAAGAGGAATGAAAACAACGGGTAGAACTTGCCGGTGGCTAACGCCATGATGAGGAACTCGGTTGCATGATCGAGGACACTATCGCCGCGTGGCGTTCGGGTGAACTGGGCGATGAACGGGAAACTGAAGATTCCCATGTTGACGATCAGAATGCCTAGGAGTGCGAATCCACGCAGGATGTCGAGCAGGTCGATCCGTTCACGGGCTGGAGTTGGGGTTATAGCCTGTTCCATAACAATTCCTTTCTTTGTCATTGTAAGCCACTAGACTCCGGTTGCAACTCATAAGACGAATGAAACCACCAGTTGAGGTTCAGGCTGTCACTTCCGCTGCGCTAGGGCGCGGATACGCTGCCAGGAGATGATCACCTGCATCGATAGATAGATCCATGTACCGAGCCACCAGGTTCCGAACCCGACGATCGTCCATGGAGCAATGGTCGGTAGTATACCGGCGTCGTTGTCGAACGCCGCGCTGGATGTGTCAAGTCCGCTCCATGCCATCGCCGACCCTAAGATGCCCCCCAGGATGCCGGCAATGTTGGCGAGCAGGAAGGTGAGGTAGAGCGCCATTGCCGACTGTTGCGCTTGAAAGGTTGACCATTCGCCAACCCGTGCCGTAAGAGTACGTTCGACGCGCCACTTGATCGCCAGTAACACGAGAACAATCACCACCATTGCTATCGCGACTGGCGGAATATGCATCCATATGAACCATCCAATCGCAACACAGAGCACGTGGTATGACAGCGTCAGACTACGAGCGACCATACGCAACCGGCGCACATGTGCGTCGCAGACCGGTTCAGTCACTACTTGCGAATTCTCTAGCGCCTCCAACCGCCGGATTTGCCGCCGGGTAAGAATGATGCTGAGAAGACCGAGAGGAATAAGCAGAGGATATCCGAGCGCAAGGAATGAGATGAACCAGCGCTGATCGAGCTTATCGTGGAAGAGAGTGACTACCTGTATCGGCCCAAATAATCCGCCGTAGACCAAGACCTGAAAAACGACCATAAATGCAAGTAGGAAGCAGTGTTCGCGCAACTGAATCCGCAGCGCAGGTATCGTTGCCCATTCA
Organism: Chloroflexus sp. MS-CIW-1; assembly: GCF_030444705.1. Taxonomy (NCBI): domain Bacteria; kingdom Bacillati; phylum Chloroflexota; class Chloroflexia; order Chloroflexales; family Chloroflexaceae; genus Chloroflexus; species Chloroflexus sp. MS-CIW-1. The sequence continues at coordinate 2,654,159 of NZ_JAUBWR010000001.1, forward strand.
GTCAACCGGGCATCGAGCACCCGGTAAAGGCGCACAAGACTAACGGTGGCAACAACCAAAGCAATGGCGATGATCAGCACTATGGCAATGCTTCGTAGTGAAAAGGCGAACCATCCCAGCAAAACCATCAGAAAGATGGCTATCATTGTGTCGTATGATCGCAACACCTTCCGCCAGATCGAATCAGAGTCATGCTTCAGGGCACGACGACGCCAGTTCCACGTCGCGAATGCCAGCGGCACACCGACAATGACGCCGACGATCCCGACACCTGCAAGATAAGATAGCCCGCTTCCGGTGATCGCAATCAGTAACGGGAATAGAGCGAGCACAAACGCAATTCCCGTCAGTGCGGTTAGACCACCCGCAACATAGACATGCTGAAGGTTTTCTTCTTTCATACGTCGTTCCTTTTCCCTATAAGTTTCGAGTTTCATGAGCGGAATGCGAAAGCATACGGTGGTTCCGGTATTCGGTGTTGAGCGCACCACCAACGTTCCGCCGATCGCCTCGATGCGCGTGCGCATGTTGGTCAGCCCCATGCCAGAAGGGGTTGTCGCCGGATCAAACCCCTGTCCGTCGTCAGTGATGCAAACGCGCAGCACCTCACTTCCGTTCGTTGTCTCACACGTCAGTGCCACCTGAGTGTGGCGAGCCCGTGCGTGGCGCGCCACGTTCGACAGTGCCTCTTGCACAACGCGAAAGATCGTCTCTTGCGCGCCGAGCGGCAGGCGGCCCTCATCGGGCAACACATCGTAATGCAGCTCGGTGGTCACTTCGGCGCGAAAGCGCAGTGCTTCGAGTTGATCGCGGATGGCTTCGATTAGGCCCACGGTTGCCAGCGGTTGCGGGCGCAGTTGGGTCAACAGCGCCTTCATCTCCGCCATCGCCGCCTGCGACAGGTCGCGCACATGCTGAAGGTGTTGCACTATGGCTTCAGGGTTGTGATGAAGCAGACTTTGCGCCGTTGCAGCAGCAACATTGATGCTGAACAATTGCTGTTTGATGGTATCGTGCAGATCACGCGCCAGACGGTTGCGCTCCTCTTGGATGGCAGCTTCGCGCAATTGGGCGATCAGTGCCGATTGTTGCTCACCAAGATCGCGCATCCGCAGTTCGATTTCTCGCCGCAACTGAGGGATGATCGCTTGTCGTAAGGTTAATGTAACCAGGAGCAACACTATTCCCTGCCCAACAACGACTGCCAGGGCTGTGAGACTGGCTACCTGATGCGATGCTGGTGGGAAACCTGACCAGATGGCGATCAGATCCTGCCCGGAAACAATCAGGAGCGTGGAAGTTACTGTTAGAACTCCAAAACCGGCTTTCAGGATCAGGATGATCAACATTGCAGTTGAGACTTTTTGATGTTGAGAAGGACGAACACTCAATGAAAGCAGTACGCTGATGAGTCCAATTGCCAGAAATGCGCCGCCTGTTACCCAATCACCGATAACGATGGATCGTGCACCAAATCCACCAAGAAACCCGCTTGTCACTACCACCAGAGCTGCAGCAACGATTTCGATCCGTCTGATACTTTGATCGCGATCCACCATCATAATCGGCTCCACCTGCTCTATCCAACCGAATGTACAGGAACAGCATACAGGGAGCGGTATCGGTATGCTACCCTTGATACGGTGAATTCAGCTCACTCGTTTGGGGGAAGGATTTGGGAATCGATTCCCATGGGGTTTGCAGGGCTTTGACCAGACGATGCAAAAACGGCGGGACATCGATGAACATCCGGGTGCGCGAGCCGCCAGCCCGCGTTATGTGGAGGTTGGTCCCCACCCTGACCGTGCGCTGACGAGGATAATCAGCGCATCGACGAAGAGCCTGACCGTAGACCACCGTCGGAACAGGAAGCTGCCCCTTCTGCACGCGCTTCTGCTCCTCTCCCCCTCTTTCCGCATCATCTGCTGAGTCGAAGGCAAACGTTTAACAGCCCCAGCACAACACCCCACCATCTTGACAAGCCGTCAGTGCTCTACTACACTGGCAAAGCATTGAACAGCATCCGCATAAGGAGCATCGCATGGCGCGGGTGGTCGCCGTTATCAATCTCAAAGGTGGAATCGGCAAAACCACAACTGTCGTAAACGTCAGTTCCGGTCTGGCGCTGAAGGGCGCCCGCGTGCTACTCATCGATATAGATGCCCAGGGTAATCTGGCAATGGCGCTGGGTGTGCAGCCAAAGCGTACTCTGTATGAAGCCATCGTTGATCACAAACCGTTGGCCGATGTGCGCGTGTCTGCCCGCCCCAACCTCGATCTGGTCGCTGCCAACGAGAGCTTACTGCTGGCCCATCAGGCAATTGCTGGACGGGCCGATTGGGTGCGTGTGCTCGAACAATTGGTGCGGCCATTGCGTCAGGAATATGACTTTATCTTCTTCGATTGCGGTGGTTCGCTGACGGTTCTCAATCAGAATGCGTTGATCGCAGCAACCGATGTCATTATTCCAACCACTGTCGAGCCGTTTGCGATCAAGGGTCTTGAGAAACTGATAGCCCAAATTGGTCGGGTGAAAGGGGGAACGGCAGTTGTGCGGGCAATCATTCCGACGATGGTCGATCCCCGAATGAAGCAGTCAATTACGTTGCTCGCCCATCTAAATCGCACCTATGGTCAATTGGTGTTACCGCCAGTGCGGGTGAATGTTCGCCTTTCTGAAGCTTCAGCCGTGGGCAAGACGATTTATGAACACGATCCGCGCTCGCGTGGTGCTATCGATTACGCGCAGATTGTTGAGTTGTTAAGTAAGATGTGGAATATGAAACCAGCCCGACTGGTTGCCGCGCAACCACCCGCACCACCAATGGTTGCACCGTTGGTAACAGGAGATGGCGCTGTGCAGACAACCACTTGCCCGAATTGTGGTCACGCTCTGCAACGAGCGACGGTCGCCGGATACCGGATTACCTACTGTACGAATTGTCGGTACCGTCGGCAAGAGCTTATCAATGGTGATTGATAGCAAGCAAAACCGTTGAGTGCAGGGGCAGTAAGGACACCGGATCACCTGTGTTATCTGAGCGAAAGTTCTCCCATTTGTTGTATCGGTTGCTGTGTGTCGCAACGATGATGATCGGTGTTGGCGGCTACTGGTTGATTCAGCGTCGACCAGTGAGTATTGCGCAGGGGATCATCGTCGTTGACGGCTTGAGTTGTCTGGTACTCTTCAGCGCTGGGCTGCTGGTGCTAACAATACCGGTTCAGTGGCGACAAGTATGGCAATTGCTGGCGCTAATCGGGGCAATGACCAGTGGGCACATTGCCGGTCTGGCAGGTGGGTTACTGGCTGCAACAGCTCTCAGTCGGCGTTGGGATTATCGGCTGGCCGGGCTGGCATTGGCCGGTGGGTATCTCGGTATTGGCGGAAATGCCGCTTCCTGGTGGATCACACTGAGCGGTGATGGCCTCAACAGTGTGAGTTTTGTCGGCTTGCTGGTAGGAGCAGCACTTGCGGTCGGGGCACTCGATGGCGCGATGAAGCGGGTCTCATCATTTGAGCCGCTGATGGCGCTGACGGCGTTGGCTGCGCTGCTTCGTCTCTACAGTGTGGGGCCGTGGAATCTGGGCTGGCAATTTGCGACGTTATTAGTGGGAAGTAGCCTAGCATTGCACGCTGCCTGGCGAGCCGTAACTGCTCAACATGCCCAAGACACCGAAGTCTGGTTGCAGCGTGGCATAAGTGGCCTGGCGCTGATTGCAACTGGCTGTGCTACGCCGGCCGGTGTGGTTGCCGTCGGCATGCTTGTGCTTCATCTCAGTGTGCGACAACTGGGCCAGCCTGCTCTGGGGATCGCGCCATGGGCTGGCTGGCTGCTCACCGGTGCTGTGCCGGGATCGCTCGGCTTTATGGCGTTCTGGTCGGTCAGTGCAGCAGCCATGGCTGCCGGAATCGCCGTGCTGGCTATGGTGGTCTGGGCAACGGCCCTCTGCCTGATGTTGGCCGCCGGACGTCAGATCGGTGGGGTACGGCAGCGACGTGGCGCCATGGCGGCGATCATCAGTCTGGCTGCGGGCCTGGCAACACCGATCCTGGTACGCTGGATGTTACGTCCCCTGAGCGATCACCTTCAGGGAGGTCTGACCCCCTACGGCGCCATTGAACCATGGGGGTGGGCCGGTCTGCTAGCACTCGATGCCGGGTCGCATCCTGCTGCAACTGCGCCCGGTCTGGTACTCCTGATCATGTTAGGACTGATCGGGGCGCTGGCCTGGGTGATCATTCGTTGGCGAGAGAGAGTATGAGCGATATTCTCGGCGCACTTGGTCAGGCATGGTCGCGACTCTTGCTCTACCCCGGTGGCCTGAGTGCAGTGTTGATGGTGCTGATCGTCGCACGTTTACGCGGGATACCACCGGCAACTCTGGGGCCATCCACCCTGATCGATCTCCTCCCACCGTTGAGCGTTATCACGTTGCTGCCCTTGACACCGGCCGCGCCGTTTGCCTACGGTCTCGATGTTCCAACGGCGCTTCTAATGCTGCTGTGGCCATCGTTCCGTCGGGCAGCAAGGGAACGGATCGCACCACAACAGATGCTCGAATGGTATCTACCACTGCTGATAGCAGCAACAGCCCTCGTCAGCGTAACGACCACGCTCGATCTGAGCGGTTTGCTACGCTGGCCAGCCGAACCACTACGCCAACTTTGTTTTCTACTTGGGGCACTGGCGTGGATCGCGGCTGTGCCGCCAATCACCTCACTCCAAAACGATCTGGCAGGAGCCTGTAGTGAGGTGGGCTTATTGCTCATCGGGGTCCTACCACTCATCGCCGGGTTGAGCACCCTTCCCATCATAAATCAGATACCACCATTGATCTTGGTACCGGCAACGCTGATCGTGGCCGTCATAGCTGCCGGTAGCACTCGCCATCTCTCGTTGCCTAGCCGGTATCTACTCGCCGGTATGGCACTTCTAGTAAGCGGATTTCCCGTCAGGTAAACCTGATTCATGCGGCATCCACCGTGCGATACCCACCATTCCCATGTGGATGAAACGTATCGCTCAGATTCGCGATGATGGTGCGGGCCAGATTCAACTCAGAACGCAAGAGCTGGCGTAACGTCTGGGCATCACGATCTTCCCACTGCTCAAATAAATCAACCATCGTCGAGCTAACCAACTGCACGGCCTCCAATTCGACACGCTGACCGACCGGTTGATATATTCGACGCACTTCAACCGAGATCCCTTCGCCGTCAACAATCTCGGCGGGAAAGTGCCGTTCAAACGCCTGATAAACGGCTCGCTGAAACATCCGCACCAACTCAATATCGCTGCGATCACGGTGATTGGTCAGGGTAACTGTGTATGTTAGAGTCAGTTCGAGTGGATCAGCAGGAAGGTCCCGTCCTTCGCTGATCAATTGATGCACAGGCGACCAGGTGAAATTAATTTCTAACCATGGCGGCATCGTCGCCAACGTCAACGGCTCGGCGTGTTCGGGAAAGAGTTCTATTTTACAAGTACGATCATGCGTCGCCGGAATGACGCTCTCTATCAGCGCATGCTCGTGCAGACCGACGCTCAGCCATGCATCTTCCAGCGCCATCACGAGATCGTCGTAGGTTACCATCAAAGCTACTCCTTGCGTCAGTATCATAACCTTTTGATTGTACCCCAGTCTGGCGATGATAGCAAACCTGTTTATCATTCAGGGTATAGCAACGTTTTCATCCCACTCGTCAGCAGGAAGAGAAGCGGATTGGAGGGGCGATTTCCACCCTGCTCCCACGTGTAGGTATGGTTATCTCGCTGCCATACCATATCCCGGCACACTGTCGTTCACTGCACGGTAGGGGTGAGTTCCGGTCATCGCACGACACAGACCGACGCTCTAACCGACTATGAAGCCAACTGCCGCAACTGCGCTGGATCAACCAGAATGATTGCATCATCAACAACGCGGATTAAGTTTGCTTCGCGCATATCACCCAGCGCTTTAGTGACAGTCTCACGGTATGCGCCGATCATCTCAGCCAGTTGCTGATGAGTGTAACGCACGAGACTTGGTGGGGTCATGCCGTCAGCCGGGTCACCGGCCAGATCGAGCAATAAGGCAGCAAGGCGTTGCGGTACACTCTTGAATGCAATATCGGCTAGGCGCTGCTCCATCGTGCGGAGACGCACACCCATCAGCTCCATCACATCAATGGCGGCACTGGGATAACGACTGAGAAAGCGCCGTAACGACTCTCGTTCGATCTGTGCCACCACACAGTCAGTCATTGATTCCGCGCATGTGTCGTGGGTTCCCGTTCCAATGAGTGCCATCTCGCCAAAGAGACTCGGCGGATGCAGAACTAACAGCGTTAGCGCACGTCCTTCGGGCGACAGCTTGTAAATGCGAACCCGACCCTGTTGCAGAAAAAAGACATGGCTACCGACCTCGTTCGGCAAGTGAAAGATGTGGCCTGCCGGATAGGATGCCACCTGCAACAACGCCTTTAGGTCGGCGCGAGCAGCCGGATCAAGATCGTGAAACAGATTTAGAATATCGCTTGCCTCCGTCATTCTTGCCTCTCTGCGGCTATAAAGCGTGTACCACCGTTGTGCAGACCGGCCAGGTTGACAATCCGTACACTGGCTGCACCACGGTTCAGGGCTGACAGGGCTGACCGCACTTTCGGGATCATGCCGCCACTGATAACACCGGTAGCAATGTACGCTTCCACCGCAGCCGGCGTCAGGGTCGGGATAACCTTTCCCTCAACCAGAACACCGGGGACATTACTGATAAAAACCAGTTCAGTATTACCGAGTTCACCGGCAATCGCTTCGGCGACCATATCAGCATTTACATTGTAGCTCAAACCATCCATGCCCAACCCGACTGGAGCAATAACCGGTAACCAGCCCAGGTTAAGCAAGGCGCGTAATGCAGCACCGTCAACGGTCGTAACTGTTCCCACCCGACCTAAATCGCGACCAGCCGGACGGTACGGTTCACAGCGTAACAAGCCAAGATCGAGGCCACTTAACCCCAACGCCTTTACCCCAGCCTGCACCAGCGCGGTCACAATCCGTTTATTAATCGTACCGCAAACAACGCGCTGCATAATGTCCATAATCGCCGGTGATGTTACACGCAGGCCATCAACAAACTCGACCGGTAACCCGGCCTGCTCAACCGCAGCGCTGATCTCTTTCCCGCCGCCGTGCACCAACACTGCCGGCTGCTGAAGATCACGAAGAGCGACTACCAAACCGTCGAGGAATGTCGGGTCATCAAGTTCATGACCACTAACTTTCATCACACTAATCATTGTCACCATGAAGCGTACCTGTTCTGTCAGATTGATTGACCAACCAATTTCTGCTGTTGTACAGCCACTCGATGCGCTAAATCGCGACCGGTGTACCTGATCAATGCCTGCTGATAGTGGAGTGTGCTCCAGATCGGGACAAGCGGCATTGCCACGGCCAGCCCAATCACCCAGGCAATCGCACTTAGCCCACGGGTAAGCGGATGTTCAGTACCAAGGAGTAACCCAAACGGCACCGGTAATAAAACACCGATTGCTACCGTCACGATCAGGGCAATGGCACTGAAGATCAACGCTGCACAGATAAAAACCAACAGATTATATCCGAAACGAGTGAACAAAAGGCTCCACGATACACGAAAAGCCTTACGCAGCGAAAGGGTACGATCGAGTAGCGGTTGTGCTCCGTACAATGCCGCCAGCAAACCTGCACCGACAAACACAAAATAAAGGAGATACGTTACCAGAAAAAGAAATAATAAGAGTGGCAAAAACAATGCACCAAATAAAGAATTGGTCATGACACTCACAAAAAGAATGATATACAAAACAAAAAAGATCACACCACAACTTATACCAAAGAAAAATCCAAAAATGACAAAAAAGATCGTCATCCACATCATCGCCAACAGACCACTGTACCCGACCGCCAACAATCCACGCCCAATTTGGGGTCGCTGCCAGATCACGTTACGGAGCGATGGTGGATGTCCAGCAAGTACCAATTGCATCGCTCGGATGAGCGGTGGTGTCATAAGTAGGGGCACTAACAGCAGACTGCTAGTAAGGAGCAGAATATCTTCAACGCTGGCTTCAAACAGGTCTTCGATAGTAAACAAGAGTTGAAAGGTAATAATCATTGCTGGTAAGCTAAAAATGCCGGCCAGGGCCAGAAAAGAACTTACGTGACGCCGATAGATCATCACACCGGCGTCGAGCAAGATGATCACTTCATCGAGCATTGCGCGGAAATCGCCTGCCATAGAATAGTCACCGGGCTACAGTTCGTGATGATAGCATACCACAGATAGTTAGATAGATCGAAGTCGCAGGTTAAGCGGAAGGCACATTATTGTTCAAGGTTGTCTTCTGAAAAGCCACACTGATCCGGCATCATCTTGATACACCTGGGAAAAACGCGAATGATCTGAAGCCATCCACTCACTCTCCGGCCAGATTATTGTCTTATCATTAAAAACGACAATGAGATCGATTTGATTTTCAATCAGATTCTGCAACCAGATCTCTCGATTTGGTTCACTGCTACGGTTGTCAGGGGGTGAAGGAATGGGCTGATTAGGAGGAATTGGTTGCTCAACTTCGTGGAGAAGCTTTCCCTCGCCAACATTTATCGCTACGACGCGATTCTTTATATGATGGCCAACTAAGGGTAATGGCACAGCCGTACCGATGTAGGCAATTCGCTGACCCGAAGAATGCTCATTCACCCATCTCCAGATTCGACCGAGATGGGCATAATGTGCTCGATCATACGCATAAAATTCGTATTGATCGTATCGCTCTAACCCTGCAGACAGTACGAAAATGAGGCAAAAGCCGATACACACTGACATTAATCGCGGTCGCTGTAACCAATGATTATAGACATACCAGATGAGATAAGCAAATGCAACGATACCGAGCAGATATTGGATAACCGTCCAGGCCGGTATTTGTTGGGCATAATCCCACAATGCCTTTCCAGCTTTCAGGTCAAGATGAAGTGAATTGGGGGATGGTTCGAACAAATTGGTTCCCATCGATAGTGCACTAGCGAGTAAGCTAACGATAATCCCAATGCATGCACCTATGATGAGCCATCGCTGTTTCATCTGTTCAGAAGAAAGGATGTCAACCGAAACGAAATAAGCGACCAATAGCAAAACCAATAACATTGGCGCTGCTAGAAAGCGAGGAGATTTGATTGGCAGTTGCACCATGAATATAAATATGTAGGAAATAATCAACAAGAGTAAGAATATGTGTTGAAGTGACCATTTCTTCTGAAGAATTGATCGGAAAATAGAAGGGATTGCCAGGATGAGTAAAATGCTTATATTGAAATATCCTGGCTCGAATGGTAACAGATGCAAATTATATATACTAAAAGAATGCTGATCAAACCATTGCTTATCAATAACACCCGGAAAAGAGAACGGACCAACCGTCAGGCGATATGGATACAACGGATTACCCGTTACCAGCCAATTCCTTACGTAACTGAAACTTCCAAGGAGCATTACAGGAAGCGCAATGGCTGTTATACCAGCTATAGCGTACCGCCAGGATACTCGACATTGTCGCCAGATGATCACTACAATCCATGGCAAAAACAGGCTGCAAAAAGCAATCGCAAAACCCTTCACACCAATGGTGAGACCAATGGCAATTCCGGCTAGTGCAATGTCCTTGATGCTCTTTGTGCGACTGGCACGCAAGACGGTTGCTAAAGATATTAACCAGCCTGTTACGAAGATCACATCGTTTGTTGACCAAAGCGCACCGGTAACGGTGATCATTGGAACGAATAATGTTAACAACGCGGCCCATCGTGCTACCGTTACCGGTATATCGCACTGCCGGGCAACAGCATAAAGACCGAGTGCACTGAACAAAACAAACGGCGCCTGTCCAATATCAGCAATAGCGAGTGAGTCAAAAGGGAGTATGAGCCAAAGGTAGATGAGACTAGAGTTAATAGGATAGTATGGAGGAGCTGGATCACCGAAAGGAAGTGGTAGTATTGTAAGGGTTCCATCGCGGTACCATGTTGCTGGGAAATAGAGATGATAATTCAACGAATCCCAATTACCAGGAGGTGCTATTAAGTTGATCGCTGTTAATAAAGCAGTGAATCCAACTCCAATGAATAAGAGCCTCCGTTCAATGGTCGTCCAATGTCGTAAGATAGAACCGTAGCTTTGATCATTTACTGGTATACCCCGACTGTAGACTTTGGCGCAAATATATGCAGTGAGACTTGTGAGTAACACAAGGATTGCAGAATAACGTAATGAAATCAACTCAAAGAAATGCAGTATTGTTATATTTAAAACTATTTGCACCCAAATGAGAAGGGAAATCACGATAATTTGTTCATATCTTCGATAACTGTGACTAAAAAATGCCCGCTGAAACCATAACGCATTAACAAAGATTAGGAAGTTAATTGTAAGACCAAGAATAACCCTGACAATGGTGAATAAGAACGTTGACTCTGACATCTTTTTTCTATCCAAATAAATACTACAAAGACACGACTCGGAATTATAGCATGAAAAACGTCAGTCCTTGAGATCTCCTCTCTCAGTGTCTTCTCAGCACACAATCTGATCACTCTCAGCCACCAGCCGCAGCAACTCAGCTTCGCTCAGATCAGGTCGCCGTAGCTCAGCAAATATCCGCCGCAGCTTTTGCTGATCGATGGGACGAATCGCCGCCAGTTGCGTAACAAATGCCTCATCATCGAGTGTCTGTGCAATGCCATACGGCTGGGCAAGGCGCCGCCGGAGCATATACCGGTAGTGCTCCGCCGCATACGCAATCTGTCGCGTCTTGTGAAGCATCATCGCCATGCTGTCAATGTATTCTCTACTGCTCCGCCGAGCAACTTCACTGCGTAGTGGTAAGGGACGAGCAAAACGACGACTACCGGCCAGCAGGTAAAGACCAACGACGGTCACGCTGTAGATCACTGCCCAACCCAGCGGATGGTTCAACAGCAGCGCACGCAGATCGGCATTCGGTACAAACCCGTGATGAAACTCGTCAAACACGATACGCTTGTCGGCAGGCAGCCAATGGAGCAGATTGAGGAGAAAGGCCGCCGATGTCGGATCGCGCAGTCCGGTGTTGGTAAACGGGTAGAGACTTGCCACCACGATAACATAACCCTTCCCCAAACGCTGTCCGGCAACGATGGGTTGCCCTTCTGCGAGTGCAAGTGGCGCCAGCACTGATTGTGGTGCAGTGCTCGCTATCGCGACACACGTCTCTAGCGAGAAGTTCTTTAACGCTGGTGAACCCAATGCCGGATGAATCGCTGTCGCTGAAGAGATACACGTGCTCCTTTTCAGTTCTAGATCAAAGACTGCTAGGAGCGGCGCTACAGCACTACGCGGTGTCGGACGATTATCGGCTATCACCAGAACACCACCATTCTGAACCCAGTTGGTCACAGTTTCTACATGCGATGGTTCGTACCGTTCACTCGGTCCTAATACGAACAGCAACCCATCCGCATCGGTAAGCACAAAGGGACGGTACGCCAGTCGATCAATGCGACCGCTGTACATCCGTTCAAGCCAGCGGTAGAGAGCCAGAACGCCGTTACTGTCGCTGCTGAACGAGGTTGTCCGACTGTTCAGCGTTCGCTGACCGCTCTGCTCGGCAGTGTATGCCGCAAAGGCACCCAATCCGAGAAAGAGAACGATCAAGACGATAACTTCAAGCCGTAGCTTCATACTTGGTTCCCGTCTGCCCGATCAAAGTCGTTACCTGTTGTTCGTATGCACGAAAGGCTTGCTCTTCGATGGTTTGTAGCCCGTACCAGACCGCCTCGAACGTAGCGATGATCGGCGTCAGTTGTGTGTAGAGTGGTGGTTGATCACGAAGCCGGGACAGGTATTCGCGATTCGTCAGTTCACGTTGGAAGGATAACAGCTTCTGCTCATCAAGCCAAAGCAATGCCGCCAGGTAGAGGTAACGAACGGCATTCCGCCGATCTCCGGCCCGTCGCGCCGCTTCAGCCATTCGCTGCGCCTGGCTGAAGGTGACCGGTTCTGCTTCAACGCCAGATTCAGCTATGCCCACCACCGGCCGTAGTGCGCGTCGCATATTCCTCGCCCAAAAGAAGATCAGACCCCCGAACAACAGCGCTGTAATCGCCAGGATTCCCCACGCAACCGGCGTTATCCACGAGGGATCGCCCGGCGTTGGCGTTACGGGCATGTCGGGAAGATCAGGGAGCAGGTCAGCCAGACCGTCGAGCAACCAATCGAGAAAGTGGGTAAACCAGCTCTCAGACTGATCACGGTTGAACGGCGGTTCGTTCAAGACCGCTTCCCAATGTTTCAGTGCATCGGTGACAACCGCTGTACTCGGTGGCAACGCATCAATCAGTGCTCCTAATCGGGCTGCAATCGCCGATGTATCCGGCGCCGACGGCGCCAACGCCTCTGCCAGCCAGCGGTGATCGACATGGGCTGTCTGACCATCAGGCATCCGAACCTGGTTGATCGCCGTCAGTTCAGCGGCCAGCGTCTGCAACTCTAACAAATCGCCACGCTGGGCAGCAGCGTAAGTAGCACGTAACAGCCGATCATAATCGGCCAGCGATAATTCCATCGGTTGCGCAAAGATGTGAACAGGCCACAGCCACCAGCTTATTATCCAGATCGCAATGCAAAAAGGTTTGAGTCTCATCAATTTTTATCCTTGACCGTTAGAAAACTTTACGGTATAGTAAAAACAAGAGCGTAACAAAACCTGTGCAACTTCTTTATCGTGGGAGGATGACCAATGGCCCCGCAACGTCGGGAAAAGCTGAACGGTATTTGGATTTCAGACATCTCGATCCGTCAGCCCGTTTTTATTACCATGGTGATGCTTGCATTCATCACCTTTGGTATTCTCTCATTCCGCTCAACCCCCGTCAATCTGCTGCCGGAAATTGATGTTCCCATTATAGCGGTAAGTGTGACCTATCCCGGTGCTGGCCCGGAAAGCGTTGTGGATCAGGTTGTCAAACCAATTGAGAATGCAGTCAACACGCTTGCCGGTTTAAAGCACATCACCGCACAGGCGAATGAAGGATCGGCGTTGATCATTCTCGAGTTTGAAGCCGGTAACGATGCCAAACAGCTCGAAGAAGACGTTCGCCAGCGCGTAAACAGTATTTTACCTCAATTACCTCGTGATGTTCGCCAACCGGTATACCAACGCTTCGATCCCAATCAATCACCGGTGATGCAGATCGCAGTGGCCGACACCTCTGGTCGTTCGCCACTTGAATTGCGTACTTTAATTGATGAAGAGATCGTTCCACTTATTCAGCGCGCTCCTGGCGTTGGTTCGGTGACGGTAGCTGGTGGTCAGCAGCGCCAGATCAACGTCTGGCTCAATCTGGCTAAACTTCAGGCCTACGGTTTGCTACCCGCACAGATCAGTCGTTCACTCCAACAGGCAAACGCGAATCTTGGCCTTGGCACATTGGTTGAAAACAACACCGAGATCAGTCTTCGCGTACCATCGCTTCTGCGCAGCGTCGAAGATATTGCCCGCGTACAGATTTCAGGGACGCCTTATCGGATCGGCGATGTCGCTGTTATCGAAGAGGGGGTAGCCGACGTTACGACCATTTCGCGCCTGAATGGTAAAGAGGCGATCATTCTCAATGTCCTCAAGCAATCCGGCGCCAATACGGTGACGGTTGCCGATAACGTCTATCGGGCACTTGATCGGGCATTTGCTGCCTACCCTGAACTTACCTACTCTATTCCGCTTGACACCTCAGAGGCGGTGCGGTCGTCGGTGCTCTCCTCGTTGGAAGAGCTGGTGTTCGCCTCAATTGCCGCCTTTCTGGTGGTCTGGTTCTTCTTCGGTAATTTACGCAGCACCATCATCACCATGTCCGGTCTACCGGTCATTCTGATCGGTACGTTCATCTTCATGCCGATCTTTGGCCTGACGATCAATCTGGTCACGCTCCTCGCCCTCTCGCTCTGTGTCGGTCTGGTGATCGACGATGCGATTGTAGTGCGCGAAAATATTTTCCGTCACCTCGAACGGGGCGAGAGCGCCCGCGTTGCCTCATCACGCGGTACGTGGGAAGTCGGTCTGTCGGTCGTGGCGATGACGCTCACCATTGTCGCCGTCTTCGTACCGGTGACGTTTGCTGAAGGCGTGGCTGGGATTGTCTTCAAGTCGTTCGGCCTGGTCGTTTCGATAGCCATTCTGCTCTCGCTCGCCGAGGCCTTTACGTTCGCTCCGATGCTCTCGGCAAACCTGTTTCCGAATATCAAGCTAAAGCCAAAACCGCATCGAGACAACCACCAACCAATTGTTGAGGTGCCGATTTCCGATGAGGTGAGCGAGCGCGACATTGGTCTACTGCAAGAGGCCAACGAAGACCCCGGACGTATGGGGCGTTGGTACGGTAAACTGCTCGGCTGGACACTAGCGAGTTTGCGTAACCGGCTGATCGTTGTTGGTGTGGCCATTGCCGTGCTGCTCCTGAGTGTCTGGGTTGCCAGTGGGCTGAAACTGACCTTCTTCCCTGAACAAGACCCACACGAGTTTATCATGCGCTTTGAATCAGCACCTGGTACAACATTGGCCGAGACCGATCGCCTTGCCCGACAGGCCGAGCAGATTCTGCTGAATGACCCGGCAGTTGAGAATGTGATTTCTCGGGTCGGCTTTCCTGGTTTTCCAGAACGGGCTGAGTTTAGCGTTACCCTGGTTGGCCGAACACCAACGCTGCCCACCCAGGAGCGCTTGCGCGCACAGTTGGATTTCTTGCCCCGTTTGAGCTTCTCGGTGCCGAGTTTCCAGCCGTCAAGTGCCGGTGTCGAAGGACGTGAGTTGCAGGTTAGTTTACAGACAACTGGCCCGGCGACTGAGCTAGCTCCTATCGTGGAAGCGATTAAGCGCGAGATGGCTGCTATTCCAGGCTTAGTTGACATAGATAGCAACCTGCAAACGGGTAAGCCAGAGCTACGTCTCCGCGCCGACCCGACCCGGATCGGTGAGCTGGGTATCACCAATGAAGATATTGCCACGTCGGTGCGTGCCCTGATTAATGGTGACCGCGCCACTGTCTTGCGGACTGAAAAAACCGATCTCGACATTGTGGTACGGTTAGCCCCTCAGGATCGGGCTGGTGTCGAGACGTTGGGTGCGATCAGTATTCCGACCCGTTCCGGTATCGTGCCGCTTAGTTCGTTGGGCACTGTCGAACTCGCATCAAGCCTGGTCTCGATCCGACGCTACGACCGCCTGAACCAGGTGTTGATCGGCGCTAACCTTGAAGGTGTCAATCTCACCGATACCCAGGCCGCATTGCAGGCACGTATCGAGGCCCTAAATATCCCATCGAATGTCATTGTCAGCTACGTCGGTACCTTCGCCCAGACTAACGAAGGCTTCTCATCGCTCTTCCTGGCAATGGGTCTCTCGGTGCTTTTCGTGTATATGGTGTTGGCGTCACAATTTGGCAGCTTCACGCAACCGCTGGTCATTATGATGGCGATGCCATTTAGCTTCATTGGTGCCTTCCTCGCGCTGCGCCTGGTCGGGATCGATCTCGACATCACCGGCATGATCGGTCTGATCATGCTCCTCGGCCTGGTGGTGAAGAACTCGATCCTTCTGGTCGACTTTACCAACCGTTTGCGCGATCTGGGCCTCGATAAACATTCAGCGCTCAAGCTGGCCGGTGCAATTCGTTTGCGGCCAATCTTGATGACAGCCCTCTCGCTAGTTGCCGGTGCAATGCCTACGGCGCTTGGCATCCACGTGCTGGCAACCGGTGAAGGTAACGAGTTCCGCAAAGGTTTGGCCTGGGTTCTGATCGGCGGTATGCTTACCTCAACCCTCCTAACATTGCTAGTGGTACCAACAGTGTACAGCCTGATGGATGCTGCGGTCACCTGGCTGAAACAGCGGTTCGGGCTTGGTCAGGTGCATGAAGGGTTTGAGCTACCGGCGCCTGGGCCTGCTGGAGCGGTTGCAGCGGCGCAGTCTGCTACTTCGGTTGCTGCGCCAACAACGCGACCGGCTAGTCCAACACTGCCATCGGCGCCGGCCGGTGAACCATCAGCAGATTAAAGATATAGGAAACAGCTTGCAAAGGAACAAGGAGCTTACAGGATCATGCGACGGATAATTGTGACGACATGCATTGGCGGGCTATTCACGGTTCTGGTCGGTTGTGCTGCCCCCGCTCCGGCGCCGACAGCCGTGCCTACCGTTGCCCCGCAGGTGCAACCAACAGCCGCACCACAACCAACGACGGCACCAATAACCCTTGAGCTACCAGGTCAGACGATTAGCCTAGGCGTAACGGCCGGTGGCGAAGTGGTAGCCCGCAATAGCGCCGAGCTGAGCTTCCGTATTCCCGGTGTGGTTGCCGAGGTCTTTGTTGCTGAAGGCGATGCGGTGAAAGCAGGCGATCCACTGGTAGCGCTCGATGCGCGCGAACTGGAATTGCAGGTTGCCCAGGCCGAAGCTAGTCTGGCTCAGGCTCGTGCAAACTACGAACGGCTGATTGAGGGCGCAACACCTGAAGAGATTGCCGCGGTCCGTGCCCAGGTTGCACAGGCACAGGCGGCACTTCGCCAGGCACGGGGCAGTGTCACCGATGCCGACATTGCTGCTGCCGAAGCTGCTCTGGCTCAGGCGATTGCTCGCCGAAACGATCTCCTCGATGGGCCGAGCAATGCTGAGCTAACCGCAGCTCGTTCAGCAGTTGAGCAGGCAGAGGCTAATCTGAACATCCAACGGACAAACCTTTCGGCAGCAAAGAGCAACGCCGAGCTACAAATGCAGCAGGCGGCAAATGCGCTACGCGACGCTCAACAGGCCTATTCCGATCTCTACTGGAAAAACCGTGAGCGTGAGCAGCAACTGGCAAAGTTCGGCTTAGAGTTACCGAAAGAGGCAAAAGACGCTGAAGAACAACTGTTACGTGCCGTCGAGTCGGCAGAAGCGCGCTATAAGCAAGCTCAACTGGCTTACGAACAGGCACGTCAAAATGAGATCGATGGAATTGCAGCAGCCGAAGCCCAATTGCGAACGGCACAGAGCAACTTACAACGCCTGCTCGACGGGCCAACTGCCGATCTCGTAGCAGCCGCCGATGCAGCCGTTGCTCAGGCTCAGGCTACGCTTGAACGCTTGCGTGGCGAACAGCGTGCTGGGGCATTGGCCGCAGCTCAGGCCGGCGTCGAAGCTGCACGGGCTAACCTCCAGCGCATTACCGCCCCACCAACGGCACAGAGCCTGGCTGCTGCCGAAGCAGCAGTGAAAATTGCCGAGGCTGCGCTGGCCGCTGCCAAACTCAACCTCGAAAAGGCCGTGCTCCGTGCACCCTTTGATGGGATCGTCGCTCAGGTGAATGTCGATCCGGGTGATCTGGCTGCAACGGGCGCCCTGCCGGTCGTGCGTATTGTTGACACGAGCGAAATGTACGTCGAGGCAGCGATCAGCGACACCGACATCGCCCGCGTCCGTGAAGGTCAGCGGGTCGAAGTCCGGCTCGATGCCCTGCCGGGTAAGGTCTACACCGGAACGCTTGATTTCGTAGCACCCGTTGCAAATGTGGTAGGGAATGTGCGAACCTTTACCGTGCGGGTGAAACTCGACGACCAGCAAGGATTGCGTGCAGGAATGAGTGTTCGTATTACTATCCTTACCGATAAGTAATTTTTTGCACCGATGCCGCAGTCGCGGAACGTTCCCGGCTGCGGCATTCGTGTCGAAAATATGGTATATTGCCGGCTAAAGCAGTTGCCTTAGTCGGATGATGTGAGATGACTATGAGCACGACGCTCCGCGAACGCCGCCGCCAGATGCTGCGTGATGAGATCCTTGCTGCTACCCAGCAACTCATTGCCGAGCGCGGATTTGCTGCGCTAGCTATGGACGAACTGGCGGCACGGGTTGGTATCTCGAAACCAACGCTGTATAATCAATTTCCCACGCGCGAAGATCTGCTTGCCGCCATGATTGCGCGACTGATCCGCGATCTCTTTACCGCTGCTGCCATCGGCGAACCAACCGATCGTTCTCCATTACAGCAGCTTTGCGATCTGTTACACGCCAGCATTGAATTTCAAATCCGTCATCAGGCGGCTGCCTTTCAACTCTGGCTACCCGAAGTGGCTGAACTGCTGGAAAAACATCCTCACTCGCGTGATGAGCTGCTTCACGCCCAGGCCAGAGTCTGGCGTCTG
Organism: Chloroflexus sp. MS-CIW-1; assembly: GCF_030444705.1. Lineage (NCBI taxonomy): Bacteria > Bacillati > Chloroflexota > Chloroflexia > Chloroflexales > Chloroflexaceae > Chloroflexus > Chloroflexus sp. MS-CIW-1. The sequence goes on from NZ_JAUBWR010000001.1 coordinate 2,672,399, forward strand.
GCTGAAGCAGCAATTGCCCATGGCGAGGTTGCCGCCGATCTCCAGCCGGTTGACATTATCCGTACTTTTTCATCGTTGCTCTGCTTCCCTTTCGTCGGTGGCCGTAACCTGCCACCAATCAGTAATCCATCTGAAACTGCCGATCTGGTAGTACGAATCTTTCGCCAGGGGTTGCAAATGTTGCCATCGGAAGCGGAAGTTGGCTGATGGGCAACCGTAAGATTGGGCTATCACCTCATCCTCACAACAATAGAAAGTCGGGGTGAGTAATCAAGTTCACGTAACGATGGGCATCTGGCCTGAGCGTTTGGATTGCTGAGGCATGGATGCAGTAGTCCAGAGAAAATCGGTTCTTAGAGCGTGTCTGAAAAAATGTTGAGTTATGTAAAACACTGAAACTTGACTTCAGCAAGCCAATCATTCCTTCAATCCCTGGTCAGCAAGGGAATATTCAAGGGAATTGAAGAAGAGCCTGATGCAGCACCGCTGCACCTCCGACCCCGTCTCCCGTTGGGGCGAAAAATTTTTCGCCCCAACACCGAACGCGAACCTATCCCCGCGCACTGGCGGGGAGGGAGGTTGGGGGAGGTGGCAGAAGTGCGAACTGGACCTTTTGCATATATCGTCATGCCCCCCTTTTCCGGGCCTGGTGGGGTGGGTCCTTGCCTCGCCCCTCCTCGTGTATCGGATTGCATCCATCACCGAGGTTCGTCCACCGTGATATGATGCATGAGTAATTCGGATCGGCGCTTGATAGCCGCTGTCTTCCCCTGGTTGGCAGAGCGAATGTTGTAGCAGATAGTTATGTTAAATCAACCGGTTTGGGCAGATATTCCACCTCCATCCTTCCCGTCGCTCACCGATACGATAGCGACGGACGTGTGCGTTATCGGTCTGGGTGGTTCGGGTCTGAGCTGTATCAACGAACTGCTTGCGATCGGTGTCAGCGTTGTTGGGATCGACGCAACAACGATTGGTGGTGGCGCTGCCGGGCGAAACGGTGGCTTCTTGCTCGCCGGGCTGGCCGCTTTCTACCACGATGCCGTCGCCGCGATTGGCCGGGAGCGGGCAGCGATGATCTACCGCTTGACCGTCGCCGAAATTGAGCACATGGCGGCGCTGATGCCGAACATTGTGCGTCGAGTCGGCTCGTTGCGTATCGCTGCATCACCGGAAGAAGAAGCCGATTGTCGGGTACAAATGCAGGCAATGCGTGCCGACCGTCTTCCGGTGGAACCGTACCATGGTTCGGAGGGTGAAGGGTTACTTATTCCGACCGACGGTGCTTTTCAGCCACTCCACCGTTGCTTCTGGCTGGCCGAACAGGCACAGCGCGGAGGAGCACTTCTTTTTACACATACCCCTGCCCTCGCTATTACTGATACTACTGTTGATTGCCCTAACGGACGCATCCACGCCCGCTACGTGATCGTCGCCGTCGATGGCGGTCTTGAGCGATTGCTTCCCGAATTACGTGGTACGGTGCGTACTGCCCGACTACAGATGCTGGCAACCGCACCTGATCCCCACTGCACCATTCCACGCCCCGTTTATACCCGTTGGGGCTACGACTACTGGCAGCAGTTGCCAGATGGACGGATCGCACTTGGCGGGTGCCGTGATCGATTTGCCGCTGCTGAATGGGATGCTGCCCCAGAACCATCCCAACCGGTGCAGGCGATGCTTGAGCAAATCTTACGCGAACGGATCGGTAGTCGCGCTGCGATCGAGTACCGTTGGGCCGCACAGGTGGCCTATCGCAGTGACAGCATCTTGCCGATTGCTCGTCAGGTGCGGCGCGGGGTTTGGGCCATTGGGGCGTATAACGGAACCGGTAACGTGATCGGTGCTCTTTGTGGACGGGCCGTGGCTCACGCGGCAGTACGCGGCGATACAGAGCTGCTCGATTTGCTTGGACGGGAATAATAACCGTAGAGCAGGTAACGCCGGGCAAGGTACGTTGCTGACAGTTGGACCGCTTACCGTCCTCTGAGGCTAAGTTCCTATCCGAATATCTTGTTGTCACGTCCACGACTGATGAACCCTGTCAGTGGCTCCCACACGATGGACATCCGGCCTAGCGCCGACGGCATCCAGGGTAGGGCACGGCGCCACGGTGTCCCTGGGGACCCACTAGCGCATCGACAATGTCTATGCAGCCAACTCGCATTACGGCCATCAGGTACATCCCGTGTTCATCGTCCTGTAGGGGCGATTTGTGAACTGCCTCTCCTTTATCAGCGGATAGGGGAAGCGACAGATGCCTCCGCGACTGGTGTGGTCTGGATAACGGTGCATCGCGTCGGCATCTTGCATGGGGCAATTTGCCGTCGGTACACCCCGACGCCACTGCGGTCTTGTAAGGATGGCCCTCACCCCCGGCCCCTCTCCCGCGCTGCGGGAGAGGGGTGATCCAATTCGCGGGATCGGCATTGTTGTATGGCGCAGGCGCAGAATCGCCATTGCTACACAAACCACCCTTCCTCTCCCCATAGAGGGGTGATCCAATTCGCGGGATCGGCATTGTTGTATGGCGCAGGCGCAGAATCGCCATTGCTACGCAAACCACCCTTCCTCTCCCCGTAGAGGAGCGAACCAGGGCACAGGGGAAGGCGAGGGGCCGACACCAACAACCCGTACCTGCCCGTCTCATCAAGCCACCCAGCGGGCGAGGAGGGAACCCACCCCTACCGGTGCGGAAACGGGCAGGCCAGGCGACGAGTGAAGCGCCTGTGGAGGGCCCTCATCCCTGGCCCCGCTCCCGCGCCTGCGGGAGCGGGGTGATCTGATTCGCGGACCACTAATACGCGGTATGGTTTCAGGACACCTCATGCAATCCTGGCATTGTTCCAACCCCGCACACCTGCCAATCTGGTAGGTACAACCTGAGTCCGACAATCTTTTCTCTCCTCACATCATCACTACCGGGTAGTGTGAAAACCTTCCCCCCTACGCCCTCTCAATCCTCCTTCCTACATTCTCTTTCCTCCTGCTATAATATTCATTACCATTCGTTTGCCAAAGAGGCGCTACCGTTATGATACGCGCAGAGACAGTGTTGTTGCATGCGAAGGTCGCACCGCCGCGGCCACACCGTTACCGGCTGGTACGTCCGGCAGTCACCGCCCGGTTACGAGAAGCGTTTGCCTATCGGGTTACGCTGGTGCAGGCCGGGGCTGGCTACGGGAAAACCACTGCGCTCACCGAACTGGCAACAAGTACAGAAACGGTATGCTGGTATACCATTGGTGAAAATGATCGTGATCCGATAACATTTCTGACTTACCTGATCGCTGCATGTAAACCGCTATTGCCACAAGGCGAGCTAGCAGCTCTGGCTGCGCTTCAAGCCCATCCAGCCGACCGCACCACCTGGAGTCAGACGATTGACGGGTTGCTCAATGCGTTGGCCAGTGTCGATCAACAACCAACGTTACTGATCCTCGATGATTTTCATTTTGTTGCTAGCTCTGCCGATATTCGGGCGTTGATCGAGCGGCTGATCGCGTATGCACCACCGTGGCTGAGTCTCTTGATCGCGACCCGCTATCCTGTTGTAAGTAGTGAGTTGATGCGCTGGCGAGCGCGAGGTGAAGTGCTTGAACTGCACCGCGAGGCGCTGGCTTTTACCCGTGATGAGATTGCGACTCTCTTCCACGATGTGTTCGGAATGACACTGAGCGATGCCGACGTTGATCTGCTCAATCATCATACGGAAGGCTGGCCAATTGCGCTCCAGTTGGTCTGGCAGGGTTTACGAAGTGGTCAGGCGCGTAGTGTCCGTGAATTGCTCGCCAATGGCCCGGCATCGCTGGCCGCCTTGTTCGATTTTCTTGCATCTGACGTGCTCGACCGCCAGCCGCCGGCGATTGCCAGTTTTCTACGCGCCACTGCACCCCTCCGTATCTTGTCTGCTGCTGCCTGTGATGCAGTACGCCAGGCAACCGACAGTGCCGATCTGCTGGCCCACATCCGCGACCGCGATCTATTCCTGGTTGAATTAGATGCCAATCATTACCGGTACCACCACCTGTTCCACGAATTCTTACGTCAGCAAACGCATCACGATCCCGATCTGGCTGAACGGCATCGACGGGCCGCCGCGTATTATGCTGCTGCCGGTTATGCGGAGGAGGCAATTTATCACTGGTTTGCCGCCGGTGATGTGACCGCGGCTGCCGATGCGATTACGGTCGCTGGTGAAGAGGCCCTACGAAATGGGCGGCTCGATACACTGGCTGATTGGATCGATGCGCTGCCGGCCGATCTGATTGCAACACGTCCGCGTTTACTGTGCTATCTCGGTGATCTCTACCGCTTTCGAGCACGTTTTGACGAAGCCCGGAACTGGTACGTACAGGCCGAAACGATTAGTCGACAGCACGGAGATCGCGCTGAGCTGGCACGTGCCCTGTACGGGCAGGCGCAAGTCTATATCGATCAGGTACAGCCGGTTCAGGCGGAAAGTGTCTTGCAAGAGGCCTTGCGGGTGAGCGAAGGGCTGGAAGATCAGGTGGCACGGGCACGTGTTCTTGAGCTACTGGCCGAGAATAAGCTTAATATGGGTCAACCGGCAGAGGCCGAGGCGTTACAGCAACAGGCACGCCAGTTACGCACTGCCAGCCCGGCGGCTGATCTACTCAGTGCACGAGTGAAGTTGCGTACCGGTCAACTGGCCGCCGCACGCACGTTGCTACAGGCATGGCATGCCCAGGAGCGGATAGCAACCGCTCGCGGGGCAACGCCTGCGCCACGCGGTCATCGCGAAGCAGTATTGGTGCTGGCGCTGATCGCCGCGTTCGAGGGTGATGCGGATCAAGCGCTTGCCTTTGCCGAAGAGGGTGTACAGGTGGGTATCGAGCGCAACTCACGCTTCATTATATCAGTCGCTTATGCCCGCATTGGTCATGCCTGGTTACTCAAGAGTGCCACTGCCGGAATTGCTGCGCGCGAACGGGCTATCGACTACTACCATCAGGCGTTGGCCGAAGGTCAGGCCATTGGCGTTGATCGACTACGGGTAGAGCCACTGTGGGGCTTGACCCGTCTTTACGGCCTGGCTGGTGATCTAGCTGCTGCCGAGCGAGCAGCAGCCGATGGTCAGGCATTTTGTCGCTGGGCCGGCGATCTCTGGTTGGGGGCAATGATTCAGCTCCAACGTGGTGTAAGTCATGTTCTTGCCGGTCAATTTGCACAGGGGCAAGAACTGTTGCTCGCCGCCCGCGCCGATCTGCGCGCCTGTAGTGATCGCTTTGGCCAAGCGGCTGCCGCCCTCTGGCTAGCGCTGGGGTATCACGAACAACGCCACAATGCCGCTGCCATTGCCGCTATCGCCGAGGCGCTCGAATTAAGCGCAGCTCATGGCTACGACTATCTGTTTACCCGCCCTACTTTCCTCGGTCTCCCTGAACCACGACGGGTCATACCGATTTTGCTCAGCGCTCGTGCCCATAGCGTTCACCGGGATTACATTGAACGTCTGCTGGCAACCGTGGGCCTGAGTGGGTTGGAAACACATCCTGGCTACCAGTTGCGCATCCAGACTCTCGGCGCATTCCGGGTCTGGCGCGGTGATCACGAAATCGAAGCTCGCGAATGGCAACGCGATAAAGCACGTCAACTGTTCCAGGCCCTTATCGTTCACCGACAGCGCTGGATTCACCGCGATGAACTCACCGAATTTCTCTGGCCACAACTCAGCCCGGAAGCCGCTGTTCGTGACTTTAAAGTGGCGCTGAGTACACTCTATCGCGTCCTAGAACCGAACCGTACCGAATCGACATCTTCGTTCATTGTCCGCGATGGAAGTGCATATCGCTTGCGCCCAAACGCAGATATCTGGCTTGACTGTGCTGAGTTTAGTGCAGCATGCGCAACAGGATTGCGCTTTCTCGATCAGGGCCAGACAACCGATGGTGTACAGTATCTTCAGTCGGCTTTACAGCTTTACCACGGTGATTTTCTGCCTGATGTCCTCTACGAAGGATGGGCTGATGCCGAGCGAGAGCGGCTACGAAACATCTTTCTGCGCAGTGCCGATCGCCTAGCGCAGTGCCTGGCCGAAGCGGGGCGCGATGAGGAGTTGATCGCGCTGGCCGAACGCATTCTCACCCACGATAATTGCTGGGAGCGTGCCTACCGTTTCCTGATGATGGCATACGCCCGGCAAGGCAATCGTGCGGCTGCGCTTAGGGTCTTTCAACGCTGTAGTGAAACACTGGCGCGTGAACTCGATGTTGAACCGTCGCCGGAGACGATTGCACTCGCCGAACGGTTACGTCACGGTGAGCTGGCAGTGGGTACGTAAGCAATTACACCCGTCACCATTCCGATAAGCCTTTTCAACAGTTCTGGGTTTCGGGTCGTGTTTGATACGCTGATGAACGACATTCACCCACTCACGGCGTCTCCAACCTGCCCGCACCAACGGGGGCAAGAGGGGTGTAACCCGCTCTTACCCATGATACGGGCCTTCCTCATCCATCCGTCAGTTCATTGCCCCGCCGGGTGACTCACCTCATCTGGTTCTTCAACCACCCACGACTGCACGCCGTGATTCACAAAAGAAAAAGGTCGCACAACAACCCCGGCCTCTGTTAATGCCCGTTCTACCGCCAGTCGCCGATCAAACGGACACGCAAATACCATAAAGCCACCACCGCCGGCGCCAGAAATCTTCCCACCCCATGCCCCATGCTTACGGGCCAGTGCATACACCTCTTCAACAATAGGCGGTGCGATATGAGGTGAGAAGGCCTTCTTTACCTCCCATGCATCGTGGAGCAGCCGACCAAAATCAGCGATCCGCTGTTCCCGAAGCAAACGAGCCGCAATATCAACGAAGGCCTTCGTCTCATGATGGAGACGCAGCGTGTCTCCCTTGACCAGTCGTTGTACCTGATCGGTCATCAAGTGGCGGCTGAGCAACTGGCGATCACCGATGTAGCCCAGAATCAGACAACTTTCCAGCTCGAGCAGCGCCGTCTGATCGCTGAGAACGGGTTCAACGATCACCCGATCACGCCCGAAATGATACACACACATCCCCCCGAAAACGGCAGAATACTGATCTTGCCGCCCGCCAGGAATACCCAGATCGACTCGTTCGATCCGATATGCCAGCTCGGCCAGTTGATGAGGGTCGGCGCTCTGACCGGCAACGGCATACAGCAGTTTCAACATACTCACCACCAGCGCCGACGATGAGCCAAGTCCCGAACCAGGTGGTGCGTCACTAAACATCGTAATTTTATAACCGGCAGTAGCAGGGCGTAACTGGGGCAGAGCATCGAGAACTGCTTGAGGGAGAGTCAGCTTACCGTCCCATTCACGTTCACTGACCTGCCGACTCACCTCCTGCAAATCAAGAGAATGGATCAGAATACCGGGTATATTGCTCGTGGTGAGCATACAACGCACATAGAGATTAATCGTACAGTTGAGTACTTTCCCACCGTACTCTTCAGCGTAAGGACTGACGTCAGTCCCACCGCCGAAAAAACCGATCCGCATCGGTGCACGAGCTTTATAGATTTTCATTGGTTCCTCCGGCCAACGTTGAATGCCGTAGCGCCAGTATAGCAGAAGACAGCACATCGCGATGTAAGAAGAGTGCTGCTCTGATCAGGAATGCCGGTCGGATCGTGATTATGTCAAATGAACAACGATATTCGGTCACTGCCAGGCATCACACAGGTCATCTGCTGGTGGCAAGGCGATGCCGCGACAAAGCGCAGGCACGGTTGCGGAGGAGTTTCAGAGTTCTGCCAGGAAAAATCATGTTTCATATTGTGAAAATCGTGTAGCAACAATTTCATCCATTCGATGGTAGTACAAATGGCCATATGCTGACGATAACGGGATCGGTGGATTGCTACGGGATACTGCAAGGTTCAGTATGTGCGGTGAACGAGTTGGGAACGCGGCTCTCCTGACTATCTCTCCTTTGCCAGATACGGTGAAACCATCGGAAAAAACCTGCTCCTCACGCCGACATCAGCACACGAGCCATAATTTCGGGTACAATAGAAGTATGAAAATCTTTCTCAGCACCGAACATCACCTACATAATCCACCGTTCGAGCTAATCGACGGGCGGGTTGTTACCTACTTCGAGACACCGCAGCGCGTGGCGATTATTTTACAGGCGCTGGCCGATGCCGGATTCGCGTCACCGATACCTGCCCCAGCGGCCACGCTGAGCGACCTGGCAGCCGTTCACACACCGGACTATCTGGAATACCTGTCCAACGCCAGCGAACGCTGGCAGACTGCCGGATTAAGCGAACCGGTCTTCCCTTCAGCATGGCCGTTGCCCGGTCTACGACTGCGTAGCGACTGCCCACGAGCGGCAGCCGGACGCTACATGTTTGATCTGAGTGCCCCTATTATCGCCGGTACTTTTACCGCTGCTTGCTCATCCGCAGGCGCAGCATTGGCGGGCGCAGCAACCTTGCTGGCCGGTGATCGGTACGTCTATGCCCTTTGCCGCCCCCCTGGACACCATGCCGCCAGTGCTATGGCGGGCGGGTATTGTTATCTGAACAATGCCGCTCTGGCCGCCAACCTATTGGCCCAAAGTCATACTACTGGCGAGGTGACGTGGACATTGCGAACACCACCAGTAGCGATACTCGACATTGATTATCACCACGGTAATGGTACGCAAAGCATTTTCTATGAACGAAATGATGTGCTGACCGTTTCACTGCATGCTGACCCAGCATTCGAATATCCGTATTATCTCGGTTTCAGCGATGAACGCGGTGCTGGCGCGGGTGAAGGCTACAATCTCAATATTCCGTTGCCAGCCGGTACTGATGATACGGGCTATCTCAAAGCGCTTGACCAGGCGTTACAGGCAATTGCCGATTACGCGCCACGCTATCTCGTGGTTTCTGCCGGCTTCGATACGTTTGTCGCCGATCCACTTGGCAGCTTCGCTCTTACGACCGCAGCCTATCAAGCTATCGGTGCAGCAATTGCCCAACTCGGCTTGCCAACGCTGGTTGTGCAAGAGGGTGGTTATGCGCTGCAAGAGCTGGGAACTAACGTCGTCGCATTCTTACGTGGAGTAACTTCAGTATGTTAGATAATAGCTCCTTCGAGTACCCCCGGTCATTACCACCACCATGGGGGTGGCGCGATCTTTTCATTGCCTTGGTCATCATTGCTCTGGGTGGTGCGCTAACGATCCTGTCATTGCGCTTCGTAACCACTGTAGGCAATTGGGACACCTCACGCGGGTTTGTCAGTCCACCGGTTTATCTCGCCGGTATGTTGCTTTACCTGATTATTGGTGGCACCATTCTGGCTGTGATCGGACCACGAGCCGGTTGGCGTGATTTGGGCCTGCAATGGCCAAACTGGTTATACCTGGCTTTGGTACCGCCAGTGTTCATTTTTGGTATGGGAATAATGATCCTGACCAACGCGGGAGTCGCACTGATCGTTGGCGAGATGGAAAACCCCCAAATTGAAAGCCTTTCCGGCGGTCAACCATTTGGGATCAACGAATTGATCGCACTCTGGGTTCTGATTGGCGGTATCGTACCAATTGTTGAGGAGCTCTTCTTTCGCGGTGTTCTCCACCACTTGCTTCGCCGACGGTTTAACGCTGCAACAACCATCGTGGTCGGAGCGGCTGTCTTTGCGGTCGTTCACTTTATACCTGTCCTCATTCCCGGCCTGTTTGTCGCCGGTCTCTGTCTTGGCTATCTCCGTGAGCAGAGTGGTTCGATCTGGCCTGGTGTTCTCTTTCATATGCTCCAGAATACTATAGCGCTACTAGCAATGGCATTCCTCTTAGCAACAGGTGGGATGACCGGCTAAGAGACGTTACCTGTGCTTCTGTGCACCCGGCACGCACCCGTTCATCGTGGCTTTACCATCGCGGTTAGGTTGAATACGGCTGTACCGTTCAGGAATCCCTTCCTGCTCATACTTCCTACCTCTGTCTTGGAGACAACGAACCGTTCGTCATCAAACTTTTGCGCGTGGTAGTGAGTTCTTTTCCTTTCCACGTGCAGGCGCCTTCTATACTGATGTTGCCTGCGAAACAGCAACAAGTGAGGTGCGGCTGTGGAAACCCCCGAAGAACAACTCGAAACACTCTACCGCTTGCGAAAACGAGCATTGCAAGGCGGTGGACCCGAACGCATTGCGCAGCAACATGCACGAGGTAAATTGACAGCTCGCGAACGCCTGGTATTACTCCTCGATCCTGGCTCGTTTCAGGAAATTGGCGCCCTGGCGACCAGTCCACTCGCCGATGAAGACCAACGTGTACCCGGCGATGGTACGGTCACCGGTTTTGGCAAAATTAATGGCCGACGGGTTGCCGTGTATGCTCAGGATTTTACGGTGATGGGTGGATCGTTTTCGGCAGTACAGGCTAATAAGATTTGTCGGATGCAAGACCTGGCTATCGAAAGCGGGATCCCTATCATTGGTCTCAACGACTCAGGTGGAGCACGCATTCAAGAGGGGGTACGCTCGCTGGCCGCCTACGGTGAAGTCTTCGTGCGTAACGTATTGGCTTCGGGTGTCGTTCCCCAAATTTCCGCCATCCTCGGCCCATGCGCTGGTGGCGCCGTCTATTCGCCAGCCTTAACTGATTTCATCATTATGTCCGAATCAACCGGATACATGTTTCTAACCGGTCCTGATGTGATCAAGGCGGTCTCCGGTCGAGACTTATCAACGCAAGAGTTGGGTGGGGCAGCAATTCATTGTACCCGCAGCGGCGTGGCCCATCTCTCGGCACCTGACGATCGAGCGGTCATTGAATTAATCAAACGCTTACTCAGCTATCTCCCCCAAAACAACAGCGAAGATCCACCACAGCTAATGCCATACGACCGGGCTGACCGGATTGAACCGGCGCTAAATACGCTTGTACCTGCAGATGAACGGCAAGGTTACGATGTTCACACCCTGATCAACCTGATCTTCGACTACGATAGTTTTCTCGAAATCCAGCCGCTGTTTGCGCAAAATGCGGTCGTCGGTTTTGCCCGCCTCGACGGCTATGCTGTCGGTGTTGTTGCTAATCAGCCGGCGATAATGGCTGGTGCGCTCGACATTGATGCCAGCGATAAAATCGCCCGCTTTGTTCGTATCTGCGATGCCTTTAACATCCCGCTGATCACCTTTGTCGATACACCGGGATTTCTCCCTGGTATCGAACAGGAGTATGGCGGGGTGATTCGCCACGGCGCAAAAATCATTTACGCCTACAGTGAGGCAACGGTACCAAAGATTTCAGTTGTCGTGCGAAAGGCAATTGGCGGTGCGTATGTTGCAATGTCTAGTAAACAACTACGCTGCGACCTCAACTTTGCCTGGCCCTCAGCCCAGATTGCCGTTATGGGTGCTGAGGGTGCTGTCCGCATTTTACGTCGCGAGGAATTACGCACCGCTACCGATCCGGTCCGACTGATGGAAGAGTTTGTTGCCGATTACCGACGACGATACTTTAATCCGTACCACGCTGCCGATCTCGGTCAGATTGACGAAGTGATCGAACCAGCCGAAACAAGGCCACGCCTGATTCGGGCACTCGAAATTCTGCGTACCAAGGTGCAACAGAATCCACCATGTAAGCACGGATTGTACCCATCGTAGCGTTATGGAGAGGTGCAATGAACGACATCGGTTTTGGGTTGACAATGACCGTGTTAGGGATGGGAAGCGTATTCAGTGTCCTGATAGTGGTGTGGGGGGTATTAGTCCTGATCGGCCGTGTTGACCGTCCCGAAACGACCGCATCCGCTACTCACACGTTAGATGAGACACAACCTGCTGCGGCTACTAATCAGCTTGCACCCGAAGAGATAGCCGCAATTGCCGTAGCCGTGCGTTTGTACACCGCTAGCTTGCGCCGTGAAGCCGCGCCAACAATACGCAGCTACTGGCCAGGCAGCCTCCTTTTCGCCAGTCGTTGGGTTGCTGCCGGACGCACTCGTCAGAATCAGAGCTGGCAGCGCAGGAGATAGAGCAGTATGCGTCGCTATCAATTAACAATCAATGGCAAAACTTATACCGTTCTCGTTAGCGAGTTAAGTAGTGAACGTTTTGCTGTCCAACTCGATGGTCGCGAATTTGAGGTACAGGTTACAGAAAGTGGGGAAGTGAGCGAGATTCTTCCTCGCCCGCCGTTGTCCGCCGTTATCCAGACAGCTCCTGCCGGCCCGGTCACTGTACCGGCGACACCTATGCCACCGGCGACGGCGACAGGAGATCAGTTTATCAGAGCGCCAATGCCGGGAACGATCCTGCAAATTGTAGCTACGCCTGGTATGAAAGTTAAGCGTGGTCAGCCGGTGATCGTACTGGAAGCGATGAAGATGAACAACAGCATCGGCGCCCCACGTGACGGCACGATTACCGCAATTCTGGTCAAAACCGGGCAGAGCGTTGGGTATGGTGAACCGCTGGCCCAGATTGAATAACCAACGGAAAAGACCATGAGTGAATTTATCACCAATCTCTTTGCCGGTTTCGCTGCTCTCACATGGCAGTCGCTAGTCATGATCGGGATCGCTGCTTTCCTCTTCTACCTGGCAATTGTCCACAATTATGAACCATTGTTACTAATTCCAATCGGCGCCGGTGCTCTGCTGGCTAATCTGCCGCTTTCGCCACTCCTCGATGAAGACGGTATGCTGACTGTGCTCTACAACGCTGGCGTCGGCAACGAACTTTTCCCACTCTTGATCTTCATCGGGATCGGCGCCCTTACCGACTTCAGTCCCCTTCTTTCTAATCCGCGCATGGTCTTACTGGGCGCCGCCGGCCAATTTGGAATCTTCGGCACCCTGCTACTCGCTCTGGCGCTAGGCTTCAGCCGACCAGAAGCCGCTTCTATCGGTATCATCGGTGCTATTGATGGCCCAACCTCGATCTACGTCTCCAGTCTGCTCGCCCCGCAGCTTCTTGGCCCGATTACAGTAGCCGCTTACAGCTATATGTCACTGGTACCAGTGATTATGCCACCCATTATCCGTCTGTTGACTACTCCGGCCGAACGACGGATACGGATGGAGTATGTTACCCGTCCGGTTGGCCGTCGTACCCGCATCCTGTTTCCGATCGTTATCACCATTGTGGTGGGTATCCTGGTACCGTTTTCCATCCCACTGATCGGCATGCTGATGTTAGGCAACTTGATGCGCGAATCGGGGGTCGTTGAACGACTGACGAACACCTCATCGCGTGAGCTGGCCAATATTGTCACGCTATTCCTCGGCCTGGCAATTGGTTCAACGATGGAGGGAACACGGTTTTTGCAACCGGCCACGCTAGCGATTCTGGCGTTGGGCATTCTGGCCTTTGCTCTTGACACCGCAGCCGGTCTGCTGTTTGGGAAATTCCTGAACTTGATCAGTCGCGGTCGTTTTAACCCAGTCATCGGTGCAGCCGGAATCAGCGCTTTTCCGATGGCTGCACGAGTGGTACAAAAGCTCGTTAATGAAGAGGACTTCGAGAACTTTCTCCTGATGCACGCCATGGGCGCCAACGCTGCCGGGCAGATTGCCAGCGTGGTGGCTGGTGGGGTGGTACTGGCATTGATGGGAGCAGGGAGCTAATGCAGAAATGGGCATTACCTTGCACCCTGGGTAAAGCGAAACGGAACCCTGGGAGCGGCCGCTGGCCCCGACCGACCTGTCGTGGCGGATCACTTGCACCCTGGGTAAGGCGAAGCAGAACCCTGGGAGCGCGGGCCTCTGGCCCGCATCTTACAGTACATAGCCGAAAACCGTCGTTTGGTGCATCAGCATTTTATCCTCTCCACTTCCGCTTGTGTCCCCCCGCAAGCGAAAGGGAGTGGGAAGGAAGCCCCTAACCGGAGGTCGGGCAGAGCACCGTCGGAACGGGAAGCTGCGCGCCTCCGCATGCGCTACAGACAGGTTGGGAAAACCATCCAGCTCGTTCACTCTTCTCTGTCCTCCCACCGCCCTCACCTCGTCACTGCCAGGTAAGGGAAGAACTTTGCCCCCTCCAAAAGCTTTTCTTGTTCCACTCTTTCTGCTAACTGTCGCACGTGAGGACCACAAATCTTTGTCGGTGGTAGTGGTTTCTTTTCTGCCTTTTGCTACCCAGACTGCTATACTATGAGAGGTATCACCGCAAGACCAGAGACTGAGGAGCGAGATATGCCGAAGACCGAGCGCGTTGCCGAATGGATGACCGAAAATCCTGTGACCGTCACACCAGACTTTTCAGTTCTGGCAGCATACGAGCGGATGCGGGCACGCGGAATCCGACGGATGCCGGTTGTCGATAAAGATGGTAAGCTAGTTGGGATCATCACCCGTAGCGACATAGAGCAGGTCATGAATCACCCGCGCAGTGAAGAAGAGCGACGCATTGCCCGCTTTAGCCTAGCCGGGCAGACAGTTGCTGAACTGATGACGCCTAACCCCATTACGGTCGCCGCGAATGACTCGATTGGCAAAGCGGCAGCGATGATGATTCGGGCTCGTGTGAGTGGATTACCGGTGCTCGAACAAGACCGACTTGTGGGTATCATCACCGAGTCGGATATTTTTCGTCTAGTAGCCAGTACATGGGCCGCAGAAGAGACGGAATAAAGTTGCGTCGTGCTCAGCGCTATACCTGAGCTGTGTGTGGGCCGCAGGCTTGCTGGCCCGCACCCACGCTATAACAGCTACGTTGAACACGCCTGAAATGCTGCGTCGCCAGTTATCAGGGGTTGGCGGAGTTCTTAGCTTCGGTACAAGTACAAACATCGAACGGATCAACAATGGAGCGACACCAACGATCATCGCACCTTCCTAACGATACATCGTTTGGCGTGTCAGCGCACCATCGCGTCCCCTAGGCCTGCATGCAAGTGGGGAGGGTGGAAACCCTTCCCTAAAAAGCTGTCACAGGCTGATCGGCGAGCCGACATAGGTCGGCCAGATAGAGCATCGGTAGAACGGGAAGCAACAAGTATTCTGACGCTCTGTGAATAAGGTATGAAGCCGCCGCTTCTACACTTCGTTTCGCATTCCGAATTCTCATGCTGCTTACTGGGGTAGGATGAGAGCGTTAAAACGCCCTGGCTGGATTCTTCTTTGAAGACGGTTGACACACCCCTCCAACATCACGTATGATGAGGAAGGAAAATTGAAGTATCAACATTTGAGCTAAAATTCCGATCCGGATTATCAAGCGAAGCATATTTGGTAAAGGCGCCGTTTTTACATGATTAGAAAAGCTCGATTACTGTACGAATTTGCCCGTCCTCATACTGTCATCGCCACCAGCGTTCAAGTCATCACCATGTTGATCATTGTGGCCGGTTGGCGTCCACTTACGCTCGATTTGATCGGTCTATGGGTAGCAACGTGGATCGTATGTTTGAGTCTCAATCTCTACGTGGTTGGCGTCAACCAGCTTACCGACGTAGCCATTGATCGAATTAACAAGCCATGGCTCCCAATCGCTGCTGGGCGCTTATCGGTTCAGGCTGGCAGATGGTTCGTTGTTATCGCACTGATCATTGCGCTGATCGGTGCCTGGCTCCTGAGCCTGTACCTCTGGCTAACAGTCGTAACGATTACGCTTATTGGTTCGCTCTACTCGCTTCCTCCCTTCCGTCTGAAACGTAAACCGCTCGTTGCGGCGATCAGTATTGCCAGCGCCCGCGGTGTTATCGCAAATGTCGGGCTAGCCCTCCACTATCGGCATTGGCTTGAAGTTGACCTGCCCTTCACCACTCTCGTGCTAACTGCGGTCTTCTTTTTTGGTTTTGCACTGGTCATTGCCTTTTATAAAGACCTGCCAGATGACCGTGGCGATCGGATGTACCAAATCGAAACACTGACGACTCGCCTTGGCCCACGGCGGGTCTTGCATGTGGGACGTCTCTTACTGACCGCGTGTTACCTGTTGCCCATCGCAGTGGGTCTCTGGTCAATGCCCGCATTTGCAGCCGGTTTTCTGGCTGTAAGTCACGCGATAGTCATCATTGTGTTCTGGATTGTCAGCCTGCGTGTTGATCTGCAACAACAACAATCCATTACCAATTTTTACATGTTTCTCTGGAGTATCTTTTACACTGAATTTGTCCTCCTCAGCATCTATCGTCTGACAGATCTGATATAGTGTGGAGCCTATGCGACGTGTACGGTACATTCTCGCCCTGATCCGGTTAGGACGACCGCTCCATCTGGTGGGAGGTGCCATTTTCTACGGTGTTGGCGTGGCCGCTGCCGGGATACCGCCTACCGATCCATTGCTCGCACTCCTCGGTTTGCTTACAACTCTGAGCACGCAGTTGATGAACCATTACAGCAATGACTATTTCGACTACGATGCCGACCGTGCCAATCCAACCCCAACCCACTGGTCAGGAGGGAGCCGGGTGTTACCTGAAGGAGGGTTACCGGCAAAGGATGCACTCATTGCAGCATTAGGCTGGGGCATGGTCGCGATCATCCTGGCGATATTCAGCACACTTCGTTCACCACAACCACTGCTTAGCGGTAGTTTGCTCGCCAGTGCTATCTTCCTGGCCTGGATGTATAGTGGTCCTCCCCTCTACCTACATCGGCGCGGATGGGGGGAAGTGGTTGGTGCAATGTTGATTCCGGGTGGTACTGCACTGGTCGGTTTCAGCTTACAAACTGGTGCGATCCAACCCCTTATCCTCTTAACTATTTCTCCGCTTTGTCTGCTCCAAT
Organism: Chloroflexus sp. MS-CIW-1; assembly: GCF_030444705.1. Taxonomy (NCBI): domain Bacteria; kingdom Bacillati; phylum Chloroflexota; class Chloroflexia; order Chloroflexales; family Chloroflexaceae; genus Chloroflexus; species Chloroflexus sp. MS-CIW-1. The sequence continues at coordinate 2,689,093 of NZ_JAUBWR010000001.1, forward strand.
TCGCAATGCTGATCGCCGTTAGTTTTCCAGACGTCACCGGTGATCGAGCGGTTGGTAAGCGGACACTGGCGGTTATGTTCGGGCCACAACGCGCAGCACACTGGCAAATGATAGCAATTCTCGCTACCCTCGCCAGTTTACCGCTCCTGGCCTTTGCCGGTTTACCGCCACTCGTAGCTACCGCACCGGTGGCAACCGCTCCCATTGGGCTGTGGCTTATCTGGCAGCTCCGTCGCGGCGCCTGGGCCAATCCAGCAGTCTGGGATCGCCTTGGTTTCTGGAGCATCGGCCAGCTCGTGGGGAGTGCCGGGATGATGTTACTGGCGTTTCTTATCGAGTAGTGCGTCTGAAAAACGAACTTGCTTTGTGCAGGACGCCGTAACCTATTTTTCCATCCTGTAAATCCATAACCCATCGATGAGCAAAGCGGGGGAAGAGAATGGACAGTTTGAGCATCGGCCTCTATAATGTGAGGTAGCACCAATTCTGCGAGGCAATGTAGCAGCAGCAAACAGCGTTAGGGCTGGTACAAAGCGAGGGGCAACACGATGGTTGCCCCTCTTTCTCGCTCGCTGTACCGCTGGTTCCGATAAACCTCTACGGCAATCCCTGCAACCGTCGTAATTCGGCTTCCAACTCGCGGAGACGGGCTTCAAGCTCGGCCCGTGCGGCTGCTTCCCGCTGCGCTTGTTCCGCTGCCGCTCGTGCCTGCGCTTCCGCCTCCACCCGTGCGGCTGCTTCCCGCTGCGCTTGTTCCGCTGCCGCTCGTGCTTGCGCTTCCGCCTCCGCCCGTGCGGCTGCTTCCCGTTGCGCTTGTTCCGCTGCCGCTCGTGCCTGCGCTTCCGCCTCCGCCCGTGCGGCTGCTTCCCGCTGGGCCTGTGCTTCCGCCTCCGCCCGCGCTGCCGCTTCCCGTCGGGCCTGTTCCTCCGCCTCGGCCCGTGCGGCTGCTTCCTGTCGCGCTCGCGCTTCGGCGGCTGCCCGCGCTGCCGCTTCTTCCGCCGCCTGCTGTACCACCGTCGCGTAGTCGCCAAACGCCGTGCCGTCGTCGGTGTAACACACTACGTGGTCGCCTTCCACTCCTACCCACAGCTCAGCCAGTTCCAGATACACCCACCCCCGCTCGTCCGGCGGTTGCAGCCGGTAGGTATCGCCCACCAGCCGGTAATCGAGTAACCGGAGCTGCCGCTCCCCCCGCCGTCCAATGTTGTCCACAATCACATACTGCGCCACCCCCGCCCGTGCGTAGTGCGCCACCTTCCACACCACGTCGTTCTCCCGCGTCTCCGGCGAGGTGATCTCAATCATCAACGCCGGTCGTACCCCCTCTTCCGCCACGTCAAACGTGCTCCAGTCGCGCCGCTCGCGCAGCCCCGGAATGACCATCACGTCCGGTCCGTGCGGACGCAGGTCAGGCACGTCCCACGCCACCCGCACATCACTCAGCACGATAGCCCGCCCGTGCGCTTCGAGCCGGGCGCGCAACACCGCGGTGAGGTACATCCGGTCGGTTTCGTGGCGGTCACTGTGCACGATGAAGTCTCCCACTTCGGGGTGCAACACGTCCTCGAGGGTGAGCGGCACCGGTTCGAGGTGGTCGGGGTCGTCGGGGGTGGGCCGACGGACGTAGCGCCAGCCGTAGCGGAAGGGGTCTTCTTCGGGGAGCGGTGCAGGTGCGGTGGCAGTAGGATGGGTCATCGCAGTTCCTCCTTGCTGTGGTAGGTGGGTCTGCCGGTATTGTAGCACAGCGCTGGGCAGGATGCAGGGGCGAGGGTGGCAGCGCAACGGGCAGCGGGTGGTAGTGTTTCCCATTCATCGTGTTTTCCTGGTGCTCAAAACGGTGCTCGATAAAGAAACCGTTTGAGCGGCCAAAAAGTTACGCGGAATTTGAAAAATGATGGACAGCAGATTGAGAGTCGTTTTGGTACGATCCGCACAGAATCGTTTCGTGTATACTATTACCAACATAACTGTATAATTGTCGTCTCTTCCGGCAACGATGCCTGCTGACAGGACAGCATTATGAAAAAACTGGGCGTGATCGATCTCGGTTCCAACACGACTCGCCTCATCGTGATGGCTTACGAGCCGGGACACTGCTTTCGACTAACCGATGAAGTAAGCGAAACTGTTCGCCTGGCTGAAGGGATCGGCCCTGCACGTATGTTGCAACCAGCGCCAATCAGACGGGCAGTGGAAGCATTACGCATGTTCTACTCGCTTTGTGTCTCGACCGGCGTTGATCAGGTGATCGCAGTTGGTACCAGCGCCATTCGTGAAGCTGCTAATCAGGCCGATTTCTGGGCCGCCCTCCGTGAGTCGACTCCACTTGATTTACGCATCATATCGGCAGAGGAGGAGGCCTATTTTGGCTATCTTGGTGCTATCAATGCCCTTCCTTTGCATCACGGCGCATTATTCGATACTGGCGGCGGTTCGACCCAAGTAATGGCAGTGACCGATCGTGCTCTGACGCGCACGTTCTCCGTTCAGGCCGGGATCGTTCGCTTTACCGAGCAGTTTGTGCAGAGCGATCCCATCAGTCGTGCTGATCTGCGCCGCCTGCGCGCTGCAGCCCGCGAAGCCTTTGCCCCACTTGACTGGCTTCCCGATTTTGGTAATGGTCGCCTCGGTGGGATGGGTGGAACGGTGCGTCAGCTAGCCCGTATTGACCAAAAACAGCGTGGTTATCCGCTTGAGCGTGTGCACGGTTATGTACTGAGTCGCGAATCTGTAGATCGCATCATCGAAGAACTTGCTCGCCGTAATCGACGCGAACGGTTGCAGATACCGGGTATGAAAGAGGAACGGGTCGATGTGACCCTGGCCGGTGCTGTGATTATTGCCACCCTAATGGATCGGGGCAACTTTCCGTATCTGCTAGTCAGTGGTCAGGGAGTACGCGAAGGTATCTTCTACCAGCACTTTCTCGCCGATCAACCGCAACCGTTACTCCCCGAACCACGTCAATTCAGCGTCCTCAACCTGGCTCGCCTGACACACTACGAGCCAGCACATTGCGCACGGGTGGCAAAGCTCAGCTTATCGCTTTTTGATCAACTGGCGCCATTACACGGTTACGGCGCATGGGAACGTGAACTGCTCGGTTATGCCGCAATCTTGCACGACATTGGGATCAGTGTCGGGTACTACGACCACCACAAACACGGTGAGTATTTGATCCACAATGCGACGCTGCTCGGCTTTAGTCATCGCGAAATTGTGATCATCGCCAGTCTGGTACGGAACCATCGGAAAGGATGGGAGGACTTAACCCCATACCGTATGATTCTCGCCGCCGATGATGAGACCCGAATTGCCCGTCTGAGCGCAATGCTCCGCCTTGCCGAGTATCTCGAACGGAGCAAGAGTCAGATCGTGCACGATGTGCGTGTGCAAATCGGCGAAGAGATCATTATCGACGTTATCGCTCACGGTGATGCACACGTGGAAATCTGGGAGGCTTCGCGCCGTAGTGGATTGCTCAAGCGGAGTTTTAACCGCGAGGTGCAGATCAGAGCAGGGTAAGCCTATGCTATAATGCTTGCTAGACAGAGAACAAGCAGTAGGCTAACCTATGCGGTGCCCGATTTGCCATTTCGCTGAAACTGATGTGATAGACACTCGTAAGCTGTATGACGGCGACGTTATTCGCCGCCGTCGCCGATGTCGGGCCTGTGGTCGTCGCTTTACGACCTACGAGCGTATCGAGTCGGTCAGCTTAATGGTGGTAAAAAAGGATGGCACTCGCGAACCGTATGACCGTGAAAAGATTGCGCGTGGTGTACGCACAGCCTGCTACCGCCGCCCAGTTTCGGCAGCCGCTATCGAGCAATTGGTTAACGATGTCGAAACAATGATTATGTCAACTGAAGAACAAGAGATTAGTTCACAGGTGATCGGTGATGCGGTGATGCAACATCTGCGCAATCTTGATGAGGTCGCCTACATTCGCTTTGCTTCAGTCTATCGATCCTTTTCCGATCTTGGCAAATTGCGTGAAGCAGTCGATGAGCTTCTTGAGCGCGATGGTGATCGGAATGGTCACCCATCGCCTGAATCAACAGAGGATTCGGTGGTATGAACATTGAAACGACACCTCAGCCGGTGTCAGAACCCGTTGTTAAGATGTCTTTTTTCCAGCGTATTGCCCGTTCAATCCGTGCGATTGAATGGGTACAAGTCCTGTTAGTCAGTCTGATCACCGCTATTGCCTGGTGTTCGCTGTTTTTGGCTAACAACATTTTGCAAATTCTGGCCGGTGTTGTTCCGGTGATGGCCGGTATCTATCTGGGACGAAAGGTTCGTGGCGAGTACCTGGCTAACGGTCTGGCCCTTGGGTTGATAACCTTCCTCTTCGGCCTGGCCATTATGATCGGGTATGGTCTGGTCGGAGAAGCCGGTATTGCTCCGATGCCGGTGATCCAACTCGATGCAGAGCAACAGCCAGCACCGGCAACGTTGATGGATTTGATAACCATCTACTTTATCTTCTCTGCCTTCGCATTGATCCCTTTTCCTGCCTTCGGTACCGTGATGTCAGGTCGCGCTGAAGAGCGCAACCGGCAGTTGCAACGCGAGATTGCCGAACGCGGTGGCCGCCTTGAACGTCCTGGCGTAGTCCGCACACTTGAAGATTTACAAGGCCTCTCACTGCCCCAATTTGGTTCTTACGTTCTGAACCTCTTCCGCAAGAAGGGGTTTGAGTTCAAGGATTATCGCTTTATCGATAAAGATAAACATCTCGACCTTGAATTGAGCTACGAAGGGGTGACCTACCTGTTGCGCTTATCGGTTGCCGACAAGGTTCGTCCTGGCACGCTCGAAAGTCTTTTGCAGGATATGAAGCGATCTGGTATTCCGAAAGGATTGGTGATTACGTCAACCGAATTCACTCCTGATACGATCAAGGCGGCAAGTGGAAAACGGAATGTCCTGATTATCGATGGAAAGACGTTGTTTGCGATAGCAGAGGGGTAATACGTCATGCTGCTTGATTTGAGCGGGCGTGTAGCCATTGTGACCGGCGGCAGCCGTGGTATCGGTCGGGCTATCGCTGAGCGGTTGGCGGGAAGTGGTGCAGCCGTTGTCGTCAATTACCGTGGAAACGCAGCCGCAGCCGAAGCAACTGTGGCCACCATTACCGCCGCAGGTGGTACCGCAATCGCCATCCAAGGTGATGTCAGCCAACCCGAGGATGTTGAACATCTGGTCAAAACTACCCTGGAGCGGTTTGGTCGCATCGACATTCTCGTTAACAATGCCGGTATCACCCGCGACACTCTGCTCCTTCGTATGAAGGAGAGCGATTTCGATGAGGTCATCGCCACTAATCTGCGCGGTGTCTTTCTCTGTACCCGTGCAGTGCTGCGGCCAATGACCAAACAACGGTTTGGTCGAATCATCAACATTACGTCGGTCGTTGGGTTAACCGGAAATGCTGGACAGGCCAATTATGCTGCGGCCAAAGCCGGGATTCTCGGTTTTACCAAATCAACTGCCCGTGAGATGGCTAGCCGTGGCATCACGGTTAATGCAGTGGCTCCGGGCTTTATCGAGACTGAAATGACCGACGCCCTCAACGAAGAGACCCGCAAAGCAATTCTGGCAACGATCCCGCTCGGTCGGTTCGGCCAGCCGGCCGAGGTTGCAGGGCTGGTTTGTTTCCTGGCCTCTGATGCTGGCGCATATATCAGTGGACAAACGCTGACTATCGACGGTGGAATGGTGATGTCCTGATGATTCGCAAAGTATTAGTAGCAAACCGTGGCGAAATTGCTGTACGCATTATTCGGGCCTGTCAGGAATTGGGTATTCGGACGGTAGCCGCCTATAGCACTGCCGACCGTGACTCGTTGGCGGTACGCCTGGCCGATGAAGCGGTGTGTATCGGGCCACCCCCACCCGCCAAATCGTACCTGAATGCGCCGGCGTTGATCAGTGCTGCACTTGTCTCGGGCTGCGATGCTATTCATCCCGGTTATGGATTCCTTTCCGAAAATCCGTACTTTGCCGAGATGTGTGCCGATTGTAAGTTGACCTTCATTGGCCCCCCACCGGAACCGATCCGTCTGATGGGCGATAAGGCTATTGGGCGCGAAACGATGCGCAAAGCCGGTGTACCAACTGTACCCGGTTCTGATGGCGAGGTACGATCTTTGGAAGAGGCAATCGATATTGCCCGTCAGATCGGCTATCCGGTCTTATTGAAACCCTCCGGTGGTGGTGGTGGGCGTGGTATGCGAGTTGCTTACGATGAAGCCGATTTGCAACGCGCTTTCTCCACAGCTCGCGCCGAGGCAGAAGCAGCTTTTGGTAACGGTGCGCTTTTGCTGGAAAAATACCTTACCCGTGTACGACACGTTGAGATTCAGGTGCTGGCCGATCAGTACGGAAACGCAATCCACCTCGGCGAACGTGACTGTTCGGCGCAGCGTCGTCATCAAAAGATTGTCGAAGAAGCCCCCTCACCGGCAGTCACCCCTGAACTGCGTGCCCGCATGGGAGCCGATGCTGTGCGCGGAATTACCGCTATCGGCTATGTCAATGCCGGCACGCTGGAGTTTCTGCTTGACGAGGATGGGAACTATTACTTTATCGAGATGAATACGCGCATTCAGGTTGAGCATCCGGTTACCGAGCAGGTCACCGGTGTTGATCTGGTGCGCTGGCAGTTGCTGATTGCCAGTGGCGAACGCTTGACGCTCCGCCAGGAAGACATTAAAATAACGCGGCACGCAATTGAGTGCCGGATCAATGCCGAAGATCCAGAGCGTGACTTTTTGCCGGCAAGTGGTGAAGTCGAATTTTACCTGCCACCCGGTGGGCCAGGTGTTCGGGTTGACTCTCACCTCTACCCCGGCTACAAGCCACCCGGCAACTACGACTCGTTACTGGCAAAAATTATTACGGTAGGTGATACACGCGAAGAAGCGCTTAACCGAATGCGGCGGGCGCTCCATGAATGTGTCATTACCGGTATTAAAACAACCATCCCGTTTCAATTGGCCCTGATCGATGATCCGGAGTTCCGCGCCGGTCGAATTCACACTGGCTACGTCGCTGAGCTGCTGCGTCAGTGGAAAGAGACACTCAACCCGGCGTAAGTCGGCAACGGGATGCGTATGGGGAGGGCAAGATTGGCAAGTCAACGGCATCGAGTGCGGATCGCAGCGTTGCAGATCCTCTTTGAAGTTGATGAAACCGATCATGCGATTGATCAGGTGCTCGAGCGTCGGCTCGCCGATGAACCAATGTCGCAAGAGAGTGCCGATTTCTTACGACGCCTGGTGTTCGGCGCCTGGGAACATCGTTCCTACCTTGATCGGATTATCGAAGAGGCAGCACCAAACTGGCCGGTTGCACAGATGCCGGGGGTCGATAAAGCGGTGCTGCGCATCGCTCTCTTCGAGTTGCTGATCGATGATGTAGAGCGGACGCCGATCAAGGCCGTGATTAATGAGGCTGTTGAACTGGCTAAACAGTTTGGCAGTGATAATTCAAGTCGGTTTGTTAATGGCGTGCTCGGCACGGTAGTTACCCGCTATCTAGCCGACCGTAATGATGAGGAATAGCCGTTTTTGAAAGGAAGGAATGTCATTCGTATGGCTTCGCCTGAGATGGAAGAGCGCCTGCGCAAGATTATCGTCGAACAGCTTGGTGTAGAACCAGATCAAGTTGTTCCTACTGCATCATTCACCAAAGACTTAAATGCTGACTCACTCGATCTGGTAGAGCTTATCATGTCCATCGAAGAAGAGTTCGGTGTTGAGATACCGGACGAAGAGGCTGAGAAGATTCAGACTGTTGCCGATGCTTTGCAGTACCTCGAAACCCACCAGAGCAACGAATAACTTTGTCTAGAGGTAGGGTCGCAGGGTTTTTTCCTGCCAGCTTGTACGTGCAGTAAACACTGGTCGGTTGCCTCCAGCCTCTCTTTGCAGGCTGGGGGCATTGCTTTCTCTTCGTGGAGATCACCGGGGCACACCACTGTGTGCCCCAATATCGTTCAGGCAAGAGGAACTTGACACACTCTAAAGATCGGCAAAAGCCGCCCCAATAATCGCAATTGCCTCTTCAATGCGACTAATGCTCTGAAAACTGAAGGCAAGACGCATCGCATGCTCGCCCTGAGCACGATCAACAAAACAGGCCGTACCGGCCAGAAACTCAGCTCCCCGGGCACGGGCGGCTTCCAGGAGCGCACGAGCACTCACGCCTTGCGGTAGTTTGACCCAGATGAAAAAACCACCAGCAGGCATGACAAAGCTAGCCTCAGCCGGAAAATGTTGACGTATCGCAGCGGCCATTGCTGCACATTTGGCAGCATAGTGCTGACGAAGCATAGCAATATGTCGTTCGAGTCGGCCATTCTCGCAAAAGCGCGCTACGACGCGGGTGATGAAGGGGCCAGTGGTACCTTCAGCTTTTACCATCAACAGACGATCAATAATCTCACGTCGAGCATGAACCCATCCAATCCGCAACCCAGGAGCGAGAATCTTCGAGTAGGTGCCTACCCGAATGACCCAACCTTCCTGATCGAGCGCAGCCAGCGATGGCAATGGCTCGCCGGCAAACCGCAGATCGATGTAGGCATCGTCTTCAACCACCGGCACACCGTATTCAGCAGCCAGGGCAACCAGTTGTCTGCGTCGCTCCAGGCTTAAGGTTACCCCTGTCGGGTTATGAAAAGTAGGAATTGTGTAAATGAACTTCGGACGCCGACCACCAGCCGCCAGTTTGCGTAGGGTGTCTGACAGTAACGCAACATCCATTCCCTGATCATCAACCGGAATGCTGATCAGACGTGCTCCCGATTGCACAAAACGTCGCACAGCACCGAGAAAGCTAGGCGCTTCGATAATGACAGTATCCCCCGGCTCGACAAAAATTTCAGGTAAGAGGGCCAGAATCTGACCAGAACCGTACCCCACCACTACGTGTTCAGGCTGCGCCGCAACACCCTCAGCCCGGAGACGCTCAACAATTTGATCCGTAAGGCCAGGGTACGACAGCGCATAGTTCAATGAATCGGCAGCTTCGTAGGCTAAAACTTCCGCAGCAGCAGCCATCAATTCGGCCCGTGGGAAGAGGTCAGGATCGGCCAGGCCATACGCCAAACTGATCAGGGGGCGTACCGGCTCACCGGCAGCCCCAAATAGAGGCGGTACGACTTCTCGCACACGGCTGGCAAAGAGACTTTCGAGACGGTCGGTCGTTGCGGTCATAAATTGGTTGCTCCTTTGTGTATGGTACGCGAACTATGACGATACGAAGGAAGGAAAAAACGACTTAGAACAAGGATAACACAAGTGTATTCTCTTTTGGATTGACATCCACAACTCAGACCCTACGGGCACGATCGGGAGAGAGCTGGGATGCGAATTTAATAACCGGCCTGCTTATCAACAACATTCTGGAGCGGCTGTTGATGGATGAAGGCGCGCAGATTGGCAGCGAACAGATCGAGTGTGCGAGTACGAATATGCGGTGAACTCCAAGAGATATGGGGCGTTACAAAGACATTTGGCAGCGTCCAGAATGGACTATCTGGCGGTAACGGTTCCTGGGCAAATACGTCAAGCCCGGCACCGGCGATGCGTCGGGTACGTAATGCTTCAATTAAGGCGACCTCGTCAACAATTTCACCACGAGCAATGTTGATCAGATAGGCATCAGGCTTCATCAACGCCAGTTCTGCTCTACCAAACATCCCGCGGGTAGCTGGGGTAAGCGGTGCTGCAATGACCACAAAATCGGCGGCTGGCAGGAGTGCACGCCATTCACCCTCACCAACCACCCGTTCAACATCGGCAACCGGACGTGGGGTTCGCCGTGATCCCCATACGCGCATTCCAAAGGCACTGGCACGCTCGGCAATCGCCTGTCCAATGTGACCTAAACCAATGATCAACATCGTGGTACCGGCAAGTTCCCGCAATTGCAAGTTTGCCTCGCGCCATTGGTGGGCGGCCTGCAACTGATGCAGATAACGAGCCTGCTTGACATGGCTGAGGGCGAAGAACATCACAAATTCGCTGATCGGAATAGCATGAACACCGGCTGAATTGGTAACAATAATGTCGCGCTCGATAACTTCAGGGATAAGCGATCCATCAACCCCCGCCCGTGGAATATGAAGCCAACGCAGCATCGGCATCTGACGCACTAACCGCGCCAGTTGCTCGTTGGAGAAGAACCAGCGTAAAAGAACTTCAGCATCAGTAATGGGAGCTTCTGGCTCCCCATTCTGATCGAACCAAACGATAGTTGCCTCCGGTGCGACCGCCATAATTCGTGGCATCAGTTCGTCGCGTAGTAGACCTGGAAGAACGAGCTTCATCGAGCAACTCTCCTGTAAGTTGAGAGACTGATCCTCATAACGTATTGTATGCGAAGTGGACGATTACTTGATCAGTCAAAAGGTGGGGTAAGGATATGTGTCCCTCCCCTCAAGCACGCTTCCATTTCGTGGGATCACGAGCTTTCAGCTCACATTCCTGTACGCGCGTAAGTGAACCTAGTCCACACTAGCGGGGAAACCTACCGCTACCATTTCCGCCCCCTCTAGGAGGGCGGGCCGCTGGCCCGTATTCTGCAAGTAAGCGATTGGCCCTAGTTCCCACCGGCGGGGGAACCCGTCCTTACTGCTTATGCCTCTCTCCTTCCCTATAACCAACTTGCGCAGAATACCGAATCCGCCTATAGTGATAGCACTCGCCAGGGATTACTGGTAGTGTGGAGTATATTGGGTAACAACCAGGATACAACAAACAAGGAGTATATTGAAATGGCTGCAGGAACAACTTCTGATCTGCGCAATGGCATTGTCATTCGCTACAACAACGATTTGTACCAGGTTATTGAATTCCAACACGTTGCCCCAGGAAACTGGCGGGCCTTTGTGCGGATGAAGCTCAAGAGCCTGACCACCGGGAAGGTGATCGAAGATCGAGTACGTGCCGGTGCAGAAATTGACATCGTGCGCATCGAGCGCCGACCGATGCAATATCTCTACCGGGAAGGTGACAGTTTCATCTTTATGGACAATGACACCTTCGATCAGATACCGGTATCGGCTGAATTGGTCGGCGATGCAGTGCGATTTATGAAGGAGAACGAGACGGTTGATCTAGTCTACGATGCCGAGAAGGATGTCATCATCGGTGTCGAATTACCGATCTTCGTAAACCTGAAGGTAGTGGAGACAACGGTTGCAGTACGCGGGGATACAGCGACAAACGTCACCAAACCGGCCACGCTAGAGACCGGTGCGGTGATTGAGGTACCGGCCTTCATTAACGAAGGTGATGTGTTGAAGATCGATACTCGCACAGGCGAGTATATTACGCGCGTGTAGGTTCACCTTCCTGAACGTTGATTCAACGGCCGAACCTCGTTAGTAGATGTACGGGCGCAGCGCTACTGTACCCCGCCGCTGCGCCCTGACCGAAGCTTCCCGAATGTACGGGCGCGGCACTGCTGCGCCCCGCCGCTATGCTTCAACCGATTTTCTTCTACGCTCTAAAAGCCTGGTCAAAAACCCGGATGTTGCATGAGGCTCGTACCGTGCATATCCGACCATTGCGTGCGCGGGCCACCATGCGTTCGCACCAGCCCCCCACGTCCCCCCTGCCTCTCCCCGTGGAGGAGCGGAAGGGGTTGGGGGAAGGTGAGGGCTGCCCTCACCCCCGGCCCCTCTCCCGCGCTGCGGGAGAGGGGTGATCTGGTGTGACGCAGGCGCAGGATCGCTGCTACTCTGCTCATCTCCCCCTGCCTCTCCCCGTGGAGGAGCGGAAGGGGGTTGGGGGGGAAGGTGAGGGCTGCCCTCACCCCCGGCCCCTCTCCCGCGCTGCGGGAGAGGGGTGATCTGGTGTGACGCAGGCGCAGGATCGCTGCTGCTCTGCTCATCCCCCTGCCTCTCCCCGTGGAGGAGCGGCAGGGGCTGGGGGGGAAGGTGAGGGCTGCCCTCACCCCCGGCCCCTCTCCCGCGCTGCGGGAGAGGGGTGATCTGGTGTGACGCAGGCGCAGGATTGCTGCTGCTCTGCTCATCTCCCCCCCTGCCTCTCCCCGTGTGGGAGCGGAAGGGGGTTGGGGGGAAGGTGAGGGGCCACCGTTCCTCAAACAATTCTGGCGATGCCATACCCAGGTTCTTGACCGTGCTCTAAGCTAAAAAGAGGTGCATAACGGGAAACCCCATTATGCACCTCGTCACTATGGTCTACCTGGCCGGATTAGAAGTCATCGTCCGGCATCGGTGGCGTACCATTCTTCTTCTTCGGTTCAGGGGCATCGACAATCAGGGCTTCGGTAGTCAGCACCATACCGGCAACGCTAATCGCATTTTCGAGCGCGGAGCGTACCACCTTGGCCGGGTCGATGATACCGGCTTCCATCAAATCAACATAGGTACCGGTCATGACATCGTAGCCGTAGTGGTTGTTATTATGCTTCCGCTGCTCATTGCGCACATTCTCAACCACCACCGATCCATCTTCACCGGCGTTGGTTGCGAGCTGGCGCAGCGGCTCTTCGAGAGCGCGACGCAACACGTTGAGCGCCATCCGCTCCTCTTCAAACTGCGTCGTTACATTATCAAGTGCCGGGATTGCGTTGAGCAGCGCTACACCGCCACCGGGAACGATACCCTCTTCGACAGCGGCACGTGTCGCGTTGAGCGCATCTTCAACCCGCGCTTTGCGCTCTTTCATTGCCGGCTCGGTCGGCGCGCCAACCTTGATAACCGCCACACCACCTGACAGCTTCGCGACTCGCTCTTGCAGCTTCTCGCGATCATAGTCAGAGGTCGTGGTCTCGATTTGCTGCTTGAGCTGAGCGATCCGGGCCTGAATGGCCTGCCTATCGCCATACCCCTCAACAATAACGGTATTGTCTTTATCGGCTTTCACGCGGCGAGCACGGCCAAGGTCTTGCAGTGTGGCACTTTCGAGCTTGCGACCGATCTCCTCCGAGATGACGGTTCCACCGGTCAAGATAGCGATATCCTGGAGCATCGCTTTGCGGCGATCACCGAAACCAGGCGCCTTCACCGCCAGCGCATTGAGCGTGCCGCGCAGCTTATTGACGACCAAGGTAGCAAGTGCTTCACCGTCTACATCCTCGGCGATAACCAGCAGATCTTTCTTGCCACTGCTCAGAACTGCTTCGAGGATCGGGAGCAGATCCTTGACCGAGCTAATCTTCTTGTCGGTAATCAGAATATATGGCTCATCGAGCACCGCTTCCATGCGGGCCGAGTCGGTGATGAAGTAAGGCGAGATATAGCCGCGGTCGAATTGCATACCCTCGACCAGCTCGTGCTCGAGGTGGGTACTCTTACCCTCTTCAACTGTCACGACACCATCACGACCGATCTTGTCCATGACCGTTGCTAGGAGTTCACCAACTTCGGCATCTTGGGCCGAGATGGTCGCGACATTGCGAATTTCATCGCGCGTCTTGAGGGTAATAGCCTGCTCTTTGATCCGAGCAACCAGTGCCTGACCACCTTTGTCAAGGCCGCGCTTGAGCAGCATCGGGTTAGCACCGGCGGCGACCAGCTTCAAACCCTCGTTGATAATAGCCTGGGCAAGAACGGTCGCTGTGGTCGTACCGTCACCCGCTACATCATTCGTCTTGACCGCAGCCTGCTTAAGCAATTGTACACCCAGGTTTGCGAAGGGATCCTTTAGCTCAATCTCCTTCGCAACACTTACACCGTCGTGGGTAACGGTTGGTGCTCCCCACTTTTTATCAAGAGCGACATTTCGACCACGTGGGCCAAGTGTCGTCTTTACTGCCAGAGCCAGCGTATCAATGCCTTGCTTCAGTGCTGTACGAGCTTGCTGATCGAAGAGCAGTTGTTTCGCCATACTGCTTACTCCTCCACGATGATTCCTAGAATATCTTTCTCCTGCAAGATTAGATATTCCTCATCGTCAATCTTGAATTCAGTACCGGCGTATTTGGCGTACAACACGTGCTGACCGACCTCGACACTCATCGGGATCAGTTTCCCATCATCAGTTCGCCGACCTGGCCCGACCGCAATAACTTCACCCTCCATTGGGCGCTCTTTGCTCGCGGTATCGGGCAAGAAGATGCCACCTTTCGTCTTCTCTTCACGTGGCTTTGGTTTCACCACTACACGATCATTCAACGGTCGAACATGCACAGGCTACCTCCTCTTCGTTCAGGTTAGGGGGTAGCAATCATCGCTACCCCTTTCGCCTTATCAACTGGCAACTTGACCCGCACTACCTGTTGAAGCCGTTAGTAAGCGATGCTGGCGAGTCAGCAGGGCGAAGGCTACAGCGACCAAGATGAAGATCAGGCCAATCCAGAATGTCTGCGGCTGCGGAAGAGCAATTCCGAAGAACCGGTCAAGCGTGTACGCACCTGGTTCCCACAAGCCCATCACTGCGGCCAATACCAGCAAGACAAGGCTGTACTCGCTACCACCGTTGCTGATCCACAGACCGTGCGACCAGTGCACGAGCGCAATCGCTGCGATCATCACCGCAATGATTGCCAGTGGGCCAAGCGGGTGGAACAATCCGAGTGCAAAAAGCAAGCCACCACCAAACTCGGCAAGACCGGCCATCAGTGCCCAGAAGCGCGGTGCGCGCAAACCCATTCCGGCTAGCCAGTCAGTCGTTGCTCGCAAGCCTTGACCACCAAACCAGCCAAACAGCTTTTGCGCACCATGCCCCATCATGAGCAGCCCGATGACTACTTGCAGGATGAGCAGACCCACATCCATCGTCATTGTGCGTCACCTCCTTGATCGTCAACGAGCATCAGCACTGACAAACCTGTCAGACCGACGACACGGTGATGATGCAAAGAGTTTACGCCTTTGTAGATAAAAAATCGATGTTAGATCGCTATCAGCGCAGTGTTAGCAATGTGTTAGAAGTCAGATGGCAAGCACCACGAGGTATCGCTCAGAGCGAGTGAACACTGAGCAGCCACTAGAAATCTCTCCTGAAAAGTTTAACCATGCCATCCCTACAGCGAACTCGAACGATGTGTACATTGCAACAACCCCAGGTGCGCCGGGTCAGACCGTTACCATCGGTTTCCGGTCCCAGGGTGTGCGCATCGGGCGCTGGACGAACTACGCGGAACTGACCAGCCCGGCATTCTTTGGCACGTACATTGATCCCTTTAGTGGTGAAGTAGTCCGTCCGTAACGTTCATCAATAGAAAGAATAGTGTTCATTGATGGTCTCCCCTCTCGCAGCCAGCCTACGAGAGGGGAGACGTTTATTGACGACTCACGAACCTACGGTGCTGTACGTGGTGGCAATGGTATGCGAACTTGTGGCCCGAACTGCGCATCACACAAGAAGAGCGGGTTTTGGCCGTCGCCGTGGTAGTTGTATAGCTGATCGCCGACGCGCAATTGCACAAAGAGACCGTCGATCAAGACCTGGATATAGACCATACCCGGTCGTGGACAACCAAGAGCACCGTCGGGCCAGGTGACTGCTGCAACCTGCACGACCTCAATGGTTGACACGTCAATTCCCAGACGCTGGGCCAGGTCTTGCTTCGCCTGTTCGATTTGTTTCTTCAACGCCCCATCGAACGGCGGACTTAATGGCTGAGCATTTGGCGGTAACGCGGGAACTCCGCCCTGATCAGCAGGTGGCATAGGTGTCTCCTTGACCGGTGGTACAGCGGGTATTGGTGTTGCAATCGGTGCCGCAGTTGGTGGCAATACAACAGTCGGTACAACGGACGGTGCTGTTGATACCGTCGGTTGCGTAGACATCGTCGGGAACATGGTGGCGGTTGGTTCAGGCATCGTCATCTCACGAGTTGCCGCTGGCGGTTGCGTTGGCAGCGATTGTTCGGGTAATGGCGAGGGTTGACCAGAGAGAGCAGTGCTCGACGTACCACAACCCGAAAGAAGGAACACGCCGCTTATCAAGATCACAATCAATCTACGCATAGGCTTTCCCATACCGGTAGCAAATGAATGTCTTGCTGGTATAACGTATGACTATCGCGATTGGTTCCACACCATGGCCCTTTGTACAGGAAGGATGGATTGGCGTAAAAGAGAGGAGGGGTTTTCAGTGTTTTCATCGTTGACTCCACTGCAAAAAGGTGATCTTTCCACCACAGAGACCACGGAGATCGCAGAGACTAAAGATAATTTTATCGTTCATTGAACATAGGGTTGTGAACATTTTTCTTCCATGCGCCCAATGGCCAAAAATGATCCTTTTATTCATCAACCTTACACGCTCTGTGTACGCTGTGTGCTCCGTGGTGAGTTTTTTCAGTGCACTCATCGTTGGTATGATAAATGCTCCTTCCCAACGAACGACGATACACAAGCGATGAACGCTCCATACACTCAAAACACCCCCAACCAATACGGTCTGCTGGATGCGCGGGCCTGCGGCCCGCGTTCTTCAGTATACGACTAGAAACCATCATCACCTGGGATACTCGATCGAGGAAGGAAGGGGTCCCCATACCGATGCAGTGACACCCATAATCGGTGGTATACAGCGGGTTGGTCGCAGATTACTATCGGAACGACATGCTGCATATCTCCGCATAAACTGCGGACGGTCTGGGACGCCGTTCCTGCTTTTCTCCTGTGAGCCTGATCAAAAACGTTTCATCGGGCACGTACCGTGCCCGTGCGACTATGACGGGAGGAGGTGCCAACGTCCTTTCGCTCCCGCCCCACCCTCCCCCTTCCTCTCCCGCGCTGCGGGAGAGGAAGGGGGGCTGGGGGGGAAGGTGAGGGCCGCCAAGCGTACTCGGCAGCACCGACAACTATATTCGTATCATTAGCGAGCCTGATCAACAGCCTAGGTTTTCGATCATGCTCTGAGACATAACCACTATTGGGCAGGGCAATCCTGTACCGAGGGCATCAAGATACCCCTTCAAAACAATAGACGCCAAACGGCGCTAAGCGTAACTCCTCACCGATACCACGACGCTCAAGACTATGCGGTGCAACCTGCAACAGCTCGGCGCCAACCGGTTGGGGTGCTATGAATCGACAAGGCAGCGCAGCGAGATTAACGATACCGATCAGTCGACGCTGATGAAACTCTCGACAAATGATTAACACATCACCAGCACTAGTCGTAACCGACTGACAGGATACCGTTCCATAACGTAGAGCTGACTCGCGACGCCAGAGTGTTAACAATCGTGGTAGTACTTCGCGATCTGCCAGCTCTTGCCCGTTCCAGAGAGCTGGTGTCAGGCCACTAAACAGCATTACCGCCCACAATACCTGACTAAGCCGTGAAC
Source organism: Chloroflexus sp. MS-CIW-1 (assembly GCF_030444705.1). Lineage (NCBI taxonomy): Bacteria > Bacillati > Chloroflexota > Chloroflexia > Chloroflexales > Chloroflexaceae > Chloroflexus > Chloroflexus sp. MS-CIW-1. The sequence goes on from NZ_JAUBWR010000001.1 coordinate 2,706,382, forward strand.
CACGCAAGCCATCAGCAAGTGGGTTGCAATCTGCCGTATCGTGTGCTTCAAGGAAGCCGATGCGATAGGCGCTGGCGTACAGTTCGGCGTAATCGGCTTGATAGGCACACCATTCTGCTGGCGTAATCCGCCGCATCGCAAGGTGCACCAGCATGTGATGGCTGGGGTAATCAAACCAGCCACCGGCAAACTGAGCTGAGCGTGGACCCGAAAGGGTGCAGAGTACCGTCAGCGATGGCCGGACTGCAACTAGCTCGCGTAGTGCCTGCACCATCAGTTCAGAGCCAGCACTGGCCCGCAACGGCGGACGACGAATCCAGGCCAGGGCAGCACTGTACGGGGCTACGGCGCGAATACCATCAAGGACAAAATGATCGACCTGTCTGAGCACCCACTGTTGCCAGTATAGCCGCCAGTCGTTACGCATCCAATCAAGGTGGTAGCCCCCTGCTGGCAATGCTACCCCCGGATGCCGCCCTACCGCCAGCGCGTCGGTCGCTACGCCAATGGCGAATGCTCCAGCTTCATCGCGAATAAACCATTCTGGATGTTCATTGAGATAGCGTGAATCGGGTGCACAACCCTGCATTGCAATGTCGAGCAAGACTCGCATCTCATACTGATGGGCGGCAGTAATGAGCTGCTGCAACGCCGCTTCATCGCCACAATCCGGGTCAATTCGTTCGAGATCACCTATTAAGTGCGGACGATCACCGACGGTGTGCCACGGTAACAGACATAGCGTATCAACGCCAAGCACCTTCAATTCTGGTAGACGTAAACGTAATCCATCGGCTCCACCATGTTGCCGGAGATCAGCAACATAGATGATCGCATCACGAAGCCAGCCTGCCGGTGGTTGCGGCAGTGGGTTCATGGATCGATAGATCGTAAGTGCTGCGGGCCATGTCTGCTCCGTAAGGGCGAACACCTGTCTCCCCACGGTAAGACGTTCATCTGAACGAAGCCAGCAAGCGACAGCAATTTCATATGCCAGTGATACTGCTTGATCACCACCCTGAATGTAAGGGAGAGCAGCCTCCTCATCGCTGGCGTACCAGCACAGAAAAGTCAACGGCAAATGAGAATTCGTCAGTGCCATGACCCCACTTCCTTGCGTAGGTGCCGGTTCAAAAGCACTTCCTCCCCGCACACCAGGCGCAAAGAAGCGGCGCGGCAAAACATGACGATCCTGAGTAACTGCAATATCGAACGGTGCACGTGGGCGCACACTGTTACCGGGCGCTTCAAAGGTACAATGAGCCGGTGTGCCAATCCGCAGGTGGGGAATAAGCAGACGCACGCCGTAGATGCGCAAATCGTCACCACTGACATTTTCTATCTCGACCCACCGCTCGATAACCTCACCCTCGAGCAGATAATGGTCAAAGATTTTTAGTGGCCCCAATCCGACAATGATCGTCATCTGCAACCGATCATCTGCCTTAACCGCCAACCGATACCAGATATAGCGGGCAAAGGTCTGGGCAGTAATCCAGTTATTTGGAGAACCCAGAGCCACGTCAATCCCAGCACTCGGTAAGCCATAGCCGAGAACGTTCAGGCTATTATGAAGACGGAGCGTATGCAGTGCACCACTATCGGTTGACCAGCCCAGTTCATAACGAGCGGTGCGTAGCATTATCTGGTCGGTCTGTTCGTAGAGTTCGTAGCTCATTCATCGACCGGTATGGTCTGTAATAGAGGGAACAGATGTTTGCTGAGAGATTATAACACGGCCAGCGCGAAGCACTGACGTTCAGACATGCGCGAAACATGGGCACTACCGCTCGTCATCACCGCCGGGAATACGCCGTATCCGGGCAGCGATGGCTACTGCTCCCAGCAAAGCCAGCGTTGAGCTGCAAGCCACCAGTGCCAACCAGGTCGCATAACGGCTAAAGACCGCTCTAAACGGTGAGTCGTCTGGTTCCTGAGCTGCTTGAGAAAGGAATGAACCAGTAATACTGAGACCTTTTCTCAACAGCGGAGCTGGAGTTTGGTCGGCAGCGTAGAGGATTGTTGGTGTCAGGAGCGTGAGATTAACGATCCACGCAATCAGAAAGATCACAAACCGATGCCACTTCATACTTGTCTCCCTACCGATAATGACAACGGCTCTATCATAACGCGATTCTGTCAATAGACATCATTGTCTATTTCTTCAAAACCATCTGTTGGGGGCCATCAGGAGGAGCAAGGCGGCGCTGCGCCCCTCGTTGGACAACAGCGTAACAGAATTTCACCGGCTGATGTCAGGTCGCGGGCTACAGGCCCGCGCTTCCCAGGTCCGCGACTGATGTCAGGTCGCGGGCTACAGGCCCGCGCTTCCCAGGTCCGCGACTGATGTCAGGTCGCGGGCTAAAGCCCGCGCTACAAGGCCCGCGCTACTCAGGTCCGCGACTGATGTCAGGTCGCGGGCTAAAGCCCGCGCTACAAGGCCCGTGCTTCCCAAGCTCGCGGCGGATGTCAGGTCGCGGGCTAAAGCCCGCGCTACTCAGGCTCCGGCGGATGTCAAGACGCGGGCTAAAGCCCGCGCTACAAGGCCCGCGCTACTCAGGTCCGCGGCGGATGTCAGGTCGCGGGCTAAAGCCCGCGCTACAAGGCCCGTGCTTCCCAAGCTCGCGGCGGATGTCAGGTCGCGGGCTAAAGCCCGCGCTACTCAGGTCCGCGACTGATGTCAGGTCGCGGGCTTTAGCCCGCGCTACTCAGGTCCGCGACTGATGTCAGGTCGCGGGCTTTAGCCCGCGCTACTCAGGTCCGCGACTGATGTCAGGTCGCGGGCTAAAGCCCGCGCTACAAGGCCCGCGCTACCCAGGCTCGCGGCGGATGTCAAGACGCGGGCTAAAGCCCGCGCTACAAGGCCCGCGCTACTCAGGTCCGCGGCGGATGTCAGGTCGCGGGCTAAAGCCCGCGCTACCCAGGCTCGCGGTGGATGTCAGGTCGCGGGCTAAAGCCCGCGCTACCCAGGTCCGCGGTGGATGTCAGGTCGCGGGCTAAAGCCCGCGCTACAAAGCCCGCGCTACAAGGCCCGCGCTACCCAGGCTCCGGCGGATGTCAGGTCGCGGGCTAAAGCCCGCGCTACTCAGGTCCGCGGCGGATGTCAGGTCGCGGGCTTTAGCCCGCGCTACCCAGGCTCCGGCGGATGTCAAGACGCGGGCTAAAGCCCGCGCTACAAGGCCCGCGCTACCCAGGTCCGCGGCGGATGTCAAGACGCGGGCTACAGGCCCGCGCTACAGGGTATAGAGCGGTATTTCCAGAAACTCTCTCAAACCATCCGCCGCCCCTTTACCACTTGATCGTCAGCAATCAGCCCGTCACGCATGCTGATAATTCGCTCGGCATACTGCGCAACATCGTGCTCGTGGGTAACCAGGATGATAGTAATGCCCTGTTCGGCATTAAGTCGCTGAAAAATACCCATAATCTCGGTACCGGTGCGGGTATCGAGGGCGCCCGTTGGCTCATCAGCCATAATGATGCGTGGCTCATTCACCAATGCCCGCGCAATCGCAACTCGCTGCTGTTGCCCACCCGACAACTCGTTCGGACGGTGATGCAGACGGTCTCCCATACCTACTGCTTCCAAAGCGCGCTGTGCTCGTTCCCGGCGATCAGGACGCCCTCTGCCATAGAGCATCGGTAATTCAACATTCCGCAACGCCGTTGTGCGTTGGAGCAACATATATTGCTGGAACACAAAGCCAATCTTCTCGTTACGAATGATTGCCAGTTCATCGTCACTCAGTTCGCCAACATTGACCCCTTCCAGCAAATACTCGCCTGACGTTGGTCGGTCAAGACAACCGATAATATTCATCAGTGTGCTCTTTCCACTGCCCGACGGTCCCATAATTGCGACCATCTCACCCTGTTGAATACTGAGCGAAATACCCCGCAGCGCGTGAACTTCGGTCTCGCCCATAATGTACACTTTTGTGATGTTGTGTAGTTGGATAAGTGGGTTCATTGTTCCTCAAAATGCTCTCAAGGCGTCTTGCAACATTGTCTGATCACATTGTACCTGAAAACATCCGGTGTCAGCCTGCCAGAGATGATAACTGCCAGTTCCCGATCCGGTCTCAGCCACCGTTACCACACCGTGTAATGACAGGTGAGACAGGTTCCTTCAATAGTACGGCCAACAACTGTCTGACACCGATTTGTCGCAAAGACTGGTATAATAATGTCAATAATATGACGTGATACAATTGCTTTTTGTTGAGGTATTTATGACCGATTCGACTGCTGCCCGTCCTTTAGAGATGGATAAAGCCTACGAACATCGTCTCGTCGAGCAGCGACTCTACGCATGGTGGGAACGGAGTGGTCTTTTTGCACCGCGTGACGATGCGCCGCGGCCACCGTTTGTTATTTCCATTCCTCCACCGAACGTTACCGGTGAGTTGCACCTCGGTCACGCGATGTTTGTGGCGATTGAAGACCTGCTGATCCGCTGGCGCCGTATGCAAGGCTACCAGACGCTCTGGGTACCTGGTACCGATCACGCCGGTATTGCTACCCAAACTCAGGTTGAGAAGTTGCTCGAACGTGAAGGTACCTCGCGCCAGGCAGTTGGACGTGAAGAGTTTCTGCGCCGTACCTGGGAATGGAAGGAAAAGTACGGCGGTGAGATTACTCGTCAGTTGCGCAGACTCGGTGCCTCGTGCGACTGGTCGCGTGAGCGGTTTACTCTCGATCCCGGTCTTTCGCGGGCAGTACACACCGCATTTAAGCGGCTCTACGATGATGGTCTGATTTACCGCGGTACCTATCTAGTCAACTGGTCACCGAAATTACAGACCGCAGTTAGCGACCTTGAGGTCGAATACGAAGAACGTCAAGTCTCGATCTGGTACGTGCGCTATCCAATTCGTACTGCGGATTGGTCTGGCCCAACAGTACCCTGGGGATCGGGACAATGGGCAGCCGGTGCAACCGAGTTTATCACCGTGGCGACGACACGCCCTGAAACGATTCTGGGTGATACAGCGGTAGCCGTTTCACCCGGTGATGCACGGTATGCTCACTTGGTTGGCAAGGAAGCTATTCTGCCGGCGTTAGGCCGTCCTATACCGATTATTGCCGATGAGTACGTCGATCCCGAATTCGGTTCTGGGGCGGTCAAGATTACGCCAGCCCACGATAAGAATGACTATGAAGTCGGTAAGCGCCACCACTTACCGATGATTAATATTTTCAATCCTGATGCCACGATCAATGAAGCGGGTGGACCTTACGTGGGCCTAGATCGCTTCGAGTGTCGCAAGGCCATCCTGGCCGATCTCGAACGTGAGGGTCTCTTGGTTAAGACCGAACCGCATAAGATGAATGTTGGCATCAGTCAACGCGGTGGCGAAGTGATCGAACCACTCCTTTCTGAACAGTGGTTTGTGCGTACCCGTCCGCTAGCCGATCTGGCAATTGCCGCTGTGCGCGATGGGCGGGTGCGGATCGTACCTGAACGATTTGAGAAGGTCTACTTTCACTGGCTTGAAAACATTGAAGACTGGTGTATCTCGCGTCAGCTCTGGTGGGGGCATCGCATCCCGGTCTGGTATATGCCTGATGGCTCGATCGTCGTCCCCGACCCCGATGAGCCGCCACCACCTGAAGGTGTGCAAGACCCCGACGTCCTCGATACTTGGTTCAGCTCTGGCCTTTGGCCCTTCAGCACGCTTGGCTGGCCCGATGATACTGAAGATTACCGTCGTTTCTATCCCACCAGCGTGATGGAAACCGGGTACGACATTCTCTTCTTCTGGGTAGCCCGGATGATGATGATGGGGTGCTATTTGACCGGTCAACCACCCTTCCACACGGTTTATCTCCATGGCCTGGTGCGCGACGAGCATGGCCGTAAGATGTCGAAGACGTTTGGCAATGTGATCAATCCTCTCGACATCATCGAGCAGTACGGTGCTGATGCGCTGCGTTATACCTTGGTCACCAGTGGTACACCTGGCCAGGATGTCAATCTCAACCCGCAACGGATCGAGTCGGCTCGTAATTTTGCTAACAAAATCTGGAATATCACTCGCTTTGTGATCGGTAAACTGGATGGTCTGCCGCGTGACGAATCGAGCAAGGTTAGTCTCGAGTCGTTGCAGACGGAACCCTATACCCTCGCCGACCGTTGGATTCTCTCACGCTACGCCCGCCTGGTGGCCGAAGTGGATCGCTTGCTGGAAGGGTACAATTTCGGTGAAGCTGGGCGACAAATTCACGATTTTCTCTGGGGTGAGTTTGCCGATTGGTACGTCGAGATTGCTAAAGTTCAGCTCGAAGGTGATGAGCAGCGTACCTTGTTGACCCGCAAGGTTCTCTATACCGTTCTCGACGGAAGCTTACGTTTGCTACATCCCTTTATGCCCTTCGTCACCGAAGAGGTTTGGCGGTATTTGACCGAGGCCTACCAACGCTCTGATCCAGAACCAACGATGCCGTTCAATGAACTTGGTCTACGTACCTTAAGCTACGCATCGTATCCGACACCGATGGTAGGTTTTCAGGAAGAGGCGGTTGAAGCCGATTGGAAGCTGGTGCAGGAACTCATTGTTGCCATTCGTAACGTGCGCAGTGAGTACAAGGTCGAACCGGCAAAATGGGTGGCAGCGACTATCGTAGCCGGTGAACGTACTGACCTCTTACAGTCACAGGCACCACTGATCAGTCGGTTGGCTCGCATAGCTATCAATGATCTGGTGATTGTTCCTGAACTCAACGAGCGTCCTGCGCAGGCAGCATCAATCGTGATCGGGGCGGTCGAATGTTTCCTCCCCCTGGCCGGTATGATCGATCTGGCTGCCGAACGGGCACGGCTGCAAAAAGAACTTGCTCAGGCTGAGGCTGATGTGGCTCGTCGCACTGCACGCCTGAATAACGAGAGCTTTACCAGTAAAGCCCCCGTACACGTTATTCAACGTGAACGTGAAGGACTGGAAGCAGCGCAAGCCGCTCTGGCCCGCCTCCGTGAGCGTCTTGCCGAACTTTCCTGAAAGGTGAGATTCCTCCGGTAGCTTTCTGCTCTCCCAGTTGCATTTGTAGGGGCGATGCGGTACATCGTCCCTACGATCCTTCAACGATAGTATCGGCTGTAATGTGCCATTCTGCCGGCGTATGAAGCCGGTAGAACAGCATACCGCACAGGATTGTGACTTCAACGACCCCACTGGCAACTGTGGCAATGGGAACGGCCAGAACACCGACTGTTGGCCACAACGCCATCGCTACCCCCAGCCGACTGAGCAATTGGGCAGCATTGGCCATCAGTGGTGTGCGGGCATCACCAAGCGCAACCATCGCCCGTCCGCTGATCTCAACAATGACGTAAATCGGTAGGCCAAGGGTAAATACCTGGAGAATAGCAAAGGTCAGATCGCCAGCCGCACTATCAAAGGCTCCACGCTCGAAGATCAGTCGGATCAACCAGCGACCGCCACCGATTAAGGCCAGCGCACTGAAGGTGGCGAGTATGACGGCGATCCCAACAGCAGTAAGCCAGCGCTGTCGAAACAGGGCACGATGACGGTTTACCGCAGCCGCAGCCAGATAGGGAAACGCAGCCTGACCAATTGCCATGCCACACAGCCGTTGCGGTAAGTTACCGAGCAAGAGGGCGTTGTGCATTGCGCCCAATCCAGTTGCCTGGCCGCCTAAACTGGCAATCGCAGTATCTACGATAGCGTTTCCATAGTTGATCGTCCCTGAAATCGCACCAGGTATCGCCAGGTGGAGAGTCCCTCGTACCAGTGGATCGCGCAGATGCCATGCCGGTCGCAGCTTGAGCCGATGATGCCAGAGGCCGGGGATCAAGATTACCAGTTGGATCACCGAATCTCCCAGCGAACCAATAGCCGCCGTCACGATGGTCGGTTCTGGCATAAGCAGAGTCAGAATAATCATCGTGTTACGTAAAGCAATTCCTGCTGCTGGTAAAAAGAACTGACCACGAGCAATCAATACCGCACTGAGAACACCTTCAGCAGTGAGGAGCACGATTTCGGCAATCAGGATGCGCGTCAGTAACGTCGCGAGTGCTTGTGTTTGCGGATCAAGACCCGGCGCAACAATCCAGCGCAGGAGTGACGGTGCACTGAGCCAGAGGGTAAAAGTAACCGGTATGGCGACCACCAGCATCAGGGTTAACATCCGGCTGACCAACAACGAGATGGCACGTCCATTCTTGCGCGCTGCGATCAGAAGGTGGGGAACAAGGGCATTGGTTAAGGCACCACCGGCAATCAATGTGCTAACCGTTTCCGAAAGTCGAAACGCCGCGTAGAGCGCTGCTGCTTCTTCACCTACTCCGAAATGAGCATTAAAGAGGATTTGCCGGACTACGCCTAGCGCTGCTGAAATGAGAAAGGCTGCCATGAAGATAAGCGAGCCTTCTGCCGTTGAAAGGCTAAGCGTTGGCCAGGCGTACCACGGCGTTGTTCTGAGACGTTGCCAGATCATAAATGAATGCAGTCCTGATGTAACACAATGGCTTTTCCTGGCAATGACGGCTTTTGTTGCCGAGAATGAGCGATAGTCTGAACCGCTCTCTATCGTAAGGTTCGGGTAAGCGTCTCTTTCTGAACGGGCAGTACAACCGCTCACGAAAGTGCCATTGACTCTAGATGCGTACAATTTCCCCCTACCAATATGCGTGCTGGTTGTCATCATAGCAGATATTTGATCCGTGTCGATTATAATAGAACCAAATCATACCTGACCGTATCTGTCAGAGTATCAGTGCGACGAACACAATTCTTTCAAGACTGCTATGATCTGCCATCGCATCGGTGAGCAGCAAAGGGCATCATGCACATGGGTTCTATCCTGCCAACCCCCCGACTCTTGTTTCTTGTCTTACTAGCGACCCCACTGATTGCCGGTGCAGCATTTGTCTCTTTTCTCAATTGGATAGCAGTACTCTATTTGCTAGTGGTCGGCGGTATTCTGGTCAGCGATGTTCTGTTATCGCCACAACCCGATCAGATTGAAGCTGAGCGATTGCACGACACTCGCTTTTCACTGGGAGCCGACAATCTTATCACCATACTGGTAACCAACACCAGTGCTCAGCCACTACGGTTTACATTGCGTGATGAATACCCAGTTGAGCTGCCGGTTGATCGTGATCTGTTGTCGGGTGTTGCCGAACCCTTTGGTCTGTGCGAATTACGCTATCACGTGCGTCCACAACGGCGCGGTGATTATCAATTTGGCGACATTGTCATGCGCTACGAAGGCATACTCGGCTGTCACCAACGCCAGGTACGCTTTCCGGCCTCCCGACCGGTGCAGGTGTATCCGAATCTGCTTGAAGCGCGCAAGTACGATCTATTGGTGCGACGTGGTCAATTGCAGACCATAGGCTTGCGTTCGATCCGACAGTTAGGTCAGGGGGGTGAGTTCGAGCACTTACGTGACTACACAACTGATGATGAGTATCGTCGAATTAACTGGAAGGCAACCGCTCGTCGGGGCAAGCCGATTGTGGCCGAGATTGAAGCCGAACGCAGTCAACATATCATCTCGGTGATCGATGCCGGTCGATTAATGACTACTCCGGTTGCCGATCCGTTAAATCCAGCCGATCCCGGTTTAACCCGCCTCGATTACGTGGTCAACACAGCCCTGATGCTCAGCTTTGTGGTTCTCAGGAAGGGTGATCAGGCCGGGATGCTGACCTTTGCCGGTAAGGTTGAGCATTTCATTGCCCCACGTAAAGGCAAAGTACAATTTCAACGCCTGCTCGAAGCGCTCTACAATGTGCAATCACAGCCGGTTGAAGCTAACCTGAGCGCTGCCTTACATTACATCGAACAGCACCAACCACGGCGAGCATTGATTGTCATTTTTACCGATGTGACGAATCCATCGGTCGTCCAACCACTGATCACGCAAATTCGCCGCCTGGCGCGTCGTCATTTACCGCTTCTGGTTACGATCAGCGATCCCAACATAACCGGTGTAGCCGGACGTCCGGTACGTGATAGTCAGGGTCTGTTCCGCCGTTTGGTCGCTGAGCAGTTGGCCGATGAGCGCCGCACCCTTCTCGAGCAGATTCAGCGCAGTGGCGCGCTCACTCTTGATATACCGGCGACTGAGTTGACCGTTTCGGTCGTCAATACCTATCTGCGTCTGAAAGAAGAGGCACGGTTGTAAGGAATATGATTCATGTTGTTCTGATGTTGCTGCTTGTATTCAGTCATCTGTACCGTGTGGTGCCTGTGCAGGCGCCACCGGTACGAACCATCGAGATTGGTCATTCCGCTGAAGGACGCCCAATCGAGGCGGTAGTGTTTGGTGATGGTTCCCGTAAACTGGTGGTCGTCGGCGCCACTCATGGCGCTCCTGAAGCCAATACCTATCGCTTAGCACTGGCCCTGATCGAGCACTTTCGCGCTCATCCCACTGAAATACCGCCAGACGTACGGTTAGCGATCATTCCGGTGCTTAATCCTGATGGGCTGGCCCGTGGATGGCGTTTCGACGCGGCTGGAGTGGATTTGAACCGGAACATGGACACCTCTCACGATACCTGCCCAGAGAATGACTGGCGACCTCGGGTGCAGGGTGCACGCGGTATTGTTTCGGATACCGGTGGCCCCTACCCCGACTCGCAGATTGAAAGTCGTATTATCCGGGCCTTTCTCCTCGATGCGGCAGGAGCCATCTTTCTCCACTCTAACGCCGGGCTGGTCTTTCCGGCCAGTTGTGAGCACTCACCTTCGATTGCGATGGCACAAATTTATGCCGCGGCAGCCGGTTATCAATACACCCGTTTCTGGGATCGGTACACGATCACCGGTGGAATGCACGATTGGGCTGCCGGTTTGGGAATTGCAGCGATTACTCCTGAACTGCTGACCGGCGACCAAATCGAGTTCACCGAGAATCTGGCCGGTTTGCGCGCCGTGCTGAGGCATTCCGCTGAAGTATTACCTTTGCCTGAAGCGGGAATGATTAACGAAATACCGGTACCGCCTGTCATCTACCGTTTCTGGCGAGCAATGGGTGGTGAAGACCGTTTTGGGGTACCGTTGGCTCCGGCGACGGAAACAACCACTGGTATGCGTCAACGCTTCACACGAGTAGTCATCGAAGTTGATGAAACCCAACGCGACACGATAACCTACGTTCGTCTGGCCGCAGTGGGTAAGGAGGCAATGATCGCGCTGGCCTACGGTGGCGCCGATACTATAACGCCGTTCAGCGACTGGCCGTCAGGACCCTTCGCAGAGTTCTGGCAACGTGGTGGCGGCCAATTTGTATTCGGTGATCCGATCAGCCTACCCTTTGCAAGCCTCCTCCCCGATGGGAGTAGTCGTATAGCGCAATATTTTACCCGTGTGGTTTTCTTCCTTGAGCCGTCTAGTGGTCAAATCGAGCTTGCTCCACTCGGCTTGTGGGATGCTGCTCGTACCCAACTAACGGCACCAGTAGTTCAACACACTATTCGTTGACCGTTTCACCAACAACCGTTACCCGTCCACACACCGGACAAGTCCGCGCTTCAGGCTGCTGCGCTGGTCCACTGGGCAACCGTCCTCCACATGGACACACATAGCCAACCAACCGGGCTGGGTTCCCCATTACTAACCCATAATCGGGAACACTGCGCGTCACTACCGAACCAGCTGCGACCATGGCAAAACGTCCAATCGTAATACCACACACAATTGTTGCATTAGCACCAATACTCGCTCCATACCGCACCAGAGTCGGCGTCACCGTCCAATCCTCTAACCCCTTGAGTGTGCCATCGGGATTAATCGCACGCGGTGTCTTATCGTTGGTAAAACAGGCGTGCGGGCCTACAAACACCCCATCTTCAATCGTTACCCCACGAAAGACGGAAACATTACTCTGAATCTTAACCCGACTACCGACTTTTACACCGGCATCGAAATAACAGCCTTTACCAATAATGGATTCACTCCCAATCACGACATCTTCGCGGATCTGAGTCCAGTGCCAGACACGAGTATTATTACCAATAGAGGCCTTCGGATCGACGGTTGCGGTCGGATGAATAATAGCCGGACTCATTGTGCTTTCTCCTCGACAAACGCGATATTAGGACAAAAAACTGTTAATCTTACTTTATCACAATGGCACCGATCCTGAACAGAATGAAATGATAGGAGTGGTTGCCCAACCCTATTGGAGTAAGGTTTCATCGAATTACCACAGTCAACCTTTCGGAGCCTGATCAAAAACCCGGATTTCTCATCGGGAACACACCGTGCCCATGCAACCATGGCGTGAGGAGGTTGCCATCATTCTTTTTCGCCAGCTTCGCCAGCCCCCACCTTCCCCTTACCGCTGACGGCAGGGGACGAGGGCGAAAGTGAGTGGCTCCCATCTCCCCGTAGAGGAGCGGCAGGGGGCGAGGGCGAAGGTGAGGAGCTCCCATCTCCCCGTGGCGGAGCGGCAGGGGGCGAGGGCGAAGGTGAGGAGCTCCCATCTCCCCGTAGAGGAGCGGCAGGGCACAAGGGGGGAAGGTGAGGGGCTCCCATCTCCCCGTAGAGGAGCGGCAGGGCACGAGGGGGGAAGGTGAGGGCCACCAAGCGTGCTCCGCAGCACCAGCGCTGACACCAGTGCACCCCTCCATCAGGATGCGGGCCAACGGCCCGCGCTCCCAGCACGCAACCATTGCGTGGGAGGTTGCCAATATTCTTTCACTCCCGCCGTTCCCCCTTCCTCTCCCTGTGGAGGAGAAGAAGCGGGCGAGGGCAAAGGTGAGGAGCTCCCATCTCCCCGTGGCGGAGCGGCAGGGGGTGAGGGGGGAAGGTGAGAGGCTCCCATCTCCCCCTTCCTCTCCCGCAGCGCGGGAGAGGAAGGGGCTGGGGGAAGGTGAGGGCCGCCAAGCGTGCTCCGCAGCACCAGCGCTGACACCGGTTCCCCCCGTTCCATCCATCAGGATGCGGGCCAGCGGCACGCACTCCCAGCACGCAACCATTGCGTGAGGGGGCCAACGTTCTTCTTCTCCAGCCCCCACCTTCCCCCTTCCGCTTGCGACAGGAGACAACGGGTGCGGCCCTACCATCCCCCCTTTCTCGCCCGGTGGAGAAACGGCAGGGGACAACGTCAAAAGGTACGGCCCTACCATCCCCCCTTCCTCGCCCCGTGGCGAAACGACAGGGGACAACGGCAAAAGGTACAGCCCCTACCATCCCCCTTCCTCGCCCGCAGCGCGGGAGAGGAAGGGGCTAGGGGGAAGGTGAGGGCCGCCAAGCCCGCTCCGCAGCACCAGCGCTGACACCGGTTCCCCCGTTCCATCCATCAGGATGCGGGCCAGCGGCACGCACTCCCAGCACGCAACCATTGCGTGAGGGGGCCAACGTTCTTCTTCTCCAGCCCCCACCTTCTCCCTTCCGCTTGCGACAGGGGACGAGGGGGAAGGTCAGAAGACACTATAGATACCCCCTTATCCAGTGCAAAATCGCCGGCACATCAACCTGTTCAGGAAACGTTGTATCTACCGTATGGAGCGGTCCACCGAGTGGTAATGGCTCAATAGCACCCCGAGTTCGCACCAGCTCGAGATCGGTGGGAGAGCAATCGTCGCAGTGACCGGGATGCCGCTGCTGCTGTACAACGCGCCTGAGAATACGTTCAACTAACACTTCACCATCGGCAGTACAGCGAATTTGGATGGGCTTAAAAGGAGCAACAGCGTGCAAGTACAGCATCCGTGCTGTATCCAGATCAGCGCGAAAGTTGCTTTCTGCAATGAGCGATTGACCACTGCTCAGAATCGTTGCAGCCGTATGGTAAAGGATTGAAATCGCTGTAGCCCCAACGCTTCGTGACCATTCCCGATCCGACCAGCCCAGCCCATCAAACATCAACTCTTTGAACGTATCCTTGCTCAACAACGGCAGGCGCAGGCCACTGGCCAGCGCCCGTGAGAGCGTTGTCTTACCCGTTGCCGGATGACCGGTAATGATGATCAACGTTGGTGTTTGCATGTCTTCGTAGGGGCGACGCACCGCATCGCCCCTACCCCACCTACATGTCATGAGCAAACCGATCCTTACGTTTCACCTAAAATCGGCATTTCGCACCGCACAACGTGTCGAGATATTATCCCAACCCACTGCCTGACAAGATATAACGATCAGGAAACGTCATTTTTTGATCCACCCGTAGGGGCAAAGCAATGCTTTGCCCCTTATGTTATGTTATCAACAAACCAATCCTTCAACCTTCCTACCTGGCAGTTGAAGCGTTTCACTAACGATTGATAACCGGTACAAAAATCTCGTAGCTAGACGGCTGTGGATTTGGTGGCGCGGTAATCGTAATCGTGCGAATAATCCCATTCGGCGGTGAGACATTTTCACCACGATTATTACTGCGTCCTTGTGCATCTTCACCCGCCATAGTGTTGTAGTCAACTACGATACCGATATCATACGTCCCCGGTTCACCGAATATCTCATTCCAATTAACCTCGCCACCACCCTGCGACTTTATCCACTGGTCCGGCGCAATGGAGTATGTTGCCCCCGGTTCCATCACGTGTTTCGGCACCTGGGCACTGACGGTCGCGCAGGAAGGTGTAGCACTGGCCCCAGCATTCGGATCTGGCGCCGGTACGGCCGTTAGCGCTGGCGTGCCAGGATTGGTGCGACGTGCAATGCAGAGATCGACGAAGAAACTACCTCCACCACTCGCCGCAACGACACTGCGCGTTGCTGAAAGACTATTGTTACGCAAATTGCGCAACCTGAGCACAATGTTGGCAAATCCCCCACTGTTTGTTTGCACATCAAACTCGTCGATCAGAATATCGGGTTTGGCAGCAACTACCTTCTCGACCGCAAAGTAGCGCAAACGTGGCGTAAAGGTAGGTAGTCCAGGGTCCTGTAAGAATTGCGCCCGATACTGCATACAGGTTGCTTTGATCTCTTCATCAGGGAAAGCATTGATCAAGCGTACCTCGTTTTCACCATTCATTGAACGCAGAGGCGATGACGTATCACCATCAAGATCACGCCAGCGCGAGGGATTTGTTGATGACGTGGACGGATCAAAGTCACTCTCACGGCAGGTACCGCTGGTCACCACTGCCCGGAATTGTATCCGAATGTCAGCATCAGGGTTTTGTGTTGGCCGATTCAAGTCCGTAGCCCACTTGATCGCCAGCAATCGCGAGGTTTCGCCACTAGTCAGCACCGGAAACGGCTTCGAGTAGTACCAGCCTTCTGAGACGCGAGTTGTGCCGGTTGTCTCATTTGCACCGCCAACACCACCAACGAAAATAGTATCGGTCGGCTGGTTGTTTTGATTTGACCCACCAATAACATACATCCATGCCGCATTGGCCTGTGTCGTGCCATTGGAAGGAGGAACCGCTGGCACCAGCGCAACTGCCGCATTAAGCCGCCTATTTGGTAATGGTAGGACAAAGTCGCTGGTTTCATTGGTCCCAACGAAATAGTTGCCACTCGCAGTCAAATCCTCAAGCAAGAACTGGTCATTATAAATAGCGACCGGAATCGTGGCAGTAGCTCCAGAAGCACCTGGCGTACCGGTCGCAGTTGAGCCGGTAACATAGTAGAGCCGATTGTTAAAGCTGATACCAGTCACTCCTTGCCGGCCCTGAATATTGATCGGTTGCGTACCACCACCGCTCGTGCGAGCAACCTGATTGGTCCAGATTAGCGTGCCGTTGGTCGGGTTCACGTCGGCGCGGCGTACTGACGTGTTGAGTGTATTACATTCAATATCAGTACACCCTCCTAGCAAGAAGATAGCATCTTTCTGTACCGGCGTCCCACCTTCGATGCGGGTAGTACTGGCAGCAATTGCCGTGCCAGAGTGGATTGCAAACGGAAGGTCAGCGAGCCTAGCCCATACGGTCGCCGCGCTAGCGTTGGTCGGATGGACGAGATTGCCGTTACTATCAACTTTTGTATAGAAGACGTGTGGATATATATCCTCCTGCAAAAATTGACTCGGGGCAATACTAAGGCCACCGATAGCATAGATGTAATCAGTACCATTGCTGGTGCGTACATGCACAACCTGTACGTTCTGAATGCCGCGCAGATCGGGTGAATCGGGATTAGTAATGATATTTCCGTTAATATCCAGCGTTGGGAAGCGCCAGTTATCGGGTGCGCTCCAGCCACCAGCCACGATATCTCCATTCGCGTCAACGGTGGCCCGCTGCACGATGTTGGTGGAGAAATCGTAGGTTGCGCAATCCTGATCGTACATACTTCCGCCGATAACAAAGATATACCCCAAGTTGGAGCCGGTCGTCGCTGGAACGGCTACCGCTCCGGCCCGTGAACGTCCGGCCAGGGGTATATTGCATTCAGGGCCTGGATCGACGGCTGGAATTGTAAATGCAGTGAAGGCATCATTACCTGGTGGAACTGGATCGCGAGTTTCCAGACTCCCAGTCTCTTGATTAACTACCCCACGGTAAATGTACGAAGAACGGTTTTCTTCTCCTGGATTCGGGCTGGTTGCGCCGCCAATCACAAACAAATATCTGCCAAGGCTCACCACCGGCGCATCGCTTAGCGGTTGAGGTAACTGCGCTGAAGCGATGAACCAATTGCTGCGATTAAGCGCACCGGCTGGCGCCAATTCAACCGCGCCAACCACATCAGGACTGCTGGGTGATGAGGGCGAGGCGGCGACCACCGTTCGCTGAAACACACCGCTGGCAAAATCGGCTTGCGAGTTGTCAATAATTTCGAGAACACCGGTTTCGTCATCAAGAGCACGAGCCACTGGCGGTAGTGAAACAAGGAGCCATGCCATACCGGTCGCCACTATGATGAATAGCGTCAGCGATCGCTGAAATTGCCGAGACATACTCATTATGATCCTCCCTGGGAGCTGTGTATCGTGAGGTTGAACCGGCTAAGACCAGGTTAGCTGAGTTCGCGGCCTCCGGCTCACACATACATTACGCCAGGTGTAAAAGCCTGGATGCTTGCAACCATTCAGGTATGATGGGTTCGACAACACCAATCCTACGATTAACAGAGTGATGCCGCAGAGACAAAGTATCTGTCTCTGCGGCATACCACGTTGGCACCTAGTTCACGCTACAGACGTTTCCATCGAGGCGCAGGCGTAGATTCTGCTCAATAGTTGAGATGAAACCCACTCCCTGACTACTTGGCTCAAGCACAACGACCATATCAGACTGGCTCGAGCTACCATTGAAGAGCCGACTGTACATACGCGGCAAAGCCGTGGGTGGATCGAGCGGATGGCGGTAGAAGAGGTAGGCTTGCAAACGGTAAGTTCCTCGCGGGATTGACTCGAAGGTATACCGCACGCGCCCGTCAGTACCGGCCACAATCGGCGCTCGGTACACGCTCCCGGTTGAGAAGTTTTCCAGAATGACCTCGCCGACGTTCGGATATCTTAGACCATTGATCGACTGGAAATGATTACCCGGAATAGTTCCACGCCACTCGCCGTCACTGCCGCTAATGCATGGCCCCCTTTCAAGTTGTTCATTGATCGCCAGCATCATACGATCAACGTTTGTCAATCCACTTGAGTCGCGTTCGAGCGTCGATGCCATGTAGAAGTGGCGTGGCGTTGAAGCAACCCCATCCTGCAAGCCAACGGTAGGCACAACCGAAATAGCCAGCACGTAAAAATCGGTCTGAACTGACTGATTCGACTTGAGTTTCATCGCTTCCTGTACCATTTGGGTAACAGGTCGATCCATGCCATTATACTTCCCACCTACTTCAGTGGTCTGACATGGCGCATCGTCGGTCACGCCAGAATGTCGGCATACATGGCCTACTGGATAGGTATTCATGTTGCTTTGACCGCCATTCAGAGTACTATTCCTGGTATTAAGGAAAATGTTAGCCAGACCATCGGTCACCAGGATAACTGCCCTTCGGTACGTCCACTGCCGACCAAGCTGACTGGTGGTAGATGGTGCACGACTGAGCACTTCATTAGCTCGGTATATAGCACCAGCTAGATTGGTTCCGCCCTGCGCCAGGTATGGTTGTCCGTTCACTGCTCCTGCATCGAGAACAGCTCTATCTAGCGCACTCGGATCTGAGCTAAATCCACCTAACATAATTCGGTCTGACGGCACGTTATGATTGAACCAGATAATAGCCATCTGGTCGATTGGACGATTAGGATCATACCCCGGATTTCCAGGCATGTTGGTCTGCTTAATGAGGAGACGTACTGCCTCTTTTGCTACGTAGATGCGCCGTTCTTGTACCGGAGTCCATGCAAAGGATGGTGAACCATCGCAACTGGGATCGTCCGGTATTGGCCAGCCGGGCGGGCCGGTGATGCACTGACGAGTCTGCCCATTTACCTTCCCGCGACCGTAGAAATCCATGCTCATCGAGCCGGTTGCGTCAAGAATAACCACGTACTGAATTGGTGGCTGGTCGTTTACATTTACCTGATACTCGGGCCATAGCTCAACACTACCGGTCAAACGGACGACACTCGTGTCTTCAGGTGGTGGCGGCGTAGCCGAACATGCCGTCCCCTGGCGATTCGGCGTGCCGAGGAAGATGAAATCCATGTAGGGGCGATTGCGCTCACGACCGTATTCGGTTAAGACAAACAGACCAAATCGAACGACGCGGTAGACTGCATTCGACCCTTGACCGGCGGCGACATCGTAAATTGGTAGCACCATTCTTGTCTGGTTGCTGATATGGGCATCCAGGGCAGCGCGCCGATCATTACTTGCAGTGAAACCTGAACTGCCGTACACCCAATCACCGACGTTCAGCTCACCGGGACGCTCGGGGTAGTTTTCCGGTCGTGGAAGATTGATGTTCGGCCACGGTGCTTCCATGAAGCCCTTCGAGAGCGTACCGGTACCGGAAAGCGCCATCTCTAGCTCTTGGGCGCTATTAGCATTGGCGCCACTGGCACCCCGGCCATCAAGCCAGCGCAACCAGCCAAACTGGCCTGGTTGATTGTTGTCGGCCAGGTAGAGCCGCATTTTGGTATAGCCTCTAAAGGTACCGCTCGCCAACTCTGTCCAGTTGTTGTCAGGCCGACCATCACCATCTGCATCGCCGGGATAGCGGAATCTGTTACCATCGATATAGTAATTATTGATACCGATGGGGTACACACCATCAGTTGGCGGGCAGGTACCGGCGTAAGCGGTAGCTGCAATCGGCAACTGATTTTGATTAACGATCCGTGCAAAGAAGGTGTCAACGTTGCCGCTCAGATTAACCTGAATGTAGGCAACGTTATCCGGTGCGACAGTACCATCACGGGTGATACGGGCGCCACCCTCGATCGGTTCACCGCGTGCGTTCAAATAGAAGGCTTCCAGGCGAATATTTGGATTGTTATCTACCTCAATTCCATTGGAACGCAGTGAGTTGACGATTGAGTCGTAGATAACCGTGTTCGTGGTTCCCGCAGGTCGGCGGATGTAAGTGTTCATCGCTGCAAGTGAAGCTGCATTGGCCGCAGCAACAGCGCGACGCTCTTCGGCAAAGGTACGCCCTACATCGACCGAAAGTGCCACCATTCCGATCAGGACGACGATCATAAGGGCCAGCAATGGAATACTCTGCCCCCGTATTCGCCGTAATGAACGGTGTGTGCTCCATCCCTTTTTCATACATTTCCTCCATGTGCTGCATTGACGCTATAACGCACGGTGACATTCAACAAAACGTTATATCTTAGCCAACAAATTGACTGCGAATAGGCATTGTGTGCGTTACCCGCAAGATAATCTCTTGCCCAAAAGCTGGTGCAAATGGGAAGAAGAGACGGTAACGGTAACGAATAGTGACCCTGATCCAACAATTCTGACCCGCATTGCGCATATCAGTACGTGGGGTAGTTGTTGAACAGGTACCGCTTAAATTAGCCGGATTGGGTCCTTTGGGATTTTCAATAATAACAAACCCGTTAGGATTCGTTGGATTGCTAGCGTTGAAAACGGCTGATTGATTCGCGTCATCAATCCCGTCACCATTGAGATCAAGAAGGTTTGCTACACCTGTCGGACGGGTGCCACCAGCGGTGCGGATACGATTGAAGATTTCGCGATAGTTGAGACGTACTTCAGTGACCTGGCCGCTGCTGTTGGTAACTACTAGTGGGTAACTACCGTAAGTAGCCCCTTCTTGCGCGGCAGCCCGCAATGCCTGCATCGTGAAGAAGATGAGACCAAGATCAACCGCTGCCGAAAGTAAGAGAAAAATCACCGTTGCCGAGAGGGCAAATTCGACGATTGCCTGACCGGTTGTTTTGCGCCGTTGTTTCATAACATCACCCCCTCTCTACTTACGGTTGCCTGAAGTTCTGATTCCAGTCGTTAATATCACGAGCACAGGCTACTCCACGTGGGCGCGTTGGGTCAACGCCCAGGTTTTCAATGGACCGGCGCTGAACAACGCGCAGATTGAGAGTTCCATTTGGAAGACCGATCATATCAAAGAGTGGTGTAATACTGCGTACCGGGTAGTTGATTTCAATTTCAATTGGACCTCGATCACTAAGGTTTCGGGTTTGACTGCCATTTGGATAACGAATGGTGACATAATCTTCGATTCGTCGCCCTTCATTAGCAGTACCATCAAACAATACAATATCCGAGCGAATTGCTTCCATAATTCCGCGAGTGCAGGGATCGGCGGTAAAGCCAGGATAGTTAGCCGGTGGATTATTCCGTAAGTCCAGCCAGGTCTGATAGGGCGGGAGCTGGGCTGCTGCCTCGGCGCCGTTACGTGCCGCTTGCGATACCATTGAGTAAGCAAAGATTAGATAGCCAAACTCAATGATACCAAAGAGCACCATCAACATCACCGGCAGCAAGAGTGCCATTTCGACAATCGATTGTCCAGATTTGGTCTCCATCGCACACACTCCTGCAAAAGCTTTTGCTCTGCTTATCAGTATATGGCAATCGGCAGAACGGCAAAATAGTCCGAAGGTACCGGATTTCAGATGCGTTTGCATATCTCTTAGTAATTCGGGTTGTGCTCTACCACACACCAATGGATCGGAACGCCATCGTTGGGATAATCGTATCACCCACACCAACGATATGGACGTCAATGGCATTGATGGTACGGACGGTCAATCGTATGAACGATACGGATGGTCAATGGCATTTGATGATATGAACGGCCAACCGCATGGACGAGATGGCCGGTCAACCGTATGAACGATGCGGATGGTCAATGGACGGACAAACGGTAGGGGCGAAAAAAATTTTTTCGCCCCTACCGTCCATCGCGGCCCCGCCCGCATCGTCCATCAAAGCCCCGCCCGCACTGCCGGTCACGGCACCGTAGGGACACGGCGGCACCATACCCTTACTAATCGTGGCCACCAATGTACTGCACGATCATACGTTGCCAGTACGGCCAATCATGACACCATCCATCCCATATCCGCAGGGCATTGCCAATGCCTTTGCCCCACAATTGGCTCGACAGCAGCTCATTAGACCAGGCAGCAGGGTCTTCACGGCCGATTGCCAGGATAATGTCAGTCTCGCGCAACCGATCAATTGTCCATTGGTCGCTCAAGTTGGGCACAAAATCCACCGGATTGTGAAAATAGACTCCCTGAGTATAGTGGGTGAAAAAGCGCTTCAGATCGTATAACCCTGATAGACCGATCACCCGCCGTACCAACCCTGGATGGCGTAAGGTAAAGATGACTGCCTCGCTGGCGCCGAACGAACAGCCGGTTGCAATCAGAAATGGGTTAGGATTGAGATGGCGAACCAGTGGTAAGACTTCGGTGATCAGGTAGTGTTCGTATTGTTCTTCTCGCCACATACGGGCATCCGTATCGGCCGCGTAGTTATACCAGCTTTCGCTGTACACACTATCAACGCAGATCAATTGAATCCAGCCCTGATCTACATGATGGCTCAGCACTCCGACCATCCCACGGTCTTCGTACTCGTAGAAGCGCCCGTGTGAAGTGGGAAAGACCAAAACGGGGGCACCGGAATGACCGAAAATGAGGAGTTCCATCGTTCGATTGAGGGCAGGGCTGTGCCATGCGTGGTATTGGCGTTGCATAATTACACGGTATTCATTACAACATTGGCGATTGCAGTACGTAAAATGATAGCCTGCTGAAGTCGGCCTGTCAACCGAGGAGTATCTTTCGTTATGACCACACTTTCGACAACATCATCTCAAACATTATCCTGGCCTCATATAGCAATTCTGGTCTGGATGCGATGGCTGATCAGTCTGGTCTTTCGTCTGGTGTATCCCTTATTGACATTTCTTGCGACCAGTTTCGCGGTCAATCTAAGCACAGCCAGCTTACTCATCACCATTCAGGTGGGAGCATCATTGCTGAGTCCGCTGGGTGGTATGCTGAGCGACCGGTTTGGCGATCGGAGTACCATTTTCTGGAGTGGGGTACTGTTCGCAATCGGCACAGTTGTTTGTGCATGGAGTCAGCACTTTGAGTTGTTTCTATTCGGATACGGCATTATTGGGTTGGCGGTTGCCATTGCAATGCCGGCATTGCAAAGTTATGTGAGCGCACGTAGTCATTATACGCAGCGCGGACGTATGCTCGGTATTCTGGAATTGAGTTGGGCGTTGTCGGCTCTGATCGGCGTACCCTTGGTGACGTGGACGGCCGATCATTTCGGTCTGGCAACGGTCTTTTTTGCATTAGCTGTTGTTGGAGCAGTAAATGTTGCGCTTACAATGACGCTCCCGAATGACGAACAGATTCACGCGCCACACATTCGTTCCGCTTCTGAGCATCGTTTGTGGCTTCTGGTGCGTCAACCGGTGATCCTGTCTGCACTGGGGTTTATCTTTGTTCAGATGGCAGCGGTTGAACTGATCTTTGTGAGCTATGCCGGTTGGTTAAGCAGTACGTTTGGTGCAACAACAACCGAATTGGGGTTCGTCTTTGGCTTATTGGGAATCGTTGAGCTGGCCGGGTCTCTCATGGCAACCCTCTTCACCGATCAGATAGGCAAACGACGAGCGGTGTTGGGTGGTTTTGCCCTGGTCGGTGTATGGTTACTGCTGTTACCACACAGCACATCCTGGTTCCTCTTTCTTACGCTCCTCCTAGCGTTTGATCTTTGCTTTGAGTTTGCGATTGTCTCTACCTTTCCGCTGGTCAGCGGCCTGAGCGCTCAGGGACGTGGGACGGTACTCGCCGCGATGACAGCCTCTATTGGAGGTGGCCGTATTCTAGGCTCGTTGATCGCGCCATGGCTGAGTATCACAATTGGCTATGGATTCAATAGTATATTGGCCGGAATCCTGGTGCTCGGTGCAGTCGGTTTTGGTATCATGACAATACGCGAAGGCCGTGCATAAGATCGGCAATGTAACCAAACGCACCGGCTTTGCATCTTGTTAGCAGCAACGGTAATTATCTTGATGGCGTGAAAGGAATGAAACAATGGCGCTCATGCAGGAAAAAGATCGCAAGGCGGTGCGGGAAGCATTTGCCGGCCTGAATCGACCGGTAGAGATCGTGCTCTTTACCTCGGCTGAGAGTGGGGAATATAGCGAGGTAACGCACGAGCTGTTACAAGAGGTTGTGGCCCTCAATCCGCTCTTGAGCCTGCGGGTATTCGATCTTGAACAGGATCAAGCATATGCTACCGAACTGGGTGTCGATAAAGCGCCCGGAATCGTCTTTCTCATCGGTGAAGAACGAAAGAATCACGGGTTGCGCTTTGCCGGGTTACCTAGTGGCTATGAATTTGCTTCCCTTATTGAGGCGATTCGCCTGGCCGGTGGGGCTGCTCAACCCGATCTCCAACCGGCAACGATGGCCTTGCTCGAGACAATTCAGGCCCCCATGCACCTCCAGGTCTTCGTCACTCCAACCTGCCCCTATTGTCCACGAGCAGTAGTTATGGCCTACCGGCTGGCATTGGCGAACCCATACATTTCTGCCGAAGGCATTGAAGTGACCGAGTTCCCCGAATTAGGAGATCGCTATGCAGTGATGGGGGTTCCAAAGACCGTGATCGACGATCTGGTACATATTGAAGGAGCGGTACCGGAAGGGATGATGGTCAGTAAGCTTCGTGAAGCCATCGCTGCTGCGGCTGCGTAGATTGGTAGCCGCCCAACAGGTACTTCACCGTAGACATGCTATACTACTTTCAGGAAGTGTCTGAACAACAGAGTCACCGGCGTTCTCCGCCGTTCCCTTCCCTCTCCCGTTCTACAACGTGGGAGAGGGAAGATGATCAACGCAAGAATCGTGCCGGTCAAGAACTGTTCAGCCGAACGTTCCCATCTGACAACTGTCTGCGATGGAGAAACTGCTGTGCCAGGCCCAATCATTGATCTTTCCCTGTATGACGATGAACAGGCACTTTTGGAAGGACTGCGTCGTGGCGATCCTGATGCCTGTACATGCTTTGTCAAACGGTTTGCCCCTTTCGTCTACGCACGCGCCCTCAATCTGCTAGGCGATGCCGATGAAGCCGAGAATGTCTTACAGACCACTTTTATGAAAGCATGTGCTGCTCTTTCTGAATTCAACGGTACCGGTAGTTTACGAAGTTGGCTTTATCGGATAGCCTCGAACGAAGGCTTGATGCTGTTGCGACAGAAACGACCACAGGTCGATCTTGATGACGTAGGCGACATCAATGTTGAGACAACGTCACCGCAGCCCGCGCAGCGCTGGAGTATCGATCCGGCACGGAGCGTGCTTGATGACGAATTACGGCAAGAAATTGCCCAGGCTATCGCTGCTTTACCTGATGCGTTGCGGGCGGTGATTGTATTGCGCGACATCGAACATTTGAGTACCGAGGAGACAGCAGCTCAGTTGGGGATTAGCCCTGGTGCAGTAAAGGTACGCCTGCATCGCGCCCGCCTACGCCTGCGTGAGCTGTTGGCTCGTTATGTCGAGCCGACTGAGGAGGGTCACGATGATACCGAATGATCATTATCATTGTGAAGATCTCATTGATCTCCTGAATGACTATCTTGATGGCGAATTGAGCCTTACTGAATGCAGCGAACTGGAAGCGCACCTGCGCGAATGTCCAGAGTGTCAATCGCTGCTCGCCTCGTTACGGCAGACGCTCTCTCTCCTTCATCAGTTTGAAGAAGCCCCTCCGTCACTCCCGCCTGGTTTGGAAGAACGACTAATTACCCGAATGCAGCGCCTTCTGGTAGAACGCCACTAGCGTCCATAGTGCGCCATCAAGAGCTGACGGAAAGCGTAGGCTACTGGTGAGAGTGGTCGGGTCGCCCGCCACAACAAACGTAGGGTGCGTCGTAGCGGCCGACCTTGAATCGGGATTGGATGTAACGCGCCTACTTCTTGCTCGGCTGTAATAGCGTAGAGGGGAAGAATTGTCAGACCGGTACCGATCATCACCATTCGCTTGATCGATTCGAGGTTATCAAGCTCGGCGATAATCCGCGGTGTCAATGATTGCTCGCGTAAAGCCTGATCTAGCCACACGCGCGTCTGGCTGCTCGCTTGGCGCATGATCATCGGCTGATCGGCCAGTTCGCTCAGATGTACTTCACTGCGTCCCCACCACGGATGCCGTCGTCCGACAACCACATACTGATCAAATTCACGGAGGGACTGTTGTTGCACATCCGTTATCGTATGATCAAGCTCGCCTTCGATAGCGCCCAGATCGAGGCCACCACTACGCAATTCGTTCACAATCGCAAATGTGGTACCGGTCTGGGCGCTCACTGCGAGGTTGGGATAGCGTTGTCTGAACATCTGCACCCATTCGGGTAGCAGGTAGGCGCTCACGCCAGGCGTCACACCAATCAGCAACTGACCATCACGTAGTCCGGCAACATTGGTAACGGCCAGTTCGGCTTCAGCCACCAGCCGAAAAATCCCCTCGCAATAGGCGAGTAATCGCTGACCAGCCGGAGTCAGCTCAACGCCACGGCGGCCACGCACGAACAGCTCTGTCCCCAGGCTATCTTCGAGCGCCCGAATGTGCTGACTTACCCCCGATTGAGTCATATGTAACTGCTCAGCAGCTTTGCTAAGACTTCCGGCAGCCACGACCCGCGTGAAGATATCGAGTTTGTAGAGATCGAGCATCGTTGCTCCTGTATGGATGCATCATTGGTATCGCAGCACGGGTTCATCCTTATTCTTCGCCAAACCCGCGCCAGGCTGTATCCAGATCGGTGTTCACCGATCAGCGAACACTGCTCCGACGCCCAAAAGTATTTATTACTGGATGCAATAGACGACATACTCCCAAGCTATAAGTTGTCACTTAGAGATAGTATAAGCATGTTTCGGCTTCTGGCAAGTGGCATTTCTGCGTACCATATAAGTACGAAAACTCCCAACACTCTCAATAAGCAGTTGGCGCCAATGCTGCGATGCACGAGGGAAGCTGCTGATTAGCGGAACAGATGAAGAAAGGGACGTAGAGCAATGTTGCTGAAGTATTTCTACGACGAGATGCTTGCCCAGGCTTCGTATCTGATCGGTTGTGCCAAAACTGGCGAAGCGATGGTTATCGATCCGATGCGAGACGTTGAGCCGTATTTGCGGGTCGCAGCCAAGGAAGGATTGCGCATCACTCACGTGACCGAGACCCACATTCACGCCGACTTCGTGAGCGGTGTTCGTGAACTGGCATCGCGTACCGGTGCACAAATGTACCTGAGTGACATGGGTGATGCCAACTGGAAGTATGCTTACCCCGAAATTGAGAAGGCAGTTCTGGTTAAAGATGGTGATACCTGGATGGTCGGGAACATTAAAGTGCAGGTAATTGCGACTCCAGGACACACGCCAGAGCATATCGCATTCATGATCACCGACACTGCCGCTGCCGATCAACCAATGGGTGTATTCACCGGTGATTTCCTGTTTGTGGGTGATGTAGGCCGACCTGACCTGCTGGAAGAGGCTGCTGGGATTGCCGGAACCAAAGAACCCGGTGCGCGCAAGCAATTTCAATCGGTACAGCGCTTTAAGGCATTGCCCGACTATTTGCAAGTCTGGCCGGCCCACGGCGCCGGTAGTGCCTGTGGCAAGGCTTTAGGCGCAATTCCGTCGAGTACGCTGGGGTACGAGAAGCGCTTTAATCCGGCGTTCCAGTTTGATGATGAAGATGCGTTTGTGCACTGGCTTCTGAAAGGCCAACCAGAACCACCACGCTACTTTGCCCGCATGAAGTATGTGAACAAGGTCGGACCGGCTCTGTTGCACGATCTGGCAACACCGGTTGAGATCGAACGTCCGCTGCTCGACCAGGCGCTGGCGGAAGGTGCGCTCGTTTTCGATCTGCGGAGTGCCGCCGAGTTTGTTGCCGGTCATATACCGGGGAGCATCAGTGTCCCGATTCGGAAGATGTACAGCACCTATGTTGGCTGGTTTGTCGATTTCACCAAGCCAACTTACCTCGTGGTACCGGATGATGCTGACATGGAGCAGATTCTGAAAGATCTGCGGGCAATTGGGGTTGATGATATTCCAGGGTATCTGCCAGCTTCAGCACTCGGTGATAACCTTGCGCAGTTGCCAACTGCTACCGTGAAAGACCTCAGTGCAGCATTAGCCGACCGTTCGGCAGTGATCCTCGATATGCGCAATCTGACCGAGTACGAGGAGATTCACCTGCCCGGTGCACTTCACATCCCGCTCGGTTATCTGCCACGCCACCTCGACGAGATTCCACGTGATACGCCAATCATTGCCCACTGTGCAACCGGGTATCGCTCGCAGGTTGGTACAAGCCTGCTGCGCCGATTTGGTTTTACCAATGTTGCAACCCTGGTTGATCCGCAGGGTACCTGGCGTGAATTAGCTTCGGCGGTTGCGGTATAGCTTCTGGGTTCCCTCACCCCACAGCAGAAGTGGCCGTGCCTGCTGTGGGGTGAATGGCATCGAATGAATGGTTTTTGCCCGACACCTGCCGGGCGCAACACGTAAGGAGAGCTATGACATACGCGCATACCAACAGTGGAACAACGAGCGAGGTGCATGCCCTTGAGGCCGGTCACGTTGCTGAACTTCTCGGTCAGTTGCTCGAACGAATGGATCGGATCGAACAGCACCTCGCGAAAGCTGATGCGCTGGCCAGTGAGGCGCCAGCGCTGCTGGCCATGGCAACCGATACGGTCGATGGATTGTATCGGGATGCGGCGAAGGCGGGTATCGACATCGACGAGCGATTGAAGGTTGGCTTGCATGCCCTTGAGCGCTTGACCGAGCCGGCGACTCTCCGCGCCCTGGCCGGACTGAGTGAGCAGTTGGTAACTCTCGAACAACTGGCTCGCCAGGCCCCCGGCTTTGCTGCAATGACCGTCGATATGATTGATGAACTGTACGCTGCGGCCAATCGACAAGGCATCGATATCGAGGGTACTGTTCGCCAGGGGTTGACTGCACTACGCAATCTCCTCATCTTGATGCAGTCAGAAGAGATGAAGGCATTGATGAGTTCGGGTGTGCTTGATCCGAAGACGCTTCAGGTGATGGGGGCGGCAGCTCATGCGCTGGTGAGCGCCCAACGTGAGCCACGGCGGGCCGGCCCAATGGCATTGTTGGGAGCACTCTTCAACCGTGATGTGCAACGTTCGCTTGGCTTTGCCCTCAATTTTGCCGAACGATTCGGGCAAAAACTGCCGGGCTAGGATGGTAACGTGCCGGAGAACAGGTTGTAAACAGGGAGTATCACGACTAGAGAGGAACACACTATGGCAAAGAGCCACTATCAGGTTGTCATTGCTGGCGGCGGTACGGGTGGTCTGACCGTTGCTGCCCAACTTATGGGTCAGCCAAATCCGCCGGAGGTTGCGCTGATCGAACCGTCAACTGTACACTACTATCAGCCCTTGTGGACGCTGGTTGGGGGCGGAGTCTTTCCTCGTGAGCAATCGGCACGCCCAGAAGCTGATTACATCCCACCAGGAGTCACGTGGTTGAAGGAGGCGGTAAAGGCATTTGACCCCGATAATAACAGTCTGACCTTGAGCAACGGTGAGACGATCACCTACGACTATCTGGTTGTGGCGCTGGGCATTCAGATTGACTGGCATAAGGTGAAGGGACTGCCAGAAACGTTGGGTAAGAATGGGGTCTGCTCGAATTACTCGTATGACACGGTGGAGTATACTTGGCAGAACATTCGCACCTTCCGGGGCGGAAATGCTGTCTTCACCCATCCAAGCACGCCGATCAAGTGTGGTGGTGCGCCGCAGAAGATTGTCTATCTGGCCGACGATTATTTCCGCCGCTCCGGGGTACGACAGCAGAGCCAGCTCAATTTCTATCACGCAGGTGCGGCTATCTTTGCCGTGAAGAAGTATGCTGATGCGTTGAATCGTGTGGTCGCACGCAAGGGGATTAACGTTCATTTCCAGCACGATTTGATCGAGGTACGCGGTGAGGCGCGTGAGGCCGTCTTCCTCAATCTGGCTACCCGCGAGACGGTGACGGTTCACTTCGATATGTTGCATGTATCACCGCCAATGAGTGCGCCCGACGTGATCAAGAGCAGCACGCTGGCTAATACCGGCGGTTGGGTCGATGTCGATCAATATACCCTTCAGCATAAACGCTATCCCAACGTATTTAGTCTCGGTGATTGCTCGAGCTTGCCCACCTCGAAAACGGGAGCTGCCATTCGTAAGCAGGCGCCGGTGCTGGTAGCAAACCTGATGGCGGCAATGGCTAAAGAGACGTTACCGGCCACTTACGATGGCTACACCTCTTGCCCATTGGTGACCGGCTACGGCAGCTTGATTCTGGCAGAGTTTGATTACACCAATCAACCCAAAGAGAGCTTTCCCTTCGATCAAGCGCAGGAGCGTTACAGCATGTATGCGCTCAAGGCCTACGGGTTACCGGCGATGTATTGGAATGGGATGCTTCGCGGTCGGATGTAACGCCCTCCCTCTTTATCGCCAGCGATAAACCAGGGACGACCAGTTGGTCGTCCCTGCATTTTTCCCATCTAGTATCGTTGATCGCTCACCGAAATTCGCAAGAGCAACGCTACAATCAAAAAGTTAATGACAATTGATGAGCCACCATACGAGATAAACGGCAGTGTGATGCCCGTCAGGGGAATGAGGCGTAGATTACCGCCTAGAATAATGAGCGTCTGCACAGCAATGATTGAGGTCAGGCCGATCACCAGGAGTTGTTCAAAGCCGCGAAAACGACCGGGTATTGCCAGCGCCAGATGGTAACCTCGAAAGATGAGTAACATATAAGCGATGAGTACCGCTAAGGTTCCGGCCAGGCCCATCTCTTCACCAATAGCGACGAAGATAAAATCGGTGTGCACCGCCGGAACGTACTCTGGTACACCTCTCCCCAATCCTGCCCCAAAGACGCCGCCTGAAGCGAGAGCGTAGATAGCCTGAACGATCTGGTACCCTGAACCCTGAGCGGTAGCCCATGGATCGAGCCAAACCGATACGCGCAGGCCAACAATTGGTAAGAGACGGTAGAGTATATAGGCGCCACCGGCAAAGGCAGTGACACCTGCAATAACATAGAGACTACGCCTGGTGGCAGCGTAGAGCATAATTAAGAAAACCCCGAAGAGTAACAGTGCCGCACCCAGATCGCGTTGAAAGACGATTGTCATCATTGCAATGCCCCACATCCCTATCAGTGGCACAAGGTAGGGGAGAGGGGGTAATGTAAAAGGGCCAAGTCGGTAACTTGATTGTACCGCCTCGCGATATTCGTTGAGGTAGGAAGCCATAAAGATAACCAGAATAATTTTGAGCAATTCTGAGGGCTGAAAGTAGAAGAATCCCAGGTTGAACCAGACCCGTACCCCACTGGCGTTTGGATCAACGCCGAAAATAAATGTTGCCAGGATAAGGATCATACCGAGGGCCAACCACATGTAGCGATAGTGATCGAGCACATCGATAAATGAATGGCGAAACCAGCGGATGCAAATCTGGTCGAGAGGAGTAAAGAGGACGGTGGCCATAATCAGCGTACCGAGCGTAACCCACAAGGTCTGTCTGGCCGCAATGCCTTCATAACACGGAAAACGCTCACCAGCAGCATTGCTGCAAAACACGATCTGGTTCAAACCTGGCTCAAGGCGGGCGGTCATCATAAGGCTCAGGCCGGCAAGGAGCGCAACCAGTGGTAAGATTAGCTGATCGGCAGTTGGGCTACGGAGCGAAAGACCCAGAGAAATAGCAAGAAAGAGCACGAGTGGTAGGCTTGATGGCCAGAGAATGTGCAGCAGGCCCTGGAAGGTGGTCTGGAGTTCACTCTGCCCAGTCGCTACCACAACGAGGAGATAGCCCGCGGCAAAGAAAAGGAGCACCGTGATCAGAAGCTGCAATTCTACCAGACGCAGACGCCGAAGCTGACCAAAGGCGTCACGTAATGTTGTCATGGCGTATTCCTCTGTGCGCGTAAGGGCAACGCATACATCGCCCTTCCTCAAGTGCCTGTGCATACTCGGCATGTACAAGCATGTGAACAGGCGTCAAATCGGCCAATTCGGCTCACGTTCGCAGTGATAACCGGCCCGCTCAAGCGATTGAATGACCATCTGAGCATGTTCTTCGTCACGCACTTCCAGAATTAACTCTACACCGGCCCGGTCAATCGGCACACGCCACATGCCTCGTCGGTGGAATAAATCCATAACGCTGGCACCGGTAGACGCAACATGATTGACCAGCCCGGCCAACCCTCCCGGACGATCATCAACACTGGTGCGCAACAAGAGATAACGCCCCTGACGCACCAGCGCATATTCGATAACGCGCATCAGCAAATTGGCATCAATATTGCCACCACAGAGGATCGTGGCCGTTACCTGCTGTGGTTTGACCGGTACTTTGCCGCTCAGGAGAGCAGCAACACCAGCAGCACCAGCGCCTTCAACGACCAGCCGACTGTACTGCAAGACGTGGGCAATAGCCATAACGATCTCGTCATCATCAACCGTCACCACCTCATCGACCAATGCCTGGATCATTGGCAAGGTCAGATCGCCAGGACGCTTGACCGCAATTCCATCAGCGATAGTACGAGCGGTTGGTGCGGTAACCGGATGACCAGCAGCGAGCGAGGCCGGTACCGGTGCACAACCAGCCGCCTGAACACCTACGATCCGCACGTGGGGCAGGAGAGTCTTAACTGCCAGGGCAATTCCGCTGATCAAGCCTCCGCCACCGATCGGAACAACCAGTTGCTGGAGATCAGGCAATGCCTCTACCAGCTCCAGCCCAATCGTCCCCTGACCAGCGATCACGCGTGGGTGATCAAAGGCGTGTACGTAGGTCAACCCGCGCTCTTCTTTGAGGGCGTGGGCATAAGTAACTGCATCATCGAAAGTTGCGCCGTACAAAATCACTTCAGCGCCCAAACGTCGGGTTGCTACAACCTTAGTCAGTGGCGCCCGTTCGGGCATCACGATGGTTGCTTTGACACCCAACAATTGCGCTGCCTGCGCCACACCCTGCGCGTGGTTTCCAGCAGATGGCGCAACCACCCCTCGTTGCTTTTCTTCAGGTGAAAGGTGAACAATCGTGTTATATGCACCGCGAATCTTAAACGATCCACTCTGCTGGGTATTTTCTGCCTTGTAAAAGATCGGCCCGCCTAGCTCAGCGCTCAGACGGGTCGCTGGGAGCACCGGCGTTGGGAGAATAATGTCACGCAGTGCCCGCCGTGCCGACTGAATATCAGCCAGTTCAATTGCAAATCGACTCATGGAACGTCATTGCTCCCCAGACTTATGGCCAACGTTGGCCTAATCTTCACCAGCGATAAGTTCTTGGGCATTGGCGGCGCGTGCAGCGAGAATCCGAAAGCGCATTGCCGTTTCACGGTCGCGGGCGTGCTCGGCAGCCCGCATCAACACCCCAATTGCCAGTTGCAGGCGCCGCAACTCTTCGCGATCACCGGCCAGTTGTAAACGGGCAATTTCGTGTTCGCAATATTGGGCAATTTGTTCGACGGTTACCATGCTCGTCCTCCTTCGGCACGCCCGGCAAAACCCGTGTATTCTCAGATATTGTACCATTCTTGCTCTACAATGAAACAACATGATCGTGATGAAAGGAGATAGTAGCGATGGCAATGAGTATTGCAGAACTGACCGATGCAATCAACCGATTTGTGACCGACAAGGGGTGGTACGCGCCTGACAGTATCTTCCCGCAAACACCGCGTAATATCGCGATTTCGGTTGCGGTGGAAGCAGCAGAGATACTCGAACATTTTCAGTTTCACGAAGAGCCGCGTGATCGCGAGGCGCTGGCCGGTGAATTGGCCGATGTCGCCAATTATCTCTTCCAGTTGGCGTATCTGTTAGGGATTGACCTTGAGCAGGCGATCCTGAACAAACTCACCGAGAATTATGGTCGAACATGGGAAGGGTAATCTGTTCTTCGCGTCACATTTCACAAGCATGTAACTACAGCGTAACGCAAGGTGTTATACTGCTCACTATCAGTAGATTTTTGACCACGTTTGTCATGTTCAGTGGAGAAACTGGAGAACGCACATGGATCGTGCCGCACAAATCAAACAGATTGCCGACAGTTGGAATACGCCGCGCTTTGCCGGTATCGTGCGTCCGTACACACCCGAGGATGTCTATCGCTTGCGTGGTTCGGTGCAGATTGAGTACACGCTGGCCCGGATGGGGGCTGAGCGATTGTGGAATCTGTTGCATACCGAGCCATACATCAATGCGCTTGGCGCATTAACCGGTAATCAGGCAATGCAGCAGGTCAAAGCTGGCTTGAAAGCAATTTATCTGAGCGGCTGGCAGGTAGCGGCTGACGCCAACCTGGCTGGACAGATGTATCCAGATCAGAGCCTCTATCCGGCCAACTCCGGGCCGCAGTTGGTACGCAATATCAACAATGCGCTCCGCCGGGCCGATCAGATTTATCACAGTGAAGGACGCAATGATATTTACTGGTTTGCGCCGATTGTTGCCGATGCCGAAGCAGGCTTTGGTGGCCCACTGAATGTCTTCGAGATTATGAAGGCGTACATCGAAGCCGGTGCAGCAGGGGTACACTTTGAAGATCAGCTCGCCTCAGAGAAGAAATGCGGTCACATGGGTGGTAAGGTCTTGATCCCAACCCAGTCCGCGATTCGTAATCTGGTCGCGGCGCGTCTGGCAGCCGACGTTATGGGAGTGCCGACTATTATTATCGCCCGCACCGATGCCAATGCGGCGACACTGCTGACCAGTGATATTGATGAACGCGACCGACCCTTCTGCACCGGTGAACGAACCAGTGAGGGTTTCTACCGGGTACGAGCCGGGCTAGATCAGGCCATTGCCCGTGGCCTGGCGTATGCGCCCTACGCCGATATGATCTGGTGTGAGACAAGTGAACCCAATCTTGAAGAGGCTCGTCGCTTTGCCGAGGCGATTCATGCCCAATTCCCCGGTAAGCTGCTGGCCTACAACTGTTCGCCCTCGTTCAACTGGAAGAAGAAGCTCGACGATGCCACCATTGCTGCATTCCAGCGCGAATTGGGCGCGATGGGGTATAAGTTCCAGTTTGTGACGCTGGCCGGTTTCCACACATTGAACTACAGCATGTTTGAACTGGCACGTAATTATCGTGATCGGGGAATGGCTGCCTACAGCGAGTTACAGCAGGCTGAATTTGCCGCAGAAGCCTACGGCTATACGGCGACGCGCCACCAACGCGAAGTTGGGACCGGTTACTTCGATGAAGTGGCTCAGGTGATTGCTGGTGGTGAGATCAGCACCACGGCACTGACCGGAAGTACCGAAGAGGAGCAATTCCATTAAAGCACGCCTGGCCATTTCTTCCCCCTTCCTCTCTCAACATGGGAGAGGAAGGGGAAAACGTTACAGAGGCTGCATCATCACGTGGTAATGAGCGTGAGCACATGTCAACCTATCATCGTACCTGAACCTACGCAACACCGACTGCGCAAACATCTTTCACCATCCACACACAAAACGATGGTGTAACCAACCAGCGAGCGTCGTCGCGTGCGTAGCGCGCATCTCAACCGGCCACTTCTGTCCGGCGGGAATCTGACCTTTCAGCGCTTCGGCCAGAAATGCGCGCAACACCTGCCAGGCATCACCGGCTGCACCACC
Organism: Chloroflexus sp. MS-CIW-1; assembly: GCF_030444705.1. Classification (NCBI taxonomy): domain Bacteria; kingdom Bacillati; phylum Chloroflexota; class Chloroflexia; order Chloroflexales; family Chloroflexaceae; genus Chloroflexus; species Chloroflexus sp. MS-CIW-1. The sequence continues at coordinate 2,741,450 of NZ_JAUBWR010000001.1, forward strand.
GGCGTTAATCGAATCGATACCACCAACAAAGGCATGCGGCTGATCGGGAAAAATCACAAAGCGAGTTGAAACCCCCGCCGCCCGTAAATTGCGCTCAAGCTGTTCTACTTCGCTCAGCGGAATAGAGGCATCGGCTCCGCCAAAGATACCGAGAACCGGCCCCCGAATCTGACGCAGTGCCGATGGCTCAACCGGTGCCATTCCGTAGAAGATACCGGTAGCAGCAACCGCCGGATTGTGTAACGTATAGAGCAGAGAAGTTCGTCCACCATAACAAAAACCGATGATCGCAATCCGGTCGGCTATCACATCAGCGCGTGCGATCAGCCAACTAAAGACAGCATCGAGATCGGCCTGTACCTGCTCTGGCGGGGTCGTAGAAACCTGATAGATTGCCCTTGGAATCCAGGTGGTGCTGGCACCACGAAAGGTATCAGGGGCAACGACCAGATAACCATCAGCGGCCAGCGCAGTAGCCTTTTCGATAATATCCGGGCGCAAACCCCACCACTCGTGAATCATGATGACTGCTGGATGGGGGCCGGGCGTAGTCGGTTCGACAACGAAGGCCCGTATCGGGCCAGCCGGTCCTGGTATCGTTGTATTGGTGAGCGCTTCTACCCGTCCCCTGCCAATCAAGGCATCGATCGGAATACTCAGCCCTAACCCCAGTATGCCAACCCCGATAACGATGACAATCCAACCTACTACTCGCTTCAGGAGTTGCACAACCTTCCTCCTCACATTGACAGGGAACAGACTATCGAGTATACTTTAGGACGAAATGACTCCGTAGCTCAACTGGATAGAGCGTCAGCCTCCGGAGCTGAAGGTTGGTGGTTCGAGCCCACTCGGAGTCGCCATTTTACCACCCGCTCTACCAGGAGCGGTTTTTTCATTGCTCGTATCTCCTGTTTCAACTCTGAATGTCACCCGCCGGATGAAATATCAGCAGAATTGCGGCAGAAGGTTTTTGCGCAGAGTATTCCACCTCTGCTCACTTATCGCTATAACGTCCCTGTCAAAATAACCTCAACCGCATCTGGCGTCGGATTAGTTACCGGCTCTACCGTGACCATAACTTCGGTGAAGGCATTCACCTCGCGAGGTGCGGTTATCACCAACGTCGCCAGCCCAGTTGCATCAACCTGAAACGAGCCGGCTGCAATTCGCTGGACTCCATCACTTAACCAGAAACGATACACGCGATCAGGTTCCAGCGCAGGCAAGCCACTGAATATCACGACCGCCTGTGTTTCACCGGGGTACATATACATCTCACCTCGCGCAGCAAGATCGCTACGGGTTGGACGCAACTCACGGGTTGCCACGCCAGGGGCGCTCACGAACGAAACGAGGAGCCGTTCCTGAGCGATCTGTTCGTTCAAACGCGCCAACTGCTGTTCGTAAGAAGCAAGTTGTGTTGTCAGTTGGGACTGGCGTTCCTCACCGGCGGTCACAGAGGCCTGGAGCTGTTCTATTGCTACCAGCAAGCGCCGATTCGTTTCGTTAGTCGCTATGACCTGCTGTTGTAACGTAAATGTGAACCATCCTAACAACACAATGATGACCGTCAGGCTCAACAACCATACCGACATTGACCTGCTGGCACGACGGGGGAGAGGTGCAGATTGTAACGGCTGACGAGCAGCCTGATCGGCGGCAATCCGCTCCATCAACGAGGCGCGCACATGGGCCGGAGGCGTTATCGGTGGTGCGGCATACGGCAGTAAGGCCACGACCTCGCGTAGCTGATCCAGTTCGGATCGTGCGGTAGGTGATCTGGCCAGCACCTGCTCTAAAGCTGCCAGATCGGTCGGATCGAGGCTTCCAAGCGCGGCTGCCGCAAGGAGCGATTGTTCTTGCTCTGTGTCGGAGTCGTGCATGCAACTACTCTTCTAGTGATCGTTTGCATCAATGCCGTAGTGAAGCAACGCCTGCTTTAGTTTCTGTAATCCCAGTCGGATACGTGTTTTAATGGTTCCTAACGGACTTTGCAAGTGATCAGCGATTTCACGCTGGGACAACCCCCCAAAATAGGCCAGTTCAATAACTTCACGCTGGTCTTGCGGCAGATCGGCTAATGCGCTGGTGATCAGCCGGCGCCGTTCAGCCTCAAGGGTCGATTGCTCAACGTTTTGCTGCTGATCGGTTAGCACTGACAGGATTTCTTCATCATCCCCGATGGCTACGGGACGTACCTGTCGCCGACGTAGCTCATCGATACACAGATTACGGGTAATCCCGAACATCCAGGGTAAGAAGGAACTGTTGCGCTGATAGGTAGCTGCTCGCTTCCAAATGCGCCAAAAGGTCTCTTGTACTACCTCTTCAGCCGGTTCAGCCGCCGCTAACATCCTGAGAGCCAACCCATATACAGCGCGTGCGTGGCGGTCGTAGAGTTGTGCAAGTGCTGCACTATCACCGGCAGCCACCAACTCCATTAACGCTTCGTCGCTCAGTCGCTTCAGATTAACCGAATTATCCGGTTGGGCCACAGCCAACCCTCTCGTAATAATACGCACATCACGATCCGTTGGATGCCTATCAATGCTGTGATGTGCGAAGATTCCCAATGACTATTATACACATATCTTCCGTAACATGACGACATTCGACAATCTGTTCTAACCTGTCCTATCACCCCCAGGGATGACGTAATAAGATAATGTCATTTTTGTATTCCGGCGAATGTCTGATATTGTTCCCCCATTCACACTCAATCTGTGGTACATTTATATTGAAATACATTTCACTTGACAGCCGCAGTGAATATGTTATAGTTCAGATTGTGGTGAATATCACAAGGCGAGAATATCTCGTCTTACCTCTGGCAAGATGCGCCACAATCGCCGGATCGTCGTCGCCTCCGGCGCCAGACCGGCTCGGCGATCCTAGGAAGGAACAGCCGCATGGCCGGCTACCAGCTACCGTTCAATCAGTCAGAGACACTCATCTCTCAGGTTCATACCGTACCGACATCGAGTCATCGCATTGCCGGTGACCTTGCGCCACAAATAGCCGGTGGACTGGCCGGTATCTTTCACCGAGCCGACATCCTGGCCGATCTCGGTGCTATCGAACAGCGGTTACTCGAATGTACTCATTCGCGTGTTGCAGTGATCAGTGCTGCTGGCGCCCACACTGTTCGTTCTGGCGGGAAACGGCTACGAGCAGCACTCGCCATCCTGGCTGCACGACTGGGGCAGTATCAGTTGGAACGGGTTATTCATCCTGCTGCGGCTGCCGAACTGATCCATGCTGCTTCGCTTGTGCACGACGACCTGGTCGATCGAGCTAATCGTCGCCGTGGGCAGATTACCGTTCACGCCCGTTGGGATAACGACGTAGCCTTGATGGTGGGTGACTACTTTTTCGCGCTGGCTGCGGCTGAAATGGCACGCGGTCCTGATCCACGTATTATTACCTTCTACGCTGAAGCTGTGCAAACCATTTGCGAAGGTGAACTCAGTCCGGTTACGGTTGCTGAACCGTTTGACCGTGCATTGCGCCAGTATCTCTACAAAACCGGCGCCAAAACCGCAGCACTGTTTGAGGCTTCCTGCAAGGCAGGGATGGTAGCCGGAGGTGGTAATGACGAGCAGATCGCGGCTCTAGGACGCTACGGCTACGATTTGGGCATGGCTTTCCAGATCATCGATGATGTTCTCGACTTTATCGGCGACGAACGCACTCTTGGGAAGCCAGCGGGGAATGACTTACGCCAGGGAACCATTACATTGCCACTCATCTATGCCACTGCTGCCTCCTCCAGTCAACGGTTGCGTGATGTATTAAACTACTCACCACCGCCAGACGCATTAGTAGCAGATGTCATCCAGGAGGTGATTGAAGTCGGTGGTGTGGCTGCTGCCCAGGCTGAAGCGGCGCGTTATATTGAGCAGGCAATCGCCCATCTCAACATCTTTCCCCCAGGACCGGCCCGCCAGGCGTTGATCGAGATTGCACATTTTGTGCTTGAACGGTCAGTATAGCCCTCACCTTCCCCCTAACACCCTTCCTCTCTTCCACGGGGAGAGGAAGGGGGAGGAGGTGTGGTCGGGCGCCACCTTACCCGTCACGTACATCGCCTGACGGTGCTTTACTGAAAGGAAGGCACGGCGGCTATAGAAACAGAACGCTGGTCCATCCTAACGCAATGGTCGCATATGCACGGTACGAGCCTCATGAGAAAGCCGGGGTTTTGAACAAGCTCTCTTTTCCCACTTCCTACCACTCACTTCGCTTCTCGACCTCCTGTCGCATTCGCCGCAGCGCATACTGAATACCATCACGCAAATCAGCGCGTGTAATGATAGTGCTCAGATCAACACCAAGTGCGACTAACGTTTGGGCAACATCAGGCCGAATGCCGGTAATGATGAGTTGGGCGCCAAGCAGACGCAACGAAACTGCACATTGTAGTATCCCATGGGCAACCTGCGTGTCGATCACCGGCACACCGGTAACATCAAGCACGACAAGCCGGGCCTGACGTTGTTGCACCTTCTGCAAAAGTGACTCGATCAGCGTCGCCGCTCGTGAGCTGTCGAAAGCACCTACCATTGGCACCAGCAATACTCGCGATTCCACTTCAAGAAGTGGCGTCGACAACTCGGCCAATAGGGCGGCCTGCGCGGCAATAATCTCTTCGCGTACCGCAAGCTGGCGACGCAGCTCTTCTGCTTTCTTGAGTTCTGTTATGTCAATTCGTAATCCAACTGCGCCACCATCAGGAGTACGTCGTTCGACGATACGAATCCAGCGTCCATCGGCCAGATGCTGCTCGATGGGGGCAAGCTCAGCGTGTTTCTGCAATCGCTCGGCAACCCACTCATCCACACGCCCAATGGCTTCCGCGTATTGACCCCGCTCGGCGCCGATCCGAATCAGCTCGGCAAAAGGCCGACCAGGCGTAACCAGATCGGCGCTGACTGAGTACAATTCACGGTAGCGCCGATTACAAAAGACGATCCGGTCGTCAGCATCAAGAAGTAGAAACCCTTCTTCCAGACTATCGAGTGCGCTCATAATGACTTCAAGCTGCTGTTGGGCGACCCGCTGCGCTGTCAGCAGACCGGTAACCTCCATCGCTTGCGCTGTCAGCGCCGTCTTACTGCGGCGAATAACAACCTGCATATGCCGTGACTGATCACGTCGCAATGGTGCTGCTAATTGCAGCGGCGGATCATCGGGTGAGAGGAGATCAACCCATTGGCGAGCGGCTCTAATCGCTTGCTCATCCCAGGCCAGAATCTGTGCGCAGGCATCAATCAGATCGGTCAAATCAGTCGGTTGTTCAGAGCCATCGCATAGCTCTAACCACAAACGATTACACTGCACCAGGCCACCCTCCGGCGCATAGGCGGTTGGCAATGGCAGCACATCTAGCATAGTTCGTCTCTCGTAAGCATGTTGTGTACCATCAAGAACGGAAACTCGCAGTGCATTATAACTCATCTTCTCTTCGCGATTTTCCAACCCCCCATGCCCCCCCGCAAGCGGGGGGTAGGCGGGTAGAGTAGAACTCACTACCTACTGCTCCGCACGCGCTGCCAATGGGTTAAGGATCCGCCTCTCCTCCGCTCACCTGGCTTTCCCACATACTTTCTTTTCCATCATCTCCACCAGGCAGGTAAACTTTTTGAAAATCCCTACCTCGCTCACTGTTCACTCCTCACGCTCCTCCAAAGTGTGGTATAACCATAGTGTACTGTGCAAAACATTTGCAAATACTCGACGAAAGGACAACTGTGATGACACTAACCGGCATTCATGCACTGGTCACCGGCGGTGGACGTGGTCTTGGACGGGCAAGCGCATTAGCGTTGGCCCGTGCCGGTGCGATGGTCTCAGTTCTGGCACGTAGTGCCGATGAAGTGGCCGAAACGGTGTGGCTGATCGAAGAAAACGGACAGCGAGCCTTGGGATTAACGGCTGACGTGCGTGCGAGTGACCAGCTTGATCGTGCGGTGAGTCAGGCCCGCGATCACTTTGGGCCAATTCGTGTCCTGGTTGCTGCGGCGGGGATTGGGTTACGTGCTCCTATTCAGGAAACGACCGAAGAACAATGGGATGCTGTAGTGGATACGCTGTTGAAGGGCGTGTTTCTCAGCGCAAAGGCAGTGATCCCGCAGATGATTGAAGGAGGTGGAGGCAATATCATCGTGATCGGAGCACCACTCGACCGCATTGCAGTTCCCGGTTTTGCCACATACTACGCTGCAAAAGCCGGTGTTGACGGTCTGGCCCGCGTTATGGCCAAAGACCTGCGTCGGTTTGGGATCAACGTCAACATCGTCCATCCAGGAGGCTTTGCCGATACCCTTATGGTTCGCACGACTGTACCAGAGGTACGTACTGGTCTGCTCAGCCCTGACGAGATCGGACCGGCGGTTGTTGAGCTGGCCGCCCTACCGCCACGAAGTCAGACTGGGCAGACAATAGACGCCCACGCCCGAAAATTGGCGCAAAATTAGCCTGTTCATACCCTTGACAAAATCTGTGCAAAGATCGAAAATATACACATCCGAAATCTTTGAGGAGGCGTATATCCAGATAGAAAACTATTAACGCCTCGCAAGGAATGTTAAGAACATCGTTGCCGCTAACCGGAAGATGTTAAGGAGTACTACCGTGAAAGCCTTCCCTCAGAAGCACGCAGCCGACAGTGAAATTGAACCGGAATTGTCCGCTGAGGCCACCGAACTCGATGCTGAGTGGGATGGCGAAGTCGAACTCACTCCCGAAGACCTCGAGCTTGAAAACCTTGAACAGCTCGATGATCTCGTGGAAGAGGGCGATATTGAGCCGGTCGAAGACTCGGTACAGCTTTATCTGCAAGAGATTGGGCAGGTACCGCTACTTACTGCCGAAGAAGAAGTTGAACTGGCCCGGCAGTACAGTCGTGGTAAAGAGGCGCGGCAACGTTTGAAAGCTGAACAGTTTGCTAACGACCGCGAGCGCATGCGGCTTGAAATGGAGATGGCCCGTGGTGAAGAGGCACGTCGTCGCCTGATCCAGGCCAATTTGCGGCTGGTGGTAAGCGTGGCTAAGAAGTATATCGGCAGCCCGATGGCCTTCATGGATCTCGTTCAAGAGGGCAATATCGGCCTGATGCGTGCGGTCGAGAAGTTTGATTACACGAAAGGTAATCGGTTTAGCACTTACGCTACATGGTGGATCCGCCAGGCGGTCACGAGGGCAATTGCCGAGCAAAGCCGACTGATTCGCCTTCCGGTGCATCTGAGTGAGTCGATTGTTCATCTGCGCCGTGCCATCTACCGTCTGGAACAGGAGCTAGAGCGTGAGCCAACCGCCGAAGAGTTGGCGCATGCCCTGAATATGAGCGTGCGCAAAGTAAAGCGTCTGCTGCGGGCCTCAACCCAGCCTATTTCACTGGAACAACCGCTTAACAGCGAGCAAGAAGGCCGGGTCAGCGAAACACTAGCCGATGAAACAGTGGCTTCGCCAATCGAGATCGCCGAGCAGAAAATGCTGCACGCCGAGTTAACGGCTGCGCTCAATGAATTGCCTGAACGTGAACGCAAGATTCTTCAGTTACGTTATGGCTTGCTCGATGGGCAACGGCGCACGCTCGAGGAGGTAGGGGCAGCGTTCGGTATTACCCGTGAGCGTACTCGCCAAATCGAGGCTGAGGCATTACGCCGCCTGCGTCATCCAAGCGTTGGACAGCGACTACACGCTTATCTAGATTAAAAGAACCTTCTGGATCAAGTGCTCTGTTTCTACACGGGGCGGCTTTTCAAGCCGTCCCGTAACGCTTTTCAACGGCGCAGGCACGGTTCGCGAACCGCACCTGTGTGCCGTACAAAGCCGTGTTACCCTCGCCCATAAAGTGCGGTCAGATAGCCTAAACGATAAGCCAGATCACTATTGATCTGGTCAGGACGCATTCGCCACGCCCAATTTCCTTCGGCTCGCCCCGGCAAATTGAGACGCGCCCACGAACCCAACCCCAATATATCTTGCATTGGAATAATCGCCGTGTCAGCAACCGACATCAACGCCGCCCGGATAAAATCCCACGCGATATGTTCATCACGTGCTCCCAGGTAATCCCGCACGTGCTGTCGGGTGCGTTCATCGAGGATTGCCCACCAACCAACTGTCGTATCGTTATCGTGGGTTCCGGTATAGACGACCAAATCACGACTGTAGTTGTGCGGTAGATAGCTGCTTGTGGCATCGCCACCCCAGGCAAACTGAAGCACTGCCATACCGGGGAAGCCAAGCTGCTGACGTAATGCCTCGACATCGGGGGTAATCAGACCCAGGTCTTCGACAATAATCGGTAATGCGCCTAACTGTGATTGCACTGTTGCAAAGAGATCCGCACCAGGGCCAGGCGACCAGCGCCCCTCAAGTGCTGTTTCGGCTTGGGCCGGTACTTCCCAGCAGGCGGCAAAACCGCGAAAATGATCGATCCGTACAATATCAACCAGGCTAAAAAGGACGCGGAAACGCTCGACCCACCAGTCATACTGACGCTCGGCCAACCGATCCCAGCGGTAGAGCGGATTTCCCCAGCGCTGACCAGTAGGACTGAAGTAGTCTGGCGGCACCCCAGCAACAACGGTCGGATTTCCGCTATCATCGAGGTAAAATAGTTCGGGATTGGCCCACACATCAGCGCTATCAAAGGCGACAAAAATTGGTAAGTCGCCGATGATCTGAATACCTCGCTCGTTCGCATACTGGCGCAATTCCATCCACTGGCGGAAAAAGACCCACTGCAAGAACTGATGGAAGCGAATACGATCGGCCAACATCTGTCGCACCTCGGCCAATGCCGCCGGATCACGTCGCGCCAACCCTTCATCCCACCGATTCCACGGCTCGCCGCGGTAGGCCTCTTTCAAAGCGGCAAAGAGTGCAAACGTATCTAACCATGACCGCTGTTCCTCGCAGAAACGTGCAAAGTCGGCCTGCTGCCCGGCATCAGCATGGGCAAGAAATCGGGCAAATGCCCATTCCAGGCGGATCTTCTTCCACGGAATAATTGCTCCGTAATCGATCCAATCACCATCACCACCCGGAGCACCACCGAGTGCTCCTTCATCAAGCCATCCATTGCGTACTAGTTGTTCGAGCGAAATCAAGAGCGGATTCCCGGCCAGCGCCGATAAACCGGCATACGGTGAATCGCCATAACTGGTTGGCCCCAGTGGCATAATCTGCCAGCGTCGCTGTTTTGCCATTACCAGCCAATCGATAAACCGGTATGCTGCATCCCCAATATCACCAATCCCACCCCGTCCTGGCAATGAGGATGGATGGAGCAAAACCCCACTGACCCGCCGATGATCCATGATGCACCTCAGCGCTACTCAATCATTCATTTTGTTGTAATCGCAATTATAACACAAGAAACTATCTACGAGATCGTCAACCCAGCGCCTGATCAAAAATCCGGAATTTCCGATCAGGCTCGTCTGTGTACAAAGTGGTCATTCCAAATGCGCAACCATTCGGATACTTCACAATGCGGGCCAGTGGCCCGCGTACCTAGGCACTACACGATGCAGGCCAGGGGCCCGCGCACTCAGGCACTGCACAATGCGGGCCAGTGGCCCGCGTACCTAGGCACTACACGATGCAGGCCAGGGGCCCGCGCACCCAGGCCCTGCACGATGCGGGCCAGTGGCCCGCGCACTCAGGCACTGTACGATGCGGGATCGTGGCCCGCGCACCCAGGCCCTGCACGATGCGGGATCGTGGCCCGCGCACCCAGGCCCTGCACGATGCGGGCCAGTGGCCCGCGCTCCCAGGCCCTGCACGATGCGGGCCAGTGGCCCGCGTACCTAGGCACTACACGATGCAGGCCAGGGGCCCGCGCATCCAGGCGCTGTACGATGCGGGCTCGTGGCCCGCGCACTCAGGCGCTGTACAATGCGAGCTCGTGGCCCGCGCACTCAGGCGCTGCACGATGCGGGTCAGAGGCCCGCGCACCCAGGTGACTGTGTGGCCGGAGACGACCATCGCTCGTGTTTCTTCGCTACCATTGTGATACAATTGATGCAGATACATTATCCACTAGTGGTTCTGTCATGAATACAACCCGACCACTTCTCGTCTTAGTGCTTGCCGGCGCCAGCTTTCTCGCCGCTCAGAGCACCGGTCAACGTCTCTTCTTTCATCTCAGCTACATCCTCGCCGCTCTACCGCTGGTTGCGCTAGCGTGGACCTGGCTGAATCTGTACGGACTGAGTATCGAGCGTGAACACAAAAGCCTACGCGCCAGCGTCGGGGAATACACACGCGAACGGTTGACTATTCGTAACCAATGGTGGTTACCCAAACTATGGATCGAAGTACAGGATGAGTCGGACTTGCCCAACCACGAACCCGGTTTTGTGGCCTATCTAGGTGCTCGCGAGATAACCCGTTGGACGACCCGCACACTCTGTACCCACCGTGGACGCTTTCGACTTGGGCCAACCCGCATTATCAGCAGTGATCCGTTTGGTCTCTTCCGCTTTTCCCGCCTGATCGCTGGTAGTGGCGAAATTATTGTCTACCCGCCAACCGACCTCGTGACCGGTTTTCGACTACCGGGCACCGAACTGGCCGGTGGATCGTCGAGTCTGGTACGAACATACACCACGACGCCCAATGTGGCGACCATCCGCGATTATCAACCCGGTGATAGCCTGAACCGCATCCACTGGCGCAGCACAGCGCGCCAGGGTCGGCTGATGGTCAAAGAATTTGATCTCGATCCGGCAGCGGACATCTATCTCATCCTTGATTGTAATGAGCGCACGGTCGTGCGTATGCCACCTGCTCGACCACCAACCGATGAACGACAGATCGCTCCATGGTGGCAACGTCAACCATCGCTGCGCCAGCGCCCCGCCCTCGACTCAACGGAAGAGCATGCCGTGTACGTGGCTGCTTCCCTCGCCCGCACGCTCCTTTCACAAAACCGGGTTGTTGGTTTACTGGCCTGGAGTGAACGGCTTGAAGTTATTCCTGCCGAGCGTGAAGAGCGGCAACTCTGGAAGATGCTTGAGCTGTTGGCCGTATTGCGTGCGTCTGGTCAACATTCATTGACCGAGTTGTTACTGGCCGAAGGCCAGCGTTTCAGCCGCGCTACAACCCTGGTCATTATCACATCAGATGTTGATCCGCGTTGGGTGACTGCGCTCCAGCAACACATCTATCGTGGTGCACGAGCGGTAATCGTCTTCATTGATCCGCTGAGTTATGGCGGCTGGAACGATCCAACTACACTTCTCCAACATTTAGTCGGGTTGGGTATCGATGTCTACCGTTTACAACGCGATCAAGTCCTTGACGAGGCGCTGCGCCATCCGCTGCAATCGCCAGCTTGAGAGAACACCCACCGTTGAACTCTCTGATAAGGGGAAGTAGCAAGAGAGATAACGTTTACCTAAACGAAAGACGGTACTAATCGTAATCAGGAGTATTGAGCTATTGCCTGCTGAAACTACGTAGTTGTACAATAGACTTGCTATACTATAGGTTGTAACGAAAAAGCACTTGTTGTTAAATGGAAGCACACGCTATGGCTCAACCACCTTTTGTCTTCAAGCGAGGCCCTGCTCAGCGTTCCTACTTCTTCACAGGTTTCATTGTTACCCTCATCCTCAGCCTCCTTTTCAGCGCAGTCATGTCGGTGTTTGCGGCAGGAACTCTCACCGTTCAGGTATATCTTGACAGTAATCGCAACGGCACCTTCGACAGTGGTGAAACTGGGATCGGCGGTATCTTGGTCTCGGTCTATTCTGCTGAAAGCGTGATCGTTGGTCTGAATACAACCGACAGCAGTGGGCAAGTGGTCTTTCCCTCATTACCCGACGGCAACTATCGCATTGAAATAAGTAACCTCGGCGCCCGTGTTGTCTCTGTACCAGGAAATGATAATCCTGGCCTCCTCTCATTTGTGACTATTTCGGGAGGCGCTGTCACCCAACGAATTGGCCTGCGTGAGCTTGACGGTGGTTCAGTGGATACCGGTGCTCCAGCCGGGACTCGTAGTGTCTCGGTGCGGGTCTGGGATGACAGTGATGCCGATGGAGTTCAGGATGCTGGCGAACCATCATTCAGTGGTCTGCCGGTACGCCTGGTTGATAGTCTGGGAAACACGGTCGCCGGACCGGTGAATACTGACGCGCTCGGGCGCGCAATCTTTAACAATGCCCCCACCGGTGCTGGCTACCGTGTACGCATACTGGCGGCTGACATCCCAACCGGTTACATTCTGACCCAATCCTTTGTCAACGATGGCGATCCAAACCCAACCATTCGCGACTCGAATGCAGTATTGGTCGGCGGGAATGTCGAAGCAACGCTGCCCAATACCGGACGCGGGGTCAACATTGACAGTGTTGATATTGGTTTCACCCGCGGGGCAGTAAGTGGCTTCATCTGGCGCGACAACAACCGCAACGGCCTCTGGGAAAGTGGTGAACCAAGATTGAATGGGATCACAGTTCAGTTAGTAGATACGAATACCTCTACAGTAATCAGTACCACTACCACGCGCCAGCGGATCGGATCGACCCAGCCTGAAGAGGGTGGTATTTTTGTCTTCCCCAGTTTGCCGCTGACGACAACCTACCAGGTTGTGATACCCAATAGCCAGTTTACCAGCGGTGCCCCGCTCTTCGGCGCTGCGAATTCACCGAATGCAACCGGTGGTGATGTAGGGTCACCGGATGGGATACCCGGTTCAAGTGATGTGACTGGACCGACTCTCACCGTGAATGCCACGACGAATGTCTATTCCAACCAACGTTTTGGCTTCTATAAGGGCGTCGTGGGCGACTTCGTCTGGCTTGACGATGATAGTGATGGGAATCCGGATTCCGGCGAAATCGGGGTGAACGGTGTCATTGTCTTTGTTGATAGCAACAGTAATGGCATCCGAGACAGCGGCGAACTCTTTACCGTCACTACCAATAATCCAAACAATGGTCAACCTGGCTACTATCTGTTCGATGATCTGCCATTAGGCAGCAGCTACCGCATTACCCTCGATCCGGATAACTTCAAAGCCGGTGGTGCATTGGTCGGTTTGGGCAATTCGACCGGAACTGCAGCTACGAACGTCAACGGTGACCGCTATGTCTATCGTAACTCGAGCTCACTAAGTGCAGGTTCACCAGAAGATACTGGGGTCGACTTTGGTATGACACGAGCCAGTATCGGTAATCTGGTCTTTGAAGACGCAAATGGCAACGGTGTTTACGATACTGGTGAGCCAACTATTTCAGGTGTTACCGTCAGAGCGTACCGGGCAAGTAATGACACTCTGCTTGGCACAACAACCAGCGGTGCAGGCGGAATATACACTCTCCCTGGAATACCTGCTGAAGAAATCTACGTGACGTTCGATCTCGCAACTGCCGGTGCGGGTTATATTGGATTTGTCGGTAGTCTGCGTCCAACCGGTACTACCGTTGATCCAACTGAAGCAACGTACACCAACTACAGTGATTTGACAGCCAACGTCGGTGGTGATGTCTGGCGTACCGATACTTTTACACCAGTTCTGAATACACCTAACAACGGTATTGATGCTGGATTCTACCGACCGGTGCGTATCGTTGTGCGGGTCTTCGGCGAGACGGTGACGATCAACAATACACGAGATGGTGGTGAACCCGGAATTAGTGGCGTCACCGTTCAGGTCACAGGCACTGAATCCCAGACTCTAACGACGAATGTTGGTGGAGAAGCCATCTTTAATCTGCGCCCCGGTTCATACACAGTGACGGTGACGACACCTGCAGGGTATCAGCGTTCGCCTGGCAATAGCGGTAGCCTGAACTTTACGAACCTACCTAGCCAGGCCGTACAAAACGCCGACTTCGGTTATTACCGACCAGGAACGATTAGTGGTATTGCTTTCTTTGATGCAAATGGCGATAGTCTGGCTAACAGTGGTGAACCGCGACTGCGCAGTGTGACGGTTGAATTAATCGACTCGTTAAACAACGTCGTTGACACCAAGACCACAAATACCAGTGGCGCCTATACCTTCACCGGTATTCTACCTAGTAACTATACAGTACGGTTTACGAATCCCGATACGACGAATTATGAATTTATCACCGGCGGTGATAGCGATGTTACGACCGCAGGGAATGTAGCTACCAGTAGCACAGGCACCTTAACGGTACCTTACAACGGTTCACTTACCAACATTGATGCCGGCTTCCGCGGTCGGACAACGGTCAGTGGTCGAATTTTTGAGGATAACAATGCCGACAATCTGCAAGATGCAGGTGATACTAACTTGAGCGGTGCAACCGTTACTCTAACGGTCACTGCTAATCTGACGAACCTGGTAGCGACCTACCAGGCCACTATAAGTACGCCAGCACCTAATTATGCCTTCAACAACCTGCCCGGTGGCAACGGTGTAACCTATACTGTCAGCTTTGCACCACCTTCTACAGCTTATATCGCCAGTGATGCAAATGTGGGCAGCGATGATACTATCGATAGTGATGGCCCGATCGTCACAATCACTAATCCGACTGCTGGTGGAACGATTACTAATGTTGATCAGGGTTACTTCCGGAACGTCACCATTACGGCCCGCGTTTTCCGCGAACCCTCAGCCGGGCGGAACAATCAGTGGGATAGCGGTGAAACTGGGATCGTCGGTGTCCGTGTATTCCTAGAACAGGGTGGAACACCTGTGCTTACCAGCACAACGACGACCGGCGGCCTGGTCACCTTTACCGCTCGTCCCGGCTCCTATAACCTCAACGTTGACGAAAGCTCAACCCCGCTCAGTGGTTTGTTACCTTCATCTGGATCAACCGCAGCCATTCCGGTGGTTGGATCACCGCTTACCAGTGGTAGTAGCTCGCTGACGCAAACCAGCCCGCCCGGAACAACTCATGTGTTTGGCTTCTACACGTTTGGGACGGTTAGCGGACGAGTCTTCTTCGATGGCAAGAATGCACCGGCTGATAATTCAGCCAGTGGTGAGCCGGGGATCAGTGGGGTCACGGTACGCCTGCTGAACATATCAGATGTGCAAGTCGGTATAGCCACAACCGATACCAACGGTAATTTCACCATTAACAACGTTGAAGGTGGAAGTTACCGGCTGGAGTTTGTCAACCCCAATGCGGCTAATTTCAGCTTTGTGGCCGCTAATACGGGTGATAACAACGTTGCCAGCATTGTGAGCAATAATGGTCGAACTGATCTATTTACCGTTACCGACGGCCAAACAACGAGCCGGTCGGCCGCGCTGATTGGGAATAGCACAGTCAAAGGGATCACCTTCGTTGACCAGGCCTATGACGGCCAGCGCACCGGCGATCCGGCGCTCGCCAACGTAACCGTCACGCTGACGGCGACGGTCGCGCTACCTAATCTGACCACCACCATCACGCGCAGCGCCACCACCGACAGCAGCGGCAATTACAGCTTTGGCGGGCTACCCGGCGGGACGGGGGCAGTCACCTTCACGCTGAGCTTCACCCCACCTGCGGCAACGCCACCCTACCAGGTAACGCAGGCCGATGTGGGAGATGATGCGACCGACAGTGATGGCCCTGCCGCCCTGACCGATCAGGCGCTCGGCGTGGGAACGACTGTCAGTCGCGACCGGGGCTACTACCAGAACGTGACCGTACAGGCACGGGTGTTCCACGAGACGGTGACGATTAACAATACCTTTGAGACCGGTGAAGCCGGTCTGCGGGCGGTTACCGTAAACGTGAGTGGGCCGGTATCAAGTTCACAGGCAACCGACCTCTCAGGTCTGGTGACCTTTACCGGCCCGCCCGGCGTCTATACCTTTACCATCCCCACTGACCCAAGCAGTTATGTCCGTTCGCCGGGCAACACTGGTACGGCATCCACAGCGCTGGTGCTCAGCGGTGCAACCGCACCAGCCGTGCCGTTTGGATACTATCGCCCGGCACAGATCAACGGTACCGTCTGGTTCGACACCAACAGCAACGGCATTTTTGATAGCGGTGAGCCGGGGATGGAGAATGTTTCGGTGCGCCTCGTTGGGAATAATAGCGGCCCCGGCACTCCGGTGACGACCAACAGTAGTGGAGCATTCACTATCACCGGTATTGAGCCGACCGGTTTGACCAATACCAGCTATCAGCTCTGCTTTACTGCACCAACAGGATTTGTCTTCACTACTAAAGATGATACGCTGACGACCGATAACAATAGTGATGCCAACCCTAGCGGTTGCACCGATAGCTTTACCATCGCTTCAGATGCGAACATCACTTACATTGATGCCGGTCTGCGTGGCGCCCTATCAATTGGTGATCTCGTTTGGGAAGACACCAATGGCAACGGCATTCAAGATAGCGGCGAACAGGCGCTGGAGAATGTGACGATTGTCATCCAGGTTCAAACCAACAGCGGTGTCATCAACAGTACTAATCCATCGTTCACCTTTACGACCACCTCAACCAGTGCCAGTGGCCTATCGCCAAACTATTCAATCGGCAACATTCCACCTGGTAGTACGGTTACTATTCAGTCGGTAAGCCGCTTCGGATATCTCTTAACCACGGCCAATCAAGGTGGGAACCCGGCAACTGATAGTAACGCCGTTGGTTCGTCATTGACGCTTACGGCCAATGATGCAACCATTGACTTCGGTTTGTACCGGACAACGGCGATTGGGAATCTGGTCTGGTATGACGTGAACGGGAATGGAGTGCGTGATACCGGTGAGCCTGGTATTCCGAATTTGACCATCGCTCTGCGCGATGCGGCCGGAAATACGATCACGTCAACGCAGACGCTAGGCGATGGCAGCTATGCCTTTAGTAACCTGGCACCGGGTAGTTACTCGTTGCGTCTGACCATACCTGCCGGTTACGCCACCACTAATAACGGGAGCGGTTCGATCAGTGTTGACGACGACAATGACTTCCGCACCGATGGCACAACTGTCAACTTCGCCCTTTCCAGCGGTCAGGCCCTCGGCAGCGTCGATGCTGGTCTGCGCGGTACTGGGAGCGTGAGCGGTATCGCATGGTTTGACACCAATGAAAATAACGTTCGCGATCCTGGAGAAACGGATCGCGTGAGCGGGGTGCGCGTGACGGTGACCTTCACACCAACCTTGTTACCAGCTTTACCGCAGACAATTCAGGTCGCGACTGATACGAATGGCGCTTACAATGTAACCAATCTGCCACCCGGTGAGGTTACTGTGACTTTTACCAACCTAGCTGGTTATCTACCGGCCCAGCCAAATGTTGGCGGCGATGACACCATCGACAGTGATGGTCCGGTAGCCGCCTTCACATTGGGAGCTGGGCAGAATGCGGTTGTGGACATGGGTTATTACCGACGTGTTCTGGTGTATCTGCCCCTGACAATGGTACAGATACCGCCGGATTTGATCGTGAGCATCCAGGCCACACCAGCCAACCCGAACCTCAACACACCGGTTACCTATCAGATCACTGTCACCAACGTCGGTCGCGAACCGGCCAGCAAGTTCTGGGTTGACCTCTATGTCAATCCGCGACGCCCACCAGAGGTCAACGAGCGCTGGAATGATCTGTCACGGCAAGGATTGGCCTGGTTCTTCGATGGCACGCTCCAGCCTGGCGAAAGTGTGACGTTGAACAGTCGGCCACGGAGTTCGACCAACCCATTCGGCTACGATCCAGCCACCAGTTCGCCAACCTGGAACGGGCGGCTGCCTCCGGGACGCAATACTATCTATGTATACGTAGATAGCTGGAACCGTGACGAGTCTGGTAACGTGCGTTCGCCATTTGGCGCTGTAGAAGAAGTCAACGAGACCAATAATCGGGCCGAAATAACCATCGTTGTTTCAGAGTAGCGCTGCAATAGTGGAAAAACCTGCAATGTAACTTGGTGCAGGTTTTTCCACCTGGACAAGTAAAGGAATTCGCGATATTGTTGTCATACAAGACGTGGCGATGACTGCCTGCGCCAGCCACACCGACAATACTATGAATGGGTAAGGAGTTGCTTATGCAACGACGAATGATCAGCTACAGCATGATGATCAGCGGCCTGATCGCAATGGTGATAGGATTTACCCTCCTGCCGCTCCCGGCTCAATCAACCGCTGCTCCGGCGCTGCAACCGTCGCCACGCCCAACATTGCCACCGCCGGTTCTTGTTCCGGCAACACCAACACCGCTGCCGATGGGTCGGGTAACCGGAACAATTATTGATCTGCGAACCAATGCTCCAGCAGCCGGTATTGCTGTTCAGATTGGTGAGGCGTTAGTTTACAGTGATGGCAATGGTAATTATGACCGCTGGGTAGAATCGGGGTATTATCGGCTTGCTCTTAACTTGAACCCAGACCAGGGTTCGCCCGCTCAGCCGCCATTGGAGATTGCAGTCGGGCCTAGCGATACGGTTGTGGTACACCTCTTTTTCACCAGCCCGGCGCCAAATACGGCAGTTTTGCCCGACCTGACAATCGAAGCACCGACCGCAGAACCGGCGCCACAACCAGTCGTTGTTCCGGCTTTGCCTGAGCCTGTGCCTGAAACGATGCCACCAAAGTTACCGTACACCGGTATCGCTACAGATGCTGATACTGTACCGGCAACGGCTATCGATCAGCAGCCGACACGGCTGCCGCGCACCGCAGCAACCGCACCGTTCAATGCCCAGTTCTGGTTTATCCTTGGCATTATCTTGCTAGCAGGTGGCCTGGGCCTACAGTTCTGGCCAGCACGCCGATCATCACAGCCGGTATCTACTAATGACCGTCTCTTATCAACTCTACTGACTACACCTCCGTCTGAGTCTCGTGAAGAGCTGTTGCGTAAACTCCTGACCGATCCAGAAGATCACTAAGCGGTTACAGGTATTGAATACGAATGAGCCATCGCACGCAGCAATAGAACCTTATGGGGGCAGGTTTTGAACTCGCTCCTATTGGTGCGGCAATAAATAAATGAGGGAAGAGACCGTTGCAGTCTCTTCCCTCACTCCGTATCCGCTCATTCCTTATGGTACAATCACCGCCCTGCCAGCAATTCGTCGATGCTTGAAATCGTCAATTGCCTGGTTGATCTGCTCAAGGCGGTATTGTTGACCATAGAGCTTTACTCGTCCTTCTGCATTAAGCTCCATCAGTTCAACCAGCTCGACGTAATTACCGACCAGACTTCCCTCAATTGCAATCTCGGTGATGATCATATGGACAGTAGGTACGTGGATCGCACCGCCATACCCAACGACAAAATGGGTTCCACCCTGACGCAGCATCTGCCATGAGATCTGCTCAGCACCCAATTCGCCGACAAAATCAATTACCACATGGGCGCCACCGTGTGTTAAGTCCTTGACCTCCTGTACGACTGTATCAGTCCCATCGAGGACGTAGTGCGCTCCCAAATCACGGGCTAGTTTACGGGCCGCCTCCGAGCGATCAACAGCGATAATTCGCGCTCCACATAGTTCTCGTACTGATTGCAAGGCAATGTGACCGAGGCCGCCAACGCCAAGGATCACACAGTACTGACCGGGATTCAACTTGCGTGCCGCTTTTTTAGCCACGCGATAAGCAGTGATCCCGGCATCAGCCAACGGTGCTACATCGACCGGAGCGACATTTGGATTGAGTTTGATGAGCGCTCGTTCGTTCGTCAACATGTACTCGGCGAAACCACCATCGCAGTTGAGGCCAGGGAAGCTGCCATGTTCGCAGTACATATCTTCGCCGCGCCGACAGCCAAGGCAGATACCGCATGACCGCAAGGGATGACAAATGACCGGATCACCGACTTTGACCGAGGTCACACCAGGACCAACTTCCTCGACCCACCCTGCATTCTCGTGACCGAGAATGTAAGGCAGCAAAGTTCGTTGTGGATCCTGTATATCCTTCCAGACCCCCTCAATGATGTGAAGATCGGTACGACAGAGACCGGCTGCGCCGATACGGACAATCACCTCACCGGGCTTTGTAATCTGGGGTGGCGGTACCTCTTCGAGCTGAAGTTGGACGTTGAGATGTTCATCGTACTCGTGCAGACGGGCAGCACGCATAGGAATATCCTCTCTATTCAATCATCAGGCGATCACCAACGCTGGAATAGTCGTATTGCCGTTCCGGGAAGAACTGTGTCCTCAGCAGTCCTTCGCAGAGGCTGGTGTTGAAGGCTATATTAAGACGAGCCGAACGCGAGTAGCGCAGATAAGCCGGCAGATCGGCTTCTGCGATTGGTTGATCTGTGACAGTTGTGAATAGTTGTGCATCAACATTCATTGCCAGATGCAGTCGGCGCCGCTTGTGGAGATACCGTTGTAAATCAGCCGCGGCCAATGGAATACGCTGAGGAGGTGTCGCCTGCACAAGCAAGTCTTCCCCAGCTACCATTACATCACCAATACGCAAACCGAGAATGGTTGCATCGCTTAAGCCGACCTGTCGCATACGACGGATCAAGACATCCTGGCGCGCCAGAAAACCTTTGACGATAAATGTATAACGCAATGCTTCAAGATCAGACTGGCGATCAACATCGTTCGGAAACGTTTCGACAAAACTTCGTCCGGCATTAATCCCGCTGTTTATCTCATCAGCGAGACAATTGTTGCGAACGAGAACCGTGACCTGGTGTACCCCTGGAATCTGTCCTACCTCGTGGCGGATATCCTGTGACATCATAAAAACGAAGTTTGGTGCACACCAGAAGGTTGGCACAGTGTACGTGACCGTTACCTGTCCGCCATCAATTTGCACTTCGTTGATAAACCCCAACTCAGTGATCGGTGTATCCAGTTCCGGATCGTAGACTTCAGCCAGAGCACGATAGACTTCGGCAGTTGTCGGCATTGGTAGACCCCTTTCATACCAAGGCAGGAGTAGTACCATCAAGCACTACCGGCATGTTCCGAAGCTGCTCCTTCTTTGCTTCCACATCAATGCCATACAGGCGTGCTGCATTCAGACCAAGAATTTTCTCTTTGGTCTCCAGGGTTAGTTTCACACCGAACTCAGCCTCAAGGTCGGGTGGTAGTTCAAAAGCCATGAACTTCTCGATTAGCCAGCCTGGAGTCCACAGAGCATAGTCACTTGCGAAGGTCAGCTTATCAGGACCGAGCCAGTAGAGGAGATTGGCCATCACTTCGGCAAAGTAGCGAGGACGCGAGTGGATGAAGGGCATCACTACCGCCAGACCACCCCAGACGTTTGTTTCTTGCGTTGCAATCCAGCAGAAGTCTTCTAGACGTGGTAGACCACAATGCTCAACAATAAACGTTAGTCCGGGAAAATCGGTTGCCACATGGTCAACATCAGCCACATCAAACGCATCGCGGTCGAGGGGCCAGATGGTAGGACCCTTGTGGACATGAATGTTGGTAATTCCAAGCCGCTCACACTCTTCAAAGAAGGGATAAGCTGCCGGATCGCTCAATTTCCAACCACGAGAACCCTTGTCCCATTCCGCAGTATACAGCTTCACACCTTTAATATCGTATTGAGCCTTCGCTCGCCGTAATGCGTTCAGACCAAGTGGCCCATCTTCACCGTGACGCGGATCGAATGAACCGTTCAGGATAACGCGCTCTGGGAAGGCTTCCTTTAACTGCGCATTGCGCTCGATAGGATTGAAGCCAGTATGGTAGAACTCAAAAAGGTTCGTTGATTGCAGAATGCACATATCAACATAGCCTTCAACGAACAGGTCGCGGGCCATGTCTGTGACTGAGTAGCGCTCATAATGTTCGAGTGTCCAAACCTTATCGGCTGGCGACAGGTTCTTATGGTATGCGTAGAAACAATCGATCCAGCCTTTGCCGAGCTTCCCTCGCTGATTTTCCGGACTAGCATCCCATAAATGGGTATGTGCATCAATGACGAAGATTTCGCGACCATCATCGGTACGATACATACGAGCCTCCTGTCTACAATGACAACGACCACCAACACCGTGACAGATTGAGAATGGGATGTATGTATCGTAACGGTTCAGCAATAAGGTGACGGTGAAAAAGCGGTGAAAAAATTGGCAGGGATAGTAGACGACCCTCATTGAGGTATGGTATAACCAGATTACCGCAGCTAAACAGAAGGCACCATATACCAGGCGCAGGGAGGCGCTATGAACGAAACAGCGCTGCGAATAGCGACCATAGCAGATCTCGATGCGCTAGCCTGGCGGATTGCCAGACTGCGCGAAGAGTTTCTGAGCAATACTAACGTTGATCTTTCATCAATGCGCACCGTTATTCGTGATTCCTGGCAACGCTGTCGGGCCCTGGCGGTGAATGCTGAACTCAATCTGGCCCATTTCGTGGCAACCAATGATCAGCAGCTTCGCGATCTCTACGATCTCAATGTAGCATTTCTGCGCGCTGCCGGTCCGGTCCTGCTTCGTTTACGAGCGACGCTCGGTAACGCTGGTTATGTCGTTGCAATAAGTGACGCGGAAGGTACGTTGCTCGATGTTGATGGTGATCCGGCATGCCGACGCAAACTGGCCCGTAAGGGATTACTGCCGGGGAGCAATTGGAGTGAGGCAGTTGCTGGGACAAATGCAATCGGGGTTGCATTGGCGACAGGACAGGTTGTGCAACTTGTTGGCGCTGAACACTACTGTACCGGTTGGCAAGATGTAACATGCACTGCCGCACCAGTATTTCATCCCGATGATGGTCATCTGTTAGGGGTGCTCGACATTACCGGAGATTACCGACTTGTCCGTCCTTTCCTTACCGGCATTATGGCTGCCGCAGCCGCTGAAGTGCAACGACGTTACCGGTTGGAGCGCGTCACACAACCGGCTCGATCACGGATTTTCAGCGGTTGGACACCACCAGTACCAAGTAATAATGCATCTCCGGTCGCCGGTGACCAACTGGTGCTTTTCGAGCGTCTAGCTGATGTTATGCGCATCGTGAGCAGTGTTCTCGATCCGGTACGTACTCCTTTCGTAATCGCTGAACAAATGGGCCGTCTGCTCGATGCCAGTGGTACCGTACTCGCAGAAGGAACAACTGCTGGCCCGCCGCGTACATATTTCTGGACGGTGTCAGGTGAAGCAGGTCAAAAGGCGTCAGAAATTCTACAGCACGCTATCCATGATCCGACAATTCTCACCTGGCGTTTCTGTGATCGTCCATTTATTATAAGCGGCACCACCATAACCAACTACAAAGAAGAATTGGCAGGCTTTCCACTGCCCGACATTAGCGGTATGATTTTGGTGGTACGTATACCGGCTCGCCCCTGGACGATTGCCGATCAACAAAGTGGTGCGACTCTGGCCGCCCACGGTGCAGCGATACTACGTCATGCTCGCCTCTACACCGATTTGCAGGCATATGCTGCCCAAACTGAAGTTCTCAACACGTTAGCTCTCTTTCTCAGTACACTGATCGATCCAATTCGCCAGATCGATGTGGTTTTGCAGCGTATTCTCGCGCTTACCCACCTTGATATTGGGATGATGGTGTTAAAAGAGGATCGACACCTAGCAATCACTGCGGTGCCTGAAATTGCAATCGATCAAGAGCAGATCCTGGCTCTGGTGGAAACGGTAATGAGTACCGGTCAGCCGATCTGGCTCTGTCGTGAACATGCTGTTGCTCATGAAGGGACGTTACTTCCGTTACACGATTGCTGTGATCTGGTTGTGCTCCCGATCATCCTCCATGCTACAAATGCAGGGGCCTTATTAATTGGTAGCCGTGCCCATCGCCATATCAGTGGTGAAGATTTGACTCTTTTACTAACAATTACGCAGCAATTAGGCCTAACTCTGAGTAATGCCCGTTTGCGACAGGTAGCCAGTGAAAATGATGCGCTGCGGCAAGCCAATCATCTAAAGAGTGTGTTTTTGGCGAGTGTATCCCATGATCTTCGCTCGCCGTTAACCGCTATTCGGGCTTCAGTCGAAGACTTGTTGGAACGTCAACATGAGGTGTCACCCATCGATCATCGAGCGCTCTTGTCGAATATCGCACGTGAAACAGCGCGTTTAAGCCGTTTTGTTGATCAGCTACTCGATCTTTCGCGGATTGAAGCCGGTACACTCCCAATTGATCGTGAGTGGGTTGAATTACACGCATTAGTGCACGATGTTATCACCAACTTCCAGCAACAATACCCTGTATGTCGGATCGAAATCTTCCTGTCGCCAACGTTGCCGCCGTTATATATTGACCCGACGCTCATTACTCAAGTGCTGTGGAATATTCTTGAAAACGCTCAGAAGTACGGTCCGCCCGAAGGTCCTATCACCATAGAAGCATTCTGCACGAATACCGATCTGGTGATAAGTATTAGTGATCGCGGTCCGGGCATCCCCATCAATGAACGACATCGCATCTTTGATCGGTTTTACCGTCTGGAACGTGACCGTCGTAGTCATCGTAATGGGAGTGGGTTGGGGCTCGCAATCTGCCACGGTATTGTTGCCGCACATCAGGGAAGTATCTGGGTTGATGAGCGACCTGGTGGTGGCAGTATTTTTCGGATCATGTTGCCGTTGATCAACGAACAACCAACTGCCTGGTGTCCGTTAGAGTATCACAGCAGAGAGTCAGTATGAAGCAGCGTATTCTTATTGTTGATGACGATCCGGGGATTGTGGCCGCAATCATGCCCTCCCTGAAAGCGCAAGGGTATGACATCGCGGTCGCACACGATGGTGATCATGCACTTTCCCTATTTACTCAGCTTGCACCCGATCTCGTATTGCTTGATCTCGTTATGCCATCGCTGCATGGCATAGCCGTTTGTCAGCGAATCCGTCAGCAAAGCTCAACCCCGATCATTGTTGTCAGTGTGAAAGGTGCTGAAGCCGACATCGTGACTGCTCTCGATAACGGCGCTGACGATTATCTGGTAAAACCATTTCGATTGCGTGAGCTACTTGCACGGATTCGGGCTGTTTTGCGTCGTGGACGGAGTGAGCAGACCGTGATTCAATGTGCTGATTTGGTGATTGATACAAGCCGTCGCCTGGTACAACGGCAGGGGCAAATAGTTAGCTTAACGCCAATTGAATATGCAGTGTTGGCCGAATTAGTGACTCACCGCAATGGTGTAGTTACAGCACGCCAGATCGTACAACGGGTGTGGGGTCCTCAGTATATCGACTCAACTGACTATGTCAAAGGCGTCATTCGACGTTTACGAGTCAAATTAGAGCCAGATCCCTCGCACCCGCGTTATATCCTTACCGAACCACATGTTGGATACCGGTTTAATCACGGTGAGTAGCGTATCGACCTTCACCACTGTCGCGGCAACCTTCTTCTCCCACAGAGCCGGTTGGGAAACCTGCCCTTGCTGTTGCTCCTAACACCTTGGCTCTCACTCCTTCCCACTCACTCGCTCAACAACATATGTAACGCCGAGTGATCCAGTTCACCTAGGCCGCGTTCGACCAGGATTTCGTAGCGGGCAATGGTATCGGTCAGATGCGGCAACTCAATTCCTGCAGCTTGCGCCATTGCTGCTGCCAGCCGCAAATCTTTGAGCTGTGTCGTGACCTTGCCGCCCGGAACATAGCGCCGCTCCGCCATCCGTGCGCCGTGAATTTGCAGTATCTTCGAATCGGCAAAACCGCCAGCTAACGCTGTGCGCAAGAGTGCCGGATCGACTCCGTAGGCTTCGGCCAGTACGATCGCTTCGGCGACGGCTTGAATGGTTAGTCCGACGATCAGTTGATTAATCACTTTCGCAGTATGACCGGCACCCGGTGGGCCAACGTGGGTTGGTCGCCCCAATGCCGTCAATATCGGTCGGGCACGGCTGACATCCTCGGTTGTACCGCCAACCATGATCGCCAACGTTCCAGTAGCTGCCCCTTCAGGCCCACCTGATACTGGCGCATCGACCCAGCCAACACCTCGTTCGGCCAGCCTTGCTGCGTGCGCTTTGGAGTGCAGCGGATCAGAGCTACCCATATCGATGACCAGTTGTCCTGGCTGTAACAATGGATCGAGGCGGCGCAACATCTCGTCAACCGCAGCCGAGTCACTCAACATCAGAATCAGTGTCTCGGCCTGCGCCGCTTCGGCGAGGGTGGTGGCCAGTGGGATACCTTCGGTCAACGATGGGTCAAGTGGTGAACGATTCCAGCCGATGATGTTAAATCCGGCAGCCAATAATGTGCGCGCCATTGGCCGCCCCATTAACCCTAACCCAAACAGTGCGATCGTCATTGGCTTATCCCCGCAGAGAGTGTCTGAACATTCCTGTCCTGACAGATGTACTGCCAAGCCCCTTTCAATGAAACTCCGACATGCCGCCGTCAGCAGGATGGTTCTGTTCGCCGATCATAGCTGTCGCCGGAGCAGAGATGACCCGGCTGCGTCACAACGACACGGGGCGTTAACCCGCCATCCCCGGAAACGGGGGCATACCTTCAGAAACGCGCCCGGTCATCGTGCGCTCCATAAAGCGGCGTAGACGGACGGTCGGATGGTTGGTTTCGTAATCAACATCATCCCAGCGCACAACAGTACCTGCCGGGATCGGGCGTAAGGTGCGGGTATTGTGGGCCAACCCGATCGGCAATGCTCCCATAGCCACCGAATCGGCTGCTGGCATGAGTTTCCCGTAAACGGTATATCCCCCTTCTCCATCAAGTGCCTCGCCCTCGGCCAGATCACGCTTGGCAACTGCCACCACATCACCGAGAAATGCTCTGGGATAGCCGGTTGGTTCCTGGCGTAGACCTACTCGCAACACCGAAATCGGCAATTCCAGTCCAATCAGGTGGGAAGGACGGTACAGCGCACTATAAACTCCACTGGCATCGGTGACCAGGCCGTATTCGGCAAAACAACGTCGCACATAGTCGTCGGGAGCCGCGAAGACTACGTAGACGCCCCACCGTAGATCGCGAAATACCGGACGGCCATCACGCTCGAGCGATGAAACAACCTCAACGGTACCAGCATGCGTTAGCTGCCCACCGGCCGTTTGGGGTCGTAACACATGAGGGAGATCGTCAACTCCGCAGGGAGGAAATGCCAGCCCATGAGGTTGTGGGCGCAGCAGGCAGGCATTGGCAACTGCTGCCATCTCGATAGCCGATTTGGTTCCGTCGAGAAAGGAATTGAACATTTGTGGATTCATGCCACCCGCCGCTGCCTGCTCGGCGCTCAGGCCGTAATACTGCCAGACGGTATCCGGCGTGCTCTGATGATAATGCGGTAAGTACCGGGTACCCTTACCGGCACAAATAACCTCGAAGCCACAAGCCCGCGCCCATTCTACCTGCTCGGCGATCAGGGCTGGTTGATCACCATACGCCAGTGAGTAGATGACACCTGCTTCAGCAGCACGACGGGCGAGCAGGGGGCCGAGCAGGGCATCGGCCTCGACGTTGACCATGACCACGTGACGGTGATGCTCAATTGCCAGCAGACAATGCGCAACCCCGGCGGCAGGAGAACCGGTTGCCTCAACAATAACTTCGAGGCCATCGGCAGCAATGAGAGCCGCAGCATCATCACCAACGTAAGTTGTACCCTGCTGTAAGGCGTCGGCCAGTGAGGTAGCGGCATATTGACCGGCAGGCCAACCAGCGCGCTCTAATGCAATCCGTGCTCGTTCAGGAGACAGATCGGCTACACCGAGAACATGGAGACCACTTACCCGACGCGCCTGCGCCAGAAACATTGTCCCAAATTTCCCGGCGCCGATCAATCCTACCCGTAAGGGTCGCCCTTCAGCAACCCGACGGGCCAGTAGCGAGAGCAGGTCATTCATACATTTTCCCTTCTATTATTCAACGGCAAGACTATCAGATCGCGAAAAATCATCGGTGATTCATATTGTAATCGATCAGATTGTGGTACACTGCCAGTATGCAGGACCAATTGGTAAAACAACTTCGTACCCTCAAAGCCCAACGCTGGCGGCAGCACGCAATCGAGGAGTTGGTGCGGTCTGTCAGTGTTGGGTTACTCATTGCCTGTATCGGCGCTCTGCTGCCGATATTTGGTCTCGGTGCGTTACCGCGCCCTCTCGCAGGCTGGATTGTCGCCGGTAGTGTACTGGTAGGAAGTTTGCGCGCCCTGGCATTTCGGCTGTCATTGACCACTGTAGCTCGTCGCCTCGACCGCCGGTTCGATCTGCATGAACAGATAAGCACTGCGCTAGAATTACGAGGCAATCAAGTTGGGATCGCCGCTCGGTTGCAGGCACAGGCTCAAGAGAGTTTGGATCGCGTGCAAAATTATGTCAATCGAACCAGGCCACCACTCTGGTCAGAAGCGCTCACGCCTGTTTCACTTCTCTTCATCCTTATGGGGCTACTTCTTCTGATACCATCACCAATGCCCCTGTCTAGCGTAGCAGAGCCACTGCCCGATCTGGCGAGACCTGACCCGGTAGCGATGCCAGCAGACCAGCAATCGACCAGCGTCATCCCTGCTCCAGCAGCGAGTACCGATCCAGGCGTGCTTTCTGCACTGGCCGATGCGTTACGCGATCAAGGTATCACTCGTCAGGCTGCTGAAGCACTCGATCAGGGTAATCCTGCAAGTGCTGCTGATGCCCTACGTGAACTAGCCGATCAAATGGGTGAGATTTCACCAGAATCACGTGAGGCATTAGCTGCTGCACTCCGTGAAGCCGCCCGTGCGATTCAGCGCACCCAACCCGATCTGGCCGATCAGATGCGGGCAACCGCCGATGCGCTTCAGTTTGGTGATGCGGTTGCCGGCGCTGCCGGTCTTGAGGCGCTGGCAGATGCCCTTGAGCGACAACCCGGTTCATCTGCATCCGTCGCAAGTGGCGGTGGTGGTGCAGGAAACGCACCGGGGAGCCAGCGCCGCGAGCAACCCTTTCGCCCAAGTGGGGTTGAGGGTACGCCACTAGAGTTAACAACCGACGGTCAAGGTCAGCTTCCAACCACCGGTACCCCTGGCGAACAGACCACTAACGCTCAGACAGGAACCCCGATCATTCGCTCAGGAGGATTTGGGAACGGTGGACCGGTGCAAGCTGCCGATGATCCACTTCAGATACCCACGGATGTCCGCGATGTGGTTCGCAACTATTTTTCGCCGTAAATCGAGTACACCGCCGCCATTGTTCGACGAAGCATTTCTGCGTCGGCTAGAGCGACTAAGCCTGCAAGCGCAACGTACTTTGCGCGGCACACCGATTGTCGGGCGTTATCCTGGTCGGCAACCAATGCCGGCAACGATTTTTAGCGATCATCGTCCGTATGTTCCCGGTGATGATCTGCGTTATCTCGACTGGAATGTCTACGCCCGGCAAGAGCAGCTTTTGGTACGTCTAGGCGAAACCGAACAAGACGTGGCAGTCAGTGTGATTCTCGACACGTCGCGAAGCATGGCGATGGGTGAACCGGATCGATTGCGGCTGGCAATCCAGCTTAGCGGAGCAATCGGTTATCTGGCACTGGCCCACGGTGATCGGGTGAGTGTACTGGCCGGTGATCGGCCATCCCTCATTTTTGGTCCAGCGCGTGGCAAGATGCAGGCGGTTGAACTGTTCACTGCATTGCGTGAAGTAACACCGACACTACGCACCGATTTGGTACAGGCAGCCTACCAGATAGCCCAGCGCAGCTCGCGGGGTGGCCTGGTGTTGTTCCTTTCCGATCTGCTCACAGCGATGCCGATGGAACGACTCGCCCTGATTCTACCGGCGCCGCGTTGGCAGGTGATGGTGTTGCATATCCTGAGTAAAACGGAGACAGCGCCGAACCTGCAAGGACCGCTAGAACTGGTTGATAGCGAAACCGGCGAACGGATGATGGTCGATCTTGATACCGAGACATTAGCAGCCTATCGCACCGCAGTTCAGAACTGGCGGTCGGCAATTGCCCGTCAATGTGCTACCTATGGCATAAGGTACGCCGCTATCATGACCGATTGGGTTCTCGAACGCCAGATTATTCCGTTTCTGCGGGTACGCCGTTTTCTAACCTGACCCGCATCAGCTCAGGATCGGTATGACACTGCTCGTTCCTTTAGCTCTGCTATCGCTCCTCACGCTGCCGATCATCGTTATCTTACACATGACTCAGTTGCGTCGGCGGCGCGTTGAGGTACCATCTCTGCTTCTCTGGCGGCAGATTCCGTTGCAGACTACTGCACGCCGCCGCCGTCGCTTCCGCCTGACGTTGCTCTTATTCCTGCACTTGCTGGTTGCTTTACTGATCGGTGTTGCCCTAGCTCAGCCTGAGATCACCTTGCCATGGACAAGTGCACGCACGTGGGCAATTATCATAGATACGTCAACCAGTATGGCGCTGGTGGAAGGTGGCAGCAGCCGTCTCGAACGCGCCCGCCAGCGGGCAGCCGTTTTGATCAGAGAGATGCGTGGTGCTGATCAGGTAGTGTTGATCGGCGCCGGCCCAAGACCACGGTTGATCGACCGTGGTCATGTTGCCGATAGTGCGCGGCTGTTAGGGGCACTCAATACTCTCGATATTGAGGGAAGCGGGAGTGATCTGGTTGGCGCATTCACCATCGCCGAAACGTTGCTTTTCGACCAACCAGGAGCCGAAATATTTGTACTTACCGACGGGGCACTACCTCCGCCCAATGTCAGCAACATCCGCTTTCCTGTACACATTGAAGTGATCGGCACTGAACAACCGAATCGGGCAGTAGCGACACTGGCTGCCCGAACAGATGAGGCTCAGGCCGTTCATATCTATGCCCGGCTCGTCAACGCCGGTAATCGCCTATTCAGGGGGCCAGTGCAGCTCTGGCTTGACGATCAACTGCAATTGACCGAGCAGGTCAGTATGCAACCGGGTGCTGTGCTCGAACTAAGCTGGACTCTTCCGGGGCCAGCGCAGCAGGTGCGGTTAGCGTTCGATGGCGCTGATGGCTTACCGCTCGACGATACTGCGACTGTTATAGTGAATAACCGGCGCCCCATTCGGGTACTCTTTGTCGCCGACGATTCACCGGCGCTGGTACGGGCGTTGCAGGCCATGCCAGACGTTGTCGTAACAGCCGTGACACCAGCCGCCTACGTTGCCGAGCAATCGACTACTGCCGATGTCACCATCTTGGTACAGACATTGCCGGCACGCTGGCCGACAGGTGGTGTGCTCGTCATCAACCCGCCCGCCGGATCACTGCTCGATGTACGAGGAACAACAACCGCTATTCCTTCGATTACACTCACACCTGCCGGAGAAACGCTCTTGCGCGACGTTAACCTGAGCGGCATTGACTGGGGAGCAATTACCGTTATTGAACCTCCAGATTGGTTAACACCGCTGGCGTTCAGTGGTGATCACCCGCTTATCCTGCGTGGTCGGGTTGAACGTAGTGAGGTGGCCGTTTGGAATGTTGATCTCACCGATCATCCCCTGACCCGACGGCTGGCGTTTCCGTTACTGGTAGCGCGTACTATTCGTAGTCTGGCGCCACCGCCACTGCCGGCTGCGGTCATAACAGGGGAAACCCTACTCTATCAGGCCGATCTGCGGACAACGCAATTAGAGATCATTGCTCCCAATGGCATACGTGACGTGGTTGAAGTACAACCGGCTTTACCCGTCGCCATCACCTTAACGCAAACCGGTCTTTACCGCATCCGTGAATGGGCAAACGAACAGACTATCCACGAAGCACACCTGCCGGTCAACGCTAGCACTCTTGCCGAAGCCGACCCAACACCACGGATGTCGAGTACAACGATCAGCCCTCCAGTCACGTCGACGCAAACCAAATCGATAGCAACACCGCAACCATTGTGGTCATGGTTAATCATGATGGCAATTATCATCTTGGTTGTGGAATGGCTCTACATTCAGCGCCGATCTGTCCAGGAGGTACGATGATCTGGCAAGCACCACATATGTTCTGGCTCCTGTTGACGCTCCCAGCGCTGGTCTTAATCTGGCGACGTACCAGAAGTCGATTACCCTGGTCGGTGGTAGGGCTACGGCTCGTCATCGTTACCTTCTTGATCGGCGCGTTGGCCGATCCGGTACTACCGAAGGCCGGCAAACCGGGTAATAGCCCGCTGATTGTGCTGTACGATCAATCAGACAGTCTGACTGCTGCCGGTCGCGCTGCGATTCGAGCTGAAGCAGAATCAATTGCCACTGCGGCCGGCCCAGAAACGCGCTTGCTGGCATTTGGGGCGACAGTCGTGGCAGGTCGCGACCGACTACCAGATGGCGCAGGGAGTGATTTGGCAGCAGCGATCACGACTGCTCAACAACTGTTGCCCGGCGGGGGGAGAGTGATCGTGATCAGTGACGGTCAGGCGACCGGTGGCAATGCTCTGGTTGCGGCACAGCAGGCAGCACAAGCCGGTATCCAAATTGACGTGCGTTTCTTTGCTCCACCAGCAATACCAGAAGTTGCGGTGACCCGCATCGATGCCCCTACCCTCTTGCGGAGTGGCGAAACGTTCGACATCGTGATTTCTACCTTTTATCAACCAACAGATAACGCCGATCCGCTATCTGCTCGCCTGAACGTATGGGCAGAGGGTGAATTGCTCACCTCAGAATCGGTCTTCATCCCACCTGGACAGTACCAGTTTGTCACAACGCACAGCGCAACCAAACCGGGAATCCTCAGTCTGCGTGCCGAAATTATTCCTACTGGGAATGATACCTTTGCCGCGAACAACAGCGCTGCCATGACCGCACTGGTCATACCACCACCACGCATCTTGTTGGTGGAAGGTAGCCGTGAGAGCGGCGCGATACTGGATGCTACTCTGCGCCAGGCCGGCACAGAAGTTGAACGTATCCCGGCGAGTGCATTTCCCACCAACCTCGAACTCTTGCGTAGGTTTGAAGGGGTCGTCATGATTGACGTAGCGGCCCATCAACTGACGCTCGATCAGATGATGGCGATCCGCGAAGCGGTGCGCAGTGAAGGGAAAGGGCTGACTGTTCTCGGCGGGAGACAATCGTTTACACTAGGCGGGTATGCGGACACACCGCTGGCCGATGTTCTACCGCTATTGATGACTCCACCGCCAAGGCCACAACGGGCACCGGTATCGCTCTTGCTGATCATCGATCGCTCGGCCAGCATGAGCGCCTCGTTCGGGGTGACAAAGTTCGATATGGCGAAAGAGGCAGCAATGCTTGCCCTTACCGCTTTACAATCAGAGGATCGGGTTGGTGTATTAGCGTTTGATACCGATACGATCTGGACGATCCCTTTTCAGGAGGTCGGTGAAGGGGCACGGCTGGCCGAGTTGCAAAGCCAGATCGCTCTGATGCCACTTGGTGGTGGAACTAATATCGAACGAGCATTGGCAGTTGGCTTGCCGGCGCTGGCAAACGAACCGTATCGTACCCGACATGCAGTGCTGTTGACCGACGGACGCAGTTACAGTAATAATTATCCGCGTTACCAACAATTGATTGAAACGGCTCGTGCGGCCCAGATAACCCTTTCGACGATAGCTATCGGTACCGACGCCGACACGGAATTACTAGATCAGTTGGCTCAATGGGGAAATGGACGGTACTACTTCGTGGCAGATGCCACCGATCTGCCACGGCTCACGTTGCAGGAGAGTGAGATTGTGGCGGCCGAGCCAACGGTTGAGCAACCGGCGCCGGTACTGGTGAATCAAGCGCACCCCCTGATACGCAACCTCGATCCCCGTGAACTCCCTCTGATCGACGGATACGTTGCTTTGCAACCACGCAACGAGGCTACTGTTGTCCTCAAAAGCCCGACAGGAGACCCGCTATTAGCCGTCTGGCAATACGGTTTAGGCCGGAGTGTCGCCTGGACAGCCAGCGCTGCCGAGCCCTGGGCTAACGCCTGGCCAGGCTGGCAGGGATACGATCAGTTCTGGGCGCAAGTTGTACGTTATACCATACCAACACCTGACAGTGGGCCACTTCAGGTACGACTGGAACCGACAACAAATGGGACTCGCCTGGTGGTTGAGGCACAAACAGCGGGCGGCGACCCTATCGATTTAGCCCAGGTTAACGCCCGCATCACCCTACCTGATGGCAGTGAGCAGAGCTTCCGTCTGGAGCAGATGGGGCCGGGATACTATACCCGCGACCTAACATTTACCAGCAGCGGCCCGTATGAGATCACGGTTGCGCTGTTTAGCGGGCAACAAACCCTGCAGCGCAGTATTGGCTATGTTCAACCCCCACCGGCGGAGTACGCTATACACACGTCGAACACAGGCGAAGCACTCTTACGCCAGATCGCTGTCGTTACCGGCGGCAACCTGGAGTTTGATCTCACTACCTCGTTAACATCATCCCCGCAACCGACATCAACGGTCTGGTGGCCGTTGTTGGCCGGGCTGGCCCTTGTGTTCTGGCTGGTCGAGATTGCATTGCGGAGGAATCGAGGCTTAAGGTGATGGATTTGAGACTACAATCATCCGCGGTTAAATCGAGTTTACTATGATAGATGATATTGACGCAATCATCACAACGGCAATTCGTGCACGCATCTTTCCAGGAGCAGTGATCGTCGTAACCCAGAACAATCGATTGCTGCACGCTGCGGCATACGGTACAACGATGTACGATGATCCGGGAACGAGCACAGTCACGCTCGACACCATCTACGACCTGGCCTCACTAACTAAAGTCTTCACCGCAACTGCCGCCTTGCGACTTCACGACGCCGGTCTATTACCTCTTGATCGACCAGTTCAACACTGGTTACCAAACCTGCACGCTGCTGATATTACCATTCGACACTTGCTCAGTCACCGTAGCGGGCTGGCAGTACAACTGGCACCGCTGGCGCGTAGTGGAACAGCAACGATCAGAGAGGTGGTATACGCAACTCCACCCACCCATCCTCCTGGTAATGTCACCAGATATGCGAACGTCAACACACTCCTCCTGGGTGACGTGATCGCAGCCGTGTACGGAGGTTCGCTGGTTGATGCGCTCAGCGAACTGGTTTGCCAACCACTCGGCATACGGACAACCCGCTTCTGTCCACCGGTAGAATGGCGAGCACGCATTGCTCCTACCGAATGGGATGAGGAGTGGCGTGGTGGGCTGGTACACGGTATCGTTCACGACGAGAGTGCCTATGCCTTAGGGGGTGTTGCCGGTCACGCCGGTCTCTTCGGTAGCGCAAGTGATGTGCTGCGACTGGTGCAACTCTTCTTGCAAGAGGGATGGTGGGATGGACAGCAACTGCTGAAACCGGCAACTGTCCGCATAGCGCTTCAGCCACGACCAGAGCCGGATACACATCCCGCGCATCCGGCAAGCGGTCTGGGCTGGATGTTGAACCGACCGTATATGGGTGCGGCAAAGGCTGAAGGGTTTGGGCACAGTGGATTTACCGGCCCGATCATCATCGGCGTTCCATCACAGGGCCTGACAATCGTACTGCTCTGCAATCGCACCTACCCCAAACGTACACCACCACCGTACCGTCATCACGAGGTTTCGGCAGCAGTCGTGGATAGTGTATTGCAGAGCATCGGGAATGAAGTGTAAGGTTTTTCAATGTGTCCGGATTCCCCTTAGCTGGGAGTGCGGTCCTCCGGCTTCTACGCAGAATGAGCGCTCCCAGCCCCATTTGTGGAGGACGAAGGGTGGAACTTGCACCGACCGCTTATTCCTAGATCCAACTCCTCTCTCCTTTTTTGGATCGGAAAAGAACGTTGAAAAGCCCCGACCGACGTGTGAGGGAGACGAAGAGACATTACGAGGTATAATGATAGAGACAATAGCTTAGAGCCTGATCGACAACCCGGGCTGTTGATGAGGCTCGTTATACGCAATAGAGAATGTCGGGGAACGCTGGTGGATAAGGCATACGTCCCCGCAGAATAGGGTGACAACGGTTGCAGGGCCGGTGCTGCGGAGTACGCCTGGTGGCCCTCACCTTCCCCCCAGCCCCCTTCCTCTCCCGCGCTGCGGGAGAGGAAGGGGGAGTATGAAACATCGGATGGCAGGTATGTCGCTCGGCCTTCTCCTCCCACGCTGCGGGAGAGGAAGGGGGAGTATGATCTACGGACTTCCACGCTGCGGAAGAGGAAGGGGGAGTATGATCTACGGACTTCCACGCTGCGGAAGAGGAAGGGGGAGTATGAAACGGATGATCAACGGTCCGTACTTCCATGTCATCCAATACACGCTGCAGGAGAGGAAGGGGGAGTATGAAACGGATGATCAACGGTCCGTAGTTCCATATCATCCAATACACGCTGCGGGAGAGGAAGGGGGGATGAGCGGAGCAGGGGCGGTTCTGCGCTAGTATCTTGCCGAGGCTATGAACTCAGATTACCTCTCTCCCGTGCTGCGGGAGAGGGGTTGGGGGTGAGGGCCGCCTGCAGCACCTGGCGCTACCCGCTCGGCAGCGGGAACGGGTGGCGGATGACGGCACAGAACGTTGGCCACTGAACGCAATGATCGCAGATGCACGGTAAGAGACTCATCAGAAATGCGAGTTTTTGATCACGCTCTTAGAAGCAGGTTGGGAGTCTACGCTAGCAACACAATCTAGCCTGATTGACATCGGAGGGTGCTATGAGCCGCAAACGTTATCAGCAATGGTTCCGTATTCTCAGTGCAATCATTATTGGCATCCTGGTCCTGGCGTTGGTGATAACGGCGATTATGCCGTATTAAAACTCTGAATGACAGAAGAAAAATGAATTCCTGACCGCGCTTCAAACCGAAGTTGTAACATTTCATTCGGTAGTTTCAACACCTGATTGGAATTGGACTTTAGATACGTTTAGGAACGTCCGCCTATTTCAGAAGCGGTATTGAGCAAACCCGCTTACGAAACGTCAATCGCCAGTGAAACCTTAACACCGCTTGCTTAGCCAGCTTCACCCTATGAAAGAGAAACCCATGCGCTACACGATGCTCTACGACGGCAACTGCCGTATCTGCCGCCGCCAGGCTGAACTCGTCGCCGCTTACGACGATTACAAGCGGATCGAATTACTCGATGCGAATAGTGCACACGCCCGCGAACGATTTCCGCACATCAGCTTCGAGGATGCGCTAAGTCAGTTGCATGTTGTCGGTCCAGACGGTACCGTCTACCGTGGTGCTGAGGCTGTGCGCGAGCTGTTGTTACAGTTGCCAGCTCTACGGGGGTTAGGGGAGATGTTGCGATTACCCGGTGCCCTTACCCTGGCCCAACCCTTATACGAATTGGTGGCGCGGAACCGGTATCTGTTTGGTGGAACGACTACCTGTGATGACAATACTTGCCGCAGATGAGGTAGGGATTTAGGGTGGCGACGGTTACCGGGCCGGTGCTGCCAGGTACGCCTGGTGGCCCTCACCTTCCCCCCCAGCCCCCTTCCTCTCCCGCGCTGCGGGAGAGGAAGGGGGAGTATGAAACATCGGATGGCAGGTATGTCGCTCGGCCTTCTCCTCCCACGCTGCGGGAGAGGAAGGGGGAGTATGAAACATCGGATAGCAGGTATGTAACTCAGCCTTCCCCTCTCACGCTGCGGGAGAGGAAGGGGAAGGTGGGGGTAGAGAGCTACGTGCCCGATGAAAAGTCGCTTCGCGATGCGCTGGAACAGGGTGGCGACGGTTACCGGGCCGGTGCTGCCAGGTACGCCTGGTGGCCCTCACCTTCCCCCCAGCCCCCTTCCTCTCCCGCGCTGCGGGAGAGGAAGGGGGAGTATGAACAGGTGTTGCCTACGCCGTTGTTGCCAATCTCTAAGGTCGGTAGGATATGATGTTCGTGTGTTCTGTTCGTTCATACCATCAAGGATACATCAAAACCCTCGACCAGATAAAATTTCAGACACGCTCTTAGAGTTCTCGGCTGCGGGCTACATTCTTAGAGCCTATCCGAATAATTGTCTCACAGTACAGCGTATGAAACCTGATAGATGTACGGGCACGGCGCTGCTGCACCCCAACCGATCTTCTTCTGCGACAGAGTATTCCGGATAGGCTCTTAAAGACAGGCACGCATTTCAGCAGAGGGTGTGCTGCGGGCCAGGCAGGCAACGGCCCCTTTCACTATACTATCAGGCAAATGTTCCTAAAGAGGGATATGGCTGTGAGTAGAGTGGGTACCGGCGCAAACGTCAGGACATTCATCCTATCCGATGCAGGCGGGCAAGGCGAAACGGCGCAATATCGTAACTAGTCGTGCCATGCATCGCAAGATCAGACAGTATTTCGCCAACGATTGGTGCTACGCTGAAGCCACAACTACTCCCTGGGATTGCGATGAGAATCTGATTGTACTCCGGATGGGTATCAATCACGAAATCACCGTCGGGTGTGTGCGTGAAGCGACATGTCTCGGCATACAGCACTTGATTCGCAAACCCCGGCATGGTTTGCGCAAGCCGTTGAGCAATCCGTTCATTTTCTGCCGGATCGGGTATTGGTGGTGGTTCGTAAGGGTCAGCAACAGGTATCCCGGCCCCGTGACGCTCGACTTTGATCCCTTCTCCTAAATCAGGATAACAGACGAGCAGGTGATCGCCGGGGTGGTGACCGTAATCGCGTACCACCGGTAAATACCCCAACTTGCTCAAGACGCGATGACGCGGCGAGAAGAAGGCAACCTGCTCGCAGGTAGTGGATAGATCAACCGCTACATCAAGATGCTGCAACAATACAGAGCTGTATGAACCAGCCGCGATCACTGCGCGCTGTGCCCAGTACACCGTACCATCGGCATCGACTCGCACCCCCGAACCCTCTGGTTTGATCCGACTGACCCGCACACCTACGGCAACCTTTGCTCCGTAGCGCCGTGCCTGCTCGACCAACGTCGCAACACAACGCGATGCCGGCAATATACCACCTTCAGGCTGATAGATAGCGATGGTCTTGTCAGTCAGGGCGAGCTGCGGAAAACGGGCCCGTAGCTCGTAAAGGCCGAGTATTTCAACCTCCTCATCAACAGCACCGAGGTGAGCGATGCTAGCCTGGATCGCGGGCGAATCGGCATGGCCAATATCCAGGACACCGGTCTTGATCAGCAATCGTTGACCACTATCGTCTTCCAAGCGACGCCAGGCCTGCCGCGCTGCGGCGACCAATCGCATGTGATGGAGACGCGAGTGAACAGAGCTGATCGAGCGCGATAAACCATGTGAGCTACCACGAGCGTGCCCGATAGTAAACTGTTCGAGTAAAAGCACTCGACGACCACGCCTGGCAAGAGCATACGCTGTTGCTGCACCGATTACTCCGCCGCCGACAACCAGCACTTCGAGCGCAGGCATAGTGATCCTCACTTCGCGGAGCTGCTAATCATCTACTGGAATCATACGTCGGTGTGTTACAGCGGTAGTTGTTTACAGTCATTGTGCTCAGGTGGCGAAGCGGTAGGATTTCTCCTGCGGCACACCTGTATGAGCGAAAAGTGAAGAGTGGAAACAGGTGTGAGGGGAAAGAACGGTTAGGAACATCCTCCCTCGCTCCTTCTTCACCTCACCGTTACTCGCGACGATCTTCACGCCAGCGGAAGACGAACTGCTTATCACTGGGACGGTCACGACGAAAGCGCCAAAGCCTAGTTGGACGCCCACGCCCTTCTCGCATATACGGTGTTTCTTCGAGAATACCAGACTCCTTGATCTTGCGATAAAAGTTACCTTTATCGAGCTTTTCACCCAGAATCTGCTCGTAAATATGTTTCAGTTCGAGAATTGAAAAGAGTTCGGGCAACAACTGAAAGGCCAGAGTCGTATATTCGAGTTTCGAGCGCAGCCGTGAAAGTGCATACGCCAGAATCTGATCGTGATCGAAAGCAAGCGGTGTCGGCAGGTGATCAACCGGGAACCAGCGCACGTCACTATTTTCGTCACTCACCCGGATCGTCTGCACATCGGCGCGGACAAGGGCAATATAGGCGACGCTGATCACCCGATGACGCGGGTCGCGATGCACATCTCCAAAGGTATAGAGTTGTTCAAGATAGACATCGCGCACGCCGGTCTCTTCCTCAAGCTCACGGCGTGCTGCCTCTTCAAGTGACTCGTCAAGCCGGATGAACCCACCTGGGATCGCCCAACGTCCCTCGAACGGCCAGCGTTTCCGCTGAACAAGCAAGACATGGAGCGTGCGATTGATCAGGCTAAAAATTACGACATCGACTGTGACCGCCGGCAATTGATATTTGCTGACATCGTAAGTTACCGGATGTTCATCCTGCATGATCGAGTTTCTCCCTCCGTTAATATTAGTGTTGTTTATACACTAAAGTATAAACGGTGTCAACTCATGGCTGCTGCTGCCGCGCCGAGCAGACCAGCCTTTGGTTCGAGGATAACATGAACCGGAATCCGGCTTAATAATTCGCTGAAACGGCCTTTATCACGGAAGATTTGTAAAAAGCGACTGCGCTTCATCAGTGGCAACACACGAGGGGGCAATCCACCGCCAATATAGACACCGCCAGTCGCTAAGACCTTCAGAGCCAGATTCCCGGCTTCGGCAGCCAAAATATCGACAAACAGTTCAAGGGTTGTGCGACATACCAGACACATCTGCTCGGTGGACATGCCGGCCTGAACGATCACAGGAGTTGGATCGCTCGCGGCAGCCAATTGCTCAGCAACCTCTGGTGTTTCCTGTTGAAGTAGGCAATCACGGACAAAGGCGTAGAGATTGGGAATGCCGATGCCTGAACAGACTCGCTCGTAGCTTACGTGTGTGTAGCGCTGGTGCAAATAATCGAGTAAATCTTTTTCGATCCGGTTACGAGGGGCAAAGGTGGTATGGCCACCTTCTGAGGGGTGAGGCCGGTAGCGCTGACCGTCCCAGGTGAGAAATGCCTCACCTAGGCCTGTCCCAGGGGCAATGACCCCTATCGCGCCGCCGGGGATGGGCGATCCGACGGCAAGGGTCTCGACATCGGCAGGTTCAAGGATCGGTACAGACTGCGCAATAGCTTCCAGATCGTTGAGCAAGCGCACCGGTGCACCTTTCAGCACATCACTTAGCACAGCGACATCGATTGTCCAGTGTAAATTGGTAATGCTGGCCTTTCCGGCCATCACCGGCCCGGCGACCCCGAAGGCAGCGCCGGTGATCGAAACCGGATGTTGGGCGCAAAACTCGGCAATAATCGCTTCCAGCCCTGGATATTGGGCGCTGGGAAAGGTCTGCTCTACTAATGGATGATGTGGCCCGCTGTTGTAATCAAACAGGGCAAGGATGGTCTTGGTACCACCAATATCACCGGCAAGATACATAAAACACCTTTTCTCCGCACACAAGAACAGTTCACTTCAATCGTGGAATTTCTCCCAGCGCAATCCGCAGATCAGTGATTGCATCGGCAATGGGCTGGTTGCCAAACACTGCCGAACCAACGACAGCAACGGTTGCACCGGCCGCAGCACAGGCAGCAATCGTCGATGGATTGACCCCACCGTCTACCATAATGTCAATTGGGCGATTGTTTAGCAGGGTACTCAACCGGTGGACTTTCGTCAAAACCGAGGGGATCAGAGTTTGACCACCAAAACCAGGATTAACTGTCATCAACAAGATCAGGTCAACCTGGTCGATCACTTCTTCGATCATACACAGCGGTGTAGCCGGATTGATCGCAACCCCAGCCTTTTTCCCCAGATCACGGATCATCTGGACAGCTCGATGGAGATGTGGTGTTGCTTCAGCGTGAATGGTTATCAAATCAGCACCGGCAGTAGCAAAATCAGCCAGATAGCGTTCGGGTTCGACGATCATCAGGTGTGCATCGAGCAGCGCACCATACTTATCGGCCAGGGGACGTAACGCACGCACAACCAATGGGCCAAAACTAATGTTTGGCACAAAATGGCCATCCATGACGTCGAGATGGATCCAATCAATACCGGCAGCACAAACCGCAGCTACCTGTTCGCCCAAGCGCGCAAAATCAGCAGTGAGAATCGAAGGTGCGAGCCGCATAGCACTCCTGTCAGCGTATTCGTACATTTACCGGGTCATTGTACCGCAATCCGATGCTACTACATGTCGAACACCGGTAGCACTAGCAATGAAGAGATCGGTTGCTAAACCAACGAACAGACCGTGCTCGACAATGCCGGCCCGTGCTGCTAGCCGTTCCGCCAGAGCTGCCGGATCGGCAATCGGGCCACAGGCCCAATCAAGAATGAGATGACCCTGATCGGTACGGAACGGCTGACCGTCAGCCCGCAACCGCAGTCGTACTGTGCCACCCTGTGCCTCTAACCAGCGAGCGGTTGCCCGCTGCCCAAAATCAACAATCTCTACCGGAAGCGCGAAGCGGCTTCCAAGCGCTGGCGAAAGTTTGCTCTCATCAACAATAATCGCAACCCGGCTACTGGCCTGGGCAACCATTTTTTCGCGCAGTAAGGCGCCACCGCCTCCTTTGATTAATGCTAGATGCGGATCAACTTCATCAGCACCGTCGATAGTTAGATCAACCGTGTTTACCTCATCAAGTGTTGTCAATGGGATGCC
Organism: Chloroflexus sp. MS-CIW-1; assembly: GCF_030444705.1. NCBI lineage: Bacteria > Bacillati > Chloroflexota > Chloroflexia > Chloroflexales > Chloroflexaceae > Chloroflexus > Chloroflexus sp. MS-CIW-1. The sequence goes on from NZ_JAUBWR010000001.1 coordinate 2,783,815, forward strand.
CACATCTCGGGCAAGCAGTGCAGTGCCTTCGGCGCAGGGGACACCCACAATATCGTACAATTCTCCTTGACGCAACCGCTCACCGATCAGGCGCGTGGCGTAAGCTGCCGTGCTACCAAAACCTAAACCAATCACCATTCCCGGCTGCACTAGAGCTACGGCTGCTGCCGCTGCCATTGCTTTGAGTTCCTCGACTGAAACAGATGTTGCGTTCATTACTGGATCGCTCTCTCCTAATCTACATCTTTTGTAGCCATGCCGCACGGGCATACTGTTGAGCATCAGTCGGCGCGGCCACCGATACCAGCGATAGCATATCATAAGGTGCGACTGCCAGTGTCACCGGTACCTCTACCAGAGCATCACCGCGGAAGAGCGTTAATCGCACAACATCACCCGGTCGGCGTTCGAGGAGGCGTTGGTGCAACCGTTCCTCGTTAACCCGCCAACCATCGAGCGCTACCAGCTCATCATCGGCATACACACCGGCTTCGTAGGCCGGTCCATCACTGCGCACTGACGCAACCAGGGTGCGGTCGCCCTGCTTTCGCACATTGATCCCCAGCCAGGCTGGTGGTTGACCATCAGGGCGGGGCCGACGATATTGCCAGCGCGGTTCGAGGCCTACAACCGACAGGGCGGCAGCGTAATCGAGTTCGTCTACTCCAACAACGTAGCGTTCGTAGAGATCACGGAGCGTACCATTAGCGCCACCAATCAGCTCAAGCGCTTCCAGGACTGCGCCCTCTTCTGGAATACCCGGCCCGGTGATCGGGTAACGCTGGTACAGATAACGCATCACGTCATCAAAGCTCCGTAGACTATTGGTTTGAGCACGGATCGTCATGTCGAAGATCCAGCACACCAATGCCCCTTTGAGGTAATAAGAAATGCTTGAATTGATACTATTTTCATCAGGACGGTAGAGCTTGATCCAGGCATCGAAACTACTCTGTTCGAGGCTTTGTAACCGGCGACCGGGTTGGTTCTGCAATTGCACGATCTTGTCGGCCAGCTTCTGAAGATAACGCTCTTCACTGATCAGACCAGCGCGCACCAGCAACAGATCATCGTAATAGCTGGTTGCACCCTCCATCAGCCATAACAGTCGCGTGTAGTTCTCATTCTGATAATCAAACGGCCCCAACGGCGCCGGACGCAAGCGCTTGACATTCCAGGCGTGAAACAGTTCGTGCGAGGTCAAACTCAAATATCGTTCATAGTTGTCGGTAAATGTCCAGCGATCCACCATATTTGAGGCGCTGTTCCGATGTTCAAGGCCACCACCACGCCCATCGGTCAAATGCAGAATAAAGGTATAGTCGCGGTACGGCAGGCCGCCAAACATAGCCCGTTGTACTTCAACAATCCGTCGCGTATCAGCCAGCAGCCGTTCTTCATCTTCATTACCATGGCCCCAAATCGCGATCTGATGCGGAATACCGTCGACCGCGAAGGTCAACAGGCGATGGGTGCCACACTCCACCGGGCAGTCGATCAGTTCATCGTAATCGAGGGCCTGAAACGAAGCCCGCTGCGGACGGGTAGGATCAGATGGCAACGGCGTCAGACCGGTCGTTGCCCGCCAGCCAACCGGCAGATCGATGTGCAAGGTCAGAGGTTCGTGCGTATGACCGTGGACGTACATAAACACATTTGCCCCGTTGAAATAGCCGTGCGAGCCATCAAGATGGCTGGTTCGCACGGTGAGATCAAATGCGTAGACGTGATAGGTCACGATCACTCGGGTTGCCGCACCTGCCTCGATCAACCAGGTGTCTTTGCGTGTCTTGCGCCAGGGCAACCGGTTGCCCTGGTCGTCAACTGCCTGAAATTCCTGCACGTGGCGCGCAAACTCGCGGATCATATACGAACCGGGTGTCCACGCCGGCAGCGACAGCCGTACCTCACCATGCTGGACCCGGTCTATATCGATCTGGACGTGAAACAGGTGCGAGTGCGGTTTGGGCATTGCGATAGTGTAGATGATCATTGCCGCTCCTTGTGTTTATTGATAGTCGCCTTACCTGTGGCCCCTTCCTCTGCCACAAGGGAAGACATAGTGATATGTATTGAACGGTGTCCAGCGACCGAAATACTTTCAGTGCCTATCCGCATTATCCATCATCACCGCACGACGGATGAACTGCGGCGATGTACGCAAGACGATGCACGATTTGGGCTACAGGACAAAGCAACGCCTCGCCCCGACAAGGGAGCCTTGCGTCGTTGTCCCGCGTGGTGAACGCCGCGTCTCACCATGGCACGGTGGCTGTCGGCTCCCCGGCGCCGCTGCGGTCGCATCGGGACGGCGAGAGCGATCTTCATAGTTTGGAATGAGCGATTTCGGATCGGCTCCAAGCCACGCGCTTGCCCGAGAGTGCAGATTTCTTCTTTCCTCTTGCCTTTCTTCTAACCGACGGCGGACGGTGCTACCAATTCCATACATTCACCAGGTATGCTATGATTAACTGCAAAATAGCATAACACAAGCACAAACTATGAATGCAATTGAGACCATTGACCTCACCAAACGCTATGGAAAACGGTTGGCGGTTGACCACCTGAATCTGACCGTCAGCAAGGGTGAAGTATTCGGCTTTCTCGGCCCCAATGGTGCTGGGAAGACCACAACGATTGCTATGCTGCTGGGCCTGGTACGACCAACGAAAGGCCGGGTGATGGTGCTCGGGCATGACGTGCAACGCGAACCGGCGCTGGCGCTCCGGCGAGTGGGGGCGATGATCGAGGCGCCTGCGTTTTACCCGTACCTGAGTGGCGCCGATAACCTGCGCGTGCTGGCACGTGCAGGTGGGATTCCGGCTGCGCGAGTCAAGGAGGTACTGGAAACGGTCGAGCTAAGCGACCGCGCCCGTGACAAGGTCGCTACCTATTCGCAGGGGATGAAACAACGGCTGGCGATAGCGGCCGCACTCTTACCCGATCCCGAACTGATTATGCTCGATGAGCCAACCAATGGTCTTGATCCGGCAGGGACAGTCGAAATCCGTAACCTCATTCGCTCCCTGGCCGCTGGTGGGCGTACCATTTTGCTGTGCAGTCACCTGCTGCACGAGGTCGAACAGCTCTGCAATCGGGTAGCAATTTTGAAAGAAGGCAAGCTGATCGCGGCTGGCGAAGTGGCAACGTTGCTGCGGCGTGGACAGGGAGTGCGGTTACGGGTTCAGGGCAATCCCGAACCGGCGGTACATCTCTTGCGTACCCTGCCATGGGTTAGCGGCGTGACGGTGCAAGAGGAAGCGATTATCATTGACGCACCTGTTGAGCGTGCTGCTGAAATTAACGCTCTGCTGATTCGCGCCGACATCGTGGTGGCCGAGATTGGCGCGAACCATAGTTCGCTGGAAGAGTTCTTCCTAACAGTGACGAGAACTGAGTAGCTGCGATGGATACACGAACGATGTTTACCAACCTCCTGGCTGCCGAATGGCTGAAGATTTCACGCCGTCCGATGGCGCTCCTCTTGCTAGGTATCTTTCTCTTTTTGACCTTTTTGCAGCAAACCCTCTGGTTTCTGGTCGTCGCTCTGCAAGAGGGAACCTTCAGTGGAGGCCAGGTTACATTTAATCTGCTCAGTCCGGCAGCGATTGAACAGATTAAACGGCAACTCAGCTTGCCTGGTGTCTTCGGCGCTATGTTGAGTGCAATCAACGGTACTGGTGGCATTCTGGCAATTATCCTGACTGCCGGTATCGTTGGGAGCGATTTTAATTGGGGAACGTTACGGATTCTGTTGACCCGCGCTCCACATCGGGGAGCATATTTGCTGGCAAAGCTGGTTGCCCTGCAACTGGCATTGCTGGTTGCCACCGTCATTACGCTCGTGATAGGGGCAATGCTGGCCCTGTTGTTCGGGACACTCCTCGGTTTACCGCAGCAGATTGGTATTATTGATCTGTTGTTATTGCCAATTGGTATCCTGCGGGCGCTGATTGTGATGTTACCCTACACGCTCATCGCCGGCGCCAGTGCCATTGTGGGCCGCTCGGTGATTGCCGGGGTGGGTGGCGGTTTGATCTTTCTTGCCTTTGATGTGAGCGCCGGTTCACTCAATACGATTGGCGCCGTTGACCCAACGATCCGTGCGCTGGTTAATCTCCTGTTGCAGCCGAACATTAACCGACTGGTGGTAGAAAACAGTCGTATGTTTGGTCTCGACCAGAGTGTGCTGACCGCCGCGCTCGATCTGAGTCTGTTGCCACCGCAATGGCAGGCGCTGATCGTGATTGCTGTCTACAGTGCCATCTTCGGTTATAGCGCCTACCGCACGCTTAACCGCCAAGACATCGGAGGGGCCAATTGAGGTGGGTTCGCGCTAACCAATGCGCAGACTCACCTCACGCAGGCTATCGGGCTTGCCAACAATTGTGAGTTCATCACCGAGACGAAGTCTCGTATATCCATGTGGCACAATGCCTTGCCCATCACGGCTAATTTCAAGGAGCAAGACATCGGCTGGCAAACGTAAATCACGTACTAGCCGACCATCAATCTCACGATTCGTTACCGTCATTTGCACCACATCGTAAACCGGATCAGTATGCAACAACAAATTGAGCGACTGCGGTGCCCGTACTGCCTGTTCAAGAAGGTTTACCATTGCGGTAGCCGGATCAATGATAATTGCACCTAATTCGCGGAACTGCTCACGAAACTCAGATTGATTAGGCCGAACAATCAGACGTGGCACACCGAATTGCTCGAACGCGATCTGGCATGCCCGTAGGTTATCCTCATCTTTTTCTAACAGAGCAACGACTGCATCGGTAGCACGAGTGATTAATCCGTTCAGCGTGTGCAGACTAATCTCAGGAATGTAGCGCTCATCAACATCCTCGCTTATCAGCCGCTGTACGTGGTCGTAATCAGTATCGGCGACACGCACTTGCCAGCCTCGTGCACGTAACTGGCGAGCCAATGCAATCGATTGTTGCTCAATGCCGAGGATGAGCACATCACGCACATCCTCGCGAATTCCCGGTTCGGGTAGGTTAGCCTCGCCCAGGCGTTGTATGGCAAAACGCAGGGTAAGCGGCCCGGCAATCTCGTTGAGGACGATTACAGCGATGATCAATGTCGCAAAGGTATCACCTATCGACGGCAAAAGCAGAGAGGCTTCACGCGCCAGTCCTAATGCAATGCCAGCCTGGGTGATCAATCCTAACCAGAATAATGGACGGAACCGTGACGGTTGACCGGCAATTGACAATCCTAATGAACTCCCAATGAAAAGGGACAATGCTCGCACCAAAAAGAGCACAGCAGCAAATATTAGGGCAGTCAACAGGATGTCGAGCTTGAGACCCAGACCGGTGACAGTGAAGAAGGCAACGTACACCACGGGACTAATATCGTGCAATAATTCGCCCAGCTCATTACGGTACGGTGAAAAATTCGTGATCAGAAAACTTCCCATTAATGCAACCAGTAATGGCTCAATCATAATCTTGAATGACCAGCTCGTAGCCGAGACACTCTTGAGCCAGTCCGTCCCAGCAAAGATACCGTAGCCGAGTGTCACAATAGCGGCCAGTTTCCACCAGCGCGACCAGCTCTGCCGGAGTACAACACGCAACACCTGGCTGACACCGTAGCCCGCCACTCCTGATAGGATGAGATCGATAAGCAACAGGGCAAGGAAGGAAAGATTGACGCTACTTCCCTCGACTAAAGCCGTAGCAAACGATGAACTAATCGCAAAGATTACAATGATCGCAACATCCATTGCAATAGTTACACCCAGGATCAGGCGAGTAGCTGGACCACGAGCGCGTAGCTCTTTGATCACTGCGATGGTTGAAGGGGGCGAGAGGGCCAACAGAATCGTTGTACCAAGGAGAGCGATGGCGATCTTCTCACCGGTACCCAGCCCCTGCGCAAATGGGATAAACTCGAGAAGTACAAACAGACTCGCGCCGATCAGCATCAGGGCGGTAACGATGATCATACCTAGTGACCATAGAATGGCGCGTAGACTGCTCATCAGGTCTTTGTAGAACAGTTCATTACCGGCCACAAAGGCGATCACTGCCAACGCTATCTGATCGATGAAGCGCAGACGCTCACCCGCACTTGACGGCAGGAGTTGCAAGCCAAATGAGCCAACCAATACACCGGTAAAGAGATAGCCCGTGATATACGGTAGACGCAGTCGGGCAAACCACTGTCCAATACGGTGAGAGGCAAGGCAGATCAGAGCAAAACCGGCCAGATAGATCAGGGTCTGCAATACATTAACTCCTTACAATTAATTAGAAAAGATTAGACGTGTCATACTGAACAGATGAACCGGCTGGTACTATTGCTGTCTTGCCCAGACCATCAAGCGAACAAGGAAGTGGCAAAATAAACCAATGGGTTATAACCACTGCACAACCAGTTCGTCCAATGATCGGCGTGGACGACGTTTTGGTTCCTGCGCCAGATAGCCAATCGGGATCAGCGCCTGCGGGTGCAAATCTTCGGCCAGATTGAGAGCTGTTCGCACTGCTGCTGGGGCAAATAACGGCGCACACATCCATCCTGCTGCCAAGCCGAGCGCGAACGCCGCCAGCAACATATTCTGCACTGCACAACCCAGACTCTGGATCGCCATTGTCGTCTCGGCAGTCTGGCGTTCGGGGTCGGGGTAGACATCAAGGTCGTTGAGGTAAAGACAGGGAATGATGATCACTGGCGCGTTCAGCACCCGCTCTTGCGAGCGTTGCAATCGCTGTTCGATAGTTGCCGGATCATGCCCATCGAGCGCGAGGTGATGACGCCATGCTTCGCCCATTGCTGCCGCCAGCGCCGCCTTACGTTCGTGAGCTTCGACCACCACAAACCGCCAGGGCTGCCGTCCATGGGGTGATGGCGCCCAACTAGCTGCCCACAAAATCTGCTCAATAGCTTCACGCGGCGGCGGATCAGGCCGAAAAGCACGCACTGTCCGCCGAGTTTGGACGAGGGTGAAAAAGTCCATAACTTCACTACAAAAAGGTGATCTTCCCACCACAGAGACCACGGAGATCACAGAGACTAAAGATAATTTTATCTTTCATTGAACATAGGGTTGTGAACATTTTTTCTCCATGCGCTCAATGGCCAAAAATTATCCTTAATTATTCATAAATCTTAGACGCTCTGTGTGCTCCGTGGTGAGTTTTTGCAGTGGACCTATCCATGATATTTAACGGAAGAGATCAAAGCGCGGATCACGGATCAACTGGCGGGCATTAGCCGTTGCACTTGGTTGATACCGATACCCACGCACCAGCGCTGCCGGTACGCGATCAATCTTTCCCATCACCAGCTCGGCAGCAGCAGCCAGTTCATCGGCAACTGCGATCAACGTCGCCTGCATTGTGTAGCCATACGGGTCGGTAATCCCAGCAAAATCGTGCAGCGGCATCATACCGGCGACGCCAATCGCTACATTAACCTGCCCTTCACGCCATGGGCGACCAAAGGTATCGGTGATAATCACCGGCGGCGCATAGCTGTAGCGGTCGGCAAGCCCCTGACGTATTGCCGCAGCACTCGCATCAGGGTCGAGTGGCAACAACGTTAGCCGTCGGCCACCATCGACATTCGACTCATCCACGCCACTATTCGCGCAGACAAAGCCGTGATGGGTTTCAGTAATCAAGACCCCATTTGCCATCTTCACAATCCGCTTCGCCTCGCGCAGCACGACCTCCTGGTAATGAGCATCTTTCTTTGCAGTACGGGCAATTTCGCAGGCAAACGGCGACGGCTCAACCGTCGCCGGATCGATCAGACGACCTTCAGCCTTCGAGACGATCTTTTGCGTCACAACCAGAATATCGCCTGTTTCCAGCCCACCGGCAGCATCAATTGCTGTGGCAAGGATCGCCACCAGGTCATCGCCAGGTCGTACTTCACCAATACCGGGCAACGGCAGGATGCGAATTTCGCCTTGCATAATCCCTCACGACCAATAGCGACCGGCAATCGGCGCCAGCCGCTCTTTAACTGCTGCCGGAATGTAATCGGGGTGAGTGACAATTGCATGACGCAGCGCATCGTGAGCGGGACTGGTAAAGGTATCGTCGATCTGAGCAACAGCCTGTCGAACAATCTGTTGAGCGAGGGCTACATTCGCACTCAGCACCTTAATCACCTGTTCAGCGGTAACCGCATCGTGTTCGGGATGCCAGACATCGTAATCGGTCACCATTGCCAGCGTCGCATAAGCAATCTCGGCTTCGCGGGCCAGCTTCGCTTCGGGCAATGCCGTCATCCCGATCAAACTGTGACCACGGCGCCGGTTCTCTTCACTCTCAGCTTTGGTCGAGAACTGCGGCCCCTCCATCACGACCAGCGTGCCACCGTGATGTACGGTAGCACCGACGACTTGCGCCGCATGCAAAAGAATGTTGCTCAAGTTGGGGCAGAACGGTCGATCAAACGCGACGTGGGCAACGACCCCACCCTCGAAGAACGTTGCCGGGCGAATCCCTTTGGTACGATCAAAAATCTGATCGGGGATAACGGCATGACCCGGCGCATAATCTTCGCGCAGTGAACCAACTGCACTGACCGAGATCAGTGCCCGTACTCCCAACAGCTTAAAGGCGTAGATATTGGCCCGCGCCGGCACTTCACTCGGATTCAGCCGATGCCCGCGCCCATGGCGGGGCAAGAACGCCACTCGTCGCCCCTCTAGCTCACCAATGATAAACGCATCGCTGGGATCACCGAATGGTGTACTCAGGCGCACCTCTTCGGGATTCTTCAATTCAGGCATTGCATACAGACCGCTGCCACCAATGATACCAATCATTGCACTGCTCATGGGCATGCTCCTTTGCTCAGAAGACTACGCCGTAGAGCAGTATACCGCAGGTAGTGAGGGTGGGGCAACCCGCCAGTGCGGTGTGCGAGGGGCCATCCGGCAACAGCAGGGTATGTATCGGCCTGTAGCTTGCCATGACTTGCATAACATGAGCCAGCGGGCCGCACGTAGAGCCCCGAATAATCGTCTCACAGTACGGCGGATGAACCTGATAGATGTACGGGCACAGCGCTGCTGTGCCCCAACCGATCTTCTTCTGCGACAGGGTATTCTGAATATGCTTACAGGGTATCAGAGCGTGTTGAGACCTTTGCTTAGCAACGGGCACTGAGTCTAATGTACAAGAGCCATCGCTATCTACGTTCAAAAGGATCAACCGCAATGTCCAACCCATTCTACTACGGCGGTCGGGTCGAACCGGATCAGTTTGTCGGCAGGCAGAGCGAATTGCGCCGTATCTTCACTGCACTGGAGGTTGCTCATACCGGGCAAATGCAGAGTGTGTCGGTCGTTGGGCCGCGACGCATCGGCAAATCCTCGCTGTTGTGGTACGTGACTCAGCGCGACAGCGCCTTCTTACAGAACGCCGCACGGTACCGTTTTGTGTACCTCGATCTGCAAGATGCCCGTTGCCACACGCTGCAAGGATTGCTCGGCCAGATAACCACTGAATTGGGCATACGCGGGAAGATTGGACAGCTATCGCTGGTGACCTTTCAGGACGCGATCATAGCGTTAAAACAACAAGGCATCTTGCCCGTGATCTGTCTCGACGAGTTTGAAGAGCTGGTCGAACGACAAACAGCATTTCCCGGTGATGTTTACGATTCCTGGCGATCATTGATGAACCAGCATGCGCTGGCCTTTATCACCGCCTCGAAGACGCCGTTACCCGCTCTGGCATAGGCAGGCAAATACACATCGCCGTTCTTCAATGTGTTCACATCTATTCCGTTGGGGGAGTTCACCGACAGCGAAGCGCGCCAATTGATTGCACGCGGTGCACATTGCGACCATCCCTTCACACCGCAAGAACAAGAGAAGCTCCTACGGCTGGCCGGCAGGCATCCCTACAAACTGCAACTGGCAGGAAGTTTGCTCTATATTGCCAAAGCTCAGGGCAAACCCGTGCACTGGTCACGCCTGCAGCGAGATTTTTACCATCAATGCGAACAGGTAGGACTGGCGAAACCCTGGCGGAAAACAATAGGCGTGCGTCTTGCCGCTGCCATATCCTGGCTGGTCGTCACGCCTGCTACCTGGCTGGGACGCGCCATGCTGGAAGGGGTGCTGCGCCTGAAGAAGGACGACGTGAGCCAGAGCACCGTCTGGATGTTTGGCGCGGGTCTGCTCATCGTGATGATTGCGCTGCTCTTTGGTTCGATCACGATCAACCTCGACGAGATATTGAAATTGATCGAGCGTATTCGCGGAAATCCGTAGTCCTGTTACCCGGCGGAGACATGCACCAATGCCCGACACCCTGCGCTTTCCCCACGACCTGCTACGCTTGCTATACTGGATGTACTTCAAACCGCTTACCCTGCGAGCGTATGCGCAGCGCATCGCCCCAGAGCTTGATGAAGATCTCAAGCTCTGGGAACTGTCGGATGAGCAGCGCACCGATCCACAGGTGCGTCATCTGCTCCGGTTGTCATTAACGCTGATCTGCGGTACGCCGCTGGTGATAGTGCCCTTCATCGGCGCTGTTATCAATTGGCTGGCTGAATCCGGTGTTCCTGACATTGCGTTTCGCCGGATACCGGCGATGGTGGCGATGCTCGGCTGGACTATTGGGGATCTCATCGGTTTCTGGCTACGTTGGAAAAGGCTCAGATCACTCGTGAACCTGGCAAGTTGGGGAATAGCTATGTACTTGTATATGTACTTGTACTTGCTTATCTCACTCGTTTCCCCAGATATTTACGGCATCTTTTTTATTCTGGCGGGCGGCGTGGCGGGCGGCGTGGCGGGCGGCGTGGCGTGGACAATCGCTTTTCTCTTGTTTTACTTTCGCCTGCCCTTCTATCTCATTGAACTGCCCTGGAACCTGATCGTCGGACGGTGGGCCGAATCCGCTCCGCCGGAAGAAGCCACCCGTCGCTTTCGTCTGATACCACTTTACTGGGATGAAGTCATCTGGTTGCCGCTCTGGGGGCTGGATCACACCCTGGTTGAAATCGGCAAGAAAGACCGTCGCCTTGCCCGAACCCTGATCGCCGAGGTTGCACAATCGTTTCGCCAGGGTTGGGCAGCGCGCAATGCGCTGATCGAACTGACGATCTACGATCTTGAGCGAGTAGCGGATGTACAGACCATTGCCAGCGTTGCCGAACAACTGACCTGGCTGCCACCCGATATACCGGCGGAACTGGAAACGGTGCTACCACCTATCCGGGAAATTGCCCAATATGTGCAGGCTGCCCTGGAGAGCGACACCCTCTACAACAAACAGCAACAGATGCGTGACGCCTACGAGCGAACGCGGCGCGTGCGCGCAGGGCTGGCGCTGAATAAGGATCGACGAATTGCAGTGCAGTTTGGGCGCATCCTGGAACGCTGGGAAGCGATCCTGTTTCAGCAACTGGTTGAGTTGAAAGATCGTGAGAGCATCCCGAATGTGTATGTGGTAGGAAATCCACTTGCGACCAATAGCAAGGTATTCAAGGGTCGGCATGATCTCTTCTTGGCGCTCGAACGCGAACTGGCGACCGCAGCCGAACAACGGCCCGCCCTGCTGCTCTACGGAGGGCGACGCTGCGGCAAGACGTCGGCGATCAAGCAACTGCCGGTTCATCTCGGACCGCGCCTCATTCCGGTAGAGGTTGATATGCAGGATGCGGTCAATGCCGAAGGCGCGAGCGGATTGCTGTCTAACCTGGCGAAGCAGATCAGGGAGAACGCCTTGACCCACAGGCGCCTTAAACTGCCAGAATTGACCCGCGATGCTTTGGCAGTTGATCCATATCCGATATTCGGCGCGTGGCTGTCGCAGGTTGAGGCTGCGCTGGGTGAACGCTGGATTTTGCTCTGCCTGGACGAATATGAGCGGTTACAAGAGATGCTAGATGACGGCCGCATTGACCGACGTATCTTCGGCTACTTACGCCATATCATTCAGCATCACCCGCAGATAACCATCCTGCTGAGCGGTTCGCATACGCTGACCGATTTACCGCCGCTGTGGAGCGACTACTTCATCAATGTGCGCACGCTCAAGATCGGTCACCTGAAAGAAGACGAAGCCCGCGAACTGATCGTTCGTCCGAAAGAAGACTTCCCCCTCATCTACGATGAAGACGCCGTCGAGCATATCCTCAAAGTGACCGGTTGTCAGCCCTATCTCGTTCAGATCACCTGCCGCGATCTGGTAAACATACTCAACGAACAGAACCGCACCCACGCCACCCGCGCCGATGCCGAACATGCCTTCGCAAGCGTCCTGACCACCGGTGCGAGGTACTTTGATGAACTATGGCGCGGGCGTGACACCGATGACACCCAACGGGCGGTGATGCGGGCGATTGCGCTGCGGCAGGATGTGCGCCGCAGCGGTGATGCAGAGGCGGTGAACGTTGCCCTGAACAGGTTAGTGCGGCGCGATATTCTCACCAAAACTGCCAACGGCTACCGCTTCCGAGTTGAGCTAGTGCAACGCTGGATAAAACAGAGGGTTACGGAAGGGGAGAGATAGTGGGTATCAACGTTTTCAATGCGTAGCATAACCTGCTGAAACCCCGCCTTCAGCAAACCATGGTTCACGCTAACCCAACAATGGGCGCCATCCAGGGTGTAGTGCGGCAGCAACTGCTCTGCCATACGCTCTGCCCGTTGCTCCTTGTGGCACGCCTTTGCCCCTCGGCAACAACAACAAAGCGCTGGCAGCAGGTGCAGGGTACAAACACCCTACGACAGATACGGGGCAAACAGCTCCTTCAGCAGATACAACTGATCGGCAAACTTGCTACGGATTGTTTTCCGATACCCCATCAATCGTTCAGCCTGAAACCGTCGCTGCCAGATTGCCTGGGCAAATTGATCATCTTCAATCAGACCACGAAGTTTCAGAAAAGCGTAAAAGTTCTTTAGCGAATGACACATCGCACGCACCCACTCTTTGGAAACGTGACTGTTGTGGTAGGGGTAATAGTAGAACAGAAACTCATCAAGCGTGGCGTAATCACCGGCATCGAGGGCGCGATGGTAGAACGTGGCGAGAAAATTCGCATACGGCTGAAGAGAACGGGCATACGAAAGAGCTGTGCTGCGTTTTCTTCCCGTTTCCTGGAGATAACTCAAGTAGAGATTCATCAGCTCGTGGCTGCGGTTTAACGCCTGCACCTGGAGGGCAAATTCTCGTTCGGCATCCTGCATCTCCTCTTCCCAATCGTCGTCATCGTCGTCATCCCAATCGTCATCGTCGTCATCCCAGTCGTCATCATCATCTGCATCAAGAGCCAGATCGAATGCAGCATCGCTATTGTTGCGCATCGAAACATCAATCGAAGACGGATACGATGTCAGATCAAGTTTCGGGAACAGATCAGGTGCCTTTACCAGAAGATAATTAAGTTGCGAACTCAAGATCGTCTCAGCTTCTGCCGGCGAAGCATTGCTCAGACGCTGTTGCACATCGGGAGGCAAGACTTCGCGCAGACGTGCACTGATATGAGCAAAGAGATCGTTCAGCTTCAGCTCTTCGATCATCAGTTCGTCATCTTCGTCTGACATGGGTGAAATCCGGCTCAACGTACCGTCCCAAACGCCGGCCTGTCTATCTTGCTCGCGCGAACGTTGAATCTCCTGTTTCAATTCAGCTATGTCCTGCAAAAGTGCAGCATCTTGTGGTTTCGATACAGCAGAAGAGGCGGTTACCCGAGCAGTAGGACGGGATATATTTCTGTCTGTCGTCAACAACTGCAATACCTTTCTGTCGTTGATGATGGTGCCGGTTTCATCAAGGAACAACCGGTCATGTTCTTCTAACAGATGTTGCCATGGACGGCCGGGGTAAGAAGTTCGCCATGGGGCGCGAGCAATCACCGGCAACACGACAGCCGCAGCCCAAACATCTGTTCCGCCAAGACTGTCGAACTGCTCAACGATGGCTTGCAGAAATGCCTGATCTTGCCCGGCAACAGCCTGGGCCTGGAATGCGGCAGCCGGTTCATACGAGAGGTATAAATGCTGCTCAATCTCGTTGTGAGACCGGCGATAGCGAATTTCAACCAAAATACTATCACCTTCACCAAAACGATGGCGTTTAAACCACTGCTGAAGTTGCAAATGTAAGGATGCAGTCCAGGGAAATAGCTGAAAATTCCTGCCAATCTGGATCATTTCACCCTGTTCATCGTAAATGAACGGTTGGTGATCTGGGTGAAAAAACGGTACCAGATGCTTTACCGATAACAAACCAGAAGTGATCTCTGCCGGTTGTGGCCAGCATCGAAAACGCACACCGTCCAAAGCTACCGGCAAAGACAGGTATTGGTTTCGATGAATACGTACCCAACTCACTTGTGAGGCATGCAATCTTAGATGATTACGGAGTGAATTTTCTGCGTAATTAGTCGCCCATCGCTTATTAATGAGATCACGAAGTTGCGATAAACTTACCGGTTGTGTAATCTCGGCAGCTAATATTGTCAATGCTTTGGCAATGGTGATTTCTTTTTCGCTCATAGTGATTTTTATCCTTTCCACGCAACAGGTTGGGAGACGATCTTGTGGATAGCGCTACCAATGCTCATTGTAACACAAGCGGGGCACTGGCCCCTGATGGACCCCAGCCGGCAAATAATTCGGGATGGATAAGCGTTGCCAGTAACTCGAGGCTATCAACAATCCGTGGGCCAGGGCGGCTGAAATAGGCATTGGCATCTACGGCAAAGACGTTCCCTGTCCGTACTGCGGGGAGCGCAGACCAGCCAGCGCGCTGGGGTAGTAGAGCAGTTGCTTCTGCAAGAGTTCGTTCGAGGGTAAAACCGCAGGGCATCAAGATGATGACTTCAGGTGCAGCGGCGATTACGTCCGGCCACGATAGCCGTCGTGAACGTTCACCGGCCGCTGCCAGCACCGATTGCCCACCGGCAATGGCGATTAGCTCCGGCACCCAATGTCCGGCGCTGAATACCGGATCGAGCCACTCGATCCCTAATACCCGTGGCCGATGGCTGGCCTGAGCGGCTGTCGTCCGCACTCGTTCTACCCGCAGCGTTAGATCATTGACCAATTGGGCTGCCCGTTCACTCACGCCCAAAGCCCGACCAATGGCTTTAATGGCGCCAAAGATACCGGCCAGATCGGTTGGCTCAAAAGATAGAACCTGTGTCGCTGCATCGGCCACAGCAGCTTCCACCTGGCGCAACGGTACTGCACAAACATCACAGAGGGCCTGGGTCAGAATAATGTCGGGCTGCAATGCTGATAACAACTCCATATCGAGCTGGTAAATTGACAAATCGCTCCGCGTCCGCTCGCGAATGGCTGTATCAATGTCAGATGAAGAGGCTGTTTCTGGCAGATCGAGCAAGCTACGGGTTACAACGGGCAATGTGCGAACTTCCGGCGGGTAATCACATTCGTGGGTCACGGCAACCAGATGTTCGCCGAGGCCTAACGCACAAACGATTTCAGTTGTTCCTGGAAGTAATGAGGCGATTCGCATAGTGTTTCGCTCGCTATGGGAATATCTCTTGCTACAGGGTAGCACCCGAAAATGTCGCTGTCAAGGAAGCAAGAGAGCAAATAGCATTGACGTTCTCAGCTTCGGGTCACCGTTAATGACCGGACAATGCCATCGTAGGGCAGAACCAACGAATCGCACACATCTGCCGTCGCTTCCTCTCCACTCCTGCAATCACCGCGATGCGCGGGTTGGATGCCCGCGTTGGGTGATAGGTGATGGGAAGGCATTGCCCGCTTTCGACGTCGGCAGGAGGGGTGTCCCTGGCGTGCGCTGACGGGTATGGTCGCGTATCAATGCGGAACCCGGCAGCAGATCACTGTAAGAGCCTGAACAAAAACCCAGATTTCTCATTGGGAACGTACCGTACCCGCGCAACCATTGCGTGAGGTATTGCCAACATGCCGCCAACTACGCTCCGTCCCCTCCCTTCCTTGCCCCGCTTGGGAAAGGAAGGGGAGGCTGGAGGGAAGGTGAGAGCACCAACCATCTCCCCTCCTCGCCCCGTGTGGGAGCGGAAGGGGCTGGGGAGATGATGAGGGGGCGCTAATTCATCGATCACGCTCTTAGCCGCCTCTCGCTACTCGACAGTAATGACCTTCAAGAAATTGGTTGGCCCGTAGCGATACACCGGATGACCACCGCTCAACACAATCAGATCGCCACGCTGGACAATCCCCATATCGCGCATGTGGCGAACAATCTGCTGCTCAAGTTCATCAAGCCGATCACGGGCTTCAATCACAATAGGAGTCACACCCCAATAAAGACTGGTGCGGCGTGCCGTCTCTTCAGAAGGGCAGAAGGCAAGGATCGGTACCTGCGGGCGATAGTGAGATACTAATCTCGCACTGGCTCCGCTCTGGGTAAGAACGACAATAAAACGCACCGGTAACGCATTGGCAATGGTGCAGGCAGCCGCAGCGATTGCCCGTGGGGTTGATTGGGCAGTGGTAATCTCCCAGCGTGGCGATGTTGAATGCGGACTACCGATCAATGAATCCTCGACGGCATCGGCAATCAGTGCCATCATTTGCACTGCTTCAATCGGATAGGCGCCAGCAGCCGTCTCGCCACTCAACATGACTGCATCGGTACCATCGAGGATAGCATTGGCAACATCACTGGCCTCTGCCCGCGTCGGACGTGGGTTGTGAATCATCGACTCGAGCATCTGGGTAGCCGTAATGACCGGCAACATAGCCCGATTGGCAGCCGCAATAATCTGCTTTTGCACAATGGGCACGCGCTCTGGTGGCATCTCAACACCCAGATCACCGCGCGCCACCATAATACCGTCAGCCTCAGCCAGAATCTCTGGTAGCACATCGAGTGCTTCAGGACGCTCGATCTTGGCGATCACGGGTGTTTGCTTGCCTGCCCGCCGAATAAATTCCTTCACTTCCCGAACATCGCTGGCCCGCCTGACAAACGAGAGTGCAACATAGTCAACACCCTGTTCGAGACCAAAGGCGAGATCGACGAAATCTTTCTCGGTTGCGGCTGGCGCACTCACCCGCACGCCTGGCAGATTGATCCCCTGATGTTCGCGCAAACGGCCACCGTGAACAACTTCCGTTTCAACCTCGGTGTCGGTATGACCGATAACGACTAACTCAATGAGACCGTCAGAGAGTAGAATCCGATCACGTGGCCGCACATCGAGCGGTAGCGCACGATACGTCGTGCTGACTCGGTTGGCGTTCCCGACGATTGGCTCGGTTGTAATGACAAAGCGCTGTCCGGCCACCAGTTCAACCGGTTGTCCGTTTTCAAGCGGGCCGGTACGAATTTTCGGCCCTTGTAAATCTTGCAAAATTGCCACGTGCCGGCCGGCCTCTGCTGCGGCCCGACGTACCATCGCAATCCGTGCCGCGTGTTCGGCATGCGTTCCGTGCGAAAAGTTGAGACGTGCAACATTCATACCGGCTCGAATCAAGCCGGCGATCCGCTCAGGGGTGCTGGTCGCCGGACCCAGAGTAGCAACAATTTTCGTGCGACGCATATACTCCACGTTTCACTATCGCTGCCCTGCCAGCATTGCGCTGAGTCAATGAGACCGATCTGTGCGACTGACAGCTCGTGTGCCATCACGCTGATTCCTCACCTCATTGGGGAAGTGGGATGCAAGGTGAGAGAGTGAGAATGCTGCCCTGCCTCATCGGCTGCAACCTGCACCCACTGTTTCGCTAGCGGTCATCATTGACGAGAAACACCACCTGACGGGCAGCCGCCCATCACTTGTGTATCACTGCGAGTATATGCCAGTCTGCCGATTTGTGCAAGGTTGTCAACGCAACAGTTGCTTATGGCCCAACCGTCACAAGCGGCGCAATCTGAGCAAACAGCTTCTCGCCGATCCCCCTTACCTCTCGTAGCTCATCAATACTCTGATATGGCCCTTTGGTGTTGCGCCGCTCGATGATTCGTGCCGCCAATGCCGCACCAATACCGGGCAATTCTTCCAAATCGGCTGCGCTTGCCTGATTCAAATTGAGTAAGCCAGCGCCAGATTGATCATTGGCTGGCAGAGACAAGACCGTTTCACCCACAAATGGAACACGAATGTGATCACCATCGCGCACCGGCGCCGCCAGATTGAGGCCACTGATGTCGGCCTCTGCAATCAGGCCACCTGCGGCTTGCAGCGCATCGATCACGCGCGCATTGAACGGCAAGCGGTAAACATCTGGAGCCGCAACTGCCCCCGATACGTAAACAACCATGAGCGCGACCGTTGGAGTTGGGAGACTCAGGGTACTCTCTTCGAGCAGTGGCGCTTCTGGCGATGAAACAACGGCCCGAAGTTCTGGCCCAAACGCGATCAAGAAACCGCCGACTATGGCACAAATAAGCGCCAGTAACCGTCTTGGCTGCCGATACCACGGTAAGCAGGAATCACGCATGTCAACGTAAGTGTCACCTTCCATCGCTGCGACCTCCATCGTGCATCAAGATCCGTCATATAAGAAACCGCAGAGACCACGCAAAAGTAACGCCAATTTCCAATAGAACGTTAATACTGCACTATCACGCTACAGATACCGACGTGCTACAGTATCATCAGCACAAATTCAGGAGGTGGACGTATGTCCTTCAACACAAATCGATTTACGCAAAAATCATACGAAGCGATTGCCGCCGCTCAGGCAGCGGCTGAACGTCTCGGTAATTCGGAGGTACAACCGGAACATCTGCTCTACGCCTTACTCGACCAGAGTGACGGTGTGGTGCCACAGGTGTTGAGCAAGCTGAATATACCGGTTGGCGCCCTCAAACAACAGGTAAACAACGAAATCAGCCGCTTCCCCCGCATCAGCGGTGGTGGTGTGCAGGTACAACTCGGTTCGCGATTGCGGACAGTTCTGGTGAAAGCGCACGATGAACTGGCGCAGTTCGGTGATGAATATGTCAGTACCGAACACTTGTTGCTGGCAATTCTCGATCATGCCGGTGGCGGCGCCGAACGAGTGCTGAAACAAGCCGGTTTAACCCGTGACAAGTTACTGATGGCACTGCGTGAAGTACGTGGCGCTCAACGGGTAACCAGTCCTAACCCCGAAAGCACCTATGCCGCACTCGAACAGTACGGTCGTGATCTAACCGAACTGGCTGCCCGTAACAAACTCGATCCGGTTATCGGGCGCGATGAAGAGATTCGGCGCGTGATCCAGATTCTGTCGCGCCGCACCAAAAACAATCCGGTGCTGATCGGCGAACCGGGCGTTGGGAAGACGGCGATTGTCGAAGGGCTGGCGCAACGGATCGTGCGTGGTGATGTGCCGGAGGCGTTGAAGAACAAACGGGTGATCGCACTCGATATGGGTGCCTTGATTGCCGGTGCGAAATATCGTGGCGAGTTTGAAGAGCGGTTGAAAGCCGTCTTGAAGGAGATTCAAGAGCGCGACGACATTATTCTGTTCGTCGATGAGCTGCATACGGTGGTTGGCGCCGGCGCCGCCGAAGGAGCAATGGACGCTGGCAATATGCTGAAACCTATGTTGGCCCGCGGCGAACTGCACATGGTCGGTGCAACCACGCTCGATGAGTATCGCAAACATATCGAGAAGGATGCGGCGCTTGAACGGCGCTTCCAGCCGGTCATGGTTGATCCACCGTCGGTCGAAGATACTATCTCGATCCTGCGTGGTCTCAAAGAGCGCTACGAAACCCACCACGGTGTGCGAATTACCGACGGCGCCCTCATCGCAGCGGCAATGCTCTCGGATCGGTACATTTCCGACCGCTTCTTACCGGATAAGGCCATTGACCTGATCGACGAAGCAGCGGCCCGTCTGCGGATGGAGATCACTTCTGATCCGCAAGAACTCGACGATCTCAAGCGACGGATCATGCAACTTGAGATCGAGCGCGAGGCACTGCGCAAAGAGAAAGATCAGGCCAGTAGAGAACGGCTTGAGAAACTCGAACAGGAACTTGCCAACCTGCGCGAGCAGCGTTCTGCGCTTGAAGCACAGATTCAGCGTGAACGGCAAGAGCTAGAGCGCATCCAGCAGATCAAGGAGAAGATTGAACAGACCCGTGCTGCCATCGAGCAGGCCCAACGTCAGTACGATTACAACAAAGCGGCCGAATTGCAATACGGTACGCTGGTTGGCCTTGAACGTGAATTGCAGGCTGCCGAAGCGCAACTGGGCAACCAGAGTCGGTTACTGCGCCAGGAAGTTACCGAAACCGACATCGCCGAGATTGTCTCGAAGTGGACCGGCATCCCAGTTACCAAACTGCTCGAAGGCGAACTGGAGAAGCTGGTGCACATGGAAGAGCGTCTCCACCAGCGCGTTGTTGGGCAAGATGAGGCAGTCACTGCCGTATCGAATGCCATCCGACGCGCTCGTGCCGGCCTTCAGGACCCGAACCGTCCGTTGGGGAGCTTCCTCTTCCTCGGCCCAACCGGAGTTGGTAAGACCGAGCTGGCCCGTGCTTTGGCTGAATTCCTCTTCGACGACGAACAGGCGATGATCCGCATCGATATGTCGGAGTACATGGAAAAGCACTCCGTTGCCCGTCTGATCGGTGCGCCACCTGGCTACGTCGGCTATGATGAGGGTGGACAGTTGACCGAAGCCGTGCGCCGCAAACCGTACAGTGTTGTGCTGTTCGATGAGATTGAAAAGGCGCACCCCGATGTCTTCAACGTCTTGCTCCAGGTGCTTGACGATGGTCGGTTAACCGATGGGCAAGGGCGAGTGGTAAACTTCAAGAACACGGTCATCATTATGACCAGCAACATTGCCAGCGCAACGATCCAGGAGCTGACCCGTGCGGGTGCCGGGCAGAGCGAAATCCGGGCGGCAGTGATGGAAGAGTTGCGCAGCGTGCTCCGACCGGAGTTCTTGAACCGGATCGATGAAGTGATCGTCTTCTCGCCGCTCAGCCGCGAGCATATCGACCAGATCGTCGAGATTCAGATCAACCGACTGCGCAAACTGCTTGCCGACCGCAAGCTCAATCTGACGCTGACCGATGCGGCACGAGCGCAGTTGGCTGCCGAGGGGTACGACCCGGTGTACGGTGCACGACCACTCAAGCGGGTCATTCAACAGCGCATCCAGAACCCACTGGCGCTGCAACTACTCCAGGGGGCCTTCCCCGAAGGAAGCACGATTGTGGTCGATGTCGAAGGCAACAACTTCGTGTTCCGCCGCGGTTAATAACCCGACCGCATACGGCAAAGAGAGGCGAACATAACGTTTCGCCTCTCTTTGTGTTCTGGCCCACTGCCTCTTCACTGCTGCGGGGCAGGTTGAAAAGCTCTACAGTCGCCCCTGACGAAGTGCCAGAATCATCTGCTGAACGACCTCTAAGGGTGTTTTGCCGTCGGTAGCGATCGTCATATCAGCTACCTCTGCATACAAAGGCATCCGCCGCACACGCAGCTCGGCCAGGCGTGCTGCGGCATCACCGAACAACAACGGACGCTGTTCAGCATCGGCGGCAAGCCGCTGTAAAATCGTTTCATCGCTCGCGTCGAGCCAAATTACTGTTGCCTGTTCACGTAACATCCGGCGGTTTTCAGGCTGTAAAACAATACCGCCACCGGTTGCAATTACCTGTGTTTCCCGTAATGCTTCGGTCAGCGCAGCCGTTTCGCGGAGGCGAAATTCTGCTTCACCGTAGGTTTGAAACAGATCGGCGACACTCATACCGGCAGCCGCAGCGATAGCGGCATCAGTGTCGTACCAGGGACAACTCAGCGCACGCGCCAGCAAACGGGCCAGCGTCGATTTACCGCACCCGCTGAGTCCTACCAAAGCGACCGGTCGCTCTAGCCAGTTTGAATCCCAGACCATAGATAATGCTGCTCCTATGCAGTGGGCTGCGCCGCAGTTCGTTGCAGACGCAAGCTCCAGATCACAAACGCCGACAGTGCATACGCAACCGCAGCCGCGACGATCTGCGGTCCGTAGCCAAAGATTGGTACCACCCAACCCCAGATAACCGCTGAAACGGCCCACCCTCCTGCCCAGAGCAGGCTCATCAGACTCATCGCCAGTCCTCGCTGTACTGTTGGTGTTGCTCCCATTACCAAAGCATCGTTCATTGGATAGCTGGCTGCGATGAAGAAGCCACGGGCGAAGAAACCGATAATTGCCAGTGGCAACCAGGGTGTCAACATTAAGAGCATAGCCGGCGCAGCACCCAGGCGAAGCAACGCTGCGCCATGCTGCAAGCCGATCCGTCGTACCACCGGCGCCCCAAACAGTGCACCGATTCCAGCACCTAATGAAGCTACTGCCAGGGCTAAACCAACACTGGCATCATCAAGACCGAACTGATCACGAAAAAACAGGTTTTGGAACGGCAAAATTGCCCCGCCACCAACACCGAGCAGAAACGAGGGGAAGGCAAACCAGAGCAAGGTAAGCCATGAACGTCGAGCCGTACTCACCTCTGCTGAGGTAATGTCGGCGGTTTGTTCAACCACTGCCGGGAGACGGGCGAGAACCGGCAGCAACGCCACAATACTCAGCACGATCACCGAGGTCAGAGCCAGGCGGTACGCTGGGGTTGATCGCGGATCAACGGCGATTATCCCGGCGGCGAGCAGTGGCAACATACCACCAACCGCACTCCCAATCAGACCAACGATCAGTGTCGCCGAAGCATTCATCCCAAAGACCAATGGCCGCTGATCCTCACGGGTTACTAGCGCCAACAACGGTGTGACGGCAGTCGCGGACAGTAAATAACTTGCGCCGACGACAAACTGTGCCGTTATCAACCAGGGAAGCGCGGGCGCCTGGAGTAAGCCGATCCATCCCACGGCATATACCACAACACCAACAATCATTGCCCGTTGCGGCCCTAAACGGTCAATCAGCCATCCCATGGGCAGTCCCATCACCATACCGGCTGCCCGGCCCACCATTGATAACAATCCGACATCATTGACGGTATAGCCCTGGCTGATGAGATAAAAATTAAACAGGATGTCAGCAATACTCAAGGCAAAGCCGAACAGAAAACTGTGTGCCAGAATGCGCCACACTGCAAACGGGATTTGGGCCAGAGATAGGCGCAAGTTGGCGGTGATGGACGTCATACATGCTCCATGTTGACATGGCAAATGTTCCGAGAGCTTAGGATACCACAACTTGAGCGATATGCCATCCAACGTGCGTCTGATTGTTCTTTACCTGGCAGTGGTGATGGAGAATCAAGAAGTAGGGGCAGGCTGAGAACCCACCCCCGTGAGGTGTCGCTGCTGCAAGAGTTGCTGTTCGCCCTTGAACCCACTGTTAACAGTTCACCATCCCAAGAGATGCCACTGGCAACGACCGAAAACGGTCGTTGTTCAACAACTTCCGGTCAAGGATGAAAGAAACACACACGACGACGGTTCTGTCTCCAGCTCATTCGCGTCATCAAGCGAAAGTTCCTGTAAGCCCAAATTCACGCGCCAGAACGTATCAATGGTAGCCGGTATCTCCGATGCAGTTGCCGTCACAATCGGCAGAAGCGCCGCCGAACTGTCAACTTGCAATGCCGGGTGCATTGAACGGAGGTAGGCAAAATGAGCGGCTATCACACCATCGGTCCGCGCCTCGGTTAGCCCAATCGTAGACGATGGCAAGATAAGCGTTTGATCGTCCACCAGTACGGGCAAAACTGTTTGCAAACTATGGTAGAGCAGCTCAGTCCACTCCAGAGCATGACCGGCCAGATCGGTACGACCACATCCCCCGATCAAGAGTGCATCACCGGTTAACAGGAAACGTTCACCAAGCGGCGAAATAATACGATACATCAGATGTCCAGGCGTATGACCGGGGAACCAATGCGCTTCAATGAGCACCTGACCGAGTGGCAGTCGTTCACCACCGAGCAGTGGCTGATACCGAAACTGAGCTGGCAGTAATGTCCGTGGGTGAATGGCATCGTAAGGATGCATGTAGAGCAGCGTATGACGAGTATTGGCCAAACCAACCCCACCTGAGACCCGTCCGGCAGCAAGATGGGTTAACAAGACCCGCGTAAGGTCTGCTTGCGCATCAGCGATAATCTCTTGATACAGATGAATGTGCTGACCTGGATCGATGACCGCCGCCTCACCGGCACTGATGATCACATAACTGAGATCACCACGAGCCGGTCGGACAAGCTGAATGATCCGTCCCCAACTGGCACGAACGACCTCGTGTACGGCATAAAAATCGCGCCAGGCATCGAATCCACCGAGCAAGTAACGGGTGTTTAGTCCGCGAGCAGCGCACAACTCAGCCACATACTGCGCTGAACCCTCTTTGGCGCAAATGACGGTCAGCGGCAGATCTGTCGGTACTCGGGCAATCGCCGCGGCCTCGTCTTCAATAAACTCGAAGTAAGGAATATTGATCGTTGGAATGGGGTGCCGTCCACGTACCCGATTGCGGGCAAATTCCTGTTCATTGCGTACATCGAGGATGAACAGCGGTTGTTCGCTTGACAATTCGGCATACAACTCTGCCGGAGACAGTGTACCAACTTCTGTATGAGGTTGATTGAGTGTCGTCATTGCGCACTCCTTTGTGGCGATTGGGCTTCCTTGCGCAACCATGTTGTCAGTGTAGCGAACGCAATCCGCTGTAACAAGTGTAAGTTAGGTGACCTGAGTTGTGATCTCTCTTCTCGAAACGCTTCATCCTTCGCTGCGCGATGGCCGTGGTTTTGCGGGCTGGAACGATACCAACACTCGATAGATGGTCAGGAACAGAACACTTCCACCGCTAAACCAGTACCATCCGGCAAGAAGTTCACTGTCACTGCCGCTGAATAAGGCGTGTAACAGGCTCAGCAGCCAGATCACAAAGCTGAGGAAGTGGATAAGCCGCCAGAGGGTCCGACCAATCCATTGCTTGACGTAGAAACTGAAGCTGATGATTGCCATGCCGTAGAGGGCCAATTGCCCCAGCCCCACCCAGAACGGTTCGTAGCCGCTGTATCCAAATGGGGTGAGCACCTGCTCGAGAGTTGCGCTAATGTAACGATCGCCGAGCAAGATCAAGGCGTGGAAGATAGCAAAGGCCAACCCCAACAAACTGGTGTGCTGGTGCAGATCGAACGCTCCCGGCCCACCTGGCCACAACTTTGCCATCCGGTTCGTCATTAAGAGACCAAACACCATCGACAACCAGAGTAATCCGTAAGCGGCAACCGCACTACTGCGTGAGAGATACCAGTATGCTTTTGGTTCATCGCCCAAGAGGGAGGTGCTGAGAGCGGGCGCCCACGTAGGTAAGACCATGACAGCAGCGAATGCACCTAGTACCGTCCCGACCAGCAGAATGAAGAGGGTGGAAAGTGACATCGCCGGTGGCAGCTCGACCAGTTCTGGATTGGCCGTCATCGTGCGTTGCGGGCGGGCTGGCCGTGGTGGTGTTTTGATTTGACTATCCTGTCCGCTCTGTAGCGGCTGATCATTTGTTGCTGGATGCACACTCATACGCTTGGTCCTCCATTGAATTGATGTTAGAGCGATTACCGATTCGCTGACATTGATGATTGCCAACAGTAACGATCAACATTTGGGGTGCGGATGATCTGACCATCGCGATGTACCAGTAATCCGGCCATATTGGGTTGATCGGCTAACCAATGCAAGCCTGACTCGGCGCCGAGGATCAATATCACCTTGGCGGCCATTTCTGCCAGCGACAGGGTCGGTGCAATCACTGTCGCGGTGAGGAGATCGGTGCGCACCGGATCACCGGTGCGCGGATCGATGAGATGGTGCTGCCACTTCCCACGGTGAAGCCAGCGTCGGTAATCGACCCCCGACGTAGCCACCCCACCTCGTCTCAGCATGAGCAATGCGAGACCCCGATCAGGATGAAACGGATCGGCCACTTCAATCGGCCAGGGAGAACCATCACGACGTGGGCCACTAAGGGCAATATCGCCACCAGCATCCACCAATGTCGGATAGCGACGTCCCAGGCGACGTGCAATCAGTGTCGCTGTCCAACCTTTTGCACTGCCCCCCAGGTCAAGGCGCATACCGGCAGGAATGGCGACAGTACGGCGACGTGGATCGCACTGTATCAGACGCCAGTCAGGCACCGGTGAGGGCGTTCTTAAATCGGCTGCTGATATACCGGCCATCTGACGAAAATCGCGATCATAACCGGCAGTATGCAGCGCCTCACCCACCGCCGGCGTCACTAGACCATCACTACGGTATGCCATCCACAGCGCGTGTTGCAACGCTCGCCAGAGTGTCTGTCCAACCCGCTGTGGCCCACGTCCAGCGCAACGATTGAGCGCATTCAGGTCACTGTGCGGCTGGAAGCGGCTTAATATGCGCTCGTAGGCACGAAACGTCTGGTAGGCGCCAGCAAATGCACTCCGAGCGTTCGCTTCATCGCTATCGATCACAATCGTTATTGTTGAACCCATCGCCCAAAAGCTGCGCTGTTGCATCGCCGGTGTCTCCTCAACGTGATGATCGGGTCCGAGCAGCCGGAGCTGGCGCCGGAGCCGGCGCCGGAATGGTAAC
The DNA here is from genome assembly GCF_030444705.1 of Chloroflexus sp. MS-CIW-1. Taxonomy (NCBI): domain Bacteria; kingdom Bacillati; phylum Chloroflexota; class Chloroflexia; order Chloroflexales; family Chloroflexaceae; genus Chloroflexus; species Chloroflexus sp. MS-CIW-1. The sequence goes on from NZ_JAUBWR010000001.1 coordinate 2,810,320, forward strand.
TTCGCGCAATGCTGGCGCCGCTGGCGCGGGTGGTGGCGCCGCTGGCGCGGGCGGTGGCGCCGCTACCTGATCGCGGGCCGGAATGTTTAGCGGCACAACAGTTGGTAGCACCGGCAGCATTGGATCGTCAGTTAACCATGGTGGCAACGGTTGTCGCTCAACCGCCGGTGGCTGGACAGCGATTTGTGGCGCGGCGATAGCGACTTCCGGTGGATTCTGTGCTGTGAGCCATCCCCAACCACCAATCGTCGCTGCGAGGGCTGCGGTGCTGATCGCCCATTTTAATCCTGAGACATCGGCACGCATGGGTTTTCGGGTCTGATTCATCGTAGTGCTCCTTCGGCAAGCAATTACTACCTCGTTCTAATCATCTTTCTTATCCTTGTCGTGATCGTCATCTTTCTTGTCCTTGTCGTGATCGTCATCTTTCTTGCCATCATCATTCTCATTGACGGTGTTTTTCACCTTAGCGTACACAACCTGGCCGCTATACGCATCAACATACACCTCACTGCCATCAGCAAACTTGACTTCATAAACATCCACACCGTGCTCGTATTCACGCTTCACCTTCGCAACCGTGCCACCGCCCATGTAAGCAACAGCGGCTGCGATTGCCTGATCTTCGTTAATCGCATTGGTCACCTGAGTACCTGTACTGATCGTGTTTGCCAGAATCGCGCCAGTCTGGGCATCGACGTATATTGCACCGCGATCAAATACCACTTCGTAGGCAGGCACACCCTGTAGACTAACCAGCTCTGGAGCACGTATCAAGGTAGCGCCCTGAGCATTAGCTTGCGCGATAGCCTGAGCCTGTTCAGGTGAGACGGCGTAGACAGGCGCTGGCGGAGCAGCAGGCGCTGGCGCTGCTGGCGCAGGGGCTGGCGCTGCTGGCGCCGGAGCAGCAGGCGCTGGCGCTGCTGGCGCCAGAGCAGCAGGCGCTGGCGCTGCTGGCGCCGGAACAGATACCTGCGCTGACATTTCGTTCAGTTCACGTTGTGCGGTATTCAACTGTTGATTGGCTTCGGCCAACCGCCGATTTGCCTCAGCCAGAGCAGCCTGATACGCTGCTTCACGCTCACGTAGAAGGGCTTCAGCCGTCGGATCGAGGGCCGGAACAGAGATCGGCGTCATTTCAACTACAATCTCGGTAGGTACCGGCTCAGGGCTTGATGTTGTACTTATCCGACTGACTACACCACCGATCACGACCAACATAAACGCCGTCAGGGTTGCTGCAATGAATAACATTGTGCGATTCATCATGACACCTCCCTACATTTGTTCAAATTGCAGAGCATTCACAAAACAAACTAGTCATCGTCACGTTCACCCGATCCCATACCGGCACCGCCAGGCGTACCTCCGATCAATGCCTGGATTTCGGCTGGCGAGAGTCGAGCTTCAGGATGCAGGACCAGATACTGACGTGGCGGCATTTCGCCCTCTCGCACCACTTCGGCAATCTCTGCGGCCAATTCAGTCGGTTCGCGCAGCGGGAGCGAGAAGTTCAACTTGTTTCGACCTTTGATCACATCGTAGGTAATCAGCCAAGAAGCAGGGGCAATCTTGCTGTACCACGGCCAGACCGTTTCGTTACTGTGACAATCGTAGCAGGCGCGCCGGGCAATACTCGCCGCTTCCGGTGTCGTCCAGGCAACATCATTCAGTACTGGTGGATTCGTCTGCCAGGCCCAGACCGGCACCAGTTGCATGAGGATGAAGATTGTCACTAGCCCAATGAATACGTTACGCGGTCGGAAGAATTGTTTCAGCATAGTCGTTCCTCTCATCATTGATTGCCGTCTACGCCCCTCAGAGTAGCGACCTTTTCTCAAAAGTGTCTTAGAATGGCAGCAATAATTTCCAATCTTTTTCCAAGATTCGTGCGGTATAACCGATAGAGAGAAAATGATTCAGCGTGTCTTACGTTGTTTGCAAAAAATCATCTCTGGGAGTAGCATGTGCGGATTTTAATCGTAGAAGATGACAAACGACTAGCCCGTTTGATTGAGCGTGTCTTACGTGATGAACGACATTCTGTGGATGTCGCGCATGACGGTGAGAGTGGGCTTGATCTCCTGTTACAGGGCACCTACGATGTAGCCATCATTGATTGGATGCTGCCAGGTCGTGACGGTCCATCAATTTGTCGTGCTGTACGGGCAGCCCGTTTACCGACAGCATTGCTCTTACTAACGGCTCGCGGTCAGATTGAAGATAAGGTGCTGGGGTTTGAAAGTGGCGCCGACGATTACCTGGTAAAACCATTTGCCTTTGAAGAATTACTGGCCCGTATCCGCGCCCTTGGTCGGCGTTTTAGCCCCAATCTGGGCAACGATGAACTACGCGCCGGTGCGCTCGTCCTCGATCTGCGCACCTATACAGCACGACGGGGTGAGCGACGGCTTGATCTGACGCCGACCGAGTGGCGATTGCTTGAGTATCTGCTGCGGAACGCCGGTCAAACACTCACGCGCCAACAGATTCTTGATTATGTCTGGTCGTTTGAGCACGACGTACAACCCCAGATGGTTGATGTCTATATCTCGTATCTGCGGCGGAAACTCAACGCCCCAGGTGAGCCTGACCCGATTGTCACGGTACGTGGTATTGGGTATCGACTGGAGGTAGAGCGTGTTTAAACTTCTGCGCTGGCAGTTTACCCTGTTTTACGCGCTGGCTGCGGTGGCGATCATCGGGTTGGTCGCTAGCGGAGCTTACGTAATTGTGGCCCGTTATTTCGAGCGTACCACCGATCTGGCTCTTTACCATAAAATGGTGCATGAGTTTCATTCGCTGAACGCCCCGCTCCCGCCCGAACTCACGTATGCCGACATCGACTGGTCGATCTTGCGCAATGAAGGCGGAATCACTCGTTCACGCATGTTAAGTGCAGAAGAAGCAGGCCGGATCGCGCTGTCGGTACGTGGTGGTCAGATTAAGCGTATTGAACTGAAAGACAACGGTCGGTATTACGAGGTGAAACTTCGTGATGATAGTGAAATCACCATCGACGCATACAGCGGTCGGATTGTCGGTATCGAGATCAAAGACCCCCAACGTGATCCTATTACCGGTATTTCCTCACCACCAATAGCCTATGATGCTGAGATTGCTTCGATCTTCGTGTTACCGCTCGATGCGCAGGGTCGAATCCTCTTCAACCCCAATCCGGCAGCTCTGCCAATGACTGCCGACAAAGAAGCATTGGCAGCCGCATTACAGAACGGCTCGGATTTACGCACCATTACCGTTAGTAACGGACAACGGATCAGACTACTCACCTACCGCCTGACCCGTCCTGATGGCCCGGCGGCTCTACAATTAGGACGTTTACTCACCGATCAAGAGCAAGTGCTCAATCAACTGATGATCGGTCTTGTCAGCTTTGGTTTTGTCGGTGCCATAATCATTGGCATCGCTAGCTGGTGGTTAGCCGGACGCGCCCTGCGGCCCGCAGAAGACGCCTGGGCACGCCAGTTACGCTTTATTGCCAGTGCCAGCCATGAACTGCGTGCCCCACTAACACTGATTCGCGCCAGTGCCGAAGTTGCTCTGCGTAGTACAACCGATGACGATCACCGCGAATTGCTGAGCGACATCTTGAGTGAGAGCGATCATATGCGCCGACTGGTCGATGATCTCCTGACCCTCTCGCGACTTGATAGTGGGGCATTAACCCTCCAACGACAAAGGATTGACCTCAGAGATTTCCTGAGCGAATTGCACCGCCACGTGAGTCGGTTGGGTGAAGAGCGAGGTATCACAGTGATGCTCAATAACGCATCTGGTGTCGTGAATGCCGACCCTGACCGATTACGTCAAGTATTACTGATCCTGATCGATAATGCCCTGCGCTATACACCGGTTGGGGGCACGATTACGATCAGCGCAGAACTGGTCGGGAAGTATGTGCGCCTGAGCGTGCGTGATACCGGTTGCGGGATCGCACCTGAACATCTCCCACACCTTTTCGAGCGTTTCTATCGCGTTGATCCGGCACGCGAACGGACTGGTAGTAATGCCGGGCTTGGCCTCTCAATCGCCAAAGGACTGGTTGAAGCCCACGGTGGCACGATTGGGGTTGAGAGTACACTCAATCAAGGTACGCTCGTGTGGTTTACGTTGCCGGCATTGGTAGAGCAACAGTACACCGACGGACGTGAAAAGAAAGAAAGAGTAGTAAGGGGAAGGTGAGAGGGCAATTTTCTCTCTTCCTCGCCCTCTGCGGGAGCGTAAGCAGGAAGGGAAAACGGTGAGGACCAACATCTCCGTACACGAAATCTAAAGACGTTCCCCCCTGACCCCGTCGGGTCGAGAACCTGACCCGCACCGGCAGCACTATGCAGCCGGTAGCGTAAACCAGAAGGTCGAGCCATGACCTTCCTGACTACTGGCCCAAATGCGTCCGCCATGCCCCTCGACCAGATGTCTGGCAATTGCCAGACCTAACCCGGTACCACCAGCGTGACGGGTACGTGCGCGATCGACTTTGTAAAAGCGTTCAAAGATACGTGGGATTTCGTGTTTGGGAATGCCGATACCGGTATCGCTGACACTGATCAAGAGCCACGTTCCTGCCTGATGGGGCGGACGCTCCGCATACGAGGGTGGATCATCGTGCTCGAGGTTGAGCACCTGCGCCGCCACCGTAATTGTGCCATGTTCGGGAGTAAACTTGACTGCGTTATGCAGCAGGTTCAGCAAAACCTGCCCAATCCGATCCCTATCCATCAGCGCTAATGGGAGATCACCACCACTGACTGCACAGATTGTCTGTTGCTTACGGTCAGCCTGGGGGCGGATGCGTTCAACAGCACGCTCGATAACCGGCCAGACCGGCAACGGTTCCAGTTTGAGGGAAACACGGCCTGACTCAAGACGGGAAAGTTCGTGCAGTTCTTCCACTAGTTGAGTAACTGCGTCAATCTCTTGCATCATCTGGGCTAGCATTCGACTGGCAATGTCGGGTGGTGGTGTAGATTGTAGTGTCTCAACCAGCAGTTTCAGCGATGCCAGTGGAGTACGTAGCTCGTGTGAGACATTGGCTACCAAATCACGGCGCGCCCGCTCGAGCATACTAATCTGGGTCAGGTCGCGAATGGTAATGAGTGTACCTACCGGCTTCTCACCATCTTCTATTAATGGCACATAGTGCAAATGAAGTGTCCGCCCGGTTGTAAGCGGGCGGATCGTCAACTCCCTGCGTTCACCATCGGTCAGAACTTCTTGCGCCAGATGATCGGCCTGATGATCACGTAAGAGCATAATCAGACCGTGACCAACGACCGGTGCTCGCGCAGCCAACAAATGTACTGCCAGGTCGTTGTGGAAAACGATAGAGCGTTCAGTATCAACGACGATCACTCCACTATCAATCGCTTGGGTCAGAGCCAGGAAGAGTAACTGGCGGTTAATATCGAAAAAAGCAGGTTTTTCGGAGGTGACACTTGACCCCGGTATAGCAGAAGCAACCACACGGTCAGGCTGTTGAGGAGGTAGCTGATCAGGAGGTGGTATGACGGGCAATGACGAGCGAGCGATCCGACGCTGTCGATGGGCAACCACGACGAGCACTATCGTCAGAACAATCGTGGCCACGGTAAGGGTTAATTCAAGCAGCGTCATTGGTGCGATTTACACTTCGTCAGTGGGTGGTTCAAACCGATAGCCAACTCCACGAACCGTCTGAATATAAGTCGGCTTGCTGGGGTCTGGCTCAATCTTCTCGCGCAACCAGCGAATATGTACGTCAACTGTTCGACTATCGCCAATGAAATCCTGGCCCCAGACCCGTTCGAGTAAGAGATCACGAGTGAGGGCAATCCCACGGTTACGCATCAGGCAGGTTAGCAGATCAAACTCTTTCTGCGGCAGATTGAGTTCCTGACCATTGCGCCATGCCCGTCGACTACTGGTGTCCACCCGAATAGCGCCTGCCTCGAAGATTTCACGCACAATCGAATGCGGCTGCCGTTCACTGCGTCGCAGAATAGCCCGGACACGAGCCAGAAACTCACCAAGACTGAATGGCTTGCTCATATAATCATCGGCACCCAGTTCAAGACCGGCAATCCGATCCACCTCATCCTGACGAGCAGTGAGCATAATGATGGGAACATCACTCTCTTGACGCAGGATACGGCAGACCGAAAAGCCATCGAGGCGCGGCAGCATAATATCGAGCACGACGAGATCAGGCTGATCACGACGCGCACGGTCGAGACCCTGCACCCCATCAGCGGCAACAATGACGCTATACCCTTCACGTTCGAGATTGTAGCGCAACGTCTCGGCCAGCGTTGTCTCATCTTCAATGATCAGAACTGTCGCCATAGCCACTCCACATACAAAGACCGCCGGATTGCGGCCGGCGGTCATTGCCACTTGGCGCATGTGGTCGGGGCGGAGGGATTTGAACCCACGACCCCCGCGTCCCAAACGCGGTGCTCTACCAGGCTGAGCCACGCCCCGTCGCCCATAAGGTTACCAGCAGTTGGGCTATTTTGTCAAGCGTCATCGTTCAGTTCGGGGGGCAATACAGGTGGCCCGGTACGCGGTCGAAGTTGCAAGCGCGCACGTACTCGTGCCATCTCGCCAACAGCCAGCCGTGCTTCGGCTATCCATTCGCGATGTTCAAACGCAAACGCACGAGCGATATAGGCCAGGGCACTACTACGGGTATCGGCAATCCCCACTGCTACCAGCAGATCGAGTAATTCACGTTCAGCGCGACCGAGCCGTGTCATAACCGGTACCGTGCGGGTGGTGAAGAGCACCTCGTGTTCGGCAGCACGCATACCCCAGGCGACCGGCACGCCGCTATGCCGCTCAATTTCACGAGCGATCCGCATTCGGTTCCGGCGAGTCTGTTCGCGCAACCGTGGAATCTCTTCGACCGGCTGGCTGATCTCGAGAATAATGAGAATCTCATCGCTGTAACGTCTGATCTCCGGCGGCCCGGCCTGTACTTCAGGCGGTAAATATTGGCTGATCAGCCGTTGAATCTCTTCGTCGTGCATTGAATGTATCCTTGCGGAGCAAGTGGCTCCTATTCCTGACTTTCCCATCATACCACAGACAATGACAGTTAACGTTGACGAAGGGCAGTGCTCATCATCAAACCGGCCAGCAACCCGATGAGACATACGGCAGCGCCAAAGACGAAGGTCTCGCCAATAACTTGGGCAGCAATCTCCATCAGAAACCTGACCGGATCGGTGACAGCGAGCGGGTTATCGACGCCTGCACGTCGCAATTCATCCTGACGATGCACGCCCCACATGGTCAGAATTGCGACGCCAACCGTCATACCTACCAGGCGCAGGGCGATGACCAGTGCCGATGCAGCTCCACGCCGATCTTCACCCGCGTAGGAAACCACTGTGTCAGCGACCGGCGCAATCACCAGACCTAAACCAATACCGGTCAAGGCCAGCTCCAGACCCATCCGCACATAAGTGACATCCGGACCCCAGAACACCATCAGACTATAACCAAGAAATGCCAGGCTCAAACCCAATACGGTTGGTAGCCGCGCTCCAAAACGTGCGGTCAGGAAACCTCCGGGAAGTGCCGCCGCCGCCATCGTCAGGGTTAGTGCCGAAAGCATCCAGCCCGCATCCCAGGCTGCAATACGCAAAATGTTACTGTCGTTCGGATAGTAGAGCAACAACCGGGTATTGATATAGAGTGGCACATTTGTGATCGCAATCGCTAACCCAAACCCAACGACCACGTTAATCACGCAGGCAATAGCCGTATTCCGCTGAGCAAACAATTCGATACCGATCAGCGGATCGGCACTGCGTCGTTCAACCCAAACGAACAGGGCCAGCAATATCAGGGCTACCACAACCAGCGGCCCAGCGTAAGGTGGCGGGCCTAGCCGTTCGCCGTAGAAATCAGTCGCGCCCAGCTCACTCCCGGCGGCCAGCCCAACATTCAAGGCAACCAGACTGCCACTTAGCAAGATTGTCCCCGGCCAATCAAAGTGACCAGGGCGCGGTGGCGTCGGCACTTGTCGCAGTGCATACCACGTGAGCACCAATGCGACCAACCCAATCGGTACATTGAGCCAAAAAAGGAGCCGCCAATCATCAAAGATACGCATCAGTACACCACCGTACAGATGCCCCACCATCCAACCGGCAGTGTCAACCGCGCCAATGAAACCGAGCGCCGCTGCCCGCTGCCCCGGCGCAAAGAGATCACCGACCAGCGCCATTGAAACCGGCACCATTGCGCCGGCGCCAAACGCCTGAATGACCCGCCCGATAATCAGCATCGTCAGATTCGGCGCCGCTGCCACCCATGCCGAACCGAGCAGGAAGATAATCAGACAGAGCAGATAGACCCTCCGTCGGCCAAACAGGTCAGACAAACGCCCCATAAACGTGATACTAACCGTGTAGGCCAGTAAGTAGCCACTCACCGCCCATGAAGCACGGTTTAGCTCGGTGTCAAGCGAAAGGCGCAGATCGATCATAACCTTCGGCAACGCCGCACTTATCACAGTCAGATCAACGGCGCCGATGAAAATGGCAAGACAAACGAGACCCAATGTCACCCGCGGATCAAAGGGTCGTTCCTTCACGCTGGTAAGTGCAGGGTTCTTCATGGGCATTGCACCGGTTCACGAACATCAACTGCTTTGTCATACTCGCTGAACTCAAGCGTCCAGGTACTGGGGTTCGTCGCATCGGTTGCCGTATCAACCAGAATGACCCGACTGGCGCGGAGAGTCTCTTGATCGGCCCATAGATCGGTTGCCACTGGCCCGGCACCGAGCAGGTTAAGACTGATGGCCCGTAACGATTCGGCTGGTAGCGTTCCACGTAGATGGTAATGCGGACGACCATTAAGATCTTCGATACCAACCAGCGTCACATCGGCAAAATTGTTGGCAAGTAGTGATTCGATACCAATATCTGGCGCAAATAAGACTGCCGGATCGAATGTTGAACCAGCCTGCAAACACATCCACTGGCGTGTAATCGGATTGGTAGCAAACTGCTTCCCAGACACTGAGACCGTCCGAATTTCACCAATTGCGCTCCCCAACGTGATATTGAGGATTGAGAGTACTGCATCAGGGCGACGTAAATCCCCTTCAATGCTGTTCAGAATTGTGACGCCACCGGCATCAAGCGCAACCGGCTTACCACTGAGTGTTATGCGAAAATGAGCACTCTGGCTTCTTTGGGTTGCCTGCCCAATCGCGCCAGCCAGGGCACGTGGGTCGGGCGTAGGTGTGGGGGTAGGCGGCGCCGCGATTCCGCCACATGCCGCAAGCCATACGAGAAAACTCATTATTAGCCAGTTCCAGAAGCGTTTCATAAGCCCCCTTCTTTGCCAGTGAGATACCATGGGTGTGACAGTAGTATAAAGCAAGTTGTCATCTATGAGAAATGAGAGTAATTCAGACTTCTCAATGTTTTTTGGCCAGGTGCAAGCCCTCTTACCTCATCTTGAGGAGGACGTTGCAAACTGCTTCCCCAATCCTGGCGGTGTGGTATGCTGCACAGAGAGTCTTTCTGAAGGCACTAGAGGTTTATCGCTATGAAACTTGCAATTATCGGTGCTGGTGCACTGGGTAGCGTCATTGGCTTCCACTTAGCAGCTAGCAATGAGGTAGTATTAATCGATCCCTGGCAAGAGCATATCAACGCCATCAATACTCGTGGCCTATGCTGTGTCTTCGAGGATAGCGAGCAAATTCGGTTTCTCACGGCGACAACGGATCCTGCGCAGGTTGAGCCGGTTGCAGTGGCCTTGATTACGGTCAAGGCTGCACAAACTTCCTGGGCGGCTACAGTAGCAGCTCAGATATTGCAAGCAGACGGGGTTGCCTACACATTGCAAAACGGCTTGGGGAACGCTGAACTGCTTGCCCACCGGCTCGGCGCCCAGCGAGTTGGGCAAGGAGTGACTACCCTTGGCGCAACTATGGTAGCACCAGGACGTGTTCGCCTCGCCGGTCGCGGGACAACCACATTCTCCGCGACACCATCACTGAGTACAGCTTATGCTATTGCCGATGCGTTTCGGGTCTGTTCGTTGCCGGCCAGTGTTTCCACCGATTTGGTCGGCTTAGTCTGGAGCAAGTTGATCGTCAATGTCGGCATTAATGCCCTGACCGCAATCCTGAGAGTGCCTAATGGTGCACTGGCAACTATTCCCGCAGCTAGCAAGCTAGTTCGCCGTGCAGTCGAAGAAGCCGTTGCCGTTGCCCAGGCCGCTGGTATCACCATCGGATTGGCCGACCCGGTTGCCGAAACACTGGCAGTTGCGCAGGCAACGGCGGCAAATCGGTCATCGATGCTTCAGGACATCTTGCGTGGCGCCCCAACTGAGATTGAGACGATCAATGGCGCAATTGTACGTGAAGGACAACGCCTCGGTGTCCCAACACCGTTTAACGCATTCCTCTGTGATCTGATTACCGCTCTGGAAGCAACTGCACCGCTACGGGTGAGTTGACCGGTGGCGACGACGGTAAAATCCGGCTTAAGATGTTTCTCGCCGCTGTGCCGCTACCGTCATCAGTGTCGCCACCATCTGCTGCGCACGTTGCAGCAATTCATCCATTGCGTCGGCGTGGGGGAGCAAGTAGAGCGCTGCTCGTAAACCTCCGGGTGAAAACGCCGGATGGTACAGCACAAACGGATCATCACCATCACGCCGATAAATCTCTATCGTCATTGATTGACTGGCGGCCTGAACCACCAACGTTGAGAAGACTTCATACCCTTCCCGTGCCAACCAGCCTGCCGGATCAGTAGCAATTTCTGCTGCACGCGGTTCAGGGCGACGGTCGTAGCGAACTACCTGGAGCACGGCGAATTCCTTTCTTTACGCTGCACGCTCGGCTAAAAAGCGATTCACAGCTTCATCCAGACTGATAATTCCCGCAATGACCGGTTCATTGTACACCGGCACGAAATCAAAAAGGAGTGAACTGGCAGTCTCTAGCTCGCGCAGCATAATGTGGGTTATCGGCCCGCCCGACGGGATCATCAACTCACGCGCAGCACGTAACGTCGCTTCGCGATCATAAGCGACGCGAACGATTTGCGCCTGCCAGCCGTGATCATGATCCCAGGTAAGCCGAGCATACGCTGCCCGCCAATCGCCATCGAATGGCAGACCAACTGAGCCAACATTGACAACGAGTGTCTCATCAACCTGACGAACAAACGGCATATGTGTATGCGCGGTGCAGAATACAGTCGCATGGGGATCGATTCTCGTTTTCAATTCGTGCTGTCCATGCGTTGGCAACAGGCCATCACGGTCGTGATGAATCGAAGCGTGATAGACCATGATCACGCCGTCACGACTCGTCAAGGCCAGATTCGTCGGCAATGCAGCAACTTCAGGCAAGAGATCAACAACCTCTTGATGGGTCCAGATAATTGGCCCTAGCAGCGCACGTCGGCCACCCTGCGGCGGGCGGCCCAGCTGGAGATCATGGTCGTAGTGTAGCACGTACCCTTCATGATTCCCGCGTAGCACGTACCAACCACGTTCAGCCCGCATTCGTAATGCCAGTTCGAGACATGGACGAGGTAACGGCCCCCGATTGATAATATCACCAGCGATAATAACGGCGTCGGGTTGCCATCGCTCTATGTCGGCAATCACAGCCGTGAAGGCAGCCAGATTGGCGTGAATATCGGCCAGAACTGCTACTTTCATCGCTACCGAACAACCTTTCGTATGTTGATGATCGACTGACACCATCTGGTAGTGTACCATGAGGATGGAACAGTTGCAGTCAGGAGAATGATCGTGCTTACCTTTGGTCGTGCACTTTGTACTGAACCAGCTATTGCCGGTAATCGCGAGTGGCTGATCACGAACGGGATTGGTGGCTACGCGGCTGGCACCATTGCTGGCACACTCACGCGCAGTTACCATGGTCTGCTTGTTGCCGCCCTCACTCCCCCGCTCGGCCGCGTCCTTACACTGGCAACCCTCGATACATATGTCAACTATCTTGGTCAACACTACGATCTCACGGCACATCGGCATGTCGGTCAACCATCTCCCGTTTGCCGGTGGCTGGAACGTTGGTGGCGTGATGGCACAACACCGGTTTGGGAATACCGGCTGGCCGACGCTCTCCTTGAACGGCGAATCTGGATGATGCCAGGCGCAAATACGACGTATATTCGTTACACGGTGCAACGCGCTTCGGCGCCACTGACACTACGGATCGATGCACTGGCGACAGCTCGTGACCATCACACGGTGAGTCAGATAGGAGATATTCCACTCCAGGTTGAACCGATGACGAATGGTCTTCGGATTGGCCCCATTGCCGGTGGTCATCACCTTCGCCTGCTCAGTGATCGGGCAACGTTCGTTCCGCTGGGTGGCTGGCTAACCGATCTCTACCTGGCGATTGAAGATGAACGCGGTCAAGCAGCCATTGACAACCTCCAGCGGATTGGCCGTCTCATTGTGACACTCGCCGAGGGCGAGTCGCTGCTCATCGCAGCTACAACCGAGTCCATGGCAACTCTCGATAGCGCTACGGCGTGGCAGCAGCGCGCCGATTACGAAGCCGCATTGTTACGTCGTATCGACTGGACAGACGATCCAATCGTGCATCAGCTCGCTCTGGCTGCCGATCAATTCATCGTTGATCGCCCGTTGGTCGAGGGTAGTCGGGGACGTACGATTATCGCCGGTTACCCATGGTTCACCGATTGGGGACGTGACACGATGATTAGCCTACCTGGGTTGACCATTCCCACCCGTCGGCCGGAAATAGCCGCCGCAGTGTTACGTACCTTTGCCCACTTCGTTGATCGAGGCATGATTCCCAACCGGTTTCCTGATGAAGGCACGGTTCCCGAATACAATACGGCCGATGCAACGCTCTGGTTTTTCGAGGCCATCCGTGCTCACCATGCTGCTTACGCTGACGATGAGTTACTGGCCGAGTTATTTCCTCTGCTTGCCGACATCATCGATTGGCACGTTCGCGGCACTCGCGACCGAATTGGCTTAGACTGGGGAGACGGACTGCTCCGCGCCGGTACACCGACCACCCAACTGACCTGGATGGATGTACGGGTTCGTGGTTGGGTGGTAACCCCACGTTCAGGTAAGCCGGTGGAAATTAATGCGCTTTGGTACAATACCTTGCAGAGTATGGCATCGTTTGCGCATCGGCTCGGTAAGCCAGCAGAGAGCTATGAAGCGATGGCGGCAGCCGCACGTGCTGGATTCCGTCGTTTCTGGTACGAAGACGGGCAATATCTCTACGATGTGATCGATGGGCCACGCGGAGCAGACCCGACCTTGCGACCAAACCAAATCTTCGCGGTCAGTCTGCCGTACAGCCCGCTCACTCCCGAACAACAACACGCAGTGGTACAGGCATGTGCTCGCTCGCTCCTCACCAGTGTCGGGTTACGCAGTCTCACACCTACCCATCCCGATTATGCACCACGCTACATCGGTTCGCTCTTACACCGTGATGGAGCGTATCATCAGGGAACGGTTTGGGCTTGGTTGATTGGACCCTTTGCTAGTGCGTTTTACCGCTTGACGAACGACAATGCGGCAACCCGCCGCTTGCTGCTCCCACTCATCGATCATCTCGCTGATGGTTGTATCGGTACGATCAGCGAAATTTTCGATGGTGATCCACCGCATCATCCCCGTGGTTGTTTTGCTCAGGCTTGGAGTGTAGCTGAAGTGCTACGAGTGTGGTACGATTTGAGTACGCACCGTAGCGTAGTAGAATAGAGTATGTACGCCATTTCTCTCCCTGAGCCACAGCTCTCGGTGGCGAGAATAGAACGCTGTATTGTAGTTGGTAGTTCGTAGCGTGTTTGCAGAGTAGGGGCACAACCATGGGCCCCTACTATCCCCATACCTTAAGGTGAAGATGTGCAGCACCATCGTGTGTAGTGTCAGCATCCTCTGACAAGCGAGCTACCCCTCTCAAGCATATGGCTTACAGGCACTTATCACCAACAAGACGTGGCGAGATTGGGGTTCATCCACGACACAAGACATCGGCGAACAACCGAGGTAGGTGGTAAGTGTGTCGCTATCGATAAGCGTCGCCTGCGCCGGTTCGCACCCCGTCAAGAGATACGCCTGTATTTGGAGTGGTTGCCACCCAACCCCGCTCAATAACAACGACCACTCTTCACCAAGACCATCGGCAGGAGGTAGCGGTAATGGGGTAGAGGGCAAAATAGCGACCAGCTCATCTGCGTGAACACGCAGCCGAACCCAATATTCGCCGACGGTCGCAAGAACCAGCCTTCCCCCGCCACGCAGCACCCGCAGCATCTCGCGTAGTGCCCGTTGTTGATCGGTAAAAAGCGGCAGGGCCGCAATGCACCAGATCAGATCAACGCACTCATCGCGCAGCGGCAAATCGGCGGCATCAGCAGCAATCAGCGCCAGACCCGGTCGCTGACGCAGCACCGCCGCCTGCCGGTCAATCCCGATGATGAGCGCACTATCGGCGCAACGTTCGTACAACCAGCAGGTTTTCGTGCCATCACCGCACCCCAGATCGAGAGCCACCTTCGCACTAGTCGGTGTAACCGCTAGCATCGCCTGCTGGAGCAGCTCAAGATACGGTTCGTGAAGAAATGTTATCATTGCATGCAGATATGCTGAACAATACTTAAGCGACACTGCTATGATAAACCAACCGATTGTCATTCGCCATTTAACCGCCTTTTACGGCCCAAACATTTACCGCCCCCAGCCCGGTGTCGTCTTACGGGTGAGTGCCCCTGCCGATTACAGTGATCAACTGCGAGCCGCGATCAAAGGCGGCGCCCTGGCTATCGGGCTGGTGATTGCTCATCTTTATGTGGTTGCCCAGGCGCATCACGACGACGTTCAGATCAGTGCCTTCTTTACGACTGGCGAACCAGAAATCGGCGTCGAACTCTGTCGGTACGTCGTTGACGGCCTTAATGCCCAATTGCGCCGTGATGAAACGTGGAACGCCGATGAACCACTTATGGCGTTACGTGATCGTCGGCAGGCGCAAGCGTTGCCAGTTCAGGCACTACAGCTGATCGCCAATGCCCGCCACCGCGACATACCGGCTACTATCTTCCCCGATAGAAGTATTTTGCTGGGTCAGGGTGAACGGAGCTGGATTATCACTTACGACGAGCTACGCGCTACTCCTGATCTCCAACCACCGTGGCAGCATCTCGGTCGTATCCCGATCATCGCCATTACCGGTGAACAGTACCGCAGTCAGGCAATTGCCGAACAGGCTACACGCCACCAGGGTGTGATCCTCGACAATGCCAATCGTTCAACAGTCATTCAGGCATTACGTGACCCTACTTGCCAGGCACTCATTGTCGGTTTCGACACCGACAGCTTGCTTCGTGAGGGGTTGCCATTCGATCAATGCGATCTGGCGATCATCACCGACCGCCAAGGCCAACGACCACCAACAGCCAGCGACGACGATGAATGGCTTAGAGCACTCGGACTACCGATGCTGTGCAGTACTTCGCCTGCATTGATCAATCTATCCGATCCGAACCTGCATCCGCTCCTGAACTACGCTCCGCATGGGGTGATCGGTTGGTCACCAGGTACGGATCATCGGTAGAGCGAATTGGAAAACGTGCCTCTCTCAATCCTTTTTGTCAACTCGCTTCCTCTCCCATTCTGGGAGAGGAAGGAGATGGAATTGCTGCCTCGTAGACCCCCCTATTCCTTACCGGTGCTAAAAACCCAGATTTCTCAGGGAACGTACCGTGCCCGCGCAACCATTGCGTGAGGGATTGCCAACGTTCTTGCTCGCCAGCCATCCTACGTTCCCCCTTCCGCTCCCCGTGGAGAAGAGGAAGGGGGCAAGGGGGAAGGTGAGGGGCGCCAGGCGTGCTCTGCAGCACAGGTACGGAACACGATTCCCCCTTCCATCGCGGAGGGTAGACGCAAGTGTCGCACTCAAACGTTCCCCGTCAGAAAGACCCAGGAAACATTATGTGAATGCCATCGTCGCGCCTCATCGAAAGCTCAGGTTTTCGATCAGGCATTAAGAGTCAAATCGGTCGGTCACGGCACCCAGGCTGGCCGACGACACCAGACGGGCATATTTTGCCAGCACACCGCGGGTATAGCGCGGTGGCCGGGGCTGCCAGGCCGCTCGACGACGTGCCAGCTCTTCATCAGAAACATTCAACTGCAAGAGACGGGAATCAGCATCGATGGTAATACTATCCCCCTCCTCGACCAGGGCAATAGTTCCACCAACTGCCGCCTCTGGCGCAACGTGACCCACCACCAACCCATACGTTCCACCCGAAAAACGACCATCGGTAATCAGTCCCACGCTATCACCGAGGCCAGCGCCGATAATCGCCGATGTCGGTGCTAGCATTTCACGCATCCCCGGGCCACCCTTCGGCCCCTCGTAACGGATCACCACGACATCGCCGGGCTTAATCTTCCCGCTGAGAATTGCCTCCAGGCACTCCTCTTCGGCATCGAAGACTCGCGCCGGGCCGGTAATCCGACGTTGCTTGATACCGGTAATCTTCGCCACACAACCCTCTTCGGCTAGATTCCCACGCAAAATAGCTAGATGCCCTTGCGGATAGATTGGCCGTTCAAATGACCGAATTACATCCTGATTTGCCGGCGGTTCATCAGGAACGTCGGCCAGCGTCTCGGCAACCGTCTGACCGGTAATTGTCAGACAATCACCGTGCAGCAAACCAGCGTTGAGTAGCATCTTCATCACTTGCGGAACACCACCTGCACGGTGGAAATCAGTAGTTACATACCGACCCGACGGTTTCAGATCGCATAGCACTGGCACCCGCTGACGGATCGTCTCGAAATCATCAATCGTCAGCGGAACCTCAGCCGCATGCGCGATTGCCAGGAGATGCAACACAGCGTTGGTTGAGCCACCAATCGCCATCACAACTGCAATCGCGTTTTCAAATGCCTGACGAGTTAGAATCTGGCGAGCGGTGCGGTTGGCGCGAATCGCCTCGACCAATACCTCACCTGAACGGGCAGCACTAATAGCTTTTTCTTCATCTTCGGCGGCCATCGTAGAAGAGCCGGGCAAACTGAGACCGAGTGCTTCAATTGCCGATGACATCGTGTTGGCCGTGTACATGCCTCCACACGAACCGGCCCCTGGACAGGCATGCCGTTCAATTTCGAGCAACTCATGCTCATCGATCCGGCCAGCGCTATACTCACCGACTGCCTCAAAGGCACTGACAATCGTTAAATCACGATCTTTGTAACGACCGGGCTTAATCGTTCCACCATAAACAAAAATGGCCGGGATGTCGAGCCGCGCCATTGCAATCAACGCACCGGGCATGTTTTTATCACAACCGCCTACAGCGAGAATACCATCCATACGCTGGGCGTTAACCACCGTTTCAATCGAATCGGCGATCACCTCACGACTGACCAGCGAGTATTTCATGCCCTCGGTACCCATCGAAATACCATCACTGACCGTAATGGTACCGAACATCTGCGGCATACCACCGGCAGCACGAATTGCCTCTTCAGCACGTGTTGCCAGCATACCTAACCCAGCATTACAAGGCGTGAGCGTACTGTGGCCGTTTGCTACTCCAACAATTGGCTTCGTGAAATCGTTATCGCCAAAACCAACCGCCCGCAACATAGCCCGATTCGGCGAACGCTGCGGCCCCTCGGTAATCATGCGACTACGGCGATTATCGCCCATAACGAACCTCCTCAAACATCTAAACGACAAGGTATATTGCTTATTGTACCGCTTTTCTACGTGCCGCTTGCATCAAGTAGAGGCGCACTGCCAAGTATAATGGGCTGCTGAAGCATTGCCTCAGCAACCCCAACCCACATCCCAGGGGGATATTTAGACCCGCTCTTAGAGCCTGATCACCCTCACCCCCGGCCCCTCTCCCGCGCTGCGGGAGAGGGGTGATCTGGTGTGACGCAGGCGCAGGATCGCTGCTGCTCTGCTCATCTTCCCCCGGCCTCTCCCCGTGGAGGAGCGGCAGGGGCTGGGGGGAAGGTGAGGGCTGCCCTCCCCCCTTCCTCGCCCGCAGCGTAGGAGAGGGAGGGAGCTAGGGGAAGGTGAGGGCTGCCCTCACCCCCTTCCTCACCCGCAGCGTAGGAGCGGAAGAGAGCTGAGGGGGAAGGTGAGGGCTGCCCTCCCCCCTTCCTCGCCCGCAGCGTAGGAGAGGAAGGGAGCTAGAGGAAGGTGAGGGCTGCCCTCCCCCCTTCCTCGCCCGCAGCGTGGGAGAGGAAGGGGGGCTGGGGGGGGAAGGTGAGGGCCGCCAGGCGTGCTCCGCAGCACACGCACATGCGTTGGTCGCCAGCGTTCCTCATAGTCGAGAATCATTAAAAGCCTGGGTTTCTGATCATTCTCTCAGAGTGCAGGGTAGCATGCCCATTCATTGTCGTGAGGATCACTATCACACTCTTTAGCAGGCGGGTTTGCGACCCGCCCCTACCTCTCACCCTTTTCTATCCTTTACTGCCTGATAGGGTAAGGACTACCACCTTGTTCATTCGTTAGTCACCAACATTCTGGGCTTCTTCCAGAATCGGTACCGGCGCCTCACCGCGACCGACCCCCCAGTAGATGAAACCCAACTGACGCATCTCACGCGGATCGTAGAGGTTCCGCCCATCAATGACCACCGGTTGCCGCATATAGCGCTTGATACGATGCCAGTCCAACTGCTTGAACTCATTCCATTCGGTAACCAGCAACAAGGCGTCGGCATCCTTCGCAACGTCATACGCTGTGGCGGTAAAGGTCACGGTCGGCAACAACTCTTCTGCCCGTGGCATTGCAACGGGGTCATAAGCCTTCACCCGCGCCCCCTTCTTCAAGAGAGCATTAATAATATCGACACTCGGTGCTTCACGCATGTCATCGGTATTGGGTTTGAACGATAACCCGAGCACCCCGATCAGCCGTTCCTCAAGGGTTCCCAGCACCGTTTCAACCTTTTTGACAAAACGCTTACGAGCGTCACTATTAATATCCATGACTGCCTGCAACAACTGGGGGTGGCATCCAGCAGAAGCTGCCATATGGTAGAGAGCTAATACGTCTTTGGGGAAGCAGGAACCACCGTACCCAACACCGGCTTCGAGGAAGTGTGGCCCAATACGCTTGTCGGCTCCCATTCCTCTGGCCACTTCACGGACATCGGCACCCAGACGCTCGCAAATCTGAGCAATTTCGTTGATGAACGAGATGCGCGTAGCCAGAAACGCATTTGAGGCGTATTTGATCATCTCGGCAGTGCGTAGATCGGTGATGATAATCGGTGCGCCTAACGTTTCGTGGAGTGCGGCAACCCGCTGTGCGGCCTCCCGATTCTTCGCGCCAAGGACGATGCGGTCAGGCTTAAAGAAATCACTCAGCGCACTCCCCTCTCGGAGAAACTCCGGATTAGAGACGACATCAAATTTCACATCAGGACCGGCATGCTCGGCAATGATGTTTTCGACCAGATCGCCGGTCCCTACCGGTACCGTACTTTTATCAATAATGATGGAACCCGAACGCAAATATTGACCGATACTACGCGCAGCAGCTTTCACATACGTAAGATCGGCAGAACCGTCTTCGGCCATAGGAGTCCCGACGGTGATGAAGATAAACTCAGCATCGGGAATCCCGACCGCATAATCATCGGTAAAACGCAACCGACCGGCACGCATGTTTCGTTCTTGCATCTCTTCGAGACCAGGCTCGAAGATCGGTGATTTTCCGCTGCGCAGCAATTCTAGTTTGTGTAGATCGATCTCGATACAGGTCACGGAATGGCCAAGATCGGCAAAACATACGCCAGTCGTAAGACCGACATATCCTGTACCTACTACGCAGATGTTTTTCACGAGTGCATCTCCTTTTATTACAGAACTGAAATGTTACCAACGAGGTATTATCCATCGTCTATTCAATGATCGTTGTACGGAACGAGCATGACTTTTCGATGAATAATAGCTGCCCACCTGATGAAAAAGCTCAGAGCCTCACTTCCACCCCTAAACCGAGCGTGTTCGCTTGTTGTAACGCCAGCGCGGCAACGGCCAGGTCTTGCACCGCATTGCCAACCGACTTAAACAGAGTAATTTCGTCGGCTGAAGTTCGTCCATTTCCTGTACCATTCACAAGCTCCCCTAGTTCAGCGACAATATGGTGCTCATCGATGAGACCGGCAGCACGGGCCTGAATCAAATCCCCTGCCTCAGCCCAGGCTGCCTGACGCTGATCGACAAAAATCCGACTACGGGCAACCAGCTCAGGCGGAATCTCGGCCATATCGGGCCGATACGCGCCGATAGCGTTGATATGAGTGCCGGGCCGTACCAAATCTGCCGCGAAGAGAGGCACAGAGCTACTCGTAGCCGTACAGATAACATCTGCTTCGGCCAGCGCCACCTCTAGATTAGTGGCAAGCCGAACATCGCCCCGGAAACCCTCACCGCGCAAACGTGCTGCCAATAACATCGCTCGATCACGGGTGCGGTTCACAATCCAGATATTGTTAATCGTGGGGCGAACTGCTAACACAGCCTGTATCTGCGGCAGAGCTTGCGCACCGGCCCCAAACACAACCAGCGTGCGTGCATCTGGCCGCGCCAACAGACGTGTTGCTACACCGGAAGCTGCACCGGTACGCAACGCCGTCAGATAGGTGCCATCAAGGACAGCCAGCGGACGACCACTCGTCGGATCGAATAAGGTAACTAGGGCATAAATGGTTGGCTCAGCACGATAGATGTTGTGTGGAAAGACCGAAACAGTCTTAAGGCCAAGAGCTGGCATCTCGCCAGTGAGCAGTCCCGGCATAAAGAACGTTGTTGCTGCGTGCTCGGCAATACTGATTGCAGTACGAAGCGGGATACAGGCTTCTCCCCGCGCCAACTTCCCGAATGCTTGCGCCACTGCTTCAATTGCTGCTGCCATCGGCACTGCCTTTGCAATATCGGCTGCCGAAAGAAATCGCATGCCTGCCTCCTTGTCATCCCAGCAGATATGTCACGTCTCTATCATACGACAAAACCGGCACGGATATCGATCCATGCCGGTTCTATGTTTACAGATTGTATTGCCTGCTGGCGACAATTACGCTTGTGCTGAAGAATTAGCCTCATCTGAAGCAGGGGCAGGCGTAGAAATCGGCTCAGCCGCAGACTCAGGCTCAACGTCGTTCTCGCCAATTCGGCGTAGCGACAACCCCATCCGCTGGCGTTGACGATCAAGGCTGATCACACGAGCGGTCACAATCTGGCCGGGTTGCAGAATATCGCGCGGTTGAGCCTGAGGATCGGCATCCAGTTCACTGGCGTGGATCAAGCCTTCCACCGCTTCTTCGATCTGGACAAAGGCGCCAAAAGGTGTCACATTTGTCACCGGGCCGGTCACCAATTGCCCAAGAGTGTAGCGCTGGTCAATCGTCTCCCAGGGATTATTCTGCAACTGGCGGATCGAGAGACCGATACGCTCGCGTTCGCGATCAATCTCGACCACAACCACCTTAACTTCCTGACCGGGTTGGAGCACCTCACGCGGATGGTTGACCCGCTGCCAGCTCAGTTCGGAGATGTGTGCCAGACCATCAGCACCACCCAGATCGATAAATGCACCAAAATTGGTAAGCTGGTTCACGCGGCCAACCAGGACATCACCCGGCTGCAACTCGGTGAGCAAACGATGCTTCTGCGCCTTACGCCACTCTTGAGTAGCAGCCCGCTCAGAGAGAACCAACCGGTTGCGCTCGCGATCCACCTCGATCACCTTTAGCGGAATCTCTTGATTCACCATCTTCTGCAAGGCCTGCTGGCGCTCGTCAGCAGCGGTGCGCCCATGCAACTGGGCCACTTGCGAAGCCGGTACAAATCCGCGAATCCGGTTGAATTGAACGAGCAAACCACCCTTGTTAAAACCGATCACTTTGCAACGAACAATCCCACCATCCTGGAAGAGCTGTTCGGCCACCTCCCAGTCCTTCGCCACCTGCACCATCGTGAGCGAGAGGATCAGATCACCGTCGCGATTTTCCGGCTCTTGCACATACACTTGAACCGTATCACCAACTTTCAGCGAATTGATGAAATCTTCTCCCATCTGGCGCAAATCTTGAGCCGGAATAATCCCTTCGCGCTTAGTGCCAATCGAGACCAGAACGCCATTCTCTTCGATGTGCATAATCAACCCCTCGCGCAGCTCACCACGCTGAGGACGGGCATAATCATACTCATCGAGTAATTGCGTCCAATCCAGATCTTCCTCATTCTGCTGGGTTACAGGGTCGGGCTGGACAGACATGCTACAAAGCCTCCTCAAGAAAATTTGATTTGTCTCTCCCTCCACTCAGCCGTCAATGACGAGCGTCATTTGTCTATGCTGGTAGCGCGCACGAGGTCGGGCAACATACGTTGCACAGGCCGTCAACCTGGCGCGAGCCGCCGGCTCCGCTCGATGGCAAATGCTCCAAGGCCGTCGTACCATTCCAGTCTGTGGAGTTCGACCGTCGCGGAAGTCGAGACATGTTTTACAATGCCGGTAATTATAGGTGATGATGTTGAACCTGTCAACATTTTCACAAGCGCACGGCACGCATGTTGGTACAGGAACCGTACTCTCTATGTATACAGTTGATGGATGGACGACACGTACCATGACGCTAACATTTGTATTTCTCGACGGCATAGGCCTGGCTCCGGCGAGCGCTGACAACCCACTGGCTCAGGCGCCGATGCCTGCCGTTCACCGGCTCCTAGGTGGGCCGCTGACCAGTGAACAGATTGGTTATCGTGACCACCTTCTGCTAACTGCCCTCGACACCTGTTTAGGGGTAGATGGCCTGCCCCAAAGTGGCACCAACCACGTAGCCTTACTGGCAGGCATCAACGCTCCAGCACTCCATGGCAGGCATCAGCCGCACTTTCCACCAGTGGCACTGCGACCATTGCTTGCCGAACGCTCTCTCTTCCGACGAATCCGCGAACGAGGACTCCGCATCGCGTTTGCCAACGTCTTTACCAACGGCTACTGGCAGGCAGTGGCAAGCCGCCGTCTACGTCGCTCGGCGAGTGTGATTGCTGCCGAGGGGGCCGGTATCGATTTACGCACACTTGCCGATCTGAAGCAGGGTCGAGCACTGAGTTGGGATATTACCGGTGAAGGGTTAGCAACGTGCGATCCAGAAGCCGCAACCATCGAACCGATTAGTCCGCAACTCGCCGGAGAACGGCTGGCTCACCTTGCCACCGAGTACGAATTTGTCTTTTTTGAGAGCTTTCTGCCCGATCTTGCCGGGCATGGTCGCCTGGGAACGCATGGCGTCCGCGAAGCACTCACCCGCATCGACGGTCTGATCGCCGGTTGGCTCGATGCTCGTCGTCAACAAGACAACTTGCTCATAACGTCAGATCATGGCAATATCGAACAGGCATCAACCACAACCCATACCACTGCACCGGCGCCGCTGCTGGTCATTGGGCCACTCGCCAGGCACCTTCACCATGTACGGCGGATCGATGAAGTTGCTGATGCCATTCTACAAGCACTATCTGCTATGAGCCAATGAGGAGATTATGCAGCGCAAAGTACGAGTCCTGTTCGTCTGCATGGGGAATATCTGTCGTTCACCAATGGCCGAGGCGATCTTTCGCCACCTGGTCAATGAGGCCGGCTTGAGTGAACGATTTGAGATCGATTCAGCCGGTACCGGTAGCTGGCACGTCGGCGAGCCTCCACATCCAGGGACGCAGCGCGTGCTGGCGCGCCGAAATATCTCGACGGCCGGTATGTATGCCCGTCAGGTACGGAGCGCCGATATTGACCAGTTCGATTACATTTTGGTCATGGATCGCGAAAATCTGGCCGATCTGAGTCGATTTCACCCCAAAGCTCGTGAGCGAGCCAGACTCTTGTTGAGCTTTGCCCCCAACCTTGGTACCGATGAGGTGCCTGATCCGTATTACAACGGTCGTTTTGAAGAGGTTTATCACATGATCGAAACAGCGTGTCGTAATCTGCTCGCGTACATTCGTGAACAAGAAGGCCTCTGACCGTCCTGGCAGCATCGAGATGTTTTAAGGATGCAGCAGTGCTGCATCCTTGTTTTCTAAGCGTAAACTGTGATGAAGAAGATAGAGTAGGGAGCAGTGGGCTTGCCGTGCGTGAGGCAGCCTACCTCCCCCTGTTCCGATAGTAGTCAGTATGATCGGTTTTCCGGGCACCGCGAGAATGCTGGTTAGCGATCTCCACTTTCCCGCCAACGGTGGGGGCGGTCAGCGCTGGAAAGGGCTGCATAACGTTAGCATAGTGAATACAGCCGAATATCAGAAACCTGAAAAACCCGGATGTGCCAACACGTCAATGCAACTCTCACTGTTTCTGCGTCGTCTGATAATGAAGGCAGTACATCAACGATTGGAAATCACACCCCAAAACCTGCTTTAACGCTATGACGTTATGTATCGTAACAAGCGGCGTATCAGTATGATGAAGGATCAGCACCTGTTCATCCCAACAAATTATTGTGGATTAGTGAGAGTTGAAATTTTGTAAACAGTGCGTTATACTGTTGCACAAGCACATAAGAATTGATTCCTGTCTGTATCGGTTTATCACTGCCAGGCTTGCAGATAGAGGTAGAAGCTATCGCTACCTCATCAACGCTTGTGGCTATCACCACCGATAACAGAACATGAATCGAGGGTTTTAAAACAAGCAAATACTCACAAATGGAGTTCTGCCATGTCAGACATCACCAAAAACTTACTCAACGTTGATCTTCGCCAAGGTGTCGTACCGATCTCAAAGGCAGCATCCTCACTGGCCGCGCTTATCAAACGCTCACAAGCGACTCACCAGCCCATTATTGTTACACAAAAAGGGTACCCGGCCGGCGTGCTGTTAGATGTTGAGCTGTTTACCGCACTCCGCGAACTAGCTGAGCGCTATGAGAGCGAGCGCAACGGCAAGAGTGAGGATAAAGACACTGAGTGATAGTTCACCCACGCCGGTCTACAAGTATTATGTTAATCAGGCGCAGTCGTTGACTTAAACAACTGCGCCAGGTTGCTTTTGCTTACACTCAGCGCCGATCCGAAATATTCTGTGGTAGAAGAAGCAGGAATGACACACCTGAATGCCTGGGTGCGCAGACCTCCGGCCCGCCGATGCGGTGGACGGCTAAACCCCAGCGGGGAGCGCACCCAAGACCCCACCTAGATGCGCGGGCCTCCGGCCCGCCGATGCGGTGGACGGCTGAACCCCAGCGGGGAGCGCACCCAAGACCCCACCTAGATGCGCGGACCTCCGGCCCGCCGATGCAGTGGGCGGCTGAACCCCAGCGGGGAGCGCATCAGTGCTCCATCATCTCCGGCCCCGCGCATACCTCCAGCGAGCAGCGAACCAGGTATTACCACAATCCGGTGCACAACTTCCATCAGCACAACAAACATAACCGAAACCTCGCAGCGATGGATCACCCCGGTACTGCGCCCTACAGCACACCAGGCGCGTAGATCGTTCTATGCAATACTTGCTCATAACTTTCCAAAATACGCTGGGCAGTCTTGCGCCAGCTAAACTGCGCCGCATGAGCAAAACCGCGTTCACGCCAGAGTGCTGCTTCGTTCGGATCGGTCAGCAAGCGCTCCAGGTAACCCGCAAGCGTCGCGTCGTCCTCGGCATCCATCACCAACGCCGCTCCTCCTGCGACCTCCGGCAGCGGTCCGCGGTCGGAAACGATCACTGGCGTACCGCAAGTCATCGCTTCCAATATCGGAATACCAAAGCCCTCAAACCAGGATGGAAAAACGAAAACTTCCGCCATACTGTAGAGCGCAATCAGATCAGGACGTGGCGGACTGATCAGAAGCAGTGCACCGTCGCGCTCAACTGCCTCGAAAACTATCGGCAGTGGCTCAGGATGACGCGAGAAAAAGACAATCCGATGACTCTGCCGCAGCGCTGCCGGTAATCGTCGCCAGGCGCGCACCAAAACGCCGGGGTTCTTCAGCGCATCGGCGAGCACAAATGGTCGGTCAATCCCGTAACGCTGACGAACCGCAGTAAGAATGGCTTCGTCACTGATTCGGTACATATCCGGCGTTGGTGCATGGGGAATAGGAATAATGCGCTGAGGATCGAATCGGCAATAGCGGAGAATATCTTGCTTAGCGTGCTCTGAGACGGTCAACAGCAAATCGGCATGGTGCAACATGCGCCGCGAGGCAAAATACAGATAGATCGTTGTCGCCATTGAACGAAGTGTGCGTCGCGAACCGGAACTGAACAGTGTCTCACTGAGCGGCATAATCGTCAGGGCATCGTGAAGGGTTACGACAACCCGTGCACCGCTCACGCGGAAACCATAGTTTGCCGGATAATGCACCACATCGAGCCGATCACGGGCCATTGCCCGTTGCATCCCAATGTAATCAAGATACACACTCGATTGCGGCCCTCGGTACGATAACAGGCGCAGCGTTACCGTAAGCGGTAGATTATCTAGTTCAAACGGGCATTTTGTATCGGCGTAGAGAAATATCTGATGATCGGTAGCTATCGTACACAGCTCGGCCACGAAGTGTTTGACATAGGTATGAACACCACCAACCAAACCGTGAGACAGATAGCGCACATCAATGCCGATCCGCATAGATTGCTCCTACTGCCGTTATGACAAGCCCATATTCGCTCAGGCTGCCGAAGAGAGGAACGCTCGCAATGTTTATGAGTGTCTGATCAAGGTACACAGTGCGCATGGGTGAATAGAACAAGCGATCATTGGAACTTCTGCCTGCCCCCCTTCGTGCGTGCTCTACAGATGGCGAGTTGCAGCAGCCCCCGTGTATGACCGTAGCATATCAGAATGACAGTGCCTTGACGAGATGAAAATGGTTATTGACAATATTGTCATTGGTGAGCATGGATGAGCAACGTTTCCGGCTTTTGGTAGGCAGCCCCCTTCACCCGCCGCATGCGGGGGTTGGGGGTAAATTTCAGCGTATCCGCACATTACCCCCAAACTCCGGCTTGCAAGGGGGGAGGGGTTAAGTCCACTACCGCTTCTTGTACCCTGCCACCCTGACCTGTACCACTGGCTTCGTTGCTGGGGAAACCCTCTCGGCAAGCTGCGGGTCGCTGACGAGCAGACGGCGCAACAACTCCTCAGCAGATATGTCAGGATCGATCACCTCAGCCTGAGCGCCTTCGACAATAACGATCACTGTATGCTGCGCCTCAGACGGCCGATCCTTCGCTTTCAGCCGTTGGGCCAGCACACTGACGATTGGTGCAACGACTCCATTGATCAGCGCCAGCAAGACCTCCTTGTTTGCCGCAGCACTCTCGGCCAACTGGCGCACAATCTCATACACGTCACCACCCATCGCGCCGGTGTACACCGGATACGGCTCGATGCCGCGGCGACGCAGATCGGTGAGTATCTGATCGGCGCAGGCGCTAACGCCAGCCGGGTCAGGGCGGGTTGGATCGTTATCTACAAACTCGATGCGAACGGTAAACTGATCGGGCATGGGTACGCTCCTATGATCGGTCAGCAGCGCCTGATCGGCGCTGATGGCGTAACGACTGCTGTCGGGTAAGATACAACTGTCGTTGCAGATGTCGTTGCAGATGATGACGGATGGCGCGACCTACCTGCCAGGAGCTGAGGCGGGGCCAGAACAACAACCCAACCGCACCACCACAGGCAGCCAGTGCATAGAGTGTCGTCGGCGAGATCACAATATTGACGTACCCGAGCAGGTGCAGCAGCAACGTCATTCCGAACCAACCAACCTGGAAGCGCCAGACTGCCCGTACCAGTCGGGTTGCGGCAGGCAACCAGAGATAACCAATCGCACCGAGCAGCAGAACAACACCCACAGCGAAGAGATCAACCTGCGCTGGTAGCAGAAACCAGGAAAGCAGAGCGCACATACCTGCCGCAAACAGCGCCCTCCAGAAAAGACTATAATATGCAATTAACATAACCATCGTTTCGAGATGGCGGCGGCCCAGCACTGCCTCTTCGATTGCTAACGCCTCCTGCAAATACTGCCGCGCCGTCGGGTAGTCGCCCTCGGCATAGGCCACCTTGCCTAACTCGTACAGGGTGACGGCTGTCTCGCGATGGCGGCGGCCCAGCACTGCTTCCTTGATTGCCAGCGCCTCCTGCAAATACTGCCGTGCCGTCGGGTAGTCGCCCTCGGCATAGGCCACATTGCCTAACTCGTGCAGGGTGACGGCCGTTGAGCGATGGCGGCGGCCCAGCACCGCTTCCTTGATTGCCAGCGCCTCCTGCAAATACTGCCGCGCCGTCGGGTAGTCGCCCTCGGCATAGGCCACCCTGCCTAACTGGTACAGGGTGACGGCTGTCTCGCGATGGCGGCGGCCCAGCACTGCCTCTTCGATTGCTAACGCCTCCTGCAAATACTGCCGCGCCGTCGGGTAGTCGCCCTCGGCATAGGCCACATTGCCTAACTCGTGCAGGGTGAGGGCCGTTGAGCGATGGCGGCGGCCCAGCACCGCTTCCTTGATTGCCAGCGCCTCCTGCAAATACTGCCGCGCCGTCGGGTAGTCATTGTCCTGATACATGATCAGACCAGCCGCATGCAGCAGATCGGCCTGGTCGCGATCACGATTAGCTACGCGCACGTCAAGCAACTGACGGATATGTTCAAGAAAAGGCCGGGCAGATAGTTCCAACTTTTCATCAAGTTGCTGAACGGTCTGGACCAGACCGCGTGCAGCACGTCGCCAATCGGCTAATGGGTCATCGGTAACACTGCGCGCATAAGCGCGTAGCAGGCGGTGGAGACGGTACGATCCATCGCTATACTCAATCAATCCGAGTTCACGCAGACGACGAAGCGCCTGTTCGCCCCGCTCGCGTTGAGTGTCGTCGGTCGGGTCAAGCTCAGCAGCGCGAATAAGCACTTCATCGAGAATCGGCTCGGGGGCAAGTTGTGCGGCGGACAGCCAGATCGTGCGGGCCAGGTGATCGGTCGGATCGTTGCCCAGACGCTGATAGCTCAACGCAAAGGATGCCACGATGCTTGCCCGTTGCCCCGATGGTAGTCCTTCAACCAGTTCAGCATTCAGAGAGTGGTGGTTGATGCTCTCGGTACGCAGCAGCTCAAGGTATCTGGCAAGGGTGACGCTACTCCTGGTTAGATAACCACCGGCCAGTGTGAGCGCCAGGGGCAATCCGCCCAGCTCCTGCACGATGCCGTATGCGGCCTCAGCCTCGCGTGGGTCTGTCAGCAAGCTGGCAACGGTGCATCCATGTTCGATCGCGCGCGGGCCAAGCAGCAATGACAGACTGGCTTCGTCTGTCAGGCTGGTGAGGGGGAGGAGACGCACGCCGCTGCCGGTCTCCCAGCTCTGGCGGCGGGTGGTGATCAGCAGACGGCTGCCGCCGCCACGCGGCCGCCACTGCTCGAGCAGGGTCGGGTCTTCCAGGTTGTCGAAGATGATTAGACGGCGACCCGGCCCTTCCCAGATCGCTCGCACCTGTTCGACCCGCTCACGCAGGCTTAGCCGACGTGGTCGCTCGAAACGGCTCAGCTCACCGTCAAAGCCGATAGTCTGCCTACGCAACTGTTCACCCAGTTCATCGTCGAAGAGTTGGAGACCGCGTGGCCCGCCGCATGCGGCAACCTGGGTTTCAATCGTTTCCGGTTGTTCCATGCTTAGCCAGAACACGCCGTCGGGAAAGCGATCGCGGTAGCGATGGACGAACTCGATTGCCAGCCGAGTCTTGCCGATGCCGCCGATGCCGGCGATCGCCGGCAGCAGCGCGACATCTTCCGCCTGCTCGCCGGTGAGCATAGTCGCCAGGTGCTTGAGTTCTTCCTCGCGGCCCACAAAGTTGGGGAGGCGCGGGTAAGGCATCACAAAGGGCTGATGTTCGGGTGTGCGCAGGCGAGCGCGATCCGGGTAATACGCCAGCGTGGCGCCGGATGAGCGGTCGAAGCCATACTCGCCAGGCTGGGCATCGGCCAGCTCTACCTGAAGCATCGCGTGCAGGCTCTGCCAGGTCACCCGGCCATCCTCTAACGCAGCAGCCCCGGCTAATCCACGCAGCAGAGCGGCACTGTAGCGGGTGGCGCCATCGCCTTCGTAGGCTTTATGCCAGGGGCTGACCGCGGCCAGCGTTTTACGCATCGTCCCGCTGCTACCGTCGGCGACATCGGTGCGCTGGATGTTGAGGGCCTGGGCCAGGCGCCGACGCAGATTATCAACCACCGGATCAGGCGCGGCTTCACCGACTGCGCCGGCGTAGCAGCAGTCGAGGATGAGCAGCAACCGGTCAGGGGTACTATGGCGCAACACCTTCTCCTGAAGCCACTCCATCGAAAGGTGAGCGCTCGAATCGTCACGGGCATCCTCTGGGCGGAAGTTGGAGGTAACCAGGAAGACATCACTATGGCCGCTGGCATCGGTGATGTAGCGCCCGTGACCGATATAGTAGATGAGCAACAGCCCATGGCGACCGGCAGCTCGCCGCGCATCGAAGATCGCCCTGCGCACAGCATCGGTGGTTGCTGCTGCACCAACCAGCGGCTCACCACAATGCAGGGTAAAGCCACTAGCCGGTGAAGTGAGCATACGGGCCACCTGGTATGCAGTCTCCTCGGCGTAGCGCAGTGGTGGCAGCCCGGTTTCAGGACCGCCGTTAATGCCGATCACCAGAGCGATGTTAGGTTGCGTCTCGGTCATTCCTAACTTATGCCACGAATGTAAGATTCCCGATCCTCTCTGCTATCAAGAAAGTGCGCAAAAGTGCGCACAGTTCTCTTCCTGCCCCGACGTGTCTTGTTGACCACCGTCGTCTCTGACAGGCGTGACTTTCCCGACTACGGCGGGGGCCATCCCCGCCGTAGCGCCGCCATTACTGGTCGGACTCGCCACGGGTAGGGCAGTTTCGGTTGCCAGCCGTTTCAGGTTCCGCGCCGCATTGAGGTCACGGTCATGGCGCTCGCCACATTGCGCACACACCCATTCTCGATCGCTCAACGTCAGCGCCTCGTTCTTCCAGCCACACTTGGAACAGAGTCGGCTACTTGGATACCAACGATCGGCGATGATGAGATGAGTACCGTAGCGTTTCGCCTTGTATTCCACCTGCGAGCGGAACACACCAAAGCCAACGTCAGAGATGGCGCGGGCGAGTCTCTCGTTCGCGAGCATCCCTTTGACGTTTACATCCTCGATCACGAACGCTTGGTTTTCGCGGCAGAGTCGGGTCGTGAGCTTATGAGTAAAGTCCGCTCGGAGATTGGCAAGGCGGGCATGGAGCCTTGCCAATGTCGCAGCGGACGTTCGCCGGTTGTTCGATACCGGCAGGCGCGTTCCTTTGGGCAGGCGGGCACGGCGTTCAAATCCTGCTGCCTTCTTGGCGGCTTGCAGCTTGCGGCTGAGACGTCGGCTACGGATTTTTAGACGACGCAGCGCTGCGTTGAGCGGCTTGGGCGCCTCAACGACTTCACCGCTGGAGATCGTTGCGGCAGCCTTGATGCCCAGGTCGAGGCCGTTGACCTCGTGCGACGTGCGACGCCGATAGCATTGCGCATCAGGCACCTCGACCTGTATTGCCACAAACCAACGATCTGCGGTGCGCGAGACCGTCGCGCCCAACATCTTGCCCGCGAAGCGCAGTTCCTCGGTCATGGCGACTTCGCCGATCCTGGGCAGACGGATCGTCTTGCCCATCAGAGTGAACTTGTCGTTGGCCACATAAAAGCTGTCGCGGCAACGGCCCTTTTTCTTGAGCCGTGGTTCGTGCGCTTCTTTGCCCTCCCTGAGGTCGGCGAAGAACCGTTCCCATGCGTTGGCAAGATTCCTGAACGGCTGGGCGTGGGCATCCCGGTGAATGTCTTGCACCCAAGGCCGGCCGCTCTCATCGAGCCACTGCGGGTCGGTGTCCGTGATGGCGTTGAACTGTTTTTTGAGCGCCATGGCGTTTGGCCTGCCGCCTGCTGCGTATTGCCTGTTCCACTCATTGAGCGCCCAGTTCCAGACACGCCGCGCCGTGCCGCAGGCGCGCTTGAAGTAGTCCACCTGCTCAGGAGTCGGGCAACGAGCGATCGTGTGGGTTCGTTGCATGGTTGGGCCTGTTTGACGCCATGTGCATCCTGTTTCAGCGCTGCATC
Organism: Chloroflexus sp. MS-CIW-1; assembly: GCF_030444705.1. NCBI lineage: Bacteria > Bacillati > Chloroflexota > Chloroflexia > Chloroflexales > Chloroflexaceae > Chloroflexus > Chloroflexus sp. MS-CIW-1. Next base: position 2,842,507 of record NZ_JAUBWR010000001.1, read on the forward strand.
CAACTTCGTTCGATAGTTCCTCAAACCGTATCGCCGAGACGAACAACCGTGCACGATGGTCATCACGTCTTGCACCATTTCCGGTTCGGGAGACAGCCGTTCCTGGTTGAGCACCAGCACTTCGCAGCCATGGGTTTTGGCGTCATGTTCGAACCACTCAACGCCGAAACGGGTGAGGCGGTCCCGGTGCGCGAGGATCAGCATCTTGACTTCCCGTCGCCCGATCTCGTCCATACGGGCCAGCAACCGCTTGCGCGTGACGTTCAACCCGCCGCCCACTTCCTCGATACACTCGACCCCCGCCAATCCCTTCGCCACCACGACCTCTTCCAGCACGTTGCGCTGATTCGCCAGGTCCGGCTGCTGTGCCGCACTCGATACCCGACAGGAGGCGACCAGCGTGGTTGGCGCATGGTTCGCCTGCCGCAAACCGATGAACTCACGGATCTGCGTCTCAGGGGAGAGACGGCGGTTGCTGTCCGTTCGGGCCACCGGAATCAGCCTTCCTTCGCGTTCCCAACGCTGCAACGTCTTGACCGAGACACCAAGGAGTGTTGCGGCTTTCCCTGTGCGCATGGTGTTTTCCATGAGCACCGTTATACACTATCGCGTACTAGAAGTCAAGCTAGAGTCCGGCTCCCATCATCCGGCGGGAAGGGTCAGGTGAGGAGTAACTACCCACGCGACTTCTGCGCCGATGCCGGCACAAAACGAGCCAAAATAATCCCCACTTCATAAAGCAGATACATCGGCAGCGCCAGCAAAAACAGATTTACCGGATCACCGGTAGGCGTAATAAATGCTGCAATAATGACCACCAGCACCAGCGCGTACCGCCGATAGCCGGCCAGTTGACGGGCATTGGTGACATTCAGGTAAGCCAACACATAAATGATGATCGGCAGCTCAAACACGATCCCGTTGATCAGCAGCAGCATCGAAACCGTCTCGAGAAAATCAGACAAGGTTGGTTGGGTCTGGATCAACGGTGAATCAGAAAAGCCAACCAGAAACCGAATAGCGACCGGTGTCGTCACAAACCAGCCAAACGCGATACCGGCCAGGAAGAACAAGGTAACAAACGGGAGTGCCCGAAAAATCAGGCGACGTTCGTCAGCGGTAAGACCAGGGATGATAAAGGCCAAAATCTGATAGACAATAACCGGCATGGCCAGGATCACACCGACCACCAGCGCCACTTTCATATAACTGGTGAACTGCTCGGTCGTCCCAACCGACTGAATCGGCGCAAAGCGGTCATTGATTGGTGCAAAGGTCAGGATCAGAATATCGATCAGTTTGACCGGCCCCTGTGGCCAAACAGCTACAAAACCTAATACCATCCCGATCAACACTGCAATCCCGGACTTGATAATCCGGCTCCGCAGTTCGATCAGGTGTTCAATAAGCGACATCGAGGCATCATCGGTCTGATTTGCTCTTGCCGGTCGGGTTGTCATGATCGTATTGTCTCCTCCGTCACGGGTGAAGTAGAAACGGTCGGTTGCCAGTGCTGATCGAGTAACCCACGAGCCTGGAGCTGAAAGACAATGGCCTGCAATTCAGCCGCCAATTCATTCAGGCGGTGCATAAGTTCATGCAGTTCGGCAGCAGTGATAGCGGGTTGATCAGCATGAGGATCGGCAGGCGTTGATGAAGCGGTCGACTGCTCATCGGGAAGCGCAAGCGGTTGATCGGCTACAGGCTCAGGTGGGGTCGTTATTGTTGATGGTTCACCAAACAACTTACGATCTTCCTCGGTTACCGGCTGCACCACTGCTGAAACCGATACGGTTGGTGTTGTCGGTGAAACGGTTGCCGCCGGAACCGGCGGTTGAGCTGGAGGGCGAATAACCGGTTTGGTCGCCGTCTTCGCCTCATCGAGCACGGTTTGGGCTTGCTGACCGGCAGCCTTTACCTCGTCAAGAATAGATTGTGCTTGCTGACCAGCAGCTTTCACTTCGTCGGCAATCGCCTGCATATCTTGCTGCACATCGAGCTGCTGGCGAGTCCGGATCAACTCATCACGCAACTGAGCAATCTCACGTTCAAACTCGTTGCGCATCTCGTTGATCATCTGCAATTCAGGCGATTGCTGCTGCCAGGCCAGAAATTTGGCGACCTGCCTGCCAGCAAAACGACCGATCTCCGGTAACCGTTCTGGCCCGAAGAGAACAAGAGCTAGGCCCGCAATCAAGATAAATTCAAACAGGTGAACGTTGAATATTTCCATACGCACTCGCGCTATTGTGGTTCCGTGATTCCTTTTCTTATCTTACCACAGTACACCGAGAGAAGTGAAAATCGAAAAGTGAGCGATGAGAAGGAGGGCTTTGCAACGTTTTCAGCCAAATTGCTCAACAACGGCACAACACCAACAAGTGTCACACACCTGCTTCCGATGATTCCCAACCCACGCGATCACCTGGGAGCGCGGGCCTCCGGCCCGCGTCTTGTAATTTGTAGTCAGACCCCATCGTTTGGCGCATCATCATAGTATCATCCCTCGCCAGCCCTGCCGCCAGCACCTTCCACAAGCCCCCCGCTTGCGGTGGGGTTGGGGGGTATGGCCTGCCCCCCGCTTGCGGGGGGTTGGGGGGTGGGGGTACACAGAATCGGAGGCAACACACCTCTTTGCGTACTGCGGACGGGTTGAGCACCTATCCACCTCTCACTCCTCTCAGGTAGGATGAGAGGAACTATAACCCTCTCCCTCTCTCCGTGTGGGAGAGGAAGAGGGTTAGAAAGAGAGGGCAACTCCCCCTTCCTCTGCCTGGGAGGAAGGAAAGAGACTACTCGGCAACGTGGCTGAAGATATCGGTCTCAGAAATGATACCGACCGGTTCACCATTCTCGAATACGGCTAGCCGACGGATATTGCGTTCGACCATCAATGCCGCGCATTCAGTGATGGGCGTTTCGGGGCTGACACTCAACAATGGCCGACTGGTCAAGTCACCAACGGTCAAGCCGTCAATAGCTCGACCCTCACGAACCACTTTCTTCAGCACATCACGCATCGTCATAATGCCCCACTGCCCACTCTCATCGGGCTTGACGATCACCGAATGGATACCGCGTCCACGCATATAAATTGATGTTTCGCGGAGCGAGGCCTCAGCCGGCACTGCCACTACTGCCCGCGTCATCACTGCCCCAACACTCCCGTGGGGATAGACACGACCATCTGCCCGACGCAGAATCTCAGGGCCAAACGTCGGTTCGGGATGGGGGACATCACCGGCCACGATCTTCTCCATGTTGGCAATGATCAGGTTGGCAAACTCCGACGTCTTCACCTCACGGGCGCCTTCCATCAAGCGGGCAAAGTCGTAGGTTACCGTCTTGTCGGCAATAGTACGCTCAAGACCAGCGATAATCAGGTCAGCGGCTTCCGTCCACCCCATATAGCGGAGCATCATCTCGCCCGACAGAATCACCGAGCCAGGATTAACCTTATCGAGGTCGGCATATTTTGGCGCCGTACCGTGGGTTGCCTCGAAGATCGCATGGCCGGTCACGTAGTTGATATTGCCGCCAGGCGCAATGCCGATACCGCCCACCTGGGCTGCCAGCGCATCCGAGAGATAATCACCGTTGAGGTTGGGAGCAACAATCACATCAAATTCATCAGGACGGGTCAGCACTTGCTGAAAGATAATATCAGCAATCGCATCTTTCACCAGAATCTTACCTGCTGCCAAGGCCTCTTTTTGTTCGGCATTGGCAGCCGCCTCACCGCGTGACGCCTTTGTTCGCTCCCACTGCGCCCAGGTGTACACATAATCACCGAAAGCACGCTCGGCATATTCGTAAGCCCAGTCGCGGAAGGCGCCTTCGGTAAACTTCTGGATATTTCCCTTGTGCATCAGGGTGATGCTCTTGCGCTTGTAGGTGATCGCATATTGGATCGCCGCCGCCATGATCCGCTCAGTGCCAATCCGGCTAATCGGCTTAATACCAATCCCAACCTCAATTTTACCTTCAGGCGCCTCGCCGATCAGCCGGCGAAACTCATCGGTCTTTTCAGGTGTACCGAAGCGGATCTTTTCAAAATCTTTAGGAAACTCGCGCTGTAAAAACTCGAGAACCTTGGCCGCTTCCTCACTGCCAGCACGGTACTCGATACCGGTGTAGACATCTTCCGTATTCTCGCGGAAGATCACCATATCGACCTTTTCGGGGTGTTTGACCGGCGATGGAACACCGGCAAAGTGGCGAACCGGTCGCTGACAAACGTAGAGATCGAGATGTTTACGCAGAGCAACGTTCAACGAGCGAATACCACCACCAACCGGTGTCGTGAGCGGGCCTTTGATCCCGACGAGATACTTCTGAAATGTCTCAATCGTCTCGTCAGGGAGCCAGTTCCCCGTCATGTGAAATGCTTTTTCACCGGCTAGTACCTCAAGCCACTCGATCTTCCGCTTACCACCATAAGCCAGCGCAACCGCAGCGTCGAACACACGGACGCTCGCACGCCAGATGTCGCGCCCAGTGCCATCACCTTCGACGAACGGAATAACCGGATGATCGGGAACCTGCAAGCGTCCGTTGATGATTTGAATAGCTTCGCCTGCTGGCGTCGATTTCATGGTCACACTCCTTACACACCTTACAATAAGTTGCGGCTTGTATTATAGCCGACAATTCTTATCTTGACTACTATCACACCGAATGGGCGGGGTTTGCGGAGATTTCAGGTTGCGGTCGCGTTCACCAGTGACCATCTTGCGCACGCGATCCTATTCTTCGATCCGCAGGGTCTCCCTGGGTGCGCGGGCCTCCGGCCCGCGTCGGACCTTTCATAGTGAATGGCACGGCGCTAGGTATCTCAGGTCTCCCTGGGTGCGCGGGCCTCCGGCCCGCGTCAAACCTTTCATAGTGAATGGCACGGCGCTAGGTATCTCAGGTCTCCCTGGGTGCGCGGGCCTCCGGCCCGCATCAGACCTTTCATAGTGAATGGCACGGCGCTAGGTATCTCAGGTCTCCCTGGGTGCGCGGGCCTCCGGCCCGCGTCGGACAGACATACCAGAGACAAATGGACAGGTTAGGCGCCTGCCCCTACACGGCGTGGAATGGCGGCATCGACAAGACAAACAGGGGGATAGCGCACGGTTGGCACAGAAAACAGTGCACCTCCGCACGTGCCACAGACGATTTGGGAATCCCTCCATTGCTCGCAATCTTCATTATCCTCTCCTCACCATACCTCTACCAGGTACGGTGAGAACGTCGAAAAGCCCTGGCAGAAAGGAAACCGACATTGCTTTGCCCAACATTTGGGTTCTCCTGCATCGAATTGATAGGTAACCCTGACGTAAACATTCGCTACTTTCTGCATTCACCATGCCGGATTAATTGCACAATTTTTTGCGACGTGTTGCACTAGAAATTTCCATAGTTCGTGCCGATTGACACAACCTTGAAGACAGGTATAATTCCCTATGACACCTCTGCTTGCGTCGGTGGATTCTGCGATGACTCGCTGCGAGGCAATATATGCTTGAACCGTATGTTCCGGTACTCATTCTATTTCTCATTGCTGTCTTCATTGCCGTCTTCGTCATCACGTTATCGGCGCTGCTCGGACCCCGACGGAGCACGCCGCGGAAACTGGCACCTTACGAGTCGGGTATGGACCCGGTTGGACCGGCTATTCGGCGTATTCCGGTGAAGTTCTATGTCGTGGCGATGCTCTTCATCGTCTTCGACATTGAAGTCGTCTTCTTCTACCCCTTTGCCCTTGTCTTCCGCCAGCTCGGCCCAGCCGGTCTTGTCATCATGGGAGTCTTTTTCGTCGTGCTTCTCGTCGGCTTTATTTATGAATGGAAGAAAGGGGCGTTGCGATGGGAATAGAAGAAAAAGCCGGTAATCTCGGCATTGTCACCACAACGCTCGAGACGGTTGTGAACTGGGGGCGAACGAATGCGATGTGGCCCCTGCTATTTGGTTTGGCATGCTGCGCTATCGAGATGATGGGGGCACAGGCGAGCAATTACGACCTTTCACGGTTTGGGATGGAGTTAAACCGGGCCTCACCCCGCCAGGCCGATCTGATGATTGTTGCTGGACGGGTCTCGCGGAAGATGGCACCAGTGGTACGTCGCCTGTACGATCAGATGCCCGAACCAAAATGGGTCATCGCGATGGGTGACTGTGCCGCCTGTGGCGGTATTTTCAATAACTATGCGATCGTTCAGGGAGTCGACGAGGTTGTGCCGGTTGATGTCTACGTTGCCGGTTGTCCGCCCCGCCCTGAAGCACTGATCGATGGGATCATGATGTTGCATCAGAAAGTGATGCGCGAGAAGATTAGTGGGCGGAAGGAATCGCCGATCCGTATCGATCAGCCCCTGGTGCAGGTGAAGTGATATGGATAATCAGACGGTACTTACTGCATTACGCGAGAAATTTGCCGGTGAGATTCTGGCTGTGAATGAGTTTCGCGGCGACCTGAGCCTGACACTCACGCCACAAGGATATGTGGCGGTAGCCCGCTTTTTGCGTGATGATCCAGCGTTTGCCTATACGTTCCTCGAAAATCTCTGTGGCGTCGATTACCTTGGGCGCACACCTCGTTTCGAGGTTGTCGCGCATCTGACCAGTATGCGCCATCGCCATCGGGTGTGTCTTAAAGTTGGGTGTGATGAGCCAGAACCGACAGTGCCGTCACTCACGCCACTCTTCCCAACGGCGAATTATCAGGAGCGGGAGGCATTCGATCTGTTAGGCATCCGGTTTGAAGGCCATCCTTCGCTCACCCGCATTTTACTGCCTGATGATTGGGTTGGTCATCCGCTGCGTAAGGATCATCCGCTTGGCGATGAAGAGGTTGCGTTTACGTTCAATCAAGATCGCATCTACGCTCATAAGCCATTTGTAAAGGAGTAGGTGCATGACCGAATCGATCACTGTTCCGACGCCACAACAGATTATCGAGCCGGCGGTCGCAGGTCGCACCGAGACGATGGTGCTCAATATGGGACCGCATCACCCCAGTACTCACGGTGTGTTGCGGTTGGTGCTTGAACTTGATGGTGAAGTGGTCGTTAATGTCGCACCTGATGTCGGGTACCTGCACACCGGAATTGAAAAGACGATGGAGAGCAAGACGTACCAGAAGGCGGTGGTCCTCACCGACCGGATGGATTATCTGGCGCCGCTCTCCAATAATCTTTGCTATGCGCTGGCAGTTGAAAAATTGCTCGATGTTGAAATTCCCGAACGTGCCCAGATTGCGCGAGTGTTGCTCGTCGAGTTGCAGCGGATCGCGTCACACCTAGTCTGGCTCGGTACGCACGCGCTTGATCTGGCGGCAATGAGCGTTTTTCTGTATGCGTTCCGCGAGCGTGAGCAGATTCTCGACATCTTTGAGCTGGTGTCCGGTGCGCGGATGATGACCAGCTATTTCCGGATCGGTGGCCTGGCCTACGATCTGCCATCCGATTTTATTCCGACGGTGGAGCAGTTCCTCGCCATTATGCCATCTCGGATCGACGAGTACGAAGATTTGCTGACGACGAATCCGCTATGGCTAGAGCGGACGGTCGGGGTAGGGGTGATTGATGCCCAATCGGCGATTGCCCTCGGCCTGACCGGCGCAAATTTGCGGGCAACCGGTGTTGCATATGATGTACGCAAGGCGATGCCTTACAGCGGTTATGAAACCTATTCGTTTGAGATCCCTGTAGGCAAGAATGGCGATATTTATGACCGCTATCGGGTACGAATCGCCGAGATGCGCCAAAGTGTGAAGATCATCCAGCAAGCGACTGAGCGTTTGCGTGAGTTGGGGCCAGGGCCGGTTGTCACACCGAATCGCAAGGTAGCTCCGCCGCCAAAGCGTGAGATCACCGAGAGTATGGAAGCCCTTATTCACCATTTTAAGCTGTGGACTGAAGGTTTCAAACCACCACGTGGTGATGCTTACGTCAGTATCGAGTCGCCACGCGGTATTCTTGGTTGCTACGTGGTGAGTGATGGTAGTCCAAAGCCGTGGCGCGTCCATTTCCGTGCCCCATCGTTCATTAATCTGCAAAGTCTGGCCCATATGGCAAAGGGGCGGATGGTTGCCGACCTGGTTGCGTTAATTGCCAGTCTCGATCCGGTGTTGGGTGAAGTGGATCGATAACCGAATCATGCACGGTATATGCTGTAACCTGCTGGCACTGCGTAAGCAGTGCGTACCAGGATAAAGAAGAGCTGCGGAGGGGATTTGTGACTCTGCTCGACATACATCAAGCTGAGATTGAGACCATTCTTGCTCGTTACGCCAGTAAGCGTAGTGCGGTGTTACCCCTATTGTACCTGGCTCAGGACACGTATGGTTATCTGACCGATGAGGCGATTCGTGAGGTGGCGACGATTCTCGATTTGCCACCAACCGATGTCTTCGAGGTCGTAGGATTTTATACGCTCTTTTACAATCGTCCGGTAGGTACCTGGGTATTACAAGTTTGCGACGACGTACCGTGCTGTTTTTGTGGAGCCGAGGAGTTGATCGCTGCCTTAAAACATTCGCTCGGTATCAACGAGGAAGAAACGACACCCGATGGGATGTTTACTCTGCAACGGGTGAAGTGTCTGGCGGCATGTGATCGGGCACCGGTCTTGCAGGCTAACCTCGATTATGTGTACGATGTCACACCCGATCGCGTCGACACCTTGCTCAACAACCTGCGTGAGCGTGCTGCCGAAGCACGGAAGCGCGGCGTGAGTGGCCGCTTCGCCGAAGATTATGAGTTCACCCGTGATGGCCGTTTGGTTCAGATTGAACGGTTTTCACCCTATCGGCCACGTGAGTTCGCTGGCGAAGCGTCACCACCGCCGGTAACACCACCCCCGGCGGTGGCGCCAGAGGCCGATTCGGGGATTGATCGCCCAGAAACGCGCAAGGCTTCGCCGTTGTGATGTTATTCTGAGCAGTTCGCTATTCAATGCGCTAGAAAGTTGATTTCGATGGGGCTGACTGAACATATCGTGATGCGGGAACTCGATATTCCCGACATTTCCGATTTTGCTGTTTACCGTCGCCATGGTGGTTGGGAAGCGTATCGCTACGCCTTAACCGAGAAAACTCCGGCTGATATTGTACAGATGGTGAAAGACTCGGGACTGCGCGGTCGGGGCGGCGCTGGCTTCCCAACCGGGGTAAAGTGGGGCTTTCTCCCTAAAGGTGTCTATCCGCGCTATCTGCTCTGCAATTGTGACGAGTCTGAGCCAGGAACGTTCAATAATCATCAAATTATCGACAAAAATCCCCATCAGCTCATTGAAGGAGTGGCACTATCGGCTTACGCGATTGAAGCGAATGTCGCGTACATCTATATGCGCGGCGAGTTTGCCGCTGCCGCACGCACGCTCGAGCGAGCGATTGCCCAGGCCTATGAAGCCGGTTTTCTCGGCAAGAACATTTTGGGCACCGGCTTTGATCTCGATATTTATGTTCATCGCGGCGCTGGCGCCTATATCTGCGGTGAAGAGACTGCGCTAATGGAATCGCTTGAGGGGAAAATCGGTCAACCACGCCTCAAACCACCCTTCCCGGCAGTTGCCGGTCTGTACGGCAAACCGACGATTATCAACAATGTTGAGACGCTGGCAAACGTTCCTCGTATCGTCGAGAAGGGAGTAGCCTGGTACCGATCACACGGTACCGAGAAGAGTCCTGGCACGAAGTGTTTTTCGCTCAGTGGTCATGTGAATCGGCCTGGGAATTATGAGTTACCGTTTGGCGTGCCACTTCGCGAGTTGATCGAGTCGCCCGAATATGGTGGCGGGATGAAGGGTGGTCGTCCGGTCAAGATTATCATTCCCGGTGGTGCCTCTGCGCCATGGCTCACTGCCGACCATCTGGATATTCCGCTCGACTACGAGAGTCTGGCCGCTGCCGGTTCGATGCTCGGTTCAGGAGGCGTTATTGTGCTGAACGATACCGTATCAGCCCCCTATGTCGCGTACAAGATGGACGAATTTTTCAAACACGAGAGTTGCGGGAAGTGTACACCTTGCCGTGAAGGGACGCACTGGCTGGTGCGCACTTTACACCGGATGGTTGAAGAAGGGCACGCGACCGCTGCTGACATCGACACGCTGCATAGCATCTACCGCCAGATGGCCGGAAATTGCTTCTGCTTGCTCGGCGAAAGCGCCGTTATGCCAATCAAGAGTGCGTTGCAGCTCTTCCCGCACGAGTTTGAAGCGCTGGTAAAGCGCAGCAGTAGCCGGAATGGGCATCAGATTCCGCTTATCGTTCGGCACTAAACGGATTGACCATTAGCACATCGTGGGCTGCGATGTGCTTTAGCATAAGGTAACGTGCAATGTCAGATGTAACGCTTACCATCGATGGAGTGCAGGTAACTGTGCCTGCCGGTACCAATATTGTTGATGCTGCCCGCCAGGCAGGGATCGCAATCCCGGTCTTTTGTTACCATCCACGACTTAAACCGGTTGGGATGTGTCGGATGTGTTTAGTGCAGGTTGGCACGCCGAAAGTTGATCCGGCAACTCGTCAACCGGTACTTGACGCCAATGGTCAGCCGGTGATTGCCATGATGCCGAAGTTGCAAACCGCCTGTACGACACCGGTTAGTCCGGGGATGGTAGTGAAGACTACCACCGAAGAGGTGCGGTTTGCGCAACGGGGTATTCTTGAGTTCCTGCTCACATCACACCCGCTCGATTGTCCGGTATGTGACAAAGGCGGTGAGTGTCCGTTGCAGAATCTGACCATGGGCTGGGGTCCGGCGGTTTCACGCTTTGACTACAACGATAAGGTGCATTTCGAGAAGCCGGTAAAGCTAGGCGATCTCATCTACCTTGACCGCGAGCGCTGTATTCTCTGTGGTCGTTGTGTACGTTTCCAGGATGAAATCGCCGATGATCCGGTGCTTGGGTTCGACAACCGTGGTCGCAACTGGATGATTATCTCAAAGTCGGATCCGCCTTTCAACAGCAAGTTTTCCGGTAACACGACCGATATTTGTCCAGTTGGTGCGCTAACCAGCAGCGATTTTCGGTTTAAGGCACGGGTCTGGGAGTTGCAGAGTAAGCCGGTGGTCTGTACCCTTTGTCCAGTTGGCTGCAACTTGACGCTCGATATGCGTCATGACCGTCTGATGCGGGTGATGCCACGCGAAAATGCAGCGGTCAACGACATCTGGATTTGCGATAAGGGACGCTACGGCCATCGCTTTATCGAAGCACCTGATCGGCTGACAACACCGCTGGTACGGCGCAATGGGAAGCTTGTTCCGGTAAGTTGGGATGAAGCCCTCGAAGTCGTTGCCGATCAGTTGACCCTCATTCGCGCACGTCATGGCGGACAGGCGCTGGCCGGTTTGGCCGGCCCACAGCTCAGCAACGAAGACCTCTACCTGTTCCAGAAGTTATTGCGCGAACTGGGGAGCGAGAATATCGATACCGGTATCGGCGGACCGGCAGCCCTGCCACCCGATGAGATTGGTGGCTGGCTGGCGCCTGGCCCTAACACTGATCTAAGCAAACTGGGATCAGGAACCGTCGTGTTGGTAATTGGTGCCGATCCTGAAGAAGAAGCGCCACTTTATATGCTGCGGTTGCGTGGCATTGCCCAACGGGGAGGCAAGCTGGTTGTTGCCGGCTTGCGGCCAACGAAACTTGAGCGCTCGGCAACGCAGGTTGTGCGCTACCGCCCTGAAGGTGAACTGGCTTTCGTTCAGGGACTATTGAAGGCCGCGCTTGAACATAGTTCCCGGACAGCCACCCTCGAGCGATTGGCAGGCTGGAAAGAACTCCGTGCGGCGCTAGAACGAGTTTCTCTGAACAATCTGGCCACTGCTTGCGGTTTGACGGTTGACGGGTTAAACCAACTGGCAAAAGATTTTCTGACTGCCAGTCAAAGCCTAATTGTCTATGGCTGGGAAGCACGTAGTGCAGGGCCGGCCCTAACCGAAGCGCTGGCTGCACTGATGTTGCTCAGTGGACGCACCGGTACGGCAAATAACGGTATCATTGCCCTGTTACCCGGAGGCAACAGTCGCGGCGCGATTGAAATGGGAGTGCGACCTGATGCCGGGCCGGGTTATACACCGCGCAAGCAGCGTGGCCTGGATGCCAACGGTATCTGGGATGCGGCGAGAGAGGGAAAGGTACGGGCTATCTGGTTGGCCGGTGTCGATCCGGCAGCAAAACTTCCGGTGGCGCGGGCGGCACTCGAAGCGGCTGAATTTGTGATCGTACAAGACCTCTTCCTGACGGCCAGTGCGGAATATGCCGATGTTGTCTTGCCGACAGCCAGTGTTGCCGAGCGCGAAGGAACCTACACCAACGCCGAGCGACGGGTGCAGCGGTCGCGACAGGCCTGCGCTCCGGTTGGTGAGTCACGGCCAGACTGGCAGATCGTTGCCGCAGTTGCCCAGGCTCTGGCGATGGTGCCAATTGGCGGTGGGCGAAATGGGCCGATCCCGGTAACTACCGAGGCCTGGTCGTATATGGTAGCCGCCGATGTAGGAAATGAGATCGCAGCCCAAGTGCCAGGCTATGCCGGAATAACGTATGCAGCGTTGGCCGCAACCGGTACCGGCGGAAGCTGGGGACGGCAGTTCGATGATGCCATTTATTACGATGGCACCAGCTACACCAATACCGAAGGTGTCGGTCTGGTCTTACCGGCTTTGGCAAGCAAAGGAACGGTAAACCTCACCTTTACCGGCAAAGTCACTCGTTTCGCTGATGAGCGACCAATGCTGCTTCTCGAACAGGTGTTAGCCTACGACGGTGACCGCCATCTGCGCGGTTCTAAGCTACAAAGCCTGATACCACGTGGATACGCGGCAATCAGCGCTGACGACGCAGCAAAGCTGAACATTCATAGTGGTGATCGGGTGCGGTTGATCTCAGCAGCCGGTGAAATGGTCATCCCTGCTCGGGTGCTAGCCGATGTTCCAAATGGTATCATTCTGCTACCTGCCGGCCTGGCTGATGTTATGGCCGCTGAGATCGAGACCGGACCGCGTACACGGGTGAACCTGGCGAAAGTCGTAACGGAGTAGCTGCAAGCGCTGATCTATGGGCTGGATGTGCATTCGGATCAGCACTGAGGGACATACGTATGGATTGGCTGACCATCCTGATCATCGTGATCCAATGTTTTGTTATTACGCTAGCGGTGACAACCGCCTTCGCGTATCTAACCCTGTTTGAACGACGGATTCTGGCACGGCTCCAAAATCGGGTCGGACCGAATCGGGCCGGGCCGGCAGGGTTACTTCAACCAGCCGCCGATGCGGTCAAACTCTTCTTCAAAGAAGATATTGTACCGGCAATGGCCGATAAACCGGTGTATCTCCTCGCTCCGGCAGTAGCGGTTATTCCAGCGCTCATCATTTGGGCGGTTATTCCGTTTGGCTGTCTTAACCTGAACTGGGATTATCAGGCCTGTTATGATCCGGCGCGCACCAACCTCTGGAACATTCTGCAAATTACCGATCTGAACATCGGTGTGCTCTATGTACTGGCCGTAACCAGCATCGGCGTCTATGGGATCACCCTGGCCGGTTGGTCCTCGAACAACAAATACTCAATGCTCGGCGGCATCCGTTCCTCGGCACAGCTCATCTCTTACGAACTGGCGTTAGGTTGTGCTGTGCTCAGTGTGGTGATGACGTATGGCACCCTTTCAACGCATGAGATTGTCACCCAACAGCAGGGAGGGTTGTGGGGAATTATTCCGCAACTGCTAGGTTTTGTCCTCTACATGATCGCTGCCACTGCCGAGGTCGTGCGTGCGCCTTTCGATCTGGTTGAAGCTGAGCAAGAGCTGACGGGTGGTTATAACACCGAATACGGTTCAATGAAATTTGCCCTCTTCTTCATGGCCGAGTACATCAAACTGATAGCCGTCTCGGCATTGGCAGTAACCTTCTTCTTCGGGGGCTGGCATTTTCCAGGTCTCGACATTCTCGGGCGTGAGGTAACGGCGCTGGCAGGGCCGGTAGCGGGAAGCATTGTCTTTGGGATTGTCTCGCTTGGCGCCTTTTTGCTAAAGGTGGTCGTGTTTCTCTTCATCTCGGTATGGGTACGTGCATCCTGGCCACGATTGCGGTACGACCGCCTGATGGATTTGGGCTGGAAATGGTTGTTACCGGTCGGTTTGCTCAACCTGGTCTATACAACGGTGGTTATCATCTTGATTCCTGATCGGGTCGTACATTCGTGGGTGCTGTTCGGTTTAGGGGCGATCACCATCGCCATCGCCATCGGCTTCAACCGCACGCCCAAACCGATTGATAATGTAACCCTGGTGAAGGACATCCAACTACCGAACTGAGCCTCTACACACGTGATTCGATTTGTGGGTGAAAACGAACGTCGTGCGGCAAGCGAAGCATTCGACCCGCTGAAAGGGATAGCTCATGATCAGAGAACTGGTTAAGGGGTTAGGAACAACACTGCGTTACATGTTTAAGCGACCGGTCACCGTACAGTATCCAGAGGTGAAACGACCGGTACGTGAACGTTTTCGTGGTCGTCACGAACTAAAACGGTTCGCTAATGGACAGGAACGCTGCATCGGCTGCGCTCTCTGCGCTGCTGCCTGCCCGGCAGATGCAATTCTGGTGATTCCAGCCGAGAACGATCCGGCCAACCCACGCTCACCGGGCGAACGGTATGCAGCGGTTTATGAAATTAATATGCTGCGCTGCATCTTCTGTGGTTATTGCGAAGATGCCTGTCCGACGAACGCCATTGTGCTCGAGCATCAGTACGAGTTGAGCTTCTATGATCGTCGGGCAGCCATCTATACCAAAGAGATGCTGTTAGTGCCGCCGGATAAAGGCCATGGTGAACCACCGCCGATTTTACAGCAGCTCAATCGGCAACCCAGCCCACCGGCCAAGATTGATCTATAGACGACTGACACGGCATAGTTGGAGATCATCTGAGATACGCTGGTAAGCGGAGCACAGGGTATGGAACTTATCTTGTTTCTCATTACAGCACTGATTGCGATTGTAGGTGCCGTAGCAATGCTGGTTTCGCGGAACGCAGTGCATAGTGCTCTCTTTTTACTACTGAACTTTGCTGCGATTGCGGTGCTCTTTTTGTTGCTACAGGCTCCTTTTCTGTTTACAATTCAGCTTACCGTCTATGCCGGCGCGATCATGGTGCTGTTTCTGTTCGTAGTCATGCTCTTGGGTGCGGAAAAGGTAGAAGACACGCCAGATCGGATTGCCTGGCAACAACCACTGGCGTTGCTGCTGGGATTAGCATTGTTGGTCGTGTCGGTCGTAGTCGGCCTGGGTGGGGCGACGAATCCGCCACCGGAGAGTGAGGCGCTGATTCAATTCAGTGATCCGCGGACATTGGGGGCGTTGCTCTTTACCGACTACCTCCTGCCATTTGAGGTAACCGGCTTTATTTTGTTGATCGCGGTCATTGGGGTAGTAGTACTGAATCAGCGCGGGAGGAAAATCTAATGGTGCCCACCTCGTACTATGTGCTGCTGAGCGCCATCTTGTTTACGATTGGAGTGCTAGGGGTATTACTGCGACGCAACGCGATTGTGGTCTTTATGGCAGTTGAGTTAATGCTCAATGCCGCCAATCTGGCCTTAGTTGCCTTTGCCCGCGAACGTTTGGGTGTTGAGGCCCAAGCCATCGTCTTCTTTGTCATTACGGTGGCTGCTGCTGAGGTAGCAGTCGGTCTGGCACTTCTGGTCGCAATCTTCCGTACCAAGCGTACCGCCGATGTTGACGAAGTCAGTACATTGAAGGGCTAGCCAATCTATGGAACTGTTGATCTGGCTTATTCCGCTGTTGCCATTCATTGGCTTTCTGTTAAATGTGTTTGTGATTCGCCGCGAACGCACAGCCGGGTTGGTGGCGAGTGGCATGGTAGTAGCTGCATTCGTAGCGACCCTCATCGCGGTAGGCGTATTAGCCAATATGCCGCCAGAAAATCGGCGAATCGTCAGCACCGCCTGGGAGTGGATCAACACCGGGAGTTTTCGGGTGCCGTTTGCAATTATGTTTGATCCATTGACAGCAGTGATGGCACTGCTGATTACCGGTGTCGGTGCTCTGATTCATGTCTACTCGATTGGCTATATGCATGGTGATCCGCGGGTCGTGCGTTATTTTGCCTACCTCAATCTGTTCGTCACCATGATGCTCTTCCTGGTGATGGCAAACAACCTCCTGCTGCTCTTCCTGGGATGGGAAGGGGTTGGTCTCTGCTCGTTCCTTTTGATCGGTTTCTGGTTCGAGCGCAAGACAGCCGGTGAAGCGGCAGTGAAAGCATTTGTGGTCAATCGCATCGGTGATGCTGCATTTATACTGGCAATGCTGGCAATTTTTACCTACTTTGGAACTCTCAATTTCTACAGTGAGGGAGAAAGTGGCGCACTCGGCTTTCTGGAGCGGGTAGGAGACATTGCCGGCCTACGAGTTGGTCCAGACTGGCAACCGATTTTTGTAAGTACAGCCATCTCATTTCTGTTACTAATCGGCGCCACTGGCAAGAGTGCGCAATTTCCGCTCTTCGTCTGGTTGCCTGATGCAATGGCTGGCCCGACCCCAGTATCGGCGCTGATACACGCGGCAACGATGGTGACCGGTGGAGTTTATTTGATGGCGCGGACCGAGCCGCTGTTTGTCGCCTCTTTTACGACTCAGGGTTGGGTGACCTGGATTGGTGCGTTGACTGCTCTGATGGCCGGAACAGCAGCGATGGCTCAATGGGACATCAAGCGTGTGCTGGCCTACAGTACTGTTTCGCAGCTAGGCTTTATGGTGGCGGCTTGTGGGATGGGGGCGTATGTGGCAGCGATCTTCCACTTGCTGACCCACGGTATTTTCAAGGCATTACTCTTCCTGGCTGCTGGTTCGGTTATTCACGGCACACACGACACCCAGGACATGCGGCGAATGGGTGGATTGAAAGACGCAATGCCGGTAACGTTCCGCACGTATCTGATCGGTGCGTTAGCACTGGCCGGTATCTTCCCATTGGCCGGTTTCTGGAGCAAAGATGAGATTCTGGCGCACGCAATTGGGCATGGTCACACACCGATTTTCATTATTCTCTTTATCACCTCACTATTCACTGCCTTCTACATGGGTCGTCAGGTAGCACTGATCTTCTTCGGCACGCAACGCGATCCGGGCTATCACCCTCATGAAAGTCCGCAGGTGATGACAGTTCCGCTGATCGTGTTAGCCGTCGGAGCTGTCATTGGTGGTGCGATCAATCTCCCAGTTCTGCACTGGCTGACCGATTGGCTGGAGCCGGTTTTGCACGAGCAGGCCGGTGCATTCAACCTCTGGCTGGCGCTGATCGCAACTGTTGGAGCGGTGGGAATGGGATATTTGGGCTGGTGGATTTACACCACCAACGCAGCCAAAATTAAGATCGGCGGCAAAGACCCAATCTATCGCTACAGCGGTGACATCTGGGAAGGCATGGCAGAGGCCTGGTACCTTGACCGTCTCTATCAGCGCACGGTTGTTGCCGGTTTCGAGCGCTTGTCGGATTTCCTGGCCCGCGTGTTCGATCCACAGGGTGTTGACGGTCTGGTGATGGGAGTTGGTCGGTTCTTTGGCGGTTTGGCCAACGGTTTGCGGGCAGTACAAACCGGTTATGTTCGCACGTATGCCCTGGTATTCACGGTTGGCGTCTTACTTGTGATCGGGTTTATGCTCTGGATTGCTCGCTAACAGAAACATTGTACGATCGCATCCACGATTGATGCCGTACCTGTCGGTAACTACTGTCTACACTGAACCGGAGTGCAGAAAACAGTTGGTCGTGAACTGCTGATGAGGCATATCACCCTCGTTGCAATGAGGATGATCATACCGACCAGCAAAGCTGATCGTGGCGAGACTCTTGCGGCAAGGTTGATGTGACTTCAACGAGGGAGCGTTATGAATCAGTTAGGCTTTCCACTCCTCTCGCTCATTCTCTGGCTGCCGACAGTCGGAGCGCTGGTGCTCTTATTCGTACCGCGGACGAATCCTGAGCTGGCCCGCCGGGTGTCGCTGACAACAATGGTGATCGGTTTTGTTCTCTCCCTGATCTTGCCACTGCGTTTCGAGACGAATCCTTTTCAGGTAGCAGTTGTTGGTGCGCCACCAGCAATGCAATTCGTCGAAGAACTCCCCTGGCTCCCGATTGTGGGAGCGACCTACAGCCTCGGAATTGATGGCATTAGCCTCTGGCTGGTGATGCTGACCACGTTTCTCGGCCCGATTGTGGTGCTCTCAACCTGGGATTCGGTACACAAAGATGTACGCAACTTCCAGATTCTACTCCTCATCTTACAGACAGCGATGATTGGGGTCTTTATCGCCCAAGACCTGCTGTTGTTTTACCTCTTCTGGGAATTTACGCTTATTCCGATGACATTTCTGATTGGTATTTGGGGGAGCCAAAACCGAATCTATGCGGCACGTAAATTTTTCCTCTACACGTTTTCCGGATCGGTGCTCATGCTCCTGGCCCTGATTGCGCTGCATATCCTGCACCGTGATGCGATAACTGCTTTTGAACCCGACTTTCGCGGAACGTTCAGCTTTGGCCGGTTTGTCAGTGATCTGCGGGCCGGACGGTTTACGCTCGACACCATAACCGAGCGCCTGCTGTTTGGTGCTTTCTTTCTAGCCTTTGCCGTGAAAGTTCCGCTCTGGCCGTTTCACACCTGGTTGCCCGATGCACACGTTGAGGCACCAACTGCCGGTTCAGTTGTTCTGGCCGGTGTTTTGCTCAAGCTGGGTGGGTATGGTCTTATTCGCTATAATCTTACCCTTTTTCCGGCAGCAGCACAATGGGCAGCACCGGCATTAGCGATTTTAGCGGTGATCGGCATCATATACGGCGCAGCCGTTGCCTTTGCCCAGTCAGACATGAAAAAGCTGGTGGCATACTCGTCGGTCAGCCATATGGGTTTTGTGGTACTGGGCATCTTTGCCCTTAACGCAGAAGGGATCAGCGGGGCAATCTTACAAATGGTCAACCACGGCCTCAGTACCAGCGCGCTCTTCCTGATGGTAGGGGTACTGTACGAGCGACGCCACACCCGTGAACTGGCCGAGTTTGGCGGGTTGTGGAAGGTGATGCCGATCTATGCTGCATTCAGCTTACTGGTAGCCCTCTCCTCAGCCGGCTTACCGGGGCTTAATGGGTTTGTGGGTGAATTTACCATCATTACAGGTGCCTTCCGCTCGCCGATCTTAGGGTGGGTCTACGTTATCTTTGCGGTCGGTGGTGTTGTGTTAGCAGCAGCGTATCTGCTTAAACTGTTCCGCTCTATTTTTATGGGTGAGGTTTCGCATCCGGCAAACGCTCATCTTCCCGATCTGAATCGACGGGAGTTAACCGCTTTTGCCTTATTGAGTATCCCAATTGTGGGGATTGGTATCTATCCGGCGCTCTTCTTTGCCGGGATGCAGTACAGCGTGACGGTGCTGGTTGCTGACTTGATGGCACAAGTAGCCGGGCGGTAATCATCAGTAAATCATTGTGTTTTTGCCCAGGCGAGGAGGAAGAACGAATGGAAGCATTGACGATCCCGCCGGTGGATCTGGTATTGATAGCGCCCCTTTTGGTAGTAGTAACGTGGGCGACCGGCCTATTATTGGTTGACACATTCTTTATCCCGGTTGGGCGCAAGAAGCTCACCGGCTATTTGGCGATTGCCGGTCTGGTAGTGGCCGGTCTGGTCGGGCTACCACTCTGGGGTGTGAGCGGAAGCACGTTTGGCGGCATGGTACGTCTCGATCCCTTTGCCCTAACGCTCACTTGGGTCTTTTTGCTGATCGGTATCTTAAGCATCACAATGTCGCTCGACTATCTACCACGCCAGGGTATAGAGCAGGGCGAGTATTACCCTCTGATCATGTTTGCGGTCAGCGGGATGATCCTGTTAGCGCAGGGTACCGATCTCATCGTTCTCTTCCTGGGAATTGAGACACTCTCGATCACGCTCTACATTCTGACCGGTTTTGCCTATCCGCGCCTGACCTCAGAAGAAGCAGCGATGAAGTATCTGGTGTTAGGTGCGTTTGCGGCTGGCTTCTTCGTTTACGGTATTGCGTTGATCTTTGGTGCAACCGGCTCGACCCGGCTGAGTGAAATCGGTGCTTACGCCGCCGACCGTGATTTAGGTGACACGAACCTGACCCTCTTGCTGGGTGGGGCAGCAATGGTCTTGATCGCCTTCTCATTCAAGGCTGCGCTGGCGCCATTTCACATGTGGATACCCGATGTCTACCAGGGTTCGCCGACTCCGGTAGCTGCCTTCATGAGTGTGGGCACGAAAGGTGGAGCGCTGGCAGCACTGGTTCGCCTGCTGTTCGAGGCATTACCGACATTAAACGAATACTGGTTACCAGTACTGGCCGGTCTGACCGCATTGACCATGGTGGTCGGCAACCTGGGGGCCATTGCCCAGATGGATGTCAAGCGCATGCTAGCCTACTCTAGCATCGGCCATGCCGGTTATGTCATGCTGGGCGTCATGGTTGCCGGTGAACAGCGCGGTCCAGAAGCGTTCATTTTTTACATCCTGGTTTATGCCCTGAGCAATCTGGGTGCATTCGCGGTATTGATTGCCCTAGAGCATCAGGGTGAAGAGGCATGGCAACTCGACGATTTCGCCGGTCTGTATCAGCGTCAGCCGTTGCTGGCTGTAGCAATGGCGATCTTTATGTTCTCGCTGGCTGGAGTACCGCCGACTGCTGGATTTATGGCGAAGTTCTATGCACTGACCGCAGCCTGGGAGGGAGGATTACCCTGGCTAGCGCTGGTCGGTGTCCTAACGAGCGCAATTGCAGCTTTCTTCTACCTACGGGTTATCATTCGGATGTTCATGACCGAGCCAGAGGGAGAACCTGCGCCTGAACTTAATCGTGGTCTCACAATCGATATTGTCGTAGCAGCAGCAGGCACGATCATCATTGGCTTGATCCCGGCTCCGATCTTTGCGCTAGTCGAACGTTCAGCGGTTGCACTAGGGGGCTGATGCGATACTGAAGTGAAGGTTCGTGTACAACAAACAGGGGCAGGTTTTAGTAACCTGCCCCTATCATCTAGCGTGAGCATTACTCTTTGCCCAGCAAAAAATGAATTGTATCGATCAAAACCTTCTCCTCAACCGGTTCAGGAACAATCGCAATCGTCCAATCACTAGCGTAAGGAACCGATTGTAACTCGTTCATCGGCAACCCACTGACGATCACGATCGGAATATTCGCCGTCGTTTCATTCGCACGAAGCTGTTCAATAACCTGCTCTTCGGGCGAGGCTAATGCCGGCATCACCACGATAAACAACGCCGGGAGCGCTGCCGGCAGCGCATCGGGGGTACAAGTGGTCACGCGGAAGTCTTGTGCTGCTACTATCGCAGCGAGCCGATCGGCGGTCGTGCTATCGGTTGATACGATTGCAACCTCTCCCATTCTATCCTCCGCATCGCAGTGCGCATACGCTTTCATTGTAGCACACTGTTGAGGGAAGTGCTACTCTTCACCGCTCCCCGGCACAACCACATTAAACCCGGCATCGACGTAATGAATCTCGCCGGTAACGCCTGCCGCCAGCGGCGAACAGAGGTAGAGGGCAGCGTTGCCAACATCCTCAATCGTGACATGACGGCGGAGGGGGGCATATTCGGCAAATTGTTTGTGCAGGCTGCGGAAATTGGCGATACCGCTGGCAGCCAGAGTACGGATAGGGCCAGCGCTGATGGCATTGACTCGAATGCCACGCGGGCCAAGGCCAGCAGCCAGATAGCGGACGCTGGCCTCAAGCGCGGCTTTGGCGACACCCATCACATTGTAGCTGCCAATGACCTGACGAGAGCCATGGTAGGTTAACGTTAACACACTGGCGTTAGGAGCGAACATTGGTTCAGCCGCTTTCACCAGAGCGATCAGCGAGTAGGCACTGATTTCGAGGGCGATGCGGAATCCTTCACGGGTAGTGTTGAGAATGGTGCCGCTTAATTCCTCTTTGTTGGCGAAAGCAATGGCATGAACGAGAAAATCGATCTGACCAAAGGTTTCACGGGCACGCTCCATTAAAGCAGCGATCTCTTCATCGTGTGCGACATCACACGGCACGATGAGTGGTGAGTTCAGGCTTTCGGCAAGTGGTCGTACCCGTCGTTCGAGTGCCTCACCCAAGTAGGTGAAGCCGATAGTAGCGCCCTCGCGATGCAGGGCCTGCGCAATGCCCCACGCAATCGAGCGATCATTGGCTACACCAAGGATCAGGCCTTTCTTTCCTTCCATCAGGCCCATACTGTTTCCTCCATCAAGTTGTAAGCAAGCGTTGATGTGCTTCACTAGCGCGCTATCTTACCATACTTTGGCAGGCGATAGCGTGAGTAGAGCGCTGTATCTTTGTCCCACTGGCTTACCCGGTACGCCATTGGGAACAGGTTGCTGCTGAGTAGGATAAAAACGTTGAACCACACTTCACGGCTGGTCACTGCGTTTCACTCTTGAGGTAGGGTGGTCAGGAACATACTACACGGTGTTTCATCAGGTTCTACCTACTTACATTACTGTGTCGTCGAATGTTCGTGCTTATAGTCGGTGGTGTGTTGAGCGAGAGATAGCCTACGAGAATAAGAGATGAATAACGAACCAGACATATTTACCGTCGGTTACGATCTCTTTCGATTCGGATCGGCTGCTCAATGATATGATCGATTTGTCACAAAGAATAACAGAGTAGCGACTATGAACCGTTATCTTCTCTATATCTTTCTCGCCTTGTTCATGTTGAGCAGTTGTCAGGCAGAGACCACAACGCCGATTCGGCTTAACCATCTCGAACCGCTACCGGCACCGACGCCTGTCACGTCACCACCTTTGCGCGTGTCGGTAGCTTCGGTTATTTCACCACAGGGAACAGTGCAAAGCTATCAGCCACTGCTTGACTACTTGAGCACCCGATTGGGTCGTCAGGTTATTCTCATTCAGCGCCGTACTTATACCGAAACCAATGAATTGATCGGGCGAAACGAGGTTGATGTTGCGTTCGTCTGTACCAGTGCCTATATTGATGGTCGCGACCGCTATGGAATGAGCCTGTTGGTAGCACCGCAGGTCAATGGAAAAACAAGTTATCATTCCCTGTTGATTGTACCGGCAAGTAGTTCAGCTCAAACGATAGCTGACTTGCGCGATAAGGTATTTGCGTTTACCGACCCCACGTCATTTAGCGGACGGGTGTACCCAACGGTACTGCTTCATGAGATGGGTGAAGTGCCTGAAACCTTCTTTCGAGACACTTTTTTCACTTACACTCATGATGCAGCAATTGAAGCTGTCGCCAATGATTTGGCTGATGGAGCCGCTGTTGACAGTTTAGTTTTTGATTTTGCTGTTAAGCGTAATCCTGAATTACTAAGTAAGATAAAGGTTATTCACACCTCACCCCCCTTTGGCATCCCGCCAGTGGTAGTCGGTTCAGGAGTACGCCCGCAGTTGCGCGTCGAATTACAGAACATTCTGCTAGGGATGGCCGACGATCCATTACCGTTAGCGCAAAGAGCGCTGGCAGAACTGGGTATCGAGCGGTTTGTCATGATCGATGATGCTGCCTATGCCAGTGCTCGCCTGTTACGATCACGGGTAGGATTATTATCGCCATGAATGCAAAATACGCGCAACATCGTCTCATCATTTGGTTCACGAGAGCCTGGGATGTTCTTGGTGCGGTCAACATTCGCGCCAAAATCCTGGGCATCGTGCTGGGCCTGGTCATCCTGATGGGTGTGGCTGCAACCATTGAAGTTCGGCTGCTGCTAGAACAAACCCTCACGTCTCAGACCTACGAACGTTCGGTAGCAATAGGCCGTGATCTGGCGGCACGAGCAACCGATCTGGTACTGATGCAGGATTATTATGGTCTGTTCCGCCTGCTGCGCGATACACAGATCAACAATCCTGATGTACGCTATGCATTCATCATCGATTCAGAAGGAACAATTGTTGCCCACACATTTGGCAGAGGTTTCCCGGTCGGTCTACGTGACGCCAATACAGTCACAGCACAAGAACATCATCGCAGCATCTTATTGACAACCGATGAAGGCGACATTTGGGATACCGCTGTGCCGATCTTTGATGGTCGAGCTGGTATCGCCCGGGTTGGACTGTCGCTTGCTGCTCGCGAACGGACTGTTACGACCGTTACCGGTCAGTTGCTTCTAACCACAGTCATGGTCGCAGCGATCGGGATCACCGCTGCGGCCTTCCTCACCTGGATTCTTACTCGTCCGATCTTGCAGTTGGTAGAACTAACAAAAGCTGTCGCTCAGGGTGATTTCAGCCAACGCGCCAGGCGTTGGGCAAATGATGAAATCGGTGCGCTCACCGATGCGTTCAACGCTATGAGCGACGCGCTGGCTCAGGCTGAACGTGAACGAGCCGAGCGTGAGCAGATACGAACTCAATATGTAGCGCAAATCATTACTGCCCAAGAGGAAGAACGTAAGCGAATTGCCCGTGAATTGCACGACAGCACTAGTCAGGCGTTAACCTCGCTCCTTATTGGATTACGCTCATTGGCCGATCGTTACCGCTTACCAGACCTCAAGCAACAAGTAGATGATTTACGCGGGATTGTAGGACAAGTTCTCAATGATTTGCACGCACTGGCCCGCCAGTTACGGCCAAGTGTCCTTGATGATCTTGGATTAGCGGCTGCCCTACAACGCTATGTAGCCGATTGTCGCGCTCGTAGTAAACTCACGATCGATCTAGCCCTCATTGGTCTAGACAATGTTCGCCTGATGCCGGTTGTAGAAACCGCGCTCTACCGCATTGTTCAGGAAGCATTAACCAATGTGATCCGCCACGCTCACGCTACAACTGCCAGTGTTGTCATTGAACGCCGATCTGATCGAGTGCGGGCAATTATTGAAGATGACGGATGTGGGTTCGATCCTGATAACATCCACGGTGATGGTCACCTCGGTCTGAACGGGATTCGCGAACGAGCCGAACTCTTGAATGGTCAGCTCATCATCGAGTCGGCTCCCGGACATGGCACGACGTTGTACGTCGAAATACCTTTACCACCCACGAGGGAGGGCTGCGATGAACCGCATTCTGCTGGTTGATGATCACGCAGTGTTACGCGCTGGCTTACGATTACTGCTTGACAGCCAACCTGATCTACAAGTGATTGGTGAGGCTGAAGACGTCCAGACCGCACTTAACCAGGCGAGGACACTACAACCAGACCTGATCTTGCTCGATCTCAGTCTTACCGGCGGCAGTGGTTTATCGGCTATTCCGGCATTTCAGAAAGCAGCACCCCGCGCACGGATTCTTGTGCTAACGATGCACGATGATGAGGGCTATGTGCGGCAGGCGCTAGCTACCGGTGCGCACGGTTATGTCTTGAAACGCGCTGCCGATACCGAGTTAATTGCGGCTATTCGCGCTGTGCTGCGTGGCGAGTTGTACATCCATCCTGCCCTCACCCGCCAGTTGCTTGAGGGAATTCTGCCCCAACCGCCGTCGGTAAGTCCATGGGAGAGTCTCAGTGACCGTGAACGGGAAGTGCTATTGCTGGTAGCACGCGGCTATACCGCAGCCGAAATAGCCAACCAGTTGAGTCTTAGCCCAAAAACGGTAGAAACGTACCGCACACGTGGCATGGAAAAACTCGGCCTGCGATCACGAGCGGCGCTCGTTCAGTATGCGCTCGATCATCACCTGCTGACTGCGAACTGAATCCCTTCACGCACGGTAGAAGATTGTCAGGAAAAACCTGACCCCATCCGTACCAAGAATCCAACTTTTCCTGCTAGCGATACGGCTGTCTTTTTCATAGAGTGTGGGTAGTAGGGATGTCACATCCATCACTATAGTGAATTGCACAAGGAGTTTGGCTTATGTCCCGGCAACCGACTATTCCCTTAATCCCAGTGAGTCGCCGAGGTTTTCTCGGCGCCCTGGTAGCCGGTGCTGGCGTCCTCGCTGTGGCTTCAGTAGCACCATCGGCTATCACTGAAAAACCAACCGATACAATCGATATGCTTACCCCAGAGGAGGCATTGGCTGCCTACGAAGCGGAAATTGCCCGTCTCCGTGCTGCCAGGATCAGCGGTGCACCCATTGACCAGCTTGAGCGGATGCGTACTGATCTCCTACGCGCATTGACCAAACCGGTCGCTGAACGACGCTGGGTGATGGTCATCGATTTACGTGCCTGCGTGGGCTGCCATGGCTGTACGATTGCCTGCGTGGCCGAGAACAAGTTACCGCCTGGGGTTGTGTATCGACCGGTTATCGAAGAGGAAATTGGTCGCTATCCAAATGTCAGTCGACGTTTCATTCCTCGTCCATGTATGCAATGTGACAATCCACCGTGCACAGGAGTTTGTCCGGTCTCGGCCACCTTTACTAATGAACACGGTGTCGTTGAAGTCAACTACGAGCAGTGCATTGGCTGCCGGGCTTGTATTGCCGCCTGCCCCTACGGAGCCCGCACCTTCGACTTTGGTTATACCTACACTGCAAACACCCCATCAGCAGCGATGATGCTCGGAGCCGAGCAGGCCGTGAGTTATGAGCAAACAAGCACTTTCGAGTATAACAAGGTTCACGCCCGGCGTGACCTGCACGACTCGCCGGTTGGGAATGTGCGCAAATGTCACTTCTGTATGCATCGGGTGCTCAACGGTCAACTACCGGCCTGTGTCACCACGTGTATCGGGCGGGCAACGTTCTTTGGCGATGCCAACGATCCGGAGAGTCTGGTAAGCGAACTGATCGCTAGACCAAACGTGATGCGTTTGAAAGAAGAACTTGGTACTGAACCACGAGTGTACTACTTGCAGTGAGAGGTAGACTTATGTTAAAGCGACTCCTTTACATCGCTGGCATTCTCGGCCTCCTTATTGGCCTGTGGGGCTTGTACGACCGCCTCGTCTATGGCCACATGCACGCGAACTATGGTTCGTATGTGGTGTGGGGACTATGGGTAGCACTCTATATGTTCTTCGCCGGAGTTGCAACCGGTTCCTTCATGCTGGCAACTCTCGATTTACTCTTCGATCTGCCGCTCTTTCGTGGTAGCGGACGGATGGCGCTCTGGGGAGCATTGGTCACGCTCCCTGCCGGTCTAGCCGCCATTGGTCTCGATCTGGGTCACATGTCTCGCATCTGGAAGGTTTACCTCCAACCTCATTTTGGCTCTGTCATGGCACAACTGGTCTGGGGGTACACGATATTCCTAGGGATCATCATTATAAGCCTCTGGCTTAGTTTTCAACCACAGCGATCACGCTGGTTGAAACCGATCATGGCGGTTGGTCTGATTCTCGCCATCTTCCTGAGTGGTGGCATCGGTGCTCTCTTGGGTGTCAATCAAAACCGCGTAAGCTGGCACGTCAGTAATTTGCCAGCCCAGTTCCCCGTCTTTAATCTAACCTCTGGTGTAGCCCTAATGCTCATTGCTATCGGTTGGTTTGGTCCGCAGCACGACTCACGGCGGACAAGGCAGCTACACGTCTTAAGCCTGGCAATGGTCGTGTTACTGTTGGTCAAAGGTTATTACCTTTGGAGCGACGTGTCACAGGCCCTGTACCAGAATAGTAGCCACGGTGCAGCAGCGATCAATCTGGTGCTGTTCGGTCCTTACGGCTGGGCCTTCTGGCTTTTGCAATTGGGTATTGGAATGCTCCTGCCGTTGATTATTCTCACTATGCCAATCGGAAAACAGGGCTTTGCCGCAGGACTAATGGGACTGTGTATCCTCATCGGTCTGGCTGTTGCCCGTGCCAACATTATCTTTCCGGCGCTTAGCCTACCGGAATTACAAGGTTTGGGCGAAGCCTTCCACGGCCCACATCTCAGCTTTACATACAGTCCAAGCCTAATGGAGTGGGCAGTAACGGCTGGAATCGTCGGTGCAGCAACGATTGGCTTCTTGGTCGGTACTGATCGGCTGCCGCTCTTTACCCGACCAACAACCGAAGCGACTGTAACCGCCGATTGACCTAAATTGATAGCGAATGTTCGCATGCAATACGAACAGGAGTGTTGATATGAAACGACAGAAGACTATGCCCGGCGCTAAAGATATGAGTCGCCGTGATTTTCTCAAAACCTCAGCGCTGATCGGTGGTGGTGCTGCATTGCTCGGCTTTGGCCCATTGTCCGGATTGGCCCGCAGTGAAGCACCGACTGCTGAACTACCACTGGTTGATGCCACCAATTCGATCCAGACTGTCTGCCTGCAATGCAATACTGGCTGCGGCCTCAAGGTTAAACTGATTGATGGCATAGCGGCTAAACTTGAGGGCAATCCTTACAGCCCCTGGACGATGGAACCACCACTCCCTTACAGTACGCCTGTTAGCACTATTGGGCCAATTGATGGCGCCCTCTGTCCAAAAGGACAGGCCGGGATTCAAACAGCTTACGATCCGTACCGTCTCATGCGGGTGCTGAAACGCAAACCGGGGACACCTCGCGGCGGCGGTCAGTGGATCACGATTGACTTTGATCAGGCGATCAATGAGATCGTTGAAGGTGGCGATCTGTTCGGAGAGGGTCCAGTAGAAGGCTTACGAGCACTCTACGCTCTCAAAGACGCCAAACTGGCCAAAGAGATGGCTGCTGCCGTAAAAGCTATTCTGGATGCCAAACCGGAAGACAAACCGGCTCTTGTTGAGCAGTTCAAACGTGACTTTGCGGACCATCTCGATGTGTTGATCGATCCCGATCACCCCGATCTAGGACCGAAAAACAATCAATTTGCCTTTATCTGGGGTCGGTTGAAAAATGGTCGCGGCGATCTCGTCCAACGCTTTGTGAAATCAGGCTTCGGCTCGGTCAACGCTAACGGTCACACGACTGTCTGCCAGGGATCGCTGTACTTTACCGGCAAAGCGATGAGCGAGCAGTTTGATCCGGCTACCGGCAAGTTTAGCGGCGGTCAAAAATTCTACTGGCAGGCCGATCTCAGTCATGCAGAATTCGTCATCTTCGTCGGCACCAACCACTTTGAAGCCAATTATGGGCCGACACCACAATCGCCCCGTATCACGCATGGGGTCATCGACGGGCGTCTACGCTACGTTGTCCTTGATCCCCGGTTGAGTAAACTTGCCAGCAAGGCGTGGAAGTGGATACCGATTAAACCAGGCACCGACGCGGCGTTCGCTATGGCAATGATCCGCTGGATCATCGAGCAGAAGCGCTACAACGCAACGTTTCTCGCCGCCGCCAACAAAGCGGCAGCTACCGCGATCGGTGAACCGAGCTGGACAAACGCGACCTGGTTGGTCAAGATCAAGAATGGAAAACCAGGTAAGTTCTTGCGCGCCAGCGAAATCGGGTTAACGACAGTAGTCGAAGAGACCAACGCTGAAGGGAAGAAGGTCAAGAAATATGTGACCACTGACGGCGCCAGCTTTGCGTTCGATCCGTTTGTTGCGCTGGTTAACGGTGTTCCCACTCCCATCGATCCCAACAATCCCGATGCGGCGCCGGTTATGGGCGATCTGCTCGTCAGTACTGAACTGAACGGGATTCCTGTCAAGAGCGGCTTGCAGATCATCTACGAAGCTGCCAGCACGCATACGATTGAAGAATGGGCTGCAATTGCCGATGTGAAGGTAGAAGATATTATTGAGATCGCTTACGAATTTACCAGCCATGGCACTCGTGCGGTAGCCGATATTCACCGTGGCCCGTCGCAGCATACCAACGGATTCTATACCAACTTCGCCTTCTACACGCTCAACGCGCTGATCGGTAATTTCGATCATCGCGGTGGACTGATCAAACCTACCACATACGACCGGCTGGGCAACAAAGCAAAAGGGCCGTTCATGATTGAAAAGATGAACAATGGGGCGAATGTACCGTTCGGTATTGACTTGCTCCGCACCAATACAGCCTACGAGAAATCGACCCTATTTAACGGCTATCCGGCGCGCCGACCGTGGTTCCCACTAGCAACCGATATCTACCAGGAAGACGTTCCCTCGATGGGAGATGCCTACCCGTACCAGATCAAAGTTGCTATGTTCTACATGTCGGCGATCAACTATGCCCTACCGGCTGCGCAGACGGTGATCGAGATATTGGCCGACCCGAAGAAGATTCCGCTGATCATAACCTGCGACATTATGGTCGGTGAAACCAGCACCTACGCCGATTACATCTTCCCCGATTTGAGCTTCCTTGAACGCTGGGAATTTCATGGATCGCACCCAAGTGTGCCTTGGAAAGTAGAGAACATTCGCCAGCCTGCGATCAGTCTCCCCAACTGGCCGACGGTCAAGGTCTTTGGTGAAGAGATCCCGCTCAGCTTTGAGGCGCTCGTGCTCGCCATTGCTGAACGGCTTGAACTGCCCGGCTTCGGTCCTAACGGTTTTGGCGAAGGTATTCCGTTTACCCGCCCTGAACATCTGTACCTCAAGCTTGCAGCCAATGTTGCTTTTGGTGAAAAGGAAGACGGTAGCGATGGTGTGCCCCCAGCCGACGACAACGAACTCGAAGTCTTCCGCCGGGCGCGGCGCTTCCTACCGCCGAGTGTATTTGACGAGGCGACATGGCGTGCCGCCGTCGGAAACGATGAGCAGCTCTGGCGCCAGACCGTGTATGTGCTCAATCGCGGTGGGCGCTACCAGGCCTACGAAAAGGGATGGAAGGGCGATCTGGTCGGTAATCCTTATGCGAAACAGATCAATCTGTACCAAGAGAAGACGGCCAATACTATCAATTCCATGACCGGTGAGCACTTACTCGGCTACCCCGTCTACATTCCCGCCGGTTTGGCTGCCGATGGTTCGCCGGTGATTGATGAAGGTTATGACCTGCACCTGATCACGTACAAAGAGGCGATGATGGCCAAAGCTCGTGGTATTGCGAACTACTGGCTGCTGGCGCTGATGCCCGAAAACCCGATCCTGATCAACCGCATCGACGCCGAACGGCTCGGTTTGCGCGATGGTGATCGAGTCCGGATCAGCTCAGCCAGTAACCCTGAAGGTGTGTGGGATTTACGCAACGGCACTCGCAAGCCAATGATCGGGAGAGTCAAGGTGATCGAAGGTATTCGACCTGGGGTTATCTCCTTCCCGCTGGGTTGGGGGCATTTTGCCAGCGGCGCCAGCAACATCGTAATCGACGGTGTGACGATCCCAGGCGATCCACGGCGAGCGGCTGGTGTTCATGCCAATGCAGCGATGCGGGTCGATCCGGTGTTGGGAAATGTAACCCTGAGCGATCTGGTTGGCGGCAGTGCTGTCTTCTACGACTCGAAGGTGAAATTAGAGCGGGTTGGATAAGAGGAGGGACGAATATCGTCGCTTTTGATGAACACCGTCTCTGGGGCGCAGAAACGTCCACCTGCGCCCCACCTTTATCGTTTAGACGAGCGGTAGCACACAGGTAAGGGGTAGACACCAAATCCGGCAACGGCGGAGAGAGATGACATCTACGCTTCAGCAGTCGCCATGCGATAGCCGTGGCACCAGCTACCATAGCGGTCTTTTGGTATCATTTTGCAGATACCATCGGGTCATCCCTCTTGAACATCACTCGCGCTCTGGTATCATAACAATTGTTCGCAAGCACATCATGCAAGGAAACCGATAAGCGATTTGATACCCATAGCAAGCCGGTTGCATCGCCTCTACGACTCAGCACATCAACGACGAGGCATAAAGGGAGGGCAGGCCTTCGGTCACAGAGTATGTTTATTTTGCATAAAAGTGATAACGAACTGGTATAGATTGTGAAGGTCAATGGAACAGAAAGCGGTACGGCGATGATACATCACTGTTCTACAACTTGAAAACGATGTTGCAACGGAAACCACCCGCAATCGGTATGTGCAGGGAGTGGGAAACAGGAGCGACGAAACAGCTTTGCGTACTGTGACAATCCGTGCCCTGGCGAAACAAGAGATAGTCGCACGTTGATCGTAGACCTATCGCCGCCACTACGCATACCCTAGTTTGCGGGAAAACTACTCTTCGACGTTACGCTGCACACAACTGACAACGACAGGCAACCTTATCATACCTTCAAGGAGGAGACCGGTGTCAATTGATGAATTGATCGACTCTGCATCACTACAAACAGTTGTTGCACCTGAACCACTGGCCGATCTTCTACGCCGCTCGTCGGCCATGCATCGCCATCTATGCCCGCGGCAAGTCCTTGGGGCGCGGATGGGAATGTACGCTGGCGAACTGTTAGGTCTAGCATTACCGCAAACGAACAAGCGGCTCTACACCTTCGTTGAAACCGATGGCTGTTTCGCCGATGGGGTCAGCGTTGCCACCGGTTGCTGGTTAGGACGACGCACAATGCGGTTGATCGACGTGGGCAAGGTTGCTGCGACATTCGTTGACACGCAGAGCGGGCAGGCATTACGCATCGCACCTCGCCCTAACGTGCGCGAATTGGCCCGTGGATATGTCCCCGATGCACGCAGTCGGTGGCATGCGTACCTGATCGCCTATCAACTCATGCCGCTGCATGAACTCCTGGTTGCCCAACCGGTCACCTTGACGGTCGATCTAAAAGCTATCATCAGCCGCAACGGACTACGAGCGACATGCGAACAATGTGGCGAAGAGATCATTAATGCTCGTGAAGTTGTACACGATGGGCACGTGCTCTGTCGCACGTGCGCGGGGGAACGGTATTATGCAACAGTGGATCGAGTATAGACCGCACCTCAGCCAAATCACGAAAAGTTCGGATACGGGAACACCAGGTTTCGCAACATAAAGAGCGCACAACAGCCCCCAACGGCAATAGAAAATCCCTGGTCTGCTGCGTGCAAACCAGGGATTGCTATCCTTCAACAGGACGAACGCGAAAAGATCAATATCCGCACGTACTGCACCCACCAACCGGCGCATCGTCGTCTTCCTCGCTGTAGTCGGTATCACGCGCCCGGAACGAGTGACCGCAACCACAGGAGGATACCGCATTCGGGTTATCGATCTTAAAACCACCACCCATCAGCGTATCGACAAAATCAATCGACGCGCCGTAGAGGTACTGGGCACTGATCGGATCAACCAGCACTCGCAGGTTACCGGCGTAGAACTCATTATCCCCTTCGCGTACCTCATCGTCGAAGGTCATGCCGTACTGAAGGCCAGAACAGCCACCACCGGCAACGAAGACGCGCAGTGCGTAGCCTTCCAGCTCTTTTTCCTGCATCATCTTCAGCAGGCGATTAACTGCACCTTCACTGATCGAGAGCAGCGGTTGCGGTGTTGCCGGTTGGAGCGAAATCTGATTGATATCAACGGTCGTCATGAGCGTTACTCCTTAAACCATAAGCATGTAGATGCTGGAGCGACTATCTCCTTCGATATGTGAAGTATACACGATGTTGGCACAAAATGCTAGTATTTTCTTTCGTAAGGTGGGGGTATTGTCAGGTACCCCTACGCAGGAAAGGGGGAGGCTGGTAGAGGGGAGCGAGGTTCGCGTTCTTATTTGTTACTCTCTTGCTATCGCCTAGGTCTTCTATTACCACGTCGAAGATGGCGGCACCTGACAGCGAGCGCTTCAACCGCTGCGAAGCACGGTCGGCTGGAAGCGCCTGTCAGGCGGCGTAAACTATTCATCGGATGGGCCAAGAAAACGTTCACCATTGAAATGTATTAGATGACTCGGTGCTTCGGCTACCCATACTTCGGTCTCCCATGCAATTTCCTGAAGATACTTCATCATTACTTTCCGCGTGGGAAATGCTGTCACAAATACCAGTGAGGCTTTACTATCCCTAAATAAATCCCTAAGTTCATTATGACGTTTGATGTCAATCGGACCGTGGCTAGTAACTGCTTCAATAAGAACTAGTCAGTTTTTATTTTCTAGATAAACAACTACATCAGGCATTTTGCTGTTTTCATCAACGATAATGCCTAAACTTGCAAGATAATCTTGCTCATACACTCTAAACTTATCACCAACATCACCAACGTAAATGACCAGACCACCAGGTGTAAAGCGAGGGCAGAACTCTTCTATGATTTGTTTTATAAGAGCGTTTTGACCACCTGCGGTGATTCTGACTTCTCTACCATTTGGCAACTTTACTGGGATGAGAGCCATCTCTCGTTCTTTCTCATGCAATCTGCGTAACTCTTGCGCATTCTTAAGATAGACTCTCAAGTTTGTATCCCATTCGCTAGTGCCATATGTACGAATTACCTTGAGGAGACTAGCATTAATTTGATACCTTGTCTTTGGACTATTAACGGGTCGCGTTATGTCGTCGGGGTTAGCAACCACTAATCCCATTTGCACGAATTGGTGAACTGTAAAACGACGAACCGTTTCGCGAGTATTCGGTGCATAGGAAATACCAAAATGTTCACGAAAATAATCCATCATTTCAGTAATACCACGCAACGGATTTGAAGCATCGCTCCAATCTGTGTTTGACTTCATATCAAGCAGTGCTAGCAGGGTCAGTGCAGAACGTTGATTCAATTGCGCTTTGGGTATTTGTAGTGCACGCAGAATGTTAAGGGCTTCTTCAATTTTCTTTTTAGCGTTTAAGTCCATACTCGTAGTGTCCATTCCTAGTATTCCTAGAACTATTTGGTCTAACTCTTCCTGTTTTGGAAATGTATCACCTATTTCTTCGCCGAGCGCAAATAACTGAGAGAGCGAGGGATATTTGAGACTACGCAAATCAGCTGCATTTACTTGTGTATGACCGCTAAACTGCCTAAAGTATTCATCCACAAGCGTTGAGTTAAGAAACGCCGCTAACCCTTTTGCCAATAACGGAGGAAGTCCTCTTCCGTTTTGGTGGTAATAGTTTAAGTGATTTTCTATGCCTATGAATTTAGAATTTAAGCGAGCAGGATCACATACAGCTGCCACAATACGCCTTTTTTCTTCTTTGGCCGAGAAGCGTTTAACCAAGACATACCAGCCAGCGGGTACGAGTAGATTTTCGGTCTCTTTTGTCAACCGTATAGCGGATGGTTTTTTGTTTTGTCCATTGGGCCAAGCAATATAACCTTGAGAAAAGTTGCTTGGATAAATCAGCGGAACGGTTTCTGCATCTGGTCTTTCCGTTAGGAAGTCAATAGCACGGAAATCAACAACTTTGCCAGTGGAAACCATGATGCCTATTTCGTCAATTGATGCAAGAAGACGACGAGCCTGTTGCCCAATTCTCTGGCTCAATCCACTGGGAACAATATGGATAAATACGTTGGGATCATCAGGATAAACCAGTTGGTGATAATCAACTTTACGAACCGTTATATATGGATCATCGGGGTCAGCGCTCGACGAAATGATTACGTTTCCTTGCCGACGTGACTTTGTGGCATGCAAAATTACATTTTCTTGTAAAACATCGTCTTCTTTAAAGGCTCTATCCCTATAATCAAAGATATGGAGCCGATTTATGGACATCGTTTCCAGAAGAGCTTTTCGGAATGGAAGGAAATAGGGACCATTACAAAAACTTCTCGGAGTAATCGCAACTAGTTCGCCGTTCGGCTCCATCAACCTGATAGCGAGCCAAAGAAAGGCTGTGTACATATTAGTAGTCTCGATTCCAACTTTCTGCAAAAGACGGTGTGTAGTGGATGCCGTATTGATCTTTTTATAGGGAGGATTAAGAATAGCAGCATTGAAGGACTTATGCGTAGTAAATAATGTACTTCCACGTATGATCTCAACACTTGCCCTGATGAAGTCATCTTGTAGAATTTCATATGAAAAGGAAATCTTTTCTTGGTGGCATATTTCTTGGCAAGAATCAAGCGTTATATGAAGATATTCTACCAGGGTTGGATCAATTTCATATGCAGTTACCGTAATCGCTGACGGTTTTGGTAACCACTGAGATGCTTCAACAACGAGGGCTGCCGATAATGAGCCAATACCAGCGCCTGAATCAAGGATATGCAAGGTGCTCGGTCGTTCGGCAAACATACGTGCCATGAACCGTGCTAGCTTCTGAGGAGTAAAGAACTGGCCTTTTTCCGCACGATTCGTTGTCAATTTTCGATGAGCTTCCAAGCGCAGAACATCTAACCGCTCAAGAAGATTACTATACCGTATAGCGCCTGCTAACAATGTTGTAGCTTTCATCGCTTGAATGCTACTACTTTCGGGAGTGTCAAACCCCCACCCAATGATGATGCAGAGATGTCGCTATGCTGCTCTCTGCGCACAACTATCACTGCATGGTACCACAAGCATTGTGATGGAACACAAAGCCGGTAAACTGTCAGAGCAGGTTGGGGATGTGCAAAACCCCAATAAGCCATATAGCTCAGATCAGAGAAAAAACGAAAGCCTTCTAATAAGCCTTCTATGAAATGGTAAGTTGCAGGTGCTACTCGACTACCGATAAGTGCTTATATCATCTCACGGTCCAACGGATGAAACCCGTCGATAAAGGTACAGGTGCAGCGCCGCTGTGCCCCGACCGATGCATCACCATAGGCAAGGGATGGTACCGCCGTGCACCGATGAGTGGCACCTGAAATTATACATGGTCTCGATACGGGGTATACTTTGGATCATCATTTTCAAACCTGTATCCAGCAATTGTTTGACCGTAATAATCTCACGACCGATGGGCAATACTTCGATACCGTCAGCATGCATTCCCATCGCACTGGGCACAAACAATGCAGTGCCACTTCCGGCAAACGGATTCAGAATCCCCTCTGAGGTAACGTGGGAGGTATGAATACTCGATTAGCATAGCCGAGAATGTTTCTTTCAATTTGTGCCAGTGATAGAAGGGTCGCGTCCTGTTAGCTTGAAAGCTAACTAGCACCCGTGAGAGGGATGGGTGAATAATGAACTTACTTTGAATTCGCTGAAATAGCTCTGCATCGAGACGATCTATCTCGTTGAGGACCGCATCTTGTGGACTGGCAACGGTATTGGGAGGAGGTGCTGACCAGAAAACCACGGTATACTCCGGTGTCGCAACGTTTCAAAACTAAGGACTCATGGGCAGGATAGTATAATAACACACATTGACGTCAACCGTTTCATCCTCTTTAACCCCTGTGTCGAAAAAATCTGAGGTAAACTCCTACAAAGTGCTATCATCTGCATTCTTGGAGACATAGGCTGCATGAAAGAGAGTGTCGTCATCCTTATCGAATACATTGAAGCCCTTTAGATGAGTAGTTCCCGTTGAGTCATTTACACTAAAAATGAGTCTAATCGATGTAGACTTGTATTATGGATGTCTCTGTGTCTAATGGATGACCTACAAGATCGTATATCGCATCCAATACCAGTTTACGAATAGCCGGAGTGTCCTCGCTAGCCACTATTTGCAACTTGAACCAACATAAAACGTCTTGCCCAACGTCATGGTCGCGCACAATTTCTCGATAATCGCCAAAATCGTAGCCATCATCTTAACAAACAGCAGCGCACCGCTGTCTGGCGAGCTGTCCAGGCTCTGGCGCAGCAACAAGAGCGACCGGATAAGCGCGCTCTTGCCGCTGGAGTTGCGACCGAACAGGAGTGTGATCGGTCGCAACTCGATCCAGCCGCTGTCTTCAAAGCCCATGAAGTTCTGCACGCGAAAGGCAGTGACAGTCATCTTACGATTTCCTCATGGTAAGTTGCAGGCGCCCCTGTTTGTTGCGACCGATCACCCAGACCCAGATCGTCTTCCCGACCGGAAAACGTTCTTCCATATCAGCGATGTCTCGTACAGGAGGATCTAGGCGACCTCGAGTAAGCGATGCCTCCTCACCAAGGATGTCAACGACGACGCGGTCTTTTTCGATACGCACCACTCTGCCTTCCAGATACATACCCTCGCGCACTTCATCTATCGATGTCGGGCGGCTTGGCTCGACCCCTCTTGCTGCCGGGGGGCGCGACGCCGACGACGCCGAACTGCGACCGGCGGGATCGACGTGCAGCGGATCCGGCAGTACCGGACGCTCTTTGTATTCGTTGATCTTGCCCCGCTTGATGCTGGGGTCCTGGCGCTCGATCTCCATGTAGCGGGTCAACGCTTTATCTGGACCGGGCCACTCCAGCATGCGCAGCAACATCTGAATGCGCTCGACCTGGCCCAGACTCGCCTGTTGTGCCGCACCGATCCGGTCGCACATAAAGGTGTCGAATGCTTCGACAAACTCCGGGATGCGGTCGGTAGCTGCCGTCACACTTTCCTGCCAGGTCTCGCCATCGAAGAGTGTCTGGTAGCGTTGCCGCCGATCTTCAAGCAGCAGGTTGACATCGATCTTGATGGCGCCCATGCCGTAGGGTTTGCCCATACCGATGCTGTGACGGTACGCTTTTCCCGGTTCGCCGGGCAGGGTCAACGCCCACAGCAACGCGCCCAACTCTTCGTCGGAAAGGTTCTCGAAGCGGATGCGCCAGCAGAAACGCACACCGGCAGCAACCGGACGCATCTGGGTATGTTGCGTGTCATGTTCCCTTTCGCGCCCCTGCGCATCGCGCAACTTTTCCAGCGCCTCCTGCACATCGGCGACAGTGATCGGACCCTTGTGCCAGTAGAGTTTATGACCACGAATGACGCTGACCATCGGGTCGGTGTAATCGTTGCGCTCCCTGACCAGTTTGGGGTTGCCGCTGCGGTCGCGTCCCTGCTCCTGCGGATCAGGCGTGCCCTGGGTCAAATAATGCTGGAAGGTCGTTGGCTTGGGACTGGCCAGGATTTTGGGCACAATCGGTTCATCCGACCACCAGATGTTAGATTGTCCTGGCTCAAGCAGCGCATCGCCAACGAAGACGCGACTGGCGTAGGCGCGAGCCTTACCCTCACCCCTGGATTTGGTGTAGCCAAAGATTGCTTCAGCCAGGTCGAGATCTTCTTCACGGCGCAAAGCTTCTGGCACAAAGTCAATGGGCGTGTGTAAATAGGGCAGGCGCATCATCATGGTGTGACCAAAGAAGACGAGTTTCCCGTTCTC
This sequence comes from Chloroflexus sp. MS-CIW-1, assembly GCF_030444705.1. Taxonomy (NCBI): domain Bacteria; kingdom Bacillati; phylum Chloroflexota; class Chloroflexia; order Chloroflexales; family Chloroflexaceae; genus Chloroflexus; species Chloroflexus sp. MS-CIW-1. The sequence continues at coordinate 2,881,454 of NZ_JAUBWR010000001.1, forward strand.
CATCAGATAGAACACCGGTTGCCCGTCGCGTAACACGCCGCCTTTCCCCAGCAGGTTTTCCTGCTCCTGGCTGACCTGATCTTTGTACGCCGCAACCAGTTCATCGGGAATCGGGATCGGTTTGGCCTGATCATCCGGCGGATAGATGACCGCCTCGCTCCGTTTTGAAGCCATCGGACCACTGCGCACCAACGCGCCTTCGATCAGGCCGGAAGCCAGTGTCGCCGACGCGCGGATTACCCTGGCATACTTAATGCGTAGAAAGCCGCCACGCACGTCCTGGTAGTCATACGGTCCGGACTGAAAGAATATCTTCGAGGCATTCTTGCAACCCGGAATCTCCGTCAAGTTGGACGGAATGCTGTCGCTCCGAATACGTGCGAAGGTCGTGCCGCCGATCTCTCTGGCAGGATGGATGAAGTACTCGCCGCGATCTTTCTTGATGTAGCCAGCTTTGACCAGCGGCGTGTAGTGCCAGGCCATTTTTCCGCTCCGATTGCGACGCTGACCGTCATCACGCATCACTCGCTTGCGGTATTCGTTGCCATGGCTGGTGGGGTCGCCGACGGCGCGGTAGACCAGTGGTTGATCGGACACCCACTGCACTTTGCTGTAGCTGATGATCTCCACAATCTGGCGCAGCATCCCGCGCAGGCTGCTGCCCGGAATGCGTGGGGTCTTGTCCGGATCGGCGAAGAAGAAATCTGGCTTGTTGCGCACCTGCTGACGCCACGGCGTCTGTTCGCCCTCGCTACGCTCCTGCCGCTCAAACTCCTCAGGAGTCAGCGGGGCGCGCACGTAGACCGGCGACGCAGTGGTGATCACGCATTCAATCGTGCCAGTGTGGCGGTCGGGGTGGTAGCAGTCCTGGTCGGGCAGCGTCGCTGGATCGATGGTGACCACCTTTTCCGGCAATGGCACAAAGTTATAGGGCGCTATGGCAATCTCTTTGGTTGGGTTTACGTGCCTATGAATTGTCATGACACTCTCCTTACGCTTCCGGCAGAAGCTGGATAAGACGGCTCAGCGTGATGATGGCTTCGCCGTCCTCATTTTCGGTGATGTAGTGACGTACGCGCAGACGCAACTGATGATGTTTGAGTTGCTCCGCAGTGATGACAATCGGCACTGCGTGACGCATGCCCTGCGCGCCTTCGCGCAGCAGCGTGAAGCCGTCTTTGACAGTCTCCACAGTGTCGCCCCACAGGATGTGATCCTCATCAATAATGTCGTCATCGTTACCTGGAGTATCGGTAGCAAAGCGGGCGTGCCAGCCATCGTCGTCGCGCCAGAGCAGCACTTCCCCTGGTAGACCGAATATCCGCGCCTGTTGCAGGGTGGAAGCGCGCAACGGCGGCGATGTCGGTGCAATACCGTGGGATGTATGTAGTCCATCGCCATCAATGCGACCCCAGATCACTCCGTCGTCGGCATGGGCGAGCAGGTAGCGTAACCCGAACTTTCGCGCCTGAGCGACGATCCAATTCGCGGGACCGGTTATGAAGTCGCCGTCCACGGGGATGTTGGCGAGTTGATAGGGTGTCTTCGTCATTTTGTCGCCTCCGTGTGCAGGGCTGCAACATAACGCTCAAGGGTGCTGCGGTCGCTGACAGTCAGGCGTCGGTTTCCATCAACAGCACTGATTGTAAGCGGCTTTGCTTTGTACTGAGGCGTCTCGATCACCGCTTCGACGCCTTTCAACCGTCCACGACCAATACCGATCTCGCCACCTAGAGGCAAATCGCCAGTCCACAGGTCTTTGAGCAGCAGCAGCAGCAGTCCGATCTCAGCATCCTGGGGGTTGCGGAGCGTCAGGTCGATGGCGACAAGGGTATCGTTCTTGCCGAAGACCGGTTGTTCGTTGAACAGTCCCGTTCCGTGGACGCTGCCGGTGAATCGGTCAATGCGAATGCGGTTCTGCACCAGGTTCACAGGATTCTCGATCACCGTCTCGCTGACAATGAGTCGACTGGATCGGGCTTTCTGTTTATCACCGCTGGTGATCCTGGCAGGACCGAACATATTGTCGATCATGGTCGTCGCCTGCGCAGCGTTGCCGATGGTGCGCAGAATACGCTCGGCACGATGACGCAGCGCACCTGCCAGGCTTGTACCGGAGAGAACGGGCTTTCGCGCCCCGCCTGGCCGGACGCTGTGCAGGTGCACCGTGTCCGGTCCGCGATCCTGCTCACCGAAACCCGCCCGGATAAGGAGCGACCCGTCAATGATGAATTGCGCATGAATGCGACAGCGGTTGCGTCTGTCTTCGACTTGCTCCAGGCTCACTTCCAGCAGGTCGGCAATGTGTTGACCGGATCGCCGATCACCTGGAGTGACGTGTTCCCAGTCGGGGTGATCTTCAGCAAGCCAGGCAAGCAGATCGGCTGGCTTCGCGAAATCGTAACGGGTGACACGCCATTGCTCGACCCTGCACACGCCAAAGCCGCGTCGCTTGCGCAACCCGATAGCGATCTCGCCCGTTTCGAGTCCATGAAGGGCGAGAGCGAGCATCCGGTTTACCTGCTGCTGATCGTTGCCGCGACTGAGCAGCAGTTCCATGCGAAGAGGGAAGGTTGTGCCCGCTTCGAGAAGCTGAAGGTCGTACTTGTAGCCGCGCAGAACGCCATCATCAATGTCGATTTTCGCAGTGCGCGTTATCGGATCGATGCGCACGCCATCACGCAGTTCGATCCCTGGCATCTCACCCAGCGCATCGTCGATGATCAACGCACTCTGATTGCCTTCATCGTTGCCCTTCTCTCCCCCGAAAAGCGCTTCAATCAACGCATCCGCTGCCCGTTGCTCGAAACCATGACGACGCTCGCGCAGGTAGTTGCGCAGCGCGCCGGCTAACGATGTACCCGGCAGTAGCGCTCTGCCGGTCGCTTCGTCTAGCAACAGCGGCATGTCTACGATGCCGTCGGTGTCACCGTTGCCCAGGTGCGTGGGGGTTTGCAACACCAGATTACCCTCGATGACCCAGCGTTCGCCGAGCTGTCGAGATTTTGCCAGAGGATGCGCGCTCATCGACTGCCTCCATCTTCTGTGCGTCGCTCTTTTGCCAGTTTTGCGAGTACGCCATCGATCAGGCGGATCGTGTACTCGTGCGCCAGCGCCTCGTTGCCGTGGATGCTGACCTGGACATTGTCGCCAATGCGCTTCGAGAGGTTCTGCGCGCCGAGTTTGTTCCAGACTGTTTCAGGTTGGCTCAGGCGCTCTTCCAGCCAGCGGGAGAGACGTTCCCCTTCTGATCCGAGACGAGTCCGGTCGAACTGGTCTCTGACCGAGCGACGTGTTTTGATATTCTCTTCCAGATACCTCTGCAAGCGTGCAAGGTCGCCGTGCGGCAGCGCTTCGCGTGCAATGATGCGCAGTCGCGAGATTTGCGCATTAGAGATGGGCGGTCTCTTGGGAATCTGAATATCGTTGATTGCCTTACGGAGTTTGCCGTCCAATTCTCGCCGCAACATTCGCATAGCCATCCGCTGCGCCATGTCATACGCCACCCCATTGAGTTTCGGCGTCGGTTGAGCAATCGGACTCGATTCCGGCGGAGTCACTCTGGTCAGCCTTGCCTCAGATTGCCAGTTGAATGCGAGTCGACCAAAACCCTCGCTCCTTCGCTCGCCGATGCCGCGCCATTCGGCGCTGAAAATGGCTTCGAGCGGGATCGCTGCTCTGGCGCGGAAGACGAAGGTGCTGCCACTCGCAATTACCTGTGCCTGCGATAGTGGCAAACCCCACGCCCGATTGAAACCGCCTGCTTCCTCCAGTCGCCAGACGCCGCGCTGTTCTTCCTCCCCGGCAGCCGTCTGAACGCGCTCGATTTCGACACCAAGCAGTTGTTGCAGCGCTGGTTGCAGATTCCAGGTATATTGACCGGTGTTCGGATCGCGCACCGCTGTATCGCTCAGCAGCGTGACAACGAATGTCTCGCCGTCGTCAATGGGCGCGATCCGATTGGGGGTCTCGCGCCATACATCCTGCGGCGCCTCCACCTCGACGGCAACCCGTCCGTAGCCGCTGTTGCTCGAGCCGCCGAGACGATAGATGTGCTGAAGCAGTGAAGACACCAGCTCAACATCAGCATCCTCATCTACCAGGACCCAACCGGCAAATGTTTGACCTTCTTCCAGCGCATCGTACTGGAAGACAGCGCCGCTCTCTTCGGTTGCGCGCCCTTTTACGCGATCGCGCTGGGTATGCACATTGATGCGACGCTCCGGAGCGATGAAGAAGATATGGTTGTCCTCCATCCAACAGAAGGGTTGCGACTCTTTTGCAGCAGCGACAAACTGCGCCTTCTCGTCTTCCACTTCATAGATCGTCTCAAGGGCGAAGTCATAGATCGACGTCTCTTCACCTTTGACATGGAACAGTGAACGCGGTGTTGGCAATGTTCTAACGCCCCTGGCATCGACCGGATAAGCGTTGAGGTAGCGGGTGCGTCCATCGAAGAAGAGGCGTCGGACATCCTCTGCGCCTGCATCCAGGGCAGCGATGTCCCTTTCCCGCATATACGCGGCTAATGCTGCACCGCGCACCAGACTGCCGGGCACATACGGATAGGAGACGCCACTGTTAGGATCGCCCGCAATGCGTGTCGCCAGCAGCGGCTCCAGCAATGTCACACGATAGGGTATGATGTTCATCGCGCCACCTCTCCCGCAAACGCACGAAAGTAGCGTTCGGTGATATCTATGCCGTTGCCATCCAGCAAACGCGCCCGGAGTCGACCGCGTCCCCGGTTGCGACCGATGCCAGCACGTCTCCACGCCAGGATGCAGGCTGCCAGCAGTGCGAGTGTTTGTGGATCGGGTTCTGCGGCAAACTCCAGCGTCGCTTCGAATATCGTGCCGGGCAGAACCACGCGCAGCGAGCGCAGGCTGCCCTTCTCGGGAGCGCCGTACTCATTCATCGAGGTCTGGCGGCGAATGGCAGTCAGCGACTCCAACACCTCGTCAGCCGCCAACTCTCCTTTGCTCACTGCCATCTTAATCGCCGCTCGCAGTGATTCAGGCAGACGGGCGTCGCCGACGCGCAACATTCCGGTATCCTCAATCGTGCTTCCCGGTTGACCAAACATGCGATAGGCCGTCTGTAGCCACCGGTCTGCTTGCTGCTGCAACTCAAGGGCGTACAGGAGGTTGGCGCATTCCTCCGCCAGCAAGCCTTTCAATGTACGTCCGCGCAGGAACGGCAATCCATCGCCATCGTGCTCCACCTCTTCGTCCACCAGACCGGCCACCCCATCGCCGCGCCCGAACGTGGCAGCGGAGCGCAGATCGAATTGCAGTTTATAGGCCGTCATGTTCAGCCTCCTGGGATGAATGCTTGAATGCTTGAACTCTCTTCTCCAGATCGGTGAAGAAATCCATCATCTCAATTGCGTCAAAGTAGACACAACGGTCTCCTGCCCAACCGGTTGTTTCGTAACCTGAAACATTGATAGCCGGCGCCCTGGGCAATTGTCTGAGTTGATAGGTGCGGAGAAATTCCTGAACAGCAGCCGGCCCGTCACGCAGCGCCTCGCGCAAGGCTTTGACCTTGTTGCGACGATCAAACCACTCGCCATCTTCATCAATGAACTGGTCCAGCAGCGTGTAGAAGGTGGGCCAGTTTCGCCAGGAGTGCGTGGATGCGCGCAGCAGCACCGGACGCATATGGAGCTCTCCTTGCCGGACGGTATATTCGCGGTAGCGGATCGCTTCCAGCGAACCGGTGATGCCGCTCATAGCGATGTGCCAGTCCAGCGCCGAGCCATCTATCTTTTCCTCTTTGAGCATCTGCTTAGCGGAGCGGCAAAGCTCCTCGCTTAACCGATAGGCACGGGCAAAGGGATAGTGCGTCTTGACCAGAGCAACGCCAGCGCACGCATACGCAGGTTTGCCCTCAAACGCCGGTTCATTTTTCGTTGCCTCCTCAAATGCTTCCAGGTAGCGTACTGCGAGCGATAGCCCGTAGCTGCCGTGACAGACGAACGTCACATCATCACCGCCGAACACAATGGGGCGCAACGGAAATTTCTGGCGATGACGATTGGCGAGTTCAGCATCAGCAATGAAGGCGCCAGCCATCAGATCGACGACACTGCTCAGAGCCTGAGTAGCAGCACGCTCCAGACTCTGCGAGAACGTGCGGATCGCTTCAATGTACTCCCGATTCCGCTGTGGAGTATCATAACGGCGTGCAATGGCGTCCACGCGCCTGCCGATGCCGTTGCCATCGGCATGAACGACGGCAATATAGCTGTCCTCGCCCTTGACTCTTCCTAAATCGTCAAAATCGCGCGGAATGTCCCAATTCCCCCGTTCTATCTGCGGTAATTTGGCTTTCAAACGAGCTGTGCTCTGATCTTGAACCTTTGTTTTCGCCCTGATTTCCAGCGATACTGGTTTCTTTTCAACAATCCCAGAGGCGACCAATCCGGTCGAAGCGCATGGCACGGTCACGCCCAGCCCCAGCAACGGCATCGGGGGCATGCGGTTCTGCTTTTTGCGCGCCAGATCAACGCCCAACGTTGTGCTGACGACCTGTGACAGGGCTTCTCTTTCCCAATCGAAACGACGGTGCGCAACAACCACTTCCAGTCCGGGCGCCTCTTTCAATACTCGTCGTGTCAATCTGCCAGTAAATGCACGCGCCAGGTCGATGGTCTTGAACAGGATCACCGTATTGCCACCGCCAGCGTAGATGACCTCGGCGTCCAGGGTGTCAATGGTACGGCGGTTGTCGAACTCGCCCGTTGTCATATTCACCACATTGTGAGCAGCGGGGAGCGCTTCGTACACCCATTGGCGCGTTGCCATCTCCACCAGTTCAGAGCCGCCGATATTCTCCTGCAATCTGTTGCTGCCAAAGATATACCCCTGAATCTGGGTTGTATCGATGGCGGTCAGAACATATTCGGTCATACGTGCCTTCCTTCTCCGGTGCTGATAAACCACTCGGCCATACGGTCGATCATATCTGGCATATCCCGACGCCCGAACACGCGCACTTTGCCTTCAGCATCCCACGAGCGTACTACCTGGCGTTGCAGATTTTCCGGTTTGTCTGCCATGCAGATCAAGCCCACACATGCCTCATCACCAGCCATATTACGGACGCGAATGTACGCTTCAAACAGTTTCAGTTTGCACATACCGGGATCGGCGTCGGTTGTGCACGAAATGGCATACAACCGATACCCCTGCATCACCCCGATGTCGATGTCGTACTCCGGGCTATCCGGTTCACTCTTCGGGCGGATACCCATGCCGATATCGTGGATCCGGCTTTCAGGGCGCTGGTCTTTCACCCGGCTTGTGACGTGGAAGACGTAATGCTCCAGCCACTTACCGTCCAGCCATTCACACAGGTGCTTGATTTTTCTAAAGCCAGATCGTTGAGCCGCTTCCTTCAGTCGTAGAACCCCATCACGCGCATCGAACACGATTTGCATCTGTTTAGCGACGGTCTGCAGGGACGGATCTGTCGGCAACGGAATGGATACCCGCTGAAGAAGAGTTTCCTTATCCCACTCATAAGCTTTCTCGGTGCGAGTCTTTTCGCGCAGAATCTTATCGCACCATCTTCGCCACTGCTCGATTACATCAGGGCTTTGATGCGCGCTAGCGAGAACGGTCGCCAGCTCAGGAAGCTGCGGCTCTACGGCGATCGGTGCTTGCAGGTCGAATGCATGCAGTTTGACAATATCCTGAATGGATGGTTGAACCTCATATAGGAGCGGTTCTGTCATGAACGCCTTATCATCGCCAGGCTCGATGTACATCTTCGTTGAGCGCGCATCCAGATAACTCAAGGTCACCGGTCGTCTGGATGTCTGATGATCTCGGAGTGTTTGGGCCGCGTGCACCGCCATCATTTTGGTGCCGCCTGTATAGTTAAGCCCGACGTAACCATCTCTGATCTGCGCCAGCGCGTGGTCGAGCTGCTGGCGAATGCTGGTGCCATCTGACTCGTCAACCGGTACATACTGTGGTTGCCGGTGGTTGTCAGTCCAGTAGCGCGCCAGACGTTTCGCCACCTCCTGGGTCTTGTTCGAGTGAACCAGATAGAGTTGACCTTGCGGCTTGAGCATCAAGGTTGCTGCTACGAAATTTGGCAGCGGGTTTGTTCCAACCAGCAAAAACAGATGATCGCTTTTGTAACTATCTGGAATGACTGGCGGAGTCGTCATTGCTAACTCCTGTCGCAGAAAACGGTCTATGGTGTTCCTTTTGCCCCCCATCCTACCCCATCCCCCTTACCGTTACCTCACCGCCGCTGACGAAAAACATTCACCATATCCTGTGATCAAAGGCAACCTGCGATCGGCTATACTCGTTCAACAAAACCGGCAAAACGCTCACGCAGGAAGCGATAGTCGAGCGATGTATCTTCGGGGAGGTTCCAGGCAACGCGACATTCGGCCAGAATCGCAGTTTTGTGGCTATTAACGGTATTGAGCGTGATGCATAGACTCGCGGCAACTTCGTCAGGACGCATGCCTTTGGCAAAGGCACGCAGGACGTCGCGCTGGCGCGGGCTGAGCCGTTCCCAAACCTGGCGACACTGCGGTTCGTCGATGGCGGCAACACGCCGCAACTGCTCTTGTACTGCCTGCAGCGATGTCTGTGCTAGTGCGCGTAGTGCCGGAAAGTAAGCACCCCACGGCACGATCGGCGCCTGAATTAATTGTACGCCATCAGCCGGCGTCACGTGCATCATTGCGCCGTCTCTGACACGCTGTAACGTCTCTTCCGGCGTGTACATGTGCCAGATGCGATCCTGATGGTCGCAGAGCAACGCCGCAGCCGACATTGCCAGTAGCGCCAGCATGCGCCGACCGCCACTCAGGCAAAGGTGGAGCCGTCGTCCCTCACTTTTCAGGTCAGCGATTAGGGTGCGGATGCTCTGCCAGGCGGCTTCGGCATCAGCAGCGGTACGGATGTCGGTCAGTTCGACGCCATTTACGCCGACCGGAAACCGCCGCAGTCGGCAGCGCCGACCGGCGTAGTAGTCGTCAACGAACTCTTGTTGCAGCCGTTGCCACGCTCGACGAGTACGCTCGTTGGTCAGCGCGAGGTGCACAATGTAGACTTCGTGGATTATTTCACCACGAGCAAGAAGTGCATCCAGAGCAAAGGTAACAACTTGTGGTTGGCCACCGAGGGTGGCAAGGAGAACAGAGGATGCTTCGGTTGGCAAAAAGGTGTCTGTCATAGCTTTGAAACTGCTGATTACAGCGAATATTGTAGCATTCTTTCTTCACACTTGGAGTTACCAATGAACCCGTTTCCCGCAGTATTAATCTGTGGTCCGCCACATAGTGGTAAATCGGTTTTCACGTACTTGCTCAGTTACCTTCTGCGCGAACGAAAAATTGAACACTATGTCTTGCGCGCCTGCCCCGATGGAGAAGGTGACTGGAGCCAGGAGGCAGCACCAGAGCAGGTGCGTTTGTTACGGCAGAAGGGTGCGTTTGACCAGACGTTTGTTGATCGGGTGTGTCGTGATATAGAACGGCGCCATTTGCCCCTGCTGGTTGATATGGGTGGACGGCCAACCCTCGATCAAGAGCGGATTATTCGACACTGTACCCACGCGATTGTCCTTTCAGCTACAACTGAAGGGTTACTCGAATGGCGTAACCGTGTTGAACGGTATGGGTTGATTGTAATCGCGGAATTGTTCTCAGTGCTGAACGGAAATGATCAGCTTGAGGCCGAAACGCCGGTGTTGCGCGGGGTGATCAGTGGTCTTGAACGTCATACTGCTCAGAGCGGTGTTGTTACCACAGCACTGTCCAACCGCTTGGAGCGTCTAATGCGCTACGATTCCAAAGAGTTGAAAGATCACATCTTTCGTCAAGCGCCTTACGAAATGGTGGTTGATCTGTCGCAGCTTATTCAACAGCTTCATCCAGCAAACGCTAATCAAAACTATCTGCCGGAAGACTTGCCGAACGTTTTATCGCAGATCCCCCAAAATCCAGTGTCAATATACGGGCGTGGCCCAAACTGGCTGTACGCTGCGCTGACCCTCCACGTTGCCCCGCATCAGGTTGCGTTGTTCGATCCACGATTGGGATGGGTGAAACCGTTGTCTCTCCCTTGCGTCTCTCAACTAAAACCGGGGATCGTGGATTGGCAGATCAGGGTTGAACCAACATACACCTTGTTAACTGCTCGACCAACACAGCCATATCTTGAATACGATGAGTTGGCGCTGCTAGAGGTGCCAGCGCTCGATTCCCGACGGGGAGTAGTGATAAGTGGCAAAATTCCTTACTGGTTGCTTACCAGTCTGGTCCTGGCGTACCAACACCATCCCTGGCTGGCTGTGGTGCAACCAAAACTTTACCCGCAAGCCGGGGTCATTGTGCTGAGTCGTCAGATGCAGTACATACCCGGCAATAGGATAGAAGTTCTATTAGACTGATTAGCAGCGTAGATCACAAATCGACCGTCTACAAACCTTACCCCACCAACTGCGCTAACCGAAGCTGCATCTGCCAGGTCGCAATGGGACCAGGCGGCGGTTCAATCCAGCGCGCCAGTTCGTGTACCGGTACGGTACGGCGCATCTGGATATACCGTCGCTGGTGCAATAATTGCGGCCACTCGGCCAGCGCCATCAGCCGACCCGCCAACGTATCCGGCTGTTGTCGCAGGCCGGCATACGCTACGGCCAGTGTGTCGTAGAACAGGATTGCCGGCAAGCAGGCTAACAGTAACGGCGTTGGCAGACAACGGATCAGCACGCGGATACGGTTCCGGCCAAGTAACCGTTGCTTGAGCGGACTGAACATGCCAGCGGTTGCTGAATATACGTGACGGGCACGCGCAGCCGGTGCTAATACGCACTCCCACCCACGCAAACGGGCACGCCAGGCCAGATCGGCATCTTCCAAATAGCTGAAGAAATCGGCAAACCGGCCAACATCATCGAGCATAGCTCGTCGGATCAGTGCCAGACCACCGCTGGCGCCAAAGATAGGATGAGGCCGAGATGGTAACTGCGCAACCGTCATCCCTATTGCGCGATCAATTGCAATGCCGTTGGCGTGAAAGCAAATACCGGCGCTGGCGACGATCTGCGGTCGTCGGCTAAATGTCAACACGCCTGCCGCCCATCCTGCCTGCGGATAGGTATGCAACGCTGTCCACAGAGCATCGATACAGCGCGGCTCAACCAGTGCATCATCATTGACCAGCAGAATGAGATCGGTATGCGTCGCAGCAATACCGGCATTCACCCCACCGGCAAAGCCGGTGTTGTACGGCAATTCGACAACACGCACCGTCGGGAAATGCGCACGTACCCAGGCACCAGCCCGCTCACGTGAGCGGTTGTCAACCAATATAATCTCGTCGTTTGGCCCTAATTGTTTTTGGATGGCACTTAAACATGCGGGCAGGTAGCGCAAGGCGTTGTAAGTTGGGATAACGACTGTAAGTGGTGGACGGAACATAGATCAGTTTCTTAATCAAACGCATCTCAACCATGGTTCCGTAAGCGACTAGTCAATCAGGTAGCAATGATAACCTTTGCTCTGTCGCGGAGGTCATACCGTGCAACCTGTTTCCACTCCTCTTTGTTTAAAGAAGGGCGAAGGATAGACGAGGTACACATTTTGGGCGGTATCTGATACCGTAATAGGAAGATTTGGATCCCATTCCTATCAGTACGGTGCGGAGAAGCAAATAGAATAGTGGACACGCATTGCAATACCAGAAAACCCATCTTCAATCAAACGTTCTGTCTACCCATAAAGCTCTCTGTGGTTTAGAGAGGGGAGATTTTTCTCACCTGTCTTATAGAAGCACTTGCCACACCTCAATAATGTAAAACGCATAGACGTGACTATCGGCTATGTTTGAGACAACTTCATCGGCACCCTTTGCATTATAGCGCACCATGGGATTAGTCTATCGAACTTCGCGCATTCCACACATCTGATCGTCTCAACATCGAACTCATAACGTCTGCCTGAGTGACAACCCGACTAAGGAAACTAGCTGCTCACAGTTGCCAACAACCTGTTAAATTGTCAACTGTCAGACCTCTCCTCGGGCACAGCTTTGCAATTCCTTCCCGACATGGCGACATTTGACAGAGCCAGATATAGCAGGCTATAATCTCGGTCAATATTGATACTATGTATCATTTAGAGGATGGGTATGATCAATCGTTTACTGATAGTGACGACACGTGAATCATTCGAGCGCCTGATGTCAATCGTTTCACTGATAGCACTGGTCCTAATCGTCGGTATAGCGCTATTCGAGAGTGTACGTGCATGGCTGACCGGTGCTGATCCCCAACACCTTTTTCCGGTCTTTGAAATACCGATTGCTCAGGCTGGCAAAGCGTTAGGAAAGACACTAACTGACTGGATGCCAGACTGGAGCATACCTTCTCCCTTCGGGGTGATCGACGTGAAATATACTGCTGCCTACATCATATACGAGTGGTTTAAGCTGCCGATTATCTTGTTCCTGACCACCTACGGTATGACGCTGCTTCGTTTACGCATCAGTACTGCTTGGCTCGAACGAACCATCGGGCGTAACGACCTGATGGGGGCCATTGCTGGAACGTTGATGGGTATGGTGACACCGGTCTGCTCATGCACAGTGACTAACCTGTACGCCGGGCTTGTAGCTGGCGGCGCCAGCCAACGTGCTTCATCCGCCTTTTTATTCGCTAGCCCGGCGCTGAACGAGTTTGCTATCATTTTCATGTTTGTGATTGTCGGGCCGGTCGGTGCCTTGATCTATGTGTTGGCCGGAGTCATCGCAGCATTGGTAACGGCTTATCTTGCGCCATTCCTAGGACTCGATCCGTCGCGATTAATCAAAGATCATTTGAACAGACATGCCAGTTGTAGCCACGTAAACGAAAGCCTTCTGCTCCGCGCCCATCGCGAGGCGTGGTCACTATTCAAACGGTTGTTCGGTGTTGTTCTATTCAGCGGACTACTAGCAGGAATCCTTGTCAATTTCAACCTCACGCCGGTTGCATACCTGAAGCAGATAGGAGCCGTATGGTGGGGTCCAATAGCGGCTACGTTGTTGGGTTTGCCTCTTGACATCAATGCAGCATCGACAGGACCGATGTTAGTAGCCCTTCACCAAGTAGTGCCACTTGGTACATTGATCGCAGCGATGATGGCAACAACGGTCTCATCAATCCCGGAATGGACAATGCTCGACCGATTGCTCGGTCGTTTCAATGCTATTAAAGTAGTGCTCTGGTATGCAACGTATGTAATGCTGCTCGGGTTGTTCCTCAATCAGCTATTCGACCTTCGGTAAGACACTACGAAATAGTGAGGGAAGCGGCGTGAGCGGAGCGAGGATGAGGATCAGGTACGGCTGTTTCACAGGATAACGGCTGCTCCCCTTCGCTCGTTATCGCGAGTGAGAGTAGGTTTGAAAAACCCTATTGGTATGGAAACGCAGGCCGCTAGCGCGCACGATGACACGAAAGCGCGTTGTGTTCTGGTGAGTTTGGTCTCCTACAAGGTTCCAGAGGAAGGGGATCTTGGGGACGTGCGTGATTACAAACTGTTTGTGTTGCTCGCGCTCCTCCCTCTCCCTGTCGAGGAGCCGAAACAGGAGCTTGGTCAGGATGGGCACCCACCCAAGCGGATGTGCACATCGGATGAGCGATGGCTCCCAGCCACAGACTGTGAGGATGCGAGCCAGAGACCCACACTCCCAGGGAAACAGCCTGAGTCGGGGATCGCTGTCAGGTAGGCGACGTTCGTCGGTGTTGCTCCGAGCGGTTCGGTCGTTGCGTGTGGAAGAAGCTCATGCGGAAAACTTCTGAAAAACCCTTCCTATCGTCACCCTCACCCTTGACAATCCATTAACACTCTGCTATATTGTATACAATCTCTGAGAGGAATAAATCACATATCCAAGTCCTTATAATCGATTTTCTCGATCATTCAGGTATATTTATTCCTAGCATCAGAAGGCATGCTGTCTACTTCTTGCTACTACATCGAATTGTAATGAATAAATTGTATACAACTGACGAAACTTCTGCCGATCAGGTGTACCAGCAATTGCGTCGGTTACTGATCGAAGGCTACTACCCACCTGGATCGCGCCTGGTTGAAGAACGACTCGCGCAAGACCTGGGGGTAAGCCGAACACCGGTGCGACAGGCATTAGTACGAGCTGCCGCCGAAGGATTAGTACAGATCTTTCCCAATCGCGGCGCCGTGGCTCGTAGTTTTACCGTTGATGATTTGATCGAGATATATGACCTGCGGGCTTTGCTTGAGGGTCATGCCGCCTTTCTGGCTGCCCAACGCATTACTGCCGAACAGATCGCTCGTATGGAAGCCGCCGCAACTGCTCTCGAACAGTCTCTAGCGATGACATTCGAGCGCCGACAAGACGAAGTACACTTTTTGGTCGAACAGAATGCGATCTTCCACCAGACGATTGCCGAAGCCACCGGTAATCGGCGCCTGATTACGATGTTGAACCAGATTGTTGCCGTGCCGTTGCAGTTTCGTTCGTTTTACTGGTATCAACCCGAACAACGCCAGATTTCTAACTTTTTTCACCGTACTATTCTCAATGCGCTACGTCTCGGTGATGGTGAACGTGCCCGGGCCATGATGCGTGAACACATCTTTTACGGACGTGATGTCCTGTTACAGAGTCGGAATGCGGAAGATGCGTCAGCGTCTGCATTTCGTGAGGAGTAGTTTACTGTGTCGAACCAACGTCCACCACGACCGCTCGATGATATTCGCGTGCTCGAATTGGGAGCGTTTCTCGCCGGCCCGTTCTGCGGTCAGTTGCTGGCCGATTTTGGCGCCGAGGTGATTAAGGTCGAACCACCCGGCAAGGGTGATCCGATGCGGGAATGGGGTCGCCATCGTTATAAAGGACGAACGCTCTGGTGGCCGGTATTGGCCCGCAATAAGAAATCGATCACGATCGACTTGCGGACACCCGATGGCCAAGTGCTAGTGAAGCGGCTGGTTCCCCACGTTGATATGGTGCTGGAGAATTTTCGCCCCGGTACACTCGAATCCTGGGGCCTGGGTTGGGAAGAGTTGCATGCCCTGAACCCTGGCCTGATTATGATCCGGGTCAGCGGCTTCGGACAGACCGGCCCCTATCGCGATAAGGCTGGCTTCGGTTCAATCGGCGAAGCAATGGGCGGTATTCGTGCCATCACCGGTTTTCCCGACCGTCCACCAACCCGGATCGGGATCAGTATCGGTGACTCACTGGCCGCTACCTTCGCCACTATCGGCGCACTGGTTGCGCTCCATCAACGTCAACGGAGCGGCCAGGGCCAGGTGGTTGATATTGGGATATACGAGGGTGTGCTCGCACTGATGGAGAGCATGATCCCCGAATATCAACTGACCGGTCATATCCGTGAACGCACCGGTAACATCTTGCCAAATGTCGCTCCTTCCAACATTTATCCCACTGCTGATGGGAGCTGGTTCGTGATTGGCGCCAATGCCGATACCATCTTCGCTCGGCTTGCACAGGCAATGGGCCAGCCCGAACTGGCTACCGATCCACGTTTTGCAACCCATCAAGCCCGCGGTGAACACCAGGCTGAACTCGATGATCTGATCGCTGCCTGGACGGTGAACTATACCGCCGATCAGTTGCAGGCCATAATGGATGAGTATGGCGTTCCCGCTGGTCGTATCTACACTGCTAAAGAGATGCTGAGTGATCCGCATTTTCTTGCCCGCCAGTCAATTATCGGTGTACCTGATCCCGAATTGGGTGAAATCAAGATGCAAAATGTGGTTCCGCGCCTTTCGGCAACCCCTGGCGGAATCGATTGGACTGGTCCAGCCCTTGGGCAACATAATCACGAGATTTTTCGTGAATTGCTCGGTTTAAGTGAAGATGAACTAGCAATGCTTCAGGCGAAACGGGTTATTTGATGGAAGCCGTAACGATTATTGATGTCGCTCCACGTGATGGGTTGCAGAACGAACCAGAGGTGTTAGAGCCTGCAACGCGGGTGACGTTGATTGAACGCCTGCTCACTGCCGGTGTGCCACGGATCGAGATTGGTTCGTTTGTAAATCCGCGTCAGGTACCGCAAATGGCCGGTACCGACCAAATCGCGCAAACGTTAGTTCAACGTGGTTATAATCTGGCTGCGCGCACCAATAACGATGCGTTTCGCTTTACTGCTCTTGCCCCTAATCAACGCGGCTATGAATTGGCTGCCGCTGCCGGATTACGTCATATTCGGTTGGTCCTGGCAGCTAGCGATGGCCTTAATCAGGCCAATTTTAAGCGCACCACTGCCGATTCATTGGCCGAATTCAGCCACCTGGCACTTCGTATCCGAAGTGATGGCTTATCGTTTGGGGTAGCCATCGGCGCTGCTTTTGGTTGTCCCTTCGACGGTTACGTGCCGGTTGAACGAGTTCTCGCTATTGCCGAACACGCTGCCGATCTAGGAGCGAACGAGATCATCCTGGCCGACACCACCGGCATGGCTGTGCCGACCCAGGTCGCAACTGTATGCCAGATGGTTTTGAAACGGGTTCCAGATACGACCATTACCATTCATCTACACAACACGCGCAATACCGGCTATGCCAATGCCTTCGCTGCCTGGCAGGTTGGTATCCGCTCGTTCGATGCTGCCCTTGGCGGAATCGGCGGCTGCCCCTTCGCCCCGCGGGCAGTTGGCAATATCGCCAGCGAAGACTTGGTTCATCTTTTTAACGGTCTGGGGGTACCGACCGGGATCGATCTACCGGCCTTGCTCTCCGCATCCGACTGGCTTAGCTCAATCCTAGCTCGACCCTTACCGGCCCTGGTTGGCAAGGCCGGGCCGGTGTATCCACAGGTGGTACCTTTTATCAGCCACCGATTATAACGTGTTTGGGGAGTATGTCACTGATTTGGAGGAATGAACACATGAGTTACCGAATTGGAGTCGATGTCGGCGGCACATTTACCGACTTGATGCTCTTCGATGAGGAGAGTGGGCGCTACTGGCGTCATAAGACCCCCTCCACACCGCACGATCCGTCAGAGGCTGTGCTGAACGGTATCGCTGCTATCTGTCAGCAAGCCGGTATCGAACCAGCGCAAGTTGCCCAGATCATGCACGGCACCACTGTTGCCACCAATGTCATTCTCGAAGGGAAGGGTGCTCGCGTCGGTCTGGTAACGACCGAAGGCTTTAAGCAGATTTTGCACCTCGCTCGCTCACAAACCCCAGGCCCGCTCGCCGGCTGGATGATTATGATCAAGCCAGAACCACCGGCAACACTCGCCGATACCCGTGAAGTGCGCGAACGAATGAGTGCTCGCGGCGAGGTGGTGCGCCCGCTCGACGAAGCTCATGCCGAAGAGGTCATCCGCGAGTTGGTTGCTTCGGGCATTGAGTCGCTGACGATCTCGTTGATTAACTCGTATGCAAATCCCGATCACGAACGTCGTCTGAAAGCGATTGCCCAACGGATCGCCCCGCATCTGCCGGTCACTATTTCTTACGATGTGCTGCCGGAGTTCCGCGAGTATGAGCGCACGCTCACTGCCACAATGAACGCTTATGTCAAGCCAAAAGTTAAAACATACGTACACAACCTCGATCAGAACCTGCGCCAACAGGGTGTGCAGGCGAAGCTCAACATTCTACGCTCAGACGCCGGGCTAATGACGGCTGAAACAACAGAGGAAAATCCGGTCTATACCTTGCTCTCCGGGCCGTCAGGTGGTGTGGCTGGTGCATTGCATATCGCAGTACGTGCTGGCTATCCGAACATTCTGACCTTTGATATGGGTGGTACATCGACCGATGTCTCGCTCTGCATGGGTGAACCTAACATTGCCCGCGAGACGGTACTCGGTTATTTTCCGGTCAAGGTGCCATCGGTTGACGTGCGCTCGGTTGGTGCTGGCGGCGGTTCGATTGCCCACGTTCCCTCTCTTACCCGTGCTTTGCGCGTCGGCCCACAAAGTGCTGGCGCTGTTCCTGGCCCGGCCTGTTACGGCAAAGGTGGGAGCGAACCAACGGTCACCGATGCCAATCTGCTTTGTGGGTACTTACCGCCGAGTATTCTCGGGGGCGCGATGCAGCTCGATCTGGCCGCTGCCAGAGCCGCGATCCAGAAAATCGCTGATGCTACCGGCCTGAGTTTGATGGACGCAGCCGAAGGGATTCTCCGCATTGTCAATGAAAACATGTTCGGTGCTCTTCGTCTGGTGAGTGTGCAACGCGGCTTCGACCCGCGCCAGTTTGCCCTGATGGCTTTCGGCGGCGCTGGACCACTCCACGGGAATGCGTTGGCCGAACTGCTCGGTTGTTATCCGGTCATTGTTCCGCCCGCACCCGGTTTGCTCTGTGCGCTCGGTGATCTGAGCGCTGATTACCGTGATGAGTTTGCCCGCACATACATCCGCACGGTTGATCGAGTTGAACAGGAAGAGATGGTAGGTATTCTGCGCGAACTCGGTCAGGAAGCGCAAGCCATGCTGACCGGCGAATCCATTCCAGCAGAGCGCCAGGAAATCCGCTATTTCGTCGATATGCGCTACTACCGACAAGGCTACGAGATGCCCATTGCCATTCACGAAGCCGAATTCGTCCAAGACCTCATTCCGCTGCTGGTGCAACGTTTCAACGAATTGCACGACCGCACCTACGGTTTTATGCTTGATACGAACGTCGAAATCGTAAACCTGCGTGCCGTCGGCATTGGTCGGGTAACCAAAGTTGAATTACCTGAAGCAGAACCGGGCGATCCCGATCCCAGCAGTGCTTACAGCGGCGATCATCAAATATACCGTCATGGCGAGTGGATGACGGCGAAGCTCTACGACCGGAATAAATTGCGCCCCGGTATGCAGGTCGAAGGACCGGCCATCATCACCGAAGTAGACAGTACCACGGTTGTCTTACCCGGTCATACGGCTACCGTCGATCGCTACTTTAATCTCCTGATCAACCGTAGTTAGTCAGAATGAGGAGTGTGCTACGTATGGCAACGAATCTCAAAATTGCGACCATTCCCCAAATCGATATTGATCCGGTGACTCTCGACATCATCGAGAATGCGCTTAAGAACACGCGCTACGAAATGGATGCGGTGCTGTACCGCACTGCCATGAGTCCGGTCATCCGCGAACAGCACGACCAGTTTCCGATGATTACCGACCCGTATGGCCGGATGATTGTTGGTCAATTCGGTTCGTATATTGCCGGTTTACTCGACAACTGGGATCAAACCATCGAGCCTGGCGATGTCATTTTGCTCTCCGATCCCTATCTCTGCGGCGGTGCCATCAGTCACATCAACGATCTCCTTGTAATGCTTCCCATCTTTTACGGTGAAGGCGACGATCGTGAATTGATCGGCTGGGCCAGTATGTTCGGCCATGCGCAGGATGTTGGCGGGCCATTGCCTGGCTCGCTACCGACCACCGCTACCACTATCTTCGGTGAAGGGTTGCGCCTGCCCCCGGTCAAAATCTACGAACGTGGCAAGCTCAATCGCGCCGTCCTCGACATTATGCTCAACAATGTGCGTCAACCTGAAATGAATCGGGCCGACCTTATGGCAATCATTGCCAGTTGTCGGACTGCCGAGAAGCGGGTGATCGAGTTGTGCAACCGCTTCGGTAGAGATGTTTACTTAGCTGCCACTCAGGCCCTGCTCGACCGCACGTATCGGGCAATGAAGGAACTGATTGTGCGCAATCTGCCCGAAGAACCTCAGTCATTTGAAGATTATGTCGATGATGATGGTCTGGGGAATGGGCCGTTCAAGATGAAGTTGACCATCTGGCGTGAAGGTCATGAAGCCTATTTCGATTGGACGGGAACCGACCCTCAGGCAATGGGGCCAATCAACTTTTATCTCAACGAGTCGATGTTCAAGATGTTCATCGGCGTTTACCTGATTATGGTCTTCGACCCCCAAATCCTGTTCAACGATGGCTTTTACCCGCTGCTTCACGTTACGATGCCCAAAGGCAGCCTGATCCAGCCTGAATTTCCGGCTGCCCTCGGTTGTCGCACCCACGCTCTGACCCGCCTGTTCGACGTGCTCGGTGGTGCACTTGCCAAACGGGCTCCAGAATTTACGACTGCTGCCGGTTATGGCACCTCGCCCTACTTGCTTTACTCTGGTTATGACAAAGATGGCGAGTTCTTCTACCTGATGGAGATCAACTACGGCGGTATCCCCGGTCGCCCGATTGGTGATGGTATGGATGGTCATTCGTGGTGGCCCCTGTTCACCAACATTCCTACCGAATACCTCGAGAGCTATTATCCGATCCGCATTGAACGCTACACCAGCATTATGGACTCTGGCGGCGCTGGTTTTCATCGCGGCGGGAATGGTATCGAGAAGATTTACACCTTCCTCGAACCAGGCGAAATTTCCATTCACGATGATCGCTGGTTAACGCCGCCGTGGGGGAATGTAGGCGGAAAACCAGGAAGTCGATCCAGTAAACTCCTGGTACGTACCGACGGTAGCAAGCAGGTACTGCCCAGTAAATGCGACCAGATTGCCGTGGAACCGGGTGACCAACTGATCTACCGCACTGCTGGCGGTGGTGGCTGGAAGGATCCACTGACTCGTCCACCAGAAGCGGTGCAACGCGATGTGCGCTATGGACTGGTCAGTCGCGAGAAGGCGTTGAACGATTACGGTGTCGTACTTCGCGATGATCTCACGATTGACGAAGCAGCTACCGAGGCCAAACGGGCTGAACTGGCTGCCGCACGCGGTGAAATTAAGAGTTTCGATTTTGGTCCACCGCTCGAGGAGCTACTGGCCAACGCCGAAGCCGAAACCGGTCTACCAGCACCTCGCAAGCCGCAACCGGTACGTTGGGCAGTTGCCCGCGCTGCCCGTCGCGAGCGAATGGCAACCAACCAACCATCAACCGTCACTGCTGATTAATTGTCAGGATCATTGTGGGGCGAATAATCATTCGCCCCCCTTCGCATAGAAGGAGCAATGTGTGATGACCGACTACGACCATCTGACTACCAATTACCGCCAGCACGGATTGGCCGGTCGAGTCGGCTTTGGTCAATCTCCTGCCTTGCTCATCATCGACTTCATCAAGGCTTATACCACCCCTGGCTCGCCCCTCTATGCCGCGCCGGGAGTTCCAGATGCCGTGCGGGCCAGTCAGCCACTGCTGGCTGCTGCCCGTGCTGCTGCTATTCCCATCATCTACACAACGGTCGTTTACGCCAGTGATGGCCGGGATGGCGGTATCTTCGTCCAGAAAGTCCCTGCACTCCGTCAACTCACCCACGACTCACCGCTTGTCGCCATTGTTGACGAACTCCGCCCCCAACCCAACGAGCTGGTTATCGAGAAAAAATACGCCAGTGCCTTCTTTGGTACCCATCTTGCTGCGACCCTAACTGCAATGCGCGTCGATACCCTGATCATGGTCGGTTGTTCAACTAGTGGCTGTATTCGGGCCAGTGCAGTTGACGGAATGCAGCATGGCTTCCGCGTCATCGTACCCCGTGAGTGCGTTGGCGACCGTGCGCCAGAACCGCACTTCGCCAACCTGTTCGACATCGACAGCAAATACGGTGATGTGGTGAGCCTTGAAGAAGTGATGACCTACCTTACACAGTTCAACCATTCCATCACTGCCTAAGCCGTAATCGGCAGGTGGAAGCACCATGTAGCACCGTTAGTAACGATAACAGGAATGGCAAGGGAGATGATCTCAGCATGGTCCTGTCCCCACCCCAAACGGTACTGACAGGACACGGCATTGTGACAGAAAAGTGGGAGAGTAAGCTATATTCCATATCAGCAGTTGATACTCCCCCCTTTCGCTCCCACCAAGGGAGCGAAAGGGGGAAGGTGAGGGCCGCCCTCACCCCCCAGCAACGAGCGGGGGCTTGAGGGAGGGATGGTATGACGATGCGCCAACCAATGATCAAACCACTGCTGCACAATAATAACACCGGTAGCCATCGCTGGCTACCGGTGTGTTCGGCAACCCGTCGCCGAGGGTTAGAGGACAGCGGAAGAGGAACAAGCGGGGAACAACGGAGGTGATGTACAGCTTTCAACTGAGGTTCATAACTGTTGATCCCTCGCCGACGGATGAAGCCGTCTCAGCACACTTTTAGCATACAAGAGCGAGTTACGGTTAGCAATAGTCCTTTGATCCCCCCTGGCATAACCCATGTGGTGAGTAGAGATCAGTATGAACATCATCGCACACCTAGCGAAAAGCCTACCGCGGGATGTGCTACAATCAAGAATAGTACAACCGGTATTGGAGCGAAGCGTTGTCTATGTCACCCAAACAACGAGGAACAACTCTGTTTGACGCGCAACGCCAACAGGCATTGCAACAGCAGGCGCCGCTGGCTGCCCGTATGCGACCACGCACGCTCGATGAGTTCGTCGGACAAACACATATTGTCGGCGAAGGTAAGCTGCTTCGGCGGGCCATTGCGAATGATCAGCTCTTCTCGCTGATCCTGTGGGGGCCACCGGGAAGCGGTAAGACAACGCTAGCGCAAATCATTGCCGTCAGTACGAAAGCTCATTTTGAACCGCTCAGTGCCGTAAGTGCGGGTGTAAACGATCTCCGTCGGGTGGTGCAAGAAGCACAAGACCGGTTGGGGATGTTTCAACAGCGCACCATTGTCTTCATCGATGAGATTCATCGCTTTAACAAGAGTCAGCAGGACGCAATTTTACCCTACGTCGAAGATGGAACGATCATTCTCATCGGTGCTACTACCGAGAATCCATCATTCGAGGTCAATTCGGCGCTGCTCTCACGGGCCAGAGTTTTCAAGCTGGAAGCACTGACCGACGAGGAGATCGGGACGCTGATCGACCGTGCCCTGAGTGATCGTGAGCGTGGTCTGGGGAATATGAAGATTATGCTAGCGCGTGACGCCCGTGACTACCTGATCAATATGTCAAACGGCGACGCCCGCACGGCCTTGAATGCGCTTGAAGCGGCGGCACGCTCAAAACCACCGGCAATTGGCGATACACGTCTGATTACGGTTGACGACATTCGCGATGCGTTGCAAAGTCGCGCCACCCGCTACGATAAGCGCGGTGAATTGCATTACGATGCGATTTCAGCATTGCATAAGAGTGTACGCGACAGCGATCCCGACGGCGCACTCTACTGGCTGGCCCGAATGCTCGATGGCGGCGAGGATCCACTGTATATTGCACGCCGTCTGGTGCGGATCGCGGTCGAGGATGTTGGTCTGGCCGATCCCCATGCTCTCCCGCAAACCATTGCCGCACAGCAGGCGGTACACTTTCTCGGTCAGCCCGAAGGAGAACTGGCGCTGGCGCAAGCGGTTGTCTACCTCTGTCTGGCACCCAAGAGCAATGCCCTCTATCGGGCTTATGGCGCCGTCCAGCGTGACGTGGCGGAGACGCGCAATGAACCGGTGCCACTCCATCTGCGCAACGCACCGACCCAACTGATGAAGCGGCTTGGTTATGGAAAGGGCTACGAGTACGCCCATGACCTGCCTGAAGGGCGTTCTGATCAAGCGCATTTACCGCCTAATCTGATCGGGCGTATTTACTACGAACCAAGTGGGCGGGGATTCGAGGCCATTGCCCGCGAACGATTGGCGTGGCGTGAAGAACGACACCAGCCCGAGCCACCAGCGCCACCATCGGCGCCGGAAGAATTAGCGCCGGGTGAAGAACCGCAGTTGCCACCAGAGGAACTTGCTCCGGGTGAAGAACCGCAACGACCGTTGCCATCGACACCGACACGACGACGCGAAAAACGTGGGAAAGCATAAAAGATTGTAGATGATTAAAGTGAGGGCAGCATGATAGTTGAGCGGGCGCAGGTCGTGATTATTGGCGCAGGCGTAATCGGAGCTAGCGTCGCATTTCATCTGGCCGAGCGTGGACTGCGTGATGTAGTCATCTTAGAACGCGAAGAAACGGAAATCAGCGGCAGTACGGCCCGCTCGGCAGCAGGTGTACGCCACCAATTCTCGTCGCGCACGAATGTACTCTTGTCGCGCTACAGTATCGAGCGCTTACGCCACTTCACTGAAGAGGTTGGTGGTCACGCTGAGTTGCGGCAGGTTGGCTACTTGTTCCTGATTAACGATGAAGCAACGTGGGCGCAATATCTGCGTAATGTAGCGATGCAACGAGAGTTGGGTGTGCGGGTTGAGGTGCTGACTCCCGCTGAGGCAGCACGCTTTATTCCGCAGATGCGTACCGATGACCTGATTGGGGCAACGTTCGGCCCTGATGACGGTTACTGTGACCCTTACGGTATTGCGCTAGGCTATCTACGCGCCGCGCAACGTCACGGTGTGCGACTGTACCGTGGGACGCCAGTCATCGGGTTTCAGATTGTTGGTGGGCGGGTAACGGCTGTTGAGACACCGGTCGGTATAATCGGGTGTGAATTCGTGGTGAACTGTGCCGGGCCATGGGCTGGTGAAGTGGCTGCTCTGGCCGGTCTCGATCTACCGGTTAAACCATATCGACGTAATGTTTACATGACGACACCATTCCCAGCAATCAGTGGTCCTATCCCGCTGACAATTGATGTCGGGAGCGGTTTTTATATGCGGCGCGAAGGGCAGAGCATCTTGATGGGTCGCTCGAATCCCAATGAACCGAGCAGCACGAATACGAACGTAGATTGGGAATGGTTAGAGGCTGTAATCGAGGCTGGCATCTACCGTTTTCCAATCCTTGAGACGGCAGGGCTGGCCGAGCAACAGTGTTGGGCCGGCCTGTACGAGATCACGCCGGATCACAATCCAATCCTTGGTCGGCATCCCGACTTGGAAGGCTATATTGATGCCAGTGGTTTTAGCGGTCATGGGATCATGCACGCACCGGCCACCGGTCTGCTGATCGCCGAAGAGATAATCGATGGCAAAGCACACACGATCAATATTGATGAACTGCGGATCAATCGTTTTCGCAGTGGTTCTATCGTATCCGAATTCAATGTAATTTAACGAGGTGATGAGCAATGACACTCGATGAAGCAATTGCTGAGATCAAACGTCGCATCGCTGAGGTTAGTCCAAGCGCTGTTACGCGCGTGACGAGGGTTTCTGCGGAAGAAGCCAGTATCAGGGCGTATGCACCTGCCGCCGACGAACCAGCGATTAAGAATGCAACGAATGAATTTACGCTGTCGCTTATGATGAACGAAGGGCTTGATGTCCAGGTGCTAGTGTACGACATCACCACCTCACTACCGCCGGAGGAGTAAGGGTTCTCTGAGATGGTGTTGTGACCTTCAGACTCTCCTCGCACCTACACCTTCCCCCCAGCCCCGCACCTTCCCCCTCTCCTTCCGCACCCGCAAAGGGAGCGGAAGGAAAGGGGGACCCGCACCATCCCTTTAGCTCCCTGCCTTGGCCCTCCGCTTCACTTCTCCCTATTGGGTAGAGGAACGCTCCGGCCCTGGGTGCGCGAGCCTCTGGCTCGCAAGGGGTAAGCGCTCCGCTTCACTTCTCCCTATTGGGTAGAGGAACGCTCACCACTCATCAAAACCGATTGCAATTGCCGCTTCAGGCGGGCAAAAGCTGGATCGGTAACGAGCGAATACGAACGGGGACGCGGGAGTTCGACCCGCATTTCCAGCGCAATACGCGCCGGACGTGGGGTGAGAACATACACGCGGTCGGCTAGAATCAGGGCTTCATCGATGTCGTGCGTGACCAACAGAACCGTGCGATCCAGTCGATCCCACAATGCCAGTAGCCATTGTTGCAGTTGAGCGCGGGTGAGAGCATCAAGAGCGCCAAACGGTTCGTCGAGGAGCATGATCGGGCGATGCCAGAGCACAGTGCGGAGAAAGGCAGCTCGTTGCCGCATTCCACCCGAAAGCAACGCTGGTCGTGCATCACCCCAACCTTGTAATCCAAAATCAGGCAGCAGAGAACGGGCTTCCTGACGGGCGGCAGCTACATCGCCCCCTTGCACGACTGTGGCCAGAACGGCATTTTCCACTACCGATAACCAGGGCAGTAAGGCGTCACGCTGCGGCATATAGGCGACATGGCCGCGTTGACCGGTCACATCAACACCATCGATAATGACCGCACCGGTATCAGGGAGTTCCAGACCGGCAATAATGTTGAACAATGTTGTCTTCCCACTCCCACTTGGTCCAATGACGGCAACGAACTCACCTGCGGCGACATACATCCTGATGTCGTCGAGCACCGTTACCATACCGGTTGGGGTGGCGAATGTTTTACGGATCGAATGTAATTCAAGGGTTGCCATCGTTTGTCAATCGTACATTGGCACAGCACGGATAATCTACGTCGGTATCATTCTTGCAATCGCCACGTTTCGCTCTTGCTGAACTTTTCCCTTCCTTACAGAGAGTTTCAGAGTTTTCTGTTCGGGTTGCATTCGATAACCCGACGGTGCAAACCACACAACACCGACGAAAGTCAGCGCTTGCCGCAGGAGATCCGCGATCCGTGCGGGTTTGCCGGGTGCGCGGGCCTCTGGCCCGCATTATACAGTGCAGAACAAGAAACCCTCTGTTAGCGCATCAGCGCACCATTGCACCCTACGCCGTTCTCCACTTGCGGCACCTCCATTCCCCACAAGCGGGGGATCAGAGTTTTCTGTTCGGGTTGCATTCGATAACCCGACGGTGCAAACCACACAACACCGACGAAAGTCAGCGCTTGCCGCAGGAGATCCGCGATCCGTGTGGGTTTGCCGGGTGCGCGGGCCTCTGGCCCGCATTATACAGTGCAGAGCAAGAAATCCTCTGTTAGCGCATCAGCACACCATTGCACCCTACGCCGTTCTCCACTTGCGGCACATCCATTCCCCACAAGCGGGGGAATGGAAGGTAGAACTCGGCCCTACGGTACAGGAACAGAAGTGACCGGCGAGGCAACGAGGGCTGGTTAGACCAGCGTCGGAACGGGGGGCCGTGCGTCTCCGCACGCACGGTAGAAAAGTTGGGAACTCGGCCGTACTCCTCCTCGCCCCGCTCACTTCATACCCGCATCAAGGTAAAAAGTCATTCGTAAAAGCCTTTTCCGGCTCAATCATTCGGGCAATGAGATTGCGCTCGGCCATCCACTGTGCATAGGCCTGCCAGACCTCCAGTTTCTGCTCCCCCCAGCGAGGAGCTTCTGCCTGATACTGACCGGCCAGATACTGCTGACTCCGCCGTACTAGCTCTGCATCAAGCTCAGGTACTGCCTTCAACAAAATCTCTGCCGCAGCAGCCGGTTGCTCGATGGCGAAACGATAGCCGGCACTAGTTGCCGCCAGGAATCGCCGCACCAGATCGGGGTTTTCGGCGACGAGCTTCTCGCTGGTGATGATAACCGGCGTGTAATAGTCGGGAATGCACTGCACATCATTCATCATCACAATATTCAAAGGGATACCGCGCACCTCAGCCTCTATACCAGTCCATCCCTTAAAAATCCAGACAAAATCAACCTCATCACGTTCGGTAGCGACAAAAAAATCGGAACTCCCGATGTCAACAAACCGTACCTGGTCGAACTGATCGCCAACACCCGCACACTCGAGCAACCCACGAATAACCGCTTCCTCGATTGGTGAACCAAATGCCCCATATTTTTTGCCAATAAAATCGCGTGGGCTGGTGATACCCTCTTCGACCCGACTGGCAAAACCGCTGGTATTGTGTTGAATGATAGCTGCAATAGAGACAATCGGGACGCCTTCCACCCGAGCCTGAGTGACGCCTTCCTGATACGAGATACCAAAATCGAGTCGTCCGGTGGCAACGAGTTGCTCGACCGTACCACCCTCTTGCGCACCGAGAATCTCAACCTGCAACCCTTGATCTGCATAGTAGCCTTGCATCTGCGCCACGTAGAGACCGGTATGGTTCGTATTTGGCGTCCAGTCTAATCCAATCCGCACCGTAGTTAGGGGCCGCTCAGGGGTTGCCGGTACAGAAGTAGTGGCATTGCCACAGGCCGTCAAGACGAATATCAGTACAAGTATCAGCCATTTGCGCATCAGTGTTCTCCTTTCCAGAAGACGATCTTGCGTTCGAGCAAACTTACCAGGGTAAAAAGAACGATGGTCAAAAGCGACGTAACCAGGGCAGCAACAAAGACCTGATCGGTACGGAAAGCTCGCAACGAGCGGGCGATATAGACGCCAAGTCCAGTGCTGGCGCCGATCCACTCAGCCAAAACCGCACCAATAACACTGTAGGTAATTGCCACCTTAATCCCGGTGAACATAGCAGGCAATGCGGCCCGCAACCGTAACAGGCGCAGCAATTGCCAGTAGTTTGCCCCCATCGCTTCCAGCAAACGGCGCTGATCACGATCGGCGTTCTGCAGGCCATCAATTGTGTTCACCACAATGGGAAAGAAGGTCACCAGGGCGACGACGATCACTTTTGGCAAGAGACCAAAGCCAAAACCAACGACCAAGAGTGGCGCAATCGCCACAATCGGCACTGTCTGTGAAGTAACCAGCAAAGGGTAGATTGCTCGCCGCAACAGGGGCGATGCATCCAACGCTATCCCCAAACTAAAACCGCCGATCAATGCTAAGCTAAAGCCAGGAATGGTGACGGTGAGTGTGGCCAGCGTATGACCGAGCAGGATCGGGAGACTGGCAATCAGTGTCGTTGCGATCCGTGACGGTGGCGGCAGAAGCCAGTCAGGGATGGTAAGATACCAGACGATGCCTTCCCAGAGGAACAGCAAGAGGATAACGAGTAGGATTGACGGGCCGTACTCATCCAGACGACGGCGCCATAGCGCACGAGCCGTCGTCGGCGTCGGTGGTACAGAAATTGGGGCAGCAACCTCGTCACTCATACTTCGCTAGCTTTTCGGCAATTGAAGAACCGTTCGGATCGTAGTCCACCTTAATCAGGGTAAACACACGACTGGCGCCAGCCGCCAGGACGGCTTCTTGAGCTTGCTTGATGACAGCCATAATGGCATCGTAATCACCTTCAATCGTCGTTTCCATCGGCCCGACCCGGTACGGCAGACCGCTTGCAGCCACGACAGCGATAGCAGCATCAACTGCGGCATAGGTTGTTGCCTTATCGGGCAAACCACCGGGCAATACTTCAAAGCTGACAGTGATTGAGGCCATCGTTCACTCCCTTCGATTGACGAACTCCGAAAAACAAAATACCGCCATTCCGACGGTAGGGAATGACGGTATTAAAACCCGTGAAACCTCCCTCCGCTGGCATAACCCAGATCAGGTTCAAAGGGTCAGCGGCATCTATCGGGCCGCACTCTCAGCCGGACTCTTCCGGCTCCCCCGGTTGTGCAGATGATTTTGGAAAAAATAATAGAAGGAATTTGAATGGCTGTCAAGCAGCTTGCGCAGGCTGAGGGCTGTTCAACGTTTGCACCCGACCGGCCTGGCCGGATTGCTGTGCGCTCAGAAAGATGCTGCTTCCAGCGCTGACGAGCAGGTGCTGCTCTGGTCAAAGTTGATAACATCGGCAAGCTCCTCACCTTCCCTGCATACCTCGTTCACTCCCACACGTAAGGAGGGAAAGAGAGAGTTATGGCGGACGGTTGGCAGCCACTCTTGCTGCTCGTACCCCATTTTTCAGCAACCGCATAAAGGTGAAGAGAGCACTCTCTCACTCGAATAAAAATCGGCGACAGCATTATAGCAGTCGCCTCTGGTGGGCCGCCTCGGATTCGAACCGAGAACCTGTCGGTTATGAGCCGATTGCTCTGCCGTTGAGCTAGCGGCCCGTCAGCCTTATTATAGCCGCAGATACAGCTTGCCGTCAATGCGCCACGTGGCACAGTCGGGGCTTTAGGCATTGTCAGATTTTGGTCGTGTTCGTCAGGAGATCGGTTGGGGCGCAGGCGCCGCTGCGCCCGTCCACGGGGATACATCCGTTGCACCGCTACCCACTCCGACAATGGTCGCGAGGTTGGGGCAAGGCAGTGCCTCGCCACGACTGATAGGGTTCATCCGTCGTGGACGTGACTATTTCCTCAGCGTAGTTGCGACTACGAACACAAACTGAAATGAAGATGCTTACGTACACGAAAGGGATACGGCGTTACCGCATCCCTTTCGTTGTTCCTCATATTGGTCTGACAGGCCCAGCCTAGCCCTTTACCGCTTCTTTCAACGTGCTACTGGCACTGAAGCCAGGGGTCTTCGTGGCGGGAATGCGTATCTTCTCACCAGTTTGCGGATTAACCCCATCGCGTTCCTGGCGGGTGCGTACTTCAAACGTCCCGAAACCGGTAAGTGTCACCTTCTCACCACGGGCCAGCGCCTCAGTAATCACATCGAGTGCAGCGTCAATGATCTGCTTCGTCTCTTTCTGTGAAACCTTCGCCCGCTCAGCTACCGCCTTGATAAAATCCGTCTTCTGCATTGGTGCAGTCCTCCTTAACATCCATTCACAACAACCTTTTCAGAAAGCAGTATACCGTATCTGTCAAGACCTTTATCCCTTGCTGATGCGCCAAATGGCTTTTGAAACTTATCAACCGACTTTTATGGCTTTGTAATGAGCAAAAACGATTTCTACTCATCACAAAGCCATGCCAAAAATGAAGCGCATTTAATCTTCGCTGCGCTCTTGGATTACGTAAAGTAATTCAAGCAGCACATTTTTGACGCTCTCCCGATCAGTTGCGGTACAGGGTAACACTTTAATGTGCGGTGGTTGACGCAACGCCAGACGCAACTCTTCTGGCGACCACGCATTAGGGCGATCCTGCTTATTGGCCGCAATCACATACGGTGTATCGCGGTACGAGACGAAAAAATCGATGATTCGGTTCGTCTCTCGGAACGTTTCGGGGCGCGTACTATCGACCAGGATCACCAGACCAAGCATACCTTCGGCCAGGATCTCCCACATAAAGTCGAAGCGTTTTTGTCCCGGTGTTCCAAAGAGATGGAGCACGAGATCATCAGAGATCGCGATGCGCCCAAAATCCATCGCGACAGTTGTTTCCTTCTTGATCAGTCGAGTATCGTCGGTCGCCCGGCGCTCCGTAGAGACAACCTCAATTTCCGAGATCGTCTTAATAAACTCGGTTTTGCCGGCGTTCACGGCGCCGCTGATCACCATCTTTACCGTCTGCACACAGCCCTCCGCTCCGATGCTCCGGCCCCAGCTACATGCTGCGGATCCGATTGATGATCCGGTTAACAAGGCTCTTCTTTAGACGCGGCTGTTCGACCGGTGGCATACCGGCAGCCAGCACACGCTGTCGCTTGACCAACTCCAGCATTCCGGCGGTCAGAAAACCGTAGACCGCACGGCACACATCAAAATCGCTCAACCCAGTCTTTTGAGCAATTTCAGCCAGGGTATCACGACCATTAATCCGGGCAAAGACCTTCCACTCATCAGGGGCAAGGCGCATACCCTTGAGCTTTTCCCCTGGAGGCGCCAGAAAACGAGGCACCAGGTCGGTCGATGGAATGCGATCGCGAATGCGTTCCCATTCATCGATCCGTCGTACCCCCTCCATAATCAGGTGATCAATCGAAATGGGCGTCGGCGCCAGTGGCGCATCAGGCGCCGGACGCTGATTATGCTCGAAGAGAAAATCTCCTTCGGGCCAGGCAAATAACCCGTACACCGACTGCTCGGTATGGCTCATCAGGGCTTGTTGCAACCGATCAGCACTCACCAGACCAGTATCGATCAGAATCTGGCTGAGTGTCAGGCCATTCCCACGTTCGGCTAACAGCCGACAGGCTTGAGCCACTTGATCTGCGTTGAGCACACCGAGTCGTACCAGCAATTCAGGTTTTTCATCCTCTGGACGACGCGCTGCTAACAGTAATTTTCCCTTCTCAAAATACAGGCGAGCCATCTGATCATTATACGACAGATGCAAAGCACCCGTTTTATACCCGCGATCAACGAGCGAGAGAAAGTCTGAGAGACTGAAATCACGGATATTTCCCACCAATGCCATACATTCCTCCGCTATCGCGGGTCTTGCATCATTGTTTCTATCAGGTCGTTGGTTGCGTATCGACCATTCCAACCATTTTATCTGCGAGTGATGCTGGTTGAGGCTGGACAGACTGATCGGCAGCCAGTACCGGCTCGAACGCAGCAATCGCTGTAGCAATCATATCATCATTTGGCTCACGTGTTGTCAGATATTGGGCGGCCAACGTCGGCGCCAATAACCAGCGCACCCACGGGCGATGGTAGTGATTGGCAGCCAGTTGTTGTACTTCATAGGCGACTGCTGCCACCAATGGGATCAGGATAATGCGAGCAAGAATGCGCTGCCAGACCGGTAGTCCTGAAACTGATAGAAAGATCAGAAAACCAATAAGTGCTACCGCGAGGAGGAAACTAGTACCACAGCGTGGATGAATCCGACTGCACTGTCGCACCGATTCTACCGTCAGCGGTAAGCCCGCCTCATACGCATTGATCACCTTGTGTTCGGCGCCGTGATAGCCGAATACACGATGAATGTCGGGAATGCGGCCAATGGCCACAATGTAGGCGACGACCAGCGCCAGATTGATGCATGTCTCAACGGCTTCGCGCAAGAGGACCGGCGTCCCTAGCTGGCCGATGGCATTCGCCACCAGCGACGGCAACACTACGAAGATACCAATAGCAATAGCGATGGTTACACCGAAGATCAGGGTCTGCACTAGGGGCGACACCTGATCGTTCTCATCGGCAGCCACGACCGAGGCCGAAAAATCAAGGGCTTGACGACCAATAGTGAAGGCTTCGGCCAAAGCGGTAAACCCGCGCAGCAACGGCCAGCGTTGCCAGCGTGCGTGACGGGCAGGGATAGGCAGATCAAGCCGGGCAAAACTCCCATCAGGACGGCGCACGACAACCGTCGCTTGCCGACGACCGCGCATCATAACACCTTCAAGAACTGCCTGCCCACCGTATTTAAACTGTTGTCCACTCATGCCTGCTTTGCTCGTGTCTGCCCGTTTACGCAACGAGTAAAGTCTACTATTCTTCATCTTACCATGCCATCAGGCACCACATTGTACCAAAATTGGGTATTCTTCCATTGTTTATCAGCAGCGCACTAACGCTTAGGTTCGTCGGGATTACCACGACGAGCCAGTGTCGTGGCGGCAGCCCGCACACCGGTCACCAGACTCGAGATACGAATAATCGGCGACACAACCCGTTCGGCAACGTAGGTCGTCGTTGTGGTTGCCGTCTGAGCTGAGTCACGGACATTATGGGCAATACTACGGGTGGCTTCCAACGCTTCGTTTGCCTTTGTCAGGGCCTCATCGAGTTTAGGTATGACGTTCGTGCGCGCCAGACGATTGATCTGATCAATAACGTAGAGTATTGCAATCAGGATCACGATTGATAGTACCGAACCGATCAACTGCAACGCGGCCAGAATAACAATAAATACATCGCGCCAGGCAGCTCGAAAATCTTCACCGAGGAAGATCGCGGCGATAATAAAACCGAACAGCACGGCGGTCAACAGGCCGATTCCGATAGCAATCCAACGTAACACAGGGTAACCTCCGTACCTGTCACACAGAATGTGACTGCGAGAGCACTCTAATGCGCTGAATTATATCATGGCCGCAAGCGCGAAACAACTATCAGTAAAACCCAGGCAAGCAGTGACGCTTCCAGCATCGGGATACCGGCCGGCGTCGGCAGGTTAAGCGGAAAACGCCAGCCCAGTAGGGTGGCGATCAGGCAGCCTACGGCCGCAGTTACCCAAAAGATTGGGAGCTGCCGCCACGTGCGTCCGAGCAGAACGTGAGCAAGTGTGGCGTGCGTTGTCGTCAGTAACAGTAAGAGCAACGCGGCAGGCGAAAGAGCACTCATCCGACCTCCGGGCGAGCAATCCAGCCACCACCTAACACCTGCATCCTGGCATAGAAAACGGCAGCCTGGCCTGGACTCACGGCGCGCTGCGGACGTTCTAGCTCAACCAGCCAGCGCCCATCAGTTTGTTGCGACACTCGGGCCGGCAATGGCTCGGCATGAGCGCGCACCTGTACTTCACAGTGGAACACCTCTGCTGGTGGGGCATCATCAACCCAATGTACATCGATCACAGTAAATCGCTCGCGGTTGAGTGCTGCCGCTGGGCCGACGATTAAAGCATTGCGGGCCGGATCGATGGCAACTACGTAACGTGGCTCACCTCCACCTAATCCCAATCCGCGGCGCTGCCCAACGGTATAGAGCGGTAACCCACGGTGACGACCGATCTCTCGCCCTTCAAGATCGAAAATTGGGCCGGGAACGAGGCTTTCCGGCGCTTCGATTTGCAGGAGGTTACGATAATCACCATCGGGGACGAAGCAGATGTCCTGACTCTCTTCACGGTCGGCGCTGGGCAGACCGCGTGCGGCTGCCATGTCGCGTACTTCGCGCTTGGTGTACGAACCGATGGGAAAGAGGAGACGGGACAGTTCAGCCTGACCGAGCATATGGAGCATATACGACTGATCTTTCTCGGCGTCAACAGCCCGCCAGAGCTGATAACGTCCGCTATCAGTCTGCACCACTCGCGCATAGTGACCGGTAGCGACGGCATCAAAGCCTAACGTCCGTGCCCGGTCGAGCAAAGCGCGAAACTTTATCATCCGGTTACACTCAACGCATGGGTTAGGTGTCAGGCCATGCGTGTACGCACGGATAAAATAGTCGATCACGTGACGGCGAAATTCGCGTTGATAGTTGAAGACGTAGAAAGGAATACCGAGCAATGCACAGACCCGCCGGGCACTGGCTGCCGCCTCTGCCGCACAACAGAGACTCTCGCGCAGTCCGTGGTCATCGTCATCCCACAAGTGCATTGTCACACCGGTCACCTGATGACCGGCCTCAAGGAGAAGGGCGGCGGCCAATGAACTATCGACACCACCACTCATTGCAACGAGAATGTTTGCCATACGTTATGATACCTGTCATCTAGAGAATCTGCCGGTCAATTGATTTTAAAACGGTATAATTGTCTGTCAGTTGTTTGCGAATACTGTGACATCCGCTTACTTTATTATGGTAACTCATATTGAACAATGCTACCATCATCGGCTCGGCCTAAGCTACCTGACCGCCGGTGAAAAAGGGCCAGCTATCGTTTTTCTGCACGGTTGGGGTGCCTTCAAAGAATTGTGGTGGAGCACCCTACGCGATCTGGGCCGCGATTACCGCTGCTTTGCAATTGATATGCCAGGTCACGGCGAGAGTCGGCTTGGTCAGGCCGATCAGATTGAACGAATCGCTACACTTGTCGCCGATTTTTGTGCCGATCTCGGCTTGACGGCTATCATTCTTGTTGGTCATTCAATGGGTGGCAGTGTAGCGGTTGAGGTAACACTGCGCTACCCTCATCTGGTTCGGCGCCTGGCACTTATCGATGCTGCCGTTGATGCCTATCGGATGCCGACCTACACCCGTCTCTACCTCTTGCCCGCCATCGGCTGGCCTGTTTTCCGCATCACACAGGCTATCGGACGGGCGTTCCGCCCGATTGGTCAGCGTATCCCTCACGATCACGGCGGCGGTTGGATTCGGCCATGGGTACGGCGAGCCTCGTACCTTGCCACCTTTGATCCAGAAGGATTGTACCGCATTTTACGATCACTTTTTGCGACTCGTGCCGATGAGCGTCTGCAACAGATTCGGGTGCCAACGTTAGTGCTTACCGGGCAATTCGATAGTCTTGTGCCCCCCTCGCATGCTCGTCGGTTGGCACAAGTTATCCCTGGCGCCCGATACGTTGTACTCCCGGCCAGTATTCATAACCCGATGGACGAGCGACCAGGTGCATTTACCCGCGCTCTGCGGGCATTTCTCAGCGATGATGACGAAGATGGCAGATCAGCAGAGAGAATGTAGAAAATATGTCTCTGCACTATCAATTGTAAATTCGGAAAGCTACCTGTATGAACCTGGAACCCTATCGCAAAGAGATTCAGCTTGCCGGAACTGCGCCGGTACGTTTGAGCGTCGTTGATGTTGGGCCACTAGACGGTGAACAGCAGGGAACCATTGTTTGTATTCATGGTTGTGCCGGTCATCTCGAGCAATGGGTACACCAGATCGAGCATTTAGCCGGTCGCTATCGTGTTATCGCTCCAGACTTACGTGGTCATGGCCGTTCAGAAGTGGTCAATTCGGCCTATTCACTCGAAGAGTTTTTGTGGGACATCACCCAATTGTTGACACGCTTGCAAGTGGAAGAGCCGTTCATTCTCATGGCCCACTCGTTTGGTGGGCCGATTGCAATCACGTTTGCCGCCAGCCAACCGCAGCGCGTCAGTCGCCTCATTTTAATTGCCACTGGGCCAGAAATGCATCTGCATCCACTGCACGAGCGCATCGTCAAACTACCGGTCTCGCTGGCAATGCTCGAAAGACTACGGCCGATCCTGATGCCCAAAACGTATGCGCCGGTTAAAGTCATCCAGCGGGTGCTGGCCGGTACGCTGTTTCGCTGGAACGGACGTGCGGTATTACCTCAAGTTCAGACGCCGACCCTGATCATTGCCGGTCAGTGGGATTTTATCGCCCCCGTTTCACAGGCCCGTGAAAGCCAGCGCCTGATGCCCAACGCCCGCCTTGAGATCGTGCGTTATACTCGTCATCTCCCGCATCTCGAACGCCCCGAAGCGGTGAACCGTTTGATCGACCGTTTTCTGGCCGGGCCACGGAGCTGGCGGGAGGAGGTATGAGGGAGATGCACGACTAGATCAGGCGAAAACTTTGAAAACCCCGCATCCGCACACCTTGTCGTCACTTGGCCGTGGATGAAACTTGTCGATGGATGTACGAGTGCAGCGCCTGCTGCGTCCCGACCGATTTTCTTGTGCAATAGGATTTCTCTGATAGGTGCTTATTGACATTCGTCGTATCACCATTCATAATCGAGTCGAAGCTGATGTATGCCTTATCATTCTCATTCCCGTTCAGAGATAGCACATGAGCAGTGATCTGTTTACCTTACGACCATGGGTGCGTCACTACGATCCAGGTGTACCAGTCACCCTCAACCTTACCCCGGAACCACTACCGGCTCTGTTGCAACGTGCTGCCGAGCGCTACGCCGACATTCCAGCGATTGCATTTTACGGTCGGACACTCAGCTATGCGCGCCTGTGGGCAGAAGTTACTCAATTCGCCCGCGGTCTGTTGAACGCCGGTTTTCAACCTGGCGAACGGGCGGTTATTTTGTTGCCGAACATTCCCCAAGCCGTCATTGCCTGTTACGGTGTTCTCCTAGCCGGCGGGATTGTCGTGTTAGCGAACCCTGTCTTTGATGCTGAGGGCTTTGCCCACGAAGTCGAGGACTCTGGGGCAACCACCGTGATTGCCCTGAGTATGTTTCACCAGTTGATCGAACAGGTACGGGCAAAGATGCCCATCCCTCGTCTGATCTATACAAATCTGAAGGAATATCTGCCTTCAAGCCAGCGTGTTCTGTTCACGCTGCTGCGCCAGGAACGAGAAGGTCATCGGGTACCCGATGCGCAGGCACGTCAAGCCATCTGGTTTCAGCACCTCTTGGCGGACGGTCAGACCGGTGATCTTCCCCATCTCAATGCCAGCGATCCCGCCGTTATTCTTTACACCAGTGGCACGACCGGTACTGCCAAAGGGGTCTTGCACCGTCACGCAAGTCTGTACGCCAATGCCATCCAAACCCGCATGTGGTACGCTGATGCGGAAGAGGGCAATGAGCGGGTGTTATGTGTCATTCCTTTTTCGCATGCCTACGGTATGACGGCCTGCATGAATGTCGGTATTACGTTAGGAGCAACGCTGATCTTGTTACCGACCTTCGAGACGCACAATGTATTGCACGCGATTCGACGAGAACGGCCCACCATCTTCCCCGGTGTGCCACCAATGTACGCCGCCCTCAATGAAGTTCGCGAGGTTCGCAAGTACGGATTATCTTCGTTGAAGAGTTGTTTGAGCGGCGCCGCACCGTTACCGGTAGAGGTACAAGAAGGTTTTGAGCGCATTACACGCTGTCGATTGGTCGAAGGCTACGGATTGACCGAGGCCGGTCCGGTAACACACGCTAATCCACTGCGCGGCACGCGGCGCGCAGGTTCAATTGGGATTCCGATCCCTGATACAGAAGCCCGGATCGTTGATCTACAGAGCGGCGATGATCTGCCACCCGGCGCGATTGGCGAGCTATTGGTGCGAGGTCCACAACTGATGACCGGTTACTGGCAAAACCCCCAGGCCACTGCTGAAGCGTTCACCCCTGATGGCTGGTTACGAACGGGCGACATCGCCCGTATGCTACCCGACGGCTATTTTCAGATTATCGAACGTAAGAAAGAGATGATCATCGCCGGTAACTACAACATCTACCCTCGCGATTTTGAAGAGGCCTTATACGAACACCCAACGGTCATCGATGCCGCCGTGGTTGGGGTACCGCAACCTGACGGCAGAACCGAAGTACATGTTTTTGTTGTCACTCGCCCCGGTGAACAGGTAAGTGAAGCTGAGGTCTTGGCTTTTCTGCGTGATCGGATCAACCTACCGATTGTTCCTGACAAAATTGAGTTTCGTGAAGCACTCCC
Source organism: Chloroflexus sp. MS-CIW-1 (assembly GCF_030444705.1). Lineage (NCBI taxonomy): Bacteria > Bacillati > Chloroflexota > Chloroflexia > Chloroflexales > Chloroflexaceae > Chloroflexus > Chloroflexus sp. MS-CIW-1. The sequence goes on from NZ_JAUBWR010000001.1 coordinate 2,920,008, forward strand.
ACGCAGCTTCATCGGCAAACTCCTGCGCCGACGGTTGGTAGAAGAGTTGCTGCAACGTGAACAACGATCCGGTGCTTGAGTGCCGTTGAATGACCCGCGAGAGCATGCTGACCGATCAACGCAACATCAGGTTCACAGAAGGATCATCTTGCAACTTCCAGACGATAAGTCTCGTATATACATTGCAGGCTTCACACAATAATTAGCGAAAAACTGAAAAACGCTCCAAAATACCTGAGGATGCGGGTCTCTGTACCGCACGATGTCGTGATATAGAATCCGCTCCAAGCTAACGACCATACCTCAAGAGTGCCGATAAGATACCTTGTATACCTGTGTATCCTGCGGATATGGTGGATTGCAAGATACTTATGTCATCTTGCTGAACAACCGCTCAAGCGAAGAAGGAGAGGTTATGAACCGCTTGCAACGAGGTCTTGCTACTGCCAGGCAAATCCTGGAAAGCGGTGAACTCGAACAACTACAAATTAAAGCCAGCGACTTCATTTCCCAGCGTTCGGGCAACGAGAGCGGCGCCACCCGAATCGAGCAAATGAGTGTCTTGCTCGATGAAGCTGCCGAGTTACTCAATCGTAACTTTCAGCAACGAGAATCTGGCGGGCAAATCGCCAACGTTATTTCCCCGGTCGTTATCCCGCGTGATCCACGATCTTCGTTCTGGATCGCTATCACGATTGTGTTGGTAGTGATTGGCCTGATCGGCTGGCTCTTTAGCCTGATCATCGACACTGTTTCGTTTGGCTTCACCAACCTGAGTCTTGTTCTGTTTGGTCCCCATTACTGGCTGCTCATCGTTGGGTATGTTGTTTACAGCCTTTGGCGCAACACCTTCATTATGGTACCCGACGGGTGTCAGGCACTGATCACCCGTTTTGGCAAACTCGAAGAGATTGCACCAGCGGGGCGGAAAGTCTTACTCGATCCATGGAAACGGGTGAGCTACATCGTCAATGTCACTCGTGAATATCCGTACAACGCTCCAATTCGTGAAGCACCGACAGCCTCGCGGGTGAATGCCTCAGTAGACCTCTTCCTGCAATTCAAGATCGAGGACCCGGCAGCCTTTATCTTCACCCTGGGTGGCGCCAAGGGCTTTCAAGAGAAGTTACAGAACGCGGTGAGTGAAGTCACCCGCGCTCTCATTTACGAACAACGGGCAGAGGCCATCTATGACCTAGTTGGCGAGAGCACGCAAAACCTGCTCAACACCCTGAACCAGCAATTTCTCCCCGCAGTACGCTTTGTCAACGCCAACATCACCCACGCCGAGCCTTCCAGTCCGGAATACCGGATCGATCTCGCCAAACCAGAAATGATTCGGGTTGCGAAAGAGGCATACACCTATGAATACCAACTGGCTCTGCGCAAAGAACAGGACGAAGGCGATCTGAATCGTGAATTAACTAGCCTACGTGAGCAGTTGTCGGCTATTCAGGCCGAAATTGCCACCTACCAGGCCCAGATCGATACGGCTCGTGAACGAGAAATTCATCGAGCGAATGCTTACGCCAGCCAGTTGCTCAGCGAGGCCGAGAGTGCGGCGCGGGCTAATGCGGCGTTGCTCGAAGCTCAGGCGCTCGATATTCGTGCGGTAGGTGCCGCACGGTATCCTGAAATCTTGCAGTACCGCTATCAACAAGATATTCTCGACCGACTCGAAGCAGTAGCTGACCATCTGCCGCAAATTGTCCAGGTCAGCAGCAGTGACGATACGGTCATCGACTATCTGGCCTTGGCGCAACGAATGCTGGGTATTACCGATACTCAACTCTACTCACCGGAAGACGTTGCTGCGATTCGCAGCCGCATGCAAGAGATTCGCCAGCGGATTTTAGCCCGCACCGAACAGATCAAGCAAGTCATTGCAAGCGGAAGCGATCAGAACGATACGAAAGGAGATAACCAGTGAGCGATACCCGACGCGAATTTTCCCGCATTCGTGAGGCGGTAGCAACCTGGAACCGTATCCGGCAACTTCTCCGTTCGGGTGAAGAGGGCCAACTGGTGCCGGTGGTGATCCCCAAAGATCGACGACGAGCACGTTGGCTTTTCCCACTGGCCATCAGCTTATACCTCCTCGGCGTGGCTGTTTTCAGTGGAGGTATTTTTGGTGGCCTGGTGCTGTTGCTGGCATTTTTGATGTTCATTGCTGCGGGCATTTCATTCTTCCTCAACGCAATTGTGGAGATAGAGCAAGGAACCACCGGTATTCTCTCGCACTGGGGGCAGATCGTCGGTACGCTGCCACCGGGCCGTCATTATCTATGGTGGCCATGGGAGAAGGTGGAAGCGGTGGTTGATACCAGCACTGAAATCCCATACACTGCACCGGTGATGGCGGCGCCAACTCGTGAAAATGTACCACTGAAGTCGATAGAGTTTTTCTTGAAATTCCGGATTGAAGACCCGATCGCCTTCTTCCGCCGATTGGGAGCAAGCAACTTTGATCTGGTGCTGAGTAGCGCTGTCCAGGATGCCATTCGCCAGCGGGCACGCCGAGTCGAAACCGAACGCGCATACGACCTGCGTGGCAGTGATGTTGGCGATATGCAAGAGTTGCTCAATCGTCAACTCTCTCGCTACGGTGTTCGCATTACCGGTGCTAACATCCCTGACGTACAGTTGCCTGATCAATATCAGCAACATCTTGCCACTCGCGAGCGGGTGGCGAAAGAATTGCAGGCCTACGAACGCGAGTGGGAGCTGATCAAAAAGCAGCGGATCGATAGCTTGCTGCTAGAAATCGAACGTGCGAAAAAGGTACGCGATGCCAAGCTGGTTGAGGTACGGGCAGCGATTAACAAAGCCCGCGAGGATGTGGCTCGCATGCTGCAAGAGAAAGAGACCGAAGCCCAGCGAGTACGCTGGGAAATTGAGGCGCGTGGTCGAGCCACCTTACGTCAGGCCGAAAACGAGGCGCGCGGTCTGGAATACCTGGGCCAGGCTTACCAGGATAACCGGGCCGTATTGCAGTACGAACTGGCCCGGCGCCGTCTACAGGTCGCTGAAACGCTCATGAAACGCGCCCCGCGTCCAATCGTTATTAAGAGCGATGGTGGCGATACATCAGCATTGACTACACTGCTGACAGCCCGGTTACTGCCGACATTGACCGGTAATACGCACGAAGCGGGAGGGTAGAGTAAAGAGAAATGAGCGGACGGGGTGGGTTTTACCTCCACCCCGTCCCCGCAAGTGCTGGGCGACTCAGTATGAGGAGATACGGTGTCGGAATAATGTTCTACTGGCATGCCGTGGAGGTTGAGCAAAATATATTCGGATTAACCCTTTATAAGGGGAGCACAGATGCTGCCTGAACAACACCTTATGCCAATCGCTATGCCAGATTTCACGAGACCTGTTGAAAACACTCGATCACCTTTAAAGCTGTATCGGTATCTGTTATCAACGTGTGACACAGCCTACCACGAATTGCTGCTGTAATTGCTTCTACTTTATGATCACCGGCTGCGATCACTACTACGTGTGGAATTTGGCGAATGCTCTGCCACTCCAAGGAAATAATACGCGACTCCCAAGGACATGGGACGTGCTGTCCATTTTTATCGTAATACCGCATCAACATCTCGCCGACCACTCCCCGCTCTTGCAATTGTTGGATATCGTGCGGTGATAGCAGACCAACCCGGACGAGGGTCGTGTCAGGACCAACATGACCAAGACCGACGTAGGCAATGTCGACTCGTCGCACCTCTTCGAGCGCCTGTCGCAAACTTGGCTCTTGGAGCAGGGCCTGGCGCGTTTCCTCGCTTGCGACCAAAACCGGTGCTGACAGAGTCTTCAATGTAGCGTTTAGACGCTGTGCTACCAGCCAGCTAATCGAGTATGGGTTTGATTGACCAACCATCGTACCAGCCAGGTCGCACACCGTCACAGTATAGCGCCTCTTTGGGGTATGAATGTATGGCGCCATCCGTGAAACCGTCGTACTCCATCCCATCCCAATCCGCAAGTCATTGCGCAGGTGTTGATGCAGATGGTCAGCAGCAGCCTTCCCGACCGCTTCCAGAGTTTCTTCAAAACTACGGCGGCTTTGAACAATGAAAGCTTCTTTCAACGATGTAGCTACAAGCAAGCGCTGCTGCAACTCAAACTCTTGGGGCAGAGGGCGCGTGATTCGGAACTCTACGATCCCCTCACGACGAGCCTTTTGCAGGAGTCTGGTAACCTTGATCCGTGGAATGCCAAGGCGCCTGGCAATTTGGTCGTGAGTCAAATCTTCAAGGTAGTACAGCCAGGCGATGACTACCATAAGACCATCACTATTCGTCTCAGTGGTACGTATTGGTGTACGTTTCATCTATTCCTCAAGAGCTGTAACACCTGCACCTCAGCATCAGCCAATGCCTTTCTTGCCGACTTTTCACCTGTGAACGCCGCGTAGATGGTCGGATACATCACGCCTAATATATCACTCAATGTATGCGTGAACGGCAGTGTACGGCAACGCTGTAGCATCTCCCATTGTGCAGGCAACCAAAAGTAGCGCTGGAAATTTTGCGGTGAATATGTACTAATCCGAACTGGACTACCGGCAACCCGCAGCAGGTATTCGTCCATCTGCTGATCGGCAACTCGTAATAACCATTCAGCTACACTGCGCCGTGTTGATTGGGGCTGATGTGCAGGCAAACCAATTCCCCAGGTTGCATTCCAGGGCTGAGCATATACTCCAGCACGATACGGTACAACGTTACTGGATTCTACCGCACTACCAAAGATTGCGCTGGCCTGCCCGCCCCAAGTGGTCGCCATACTCACCCTGTTCTCCTTCAGCACACGACCAATTTCAAGATTACCATACGTATGTACATCGGGAGGACAGTACGCCTTAAGCGCGATATATGCTTCCAGCGACTCTACTGCCTGTGGCGTTGTGAAGGTCGGGTTTAAGTCTCCATCAAGCAGCTCTCCCCCGAAATCCCACAAAAATGGGAGCCAATCGAGAAAAATCTCACTGATAGCCGCTTTTAAGGCAATACCATAACGCTCAGGGGGATGATGAGCTTTCTTCACTATCTCGGTCAGATGAGTAGGGCGTATGATCGGCGTTGTTGCTCCACCAGGCAAGTTCACTACATCTGAGTCGTAGAAACAGATATGACCATCTGAGAACCAGGGCACAAGATACCACTCGCCTGCCCGGCTACACTCTGCATAAACCGAGGGAATAATATCATCCAGACAATAACCTGCAACAACTGCTGCATCTACCTCATCTAACGGAAGAGGTACCACCAGGCCAGTATGAATGAGAGAGTCTAGCCAAACATGGCCAGGAATGAAAATAGCCTGAAATGGACAAGGGTTTGATTTCAGGCTTTCGAGTAATGTTGTATAGTAGTCTTCCCAACGCACAATCTCGATCTGCGCATCTAAATCAGGGCGCTGTGTAAGCAGCGGCTGCAATGCCTCTACTGCTGGATCGTTGGGGCCAAGTAATCGGATTGCCATGAGTATCTCCTTCCTTGCAAAACCGACTCTCGAAATAGTTGACTCGCTTTTTGCAAACCCTGTGGATGACGATGCAAATCTCCACCTATCAGCAGGATTACATCGTTGTCGTAAGTTTCAATCATTTCGGCAATTCTTTCTATCTTCATTCCACCTGCCGGAGCTGGAAAGATTGGCTTCAAATGACCCAACGGCTCACGTGCCGCTTGCGCGATGGAGAGACACTCTTCACGTGAGAAAGAAAAACGACCGCCAAAATTGGGAAAGATAACAATATCAGCTCCGGCCAGGCGACCAATCAACCCAAAGATTACACGATGGGAAATACCGTTAAGTGGAGAAGTAACAAAACTGCCTAAAAAAGTAGGATGATACAACAGCGGCAGAGCTATCCGATCATCGTCTGCCAATGCTTGCATTCGGTCAAAGCCGACAATACCGGGTGAAACCAACAATGCACCAGCACCGGCTTGTTTAGCGAAGTATGCCCGTTCAAACAATTGGTCGCCAGGAGCGGTAACATTTGGTGCATAGAGGCTTACCCTACCGGATTGCTGATTCGCCTTCTGTACCGACTCCACGCAACGACTCACCCGTTCGCGGTAAGGTGCGAACGATTGATCCGTAAGACCGTGATCGTCTTTGATAATGTCCACTCCACCCAGCGCAAATTCGTATGTTTGTCGTGATAACTCGGCCACTGACAGCCCCATCGGCTTGATCGCCGTACAAAGGAGTGGTCGATCTGAGACTCCAACTAGCGAGCGAACACCTGAAATACCAAAACGAGGACCGCGATAATCACGCAATAGCGCTTCTGGCAAATGCAAATCCTGCACTCGGATACCAGGTTTAAGACTGATATTCCCAAAAATGACATTCAGAAACTGGGTAAGCTCACCTTGCACAATTTCAACAGCATAACTGATGCGAACACGAAATGTATTATTATCACAAGCCTCTACTTCTTCTATCCGACCAATAATTGAGCTACGAATATCATCATCTGGAACTAAGTCGGCTGGAAATTCTATTGTCTGCTCGACACAAATATCTTCAGCCTTTCGCATCACCTCTTCGTGATTACCGACAATGTGATACACGACAGAAAAACGTTCACCACTGAGACTTAACTTAGTCGGCGCTAACATCACAGATCCTCCGCTTTACTTGCTGAGCGAATTGGTTGCTGAACAGTTGCCTGCAAATCGTGTTCATCGATTTCGATATGTATGTCTAACAGTTGTTCAACACCACGAACGAGCGCAAGTGCATCAAGACCATAGTATTTCATCAAATAGGTTTTACTCCCTCCATGCGCAAAGGTATCTCGAAGGCCGATGCGTATCAGACGCTTGCCTAATCCGGCTTCAGCTATCGCTTCCGCTACAGCTGAACCTAGTCCACCAATAATTGTGTGATTCTCAAAGGTTATTACACCGTATTTGACCTTTGATGTTATCTCAATCACCTCGTGAGCATTAAAAGGTTTAAGGGTATTTACATGCACATGGTAAACCGATACCCCGGCTTCCCTAAGGATAGACGTTACCTTTAACGCCTCCTCAGTGCAAATCCCGCTGCTGAATAGGGCAATATCACTTCCTCTGGAGAGAATACGCGCTTTACCGACCTGCAACGGCTCTGCTGGATCAAACAGACGTGGAATGTCGCCGCGTAACTGACGCACATACACTGGCCCGCGAATTGGCTGAATAGCATCGAACACACTTTCTACCTCAGTGGCATCCCCGGTTTCGATGACGGTCATGTTGGGGATAGCACGCATAATCGCTATGTCATCAATCGCCTGATGAGTAGCGCCGCCAGGGGTGGTAATACCGGGTAGGAATCCGAAGATACGTACCGGAAGGTTAGGATAAGCAATAGACATTTCAATTTGATCGAGGGCACGCCGGTAAAGAAAGACGGCAAACGTGTGCACGAAGGGCGTGAAGCCCTCACGAGCCATTCCACCGGCAAAGCTCATCATATTTTGTTCGGTCATGCCGAACGAGTAGAAACGATCTGGATAGGTATCACGGAACAAATCAACCTCGGTAGAGCTGGTCAAATCAGCAGAAAAGACTACCACTTCAGGTTTGTCTTTTGCCCACTCGACTAGTTTACGAGCATGAACTCGTGACTCAAGCGCCATGAATACCTCCGTTCATCATCATCAAGAATTCGCGGTAACGTTGTTTTTCCGCTTCGTCTTTAAAGCGCACATAATGCAGACGAGGACGTCGCTCCTCTAGCAATGGTATACCCTGACACGGATTGGTACGAGCGACGACGAATAACGGTCTACCATCAGGTGGTAATTCAGCAGGAGCTGCTAATGCTTCAACGTCATGACCATCTACCTCAAATACCCGTGCACCAAACGCAGCCAAGCGCTCCTTGATCGAACCTATCTCCATAACTGTTTCAATCGCGCCATCTGCTGATTGGCCGTTTGCATCGATATACACACCAACCGTATCCAGCTTGTAGAAGACAAGTGTTTCAACCGCCTCCCAGGTTTGCCCAATCCAAAACTCACCATCAGACATGAACACCCAATTACGACCGGTATGTCCCTTAAGCCGACGCGCAAGCGCAATACCGGCTGCCTGACTAAGGGCCTGACCTAACGATCCCGCCATCAGTTCGTGACCGGGTGAATGCTCAGCGCCGATCATCTCCACGGTACTCCCATCTTTATTGAACATCTCCAGACCCTGTGCGTCCATGCGCCCCACTTCAACAAGCAGAGCGTATAAGGCTAACGCGCAATGAACAGGAGAAATGAAAAAACGGTCTAACTCGGGTTTGTACGGGCCGTTATATGCAGCGCCACTAAAGTAATTAGGATTGGTCCTACTCGGTACACCGGGGAAAGGTGGTGGGATACGCGATGCACAACTCTCGCCAATACGCATAACACGAGTGTAGAGGGTGGCCAGAATCTCGGCTGCTGAACATGCCTGACTCAGGTACCCGCCGTTATTGCGGATGGTAAAATCCAGGACGCGACGGCGAATACCGTGGGCAACCCGCTTAGTATGTTCATGCCAGGTCGTAGATATTGCTTGCATACCTGTCAATTCCCTCACTTCATTGGTCCGTATTCATTAAGCGAGCGAGGCTCTCGGTAAAAGGAGGGTACGCAATACCCTTTTCCGTAATAATTGCGGTAATCAGGTCGGCTGGAGTGACATCAAAAGCATAATTCAACACTGGTGAACCCTGCGGTACCACTCGTTCTGATCCCACATGCGTAATTTCCTCCGCGCCCCGTTCCTCGATAGGAATATCGTCGCCACTACAAATACTCATATCAATCGTGCTTGTAGGCGCAGCTACGTAGAACGGCACCCCATGGGCTTTGGCAACGATTGCCAGGTTATAGGTACCTATCTTGTTCGCCGTATCACCATTGGCAGCAATACGGTCAGCACCAACGACGCATAGATCAATACCTATTTTCCTCATCACCAAACCCGAAGCCCCGTCAACAATAACCGTATGGGGTATCCCAAGCTGATTCAGCTCCCATGCCGACAGTTTAGCGCCCTGTAATCGTGGACGGGTCTCATCCAGGTAGGCGTGAACTTGTTTGCCACTTTCGTGAGCAATCCGAATAATACCGAGAGCAGTACCGTAATCTACCGTTGCCAGGCTACCTGTATTGCAATGATGCAGAATCTTGGCCGGGTTGGGGATGAGTGGCTGTGCATTCAGACCGATCTGCTTATTAGCTCGAACATCCTCTTCGGCAATTGCATGTGCTTCACGGAGAATAACTTCACGGAGCGCGTCAGGTCTTAACGAAAGGCTAGCGTAAACTTTATCCATCACGCGCTGAATAGCCCAAAACAGATTGACGGCGGTAGGTCGGGAGGCGCGCAGCAATTCGGCAGCTTGCTCGACTTCTCGCACCATATCGGTTGTTCGCTGAGCAACAGAATGCAAAGCGGCTAGTGCTAGACCATAGGCAGCAGCCGTACCAATTGCTGGCGCACCGCGCACAACCATAGCACGAATAGCCTCGGCAACCATCTGTGGATCACGCAATTCGAGGTAGACAGTTTCCGCTGGTAGCTTGCGCTGATCCAACAGCCTCAAGGAATTGTCTCTCCATTCAATGCTACGAAATGTTGTCATAGAACTATTCCTTCTCTTGACACTCATCGACTAAATTGAGGGACGAGCTGCCAAAAGCATCTCCACAGCCTGCCGAATATCTTCTACACGATACCGCTGTTTCAACCAGGAAGTAGCGATATTTAACCCCAAACTTTCGGCAGTAGCACGAATATGAGGATCATCGATTGTCCAAAAGTCGTGTACATGTGCCATGCCTATCAAACGACGCATCATTTCGGCTGCACCGAAACCAAGCGTATCCTGTAGCAGATTGCGCATGTACTTGACTCGAAAGGCTGCAGAGGGCCAGTCACCGTTGCCATGGTTTTCCCAGAGCGTAAGGAATTCCTCTTCAAAGATGTTCCAGGTTCGCACAATCAGATCGGCCAACCATTGACGATAAGCAGTTCGTTTGGTGTCGTCTTTTGCATGGTATTCCTGAGCAGCGTAAGAGAGTGCTAGATTACCAAGGTAAGAACCGATGTCATGACCTATTGGACCGAAGAAGGCGAATTCAGGATCGACAACCTTGGTTTCTTGCACGTTCAGCATAATTGAGCCAGTATGCAGATCGTTATGGATCAGCGCCTGGGCGTGGCTCATATAGCGCTCTTTCAGCAGGAAAATTTCCGAGCGCAGATCGTCATCTGCATAGATAGATCGCACCTGAGGCTCTAACAGGCTAGTGTAACGATTATTGGGATGTTCCATGTAGGGCTGGGTAAAGACCAGATCTTCTTGTACCTTACAAAGCACTGGATTGATAAAACGTGGTACCCACGCTTTCTTTTCAGTAGAACTTAAATACAAATCCGATGTATAAAAGAGTGTACGTGCCATGAACAATCCCATGTGACGATCTACATGGGGATACTCTATTTGTTGCATCAATCCTTCACGCATCACCAGATGACGGTTCAGATCTTCCATAATAATAATGTAACGGTTTTCATCATAATAGTAGATTTTTGGGGTCTGATCCGGACAGTAGCGTGCTTGATTTTGTAAGAAATCGTACTCAATACGTGAACGATCTACGGGCATTTTGAAATCAGGGTAGCGCCAGGCATACGGCAGTGCTTGCTTGACAATGACACTTTGCTGAGAGTTGTGCAATGCTGAAACTCGAAAGATCAGATTAACATTTCCTTCAGATATTTGACAGGCTGCAAACTCAGAGACTCCTGCAAATACCTGCTGATGAACCGGTGTCGTTTTGAGGTAATCTACCACTGTTTGAGTGGTTAAAGCTACGACTTGTGGTTCCATGTGTGTTACACTCCTTTTCCTATACATTAGCGTCGAGTAGTATAGTAGCTCAAACCGAGTGACACAATTAATACTAACCCCTTGATAACATCCTGGATATACCAGGGGATATTCATCATCGTTAAACCATTCAACATGACACCTACAAAGATTGCACCTAATACGGTTCCAAATACGTTAGCGCGCCGCGCATTCAACACTGCAAAACCGAAGTAGGTTGCAGCAACAGCATCAAGCAGATACGGATCACCGGCTTTCACTGCGCCTGACCCGATCCGTGCTGCCAGCACTAACCCGCCAATAGTCGCTAACACGCTACTGATTACGTAGGCCGTCATGCGCACCTTATTAACATCGACACCTGCCAGGCGAGCAGCTTCAATATTTCCACCGACAGCGTAGAAGATACGTCCAAATCGTGAAAATTCTAGGAAGATAAAGGCGATGAGAGCGATCACAGCCATAATCACCACTGGGACAGGAATCCCGCGAAATGCCTCACTCGACAAGACAAAACCCTGTCCAAGAAACAGAAAGTTTGGATGGATAGCACCACCAGCAATTTCACGAGTCGGACTCCAGGGGTTAGTCATCCCTTTGTATACAGCATCACCCTTCGTGATACTCATCTGCAAGCCTTGTACCAGATAAAGCACACCCAATGTTGCTAAAAGATCAGGAATACGCAATCGAATGATCAAAAACGAATTCAACAAACCGATTATGGCACCAACAGCCAGACAAATCAGAATAGCAAAGTACCACGGTACACCCCAAATGACCATCAGAGCAGTGGAAAGAATTACTGCCAGACCGGTCACTGCTCCCACTGACACATCGAAGCCACTGACTACTACTGAGAAGGTAACTCCTAATGCCACGATAGTCAGAATAGAGACCGCACGCAAAATATCGAGCAGATTGTCAATCGAAGCGAAGGCCTGGGTGCGAATTGAGAAGAACAGAGAAACCAGAATCAAGGTGAGAATCAGACCATAGCGTAGGAAAAAGCGGGAAAGAAACGAACCTAAGTTAACCCTAATCGGTTTGGCTACTGCTATACCTGCTTTCCTCGAAGCTGTAGGGGTTTTATCGGATGTCATAATTTCCTACTCCTCCTGAGCAGTGGTGTAGGCTGTCGTTGTACGGACTGCGCCAGTTGCTAACTCCATGACTTGTTGACGATCAATGGGTTGGGTATCAAACTCGCCAACAATTTGACCATCACGCATCACGAGCACGCGATCTGCCAAACTAAGAACTTCATCAACATCAGAAGAAGCAAAGATGACAGCGGATGTGCGTGAAAGTTCACGAGCGAGTGCATATACTTCTTGCTTTGCACCAATATCAATCCCTTGAGTGGCTTCATCGAAGAGCATCACACGCGCTCTCTGCAAAAGCCACTTACCAATGACCACTTTTTGCTGATTACCGCCACTAAGATTCTTTACAGCCATTCCAGGATCAGGAGGTACGAGCTTGAGACGGTTAATTATGTGCCGAACATGCGGTATTTCTTTGAAAGGTAGAACAAAACTTAGATAGCTGAAATCACGGATGAAGGGTAATGTGATATTAGTACGAACAGAATATTCAATCCACAATCCACGATGACGACGGTCTTCAGGGATCAGAAAAATACCGTTGCGAATAGCATCCTTTGGTTGTCGAAAGTGTACAACTTTTCCATCGAGAATGATGTCACCATGATCGGCCTTTTCACTACCGGCGAGAATGTTTAACAACTCAGTTTTCCCTGCCCCTGTCAATCCAGTTATGCCAAGAATCTCGCCGCGAAACGCCTGAATGCTGATATTTTTCAGCCGCTGTCCCCATCGTATATTCCGCACTTCTAGTACTAACTCACGCTCTTGGGTCGGAATACGAGTCGGAAAGAGATCTCCAGGTCGGGTACCTAACATGGCTTCTACTGCTTTAGACATCTCAAAGGTTTCTCGATTGAAGTGAGCCACTTTCTTTCCGCCACGAAGAATAGTGATGTCGTCAGCAATTTCTTGAATTTCTGCTAATCGGTGGGAGACATATAGAAATGATACTCCTCCCTGTTTCAGCTTACGTATAATGGTGAATAAATGCTCTACATCACTTACGCTCAGTGCAGCAGTGGGTTCATCTAGAATTAAAAATGAAGCATTGCGTGACATAGCCCGTGCGATAACCAACAGTTGTTTTTGCGGTAATGAGAGATCCGCTACCGGTTTGTCTACATCGATATCAAGTTGTAGCTTTTGTAAAATCTGCCTGGCCTCATCACGCAATCTTTTTTTACGCACAAAGAAACCTTCTTCAGGGGTAGCAAGTTTCTCAATAAGCAGGTTCTCGGCAACACTTAAATACGGAATAAGCGTTGTATCAACTTCCTGGTGAACAACCTCAATACCATACCGAAACGCATCTGCTGGTTTATGTATCGAGATTACCTGTCCATTTAGTTCAATTTTTCCCTCATAGGAGGGATAGTAACCGGTCAGAATTTTAATCAATGTACTTTTACCAGCACCATTTGCGCCTATCAAAGCGTGAACGTATCCACCACGAAGCTCTAAATCGACACCATCCAACGCTACAACCCCAGGAAAAACTTTGCCTAAACCAGACGCTTTTAGAACAGCCATCACTATACTCCTCAAGTGCTCCTTACCGGGTCATCTACGTGGCGTGGGGATACTCCCCACACCACACCAACCATAGCCTAACTACTTACCTACCTGCCAGCGTACACATCCACGGGAACCAGTTAAGCGGCGACTCACCCATTGCCGGCATAGCCTGGATGAGCTCGTCCATATTGGTAATCTTGTTCGCCAGCAAGAAATCACGTGTGATCAACTGCGGCTGTACCAGTAGGTACTTGTCGACCTTTTCCCCCGCCACCAAGGCCGCCGCCGTCCGTACCGCCAACCGACCCACACTGTACGAATCGGTAGCGACTGTTGCCACCCACGGACTGTCCGGGGCGATCATCAGTTGGATATCCTCATTAGTGATGTCAACTGAGTAGACCCGATAATCTTTCCCTCGTCCTGCTTGTGTGATCGCCCGCACGGCTCCTTTGGCAAACTCGTCCCACATCGCGACAACGACGTTCGCATTCGGGTATTCCTTCATCGTCGCTTCCATCCGCGTCTGCGTGTCGGCGGCAGTGTTGTCGGTCACGGCGCCAATCCGCGTCACTTCCTTCAACCCCGGATAGCGCCATTTGAAGTCCTGCCAGATGCGGTCACGCTTGTCGAGGGGCGCAAAGCCACCAACGTTCACATACACCACATCCGCCTGCCCGGCGTGGTCGGTGACAACCTTCTTCGCCAGCAAGAAGCCGATCAGCATATCGTCCTGCTCGATTTCCGGAACTTGCGGGTTATCAACCACCAGGTCGAAGGAGACCACTTTGATCCCTTTCGCCAAGGCCTCCTCGATCTTGGGCAGCAATGGATCGGGTCGTCCGTGGTCGACGATGATCGCATCGACCCCTTGCTGGATAAAGTTCTCCATCGCCGTCACCATCTTCGCCATATCACCACGCGCCGTTGCCTCGAGCAGTTCTACTCCCAGCTCGTTCGCCATCGATTGCGCCCCGGCCAGATACCGCTCGAAGAACGACCCCTCCCCAACCTCGCGTACCAGCGCGATGCGTACCTTCTTGTTCGTGAAAACACTCGGAATCTGATCACTCTTGACCTGACAAATTGGTTGAGAACTCATCTCTGCGCCAGCACCGACCGCGATTTGTGGCATAGAATAGCCATTCCGGGCCAGTACCTTTTCCATCCACGGGAACCAGTTAAGCGGCGACTCACCCATTGCCGGCATTGCCTGGATGAGTTCATCCATATTGGTGATTTTGTTCGCCAGCAGAAAATCACGAGTGATTAACTGCGGCTGTACCAGCAGGTATTTATCTACCTTCTCCCCCGCCACCAGCGCCGCCGCCGTGCGTACCGCCAGCCGACCCACACTGTACGAATCGGTGGCTACGGTAGCCACCCACGGACTGTCCGGGGCAATCATCAGTTGGATATCCTCATTGGTAATATCGACCGAGTAGACCTGATAGTCTTTCGCCCGTCCTGCTTGCGTGATTGCTCGCACGGCCCCTTTGGCAAACTCGTCCCACATCGCGACAACGACGTTCGCATTCGGGTATTCCTTCATCGTCGCTTCCATCCGCGTCTGGGTGTCGGCAGCGGTGTTGTCGGTAACAGCCCCAATCCGCGTCACTTCCTTCAACCCCGGATAGCGCCATTTGAAGTCCTGCCAGATGCGGTCACGCTTGTCGAGGGGCGCAAAGCCACCGACGTTCACATACACCACATCCGCCTGTCCAGCGTGGTCGGTGACAACCTTCTTCGCCAGCAGGAAGCCGATCAGCATATCGTCCTGCTCGATTTCCGGCACTTGCGGGTTATCGACCACTAAGTCAAAGGACACCACCTTGATCCCTTTCGCCAAGGCCTCTTCAATCTTGGGCAGCAACGGATCGGGTCGTCCGTGGTCGACGATGATGGCATCCACCCCTTGCTGGATAAAGTTCTCCATCGCCGTCACCATCTTCGCCATATCACCACGCGCCGTTGCCTCGAGCAGTTCTACTCCCAGCTCGTTCGCCATCGATTGCGCCCCGGCCAGATACCGCTCGAAGAACGACCCCTCCCCAACCTCGCGTACCAGCGCGATGCGTACCTTCTTGTTCGGATCGGCAAAAGCCAGTGGAATACCATCTTGTGTTGTCGGAGCAGCAGTGGCTGAAGCTGGTTGAGTCTGCTGGGTTGGGACTGTTGAGGTTTCAGGCGGTGCGGCACAACCAACGAGCGTCAATGCTACCAACACGAACAGGTGGAGAAAAACCGACAAAGAACGCCTCGTCTTCATTGACTCCTCCTTGATGGATTACAGGGGATACGGCGAAGTGATAAATTTGTTCATTATTGTACTTTTGTACAATATACCGGAAGAAACGACGTTTGTCAATAGAGTCTCGTGGAATTTGGTACCCGGTTTAGCAGCTTTCAACATTTTCTCTGCCCGGCAGGAGAAAAGAAAACGGAAAAATAGGCAGGGGCCGAAGGGGGTTATGGTGTGCTGATGCGCCCACCGATGGGTTCCCTGCTAGGTATCGCAAGATGCAGGCCGGAGGCCCGCGTTCCCAGGCGACCGTGCAGGATGCAGGCCGGAGGCCCACGTTCCCAGGCAAACGGCGCAGGTCAGGGTGGGTCTTGAGGGGTGTACAAGATATTCATTCGCAAACACGACTAAACACTGAACATGCTGCCCCAAAACCAGGTTAATACCGGTTGACAAACCGGTCACGATCAACGATAATTGTCAACTGACAGGAGGGATTTACGATGAATCACCAACGGCTCCGCCAGTTGCGACTGGCACGTGGTATGACTCTCAGCGACCTGGCTCAAGCCACCAACAATATTGTCACCCGTCAGGCGATCTCGAAATACGAACATGGGCAGGCAACACCGTCACCAACGGTGTTACAGCGTCTGGCACAAGCGCTTGGTGTGCGTCCGACCGATCTGCTCAACGGTCAAGAGGTACAGATTGAGCTGATCGCCTACCGGAAACGTGCATCGCTACGAAAGCGCCAGCATGATCAGATTGCAGCTCTGGTTGATGAGACGTTACGTGAGCGATTGCGACTCCAACACCTTATTGGCGAGGTATCTTATCTGAATGTGCCACTTCATCACTATCCGGTGGCCGATCTAGCTGATGCGGAAACGGCAGCAAACGAGTTGCGCGTCCGTTGGGATTTAGGGAGCGCGCCTATCGCCAATCTGACTGATGTGTTGGAAGATCATGGTTTGCACGTGATCGCACTTGATACCGTTGATGGCTTTGATGGTGTCGCTGCGGTTGTACGCGACGAACACGATACACCAGTTGTAGCAGCGGTGATTGCCCGCCGTACCGCCGATGGCGCCCGTTGGCGTATGAATCTAGCTCACGAGTTGGGGCATCTGGTGCTGCAACCGCAGGGCAATCTTGATGAAGAAAAAGCTGCTTTCCGCTTCGCAGCGGCTCTTCTTGCGCCGGCGAGCAACTTACGCGCCTTTATCGGCACTCGTCGGCATCACATACACCTGGATGAATTGATATTGCTGAAACACCATTTCGGGATGAGTATCCAGGCATTGCTGTACCGGATGCTGACCCTGGAGATTATCAGTCAACGTTTGTACAAATCGTTGATGATTGAATTGAGTGAACGTGGCTGGCGAACGCAAGAGCCGGAACCTCTTCCTCTGGAAGAACCGATCTGGTTGCGCCGTACAGTCCTTCGTGCCCTGGCTGAAGAGCTAATCGATCCGGCTGAAGCACAGCGACTGTTACGTGGTGAGACCACTATTCCGGTTGACCAACCAGAGATGGGTCGGTGTCAGCAGTTGCTGCACCAGCCACTACCTGAACGCCACGCGATTCTGACTGCGCAGGCCGAAACAGCCCGTGATCTTTATCAGGTTACCGCTACTCCAGCCCACGAGGTTGTCACGAGTGAGTACAACTAATGTCCCCCGTCGTGGTGAGATCTGGTATGTCGATCTCGGCGACCACACCCAGACCCTGGTACTCGTCGTGAGTGCGAATGCCTTTGAACGATTGCCGGTTCGCCTGGTAGCTCGCTTGCGCCCATGGGAAGACCGCTTTAACGATCTGGTATGGATGCAACGCCTCGACAGTACCTGGCCCACTCGATTGAATGCTCCCCATGCAGTGGACCTGCTTCAATTGTATAGTATCGATGTACACTGTTTCCAAAAGCTTGTTGGTCGAGCACCGGCAACGAAAATGGATGAGATCGCAGCGGCGATTGCGTTGGTGGTAGATTATGTGCCGCCAGCTTAGGATAAGTCAAGGGCTTCAGTACAGAAGGTATGACAACCACCTCATCAACGTTTACTGTCAACGCTGGTGCGCTATTGGCCAGCGCCCAGGCAACTGCTACGGCGACCACTTTTAACCAGGTTCTGGCTGCATACGGACTCTGTCTACCAATTATCCCGTTGCGGGTAGAGGCCACATTAGCTGAATTGGTAGCTTGTAATAGTGGTGGTCGTTATCGCCTGCACAGCGGCCCGATTGGTCGGTATGTGCGGGCAGCCACGCTGAACACGGCTGATGGGCTGCTGACCGTTGGTGGGCCGACGCTTAAACGGGCAACCGGTTATAACCTCCATCGGGCATTGGCCGGGCAAGGAGTACGACTAGGCGAACTCCAAGAGTTGACATTTAATCTACGTCCGTTGCCGGGGGCTACTGCACTGCGGCTTGTGGAAGGGCCGATTGAGTCGTTATTGATGCTGGCCAATGATCTGATGGCTGCCAATATGGCACTTCGCGCCCTGGCATTCGATGCGCAGGGATTACTCCTTGTTGAAATAGCCGGCTTTCCAGTAGTGGTTGAGCGGCAGGCTCAGCAGGTGGAAACGATGGCTGCTCACTATGACCTGATCGTTACCTCTAATCCTGCTGATGGCTGGCGCCATTGGGAACAGCTTGCGCAGCGACATTGTGCGCTTGCGCCAGAACAACGGCTCGATGTTACATTGCCGCGACGAGCGTTAACCGATTTTCTGACGTTCTGCCAACGTCTCATCAACTCTGATACGGTGATCTGGGGTGATGTCGGTGTAGGAAGTCTACATATTTCTCCTTTACCTGATTCTAAGAGCTATGCCACACTTAAAGCGCAGGCTGCTTCAGCAGGCGGTCAACCGTGCTCAGAGTTTGGGCCACCACCCCGGCCAGCCTATCCTGCCCTTGCCACTTCTAGCAGGGCGATAGAAAACGATCTGATTGCAGATCTCAGGCGGGTGGTCGGTGCCCGCTATCTGCTCACTCACCCCGATCACCTGGCTGTTTATTGTCAGGATGCCTCAAATGCCCAAGCCGAGGCCCTCCCCTATGCTGTGGCCTTACCGGCCAATACGGCAGAGGTTGCCGCGCTGATGCAGATTGCTGCCGCTCATCGGTTGCCGGTCGTCAGTCGCGGCGCCGGCAGTGGTCTGGCTGGTGGTGCTGTGCCTACCCCGGGTAGCCTGGTGATCAGCCTTAATCGGCTAGAACATCTCACGATTGACCGCGAACAACGGATCGCTCATGTGGGAACAGGGGTGATTACCGCCGAATTGCAGCGTGCTGCTGAACGGGTCGGTCTCTTCTACCCACCAGACCCTAGCAGTCAAACGGCTTCAACCATTGGTGGCAATATTGCCTGTAACGCGGGTGGCCCGCGCTGCCTGAAGTATGGGGTCACCGCTGACTATGTGTTGAGACTAACAGCCGTCCTGGCGGATGGTACTGTTGTTCGCTATGGCGATGGTCTGATCGGACAGGGTGAACATAACGGGTTGGCGCAACTGCTGGTTGGTTCCGAAGGCACGCTGGCCGTCATTACCGAAGCTACGTTACGGCTCATTCCGCTTCCCCGCGCTCGCCGTACAACAATGGCCATTTTTACCGATCTTGTTGCTGCCTGTGCAACTGTTGAGCGGATCATGGCTTCAGGCATTATCCCGGCCAGTCTCGAACTGATGGATGACACCACAATTGCCGCAGTTGAAGCCTTTTTACACATTGGACTACCACGTGATGCCGGTGCGATGCTGCTGATGCTAGCCGACGGCGAACCAGAGGTGGTTGATTATGAAGCAGCAGTGTTAGCCGATTTAGCCAGATCCGGCGGCGCCCAACGGGTGGTTGTAGCCCAGAATGCGACCGATGAGGCAAACCTCTGGCAGGCGCGACGGGTCATTTCACCAGCCCTTGGTCGCATCCGCCCGAACCGGTTAGGTGAAGATATTAGCGTACC
This sequence comes from Chloroflexus sp. MS-CIW-1, assembly GCF_030444705.1. Lineage (NCBI taxonomy): Bacteria > Bacillati > Chloroflexota > Chloroflexia > Chloroflexales > Chloroflexaceae > Chloroflexus > Chloroflexus sp. MS-CIW-1. The sequence continues at coordinate 2,939,752 of NZ_JAUBWR010000001.1, forward strand.
GGTTAGCCGGATAGCCGAATGCGTCAGCCGTATCAAGTGTGTAAGTGCCGAGTATAATCTGCCCATCGTTGTGTTTGGTCATGCTGGAGACGGAAATCTGCATCCGAATATTCTCTTCGATGCCCGGAATCCGGCTGAGGTCGCACGGGTATGGCCTTGCGCAGAAGCCGTCTTCACTGCGGCGCTGGAAGTTGGTGGTACGTTGTCGGGTGAACACGGAATCGGCACGCTCAAACGACCGTTCATGCTGAAAGCACTGGGTGAAAGGCAGATCGCCGTGCAACGTGCGATCAAACTCAGCTTCGATCCAGAAGAGCGTTTGAATCCTGGTAAGGTATTACCGGTATGATCATCACCAGTCTCGCCAACCCAACGATTAAAGCACTTCGTGCACTGAAGCAACGCAAAGCACGTGACGAACAGGGACGGTATCTAATCGAGGGCATTCGACCGGTGGCTGAAGCGATTCAGTGTGGCGCACCGCTGGAAATGTTGATCGTGGCCCCTGATCTGCTCAGCAGTGCTTTCGCCCACGATGTGATCACCACTTACGCCGCTGAAGGTGGTAAAATCCTGACCGTTAGCGCCGCTGTTTTTACCAGTCTGACCGAAAAAGAGCATCCCCAGGGTCTGGCGGCGGTAGGACACATTCGATACACGCCCTTGAGTGAACTACCACCGGCAACTGTGGGTTGGGTTGCTCTGGTTGAGGTTGCCGATCCGGGCAATCTGGGTACCGTTCTGCGTACCGCCGATGGTGCAGGGTTTAGTGGAGTCATTCTGGTTGGAACAACAACGGATCCATTCGATCCAGCAGCCGTGCGTGCCAGTATGGGCGCTCTGTTTAGCCAACACGTGGTACGTACCAACTGGCGTGATCTGCTGAACTGGTGTCGGCAACAGCAGATCGCCCTGGTTGGCAGTTCTGATCGTGGCGCCTGTGATTACCGTACAGCACCCTATTCACGACCACTAGTGCTCGTATTGGGCAGCGAGCGCCACGGACTGAGCGATGAACAACTGGCAGACTGCGATCTGGTCGTGCGCATCCCCATGCGTGGACGGAGCGATTCGCTCAATCTGGCCGTTGCAGCAGGTATTTTGATGTACGAAATCACCCGCCAGTAGCATTTATCCCTCTACCGCCAGCCGAATACCCAACACGGTCAGCACTGTACCGGTCACATAGTTCAATCGGCGACGTACTTCATTGCGGCGCAACCAGGAACTGACACTGCTTACCAAAATCGTAAGGATCGAGAACCAGATGACGCTCAAGGCGAAATGAATGGTTGTGAGCGCAAGTGCGGTCAACAATACCGGATCGTCGGGAGCGATAAATTGGGGCAGAAACGCCAGATAAAAGACTGCTACTTTGGGATTCAGCACATTGCTCAGCAATCCTTCAACAAACGCATGACGTTCCTGCCCCACCACACGATCGTGTTTGATCGGCGAATGTTGACGCCATGTTGTGAGTATCGTCCATATACCCAAACCGGCCAGATAGCAAGCGCCAGCCAGTTTAATGGTGTGATATAGCTGTGCAGACCTGACAACAATTGCAGCCAGTCCCAATCCAGAGAGCGTCGCCTGAACAAACAGGCCACTCCCAATCCCAAAAGCGGTGGCAATTCCCGCTAGACGACCACGAGCCAACGCATTGCGCAGGGTCAGCATTGTGTCAGCGCCGGGAATAAGCGTTAACACTGCTACCGAAAGGGTGTACCCGAGTAAGCGTTCCATCATCAAAGCCTCTAAGCAGGTATCAACCCCCTCACGTTTCCCCCAGAGGGAAAGGAGGGAAGGAGCGCGAGATAGGTTCTGTGGTTGGCCTCCTCACCTTTCTCTCATGTTGTCTCAGAGTTCTTCACTTTCAGTCACATTCTGTTCACGCTGATCTTACCCACAAAGTCTCTCTGGGAGCGCCAGTCTCCGGCCCACGAAGAGTCCTTCCCCTGGAAGCGCGGGCCTCCGGCCCGTAATCGTACAGCGTGTAACTGAAATCCACTGGCTGGCACATCCTCCCACAAGCGAGGTTGGCACCCGCCACTATCAACGCGGCGATGGGTATGATTGGCACCCCAACGATGACGTACATCATCTCGGGACAGAATGCTGCGCTCTTCTGCACGCACGATCTTACTATGAAGCAATGTGGCAAAGGTCACACCTCACTCTATGACCAATATCTGACCTTCAGCACTGGTTATCAGGTTCCTACCATTTTATACTGGAGGCAGAAATAAAGCACACCAGAAAGTGAGGCTCACAATGAAAACGGAAACCACCGTTCTCCGACAAAACAACCGCACCACCGCAGGAATAATCTTGATCGCCATCGGTGTTGTCCTGCTCTTGAGCTACATCATCAATAGCGGTCTACTTGTTCTGCCAGTTCTGGCCATCATTTTCGCTAGTGTCGGTATTCGTACGCACGAAAGTGGCTGGTTCATCCCGGCGGGCATTCTCGGCGGTATCGGCCTGGGCGCAGCTCTGGTAGAGACGCTACCTCTTGCTGAAGAGATCGAAGGCGGTGTATTTCTGCTCTCGTTTGCAATCGGATGGGCTTCGATCCCGATCCTGAGTGCACTCTTTGCCAATCAGCGCATCTGGTGGCCATTCATTCCCGGCGGTGTAATGGCCGTCATCGGCTCGCTGGTACTAGCCGGTGAGGGTGGTTTTACTCTGCTGGAGCTGATCTTCAATCGCGCAGCCTGGGTCTGGCCACTGGCACTTATCTTGATCGGAGCTGTCCTGCTCTGGCGGAATAACCGCGACTGAGCGACTGAGCACGCCCTCAGAAAGAGCACGCAGATACGGCAGGCAGATGGGTGGGGCAACCCACCCAACGAGCATCATGACAAGTCATGATGCCAGGACACGGTGACGAGGAGGGGCAAGGCGACTCCTCGCCCCTACTGGTGTCCACGAGGATGATTACGGATCGCTAATCCGACATCTTCTGTTGCAGCAGGTACGGGCGCAGCGCCGCTGCGCCTGTACATCTATCAGGTTGTATCCGCCGTACCGCGAGACGGTTATTCAGATAGGCCCTTGGCAACCCGCCGCGCCAGCATAGTATCAGAAGATAATCTGATCGGCATTCACCTGCTCTAAGCTACTCCACGGCGAACGCACCTGTTCAGCACGAAGCTGACCGCGCAGACTGAGGATCAGCAGCAGGACACCAGCGGTTGCGATCAACAGCAGCGCACTCAGATAGACGGCGATATAACCACTGGCAACCTCACCGCTAAGTCGTCCGATCACATCACGAGCCAGACCAGCGGCAATCGTGCCAACCCCTTGCGACAGCGCCTGCGTAATGCCCCAGAGGGCCAGGAAGAGACCGGCATGCGTCCGGTCGCACAACCCCATTACCAGTGCCAGACCACCAACAATCAGCATCCCACGCCCCATCCCGATCAGGGCAACGCCTGCCAGAAACTGACCAACGCGATCAGGTGAATTGGCAAGGCTGATCGTGGCAAATCCAACAACACCTAGCAACGAGGCGCCGCCGAGCATGCGCAACGCCGGATGGCCGCGCCAGAGTAACCAACCGGTCAGCACAATCGCCGTTAGCATACCGGCGCCCCACATCGCGGTCAGGCGAGTCGTCTCGGCGACACTCATCCCCAACACCTGTCCACCATAGGGTTCAAGTAACACATCGTGCACCGCAAAACCGGTCGTTGCCAGAGCCAACACGATAAAGAGATTGCGCAGCGGTCGCTGTGCGGCCAGCATACGGAGCGACTCACCTAGCGTTTCACGTACCCGTACTGGCGTGAAATCAACCAGCTCGCCGTTAGGTTTCAAACGCTCCTGATCAAGCATTGACAGGAACGTCAGGAACACAAAGGCCAGTGCCGATCCTTGCATCACCTGGATCAAACGGGTATGACTGTAGTCAATAAGCAGCTCACCGATCAATAGCGAACCAACAATCGTACCCAAAACCAGAGCGACCCACAGGATGCTCAACACGCGCCCTCGCTCTTCCGGTGGTGTCACATCACTCACGATAGCGAGATAAATAGTCTCGGCGATATTCACCCCTAAGCCGTAGGCAAAAAAGATACCAAAACAGACAATCACAGCCAGGGGGAAGGGTAAATAGCCCTCACCACTGAGAAGAATGAGCGAGAAAGGAGCCGTTGCCAACCCACCGTAGGTCAGCATTGCGCCAAGCACCAGATACGGAGTACGCCAGCGACCGGCTGCCCGATGAACATCCGACTTAAAGCCGACAATTGCCCGGGCAGGTGAGATAAAATAGTGAAGCGCGAGCAACGACCCGACGAGAAATGCAGCAATGCCCAATTCGTTGATAAGCACCCGATTGAGCGTACCGGTCAACGGCGCCAGCGAGAGACCCATGCCAAACTGGAAGAGACTGAGACGAAACACACGTAGCCACATCCGTAAGCGAGGACGGGCCTCTAACCAGTGTTGCACCTGACGAACCGGACGTAGCAACGTATCTGCCATTGCCATCTTGCAGCTCCTTGTGCTAGAGTGGCGATATTGTGTCATATTATAACACGCTCTGTCGCAATATAAATGATTAGAAAGTTTCAAAACCTGTGGTATGATGTCAGGTACAACGATCATCCTCACTGACCGGTAGAATATTCTATGAGCCGCATAGCCGAAACCTTTGCCAGACTCCGTACAGCAGGGCGAATTGCCCTTATGCCATACCTGACCGTTGGCTTTCCCGAACGCACCAGCACGCTTGAACTGGTACCGGCGCTGGAAGCAGCCGGAGCCAATCTGTTTGAGTTAGGCGTTCCCTTCTCCGATCCTCTGGCCGATGGCACAACTATTCAGCGGGCAACGCAGCGCGCTCTGGAGAATGGGATCACCATTGCCGACTGCATTGCAACCGTGGCCGACCTACGCGCCCGCCAGGTCAAGGCGCCACTGCTTTTGATGGGGTATTACAATCCCCTGCTGCGTTATGGTCTTGAACGGGCCTGCGCTGATCTGGCAGCAGCCGGCGGCGATGGCTGGATCATCCCCGATCTACCGCTTGAAGAAGCCTCCGACCTTCGTCAGATCGCAGCAGCACATCAGCTCGATTTGATCTTGTTTGTTGCCCCAACCACCCCACCGGATCGTATTGCCCAAATTGCTGCACAAGCCAGTGGTTTTCTCTACATTGTTTCCCTCACCGGTGTTACCGGTGCACGACAGATGCTCGCGCAGAACCTGGCCGATCTTATCCGCAGTGTGCGTGCATACACTGATCTACCTTTAGTAGTTGGCTTCGGTATCAGTCAGCCGGCACACGTTGCCGAAGTGGCCCGCATTGCCGATGGTGCCATCGTTGGGAGTGCGCTTATTGATCGGCTGGAACGATTGGCACCAAACGAACGAGTGAGTGGTGCGGCAGCATTCATTCGTGAGCTGCTGAGTGCAAGTGAACGACCGTGATGAGAGAGGAGCAGACGATGGAAGCACGAGCGTATGTGTTAATCGAGGCCGAGTCGGGTAAAATCGGCGAGGTATTGGCCGCCCTCCGCGCAATCGATGGTCTTATTGCCGTTGACGCGGTTACTGGTCCCTACGACATCGTGGCCACGCTGCAAACCCCCGATCCACGCCAGATCGGTCGTCTGGTCATGAGCGAGATTCACGCGATTAGCGGAATCAAGCGCACTATTACCTGTATGGTCATTGGGTGAGAAGGCAGGCTATACTCCACACTCTTTCTATGTTTATGTTGAAAAGAGGCTATTATGGCTGAACATGTTCTGGACAAAGGAAAAGTTCATCACAAGTGGGATAACAGCCTACCTCCTGCTATCGAGATTGCTTCTGGCGACATTGTTCACTGTGAGACGGCTGAAGTGACGAACAATCAGGTCACGCCGGGCTGTGACGCCAGTGTTTTGCTGAATCTCGACTTCGGACAGCTTTACCCATTAGCCGGTCCCATCTTTGTGAAAGACGCTATGCCGGGCGATATTCTTGAGGTTGAGATTCTCCGGTTACAACCGCTTGATTGGGGTTGGACGGGAATTATTCCCGGTTTAGGGTTACTCGCTCAGGATTTCACAACCCCATACATTCGCCATTTCGACCTGAGCAATGGGCAAACAGCTCCACTCCGCGATGACATTCACATTCCCCTACAGCCATTTTGCGGCACGATGGGTGTAGCATTAGACGAACCTGGTGCATTTGATGTCTTACCAACCGGTAAAGGTGGTGGCAACATTGACACTCGCCATCTTAATGTCGGTGCTAAGCTCTATCTGCCAGTCTTTGTGCCAGGTGCACTCTTTTCAGCCGGTGACTGCCACGCCGCACAAGGCGATGGTGAAGTGTGTGTAACCGGCATCGAATGTCCGATGCAATTTTCACTGCGTTTCAATGTCATTAAGGGTCGCTCATTAAAGCCGTGGCGCTATCATTTTTACACGCCACCTGGGCCAATTCAGCCGGCATACGATGCACGAGGGTATTATGTCACTACGGCGATTGGTCCCGACCTGATGGAGAACGCTCGAAATGCTGTACGCGATATGATTGAATGGTTAACCGATAATTATCGCCTCAGCCGTGAAGATGCTTACGTGCTATGCAGCCTGGCAGGTGACTTGCGTATCAGCCAGATCGTTGATGCCCCTAACTGGTGTGTATCATTCTACATGGCACTGAGTGTCTTCCGCTGAAACCCTGGCTCGATCACGTACAGTACTCGTGCGATAGACACAGAACGGCCAAAGACATTACCTTTTCCTGTCAGAAAGGGAAGAGCGACGCACGTCGTTTCTTCCCTTTGCTGATCGCTAAACCACACCGTTTTGCTGGTAACCACAGGTACTGTTGGCATCCTCATTGCCCGGCACTGTCATCTTCTTTGTAGTTAGGAGCAAGTTGCTGCAAAGCCACGATGCCTATCCGATAGCAGAAATCCCCGAACGACTCGCCCGGTTTTCGTTCGCGTTGATACAACGCAAATACCGGTTCAAGACTTGATACAATCTCCTCACGTTTGACGTTGTCAAGATACAGTTCACCGAGCCGATTACCTAATGAACTACCACCCAAGTAAATGGTGTAGGAATTCAAACTCCGCCCTACCAGACCAATTTCGGCAGTATAAGGACGCGCACAACCATTCGGACAACCGGTCATACGCACATGCGGGACAGGGCCATCGTGTAATCCTAATCGACTTAACAACGCATGGATGTCACGAATCACCTGGGGCATGACCCGCTCACTTTCAGTAATTGCCAGTCCACAGGTAGGAAGTGCCGGACAGGCCATCGCTTGTTGGACGACAAGTGGCACACTACTGGGTAACGCCACATCGTGATCAAAGAATATCTTCTCGATTGCCGCTCTATCTGCCGGGGCGATATTGACAAACAGGATATTCTGCTGGGGAGTCAGGCGCACTTCGAGAGCAAAGCGTTGTACGACGGTGCGAATGGCTGTTCGAAGATTGTCTCTGATCCGTCCATTCTCTACGAAAAGACCAAAGAAGAGTCGTCCATCACCCTGTTCATACCAACCAAGATGATCGTCAGCACTCAACCAGACTAGTGGTATGGGGTCTGCCAGCGTGTAGCCTAGATAGCGCTCTACCTCAGCCTTAAAGCGTTCAATACCCCACTGTTCGACCAGGTACTTCATCCGTGCAAACTTCCGATCGTCACGCCGACCATGATCACGTTGTACCTTGACGATAGCCTCTACCACTTCAAAAAGTTGTTCGGGTGCGACCGTAGTCAAGGGTTTAGCCAGGAGGGGATGTGTATCCTTAACCCCATGGCTCTGCCCCATGCCACCACCAACCAGTATCGTAAAACCTCGTAGCTGCCCCTTAACCCACGGCACGATACCGATGTCCTGGGTGTAAACATCGACACAATTGTCACCGGGGAAAGCGAAGGCAATTTTAAACTTACGTGGCAGGTAAGTATCACCGTAAAGGGGTTCTTCCTCCAGGGTTGCCGCCTTTTCTCCATCTAGCCAAATCTCGTAGTAAGCGTGAGTTCTGGGCTTAAGACGATCAGAGAGTTCCCTTGCATAACGCATCAATTCTGTGCGTTGGCGATCAACAAAAGGCGCCGGGCATGCAACAATATTTCGCACGACATCGCCACATGCTGAAAGAGTCGTTAACAGGTTACGATTCAGAATCTGAATGAGCGGTTTCAGACCACCCTTACGCACGCCATGATACTGAATAGCCTGGCGCGTAGTAATTCGCAGCGTAGCATTTCCCAATTCATCGGCGAGTCGATCAAGTACAAGATACTGCTCCGGACTCAGTCGGCCACCGGGGATAGCTACTCTGATCATAAAAGCGTACTCAGGCCCTAACCCACGAGCTTTGCGGGCTTTACGTACATCACGATTCTCTTGTTGGTAAATCCCGTGGAACTTAAGAATCTGGTACCCTTCATCACTAAAGTGATCGCTACCATCGTGTAATTCGTGTTCTACCGGTCCTCGCAAATGGCGACTCACCAGTTTTACCTGTTCGACTCTTGAAAGCTTTGGTGTATCTGACATAGCATTTCTCCCGACTAGTGGAATATGCGGATACCTAACTATCCATGTTCAACAGCGACTGTCTGTTTGCGGGAAGTTACACTGAAATTGACCGGCAGCTCCATTGTGGTCACGATTGAACTGGTAGGCGAGAGAGATGCAATCGCCTGCAATTGCTCTCGCACCATCACAACTGCACCAATCACCCAGACTGCCGGTGCTTTGACGGCAACGTCCCCTCGAGCCACAGAAGCCAATGAAGCGAGGATGACTCGCTCATTCGGAGTAGAACCGTTTTCAATAAAAGCGCAAGGTTCCCACGGGTTGCGACCGGCCCGAACAAGGTCTGCGGCCAATTCGGCCCGTTGTTCTACTCCCATCAAGATCACCAATGTATCAATCAGTGCATACGGCGCAAGATCAGGTACATTCCCGCCCTGTGTCTGCCCACACATCACAGCAAATCCTCGCCCGACACCACGCAAAGTAAGCGGAATACCGGCCATCCCCGGCAATGCTAACGCAGAGCTAATACCAGGTACCAATTCGACTGAAATCCCCTGTTGAGCCAAGAAGAGCCATTCTTCGCCTCCTCGACCATAAACCATAGGGTCGCCACCTTTGAGGCGCACCACCTTCCGCCCAGAGCGAGCATGGGCTAGCAGCAGATGAAGGATCTCACTCTGAACGTGCGCTTGTTCGCCCCTGGCTTTACCCACGTAGATGCGCTCTGCCAGCGGGTTAACACGATCGAGAATGGCTGCTGAAACCAGTCGATCGTAGAGTACTACTTCAGCTTCGGCGAGCACACGCAACGCTTTGAGGGTCAGTAACTCTGGGTCGCCGGGGCCAGCTCCAACCAGATAAACTTTGCTCATACAGTCTCCTGTTGATGAGTTCTAAGCTCGACCACCGATGTCGAGGCAGAGTTATACAAGGTCTGCCAGAGTAGCTCCTGAGCTTGAGCATACGCACCTGCACGGATCAGATTCAGCGCGGAACTATCGACCATGCGGTACCAGGCCGCTTTACGTTCAGCAAAACTATATGGATAAGCCTGCCGAACCAGTGTACGAAACGCACGCAGCAGTTGGAGATACATTGCATACTCTGGACCGTACTCTTGCGCCAGACGTTCCCTGATCCGCACGGCTAGCGCCGGAGCGACGCCACTAGTAGAAACGGCAATAACCAGATCACCCTGGTGATGTACAGAGGGCAGAATGAAATCGCAGTACTGGGGATCGTCTACAGCATTGAGCCAGATCCCTCGTTCACGAGCTTCCTGAGCAATCACGGCATTGAGGCGCGTATCAGGCAGGTGGACAAAACAGAGCATGAAACCTTCCAGATCGCCGTAACGATACTCACGTCGTTGCCAATCGAGTTGACTCGCCTGGGCGACAGGTTCAAGTGCAGGGTGGGCATAGGGAGAAATCAGTCTGACCCACGCCCCCGCTTCTATCAGGTGCTGCACCTTAACGTCGGTTTCGCCACCACCACCGATGAAGAGCACTCTTTTACCACGTAAGTCCAGCATAACCGGGTAGTACATAGTTCACCTCAACCGGCGCACCAAAACGTGCTGAGCCAGATGTAAACCAATCCATACCATCCACGACAAAAACCTTATGAACCCTGTCAGACTACCCTCTGATCAACTACGACACTTGATAGGCAGCGCGCAGTACCTCGGCGACTTCAGGTCGAGTAAATTCTGGCGGTAACGGCATCCCCGCACGTAGCAACTCACGTACCCGCGTGCCTGAGAGGGTCAGATGGTACCGGGAATCGTGTGGGCAGGTCCGTGGCGAGACTACTGTCGCGCAGGCACGGCAGTAGAACGTATGATCAAATTTAAGAATTTGGATGCCGATCTCCTCAGGGCTAAAATTCGCAAAGATTGTCTGTGCCTCATAAGGGCCATAGTAATTGCCAACTCCTGCGTGATCACGCCCCACAATAAAGTGTGTGCAGCCATAGTTCTTACGGCTAATCGCATGCAAAACAGCCTCACGTGGCCCTGCATAACGCATTGCCGCAGGATAAACGCCTAACAGCACTCGATCCCGCGGATAGTATCGTTCGATCAGCACCTGATAAGCTGCCATTCGCACAGTAGCAGGCACATCGTCAGACTTCGTGGAACCCACGAGCGGATGGAGAAATAAGCCATCGAGATACTCAAGGGCAACTTTGTGTAGATACTCATGCGCCCGGTGGATCGGATTGCGAGTCTGAAATGCGACGACCGTCTTCCACCCTCGCTCCTGAAACAGTTGCCGAGTCTCACGGGGGGTATAGTGGTGTTCGGGAAACGGCCCGCGATCCAACACGAACAATTGCACTTTGCCGGCCAGGTATACCTCACCAGAGGCAAACAGTGCCGCAACACCGGGATGAGACAGATCCGTTGTACGATAGACTGCGAATGCCTCATATTCTTTATCCGGTTGATACTGTTCTTCCACTTCGAGCAGTCCTACCGTATGTCCCTTCCTGGTCAATCGAACGGTCCTCCAGTATTGTGTAGCATCACGTTTAGATACACCCAACGTAATTGGAATACTCCACGGCAGACCATTCGCTAATCGCATTGCTTCCAACACACTCAGATAATCGACCTGCCCCATGAAACCTTCTAACGGGGAATAAACACCTGTAGCGATCAGTTCAAGATCGGCATATGCCCGTTCATCAAGCTCCAGTGCTGGTAGATGATCATATTCGCGTAGGTGAGCAGGACGAATTCGCTCGACCAACACACCACCATGAGGTTTTGGTAAATGACTTGCCGATGTCATATCTTGTCTCACCGTATTCAGTGTTCAGAGTGACTGTCTACCAACCCACAATCCACACTCAGTTTTTCCCTGACCTGACCAACGACCAGCCCGCACATCCTCACCAGCTTGCACTGCTCGCGTACACGGCCAACAACCAATACTCAAGAAACCTGCCCAGTACAGCGGATTCACCGGTAGCTGACGTGTTTGAACAAACATCTCTAGCTGTTGACGGCTCCAGTAAGCCAGAGGGTTAATCCGCAACCGTTCACCGAATTCGAGAAACTCCAGATGACGGCGCGTTAATGCCTGATCCCGGCTACGTGCATTCAAGAGTGCTGAAGGCTTTTTACGAGCCAGATATTCCCGTAAGGGTGCTACCTTGCGAATACGGCAACAACCGTCTGGATCAGTGCGAAACTGTTCTTGCCCCCATGGGTCAAGCGGTACATTTGCACTGAGTGTGACAAACTGCATTTGCGGGTAACGGGCTATCAACTGATCGCGCGTGGCCAAAGTTTCGGGAAAGTGGTAACCTGTATCGACAAAAACTACCTCACCGGTATAACCGGCCAAAGCTGCCAGCTCAAGCATCACAACACCGTTAAGGTTGAAGGCGCTGGTTATTAACAAATCCGGATAATTCACCAGTGCCCAGCGAATCACCTCAAGCGGATCGGTATGCTCATCCCACTGTTCAGTCATTATCAATTCCTCCTTACCGTAATATCCAAACGTTCAAGGGCAACGAGCAACTGATCAAGGCATTCCCGTAAAGTCATCTGATCAGTTCGCAGATGCACATCAGGATTGAGCGGCGGTTCGTAGGGATCGGAAATGCCGGTAAATTGAGCAATTTCACCACGCAATGCTTTGGCATACAAACCCTTCACATCGCGCTGAATCAAGACCTCTAGCGGAGCTTCAACAAATACCTCCAGTTTCCTGGGCGCGGCTGCTAGAACTTCGGTCCGGGTTACACGGTAGGGGCTGATAGCACTAACCAGCACAATAACGCCGTGTTTGGCCAGTAAGTTAGCGACAAAACCAATGCGGCGGATGTTAGTATCACGATCTTCGCGACTAAAGCCTAATCCCTTCGACAGATGCTCACGCACAACATCACCGTCGAGTTGTTCGACGGGGTAACCGGCTTCTTGCAGAACTGTTGCCAGGGCACGAGCCAGTGTCGTTTTTCCTGCTCCAGAAAGTCCAGTAAACCAGATCACTAGCCCCGAATGAGAGACCGTTGAGAAAGCAGTTCGCACACGCTGTCTCCTCTGCTATAAGATGTCTTATGGCTTTACGCAGCAATATCTGTCACGATGCCCGTACCACGGTGGCATTATGGTGAAAAGGTCATGTGAGTTAGCGATGCCACGAGCAACGTGAACGATCAAAGAAAATCTGAGCTCCCAGATGACATCAATGGCCCTGGGAAACAGACAACCAGAGTAGCCACCGATCCATAGTGGTAAACGCCACAGGATGGACTTCGGTCAGCTTACGTTTATCGCCCATTACAAGGGGCACAATCTATACGAGGTTCGGATAACAGCTACAACAGAATAGACAACCGGTCAGGGGGGAGATGGCTGATTGAGAAGACACTGGAGAAAATAACACCTTATCATCACGCTGCACGTGGGGGACTTGCGGTTTGATCACTGCGATACCAGAAGAACGATCACGAGATGAATTCCACACGTTTGCCCTCACTTTCTCGTAAGTCGATGCAGCATTGAGTATAAGCGAACTTCCCTCTTTTGTCAATATACTTGATCAAGAACTCAAGAATTAAAAATATCATTGACAACACAAACGCTTCCGAGTACCATGCCGGCACGATATTCGGATCACATGAACGAGAACTACTCAGTCACACAGGTATGGATCCATCACCTTCACGACGTATTCGCTGGGCAATCAACGGTGCTCTCATCCTGGCCCTGCTGGCCGTTTTCCTGGGAGGGCTGTTCACGGTGGTCATCGGCTTCTTCACCGGTCGATTATCACCGGAAGCCAGTTGGCAGCAATGGCTAGGAGTAATCTTTCCTGCTGTGGTGATATGGGGTATTGCAGCGTTGCCTTTCGGCGCTGCGCTTGGTTTCTTTGCTTCGCTCATCTGGCGTGAAGTTTGACTCTTCGCCGCAGCCGCGCTATAATCAGGGCACATCCGGGGCGTAGCGCAGACCGGTAGCGCACCTGAATGGGGTTCAGGAGGTCGCTGGTTCAAATCCAGTCGCCCCGACCACACGAAGACTGGTGAGTCATTCTCACCGGTCTTTGTTTTTATCCCTGAGCAGTAAATGATTTTTTTGCATATAATATTGGTAAAATGCCGATTTTGACCGTTACCATCTTGACACCTGCCATGATCCGGCGCTATACTGCTATCATGTGGCGAATTCTACTCGCGCTGCTACAGCGTTCCCTCAACGCATGAGTTCATTTCTGGCGGCGCCAACATCACAATGTGGGAGGATCCGGGATGGCGACCATCAGCCTGCAAGACGCCTATACACAAGCCAGAACTTTCCTCGAGGCGAACCAGATCGAGCAGGCAATTGGCTTGATCCAGCATATTATTGAATATCATCCAGATAACCTTGAAGCACAACGACTCCTCGGTGAAGCGTATCTGGCGCAACGTGATTTACCGGCAGCCGTAGCCACTTTTGAACAAGTCTTGCAAGCCGACCCCGAAAACATTCCGGCCCATGTGGGGCTAGGTATGGCATACGAGTGGCAGGGTAGACTGGATAAGGCCATTGCTGAATTCGAGCAGGCCCTTGAGATCCGTCCCGATATGCCTGAATTGCGTGCGCAATTGGTACGCCTCTATACGGAAGCTTGGGGGAGTGAACACGCTGCGCTTCGTCTCAGCCGTTCTGGATTGGCCCGACTGTATGCGCGTGGTCAGATGTTACCACAGGCCATCCTCGAGTTTCGCAATGTTGTGGACGAACATCCCAACCGCCTTGATGCATGGGTTGGCTTGATCGAAGCACTCTGGCGCAACGATCAGCTTGATGAAGCAGTTGCTGTCTGTCAACAGGTGTTGAAGCAACATCCCCTTCTCCTCAAAGCCAACCTGATCCTTGGCGCTATTTTGCTGAACAATGGCGATCAGCGCGGGATCGAGTACTGGCGAATCGCCCAGCGCCTCGATCCATATCAGACCGTCGCACGGATGTTGTTCGATCCGCTACCATCCGGCATTCCAATCCCTGATGTTTCACTGCCAGAATGGAACGAGGCCGAATGGCAAGCGCGACGTTCCGCAGCAGCAGCGCCAGTATCAGCGACAGCACCGGCTCCTGATGATTTCTTCGCCGAAGCCAGTTGGTTAACACCTACAGTTCAATCTGCACCGGTAGCAGCCTCGGCTGCTTCAGATGATGATTTGCTGGCGATGTTGCTTTTCTCACCAACAGTAGCAACCAGTGTTGCCGAACCACCACCATCAGCAGTGGCTGATCATGATACGTTTTTGGATTCGCTCCTTTCTTCAACGTCCACTCTAACCGGACTGACACTTGATGAGATTGGGGTGGATGTGTCTAGAGCGCCGGTTACACCATCTGAACCCACTTTGCAGCCCTTCTCGCTGGAAGACCTTGGCCTTTCGGCTGAAGAGATTGCTCAACTGGAAGGGAAGGCGCCCGCGGCTGAACCAGAGCTAAAGCCCTTCTCGCTAGAAGAACTCGGCCTTTCGGCTGAAGAGATTGCTCAACTGGAAGGGAAGGCGCCCGCGGCTGAACCAGAGCTAAAGCCCTTCTCGCTGGAAGAACTCGGCCTTTCGGCTGAAGAAATTGCTCAACTGGAAGGGAAGGCGCCCGCGGCCGAACCAGAGCTAAAGCCCTTCTCGCTGGAAGACCTTGGCCTCTCGTCCGAAGAGATTGCTCAACTGGAAGGGCAGGCGCCCGCGGCCGAACCAGAGCTAAAGCCCTTCTCGCTGGAAGAACTCGGCCTCTCTGCTGAAGAAATTGCTCAACTGGAAGGGCAGGCGCCCGCGGCCGAACCAGAGCTAAAGCCCTTCTCGCTGGAAGAACTCGGCCTCTCGTCCGAAGAGATTGCCCAACTGCGAGGGGCTTCAGCACTATCAACGCCGACATCAGGGACAGAAACCTTTGATGATGATCTGAGTGGTCTGCAACCCTTTTCGCTCGATGATCTTGAGTTTGGCTCAGCGACGACAGGCAGCGATTTGCCGTCAACGTTGCAGCCGTTTTCCCTCGATGATCTGGCCCTCGATGAGGAGATGACGGCGCCACCCGAATCATCCACTGAGACAATCGAACCGGGTATCTATAGCTGGCAGGAACCATCATCGCGTAGTAGTGGAATTCAGATTCCCCAAGAGTCAGAACCAACCGGGCCATCAATATTTAGTAAGTTGCTCGAGCGAGCATCTCATTTGCCACCGTTCGAGGAACCACCGCTGTCATCGGTTGAGCTGACAGAAGCTGATGTGGCAGCATATTTCTCAAGTGATGATGTGTCGTTGCGTGAAGAAGACGATTCAGAAGAACGTCTGACCGGTACATTCCGTATTCCAAAAACAAGTCTTGACGAGAGTCTAGCGCCAACCGGCGCTGTGAGTGCACTCAGTGAGAAGAAGGAAGATGTTCCCGCCGAGCCGGAGTTGACGCCCTTCTCGCTCGAAGAGCTGGGTCTCTCGCCCGAAGAGATTGCTCAGCTTGAGGCCGCTCAGCAGCAGGCACAGCCTGCTCCCGCCGAGCCGGAGTTGACGCCCTTCTCGCTCGAAGAGTTGGGTCTCTCGCCCGAAGAGATTGCTCAGCTTGAGGCCGCTCAGCAGCAGGCGCAGCCTGCTCCCGCCGAGCCGGAGTTAAAGCCCTTCTCGCTCGAAGAGTTGGGTCTCTCGCCCGAAGAGATTGCTCAGCTTGAGGCCGCTCAGCAGCAGGCGCAGCCCGCTCCCGCCGAGCCGGAGCTGACGCCCTTCTCACTCGAAGAGCTGGGTCTCTCGCCCGAAGAGATTGCCCAACTGGAAGCCGCTCAGCAGCAGGCGCAGCCCGCTCCCGCCGAGCCGGAGTTAAAGCCCTTCTCGCTCGAAGAGTTGGGTCTCTCGCCCGAAGAGATTGCCCAACTGGAAGCCGCTCAGCAGCAGGCGCAGCCCGCTCCCGCCGAGCCGGAGCTGACGCCCTTCTCGCTCGAAGAGCTGGGTCTCTCGCCCGAAGAGATTGCTCAGCTTGAGGCCGCCCAGCAACCACAAGCCACTGGTGAAACGGTCGCATTTACCGATGAGTCAATTGATAACCTGATCGCAACGGCAAGTTCTGATGAGAGTGATATATTTGCTCATCTGGAACCTGCGGCAACGACTGATGAGACATCGTTCGAGATACCTGGCGTCGAACCCATTTCATTCGAGGAATTTGCCAGTCTGGAACCTTTCTCTTTCGATGATATTGAAGGGGGAACCACAACTACCAGTGAGCTTGGTATCTCGCCTGAAGAAATTGAAGGCATCGAGTTAGGTAATTTTGAGACAGTCGTGCTCTCGGATAACGAAGAGCCGATGATCGATACCGGCGATCCTGATCTCAACCGGCTGATCCAGTTGGGATACCGCCAGGGATATGTCGATCTCACTGATATTATTGCCGTTGTGAAAGACCCTGAACGCGAGGCCGACCGGATTGAGCAGATCGGTTGGTCGCTCTATCGTGCGGGAATTCAGATTCGTGATGGTGATGAGATCATCGATATGGAGGCAGAGCTTGGCGAAGAAGAACCGGCAGGAGTGTCACCCACGGTATCAGCCGACCTGACCCCCTTTGATGAAAGCCCCGCCAATCCCGCCGAGCCGGAGTTGACACCCTTCTCGCTCGAAGAGCTGGGTCTCTCGCCCGAAGAGATTGCCCAACTGGAAGCGGCCCAGCAGCAGGCACAGCCCGCTCCCGCCGAGCCGGAGCTGACACCCTTCTCGCTCGAAGAGCTGGGTCTCTCGCCCGAAGAGATTGCCCAACTAGAGGCCGCCCAGCAGCAGGCACAGCCCGCTCCCGCCGAGCCGGAGTTGACACCCTTCTCGCTCGAAGAGTTGGGCCTCTCGCCCGAAGAGATTGCCCAACTGGAAGCCGCCCAGCAGCAGGCGCCGCCCGCCGATGCTGAGCCGGAGCTAAAGCCCTTCTCACTTGAAGAGCTGGGCCTCTCGCCCGAAGAGATTGCCCAACTGGAAGCCGCCCAGCAGCAGGCACAGCCCGCCGATGCTGAGCCGGAGTTAAAGCCCTTCTCACTTGAAGAGTTGGGCCTCTCGCCCGAAGAGATTGCCCAACTGGAGGCTGCTCGACAAACTCAACCGCAACCAGAGACTGCGGTTACATCTGAAGATGACCTGTTCGACTTCAGCGTTGCTGAAACGGCACCGGTCGCAAAAGCTGTTCGTACCGCACCACGCAGAGAGGAACCACCACGAACACCGGCCCCAGAGGACATTGGCTTCGTTCCCGAACCCCTCGACGCCCTTGATGACATCTGGCAGACGCCGCCGGAGCTACCGAAAGCCGAGCCAGCACGGGTTGTACTACCACCACTTGGTGAGCGAGCGAAATCACAACCAACATCGCGGCCATCCGTCAGTGAAGAACGCCGGAACGTAACACCGACGCGAGACGACCTGCGTTTCGCCCGTCGGGAAGCTGCCAGCAGTGGACGGGGTCGATCTGCACGGGCGCCACTCCGCCCACGTGCACCGGAAGATTTTATTCCAACCGGCAATACAACCATAGACGATTATCTGCGACAGCTTAGCTCCAATCCGACCAATCATGCATTGGCATTTACCATTGCCCGTCTCTGTGCGCAAACCGGTCAGGCTGAATTGATGGCCGTTATTTACCGGCGATTACTTAAACACTCCAATCTACTGGCTCAAATGGCCGAAGAACTGGAGGATCTCATCAACACGGTTGAAGAGAGGCCGGTTCTACGACAGTTATACCGCATTCTCGGCGATGTTTATTCGCGTCAAGGGCGACTGGAAGAGGCAATTGCTACGTACAGCGCCACTTTTGCAGAATAAGTGAGGTATCCGTCGTTTTTGAGTAGACGAAAGCAGACTACACGATGGCACCACAAGAAAGGTTTAGCATGCGACGCATTGTAGAAGATCTCATCCGGGTCGATGGCGTCATTGGGAGCTTGCTGGTCGGCAAAGATGGTTTGGTTGTCGCCAGCACGCTGCTTGATGAAGAAGATGCTGAGATCCTGGGCGCAATGTCAGCAGCGGTCTTCGGCGAAATTGACAAGGCAACCCGACGGCTAGGGGTCGGGAATCTCGTCGATTCAATCATTGATGCCAAAGACGGTTCGATCTTGATGCTCGAAGCCAAAGAGCTAATCCTGGTGGTGATCACCCAGCGCACGGTCAACCTTGGTCTGGTCAAAATGGAAATGCGCCGTGCTGCTAAACGGATCAGCGAAGCAGTACCGATCTGATCGCAGACAGGACACGTATCTGCTGCAAAGAACGACAGGCGATCAGTCTGTCGTTCTTCGTTGTTCGCTTCTATCTGCCACAAGGAGTATAGCCCTTCCGTAACGGCTGAGGGGGAGGATAGATACCTCTATCGCACCTTTTCCCCTTCGTCTCCCCTGGCAAAGCGGTGAACGGTTGGTCAGCAGGTTTATCCATCAGCAGACGCGCTTTACCCGTGCCCTTCCTCTCGCTGTGTGGGAAAGGGAGAGAGCCAGACGTCCTGAGTACGCGGGTCGCTGATGTTCGTCGGGTGCTCGTCCTGAAGAGCAGACATTCGGGTTATGGTATACTGACCGAGGAAAACAACTGTTTCGTAACGTAATGAGGTGTCCATGGAACGTGCATTGTTAATCCTGAAACCTGACGCAGTACAGCGAGGACTGATTGGTGCTATCATTAGCCGGTTCGAGCAACGTGGCTTAAAGTTTCAAGGTCTCAAACTGATGCAGGTAGATGAAGCCCTTGCCCGTCGGCATTATGCCGAGCATGAAGGCAAGAGCTTTTTCAATGGTCTGGTCAGCTATATCACCTCTGGGCCGGTCGTATTGGCGGTTGTCGCCGGTAAGCCAGGCACTGTCGAGCTGGTTCGTGCGATGGTTGGCGCAACCAACCCGGCTAAAGCTGCACCAGGTACAATCCGCGGTGATTTTGGGGTAGATATTGGCAGAAATCTGATTCACGCCTCAGACTCGCCGGAAAGTGGCGAACGCGAAACGGCCATCTTCTTCCAGCCCCACGAGCTGGTTGGCGAGTGGAATCGCTCTCTTGACGGTTGGATCTACGAATAGTTCAGGGTTATCGATAACGGACATTGCTGTCCGTCAATGCGGTTGGTGCGATCAGATGATTGCAACTAACCGCCAACTTGTCTATGCTGGTAGTCATGGAAGCCCATGCCACGGCAGAGCAGATTGAAGCCGTGTGCGCCGAAATCCGGGCTATGGGATTCACCCCGCACCCAATGCCGGGGCCAACCCGCACTGCAATTGGCATAACGGGAAATCAAGGCCCGATTGAGCAAGCCGGGCGATTACAACGTTTGCCCGGCGTGAGCCAATTAATCCGCGTAACAGCCCCGTATAAGCTAGTAAGTCGGGAATTCAAAGAACTCGATACCGTCGTCGACGTCGGAGGGGTGCCAATTGGTGGTCAGGGGATTGCCATTATTGCCGGCCCGTGTACTGTTGAGAGTCGTGAGCAAACGCTGAACATAGCACATGCTGTGCAAGCTGCCGGCGCCGTGATGCTGCGGGGTGGCGCCTACAAACCACGGACATCGCCCTATACCTTCCAGGGTTTGGGGGAAGCCGGGTTACAGATTCTGGCCGAAGCACGGGCACTAACTGGGATGCCGGTCGTTACCGAAGTGATGGACACAGAAACCCTCCCCCTGGTAAACCAGTACGCCGATATGTTGCAAATCGGTGCGCGTAACATGCAAAACTATTCGCTGCTCCGTGCAGTCGGACGTACTCGGCATCCTGTCCTGCTCAAACGAGGTTTTGCTGCCACGGTGAAAGACCTGCTCTTGGCCGCTGAATACATTCTGGCCGAGGGAAATCCGCATGTTGTCCTGTGCGAACGAGGGATTCGCACATTTGACGACAGTCTTCGCTTTACTCTCGACCTGGGAGCGGTTCCGCTGATCAAGAAACTTTCTCATCTCCCAGTGATCGTTGATCCATCACACGCCAGTGGACGGGCCGATATGGTAATACCGATGGCGCGAGCGGCAATTGCTGCCGGTGCTGACGGTTTGATCGTTGAAGTGCACGATAATCCGGCCTTTGCTGTTTGTGACGGCACCCAATCGCTGGTACCTGAAGGTTTCGCCGAATTAATGCAACAATTGCAACGGATTGCCATAGCAATCGGACGACCGCTCATACACAACAGGATCACGCAATCCGGTTAACAACGAATCTGGGCATAACCCCGGCTGCTTGAGAATACCCAAAGAGGGATAAGAATGGAGATCAGACGCTGGCGTGATCTGGACTGGGCCATATTGGGAAGCGTGGTCGTGTTGCTCATTATCGGCATTTTAGCGCTCCACAGTGCTACCCTTAACGCCGTAGCCGGTAATGGGCTCCCACTACGTCCTGTCTTTGACCGTCAAATCATCTACATCATCATTGGTCTGCTCCTCATGGGAGCCATGATGCTGTTTGATTACCGTCTGCTCTCGAGTCTCGCTCGACCGCTCTACATCGGTATTGTTCTTCTACTGAGCGCAGTGCTGGTTGTTGGGCGCATCAGCGAAGGGGCACAAAGCTGGATTGCCATCGGAGAACGTACGTTTCAGCCGGCCGAGTTGGCAAAACTAATGTTAATCCTGACGCTTGCCACCTACTGGCAGCACCATGCTGATCGTGGCGAAAGCTGGGTAGTTCAGGCCGGTGGCCTATTGATTGCAATCCCCCCCATGGCATTGGTCTTTATTCAACCTGATCTAGGAACAACCCTGGTCATGGCCAGCATCTGGTTGGTGATCGCGTGGGGGGGCGGTATGCGGTTATCGCAATTGCTGACATTACTCGTTGTATCAATTCCCCTTGCGTGGATTGCCTGGCATTACGTGCTCGACTCGTATCAGCAAATCCGGCTCAGCACCTTTTACTATCTGCTCACCAATCCGGCGGAGGCTGATTTTAATGCTGCTTATAACGTGATTCAAGCACTTAACGCAATTAGTTCGGGCGGTCTTACCGGTGCAGGACTTACCCGCGGTCTGTTTAGCCAGGGCAACTACGTGCCGGTACAACATACCGACTTTATCTTTGCGGTAATCGGTGAAGAGTTAGGCTTCATTGGTGGTGTGGTGTTGATCGTCTTTCTAGCTGTCTTACTCTGGCAAACGCTCACTGTTGCCGGAAAAGCCCGTGATCAATTTGGACGACTGGTTGCTTTCGGCATTTTTGGAATGTTCTTCAGCCACATCGTGATCAATCTCGGCATGAACATGAGTTTATTGCCGGTTACTGGTCTTCCACTACCGTTCATCTCAGCCGGTGGGAGTTTTATGCTGACCTCACTGGCCGCGATCGGTCTTTTACAAAGCATCAGTCTGCGTCATCGGCAAATTGCTTTTTAAGGAGGACATAAGGGCGAGGCGGTACCTCGCCCTTACGTTTGAAGTCCGTCACCATCAGAGGTGAGGCCGTGCTTTTTGAGCATGTTCAGCTCCACACTCTCAACAACAAAGGCCATAACGCAAGCCGGACTATGGTGTTGGTGGAGCTTCGCGCATGAATGTCTCAACCTCGGCCAATGTTGGCAGAGTACTCCGACCACCGAGACCTCGCGTTTTGAGCGCGGCAGCGGCGCTGGCAAAACGCAAAGCCACCGGCAAGGGATCGTTACGGAGTAAAGAAAAGAGCAGTGCACCGTGAAAAACATCTCCACAACCGGTCGTATCCACCGGACTGGTAGGAAATGCAGGCGTAAAGATCAGTTCGCCACCTGAACAGGCCCAACTTCCAGCCTCACCAGCCGTCACTACAACCAATGTGCGATACTGTTCGGCCAGAGCCTGCGTTGCCGCAGCCAGATCAGAAAGACCGGTCACCGCACGGGCAAAATTGGCCGAGACCACAATGTCATCACACAGAGGCAGCAACTCTAGCACCGTCGGATTCACCCGCTCAGCGTCAATCATGATCCGTCCGCCAGCAGCGCGCACCTGACGAGCAGCCGTCAGTGCAACTGGCAGATGACTGTCGATCAGCAAGGCACGAGTTTGTGATGCCAGTGCTGGTGGAAAGTCAAGATTGCTAAAGACAGCCGCTTCGTTGTACCACCAGACAGTACGCCGGTCGCTTCCTGGCTCGGCCAGGACGAAGGCAATATGCGACGAGCCATGACCTGTCATAAGGAGAGAGGTGTCAACTCCAAAGCGGTTCAGCTCTACGCGAATAGCAGTTCCATACCGATCATCACCAACAGCACTCAACAATGCCACTCGTGCTCCGAGCCGGGCCAGCGTTACCAGGGCCGTTGCCACCGGGCCACCTCCCATCTCCACATATCCGGCCAATGGCTGCTTTTGACCAAGGGTAGGTGGGTGTGCTGTCACACCGATCAAATCCCAACTGGCAATCCCTACGCCGATCACATCAAAACGTGTCATTATTAACCTCCCAAGTCTCGTTATTTCGCATATTTGCATCGTACCGTCATTCGTGTTAGAAACGGGGCATTTCTCCTGCGCACGGAGTACGCCGATTCAAATGGAAAGACAGGGCGTCGTCTTGTTGTCTCGAACCACTTCAAGCAAGAGCAGATTACGCATCGCAATACCAAAAACCCCATTATCGCACACCAAATCGCTCTACGACAGGAAAAGAATGGGGAGAAAGGCACGATCCTCCATCAGGAGGCGGGCCAGAGGCCCGCGCTCCCCGATCAGGTCGCAGATGGAGGTGTGACGTAGCGTGAAATAGATAAGCAAAGGATATTCCTTTTCACCAAAATCGCTGTGCGAAAACCGGCTTTGCAATCAATCCGCGCTGTCAATCGCCTATCATTGCCATTCAGCGAACAGCTTGTCTGGCTATGCTACAATAGCATCGTGAATGATGTCGAATGAGGGCGCCGCCCGTCAAGAGGAGCGTTACCGTGGAAGATGTAATCGCACAGGTGCGGGCACAAATAGAGTCACTGGTCGGTCTTCCGACCGGGACGCCGTTAGCGAATTTACCACCCCCACCAGCCTCAGACACGCCGATTGCCAGCCTGATTGATCACACTTTGCTTAAAGCTGAAGCAACGGTTGATCAGATTGATCGGCTATGCAATGAAGCCAAACAGTACCGCTTCGCCAGTGTTTGTGTCAATCCGCGTTATGTCGAGCGCTGCGCACGTGCCCTGGCCGGTTCTCCGGTACGTGTTTGCACGGTTATAGGCTTTCCGCTCGGCGCAACGACCACGAAAGTGAAAGTCTTTGAAACGGTGCAAGCAATTGGTCACGGTGCACACGAAGTTGATATGGTGATGGCGATTGGTGCATTGCGCGGCCGCGAGTATCACGCCGTCGTCGATGATATTCGTGCCGTAACCGATGCTGCGCATGCCAGTGGTGTGCTGGTCAAAGTTATTCTGGAAACCGGTCTGCTGACCGATATCGAAAAGATTGCGGCCTGTATTCTGGCAGTACGTGCCGGGGCTGATTTTGTCAAAACCAGTACCGGTTTTGGGCCAGGTGGGGCAACCGTTGCCGACATTCGACTCATGCGAGCAACCGTTGGCCCGACCATCGGGGTGAAGGCGTCGGGCGGAATACGCTCACTGGCAATGGCGCAGGAGCTGATTGGAGCGGGAGCAAGCCGCATTGGTACTTCGGCTGGAGTGGTGATTGTACAAGAAGCAGAAGGAACCGCTTCAGAACCACGACGTAGCGATATGTATTAGAAACGCTGACGCAGGCGCTGTTGAATCAGCATCTACCATCCTCTTTTCGGCCAGAGAGGATGGGGTATGTTGAAGAAGCGCATGTTACCGAGAGATGCAGGCAAAACGCTAATCGCGTATGTGTATACAGATGACAAGGAGGAACGAGTGAGCATTCTGATCGATGCCAACACCCGATTGTTGGTACAGGGAATTACCGGCAAAGAAGGAGAATTCCATACTCGCCAGATGATCGAGTACGGGACAAAGGTTGTAGCCGGAGTTGTGCCAGGGCGTGGCGGACAAACGGCAATTGATGGCAGGGTACCGGTATTTAACACGGTGTCAGAAGCGGTAGCAGCTACAGGTGCGAATACTGCCGTGATTTATGTACCGGCACCCTTCGCACCTGATGCCATTCGTGAGTCGGCAGCAGCCGGTATTCCCTTGATTGTTTGTATCACTGAAGGCATTCCGGCGCTCGACATGGTTAGCACCTATGCCTTTATCCAGGAGTGCGGAGTACGTCTGATCGGTCCTAACTGCCCCGGCCTCCTCACACCGGGTGCTGCCAAAGTAGGCATCATTCCCGGCAATATTGCCATGCCCGGCCCCGTCGGCATTGTCAGCAAATCAGGAACATTGACATACGAAGCAGTTGACGCACTCACACGGCTGGGTATTGGTCAGAGTACGATTGTTGGAATCGGCGGTGATCCGATCATCGGCACAAACTTTATCGATGTGTTGGCAATGTTTGAAGCCGATCCGCAGACTGAAGCCATCGTTCTGATCGGCGAGATTGGTGGTACCGCCGAACAAGAGGCAGCGGCGTACATTAAAGCTCACGTCAGTAAGCCGGTAGTAGGCTTCATTGCCGGTCAGACAGCACCGCCCGGAAAGCGAATGGGACACGCCGGCGCGATCATTAGTGGCGGTGAAGGAACAGCCCAAGAGAAGATTGCCGCTCTTGAGAGTGTCGGAGTGCGCGTAGCCCGTATGCCAGCCGATATTGCCGGTTTGGTGAAAGAGGCGCTGAGTGCACGGAAGGTATAACTGAAACGTGTGGCTGCCCCCCATTCCCGCTGCCCCTCCTCGCTCATACGAGGAGGGGCAGGTGAGGTGTCCGCTTTCTATGGTTTCACGCTTACAAGAGAAGGTTCCATACCTCGCAGGTATTGTGCTCGACCGTTCTCGCGTGTATAACGGTCAAACTGGAGGGAATGGCGCATACGAGCATGCGAATCCCAACTAGAGAGGGAACCTTAGAGCCTGATCAAAAACCTGGGCTTTTGAAGAGTCTCGACTATGACCGCACCATAATGGTCAGGGAAACAGCGGCGGGCAACGCCTGCGTCTCCTCGACGCGATGGCAAAGGGTTTCGACGGTTTCAGTGCCTGTTACTATAGAGCACGCCTGGCGGCCCTCACCTTCCCCTTCCCTCCTCCTCTCATCCACAGGGAGCAGAAGGGGAAGGTGCAGCGGGATAACTCTCGCTCACCCAGCCTGTCACACGCAGCGCCTGGCGCTGCCCACTCGGCGGCAGGAACGTGCGGTGGATGGGGGAACAGAACGTTGCCCCCAACGAGTGGGTTACCTAGGCACGGTACGTTCCCAATAAGAAATTCAGGTTTGTGATCACGCTCTTAGCGGCCTTTCAGCTTCCTTGCACTCTCTGATACCAATACTGTCTGCGCAAGCCGTGTATCCGGCTAACCGCGTGATTCAGGAAGCATCGGCAACAGGTGGCGGAGGTTCGTCGGCACCCCGCCGCTAGTGTATTGCCCAGCAGCACAGACGAATCAAAGCTGAGAACATTGAAAACCCCCGTCTGATCCACGGTTCTCCTTGGTAGCGGGGTCAGATCAAGTGAGGAACTCACAAGGTTCACGCAGAGGATTAGTAGGAACGCTATAACAGGCGGAGGTCATACCCGCTCTTCTCTGTGGCAGGTCTTTTAATATGACTCTCAACCAGGCAGGTTATCGAAGAAACTGGTGGCTGGCAATTATGGCTCTAACCGGGCTGGGATTGGTGTTTCGCCTGCTGGTCTGGCGCTGGCGTGAACTGTATCCGTTAGGCGGCGATGAAGCTGAGTATCTAGCCCAGGCCATAACCCTCTTGCAAGAACGGCGGTACGTCGAACTACGTCTGATGCGGCCACCGCTGTACCCACTTTTTCTGGCGACGGCGATCCTCTTTGTTGATTCGCTGGTGCAAAACCTGCGTCTGGTGCAAAGTATCATTAGTACGCTCACGGTACCGCTCATCATTCTGCTCACCCATACTCTTGCACGACGCAGTGTACCGCAAGCATCACCTGCCTTTGCCCGCTGGGCCGGTTTGCTGGCCGGTTTACTTACCGCCCTCAATTACACGCTGGCAGCTAACGCTACCGAACTACTGACAGAAACCCTCTTTCTAGCCGGTCTCAGTCTGCTGTTCTGGTTGATCCTGTTACCACAACAGACCTCTCGACTCGCGGTCTGTGCCGGTGTTGTTACCGGTGCATTGTGCCTAATCCGCTCAGTGGCATTGCCACTCTTGCCGCTAACTATGGGTTGGTGGCTGATCAATGGCTGGCAAAGCGGGCAACGTCGACAGACGTTCATTCGTATCGGTATGTTTTTATTGGGATGGGCGCTGGTAGTAGGGCCATGGACGATCCGTAATACCCTAACCTACGGGGGAGTCATTTTAATCGACACCACTGGTGCCGAGAATCTATGGCTTGACAACGATCCTGCCGGTCGGGAAGCGGTAAAAGCTCAACTTTATGCGCTCGGTGAAGATCGTCTATACCGACAGCGACTGGCAACCGAACGGGGAGTAGCAGCTATTCTGGCCGATCCGGTGCGTTTCATCATAAAAATGGGCCAGGAGTTACGTCGCTTTTTCGCGCTCGAACATACCGACGATATGCGGGCACGACCGGCGATCTGGGTGTCGGCGGCTGAAGTTGCGGCTCGCCTGGTACTTGGCGATGGCGTATGGCTGCTGATCTTGCTGGTTGGTAGCTACGGCCTGGTACAACGCTGGCAAACGGTACAACCTGATCCGTCACAACGCTCTTCGGCATTCTTCCGCACATTAACACAACCAGGCTGGTTGTTGGGTGCCTGGGCTGCTTATGTTCTTTTTACCACGCTGATCTTCCACGTTGAACTTCGTTATCGGCTTCCGCTCTATCCAGTTCTTCTTGCCTACACCGGTATGACAGGTGCAGCCTGGCAAGTAAGATTACGTACAGCTTTTCCACATCGTCAGCGATGGACACTGCTCGTACCGTTCTTTATGGTACTAATCACGCTCTGGCATGCACCATATCCCATCATGGCATGGCAACTGGCGAACAAGCACTGGAATCTGTTGCTGGCCGAGCAGGCGCTTACCAACGGCGATGCAATGACGGCAGCAAATGCAGCATCCAAAGCACTAGCGTATGACGGACAATCGGTACTGGCCCGCGTCGCACTGGCCAGAGCCGCTCTGCTTGGTGGTGATGAAACCACAGCACTGCACTGGCTTGATGAAGCCATTTCCGTACTTCCTGCCCATCCCCACCCACATCTGCTGCGCGGTGATGTCCTGCGACGCCAAGGCGATCTGATTGCTGCACAACGTGAACTGAACGGATTCGCCACCGCATCACGTGAAGACCTCGCCGCCTGGCTTTGGGCACGGGCAGTAACCCCGCCACCAACGAGGCTGCTGCTGGGTGATGGTCTGGATTTGGGTTTTATCCGTGGCATGCACCAGCCGCTTCCGGGTGAACACCACTGGCGTTGGACAACCCGCTGGGCACAGGTGCGACTAACCGCTCCGGCCGGTGCGCAGCAGATTGCACTAACCCTACAGAGCGGTCGTCCAGACAAGAGTGCGGTAACGATCTGGGTAACTGTTACCGGTAGGAAACCGCAACCGTTTACGATTGGTGCTGACCGGCAAACCATCACCTTACCGTTACCAATAACAACCTCGTCGCGAGAAGTCATCATCTCTATTCGTTCCCCTACCTTCTGGCCCCGCCAGTACGATCCGGCTAGTGCTGATGGTCGTCGGCTTGGGGTACAACTTGTCTTCGCGGAGGTACGATGAAACGCGAAGTATGGTGGCTTATTGCAATCCTATCGCTGGCCGCTCTGATTCGATTAGCGCTCTGGATGCAACCCCTGCATTTGCCAGCGAACGATGAAGTCGAATATCTCACGGTCGCCCGCGACCTACTGGCCGGACGCGGCTGGAGTTTCTACGAACGTTACCATTGGTTGCGGGCACCACTCTATCCGCTCTGGCTGGCCGGATCACTCTGGCTCAGTGGAGGTGATGTCTGGCTGGCTGCACTACCCAACATCGCGGTCAGTGTGTTTAACGTCTTTCTGATATACCGTCTGTCACAGGCTATCAACGACGACGCAGGGCCGCCGGTACATCGGCTTGCCGCCCTCAGTGCAGCCATTCTCCTTACCTACGCCACGTTTGCCGCACTTTATATGAGTGAAACGTTGTTCACGGCGCTCTTCGGCACAGCCTGCTGGTTACTACTGGTCTGGTGGCAACGTGGTGCACAATGGCGCGATTGGCGGTTGTTTGCAGCCAGTGGACTATGGGGACTGGCGCTTCTGACTCGCTCGCTACCGCTGTACTTTACGCTCATCGTAGTGGTCTGGGTTGCAGCAAGTGCTGCGGGTCACTGGCAGTACCTGCTCCGCCGTCCGGCGGCACTCTTGGTCGGATGTGCGTTTGCGATAACGGCCATGATCGTCGTGGCGCCGTGGACGATTCGTAATTGCCTGAGTTACCGTAGCTGCATTCTGATCGAAACTGGTCTCTCGTACAACCTCTGGGCTTTCAATGAACCACGCGAAGATATGGCAACCATCTTTCGCGTGCTCGAAACAATTCCTGACCCTGCCGAACGTGCGGCTTACGCTACTGCGCGTGGCCTCGAACGACTGCGTGAAGACCCAGCCATCCTGCTGCGCAAACTGTGGCCCAACTGGCTGGCAATCTGGCGGGTGAAAGCGATTCAGGATCGATTCCTTCTTGAAGATTATCGGGCCGATCCACCGCCATTGCTGTTCCTTTTTGCCCTGATCTTCGATGATCTGCTCTATGCTCTGATCGCTGTTGGCGGTGTCGCTGCCCTGGTCTACGCAGCCTGGCGCCAACGCGCACCAGCAGTTTTATTCGGGCTGTGGCTGATCTATTTCATTGCCGTATCGCTGGTAACCCATGGGGAAGGGCGCTACCGCCATTTTATCTTCTTTGCCCTCATTCCATACGCAGCTCGAGCCTGGGTTGCATTCAGAGACCGGCCTCATCTGGTGCCCAAAGCACTCGGTGTCGCACTTGTGGTCAGCGGTGCAGTTGGCCTCTCGATAGGAATGGCTTATCACTGGGAGTACGCCATTCAGGGCAGCCTGCGGAGCTTTTGGCGGCTCAGTGGTGATCTTGCCCGTCTATCAGGCAACCTAGCGCTGGCTACAACTGCCTATCAGCAGGCAATCGCTGCCCATCCTACCCCCGACGGCTATCTGGCGTTGGGCGATGTGTTACGCGCCCAACAAGATATTGACGGTGCATTAAACGCATATCGAGCCGCACAGCGCCTCAACATGCTCTACCCACCATCGTATGTTCGGCTGGGCGATCTGCTGCGCGAAATCGGTGATCTGGCCGCAGCGCAACAGGCATACCGACCGCAATACGTGAGTGAACAACGCCTTCTCGATCTGGCCTGGCGTGACACATACCCGTCGCCGTCGGCAATCATTGATGTTGGTGATGGATTAGACTTCGGTTATCTGACCGGGTTTTATCCGGCAGAAACGTTGGCCGGAGTCCACAGCCGCTGGACGAGTGCCGTGGCCCGCATCCGATTACCGGCAAACAGTCGGGTTGTGCGGCTGCGTATGGCAGCATTACGCCCTGACGCTCCCGTAAATGGTCAATTCTGCGTTGACAACATTTGTCACCCGTTCAAGCTCGATACAGCGTGGCGCTGGTTAATCATCCAACTACCATCGCATACAATTCATAGTAGGTTACGCGAGATTGAGCTGCGGGTAACACCGTGGACAGCTCCAGATGGCCGCACATTGGGTATCGTTATTGATCGAGTTGAGACGAAGCATGCAGAGTGAGTAATTGGACTAATAACGATCTGCATCTCCCATCTTCTCTCTTCTTCAGCACTACTGCGAGGCAGAGAAAGCACTTGGAAAAGCCCTGCTCGAAACAACCATAACCTGTCTGCAACACTGAAACCGTGATACCATACATGGTGTAGGTATCATGTTATGTTATTCCGCCCTTCGATACATTATGCAGCTTGTCTGGTTCAAACGCGATCTGCGCATTCACGATCACCCGGCATTAAGTGCTGCTGCCGCACGTGGCCCGGTATTCCCACTCTACATCGTCGAGCCATCGCTCGTGCATGCACCTGATTTCGCAACCCGGCATTGGACATTCATTCGCGGATGCCTCCACGAACTACGCACCGCTCTGGCAAGGCTCGGTCAACCCCTGGTCGTGCGCGTAGGTGAAGCTGTTGATGTTCTCGACCAACTGACACGGGAATGGCCTGTCGAAGCGATCTGGGCCCACGAAGAAACGGGAAATCTATTGAGCTATGCCCGTGACCGGGCCGTGCGGCGATGGGCACGAACACGCGGAATTCCGTTTTATGAGCTGCCCCAAAATGGCGTTGTGCGCCGCCTATCATCACGTGATGAGTGGCAGGCCCACTGGGAAGAGCGTATGAGCGCAACACCGGCCCGCCCACCAACGGTCTTACCATCACTCGCAATTGAGCCAGGGGTAATTCCAACCACGCATGATCTCTCATTGCCGCCTGACACCCTTACCGAACACCAACCACCCGGTGAAACAGCCGCGCTAAGGCTCCTGGACGATTTTCTCTACCGCCGCAGCCGCCACTACCACCGGGCACTCTCCAGCCCACTAACGGCATGGGAAGGTTGTTCACGCTTGAGCGCCTATCTAACTTGGGGTGCATTATCGATCCGCACAGTGGTTCAAAAGACACGTCAACGCATTGCCGAACTTAACGCCAATGCTGCCCCAGAAGAACGATCGTGGCTACGGGCACTCACTGCGTTTGAGTCGCGTTTGCACTGGCGTTGTCACTTCATCCAGAAACTTGAAGATGAACCCGAAATAGAGATTCGCAATCTGGTGCGAGCGTATGACGGCATGCGCGAGGAACACTATCGCCCTGACCTGATGGTAGCGTGGGCTGCTGGGCGCACCGGTTATCCATTTGTTGATGCCTGTATGCGTGCACTCACTGCTACGGGATGGCTCAATTTTCGGATGCGGGCAATGCTGGTCAGTTTTGTTGCCTACGATCTCTGGCAACACTGGCGCGAACCGGCGCTCATTTTGGCCCGGCGCTGGATCGACTATGAACCGGGCATTCATTACTGTCAGATGCAGATGCAGGCCGGTACGTCAGGAAATCGTACCATTCGTATTTACAATCCGATCAAACAGAGTATTGATCACGATCCAGAGGGCATCTTCATCCGGCGTTGGGTACCTGAGCTGGCAAACATTCCGACTGCGTACATTCACACCCCATGGCTGCTTGACCGTAGCAGCCAGGAGCGTGCCGGATGTCGGATTGGGCGCGACTATCCAGCACCAATCGTTGACCACGACGTTGCCTACCGGCGAGCGCGGGCAGCAATCGCGGCAGTACGTGCCCGACCAGAAACGGCGCAAGAAGCAGCCGCGGTACATCAGCGCCACGGTTCGCGGCGCTGGCAAGCAACTCGTAGGCGTACATCCGGCACTGTTACCGATCGTCAGCTCAGACTCGACTTGTAATCGCGAACACTACGACTATGCAAGAGAAGATTGCTCGATAGGATTGAAAGTGGGAGAAAGGACGAGCAAACAACTGACGAGCGGATTCGATTTTGTGTAGAACTTTCTGGATAAAGGCTCCACTCGGGACTTGAGGCGAGGCAGCGCCCTGCTCCTACAGATACATCCAACGGTTGCCGAACGGCCGATGCCTATTCGGTACCCGAACGTCGTCGCGGATTGTAGAAAATGACACTTTCGGATGCCCTCCGATCTGATGAGGGGCAACCTCATTTGCTGACCTTCGTTTCCCGCAACAGCATTGTTCGGACAGGCGCTTATTTCTCTACCGTATAATTCACGAGTGCCCAAACAATGGCGCCTGCTGCAATCACATGCATCAGGTTGAGAATCATTTGTTCGAGCAGACTAACAGGCAAAGTAAAAGGCCCGGCAAACGAGAGTACTAATACAACTCCTGCACAGATCAGAAACACACGCAATGGTCGCGAGGTAAACCGATTGAGCAGTGCCAGTAACACAGCCGCACCAATCGCCGGTATAACAGTAGCGACAACAACCGCGACGACCGGTAAGGGCATTGGTTGATTGGTAGGTGGTACTGGCGCACTAAACTCAAGGCCACCGGCACGTGCTGCAGCATACACGATCAGATTAGCTACAACACCAATCACAGCCCCAATGAGCGCAGCCTTCGGTAGCAGGCGCGGGTTGATGTGACGATCAAAGCGATTCATAGCACCTCCAGAGTAGCTCAAGCTACCGACATATGAGATGACATTGGCCGATCAGACTGACCAATTTGAGCCTGATAGGTAGCTACGATCTGACGATGCACATCGATATTGAGATAGATCGAGCGTTGACGCGGATCGCTCAGCCTATCCGCTCGCTCTTGAATCAGATGATAGCCTAACGCTAGAATAGCGCTGGCACGTGCATCCGCATTGAGCATCAGCGCCTGATACACTGTCCAGTAGATACGTAGTGTCTCCTCTGCGCCGTTAAGATGCCCACCGGCCAGTAAATGATCAACAATCGGTAAGGCACGTCGCAACGCCTCAGTGGTATCGTGACGCGCCAGGGCGACACGGGTTAAACCGGCTTGTGATTCGAGCACCAGCGCCGGGTTATTGAATTGCTGACGAATATGCAGCGCCTTCTGGTAAGAAAGCTCAGCTTCATCGAGGTGATGCAGCGCCAGGAGAGCATGACCTTGAAAGTCGTACCCATACCCTTCCAGCTCTCGTAAGCCACTGCGCTGTGCCTGTTCAATGGTCGCTTGCGCATAAGACAGCGCCAGGTTATGACGCTGATTGTGGTGAGCGTATAGGCTGAGGTTCGCAGTAATAGTAGTACGATGCCTGCGATCACTGACCAACTCAGAAAGGGCTAATGCAAGCCGAGTATGCTCAAGAGCCTGATCATAATTGCCCATAAAATCAGCCGAAATTCCCAAGTTGATACGGGCAATAATTTCTGCATCACGATCTCCACTCTCACGCGCCAGTGCCAGCCCCTGAAAATAGTAGCGTTGCGCCAGTGCATAATCACCACGGGCATCGGCATTTTGCGCTAGCAGATCGAGAACACGGGTTTTCTGATAGGTCACGCGCAGGCGCTGATATATATCGAGGGCCTGACGCAGATAGTGATCAGACTCCTCAAGTTTTCCCTGTGCACTCACAACATTACTGAGCGTTTCAAAACAACGGGCTATTGCCAGATGATCATGAGTCTGCTGGCAAACTGCCATAGCTCGCTGGGCAAAATCGGTGGCCGCCTCAAGATTGCCGAGGCGCAAATCGATCTCGCTCAGCGAGCGTAGACACGTTGCGATGATCAATAGAGCATCGGTATCATGGAATGTGCCATTGGGGCCATTGAGTAGCGCAAGCGCTTGTAAGAACTCCTGCTGACCTTGTTCGTGATCACCGGCCAGAGTATTCAGCATCCCGGACTGACACTTGATCATTGCCTGTAACAAGGGGTCGGCAAGCTGTTCGGCGAGTGCTAACGCTTCTGCTGTCACGCTGAAAACATGCTGATGACCAGAGCGTAAACGTTGCAACGAAACATACCCTGACAGTAACGAGGCGCGCAAACGTTTGGCAGACGATGTGATAGGATTCGTGACATAAGCCAGACTCTGCTGGAATCGTTCGACACCGGCAACAAAACGCCCCATCAAGCGATAGAGGTCTTCATAGGCTAACGCTGCGTTAGCGACCAAATCCCACTCGGCATGGACAAGTGCCCAATGCCAGGCTGCTTCAATGTCGATGAGATTAGCGGCCAGATTCTCACGAATCTCAAAGCTCTGCGGCCCACGCAGATCAGACCGAGAACTGGTCAACCATCGCAAAAACCAGTGGGCATGGCGACGATAAGCTACTTCGCGGAAGTTTGCATGATCGAAGTCCTGCGCCAGTTTCTCGCTGGCAAACTGACGGACGTACTCATGCAACCAGATGCGGTCTTCAGCGAGATGATGTACCAGAGATAATTCAATCAGTTCAGCAAGCGCCTGTTCGCTCTCGGTGATTGCCAGCGCTGCGGCAAGCGGGCAGGCAGCATTCACCACACTCAACATCGCCAGCGTCTGACGATTCGCTTCAGACAGACTATTCCAGGTCGATTCAAAAACGGCTTGCAAACTACGATGCCGGCCAGGAACATCAAGGATCGGACTGTTCAGTGACTTCACGCTACGGAAAACTGTCTGACGTAATGTCGTCAGGTTCATACTGTTCAAGCATGCAACCGCCAACTCGATGCCTAACGGTAAGCCAGACAGCGCACTACAGACCTGATCAATATCGCAATACTCGTCTGCTGTGGTAAACGTCATTCCCTGACGGCGGGCCAACTCTACAAACATACGAGCGCCAGGACTCACCTGCTGAGCAGTGGAAGTCGTTGATAGTGGGGCCAGATGCAGCACATGCTCTTGCCGTAGATAGAGACGTTGTCGCGAGGTAACCAGCGCAACACATTGTGTTGCTGCACTCAGCAGCTCTTTTAAGAAAAGACTGGCTGTTACCACATGTTCAAAACTATCGAACACCAGTAAACATGCCCGATTCTGAAGTGCTGCAATCACCTGAGCTTCCGTACTCTGCCGTTCATTCAGAGCGATCTCACAAGTGGTAGCAATACAGTGGGCCAGGTATTGTACCGGATTCAACGTCAGCAAACCGATATTCGCAGCAAAACCATCTTCAGGATGCAGGAATATATAGCATACCCCATCAGGGAAGGCAAAACGCATCAATTGCGCAGCCCGAATCGCCAGACGGGTTTTACCAACGCCACCTTCACCAACTACCGTGATTAATTGCAAATCTGGCCGATTGATAAGATCGGTCAGAGTTTGAATTTCCTGCTCACGACCAACCAAAGGAAGCTGATCAAGAGCCATTGCCTGACGCCGTGACGTCAGGTACGAAGGATCATCTGGGAGACCCCCTTCACGAATTGCTACCGCTAGCTCCTGAGTTACCGGTTCTGGTTCGACACCCAACTCCTGCTGTAAGATTTTGCAACAGTTCTGATATTGAGCCAGCGCCGATGCCCGTTGGCCCTGACGCGCTAAAGCTAACATTAATTGCCGATGAGCCGATTCGTGCCACGGCTCAGCTTCCAATTGACGGGTGGCATATGTCAGCACGCTATGCCAGTCGTGGGCACGAAGAGCATACTCCCCCAACTGTGCCAGAACCGAAAGAAACGAGCGATGAAAATACTCGCGTTGACGGGTATACCAATCAAACAGAGGTTCACTTTCTGGTGTAAAACCGGCTATAAACTCACCCTGATACAGGGTCTCTGCTGTCTGTAACAGCTCCTGGCAATGGCGACAACCGGGTATTGAGCGATGATTGTGTGAATGGATCGTGGTCACAATCTGCTCAAACTGGAGTGCATCAACCTGCCAAACTGGCGGAACGTTGAGCGTTACCGTCTGTGCACTAGTATAAAGCAAAGAACTGGCTTTCCCCAACGCCCGACGGATACGACTGAGGGTAACGCGCAGCGTGTTTTGGGCGGCTGCTTGTGGTCGATCAGGCCAAAACAAGCCGATTAACGTCTCGCGTCGCACCGCCTGTCGCTGATGAAAGCATAACCAGGTGAATAGCAAACGAGCATTATCTGTTTGAAAAGCACTGCTTAGTGAGATGCCATTACAGCGAATGTCAAACCCACCTAGTAGTTGTACGTGCCATGTCGTCATTGGGATCTTCTGTAATGATTTTGTTACGTTCTTCCATTATACAACCTGTTAGAACTTATGACGATAACCTTGAGAGGAGGTGAACGCTCTATAATCGTTGTTTGGTCATCATACTTCAGTTGTCGAACAACATGTTTGCTCTATCAACACACAACGCCTGATGAGCAAGGAGGGCGAGCAACGCATAGACAGATCAACCCGCTTATCCCGCCTTACCATACCGGTGTTTCATTACCTTCGTCGCTATTCCGACCATTGTTCTCAATACGTCTGATAGAACGGTTTTCCAACCGAATATCTGTACGTGAACATAGTGTTGGGGAGGAAGAACTTTGACCAAAGAGGAAACCCGACTCATACGTATTCATTGACGATCCGCAAGCGCACCACGACAGAAATGGCTAGCCAGTTAAAGAGAGGATGCAAAATCATGCGACAACGGACACCAACCTTGCTAATCTTCGCAGTCATCGGACTCATCTTCACTACTCTTCCAGCATTCTCCCTAATGGCGCCAGCAGCGCCATTGATCCGCTTGCGTGCCCGTGAATTTAGCCCACAACCTGGTTTTCCTGTTAGTGAACGATCACTTGTCAGCTTGCAAAGTACGACGGCATCAGAGCAACGCACGCATGTTTTAGTACAGTTTGAACGTCTGCCAACACCTGCTGAGCAAGCTACACTCTCTCAAGCTGGTCTCAAACTATTGGCATACGTACCAGATAACGCATGGTTTGCGTCTATCCCGATTACATGGCTCCAGTTGTCAACCTTACCAGATGGAATACGTGCTATTGCCGCCATTCGCCAAACTGACAAACTATCACCACGACTGACCGACTACCGTGACCAACAGCCACTACCGGTACTGATAGCAACCTATCCAGATGTTGATGTCGAAACGATCAGCGATCTCGTCAGGCAATTTGGTGGCAACGTCGAAAAAGTAGTCGCTGAGCGCCACTATATCCTTGCGCATCTACCCAGTGTTGTCACCCTCACGGCACTGAGTCAGATGGATAGCGTCTTTTGGATCGACGCCTGGCCTGGACCATTCAGACCGAAAAATGATGGTGGTCGAAACGCTACCAAGACAAACCTGGTTCACCAGGCCGGTTATCACGGTAATCCAGCATCAGCACCTGGTAGTATTGTCATTGGAGTATGGGATTGTGGATGGGTAGAAAGCAACCATCCCGGTTTTAGTGGTCGCCTAACGATTGGCGATCCCACTTCAACCTCAAATGGATGTAGTGGACCCGCCGGCACCAACGATCATGCTACTCATGTCGCCGGAACAGCCGCCGGTAGCGGTACAGGTAGCCCTGAAGGGCGTGATCTGCGCGGCCATGCCGATCAGGCAACCGTCTTATCGTATGACGTTGAAAATGCGGCTGATGAGGTCATTCAGGCTATTCAAACGTATAATCTAGATATTTCCCAGAACTCTTGGGGACCTGACCCCGGCGCTTGCGATACAACAGTGCTCGGTGTCTATGATCAGACTGCAGCAGATTTTGATGCCCTGGTACGTGGGACCTTCTCTAACACAGTGACCAAAAAGATTTACGTCGCATTCGCCAATGGTAACGAACAGAGCTATTGCCCCGATGGCTGGCGTACCTCAAGTGGGGGTGCAATGGGAAAGAATGTGATTGCCGTCGGTGCAACCAACTCTGATGATAAATCAATGACTAACTTTAGTTCGTTCGGTCCAACTGAAGATGGTCGGGTAAATCCCACAATTGTAGCACCAGGTTGTGAAGCAAATGGTGAAAATGCCATCTGGTCTACCTTGCCCGGACAAACCTATGGTGGAAGTGGATGGTGCGGCACCTCAATGGCGACACCAGCAGTTTCAGGGATTCTCGGCTTAATGCTGGAAGCATATAATCTGACCTACAATGCTGATCCCCTGCCCTCAACGCTGCGTGCAGTGTTGGTACATACTGCTGAAGATTTAGGTAATCCTGGCCCTGATTATCGGTTTGGGTACGGACATGTTGATGCACTGGCAGCCATCAACGTTATCACAACCACTACTAGTGCTGCTCAATCGAGCTATATCAGAACCGCATCGATTGAGAGTGGGCAAACGCAAGAGTATACCATCTCTCACCCTGGCGGCTCTCTCAAATGCACCCTGGTCTGGGATGACATCCCGGCAACACTTCCAGCCAGTCAGACGCTCATTAATAATCTTGATTTACTGCTGATAGGCCCCGATCTTACCTCATACCAACCCTGGATTCTCGATAAGAATAACCCGGCAAATCCAGCTTCGCAAGGCACAAACAACATCGACACCATTGAACAGATAGTGATCACGAACGCGGCTGCCGGTGCATGGACAGTACGGGTGTCAGGGAGTAGTATTCCGCAAGGGCCTCAAGAATACTCGCTGGTATGTCCGTTTAGCGTCGTAACCAGTGTGCATCCTCATTCTACGTACATACCGATTGTAAGCCGGTAGCGATACATTCACTCTCCTTATGTTAACACGGCACTCTGATCAGATGTGACAATAGCTCATCAATTCCGCCAGCCCGCATCACTGTGCGAGCTGG
Source organism: Chloroflexus sp. MS-CIW-1 (assembly GCF_030444705.1). Lineage (NCBI taxonomy): Bacteria > Bacillati > Chloroflexota > Chloroflexia > Chloroflexales > Chloroflexaceae > Chloroflexus > Chloroflexus sp. MS-CIW-1. Next base: position 2,978,609 of record NZ_JAUBWR010000001.1, read on the forward strand.
CGGTCTGCGTATCCAGGTGATGCCGCAAACCTGTGCCTATCGCTCGCCCTGGAATTCAGCCACCCGCGCCCGGAATTCGTCGCTTACGGGCACACTGCGTCCAGCAGCATAATCATACGCGACCAATACCGACTGTCCGGTCGCGATCAGAGCACCGTCGCCAACCCGGGCAATTGCGTAATCCATTGTAAAACTCTTGCCGCCAATCTTACTAACCCGCACCCCAACCAACAACTCATCACCAAAATGGGCTGGTGCTTTGTAACTGATCGTCAATTCGGCCAGAATAATCCCCAAGCGATCAAGGGAACCACCAACCAGTCGCTGATAGTAAGCGATCCGCGCCGATTCAAAATAGGTAGCGTAGACCGCATTATTCACATGACCGAGTGCATCAAGATCGCGAAAGCGAACTTCAATGCGATAGTGAAAGGGATATTCAGCTAATACCGCCGGTACTGAATGGCTCATGCCTCGCTCCTCATGATTGAATATCTATCTGTTACTCTCTGGTATAATGGCGTCCAATATGACACCAGACCACTCCAACCTATCCCAGTACAGCTTCTTAAAAAACCGGTAAGGAAACCGATATGCCAGCAAGTAAGGGGACAATCTTCATTATCGACGACGATCTCGGTCTACAGAATATTCTCTCTATCGCACTTCGTAATGCCGGTTATGAAGTCGTTCTCGCCCGCGATGGCCTCGAAGGACTTCGTATGCTGGAACACATCTCACCCAGCCTGGTTATCAGTGATATTATGATGCCTAATATGGATGGTGTTGAGACTTTCCAACGAATCAAGGAACGCTTGCAAGATGACGGCATCCCGATCTTTTTGATAACGGCGCTCAACCGTAAACCGTGGTTTGCCGATCTTGAAGCTGAAGGCGCGGTGATTATTCAGAAGCCGTTCGAGGTGCATCATCTGGTTGAGCTGATTGATCGAACGCTAAGCTAAGTGCTGCGAAATGCGGACGGAGCCGATGATAGGTTTCGTCAAGCGACTCAGGGATCAGTTTTGTATCGCCGATCACCGGCATAAAGTTAGTATCACCGTTCCAACGCGGTACGATGTGCATATGCAGATGATCGGCGATACCTGCTCCTGCGACACGTCCCAGGTTCATACCCAGGTTGAAACCGTGGGGGGCGTACTCGGTCTGAAGGATCGCTACACTACGCTGCGTCAGACTGAATAATTCAGTAGCAACCGCCTGATCGAGCGCAGTGAGATCGGCAATGTGGTTGTAGGGAACAACCATGAGGTGCGCAGTATTGTATGGGTAAAGATTCATTACCACAAAACAGTACTGCCCACGATGAAGTACGAGCCGTTTGGCATCATCAGAACCATTAGCAGCCGCTATCGCACAAAAGACACACCCTTCATCGGAGACATCGCCCCGCTTGATGTAACGCATACGCCACGGCGTATATTTGATTTCCATCACGACTCCCGCACGTTTGCCCGCAGAAAGGCTTCAATAAACGGATCGATCTCGCCGTCGAGCACAGCCTGCACATTACTTGTTTCATAATCGGTACGGTGATCCTTCACCAGTGTTGAAGGATGCAGATAGTACGTTCGCATCTGATTACCAAACGCCGCCTCACGATATTCGCCCCGCAGGCGTGCCCGCTCTTCAGCCTGACGCTGTAATTCGCGTTCGAGCAACCGTGCTCGCAAGACCCGCAGCGCAAGCTCGCGGTTTTGAATCTGTGAGCGCTCATTTTGACAGGTGACAACAATACCGGTTGGCAGGTGAGTAATTCGTACCGCCGAGTCGGTTGTATTCACACCTTGCCCACCATGACCCGCACTACGGAAGACATCGATGCGCAAATCTTCGGGCTTAATCTCGACTTCAGGCGCATCGTCAACCTCTGGCATGACCTCCACGCGAGCAAAGCTGGTCTGGCGCGTATGGGCCGCATTGAAGGGCGATAACCGGATCAGACGGTGAATTCCTGCTTCAGCACGGGCATAACCATAAGCATAGGGGCCACGAATTTCAATGGTTGCACTCTTGATCCCTGCCTCTTCACCCTCGCTCAGATCAATCAGATTGACGGTATAGCCCCGGCGTTCAGCCCAGCGCGTGTACATTCGCAATAGCATTGCTGCCCAGTCTTGGGCATCAGTACCACCCATACCGGCCTGCACCGATAAAAAGGCATCGCGGTCATCATACGGGCCGCTAAGGAGAATTTCAAGTTCACGCTGAGCAACCTCTTGCTGAATGGCGTGCACTTCAGCAGCCAGTTCATTGCTCAGCGAATCATCTCCTTCCCCTTCGGCCAACTCGATCAGTTCGGCAACACTCGTTATCCGCCGTTCGAGGGCATCCCATGACGTAACCTCTTCTTTTAAGCGGGTCAGCCGCTGCATGATCTCTTGTGCTGTCCGCGGTGTATTCCATAGATCGGGATCGGCAGCACGGGCTTCTAATTGTTCAATCTCGGCTTGTTTTGCCGCCAAGTCAAAGGTGCCCCCGTAGATTGGCAAACCGTTCACGAACTGTTTCTAACTTGTCTTGTAGTTCGGTCAGCATAGTACCCTCTGGTTTATTTTGACAGAAAGATTTTGATCGTTCTTCCGCTCTCTATGGTACCACAGCTCAGGTAAGCGTGAGACGGTGATCAACCGCTGCTTAAACCTATGACTCGTCGTCACGTTGAACTTCGTCTCTACGACAGGACTCCCGGATAGGCACAAGCAGAAACGTCAGGTAGAAGGTGATTCCTCTTTACCTGTTTGTGGAACCGTACCATCTGCCGCCAGTAACGCCCCTAACAGTGCTGCTCGTCCAACCATACCTACCAGCCTGCCTTGGGCATCGACAACCGGCAAGCGCTTGATCCGTCGCTCTATCATCAACTCTACCGCCGCTGTGATCGGCGTTTCCGGATTCACCGTCAATACCGGACTGGTCATCACATCCGCAGCAGTATGGTCTTTTAACGCCAGCTCCAGCTCTGGCGAGCGAGCACCACTGCCGATCCAGATCGCGAACCGCTGGAGCAATCCCGGTGCTGCCGGTCGCATTGCTCGACGGAGAATATCGCCATCGCTAATGATACCTATCACCCGCCGATCATCATCAATCACCACCACACGGCGACGTGGTGTGGAAAGTATCCGATCAAGGGTTTCAGCTAACGGCGTCTCCGGTTTGACCGTTGGAACATCGCGGATCATCACCTCACCGACGGTTTTCGCCGAGGTAAGACTCGTTCCTGGCAAGAGATCGGTAGCCATAACAAAGGAGTTAGCCACCGTCTGCAACAGGTCAGACCGACTGATCATCCCAACCAGCCGACCATCGTTATCAACGACCGGTAGTCGCTTGTGATCGCATTCGGTCATCACCAACGCTGCCTGAGCCAGCGATGCAGTGACATTGATCGTTTTTGGATTGGGTGTCATCACATCAGCAGCCCGTTCTGGTCTGGCTGCAATTGCGGCCAGATGAGCTGCTCGCTCGGCACCCGGCAACAACTGCTGTAGGTGCAGGGGGAGCTGACTCACCCCACGCTGGAGGAGGTCACCATCAGTGACGATACCAACGACATGGTGATGATCGTCAACGACCGGCACTGCGCGTAGACCGCGTTCAAGCAACAGCCGCACCAGATCACCAACCGAGGTCGCCAGATGTACTGATGCGACATCACGACTCATCACATCGGCGACGGTAAGATGAGGCGGAAAGGCACTCCCTACCCGCCGCCCCACCTTGACCACCTGCACCGGAGAAAGCACGATTAACCCTTCTTGGACTAACTCACTTAATTTGGGCAACAATCGTTGCAGGCGGTCACTGCGGTCAATACAGGTAATCACCAGCGGTAAACGACTGGGAATGTCTACCAGGAGATCACTGTGAAACACTCCATGCGTTCCATAGCCACCAACACCGCGAAAAACGGTGACACCCGGTGCGCCCGCAGCACGCAACGTATCAACGATACGCGAAGCGATCGTTCGTCCTTGGAGGCTGTCACCTTCATCAATATAAATCCAGAGTTGCTGAGTCACGGTCTGCTCCATTGGAGACCTCCTCCCTATGTATGAGTTCATCCTCTTCCACCGATGATACGGCGGAACACATCCTCCATTGACGTGCAACGGTTGCAGCCCGACCACCGGCTCGATGACCACCGATCACAAACACGATGGTCGGGAAGCAGTGCACCTGACCCCTAAGATAAGAGGCGACCAAGCCCTACTCCTAGCCCAACAGCTAGCAGCCCACCACCAACACTACCGGTCATGTAGCCCACTGCTCCCCACCAATTACCGGTATTTAGTAATGAGAAGCACTCATAGCCAAATGTCGAGAAGGTAGTAAATCCACCTAACAAACCGGTAATCAGCATCAGGCGGATCGGCTCACTAACGGTTAACCGATTCGTTATCAGTGTCAGCAAAAAGCCAATTGCCAGGCAACCCAGGACATTGATGATAAAGGTACCGTAAGGCCAAGACGTACCCAAGCGTTGAGCTGCCCATAAACCGATCCCGTAACGCAGATTTGCGCCGATTGCAGCACCCAGTGCAATTGCTAAGACATTGTTCATTGCTCACGTCGTTGCTACCAAAGCAGAACCCTTTATAAAACTACTTCTATTGTACGTCAATTCATGACATATTGCGGCAGAAAAAACGGCCTGCCTCTGTTAGGATGACGTCACGGCGGGGAAGGAACAAACCTCTTCATCGTGGATGCGGGCCAGAGCATCATCGGTGCGGATGATGTGTTCGTCATTATGACGTTGCCAGACGGGTGTGCCGAATGTGTGCCGCAGAGCGCTGATCCATGTGGCGGTGATGGATTTGCCTTGACCAATGATGGCGCCGATGGCATCGGCATCTGGCCTGCACGTGTGCTCGAAAGGGGGATTTAGAGCGTGATCAAAAACGAACATTTCGGATAGAGTCGATTTAGAAGCATAGCGATAGCACCAAAATACCGAAAGGCTGCGCTTGATTCGAGATTACGGTGGTATACGTTCCTCGCCAAACGATGGTATCCCGCCCACGCCATCGAACGTTCCACCACCCATCGCTGCGAGATGACGGCACATCCCTAGTGCCCTAGAGGTTTTGCAATGAAATGATATGCGGACGGATTGCGATGTTCTTTTTTACAACTCTTGTTTGTATCCCTCATCCACGTGAATCTCGTGCATCCGAGACCCGGCTGACTGACAGGCTCCTGCCCCGAGAGCAGGCGCTCACGTGCACCAGAACAATGTCCGCACACCGCGTGGATGCATCTCGCCCGTTCACCAGCGGGCCGCCCGTCCCGTGGACGTGAATCCAGCGGCGCAGGTCGGCGCCGCACGCCAGCAGATGGACCACCGCCGGCACACCAGTCACGGGTAGGTCGTTGGGGTAGTGGGCCGAAGCAGCGAGCCAGGCGTCCGCCAAAGTGCGGCACGGACCATCCCGACGGTGGCACGTGCGTGCAGCAGGGCGGGATCAGTGGCGCTCCTCGCCAACAGGGCGCCCACGACCCAGCGGGCCAGAGCGCAGCGCCGGTGATGTGACACGCTTGGAACGAAGGTCTGTATCTGCTACGGAGGGATGTGCCAGCCGATCGTCTTCTCCTCCCTCCACCTCAACTTCGCCACACAACGCGGCTCAGCATTCCACACCTCGGGTAACCGCGTGATTTGTGATCATCGGCAGCAGGTGCGTGATCTTCATTGGTGTCGCTCTGTTATTAAACCGCTCGCTTACCGAATATCGCCCTAAGCCGAGAACCCAGTCCCCCAAATTGCCTGTACATCTTTGCATCAAATGTTCAGAAAATGCTATAATTCAGCAAGTATCTATCCTGCTCTGATTGGTCAGACATTGGCGAAAGGAGGTGAGCGCATGGCGGACCCTAGCCTTGATGATCTTCAAATACCAGCGAATGTTTGTCTGTCCTGTCATCCGTTGCTCATCTCTGCGAGGTATAACGTTGTATGAGTGATGCTAAAGTAGAAACGTCGCAAATTGAACGCTACAATCCCGCTGCCATCGAGGCCAAATGGCAGGCCCGTTGGGCAGCCGATCAACTCTACCGCACACCACCCATCGATCCGTCAAAACCAAAGTATTACGTCCTCGATTTTTACCCGTATCCAAGTGGCGATGGCCTCAGCGTTGGTCACTGCCGGAACTATGTACCGACGGACGTTGTGGCGCGGTTTTACCGCATGCGTGGCTACAACGTGCTGCACCCCATGGGATGGGATGCTTTCGGTTTGCCAACCGAGAACGCGGCCATAAAGACAAAAACCAACCCGGCTGTCCTCACTCGCCGCTACAGTGCCAATTACAAACGTCAAATGAACATGCTCGGTCTCAGCTATGACTGGGATCGCGAGATTACTTCGTCTGAACCCGATTACTACCGTTGGACCCAATGGATTTTTCTGCGTCTTTACCACTCCTGGTATGACCGACGGGTCGATAAGGCACGCCCGATTAGTGAACTGGAGGCAGAACTGGCCGAACACGGTACCAGTCGTCTTGATCTATCCCTTACCGAACCGCAAGTGACGGCTGAAGAGTGGCGACAGGCAACGCCACTTCAACGGCAAGAAATTTTGCGCCGTTTTCGGTTGGCGTACCGGGGTGAAGCAGTTGTAAACTGGGACCCGGTCGATAAGACGGTGCTGGCAAACGAAGAGGTATTGCCCGATGGTACGGCGTGGCGTAGTGGTGCAAAGGTCGAACGAAAAGTGCTAAAGCAGTGGTTCTTCCGCATTACTGCCTATGCTGACCGCCTGGATCGCGATCTCGATACGGTTGACTGGCCGTCGAAGATCGTGACGATGCAGCGCAACTGGATCGGCCGCTCTCGCGGTGCAGAGGTTGTCTTCCACACCGAAGCAGGTGATCCGATCATTGTCTTCACCACACGCCCTGACACGCTGTGGGGCGCTACCTTTATGGTGCTCTCGCCTGAACATCCGCTGGTCGCAAAGGTGACGACCGATGCGCAACGCGACCAGGTCGAAGCTTACGTTGCGCAGGCCCGTAACCGACCAACGACCACTGTGGTTGCCGAGGAGAAAGAAAAAACTGGTGTCTGGACAGGTGGCTACGCGATAAATCCGGTCAATGGGGCGCGCATTCCTATCTGGATCGCCGATTATGTATTGATGGGCTATGGTACCGGTGCAATTATGGCCGTGCCAGCGCACGATGAACGTGATTTCGCATTCGCTCTCAAGTACGGCCTGCCCATTATTCCGGTGATTACCCGCCCCGACAATGCAGCCCGTTCGCTCCTGCGTGCAGCAACAATTGCTGAAGATACTGCATCTGCGTTGCAGGCCGCCGGCTTTACCGTTACCGTGCAAGATAACGGTGATCTGCTGGTTGAACTGAATGGTGAACGTGCGGTTGAATATGCTGCGCTGATCCAACCACGACTGCGCAACGGCTGGACAGAAGTCGCCGGATCGGGGTGGCTCTTTATCTTCCCCGATGAGACGATTGCCCTGGACTCTATCGCCGCTGATGAACGGATCACGGCCCGCCTGCGCACTGCAACTGGTGATACACATCTGCCGACGGCGATGGCCTACCTACACCGGATTGAGGCTTATCGTAATCTGATTTATCACGACGCCATTGGAGTGCCAATTCACTCAGGCCCTATTAATGGTATCCCGGCTGATCAGGCAATCGAGCAGACAATTGCCTATCTGGAACAGCAAAAGATCGGGAAAGGACGAACCAATTACAAGATGCGCGACTGGCTGATCAGCCGTCAACGCTATTGGGGTACACCTATCCCGATTATTCATCGTGAAGATGGCTTGGAAATCGCGCTCGCTGACAGCGAACTGCCGCTGACTCTCCCGAATGTCGAGAGCTATGAACCAACGGCAACGGGCGAATCACCATTGGCGCTGATCGACGAATGGGTTAATGTAACCCTTCCCGATGGGAGTAAGGGTCGGCGCGAAACCGATACTATGGGCACCTTCGCTTGCTCGTCGTGGTATTTCCTACGCTTTGCCGACAATCACAATCAGCAGGCGCTGGCCAGTCAAGAGGCACTTGATTACTGGTTGCCGGTTGATCTGTATGTCGGCGGTGCTGAACATGCAGTTATGCACCTGCTCTATGCCCGCTTCTGGACGAAGGTGCTCTACGATCTTGGCGTGGTCAAGTTCTTTGAACCTTTCACCTGCCTGCGCAATCAGGGTCTGATTCTGGCTCCACCACGCGAGGTCAACGGCGAGATCGTGATTGAGAAGATGTCGAAATCGAAGGGCAACGTCATCACTCCCGACGAAGTCGTTGCCGAACACGGCGCCGACGCGCTACGTGGGTATGAAGCCTTTATCTCCGATTTCGAGCTGTCGGTACCCTGGAGTACTGATGGGGTCCCTGGCGTGAAACGTTGGCTCGACCGGGTCTGGCGAATTGTACTCTTCCCCAACGCCGAGCGTGGTCAATCTGGCGCTACGATGAGCGAGCGCCAGTTACGCCGCGTCGCTCATCAGGCAATTCAACGGGTTGAGCGTGACATCCTGAACTTTAAGTTCAATACGATGGTTGCCGCGTTGATGGAGTTCACCAACACCCTCTATCGCGCCCGTGATGCAGGTCTGGTTGATACGCCAGCCTGGCACGAAGCGATTGAGATCTTGTTGCTGTTGATGGCACCGATCACACCACATATCAGTGAAGAGCTGTGGTCACGCCTCGGTAAACCCTACAGCATCCACCAGCAACGTTGGCCGGTTGCCGACCCAGCAGTGGCCGCCGAAGAAGAGATCGAGATCGTGGTGCAGGTCAATGGCAAAGTGCGTGGCAAACTGACAGTTCCCGTTGATCTCGACGAGGCACAGCTCCGTGAGCTGGCGCTTGGAAATGAGCGAGTGCAGCAGTTCATTAACGGTAAGCCTATCCGCAGCGTGATTGTCGTTCCTAATCGTCTGGTCAACATCGTTGTTGGTTCATAATCGTTGTAATCGGTTGACGATGAGCAGAGCCGTTGCATAGCAACGGCTCTTGGTATTACCCTATGAACATACCACCAATTTTAACTCACCGCATCGTGCGGGCCTATCTGGTGATTGCACTCGGTGCAGTGCTATTCTGGTTGCGACGAATCTTTCTCCCTACATTTTTTGAATTGCAGGGGGTAATGTTCGATATAGCCGTTCCTTCTGCGCTCAACAGTTGTTACAATCGTCCCGCACTCGCCACTTGCAGCGATGCTGTGATCGTTGTAGGGACTGTTGTCGGGGTCGTGGCTGCTGTTGGTTGGGGGAATCTGGCAATGACCGTCTTTGCCATCATTTTAGCTATCCCGCCGCTTGCACTCTACTTTGCACTCAGCCCAATCTGGCCACCTCTGATTGCGCTGGCGTTTATTCCAATTGCGCTTGAACTAGGCCTATGGTTTCTGTTCCCTCGCCAACCCGACCAACCTGAAAACGAGGATTGAACGTTCACCACACGCCAGGTCTGATCAACGTTCCATCCCTTGCTCCCTTCCATTGACCCGATAGGTCGACTCGATTTCGGAAGTGCTGGTAGTTGATCGTCATCAATAATAATTCCAATAGCACTAGTTACCTCCCCAAGCGAGCCGCCAATCACACCCTCCAAAACAACGCGAAGAGTCTCATTCGGTTCAGGAGTATCGTCACCAATCACGGTCACAATGATCACCGGCGCTGAATCATCAGGTGGAATCACCAGCTCGGCAGGTGTCGTCGCCCGATAATCTACATCAGGCGTTGCCGAGATCGGCTCAACTCGATAACGTACACGTATTGAACGTTCACGAGCAGGGTTACTTAAAAAGATTGGAAACTCAAGTTGGGTCTCTGTACCTGCATTACCCTCCTCTACCGCAGCAGGTCCGATACTTACCGTTACCGCATCATCATCAATAATGGTTAAGACCTGCTCGCTATTCTCCAGTTCACCACCGACAATACCGGTCAGTTGGAACATGACAGTTTCATCCTCTTCGGCAATGGTATCACCGTTGACTTCAATAGTTACCGTCCTGGTCGTGCCAGCCAATGATCCGGCTGGGAAGATGAGCGTACCGGTTTCTCCGTTCGGTACCCGGTAATCACTGCTAGGGGTTGCCGGAAACATTCCCCCAGGAGCCACACTGTACGTCACCTGTACATCAATAACATTGTCGGTGAGTAATTCAACAACAACATCACGGCGAGTAACAGTGGGAGGATTGCCCTCATTGACTGGATCGATTGGTCGAACCCTGACTCTTACCACGGGAGTCGGTGTAGGAGTTGGCGTTGCCGTCGGCGTCGCGGTTGGTTCAGGCGTGGCGGTCGGTTCGAACGTGGCGGTTGCCGTCGGCGTCGGTGTTGGTTCAGGCGTGGCGGTTGGTTCAAGCGTGGCGGTTGCCGTCGGCGTCGCGGTTGGCGGCACGCGGGTCGGTGGCGCCGTCGGTTCAAGCGTCGGTGGCGCCGTCGGTTCAAGCGTCGGCGTCACCGTGGCCGTCGGCGTCGCCGTTGGCGGCACGCGGGTCGGTGGCGCCGTCGGTTCAAGCGTCGGCGTCGCCGTTGGTTCAGGCATCGCAGTAGCCGTTAGGGTCATAGTTGGTGTAAGAGTAGGTGTGAATGTTGGCTCTATCGTTGGTGTAGCAGTTGGCACAGCCGTAGCCGTCGGCGTTACTCTGGTGACAACCGTGGGCACCAATGAAGGAGTCATCGTCGGTGTCGGTACCGATGTTGGCCGTGGCGTCGATGTTACCGTCGCTGTTGGGGTTGAAGTTGGTGGCATAGTTGTAATCGGCACCGCAGTGGGTGAAGCAGTTGACACGACCGTCGCTATTGCAGTTGCAGTACTAACCGGCGCAAACGTCGGTATCGGTGATGGGGTTGGCACGGGCAATCTTGTCGCGGTCGGTGTTGCTGTCGGCCCTGGGACAACCACAACCACGCCTGTCGTAGGTGTCGGTGATATGGTGGGTAAAACACCTCCGGCCGGAACAGACGTTGATGTCGGAGTAGGAGATGGGGTAGGTGTTACCGTCGGCGTCGGAGGATCAATCCGGGTGGGTGGCGGTGGTACTGCTACGATTGATACCGGCGAGGAACGCATTGTCTGAGTAATCGGCATTTGCGTGCGCCGCGCCACTTCTGTAGCGACAAGGTTGGGCAAGTCATCGTCAGGTGGGGCAAAACTCAGATTAGCCGGAAACGGTTCATACGCCTGCCACCCTCGTGCGGCGCTAATACTCTTGAACGGCTGATTGTTTGGTGTCAACCACCAAAAGATGATTTGGGCAACACAGAACACCGGTAGCACTGCTAGAATCAGTGCCCCTCCTACCAGCCATGGCAGATAATCAGTTCTGGATGGATTCGGTGTCTTTTCTTGCAACAGCACGTTCTTGATCTCTGGTATAACGCAACCGGATAGTAAAGGTACTACCCTGGCCGGGAACACTTTTCACCGTAATGGAACCACCCTGCAACTCGATCAATTGACGGGTAATCGCCAATCCCAATCCACCACCACGTTGAACTGAATTGTTACCATCAACGCGCTGAAAACGGGTAAATAACCGTCCCATCACTTCCTCTGGAATACCGGGGCCGGTATCGCTAATGTCAAGCCAGACCTCCTGACCCTCTATTCCGGCGCTAACCAACACCCAACCCTGCTGAACATAACGGCAGGCATTATCGAATAAATGACCTAACGCCTGTTTTAACAGCTCTTGATCGGCCAGCACAGGTGGCAAATCTTCAGGCAGTACCACCTTTACCTGTAGACCGCGAGTTGCAAAAGTTTCTCGTAGCGGACGTATTACAACATCCACAACCGAAGCCAGATTCGTTGGCTGGATATGAACTTCAATCTGACCGGCGTCAAGGTAGGCCACCATAATGGCATTATTCACCAGCCTAGTCATCTGAAGGGAACTCTGACGCACCTGTTCAAGCATCTCGCGTAGACCGTCATCTAATCCCGATCCAGCCTGCCGTAACGCCAGTTCGAGATAGCCACGGATAACGGTCAGTGGCGTGCGTAGCTCATGAGAAATGGTGGCGATAAAATCAGTCTTTGCTCGATCAATCTGGATAGCTGAAGTGACGTCGTGCAGGACAACCACTTCACCGATCTGAAGACCATCGGGCATACAGACCGGTGCCCGTCCTACCGTAAGATGGCGATTGCCGATGGATACAATCTTCTCTGGACGACCAAACAACTCTGAACGAATATCCTTACCGACCAGCGGCAAATCATGGATCGACAACTCCGTGCGATCGGTCAGGATCGGTCGTAACAACTGCTCGGCGGCAGGATTCAATAGTACAACGCGCCCACTGGCATCACTCACGATGACACCATCACTGATTGAGGCAAGAATTGCCCGCCGTTGTTCGGCATCGCGTTGCACCGCTTCGTAGAGGAGGGCATTCACCAATGCCACCGCCGTCATGTTGGCAATCGCTTGCAGATGTGGCAACACCGCAGTCGAAAAAGCATCCTGTTCTGGATGGGCAAAAATAAGAGAACCGATCGTCTGTTGTTCGTGCCGGAGGGGAACGGCAAGCGCACTCTTGATGCCGCTCGCAAGCAGTAATGGATCGGTGTAAGGAATTAACTGCGCTCCGCCATTTATCGGCAATACGTTGAGATACCGACCGGTCAACGCTGCATAGCTTAACGGTGCATTCGGACGAATCCGGAACCTCCAGCTATCAGTGTCTCGCACAATGGCAATCGCTTCGGTTTGCGGGAGAAGGTGAGCAGCACTGGTAGAGGCTATCTGTAAAATAGCTTCGACCCGTAATTCCTGATTCAGTTGACGACTCGTTTGGTAGAGATGTAAGAGATGGGAAGTCATCTGATTGAAGGCCACCGCTAATCGTCCCAATTCATTCGTGTCATTGACAGTGCTACGCCGGTCGAGATCACCTGCACTGACCGCATCAGCGACCGCCACCAGGTCATCGAGCGGACGAGTGATCCGGCGTGCAACCCAACCACCCACGAATACTGCGGTCAGAGCCAGCAAAGCTGTCACACCTACCACTGCATTGCGACTACTGGCCCAGGCACTCAGAATAAAATCGCGTGACAAACCAACGACGAAATAACCATTTTGCGCACCACGAAGCAACAACGGTGCATACACAAGCTGATACTCGTAGTCACCAAGACGAGCAGTCGTCAACAATGAACAGGTCGGTATCCCAACTCTTTCAACTGGAGTGACGACCCGACCACGAAGACTACCGATGTCGAGACAGGTTCCCAGGGTATTATATTGAGCTAACTTCTCGATCTGGGTTTGATCGAGGCGGAGTTGCGATACAAAACTCTCCGGTACCGTTGCAGCCAATGGTAAACCATTGTTATCAAACCAGGCAGTCACTGCTGCTTGACTGCGATCTTGCAAGAACGCCAGTGTACGATCAAGCCGTTGAGCCACCAGCACACCACCAACAACCTGGGGTGGCGTGTTATCGTCAATGCGGACAGTAACAGGCACGACGGTAAAGAAATGTAGTACTTCACGGCCATCAGACTGTTGAAATGCGATCAGGCCACTATATTTATCGCCGATCACCTCACCGGTGCCAACCGGTGTCTGCTCACCGCGTAATACCTTCTCGATGAATGGCAAACCGGACAGATTCGTCCCGATATACTTCGTCGGCTCATCACCATCCCTGGCTCGTTCCCAATCGAGCAAAGCCTTCCCAGTCTGATCAAAAACGATCAGTCGATCAGGAGTTACATTTTCGTTACTCTGACCAAGCGTCCAGAGGCTGCGCATAGCTAACGCTAATCCATCTGCATCCCGACGGATAATCGCATCAACGACTGCCGGTGCACCGGTATCAGCATTAGCTGCGGTGAATACAATCTGACCGAGGTAGGCGATATTGCTAATTTCGCGCGCAGCCAGCGCTTCAGCAAAATTACGTGCTACCTGACCCAATTGATTATTGAAGCGTTCCTGCCAACTCCCTGCTACTAACGTTATCGCAATACCAGAACCAATCAGCATCACGATAACGGTCAAAAGCAGGTATGGCAAGATGATAGTGAAAAGAATGCGTGATCGAAGGATTGCGATAATCCGCTGCACAGAACACCCCCAAGCACTAGACATGGGGCAATGAATTTATTTTAGTATAGCTGATAAGACGGGGGGCTAACAGAGGGATTTATTTACAGTTTCGTTATCTATCCTAACACCCTCTAGACACTTTGGCTGTGCAATCAGTACGCACAAACCGGTAGCGATCTGCGTATACCTATGACGAGCGCTGCCTTACCGGCAAGGCAAAGGCAAAGGTACTGCCGAGACCTTCGCGACTCTGAAGCCAGATCTTCCCTTTATGCGCCTCAACCGCCAATTTACAAAAGGTAAGCCCAAGACCCGTTCCACGCGACTTTTGTTGTTGTACCTGCCCAAACTTTTCAAAGATACGGGCATGATACTGTGGTGGAATTCCCGGCCCTTCATCACGCACCCAGTAAATCAGCCATTCACCAGCCTCCATTTCTGGCAGGGCAAAGGGAAGATCAGGATGCACGTCACCAGCAACATGAGAAGCGAGCGCGAGATAGCGCCCCCCAATCGTTACCATCCCCCGCTCTGGCGAAAATTTCACTGCGTTATCGATCAGATTTTGCAATACCCGTACAATCTTATCGCGATCGGCCTCAATTGGCGGTAAGCTGATTGCCAGGTTTTGCACTAGATTAATGCGACGTTGTTGAATTGACGCCCGCAAGCGTTCGATAGCTTCATCAACCAGCGCATAAGGCGAGAGTGGTTCAAGGTTCAGGTTCATTCGGCCTTGCTCCATCTTACTGATGTCGAGCAAGGTATTGACCATCTCCAGCATCGTCTGACTGCCCTGATAGGCAATCCCCAGCAACTCGCGCTGCTGTTCCGAGACCGGCCCCCCCAGACCACGCAGCATCATCATAATGCCATTCATAATAGCAGTCAGTGGTGCACGGAGATCATGGATGAGCATGCCGGTATAATCTTCCCGAAGTCGGGCCAGCTCACGATCCTTCGCAATATCTTCAAACAGCGCCAGCCGACCGATCTGCATATTGGCAGTATCGAGCACCGGCAACGTGGTATGGCGCACATAACGCACCGGACCATCGTTCAACTCGATCTCGATCACGCGATGGGATGCACCTTCATTGAGCCATGTTGGCTCTTCAACCACCAGTGCTCTACTCATCAATTCGTCGATCAATTCATCAAGCTGACATCCGATCAACGACTCACGGGAACGGTGAAAAATTTGTGCCGCCGCCGGATTACTGGCTACAACAACACCTCGCATATCAGCCATCAGGATACCATCATTGGTCGAATTGACAATGGCTTCAAAGCGATCACGAACGGTACTAACCTGCTGAAACAGGCGTGCATTCTCAATTGCGATCCCGATTGTAGCCGCCATCCGAGTAAGCCGGATCGCTTCCTCTTCGGTAAAATGACCGGTACGTTTATTGAGCAATTCAATAACACCGATAGTACGACCTTTTACAACAATCGGCACACAGAGAATTGAGTGTACGTTGTAGCCGATTCCATCACTAACTGCACGGTAAAACCGTGGATCGCTCTCAGCATCGTGCACAATGGCATACTGCTGTGTACGTGCCACATCACCGACAATGCCCGCACCAGCAGGTACACGCAAGCCAACGAGCTTTTCCTGTCCCTCTTCCAGCGTCATCACGAAGACCAGTTCGCCAGTTTCATCATCGAGCATGAGTAACGAACCGGCATCAACGCGGAAGAACTGGTTGATCTTCTCCATCACCAGATGGTAAATTTCGCGCGGATCAAGAGATGAGGTAACAGCCGCCGCAATATCGTTCAGCGTAGCCAGCTCGGCCTCGCGCCGTGATGCCTCTTCGATCATACGAAATGAAGTGATTGCCGCCGCAAGCTGGCTGGCCATCAGGCGCGCCACACTGATTTCTTGATCATCGAAGTGTCGTATTTGGCCGAGGGTAGCAAACGCCAGCGCCCCGATAACTGTATCTTGAGCCACCAAAGGAATAACCAGTAATGAGCGAACCTGCGCTTCGTTCAGCATCCCCAACAGTTGCAAGACAACCGGTGAACGATCACCAGGCTGTGGCATGGTAGTCAGATCGAGAATCTGGTACGGTTGCCGCTGTTGGAATGCCTGCTGTATGAGTGGCAAATCACGCAATGGAATGGGCGGTGGTAGGGAAATGCGGGGTGGGAAGGTACTTACCAGAGAAATCGTCTCACCGGCGGGATCGAGGAGCAGTACACCACACAATGATACACCCAAACCCTGAACAAATTCGTTCAAGGTCAACATAAGAAGCTCATCGAGAGTAGCTGCCGTCTCAATCGCAGTTGCGATGCGGAGCAAACCTTGCGTATTCATCGCCGATTGTGCAAGCGAAGATTCCGGATCACTCATAACGCTTTATGTATTTCCAATTAGACGATAGATCGGTGCCATTTCTGTTCCATTGTGAAGATTTACGGGCGTGAGCGGATCGAGCGTAAACCGTCCAGATGGAACTATTTTCAGCACCGTATCAGACACCACAATTTCATCATTACGTGCCAATTGACACAACCGCCGTGCTTCACGCAAGGCTGTACCACTCCATATCATGGTAGCCGATTGCGCCTGACCGACAACACCGACCATCAACTGGCCGGTCGTAATCCCGATCGCCAGCGGCAGGTCAACACCAAACTGCTGGCGCCACTGAATTCGCAAGCGAGCAACTGTGGACTGAATCTGCTGGGCCACCTGAAGCGCTCGGACTCCATCATCGAATTGTGGCTGGGGGAAACCAAATGCCGCGCTGAAACTTATCCCATCTAGGCTCATGTATGCCCCTTGATGTTGATAGACAATGAGACGGCATGCGCTGTCGAACGAAGTGGCAACGTCTTCATACCACTGCTGCGCAGTGAGACCGGTTAGACGCTCTACACTCCGCAAGCATCCATAGACCAGCGTTACCGTGATCACCTGCGGCTGGATTGCCTGCATCAGCTTTGCACGCTGTGCAATCAGTGTGCGCATTGACTCCGGATCAAGATGTTTTTCAAGTATTTGGCGGGCATGAGCCTGCTGTTCTGGTTCGACAATTCCTTCGTAGCGGTAATGAACCAGCATCGTTACCGCGTAGGCCGCTAACACTGAAACCAACGCCAGGGCATGTTGGCTATAGTGATACGGTGCAGGATCGGCCAGGGTTAAGACACCAAGGGGATGATCGCCGTGAAAGAGCGGCACTGCTAGAGCTGATCGCATCAATTCAAGCCCTGGTGTAGGTACCCAGCGTGTATCACGTTCAATATCATCAATGATTGCACCGCGCCGGGACCGTAATACCCAACCGGCCAGTCCATGCTTTAAGATAGGTATTGAAGCAAGATTAAGTGGCAAGACATCACCACCACTCAGCGTCACACGCATACGAATGGTAGATGTAGCATCATCAATCAGTAAGAATGTCCCGTGTTCAGATTCGGTAAGCTCAGCAGCGATGCGCAAAAGCTGCACGAGTGCTTGTTCGAGGTTGGGCTGTTCAGCCATACGCTCAGTGATGTGCTCGAAGAGGGCTAATCGACGTTGATCGCGCTCGGCCCATTGACGATAAATCGACGTCTGGAGATACGCCGTGAAGATAGTGGCAATCTGTTCGAGCAACTGCTGTTGATCATCGTTCAGCCGCACATCTGCACCGGCAAGCATAACACAGAGTGCACCGATTGGCGTTTGCTGTACCCATAACGGCCAATTGATCACCGTGAGTGGTTGTGAAGACGCGGTACTGATCAACTCCCGCATCTGCACACTCGAAAAACGTACCGAATGACGCTCACGAAGTGCACGTCCAATCGCACTGCTATTGATGTCAAAGACTGTTGATCGGTTAGCCTTCCCAACACCCCACGCGGTCGATGGTACCAGTACAGCACGTTCTGCATCGTAGAGGAGGAACACAACCCCATGAACTGGCAGATGTTCAGACATCGCCTCGGCAACCGCACTGAGCATCGCCTCATGATCAATCACAGTACTGAGACGGCTGACAAGCGTGGTCAGTGTTGTAGAACGTGGTACAGCAACTATCGCATCGGTCACCGTCTGGCGCAGTGCAACCAGTGGGTCGTTGTCGGTCAGAGGCGGTAGATCGGCCTGTAATATGCGCTGAGCGTGATCGCGTACTTCACTCAGCGCATAGCGGAGACTGATCCACGCTGCTATCGACAGGGCTAAGCCAACGATACTGCCGAAGAGAAGCGCTACGATCAACCGTAGCGTTGGCCCTCCATTGCTCTGCTGCTGAGCTACATCAACCAGCGCATAGAAAAGCAGACCAAGCGCAATTCCGCCAGTCAGGGTGAGGGTGAAGATACGATGAACGGTGCTGCGCGGTAGATACACGGTGGCCCCACGAATTCGTTAAGTGATCGGTCTCGTCATCTCATGAACGTAAAAATGATTGGATATGTTGTGCTTATTATATACAGTTTCGTAAAAAAGATGACCACCTCACAAGTGTGAGTGGTCATCACTATGGAGCGGGAGACGGGGATCGAACCCGCGACCTACACCTTGGCAAGGTGTCGCTCTACCAACTGAGCCACTCCCGCCCATTACTAGAAATATTATACACTATCTAAACAGGTTGTCGAATCGTGCCATGTTGCCGGATCAGGCATTGGTATAATATACGGGCGCCGCACTGCTGCACTCTAACCCTTACGAGTAGAGCAATGGCAACAACCCTTTTGATTCTCGACTTTTCCGGCACGCTTAGCCTTGAGGCCGTTCGATTTGGAACATCAGCACGGTTGGCAATGGCATTACAACAATCGGGGTTGCAGGCACTAGGAATCGATACCGAGCGCTATTGGAATGATCTGGTCGTACCAACCTGGGTGGAAGGGAGTACTACCCGCATCGGGCTGAGAGCATTGCTAAGCCGCAAACTCCAGGAACGCGGCATCCCTTTAGCGACAGCAGTACGATCTGCCGGTCGCTTTACCCGTGCGTATATGGCAGCCTCGGTCATTGATCCGGCATGGCAGCCACTCTTTGCGATCCTCCAATCCAGACCGCAGATTATCCCACTCATCGCAACCGATCACTATGCCGAAGCAACATTCCAGATTGCCGGTGAACTGGCAACCTTGGGTTGGTCAGCCAGAGCATTACGTCGGGAACATAACCGGATCAAGCGGGTGCGCGTCGGCCCGTTGCAGCATACAGCATTGGCGTTCATTGCCAATTCAGCCGATCTCGGAGTTGCTAAAGCCGACCCTCGCTTTTGGCAGTATGTGCAGATCGGGCTACCTGAGCGTGTGACGCAGGTGATCGTTGTCGATGATTTTGGCGCCAATGAAAATCTAGCCGATTTTTATGCCGATCCGACGCGAGTCGAACGCCGTCGTCAACAAACGATCAGTGCCATTGAAGAGGTATTTCACGTTTCGGTGCAGATGATCTGGTTTACGCTGGATCGCAGGATCGAAGAGATTATCCAGAAAATAACCGGCAGCGGATGATTGTGGGTTCCCTTTTTCTTTTCACGACGTTACGGCATTCCTTTCTGCGCTCCACAGCTTTAACGCTTAGCGTCTATCGAGAATACCTGATCGCAGAAGAAGATCGGTTGGGGCACAGCGCTGCTACACCCGTCCATCGATCAGGTTTCATCCGCCGTACCGTGAGCCGATGATTCAGATAGGTGCTAAGGGCTGGGCGCACGGGCCTCCGGCCCGCATCCTGCACGAAGTGTACCGTGAGCCGATGATTCAGATAGGTGCTTAGGGCTGGGCGCGCGGGCCTCCGGCCCGCATCCTGCACGAGTGTACCGTGAGCCGATGATTCAGATAGGTGCTAAGGGCTGCCGCAAGGCAGAGCGCGGGCCTCTATAGCCCGCGCTCCCAGAGAAGAGGGTTACTGTTCAGACTCGTTTAGAAGTCCATACCGGCGCCAGCCCCTGGCGTGGCAGCAGGCTTATCCTCCGGGATGTCGGTAATCAGCGCCTCAGTGGTGAGGATCATACCGGCAATCGAAACCGCATTCTGAACAGCACTGCGCGTTACTTTCACCGGGTCGATAATACCCTGCTCGATCATGCTGCCGTACTGGCCGGTCAGCACGTTATAGCCAATGGTCTTATCGCCCTTCTCCTCCTGCAAGCGGCGGACGTTCGCGATAATGACCGAACCGTCCTCACCGGCGTTGCGAGCGAGGATACGGAGTGGCTCTTCGAGCGCACGGCGCAGGATTTGCAGACCGACCTTTTCATCTTCGTGGGCAACCTGAACATTATCGAGCGCCGGGATAGCGTTCAGCAACGCCACGCCACCACCGGGGACAATACCCTCTTCGACCGCTGCACGAGTTGCGCTCAGCGCATCCTCGACCCGATGCTTCTTCTCCTTCAGCTCAGGCTCCGTAGCGGCACCGACTTTGATCACTGCCACACCACCGGCCAGCTTCGCCAGCCGCTCTTGCAGCTTCTCACGATCAAAGTCGCTGGTTGTAGTGGCAATCTGAGCGCGGATCTGCTCAATTCGGGCACGGATAGCAGCCTCATCACCACGGCCCTCGATAATCGTCGTATCGTCCTTAGTCGCGATAACCTTGCGCGCACGGCCCAGGTCTTCAATCGTCGCACTATCGAGCTTGCGCCCAATCTCCTCGCTGATAACGGTACCGCCGGTGAGGATAGCAATATCTTGCAACATTGCCTTGCGGCGATCACCGAAACCAGGCGCCTTAACCGCCAACGCATTAATCGTGCCACGCAGCTTGTTCACAACTAGCGTCGCCAGGGCCTCGCCATCAACGTCCTCGGCGATGATGACGAAGTTCTTCGTCACCTGCAACACCTTCTCAAGGACGGGGAGGATCTCTTGGATACTGCTGATCTTCTTATCGGTGATCAGGATGTAGGGATCATCAAGCTCGGCTTCTTGCCGCTCGACGTTGGTTACCATGTAGCCAGAGATGTAACCGCGGTCGAACTGCATACCCTCGGTGTATTCCTTTTCGAAGGTAACACCCTTCGATTCTTCAACGGTAATGACACCGTCCTTACCGACCTTCTCCATGACCTCGGCGATCAGCTCACCGATCTCACTGTCAGCCGCCGAGTTGGTCGCCACATGCGCAATGTCAGCCCGATCGCGAACCGGTACGGCGCTTGCCTTGATAGCCGCAACCAGTGCCTCGGCACCCCGATCAAGACCACGCTTGAGGAGCATCGCGTTGGCGCCTGCCGCGACAACCTTCAGACCTTCGGTGACGATGGCCTGTGCCAGTACGGTCGCTGTCGTTGTACCGTCACCGGCAACGTCGTTGGTCTTGGTGGCCGCTTCCTTAAGCAGTTGCGCACCCATGTTCTCGAAGGGATCCTTCAGCTCGATCTCCTTCGCTACCGTCACACCGTCGTGGGTTACTGTCGGCGAACCAAACTTCTTATCAATTGCAACATTGCGCCCGCGCGGACCAAGGGTGGTCTTCACCGCATCGGCAACAATATCGACACCACGCTTCAAAGCGCGACGCGCTTCTTCGTTGAAATAAAGCTGCTTTGGCATAGGATCTATAATCCTCCTGTGAGAATAGCACTACTTACGCGACAATACTTATTCCTGGACGATACCCAGAATGTCCTTCTCCGACAAGATCAGGTACTCAACGTCATCGAGCTTGAACTCGGTGCCACTGTACTTGGCAAAGATCACCCGATCGCCAACTTTAACGTTCATTGGGATCAGTTTGCCGTTGTCATCGCGGCGCCCCTCGCCTACAGCCAGCACCGTGCCTTCCATAGGACGTTCTTTGCTAGCCGTATCGGGCAGGAAAATACCGGCTTTTGTCTTCTCTTCACGCTCAACCGGCTTAACTACTACCCGGTCGCCAAGAGGTCGGATGCGGAAATCCGCCATAGCTGCTATCCTCCGTTTACTATGTCTCAGGATACGTTTCGCTGCAACTGATTAGCACTGTCAACACGAGAGTGCTAACCCGTTGGTAATAGTACACAAGATCAGCCGATTTGTCAAGTCAATGTTAGCACTCAGCAACAGAGATTGCTAGCAGGTTTCGATGGAACCATGAGATGCAGAGATGACGAGACACCATCGTTTGACGATGCCAGGAAGCGCAACAACTGATGCATCCCAATGTACGGCTGTGATAGGGAGATGTCGGAGCGGCGCTTCCTCCCACTTTACGCAGTAGGAATGATGAAAGATGATTCCAGGCGCAGTACGCATCATCCATGCTGTGCTCTGTGGTTTTATTTCCCACCGAGAGCACAGAGGTTTGAGAAAGAATCTCTGTGTACTCTGTGTGCTCCGTGGTTTTATTTCCCACCGAGAGCACAGAGAGCACAGAGATTTGAGAAAGAATCTCTGTGTACATGCCATGCGGGCCGGAAGCCCGCGCACCCAGGTACCGTCCTGACGACGCTTCTCCCCTTCCCGTCCGTTCGCGATACGGCGACGATGCTGAAAACGCTGTTTCAACTGCGTGCCGATCCGAATAGCCGTCTCACAGTGCAACGGTGGCAACCCATGCACGATGACATCTTGCCCACTGCCGGACGATCTGGTTATGATATACATAACATGTAGCGATAGACACCAGTTTTCATCGGCGAGATCGGTCTCGCCTACGAATGAAGCACATTGTATGGATGAACTCTTTGCGTTACACTGGAACGGCCAACCTTTTATCCTCTTCAGCCCGCCGCATCTAATCGCCTTGATGTGCGTTGTACTGGCCTGTTTGTGGATACTGGGGCCGGGTCGTCGGTTATCACCAACCGCTGGGCGTATCTGGCGGTATACGCTGGCAGGCATTCTCGCCATCAATGAAATAGCTTACAATGTCTGGTTCTGGGTCCACGGCCTCTGGTCGATCCAGTACATGCTGCCGTTACACCTCTGTATGCTGTTCACCTGGCTCAGCGTGATTATGCTGCTTACACGCAGCTACCGCATCTTCGAGTTTGCCTATTTTATGGGTATCGGCGGTGCAATCCAGGCCCTGCTCACACCCGACATCGGTGTGTATGGCTTCCCGCACTTCCGCGCCTTTCAGAGTTTCATCTCACACGGGGGTATTGTGCTGGCAGCGCTGAGTATGATCACGCTGGAAGGGTACCGTCCCACTTGGCGATCGGTGGGACTGGTGATTGTCGGGGCAAATCTTTATATGGTCGCAGTCGGCGTGGTGAACTGGCTCCTTGGCAGTAACTATCTTTTTCTAGCGCATAAGCCATACACGCCGAGTCTGCTCGATCTGCTCGGACCGTGGCCGTTCTACATTATCTGGATGGAGGTCCTCGGCATTATAACGATTCTCATCCTCTACCTGCCGTTTGCCATTATCGATCTGCGTCAGAGATCACCAATAATTGCGAGCAAACGATGACGATAGTCGGCGCCCGCCAATACATTCCAGCATTCGGGCAACTCGGCTCGCAAGGTCGCCCATTCAGCCTCTCTTTCCGCCATGTATTCTGCGACCGCGGTATGGTGTACAGTGTACGGCGCCAGAAGACCGCGTGCGACACTAATATCGTTCAATGCGCCGAGATGATCCTGAAAATCGATCAGTGGTTGCAAGAGATCATTCAACCGCTCACCAACAATATCACCGATCAGCTCGAGCGCATAGCGCAGGCGCTTACCAGCGATCCGCATGGCATGCAGGCTGGCATCATCTTCGGGTAAGCCGTTGCGGTCATACGAACGAAGCGCCTCATAGTGTGCATACAGCATACTTCCGGCCTGATCGCGCACTCGTGGTCGGTCATCCCAACCCGTAGAAAAACACGCCAGTTGCGCTAACCCCCGCAGCTCACGTTCATACTGATCGCTTGAAAGATGAGCGAGCAGTTCGGCGTGTGCAGCCATTCGCTCGGCGCGTACCGCCTCGATAATCGGCTCTAAACCAAGAATATTGCGATGAGTCATGTCGCTCAGCAATACATCACGGTCACGGATAGCGCTTGCTTCGCAGGCCAGTGTGCGTACCATTTCGGTTGCCCGCTTAGCAGGCTTGACCGGTACAACCGGCGCAAGTAAACGGAGGGCTGCACGTATCCGGCGCGTCGCCACGCGCAGATCGTGAACCGCCTCGATGGTTTCGTCATCTTTCACTGCCCGCGCCGTCTGTTGCAGTCGTCGGAGGTGCCGACGCAAGACAACTCGTCCTAATTCAGCAAAGGACACCTCACCCGAAGCGTACCAATACGGTAGTAACTCAGTCGGCTCATCTTCACCGGCAACCGCTTCGACAACAGAACCCTCACTCTGTACCACTATTTCCGGTCGCGTACCGATCACACGCTCCCACAAATCTGCTTTGGCCGATGCCCGCTCGGCATCAACCGCAGCATGAGGACCACTTACGATCAGGCGTAGGCGACCATTCTGCGATGCTACCTGAACCTGCGTCGTTTGCGTTTGGCTGTAGTCGAAGCCATCAGCGACCCGAACGATTGCGGCGAGTTGGAGGGCTAGCCTGCGATGCCGTTTCTTGAGGCACAACACGGAGGGTTCGATCTGAAAGCGCGGTTTCCGCCGGTGAAGAGCGATAATTGCCCCTAAGATAGCCTGTGTAACCGTATCACCTAGTGAATGGCGCAAAACAATGTCGCGGCCAACCAGATGATGCTCAGCCGGATCGGTCGTTAAACCGACGTTGTGCAACAAAGCACCGGCTTCGACCAGATCGCGATCGGTCGCTGACCAGCCGTGCTTCGGTTGCAACGCATCAAACAAGGTTAAGGCATGCTTGGCTACCTGGCGGGCATGAACTCGATCAACCCGATACTGTGTGAGAAGCTGCTCGAGGTAGTCGTCAAGATGAGTGATATTGGTCATGTTAATCTCTCCAGGCCACCACTCGCATACAAACGACATCAACGACGTTGTAACAATGCCATTCCCCGCTCGAGCTTACTCTGACGTTCAGGAGTTAGCTTGATCAACGAGCGGAGTGCATTCACTAATTCGGTGAGATCGTAGACCGATCCGGCAGGCAAGACTTCAAGTTCCAGTTCGCAAATCGGGGCCTGATGCTGTCCGGCATAAATAGTACCTCGATCCAGACAAATTTCGACCCGATCACGTCCATCACGCATCGCATGGATGATCCGGCGTGTCGTCTCGATAGTGAGCAATGGACGAACCGGCGCACCTAACAGCAAGGCCTGAGCCAGATCACGAGCCGGCCCAGCCGGCCAATGCACAGGATTGGGATCATCGCCGGGAAATTCAAACTCTGCCCGATGATGAATACCGTTTTCATCGAGGCGAGCTGGCCCTTTAAGGGTAATGATCGAGCGATGACCGATCTGGCGAACGCGCAACCCATAGCGAGCCTGCGCCAGCCGACCATCAGCACTGTCGTAATAAGTATTGCGCTGATGTTCGGCAGCCAAGGTGCGAAGCGTATACGGGCCGAGCGCACTCAGTGCGGCCAACCGATCCAGATCGGCAGCACTGACCTTGAATTTGGCTTCGATTTCCACAGGAATCCTCTCTGCATCATTGTATTGAATCAGGACACGAGGTATCTCGATAGAAGCAATAAAGACGGCCCCTTATCCTACTACGTACATTCTACTACATTATAGCGCGCCTTCCATGAACCGGTAAGAGAGTGGTTTTGAAATCGTCCGCCGCTGCTGTCGATACCCCCCAACTCCTGTAATCACCCGGAACGCTAGCATCCGGCCCGCGTTCGGTGGTAGGCGATAACCAAGCATCAGCTGGTGTATCACATCTTCGGCAAGCGACGGGCCAAAAGGGTGGAACCTACCCCTAGCGCAGGAAGTTTCTGCTGCCCTGAAGTGCCTATAGCAGTGGCATCTCCTCTTTAGAGCATGATCAAAAACCTGGGCTTTTGCTGAGGCGCGACCGTAGGAATGTTGGCAAGCAATCGACCCTCACCATCTCCCTTGCCCCCTTTCAACTCCCACACGGGGCGAGGAAGGGGAGTAGCATGGCTGGCGCGAAAGTATGTTGGCAACCTCTCATGCAATGATTGCGCGGGTACGGTGCATGACCAATAAGAAATCTGGGTTTTTGATCAGGCTCCTGGAAGGCCGGAAGTGGGTCGTGCGAGAGTCCCCTGGTACGAGTGAGGGAGGCGTAAAAATCCGCTCCTCTTGCGTACTAATGGCCTGATGAGTCCAGAAAAGAGGGATAGCGGTCGCACCTGTCGCTGATCTTCTTCCTGCTTAACTCGATTCGGCGGTACGCCGTCGCCAGCGCTGGCGGAGGATGGAGAGAGCATTACGCTGGTAGAACAGCCACTCGATCAGCAGCATGATCAGAGCGGCCAATGCCAGCCAGCGCCAAATCTCCTGGCGGCCATCGCGCTCGCGGGCAACCGTGCTTTGCGCCCCGCTAAGCTGAGGAATGGTTAAGTCGCGCTGAGGAGCTATCCGCGACTCGTTTGGCGCAAACAGATTAACCGCAAAACGACGGCTGGCAATCACGGTATTACCACGCCGTTCTTCAAGGGTATAGATACCGGGCAGATCGGTATCGGTGTAAAAGGTCTGGTTCGCTCGTATCTGCACCAGTCCATCGCGCGAACTAACGACCTGACCATCTGGACGAATGATCCGTACCTCCTCAATGCTGCTATCAACCGGCGCCACAATTGGTTGACCGGTGGTGAGTTGGAGACTGCTCACTGGCAGGAGATACTCGATCATGTTGGAAAGGAGAATCGGAAACGCGATATTCAGCGGAAGATCAGACGCATGGAGATCAAAGGCCAATACCACAATGCGCCTGCCCTCACGTTCGCCGGCTAGCAAGAGTGGCCCCCCATCGCTATCGACGATAACCCGCGCCCACGAACCGGAAACGATGCGCGGTGCACGCAAAATATTGACATCGGTGAAGCGTACATTGCGCAAGATCGGGTCTTCGAGAGCGGTCGGACGAACGAGCGGGAAGTCGAATTCACCGGTTATCGAGAAGAGTTCAGTGCTTTGCAGCGGGCCGATAAAGAGCAGGTTACCAGGTGGCAGTGTCGCAGGAACGGTTCCATCGAAGATAGTCAACGGAATTTCAGCCGCACTTTCAGAGAACGTAGTGGTTGTCGTTGGTACCTGCACCACTTCCAAGCCGGGCAGTAGGGAAAGACCGGTTTGCAGGAAGCGATTCCCATCACTGACTAATCGTACCCGCACCGTTTCTCGTTGCGGACTAACCGCGTAAGCCCGATCATCGACCGGCAGGGCATCACGCTCATCGAGGCGTGCTTCGATAATACTCACCGTTGCTGGGATCGGTTGAGTTAAGCTCTGCTCGCGCCCTGGTTCAATAGTTAGATCAATTGCAAAGTCGAGTTTCCCATCGAGATAGATCGACATGCGACGAGTAACCGGTCTATCCCCGTAATTTGTTGCCTGCACAAATAGAGTCTGCTCGAATGCGCCGGGTTGGAGGGCAATCGCGTTGATCGCCACATTGTCGGCGGAGCGTCCGATGGGGAAATAGCGCACTCGCGCCGGAACACGCAGACCATCGGGAATCTTAACGTTACCGTCGGAGATAATAGCTACCTCACTGTCGGGTTCACGGGCGGCGAGGGCCGAGGCCAGCGTCAGCGCCTGGCTCAGATCGGATTGGTTGCTGTAGCTTGGTTGAATCTGCTCGATGACACGCCGTAACTCACGGCGATCACTCGATGAGGCAATGGGTGCTTCCATCTGACCGCCGATTGCAATGATCGTTGCCCGACCATTGTCGGGCAACTGGTCAATCAGTGCCATCGCCTGCCGCCGGGCTGCCTCAAGGCGGGAAGGTGGTTCATCGGTGGCCAGCATACTGGTCGAGCGGTCGAAGATAATGATCAGGTTTGCGCCGCTGATACCAGTGACCGGAATAAATGGACGGGCCAGAGCCAATACCAGCAACAGCATGAGTAGTAACTGCAACAGCAATAACAGATTGCGGCGCAATTTTTGCCACGGTGCATTGGCTTCGATGTCGCGCACCATGCGTTGCCAGAGGAAGGTTGACGAAACTACACGCTCTTCCCTGCGTAGCTTGAGCAAATACATGGCCACAATCATCGGGCCAACAATCGCCGCTGCGATCAATGCTAGAGGAGCCAGAAATGACATAGAACCTGCTCGGATGTGATTGGGTAGCCAACATTCTGCCGGCTACACTACCTGATCATGCTTGCTTAATCATTTGCACAGCGACACGTTCAGCAGCGAATGGTGCTTCGCCACGGGCAATAAGATCGCGCAATTCGGCAATCGCTGTATGCAGGGCCGCATCAGTCGCGGGATCGGTTTGGGCAATACCACGTGCTTCGTACTCGGCGAGATCGACCAGTTCGATCTGAAGACGGTCGGCACTCACAATGAGATCAATTTCCAAATCTTCCGTTTCAATCGCTGTTTCGCCGATCCGTGCCGGACGGGCCAGATTGCAATACCAACCGCGAATGGCGCCATCAGGTCGTTGCACACGGAAGATGTTATACCAGCGATCGGTGTAAAATGTTTCGATCAAGGTATCGCCCGGTTCGATACTAAACAGACCGAGATCAACCGGGCCCAGGCGCCATTCGGCGCACACGGTTACACTCCGCTCATCACGCTCGATCACCGTTGCCGGGTAGCGAATCGTCTGACCTTTTGCCGGTTTGATCAAACGGACTTCGATCATCGCACAATACCAGCGCGTCGCAACTGCGTGAAGACAAACTCTTCAATCGGAATAGCCGTATTTACCGGCACATACCGGATTCCCCGCCCACTGCAAAACGTCTCAATCTCTTGCTGCCAGCTTTGCAGTGACTCACGGTAGCGCTGAAGCACATCAAGATCGGCACTGATCTCAACCGCCGGTCCGCCTTCGCTATCAACCAGACGGATGTCACCTTCAATTGGCGGATCGATCTCTTGCGGTGCCAGGATGTGCATAATCGTAATTTCAAAGGGACGTGCCGTAAGCGCACGCAAAGCATCTCGCCAGCCCGGATCAAACAGATCAGAGCAGAGTAAGAGCGGGCCGGCGCTGCGGGCAGTCTGAAGATAGGTACGGCAGAACTGCGTCAGGTTCACGGTACTACCGACCTCAAGACGCTGCAAAAACTCAAACAGTGCCACTGCCCCACGCTTGCCACGAATCCCACTGACCGCCGCCGGACGACCACCAAACGCCGTGACATTCACCCGATCAAGATTACTTAGCGCAATATAGCCAAAGGTAGCAGCGATCTGGCGGGCATAGTGAAGCTTTTCTGGGTTGCCCCAGGCCATACTGCGACTGGTATCTACCAGCAGGTGAACGTTTAACTCCTCTTCGGCAACGAACAGTTTGAGGTAGAACCGCTCAGCACGTGCGTAGAGATTCCAGTCAATTTGACGAATATCATCGCCAGCCGTGTATGGCCGAAAATCGGCAAACTCAACCGACGAGCCACGTTTCGGGCTTCGTCGTTCACCTTGCAGATCGCCCGCCATTGCACGTCGGGTTTGCAAAGCCAGACGATCAAGCTTGCGCAGAAACGTAGCGGTGAGCAATGGCTCAGCCATCACTCCTCCTTGACCGCTTCCAAAACGCCTTTCACCACATCATCAGCACTGATGCCCTCGGCCTGAGCCTCAAAATTGAGCACCACCCGATGGCGTAATGCCGGCAACGCGGCCAGGCGCAGGTCACCAAACGAGACGTTGTAACGTCCATCGAGCAGCGCTAAAATCTTACCGGCCAGGATCAGGGTTTGCATCCCACGGGGTGATGCGCCATAACGCACGTACTGTTTGGTGATTGCCGGGGCATCTTTGCTCTCTGGATGGGTAGCAGTAATCAGGCGGGCCGCGTAACTCAAGACATGGCTGGCAATCGGCACCGTGCGCGCCAGTTCTTGCATTTGCAAGATCATCGGCCCATCGGCAACATGGCGCGCTGTTGGCTGGCGCGCACCGGTTGTTCGTTGCGCAATTTCGACCAATTCGGCAGCAGAAGGGAAGGCGACGTTAATCTTGAAGAAGAAGCGGTCGAGTTGCGCTTCTGGTAACGGATAGGTTCCCTCCATCTCTAGTGGGTTCTGGGTCGCCAGCACAAAGAACGGTTGAGGCAATTTATGGATCGTTTTGGCAACCGTTACCGTGCGCTCCTGCATTGCTTCCAGCAGGGCCGATTGGGTCTTGGGAGTAGCACGGTTGATCTCATCGGCCAGCACCAGGTTTGCGAAGATGGGGCCAGGCTCGAAACGAAATGACTTGTGGCCGTGGGCATCTTCGCTGATCAGCGTGGTACCGATAATATCAGCCGGCATCAAGTCGGGCGTAAACTGAATGCGCGAGAACTTGCAATCGATGACATCGGCCAGTGTGCGCACCAGCGTGGTTTTGGCGAGACCGGGAACGCCTTCCAACAGCGCGTTACCACCGGCCAGCAGGGTAATAATGACTTGCCGAATCAGTTCGTGCTGACCGACAATGACCTGCGAAACTTCGGCTTCAATCTGTTGCGCACGCTGCCGAAACTCTTCCGGCGACATCATCACCCCAGTTTGGGGAACAGCAGTCATGCGGTTCTCCTTTGTTATGGTTCAAGGCGCGAGAAGTATTCGCGCACGAGGTCTTGCAAATAGATCGGTACACTGCCGCGGTCGAGCGCTTCAGTGGCAGTCCGCTGGTATTCGGGAAAGATTTGTTCGTAAGGAACAACTGAAGGATTGTTTAACCCGCTTTGTTGACCCTGACCAGGACGCACTTCGCTGCTTCCACCACTGTTCTGCTGACCCGGAATGAAGTCAGGTTCACCCTGTTGACCAGAGGGACGGAACGGTCGATAGACCAGATCTTGATTCCCACTCTGGCCCTGCTGTGATGCGGGACGGTTAGGATCAACATCTCCTGAAGCATTGCTCTGCTGTTGACCGAGATGATCAGCCGTTGAACCGCCACCCTGACCGGGCTGACCCTGCTGCTCCTGACCAGGTTGACCTTGCTGGCCTTGACCAGGCTGACCGGTTTGACCTTGCTGGCCCTGGCCCTGCCCCGATTGCCCCTGAGCTTGCTGGCCCTGCTGGCCCTGGCCCTGCTGAGCCTGCTGACCCTGACCGGTTTGCCCGGCTTGCGCGATCTGCTGACGAGCGATCTGAGTGTTGGCCAGTGCCTGTTGCACGGCCTGCTGATTTGCCGCCGCAGCCTGGGTATTCCTCACCTGCTGCGCGGCTTGTTGAAGCGCCTGGGCTGCTGCCTGGCTATCACCTCGTTCTAGGGCCTGAGCTGCATCTTGCAGCGCCTGCGCCGTCGCCGGATCGGCTGCGGCCAGTTGAGCCGCCTGCTGCGCCAGCTCATCGGCAAGTGCCTGCCGTTCGGCGGCGCTCATTTGATTGAGGCTGTTTGCCAGATTTTCGAGTTGCTGCCGTAACTGGTCAAGCGTTGGCCGAGGCGAGGTCTGATTGTTAGAGAGTTGTTCAAGCCGCCGTGCCAATTGTTCGAGCGCCGCCTGACGGAGATCGGTTTGCGGATCGAGCCGCTGCCGAAGCTGCATTTCGGCGCGGGCAATGTCGGCCAGCGCCTCCTGTCGATCACCGGGATTGCGTGACAGTTCCTCTTGCAATTGACGCAGAATCTGCTGCAATTCCTCACGCTGTGCTGGCGTCAAGTCTTCGCGGTTCGCCAGCTCCTCTTCCAACCGGGCAAGCTGCTGGTTCACCTCTTCAATCATCTCGGCTACCGCCGCCCGTTCGGCCAGAACGCGCTCCATTGGATTGGGAAGGGTCAGTAAGGCAATCAGCGCCGCAAGCGGCAACAACGCCCACAACAGTGGTCGGCGTGGCACGCTGATCGGGAGCTGCCGCGGATGAAGCTGTGCCGCCACCGTGCAGGCGTCGGCCTGCTGATACGATGTCAGCGGTGTCGTGGCACCGGTCTCGTACAGTTCAATTGCGGTCGAGAGGCGTTCGCGCAGATTGAGCAACAGGTCAATACGCTGTGCGGCTCGACGCAGAGGAAGTGGCCTGAATACGATAAAGCCGATGATGACCATCAGCCAGAGCACGATCGGCATCAAAGCCCACCAGATCAGATTGGGGATGGGTGTTAGCCAGCCAACAGCCGCCACCAGCACACAGACTGTCAGTGCCAACCAAAGCGTGCGGCTGGCCAGCACTAAACCGTCGTTGATGCGCAATTTTATGCTTAGCGGGCGCACGTATCGGCGCACTATCTGATAGGGCGAAGGGTTCATTACCTGCGTCATTGCCTGTCCTTCCTGCTACGACGTAGCGGTTATCAGTATCGTACCACACCTATGACGCCGCAGCACCCGCATCGGTTCCCAGATTACTCTTCCCGTCGCCAGACATGACGCTCAACCACCTGACGCACCAGCTCGCCGCGCTCCCAAATTTCAACCACACGCTGGCTAATAATCGTTGTGGTGACGCTCACCGGTGTTGTCACCGTCGGCGGAGAAACGACCGGTACAGGCACGGTTGTGATTGCCGATGCCGCCGATGAAGCACCCATACGGTGACGCAGCCATGCCCGTCCGGCTTCTACAGCCAGCGTTGCGACACCGAGGGCCAATGCTGCACCGATCTGACGCATCTGCATTGGCGAAAGCGCGAGGGGAAAGTTTCGCGGAGCCAGAGCCGATTGCTCACGTGGCGCTAGCGCATCTTGTTCGGTGAGCGCCGCACCGCACGCGCCGCAGTACCGATTTTCAAGCGGGTTGCCATGGCGACAAGCCGGACAGATCCGTTCAACCATACGCTCACCTCGTTGGCAAAGAGAGATAATACCGACTGATGTGTTGTAGACAGATGTATTATACCCGAATCGAGTGCAGGTGTCCTGGCGAAAACCGCGACGTGCCGCTGTCAATCGGAATGAAAACACGGAACGTCGCTGTGGGAGAAGCGTATGTCTGCGAGAGCGACAGGCGCTGTGCTATAATGGAAGTAACACGTTTCTCATTCGTGACATCATAGCCCAGAAGATGTATGCCTGACCCACACCTGACGGACCTCATCGAGCGCCTGACGTCCGGCATCGTTACCCCTGCCGATCTCGACCTGCTGCGTGAAGCGTTGCGCACCGGTCAGATCGCCATTGTAACCGGCGAGCGGGCGGTGAGCCTGGGCGGCAGCGCCGATGGCGCGGTGATCGTGACCGGCGACCACAATCAGATCATCATCCTCCAGGGGAATGCCGCAACCGTCGCCCGTGAACTGACCGAACCGTCGCCCAAACCACCGGCAGTCTGCCCGCCCAACCCCTTTACGCCGCTCAGCGGGCGGATCACCAACCCCACACACATCTTCGACCGCCAGCGCGAGGTGCAGCAGGCGCTCGACTATCTCAGATCGGGGAGCAGCGTCGCCTTCATCGGCGACAGCGGCGTCGGTAAGTCGTCGCTGTTGACGCTGCTGAAAGAGCGCGCCGAAACCGAACTGGGGCGAACGCCGATCCTGCTCGATATGCAGAAATTGCACAGCGAAGATGACTATTACGAGGCGCTCTGCGAAGAGGCAGGGATCGCTACGGTGCAAGGTGGCTGGAAGTTAGAACGTGCGCTGCGCGGGCGACGCTTGTTGCTCTTACTCGACGAAATCGAAAAGATGACCTGGGACGGCTTCAGTCACAATCTGCGCGCCGAACTGCGCGGGCTGGCTGAAGGCGAGCATGCGCCCTTCAAACTGGCGCTGGTGGCTCGCTCGCCGCTCGACCGGCTCTTTCCCGACAGCGAACTGAACACCTCGCCGCTGGCCGGTATCTGCCAGCAGATCAATGTGAAACCCTGGAATAATGCTACTGCGCGGACGTTCATTCAGCAGCGGCTGAGTGGCACGCCGGTGCACTTCAGCGATGGTGAGATCGAGCTTCTGGTGCGCAGCAGCAATGGCCTGCCGTTGCGCCTGATGCAGTCCGCCTTCAACCTGTACCGGACGAAAACAAGTGGTGACGTATGAGCGAACCTGTGCCCCGTCTCGACCTGGCGCCCCGCCTCCGGCGCCGACTACAACCCTGGAACCCGCTCGACTACTTGCGCCTGTTGTATTGGGTCTTCTTCTTCCCGCAGGCGCTGCGCTGGTATGAGCAGACTTTCGCCGATCCGCAGTACCGCGACGTAACCGGACTTGAGGTATGGATGGTCATCCAACGTGATCCGGTACGGCGCGATCTGGCGCTGATGGGGCTGTTTCTGATACTGTTCATCCCACCAGCAGTTGCGACTGCCCTGCAAGGGGTGGGCGTGTCGATAGTTGATGATACGGGCGATGTGTGGGATGTGGATGTGTGGGATGTGTGGCATCAGCCATTCGGGGTTGCGACTGCCCTGCAAGGGGTGGGCGTGTCGATAGACTGGTTCGGCGTGGCGGTCGGCGTGGCGGGCGGCGTGGCGGGCGGCGTGGCGTTCGGCGTGGCGTTCGGCGTGGTATTCGACGTGGCGGGCGGCGTGGCGGGCGGCGTGGCGGGCGGCGTGGCGGGCGGCGTGGCGTTCGGCGTGGCGGGCGGCGTGACATTCGGCGTGGCATTCGGCGTGGTATTCGACGTGGCGGGCGGCGTGGCGGGCACCGTGGCGGTCAACGTGGTATTCGGCGTGGTGGTCGGCGTGGCGGGCGGCGTGGCGGGCGGCGTGGCGGGCGGCGTGGCGTTCGACGTGGCATTCGGCGTGGCATTCGGCGTGGCGGTCGGCGTGGCGGTCGGCGTGGTATTCGGCGTGGTGGTCGGCGTGGTGGTCGGCGTGGCGGGCGGCGTGGTATTCGGCGTGGCGGTCGGCGTGGCATTCGGCGTGGCGGTCGGCGTAGCGGTACTGCGCCTGCCCGATTACCTGCTGCTGGCGCTGCCAACGTGGCTCATCTGGTCACGTCGCACTCTATTACAGCGACCGTGGCTGCCGCGGATGACGGTCATCCCGATCCCCGGTCTGCGGGCGCGATTGGAGCGCTGGTTGATGCGCGACTGGAGCGCCGGCGTCCACAATGTCAATCAGATTCTGGCGTACAGCCTTCAATTCATCCCGGCGGTAGCGGCGGTCAATTGGGCGCTGGCCCGCCTGCCAGCAGCGCAGATCATCCCGGCAGCCGCCGAACTGGCCCGCGATCCATTTGATTGGGATCTGGTGCGATTCGGCGCCGTTCCACTGCGTCGTGCGCTCTGGCGTGAAGCAATTCATGACTTTCTTCTCCTGCCTTTCAAACAGCGCTGGATGGATCGTTTCCCGCTGACACCGGTGCTGGACACGTCGGCGCGAGCAGCCTGCGCCGGGTTCTGGTTCCTTTCGCAGAACGACGCGGCGCAGGCGGCGCAGGCGTTTGCCGTGGTGCGCGATCTGGCGGGCGGTGAAGCGTGTTATCGGCTGGCCAGCACGCTGGCGCTGGCGCAGCAATGCCACAGGTTCGACGATCTGGCAGCCCTGGGCGGAGATGAATCGTTTCTGACCGCCACCCAACCGCCGGACGGCGATCCACTGGCGCAGCGCGCATCGTGGCCCGCGCTGGCGCGGCTGCGGCGGGCGGCGCAGGAGGCGCACACGGTGCAGATGAGCGTGTCGCGGGTGGTGCGTTCGCAGGCGCTGAACCGGGCGCTGGCTGAGGTGAACGAGGTTCTGACCGGAATCGAGCAGATACCACGGGCGGAACGGGAACTGGTGCGCACGATTGCCACGACCTGGCGCGATCTGTTGCTCAATACGACGGCCGAGGTTGGGCAGGCGACGCCGACGCAGCCGGTGCGCAACCCCTATATCATCGGTGATCCGGTGCCCGGAAATAGACTGGTAGGGCGCGACGATGTGTTGCGCCGGCTTGAAGAACTCTGGTACGGCAGCGCCAACCCGCCGTCGGTGGTGATCTTCGGGCACCGGCGCATGGGGAAAACCTCGATCCTGCGCAACCTGGATGGGCGGTTGGGGAGCCGGGTGCATGTTGCGTATGTCAATCTTCTGTTGCTCGGCGATCTGCGCAACGGTGCCGTTGATCTGTTTGTGAAACTGGCTGACAGCATCGCCGATACCCTCCAGCACAGGCAGTTGCCTGCGCCCCCGATTGACGACGCGGCGTTTGATCGGCGGCCCGAACTGGCGTTTGAACGCTACCTGAAGCAGGTCAGCGCAATACTAAACGAGCAGCGCCTGATCATCGCACTCGACGAGTTTGAGCAACTGGAAGAGTGGATCACCAACGACAGACTGCCGACCGACATCCTGAAGACGTTGCGCGGCTACATCCAGATGGACGAACGGATTGCGTTCGCCTTTGCCGGGCTGCACACCCTTGAAGAGATGAGCAGCGACTATTTTCAGCCGTTCTTCGCCAGTGTCATTCCGGTCAAGGTCAGCTTCCTGAGTCGTGGCGCGGTCGATCAGGTGCTGGCGAACCCGCCCGACCCGGAGTTTGCGCTGGATTACGAGCGTGAGGCGCTTGACCATATCTGGGAACTGACCGGCGGGCAGCCGTACCTGGTGCAACTGATCGGGCATCGGCTGGTCAGCCGGTTCAACACACTCTCCTTCGAGCAGGGCAAGGCGCAGGAGCCACGCTTCCGGCGCGCCGATGTCGAAGCAGTGATCACCACCGATTTCTATCACCAGGCGCGCTACTACTTCACCGGTGTATGGGGGCAGGCGCAGCATGGCGCGCCGGAGCAGCAGACCATTCTGCGCTGCCTGGCGCCGCACCCCGATGGGCTGCCGTTTGCCCGGCTGTGCGAGATCAGTGGGTTGCCGGATCGCACGGTCGATCAGGCGCTCCAGACTCTATGCCGCCACGACGTGGTGCACCATCACGATGGGCAGTGGCGCTACACCGTCGAACTGTTCCGGCGCTGGGTGGAGATGGGCGGAGGGGAACAGTAGCTGTTCTCGGTGATACGGTGGGTGGTTCCCCCTCTCCTTCCCCCCAGCCCCCTTCCTCTCCCACCAGGGGGAGAGTAAGGGGGAGAACGGCCCTTCCCTTTCCCCTCGGCACCCTCTTCTCCCACCAGGGGCGTGGAAGGTAGGGCCACAGCGATGCTGTGCCCGTTCTGCAGTTCCCCCCAGCCCCCTCCGTTCCTACTAGCTACGGAGACAGTCGCACAACTAATGTCGGACGATTCTCGGCGTTCCAATCACCGGTGTTGCTGGAAACGAAGTATTTTCCGCTGTGATACGCACTATCGGCAGAATAGAGGGCCAGCCGGATCGGTTGACCACGAGTATAAGCCTGAACGAATCCCCACGTCACATCAATCTCACGCTTGGGAAGGTTGTTCCAGCCTGGAAATTGCGGAATTGGATCAACCCAGCCTGAACCAACATTTTCACGTACCAAGGGCGCATTGTTCCAGGTGATGGTAGTCGGGTTCCAATCTTCACCAACCAGTAAAGCCTGGATCAGAGAACGTTGGGCCTGACTGGGTTCGGCATTCCCCATCTGGCTCAGAATCAACCTGGCTGAAATAACGGTACGACCTGCTGGTAAGGTGTTGAGCGGAAAGGTGATATAGTACTTCGCGAAGCAGGGCCAGTCGGCAATATCCGATTGATTCTGAATACTAACGTCACCCTGTTCTGAAGGTGGCGGGCGATTCCCCCAGGTATTCCAGTAATCGCCGCTATCGTCGCACATATAGGAATTAACCCCACCAATCCCGGCATCAACCACAGTGACTCCATTCAAGCGATGGCGAATCTGAAACTCCTGAACTGAACCGGTGGCCGGAGGCGTATACGTCGGGAGACCAAACCTGATACCGCCCCATGTAGATGGCACATCAGCATTCAGTCCTGGCGGCCACGACTGGTCTGGGATTGCCGGATTCCCGGCGGCATTGTCGCGGTCGTGGACGATCAGCGCTATTCGCCAGCGCGTCCCATCGGCTGGTCGTCCACTCAGCCCAAGGCTGGCAAACGGTATCCGAAAGGTCATTGCCCAGCCCCGATCTTCGCTATCATTGTTATCGTTCAATCGATCACCACGCCAGCCGGGAATTGAATGGAAGGCAACCGTCGTCGTTGACCAACTTCCAC
This sequence comes from Chloroflexus sp. MS-CIW-1, assembly GCF_030444705.1. Classification (NCBI taxonomy): domain Bacteria; kingdom Bacillati; phylum Chloroflexota; class Chloroflexia; order Chloroflexales; family Chloroflexaceae; genus Chloroflexus; species Chloroflexus sp. MS-CIW-1. The sequence continues at coordinate 3,016,676 of NZ_JAUBWR010000001.1, forward strand.
CGCTCGCACTCTGGCTTAACTGGTAAGCTGGATCAACGACAGCATCACCTCGGAATTGGGCTACGAAGCGGAAACTGGTAGCGCTCAGCCGGGTGCTATTAGCAGTATCAATCAACAGTGTAGCCGCATCCCAGGCCGTCAGATCGGCAGGTGAAGGGGTTGTATCGTACCAGAGCTGACGATCAAAACTGGCAAGGTATAGGTAGAGATCCGTGTCGTTATAACCAATCCGAACATCAGTGTAGTTCGTATCACGGCTCAGTTGGCCAAACCAGAAGATCGCCATCTGATCGAAACGTTCACCGGTTACACTGGCTACCGAAAAGTAGGGGACGTTGATCAGATATTGCGGCTCAGGTGAAGGCCCAAAAACAATTGGCACCCACTGCCGAAAAGGTGGATTACCGGCGATTGTAATCGTGAATGGAAGAACACACCACAGGATAACGAGGATGACAATTTGCTTATATGAGGAGCGGTGGAGCACGCGGATTTCTCCTTACGAGGAATACACCAAATGGTATATCAACGACAGCGCATCTACCTCAATTATACCGGTATCGTCAATGAGAGTGTCAACATTCCTAATTCGAGAGTGGGACTTTTCAAAGGTTTCATCATGCCTGGCAGAGGTGCGTAGAGAAGGGAAAGGAAATAGAAGCGTGAAGAAGATGCGGGTTACTCGCCTATTCCGTAGCACGGGCAGCGGTGTGACATTTCCTGTTCCGTCAGCGGTCTCCCCACGCCACGCTTCGCTCGTCGATCAGGTCGTCAGTGTATGGTAGGGGCGGGAACGAGCACGCCGAGCGACGAGCGAAGCGGTGAAGGGGCGAGGGGGAAGGGAAGGCAGCGCCCTCCCCCTGCCTCGCCCCCAGCGGGGGAGAGGAAGGGGGCTAGGGGGAAGGTGAGGGAGCGCCCTCCCCCTTCCTCGCCCCCAGCGGGGGAGAGGAAGGGGGCTGGGGGAAGGGGAGGGAGCGACGCCGACACCCCTCATATGCCCTCGCGTCCAGCCGCCCAGCGGGCAGGTTGGAAACCTGCCCCTACCGGTGCGGGAACGAGCACGCCAGGCGACGAGTGAAGCGGTGAAGGGGCTGGGGGAAGGTGAGGGAGCGCCCTCCCCTTCCTCGCCCCAGCGGGGGAGCGGAAGGGGCTGGGGGAAGGGGAGGGAGCGACGCCGACACCCCTCATATGCCCTCGCGTCCAGCCGCCCAGCGGGCAGGTTGGAAACCTGCCCCTACCGGTGCGGGAACGAGCACGCCAGGCGACGAGTGAAGCGGTGAAGGGGCTGGGGGAAGGTGAGGGAGCGCCCTCCCCTTCCTCGCCCCCAGCGGGGGAGCGGAAGGGGGCTGGGGGAAGGGGAGGGAGCGACGCCGACACCCCTCATATGCCCTCGCGTCCAGCCGCCCAGCGGGCAGGTTGGAAACCTGCCCCTACCGGTGCGGGAACGAGCACGCCAGGCGACGAGTGAAGCGGTGAAGGGGCTGGGGGAAGGTGAGGGCGCGCCCTCCCCCTTCCTCGCCCCCAGCGGGGGAGCGGAAGGGGGCTGGGGGAAGGTGAGGGAGCGACGCCGACACCCCTCATATGCCCTCGCGTCCAGCCGCCCAGCGGGCAGGTTGGAAACCTGCCCCTACCGGTGCGGGAACGAGCACGCCAGGCGACGAGTGAAGCGGTGAAGGGGCCGGGGGAAGGGGAGGCAGCGCCCTCCCCTTCCTCGCCCCCAGCGGGGGAGCGGAAGGGGGCTGGGGGGAAGGTGAGGGAGCGACGCCGACACCCCTCATATGCCCTCGCGTCCAGCCGCCCAGCGGGCAGGTTGGAAACCTGCCCCTACCGGTGCGGGAACGAGCACGCCGAGCGACGAGCGAAGCGGTGAAGGGGCGAGGGGGAAGGGAAGGCAGCGCCCTCCCCCTTCCTCGCCCCCAGCGGGGGAGAGGAAGGGGGCTGGGGGGAAGGTGAGGGCACGCCAGCCGTGCGCCGCAGTACCAGCGCTGCAACCAGTGCACCCCTGTTCCATCCATCAAGATGCGGGCCAGAGGCCCGCGCTCCCAGCACGCAACCATTGCGTGCGCGGGCCACCATGCTTTCGCGCCAGCCCCCCCACGTCCCCCCTTCCGCTCCCCGTGTGGGAGAGGAAGGGGGCTGGGGGGAAGGTGAGGGAGCGCCCTCCCCCTTCCTCGCCCCCAGCGGGGGAGAGGAAGGGGGCTGGGGGGAAGGTGAGGGCCGCCAGCCGTGCGCCGCAGTACCGGGACGGAATACGTTGCCCCCCCCCTCCCATCGCGGAAGGGCGACGCATACCCTACCTGCCAACGGTTCTCATCAGCAACGATCCGGTACCTATCGTTTGGAATGCCATTGCAGAACCGCATCAACCATCCAAGTTTTTGATCATGCTCTTAGACAACAATACCTCCAATGTAGTTCCCCCATCATTGGATCAACCCTGCACGTACTACCAGGAAGCGCTACCGCTCTTCAACATAGATAATTTTACTACCCTGTGACTCAAACTGGATTGGCACGGGGCGCAATTCTGGCAAGGCGGCGCGAATCGCCGGGTGGCGTTCTTCGGGCGCATAGAGGAGTAAGAAGCCACCACCACCAGCGCCCAAGATTTTACCGCCAATAGCGCCAGCAGCACGGGCACGCTCGTACCAATCATCAATCTGGGAATTAGAGATGCTGCTGGCCAATTCGCGTTTGCGCATCCAGCCCTCGTGTAAAATCTCGCCGAACGCATCAAGATTATCGTGATGCAGGGCAATGCGGAGATCGTGCGCCAGCTCTACCATACGGCGCAAATGGCGCCGTCGCGACACGTCGCGTTCAGTGTTTTCCCGCTGTTCACGCAACACATCATCGGCTTTACGGGTGGCACCGGTATACAACATCAGTAAGCGCTGCTGCAACAAGCGCTTCGTCTCGCTCTGACAGATGATCGGATCGACAAACACCGTCTCATCAGGATTAAATTGAATAAACTGAAAACCGCCAAATGCTGCAATGTATTGATCCTGCTTACCGATAGGAGCACCGCAGCGCTCGATTTCAATGTAACATGCCTCTCGTGCCAACCGTTCGGCACCGGCGAAACGGCCAACAAAGGCGTAGAGCGCATTCAACAGGCCAACGGTATAGGTACTCGATGAACCAAGACCAGTGCCTTGGGAGGGAATATCGGAGATTGAAGTAATCTCGATGGAGTGAGTGCGACCAACCAACCGTAATGCCTCACGAATCAGTTGGTGTTTGAGTTCATCAACCTGCTCAACAATTTCGGTTACCGAATAACTGGCCCGAATCTGCCGATCAAACTTCTCGTTTACCGTGATGTAGATATACTTGTTAATCGCAGTGCTGACAACTGCGCCTGGTTCATGACGGTAGTACGCCGGTAAATCACTACCACCGCCAACGAAACTGACGCGCAACGGCGTGCGTGAGATGATCATACCTTCCCCCCTATCAACGTCATCCTTTGCATGCACGCACATTAGCAGATGAAGCTGACAGGATTTTTATAAATCCCCTTCATTTTTGTTAGCATATCGTCAGCAACAACGTGTACTGTACTTATGTCACTATTGTCATCGTCTGCTTATGCCATCAGGGCAGCGCCAGGGGGAGGGGCTTATGCGCGCTGTATTTCTCGACCGCGATGGAGTGATCAATTATAACCGGGCAGACCACGTTAAGAGCTGGGCGGAATTTCAATTTTTGCCTGGCGCATTGACAGCGTTGCGTCTGTTGACAAACGCCGGGTTTCGCATCTTCATCATCACGAACCAGGCCGCAGTCGGGCGAGGGCTGATGAGCCTGGAAGCATTGGAAGACATTCATACCCGGCTGCGAGCTATTGCCGATCACCACGGTGCCAACATCGAGGACATCCGCTATTGTCCCCATACCCCCGAAGAGCGTTGCCATTGCCGAAAACCGCAACCGGGGATGATCGAGGAGCTGGCCAGGCAATACCAGATCGACTGCCGAAAGACCTTCCTAATCGGGGATGCCCTCACCGACATTGCTGCCGGTCAACAGATGGGATGTCAGACGATTCTGGTCAAGAGTGGCCGTGGTGCTGCTGAATCGCAGAAGACTGAACTGCGGCGGTTTCAGCCAACGTACATCGCCGATGATCTGCTGGCCGCCAGTAGATGGATACTGAGGCAAGAGGCAGTGCAAGTACCGGCTGTCGGCGTACCATTGACCGGTGCGTTGGCAGTGACACATTAGGCCGGAGAATGTATGGGATACCGAAGACTTGTCTGGCCCATAATCCTGATCTTAGGTGTTGCATTCGGGCTGAGTAGTTGTAGTATCAGTACGCTGGTTGGCGCACCGACACCTGAACCCTGGACACCACCACCAACACCGGAACCAACCGCGGTTGCAATCGAACCAACAGCAACAACGACAGTACCGGTACAAAAGACCGTTGCCGTTGCGCTGGGAACCTTGCACGACCGGCGTGAGTTTAGTGGTCAGGTCACGCCAATTCTTGAACGTGGTCTGGCGTTTCGCGAGAGTGGTGTTTTGCGCAACCTGTACGTCGAAGTAGGGGCGCAGGTAAAGGCCGGGCAACTCTTAGCCGAAATCGATCTGGGCACACTTAAAAATCAGCTACGTCAGGCGCAGATCAATGCCGATCAAGATCGGCGAATGATTGATCAGGTTATCGCCCGTGCTCAGATTGACGTTCGGGCAGCCGAAGTAGCCCTGGCTGCGGCTCGTGACCGACTGGCACAACTCACGACTCCTGCTTCGGCAAGCGACATTGCCGAGGCGCGAGCTGCATTACAGCGCGCTGAAGCGGCGCTGGCCCGCACGCGCAATGACGCTTCAGCCGTAAAGACCCGCGCTGAACGGGCACTTGCCGACCGCGTAGCAGCATTACAGCGCGTCCAGGCCGCATTCGGCGAAGCCCGTGCCCGCCTTGAGGTGGAAGATACGCCAGAAGTACGTGCACTCGTTGACCGGCTTGCGGTTGAGCTGCAAGCCGCAGAAAGTGCAGTGGCGCTGGCCCAAATCGAACTAGATACGGCACGGGGGAATGAAATTGCAGCAGTGCAGGCTGCGGAAGCCGATGTCGAACTGGCCCGTGCCCGTCTTGAGCGGCTTCTCAGCGGGCCAAATCAGTTTGACGTCATTGCTGCACAGCGTGCAGTGGAACAGGCGCAGATTCAACTCGATGCTGCCCGGCAGCGCACAACGCCCGATCCTGCGCTGGTGAAGAGTCTGGCAGCTTCAGAACTCAGGATCAAAGAGATCGAGCAGCAGATCGAAGCCCGTCGGATTTATGCGCCCTTCGATGGTTCAGTGACGGCCATTGATGCTCTGGTCGGCCTGCCCGTGCAAGCTGAAATGCCGGTCATTCGGTTGATGGACGATTCAGGCTTACAGATCACCGTCAGCTCGATAAATAGCTCCGATCTCGAACGCATTCCTGATAGAACGCCAGTTGAAATCTCTTTTGTCCGTTATCCTGGTCGCACATTTCAGGGCGTGGTACGCAAACCTACCGGCATGTCCACCCTTCAAACACCAGAACTCCATATTGTCTATAATGCCCGTGACATCCCATTAGCAGTTGGTGATCCGGCATTAGTTACCATTGATTTCGGCCAACGCGAAAACGTGCGCTGGTTGCCCGTCGAGGCAATTCGTCGTGATGGCGGGACCTATGTCTTAGTGCCAGGTGACAACGGCCCGCAGCGGGTAGAGGTCCAGACCGGTTTGATGGTGGATGGTAAGGTTGAAATCATAAGCGGCCTGGAAGCAGGTGATCTGGTGATTTTGCCTAGTAGTTAAGGAGCTTTCATAATGCTCACCTGGAGCGACATATGGTCTTACCTCCGCATCGTGTTGCGCTGGTGGTGGGTAGTTTGCTTGGCGGCAGCCACGGCTGGCGGAGCGGCACTGATCTTTACTCTTCGTCAACCTGACTACTATGTGAGTCGGGTGACATTGCGGGTGGGCGAGTCCCTCGCTGCCATACCTGATCCCCAGACGTTTGGCTTAAGCATTACTGTTGCCGGTTTTTATGCTGAAATGGCGCGCCGTGAGGTCATTCTGGCGCCGGTTGTCGAACAACTCAAGCTACCCTTCCCGTGGCAAGTGATTAGCACGTACATGCTGACGACCAGCGTCAATCGGCAAGCCAGTCTCCTTGACATCACGATCACCGACACCAATCCCCAGCGGGCAGCAGCAATTGCTAACGCGGTTGCCGAGGAATTAATTCGTTTTAGCCCAAACTCGCCGGAAAAAGTGGCAGAACAGCGTAACCTGCTTAACGAACAGATTGCCCGATCACAGGCTGAAATAGATCACCTTGATCGCCAGATTGAACAGGCACGGGCAATGTTAGCTCAGGCAACCAGTGCTACCGATCTCCGCGAAGCGCGTAATCGTCTCCAAGAGTTGGAGCTGGCGCGTGATACAGCACAAAATACCTACGCGCAGTTGCTACGGTTACAGAATACCAGCCTGATTAGTAGTCTGGCAATCTTCGAGGCAGCGAAAGTACCAACGTCACCATTACCAAACAAACGAAATCTGACCGTCGCTATTGCCGCCCTGAGTGGATTATTGCTAGGAATAATAGCTGCTTTTGGCCTGGAAATTATCGATACCCGCTGGCGTAATCATAATGACCTGCGGAGCCGCTTTGGGCTGAACTTTCTCGGTACTGTACCGGGGAAGCGGCCACTGATCGAACTCAACGAAGAAGAAGCCAGACAGCGTCGGCAAGCCGTCAAAGAGGCGTACACCCAGATCGTTCTGGCCGGACTTCCCCGTAACGCGCGGATTCTGATGGTCAGCGGGCCACGTCCTTCAGACGAACGGAGTGCGCTGGTCGTTGATCTGGCTCATTGCTACACCCTGTCGGGGTATCGAGTACTGTTGATCGACGCGGAAACCGAACGGGCGATCCTCAGTGAACTGTTTTCCGATCCCAGTGCAGCCCTCCAACCGATTACGATTGATGGTGAAGCGCAGGTCTGGTCAAGTTTACGCATCACACCCTTGAAAAACGTGTTACTGCTGGCCCGTAATACTGACGAAGATGGCCATCCCCTACCCCCTTCGCAGCCATGGCCAGCTCTAGTCGATGGTCTGCAACGAGCCGCCGATATTTTGATCTTTGATGGCCCATCAACGCTCAGTGGAGTAGAGGCCGCCTTGCTGGCCCCAATGGTTGACGGCGTTGTCCTGGCCCTAAAACCCATCGAAGACAGCAGTCGGGATATTCAACAAAGCTTGAAGCGGTTGAAGTTGAAGCGATCCGACAGTGTGCTAGGGGCAGTTATGCTGGCTGATACATCTACCCTATCAGGAAAACCCGAACGACCGCGCTTGCCGCTCAACAGTTTACACCACCTCCTTAGCGTAGGGCCGTTACGGTTGCTGAATCCTGGAAAGGGCAATAAGGCAAGAGACGCTACACGAACGGATAATGAACCTCGGCCAGCGCGATCGGCGACTACGCCCGGCCCTCATCGTGATGATACTGATAAACGATATTCTCCGCCTGAAGCAGAGATAAGAACACCCAGAGTCATTATCACCCCGCCAGCCGATAGCAGCCAACCAATTGTTACCGCACCACCTATTGCCACCGAAGCGGGTTATGAACGGGCGGTTGGTGAACCACCATTCATAATCGATTATCAGCAAGGCGAACGCCGATCAGCACCGTTCAGACGACCGCCACGACGTCGTTCGATGATGAGCCGTCGGCGACGAGGATGAGTGTCATTCCATGCACTACGTACAGCGACCGATAACACGACGAGCATTTCTATCCGGTATGCTGGCCGCTACCGGGTTAGGGGGAATGGTGGCTTTTGGCATTGAACAGTGGCCGTTGTCGGCGCCTACGACCAACATAAAAGCTCCTCCACTACCTCAAGCGCGTGGTTTTGCACCATTGTTGCTGGCACAAGATCGGGCGCCACAGCCGGATTTTACTGCCTACCTCGCTGAAATCTTACGGACGGAAGGCTTTGTTGGTCTCCGTCAAATCAGTCTGCGGCAGATTAACAGCGACATCAATGGTGCGGTGATCATCGTTGGTTCGGCTCCACTGCCGAAAGAGAGTGTGGAATGGTTATCCCAATTCGTTCGTAGCGGTGGTGGTCTGATTGGTATCCGCCCCGATCCAGCACTGGCCGAGATGTTTGGTGTCGCTTATTTGGGAGTGGTGCAACGCGACGACTCGCTCTATCCTTTACCCTCAACCGGGATCGCTGGCCCCCTCCAACTACACACCGTATACGACCGGGTACGTCTGCGCGGCGCAGAGCTTGTGGCAAGCAGTAGCGATGGCGATCCATTAGTGACAATTCACCAGATCGGCGCCGGCAGAGCTGCCTTGTGGACATTTGATCTGGCGCAAACGATTGCGCTCATCCGACAAGGCAATCCGGCATGGATAAACCAGGAACGCGACCTGATGGAAGGGTTGCGCACAAGTGATCTCTTTGTGGACTGGATCGATCTGGAACGAATTGCTATTCCGCAGGCCGATGAACACCAACGTCTGCTAAGCCGTATGATCGATGAGGTGAGTCCTATTCCCATACCCCGGCTATGGTACTTCCCCGATAACGCCGCCAGTGCGATTATTGCTACCGGCGATGCCCACGGCAGTCGAGTGAGCCATATTGAGCAGTGGTTGAGCATTATCGAACGCCATGCTGGCCTAGCATCGATCTATTACACACCGCCACCGGCAAATACTGCCGGTCGGCTAACGCGCAAACTACGCTGGACACTAAGCCGAACACCGCTGATCGGGGCAGCTATCGCTGGCGATGATCCATTGCCAGGACCACATCACGTGCGTGAATGGCGGGATCGTGGTCATGAATTCGGGATACATCCTTATGTTGAAGACGGGTTGGAAGACGGTTATTACCGGCATTGGTGTGAGTTTATCAAACTCGGCTATGGCCCACTTCCGCCAACGGTACGCACCCATCGCGTCCTCTGGCGCGGCTGGGTAGACAATGCCATCGTTCAAGCTGCATACGGTATCCGAATGAACCTCGATCACTACCATAGCGGCCCGGCAGTGCGCAAACCTGATGGAACGTGGACAATGGGCTATCTCAATGGCAGCGGCCTGCCGCTCCGTTTTGTGAGCGAAGATGGGACGGTCATCGATGTGTATCAGCAGGCAACGCATCTGGTTGATGAACACCTGATGCCGGTGTTTCAAACCGGTTTTGACGTTGGTCTCGACGGAGCACGTGCAGCTATCCAGAGCATAGCTCAGATTGCGACCAGTATTGATCGCTATCCAGCTGCGCTAGGTCTCCAATGTCATGTTGATCCCTTTCTGATCGGCGGCCAAATTGCTCACGAGGTGGCACGCTGGCTTGATCAAATACTTGGCTATGCAGCCGGGATGGGACTACCGATTATGACCGCCGAGCGCTGGCTATCATTTATCGATGTCCGCAACACCAGTGACTGGCTTGAGATAAGTTGGAACGAACAACGCCTCTCCGCAACGATCAGCATCCCGCCATCACCATTCTCGCTGACGCTGCTTGTCCCTGAAACGCACCGCCAAACGCGGCTACGAACGATCAGCCTTGGTCGTGAGAGCATTCCCGGCCAGAAACGACAGATCGCTGGCAAAACCTACCGGATGATCAGGCTCCGTAGCGGTCAACAGCAGATGATCGCTGATTACGCCTCGTTATAGGATTGCACCCAGAGAGTAGTTATGACCATTCCACTACAGCGGTCGATCGGTAAGTATCTCGGCCTAGCCGCTATCAGCGGTAGTATACTCGCCCTTCAGATCACCTTCACCCGAATCTTCTCGCTAATGATCTGGCATCACTTCACCTACATGGTGATCGGTATTGCCCTGCTCGGTGGCGGCGCTGCGGGTACATTCCTTGCCGTGCGACGCTGGGGGCCAGCCAGACTCCAACAACGGTTGGGGCTGCTAGCGCTCGCATTTAGCCTAACCAGCCTGAGTAACCTGGTCGCAATCAACACAATTGCGATTGACCCACTGCGCGCTGCCCAAATTGGCTGGGCAATTGTGGGACTCAGCATCTATTTTATTTGTCTATTCAGTACGTTCTTCAGCGGTGGCCTGGTGATCGCGGCAATCTTTGGGCGCTGGGCAGGCACCTCACACCGGCTCTACTTTGCCGATATGCTGGGAGCAGGCCTCGCCACAATCACCGTATTACAAGTCATACAACTTATCGGTGGACCGGCAGTTATTGTCCTGATCGGGCTTATCGGCGCAGGATCAGCACTCTTACTCGGCTATGAAGCGCGAGGCTGGCAACGCTGGCTGATAGCAATAACCATCGTTGGTGAAACCACTCTGCTCGGTGTGATGATTGCCTTTCCACCAATGTTAGCAGTACCAGGCTCAAAGGAACTGGGTTGGGCTATGCAAGCCCAACAAACCGGACCTGAATTTACCCGGTGGGATGCTGTAGGTCGGGTTAATGTCATGCCGGAAATTATTGTCACCGAGCCGATGATTGTAGGAGCAGTCAGTTCAAACTACGGTATGGAAACTCGTCCGGCGCTACCGCTCAAACTGGTGACGATTGACGGCACTTCGATGACCGGGATGTACCGGTTTGACGGAAGCGATACCGATCTTGAACGATTTCGCTTTTTCGATCATGCGATCATCAGTGCGGCCTACCATGTCAGCACGGCGCATCCACGAACACTGCTGATTGGGGTTGGCGGTGGCCTTGACATTCTCCTGGCCCGTTTCTACAAAGCCTCGCAGATCACGGCCATTGAACTAAACCCAACCATTGTTCAGCTCTTAAAAGGACGCTACGCCGATTACACCGGAAGACTGGCCGAACATCCTTCAACAGAACTCATCATTGCCGAAGGCCGTAGTTTCCTCAGTCGCACCACTGAGCAGTATGACATTATTCAAGGCATTGGACTTGACAACCTGGCGGCTCTGTCAGGTGGAGCATATGTGTTGGCTGAGTCATACCTCTACACGGTTGAAGCCCTCGAACAGGCGATTAGCGCCCTTACTCCAAACGGTATCTTCTCGTGGACGCGCGATGTCAACAATCCACCCCGCGAAATGCTACGCCTGACGGGATTGGCCGCCGAAGCACTCCGTCGCATGGGAGTGCATAATCCGGCAGCTCACATTGCCATCATTGCTAATGAACACGGCGTCAATGCAACGCTGCTGGTGAGTCGCACACCATTCCAACCAGAACAGATCCAACGATTGCGCCAGTGGGGAGTAGCGAACAACTTCACCATGCTACACGATCCCTTCGAGCGACTGAACACACCTTTTGCCGATTATCTCTATGCAAGCAATCCACGGGCTTTTGAACAAACGTACATGTTCCAGATTTTCCCGGTAACTGACGATAATCCCTTCTTTTACAACTATTTCCGTTGGGACAATCTGCACTTTGACAAGACGTATGAAGGACGGCTGAATCGCTTCCCGATCGGCAATCTAATCTTACTGACTATGGCGCTGCTGGCTATCGGTGCTGCAATCGTCTTCATCATCGTCCCCTTAGTTCGCTATCAGCGCGATGGGATACACATACCCGGCGCCTTGCCGACCCTGACCTATTTTAGCCTGTTAGGTGCAGCATATATGTTCATTCAGATTGTGCTGATTCAGCGTTTTACCCTCTTCATCGGCTACCCAATCCATGCGACGACCACAACCATTGCCAGCATGTTAGCCTTTGCTGCAATTGGCAGTCTGGTTATCAGCAAGCACATCCGGAGTGTAGGCGCCTTACGACTGATACTTATCAGTATCGCCTTCCTGACGGTAATCTACATCGTTGCGCTTCCACGACTATTTAGTGCCTGGATGTACTGGCCAGACCTGGCACGGATTGTCGTCAGTATGCTGATCATCGCGCCACTCGCCACCCTGATGGGTATTCCCTTCCCTGTTGGCCTGCGCCAGCTTAGCAGCCGAGCACCAGGGTTGGTGGTCTGGGCATGGGGTATGAATGGCGTCTTTTCGGTATTGGGGTCTGTTTTGGTCATCATCATTAGTATGAGCAGTACTTTCACTGTTGCGATGCTTTGGGGAGCGGCTGGATACAGCGGAGCAGCTCTAGTTGGAAAGGCACTTTGGCATGTAGCTGTTCAAGGTGAGACGGTTGTTACACCGATCAAGCTCAGCAAAACATCGATCCAGACGTCATCATCATAGTCCTTTGCGGCCAACAGATTACGTCTACGACAGAACCAGCGCATTATTGCAGCAGCACCTATGCTGAAGGAGAGCGCATATGCGCACTGTAAGTATAACGACTGAAGCCCGCTCCACTGTGGTTGACCAGCACGCCAGCAGCGAGCGGATCGTTGCGATTGACACATTACGAGGCGTTGCGCTGATCTTGATGGCGCTTGATCACAGTGCGTTCTTCATCGGTGTCGGTTTGCAGGCCGAGTCATACGGTGGTCAGATGGTGACATTGCAAAGTCCTGCTTACTGGCTGAGTGGACTACTAACCAATCTGGCTTCACCCATCTTCTTCTTCCTGGGCGGGTATAGCCTAGCATTGTATGCAGCCGCTCAGCACCGTCGTGGTCGACCAGCACAGGATACAACCCGCTTTATCCTGATTCGGGCATTGGTCATTCTGATCCTTGATCTCACGATCTGCGCCTGGTTTTGGCGGGGCGCCACGCCTTATGTGCACGTCCTCACCAGCATAGCCGCAGCAATGATCGTGCTCGCCGGTCTGCGCCATTTCCTAACGTCGCAACAGATCGGAATCGTGGCAGTGATCACCCTTTTGCTTCATCAACTTTGGATCGGAGTGCTTGCCCCTGAATTGATGAACAATACGCCACAACCCTTCTGGCAAGCATTCTGGCTAACCTATAGCTACGAGACACAACCAGCAATTGGCTTTGCCGTGCTGGGCTGGGGGCCACTGCTCTGGCTGGGGTACGCCGTTGGTCACCACCATCACCAAACCTCTCTACAGCAACCACAACATTGGCTACAGATTGGAGCAGGTCTCCTGATTGGTTGGTGCATCTTGCGCATCATTGGCGGCTTCGGTGATCTGGGATCATTTGGTACTATTGGCAATACACCGGCTCACATCCTGGTGATGAGCAAAGCACCACCCAGTCTGAGCTACTTTGCCTTCAATCTTGGAATCGCAGCATTCATCCTGGCAGCAGCCTATGCCAGATCAAACATCTTTTCCAGCGGCTCTTTGCGCTGGCTCCCAATGGTCGGGCAGGTCTCGCTCTTCTTTTATGTGACGCATATTATCATCTATCACCTCATCGCTCTGGTCATGAGTCAGTTGCCACTGGCCGGACCACGTATCCTTTGGGGGTATCTCGCCTGGGTGAGTGGCTTGATCATACTGATCCCGCTCGGTTTCTGGTATCGACAGCAGCGCAAGCGGTATCCGCAGGTATTGCGTTATCTCTAAACGTGTCCTTGAAGACAACTCAGCTCATCGTTACCCAGGAATGTTCAGACCCGTTCTCAGCACTACATCTGGCAAGAATGAAGATGGTGTCATCTGATAACGACACGCTGTTTAAGATACCGTCAGCCTTTCGTGATAGAGTGGCTTATGCAAACACCTGTACCACGTACCCTGGTAGTGGCAACCAGTGCATCAGTGCCGGGACTGGAAGCAGCGGTTCAGGCCGGTACTCATCAGCGGATCGATTATCTTGAACTGACCAGTAGATTCAAGAGTTGTTATGTCGATCATGGCCTGGTACGACCTCATCGGCCCTTATGCTATCTTGAATCGTTGATACGGTTGGATCTACGGTTAGCATTGCAGGTAGCGCAGCTAGTACGATACAGAGATTATCAGGTTGTCATTAGTCTCTCAGAGCGAGCAGGCATTCCACTGGCTCTCGTGCTACCAACCAACGTGCGTCATCTGGTGATCTTTCATCACGGGATGTCGAAGCAGAAACTCCGATTAATACGGGCATTACGATTACAACAACGGTGGGACATCGTGGCAGCGATCAGTCAGGCGGAAGCGCAAGGGATGTGCAGCGAACTCGGCTTAGCGAAAGATCGGGTGGTCGCCCTCCACACACCGGTCGATACCGAATTCTTTCGCCCGATCCAGAGCACTCAGAAAGCTACCGTCGTTCAGAGCTTAGGCGCATCGCACCGCGATTATGAAACGTTCATTCGAGCCATGAGTCACCTACCGCATATTCCGTGTCATCTCCGGATCGGCAGTAGTTGGGTGAGTGGCGCTGGTATGCTCAAACATGATGTATTGCCGGCTAACGTTAGCTTACAACCGTTTGTCCCTCCAGATCACCTGCGCATCTGCTATCTTCAGAGCCGCATCGTGGTGGTACCCATTCGTGCCAGTACGCAATGGAGCGCCGGATGTACATCAGTGCAAATCGCACAGGCGATGGGCCGACCGGTGATTGCCACCCGCCGACCAGGGTTAGCTGAATACGTGATCGAGGGCGAAACTGCACTGTTGGTCGAACCGGGAAATGTTGAGGAGATGGCAACAGCAATTGCCAGCTTGTGGGACGATCCAGATCGGGCAGAACAGATGGGAAAGGCGGGACGCCGCTTGATGGAAGAGCGATTCACGATTGACCGTTGGCTTGATCGGGTCGAAGAGCTTACGCACTGGATGGTTGACCATCCAATCGCACGCTGAAGTGAGAGAACATGAATCAACTTGCTGGAACAATTCTGCGCAACTCAGTCGTCGGAATGATTGCTCAGGTAGCGATCAAACTCCTCTCGTTTTGTTTTTCGATCTTCATTGTGCGACAACTTGGCGCCAGTGACTTCGGTCAGTATGCAGCCGTCATTGGCTTCGGGAGCGTCTTTCTCTTTATCGCCGATCTTGGGCTGGCACCATATACAGTGCGCGAAGTGGCCCGTTTGCGTAGCGAGCCGCATAATCTGGAAAAAATCCGCGACCTCTATGCTGATGTGCTTGGCCTACGTCTCGTGCTTGCACTCATTGCTGGTGTGTTGGTTGTCAGCGCAGCAATCATCACCGCACGACCGCTGCTGATGATCGGCGCCATTGCCCTCAATGGACTGACGTTGCTTGTCTATGCTGTACACGGCAGTAGTGAAGCTGTGCTGGCCGGCTACGAACGGCTCGATGTGACCGCCGGAATGCAGGTGGTGAATCAACTAATCTTCGTGACGCTAGGCGGACTGGCGCTGTGGCTGGGACTGGGTTACTACGGTTTGATCTTCGCTACCATGATCGGTGTGGCAGTAATGACCGGGCTGGTGGTGCGGGCCTTGTGGCAACTGGGTGCGACACCAGGACGCTGGCGACGCGAGCGCTGGCTGCATCTGTTGCGAGCAGCTTTTCCGTTTGGGGTGATTGGCCTGACGTTAGGGCTTTCGTACCGATTCGATACGGTCGTTCTCAACATCAGCTTCGGTGATAGTGCCACCGGTTATTACAACGCAGCATACAACCTGATCTTCTCGCTGGTTACCCTCTCGAATGTCTTGAATACTGCCCTCTATCCCTCATTGTCGCGTCAGGCCAAAATAGATCCGGCACACCTCCCGCGCATCTACGAACGGATTATGAGCTA
Organism: Chloroflexus sp. MS-CIW-1; assembly: GCF_030444705.1. NCBI lineage: Bacteria > Bacillati > Chloroflexota > Chloroflexia > Chloroflexales > Chloroflexaceae > Chloroflexus > Chloroflexus sp. MS-CIW-1. The sequence goes on from NZ_JAUBWR010000001.1 coordinate 3,032,270, forward strand.
CCTCCTGATGGTGGCACTGCCTGTCACCGTCGGGGGATTTATTCTGGCCAAGCCACTAACGCTCTTTCTTTTTGGTGAGCAGTATACGGCAAGCATACCCTTACTGGCACTATTGATCTGGACATTACCGCTGATGTTTCTGACCGAATTTCTCGGCTACGTGGTAGTGATCGCCGACCGCGAAGCACTGGTGGCACGTTCGGTCATGATCAGCAGCGGAGTTAATGTTATCGCAAACCTTATCTTTACTTCGCGTTATGGCGCAGTCGCCGCAGCAATCATTACCGTTATCACCGAAGCAGTCCTGGCGGTGCAATATATCTGGCTCTTGCGTGATCAATTGCGTCGTATGCGCTGGCAGGCGCTGTATCGTACCGCCATCGCTGTGGGTGTGATGGCGAGCGTTGTGTATTTGGTACGTGAATGGCCGGTATGGCTAGTCATTGGGAGTGGCGGTATCCTCTACGGCGGGCTATTGGTTGGTCTGCGAATCATTGGGGCAGAAGAAGTATCGTTTGTGCGCAATCTGATCTTGACGCGGCGCTAAGGAGAGCTTGTAATGAGAATCCTGCTGGCAGTTCATCATTTTCCGCCGCGATATAGCGCTGGTGCTGAATTGTATGTGATGCGGCTGGCACGTGCACTCTTGCGGCACGGTCATCAAGCCGAAGTTGTTTGTGTTGAGACAATCGAGGCAACGGAACCATTTCGTGTTGATGTCGAGTCTGATCAATATGCAGGGATACCAGTCTGGCGCTTACATCTCGGCTTGCAAGATGCACCAGCGCAGTGGAGTTACGATAATCTGGCTATTGCCGCCTGGTTCGCACAGCGGGTACAGATCTTTCAACCCGACATTGTGCATTTGCATAGCGGTTATTTGATCGGGATTGGTGCACTCAGGGCAGCTTACGCTCAGGGCATCCCTACGGTTGTTACCCTCCACGACTACTGGTTTCTCTGCCCACGGATTACCTTGCTGCGCGGAGATGGTTCACTATGCCCGCAGCCACCTGCTGATCCCGCAGAATGTGCCTGGTGTCTCCACTTAGATCAACGGCGTTACCGTTGGCCGGCCCGGTTCAGCGCCGGTCTGGCAGGAAAGGTCTGGATCGCTCTTGCGGGGCAGACAGAGCGTACTAGGCAACAGGCACGACGCGACACATTACGCGCAGCATTGGCCCAGGCCGATCTCGTTATTTCACCCTCACAGTTTTTAGCCAATCTGTTTAAGGAATGGCATATACCGGTTCAGACCATTCGCCTGGGCCTACCGCACGAATCATTCGCCAGCATCCCACCAGTGCAGGCAGGATCAACGATACGGTTGGGGTATATTGGCCAAATTGCGCCTCATAAAGGTATCCATCTTCTGATCAGGGCACTCAAACGTTTGCCACCCAATGGGAAACCCATCGAATTGAGAATATTCGGGAATCTCGATCAGCATCCGGCATATACCCGCAGCTTGCACCATCTGATCGGCGGGGATCCCCGTATCCATCTGGCCGGCAAGTTTAGTCACGATCAGTTGCCCAATGTGTTAGAACAGATAGATGTCTTAGTGGTGCCATCGATCTGGTACGAGAACAGCCCAATCGTCGTTCTTGAAGCACGTGCTGCCGGTCGTCCGGTGATTGCCTCACGATCAGGTGGATTGGTCGAACTCGTGCAGGATGAGGTAGACGGGCTACTGTTCACCACAGGCGACAGCCGTGATCTGGCGCGCCAATTACAACGACTGCGGACTGAAGCCGGTTTATTGGAACGACTGCGTGATGGTATTCAACCACCACCATTGCTTGATGAGGAAATGCAGATCATCTTCCAACACTACACTGCCCTGGTCGAGCGTCGTACCGCATCACGAGGAATTGGATGAAACCACGGGTTGCGATTGTTGTCCTGACCTACAACGGTATTCATGACACCCTCGCATGTTTGCAATCACTTGACCGATTGGTCTATCCGGTCGAGCGCTACGATGTAGTCGTTGTTGATAATGCCTCACAGGATGAGACACCGGCAAAAGTACGGACAGCATTTCCACGCACAATTGTGATTGAAAATAATACGAATCTGGGCTTTGCCGCAGGCAACAATGTAGGCTTGCGCTACGCTCAGGCACACGGTTATAACTACGTGCTCTTGCTCAACAATGACACTGAAGTGGCCCCTGATATGCTCGACCATCTGGTGAGTGCTGCTGAAACAGACCGGCGAATCGCGGCGGTCGGACCGATCATCTACTATCACGCTGCACCCAGGCGGGTCTGGTCGGCGGGGGGTAACATTGACTGGCGGCATGGAATTTGTCGAATGGCGGGTGAAGAAGAGGACTGCGGGCAATACGAAGCCCGCACGGTCGATTTCATCACCGGCTGCGCTATGCTGATACGTGTCGATGTGCTGCAACGAATTGGTCTATTCGATGAGCGATTTTTTATGTACTTTGAAGAGACGGAATGGTGTGTCAGAGCCAGCCGGGCAGGCTATACGTGCTACTTCACGCCATTAGCCAAAGTCTGGCACAAAATTCCGCTCAATGCCCGCTTTGACCGGGAATATCTCGCTTACTACATGACCCGCAACCGACTCCTCTTTCTGCGGGTGACTGGGGCCAGTTGGCGTACCTGGTTGCATGTGCTTATTGTGCAAGACCTGCGTACCTACCTGAGTCTCTGTCTACGTCCAAAGTGGCGTACCCGCAAAGGACGTGTCGGTATGCGGCTAGCATGGATTGACTTCTGGCGTGGTCGATTTGGATCAGCGCCGGTACTGGCAGATTAACGTGCGCGAGCGCCGAGGGGTGATGCAGGTTGATCAGATGAGTCTATGATTGGCAAATGTGTACCTGGAAAAGCAAGACCTATGCGCATCCTCGTTCTTTCAACCTGGTGGCCTGAACCTGACGACAACGGTTCACGATTACGGGCGATGGCGATTCTCCGTGGATTAGCCGAACGACATCAGCTCCATCTCATCGCATTTAGCCAGGAGCCGACCACAACCATACGAACAACCGAGATCAGTCGTCTGTGTCGTTCGTGGCAGGTATTTGAGCGGCCTGATCGACCGCTCTCCCTCCGTGATCGACTCGGCAGCCTGACGAGCAGCAAACCGGCTTCGGTACGGGTGCGGTGGAGTACCGCCTTTGCCCAGGCCGTGCTGGATGCTGCAAACCGATGGCAACCCGATGTTGTCCTGGCCCTACAGATTGATGTCGCCCCTTATGCCTGTCTTGTTCCCCAGATACCACGAGTACTTGAAGAGCTAGAACTGGCTGCTATCTTAGAGGATTACCGCAACAAGCACGGGTTCCACCGATTACGCAGCCTCTTGACTGCGATACAGCATCGGCGCTACATCGCGACAATCCTCCCGTCTTTTGCCGCCATTTCCACCGTCTCCGAAAAAGAAGCAGACCTGGTGCAACAGATTACCGGTACACGTACTCCACCCCTGGTCGTTATTCCCAACGGGATCGATGGCAAGGCCTGTGCTGCCTACAGCTATCATCCCGAACCCGACACCCTCATCTACCCTGGTGCACTCTCGTATAGCGCCAATCTTGATGCGGTTAGCTACTTTCTCTATCGTATCTGGCCCCTGATCCGCGCACACCATCCAATGGCACGTTTCCGAATCACCGGTAAGGTAACTGCCGAACAGCAGGCATTACTTCCAGCAGCAAATGGTGTTGAATTTACCGGTTATGTTGATGATATTCGAGCTGTGATCTCACGCCATGCCGTTGAGGTTTGCCCCATTCGGGAAGGCGGAGGAACCCGGCTCAAGATTCTGGAGGCCCTGGCTCTGGGCGTACCGGTCGTCAGTACGAGCAAGGGTGCGGAAGGCCTTATCCTCAACAACGGTGAGCATTTACTGCTGGCGAACACTCCGATGGATTTTGCCCTTGCTACCAGCCGCCTGCTCAGTGATCCACCTCTCGCTCGCCGCCTTGGCGAAGCTGGACGACAAGCCGTGCTGGCCCGTTACGACTGGCGGGTGATCATCCCTCGTTTAGAGGAAGTTTTGACAGAGGTTACCAAACAAAGGACGAGACGCTATGACCTGGCCGAAGCCTGACGTTAGTATCATTATTGTCAATTGGAACACACGTCAACTGCTGCTTAACTGCCTCGCAGCGCTACCGGCAGCGACCAAAGGTCTGGAAACCGAAATCTGGGTTGTCGATAACGGTTCACGCGATGGCAGCGTGGATGCTGTCCAACGATACTTCCCGGATGTATTCATCATTGCCAACCCTGATAATCGAGGCTTTGCCACTGCCAACAACCAGGCTATCCGGGCCAGTAGTGGACGCTACGTTATGTTGCTAAACAGTGATACGATTGCCCAACCCGAATCGATCAGTCGTCTGGTTCATTTCCTCGACACCCACCCCATAGTTGGTGTTGTTGGGCCAAAACTCCTCAACGCCGATGGCTCATTGCAACCATCGTGGGCCTGTTTCCCAAACCTGCTGACCGAACTAACCGGGAAAAAGATACGCTGGCGGCGTCGGTATCCAACCCTTGACGGTTCACCGGCTTATGAAACCGACTGGTTAGATGGCGCAGCGCTACTCTTGCGGCGTGAAGTATTGACGCACGTTGGACTACTTGACGAAGCATATTTTATGTATACTGAAGAAGTTGACTGGTGCTACCGGATCAAGCGCGCCGGCTGGCCGATCTGCTATCTGCCTGCTGCCAGCATTATCCACTTTGGCGGGCAAAGCAGTAAACAGGCTGCAACCCGTATGAAGGCAGAGCTTTACTTTAGTAAATTGCGTTTCTTCGCCAAACACTACGGCCAGGGAACTGCACGCTTGCTCGGATACGGACTCCAGACGATTTTTCTGATTAAAGCGGCCATCGGGAGTATCGTGATTGCCTGGAACGGTGGACACCATCCGGTTGGGGAACAATTTGTGCGTGATGGCGGCTTGCTCTGGGCGGCCATTGGCCGCAAACTGAAACAGCCAGTGTTAGCCGAAACATTTTAGGATACGGCGATGCAATCGTTCTTGCGCCATATCGAGACACCTCATTGGATCGAGCGCCTGCCACGACCACTTGTGTTAGGGGGCTTCCTTAGCGGATTGCTCGTCTACAGCACGCTGATCGGGATCATGTTTGGCACCAATCGCCAACTGATCGGATTGGCACTCCTTGCCTTGCCAGTGTTAATCGTCGGGTTCACCCTCCTCCTGTATCGGTTTGAGTGGTTTGTGCTGATCTTGCCCCTCACCGGGCTGGCAATGCGTCCACTGGCAGTTCCAGCCGGTAATGGGAGTGAATTACCGATCAGTATGCTCTTAACGCTGGCCCTGAGTGGGGGCTGGATTTTGAGCATGATCACACGACGGACATGGCAACTGGCTCCATCTCCACTCAACAAGCCGCTATTGGCGATGATGGCGATCTGTATTTTCTCCGTGCCATGGGGTCTGCTCTGGGCCGATCCGATTGTTGACTGGTGGATTATGGGCAATTTTCGCCTTGCCCAGATTGCTTCACTTCTCTCATTTTTGGGATTGTTAAGCATCCCCTTGCTCGTTGGGCGTTTCATTCAGCATGAATGGCAGATCAAGGCCTACCTGGGCATGTTTATTGTATGCGGCTTGCTCATGACAGCAGCGCAAACCTTTGGGATTGATCACGTTATCCTGGTCGATATGGGGTTATGGGGTCTCTGGTTTGCGCTGCCACTGGCTGGAATCACCTATTTGCAACCAGGAATACACTGGCGTTGGAAATTGATCGGTACCATAATCCTCTGCTGGCATCTCTGGTTGGCAGCTTTGCGGAACTCGCTCTGGATCTCGGGCTGGCTGCCAACAATTGTTGGCTTGTTCATCATGGCTTTTCTTACCTCACGTCGTATCTTTTTCATCCTGTTACTCGCATTTGCTCTCAATCTAGCGGTAGGTCCGGGTAGATATTACGTGGAACAGGTTATTAACGATAATGTAGAAGAAGGTGGTTTAGATCGTCTCGAAATCTGGGCGCGTAATCTTTGGGTGGTACGCCATCACTGGCTCTTTGGCACAGGAGTCGGTGGGTATGCAATCTACAACATGACCTACTTCCGCTATGATGCTCGTTCGACACATAACAACTACTTCGATATCCTGGCTCAATTTGGGGTAGTCGGTTCGGGAATCTGGCTGTGGTTTGCGATAGTAAGTCTGTATTACGGCTGGCAAACCATTTGGATGGCACCGGTCGGTATCCTACGCACAACGGCGATTGTCGCAACGAGTGGCTGGGCAGCCGCACAGTTCTCGATGATGCTGGGTGACTGGGTATTACCTTTTCTCTACAACCAGGGGGTGCCTGGCTATAGATACACCATGTACAGTTGGATCTTTGTTGGTTTGCTAATCAGTATCCGACAAATGATAAAGAGGCAGACAGAGACATGAAGGCGCGATTCGCCCTCGTTGCAGTTGTAATTGCAATTGCATGCAGTTTTAGCGCTGATCATACTGCACGTGGGCAAGGATTCTGGACACAACCTATCGAACTCTCCCCGCCACAGTACGGCCAGGTACCACTCGATCAGCTTGACCGTCGGTATGGCTGGTCATGGTTGCCCGATATGACCCTCGGCCCAGACGGGAGTGTCCATGTCGTCTGGTATGGTGGTCTCATTGTTGACCAGCGCGAAGGCGGCACAATTGATCTGCTGATGTACCGACGGCGTAATGCGGATGGAAGTTGGGAGCCGGTCAGGGAATTAATGGCGCCAGGCACCGGAGGGTATACGGTGCGAACCAGCATCACCCTGGGACGTGATGGAAATCTCCATCTTCTTTACCGGGCAGGGATCAGAATTGTCTATGCTTATGCGCCCTGGAACGTGGCCCAACAACCAACGACATGGTCAGAACCACGAACTATCAGCGATAGTGGCTATTACGTCGCGTTAGCAGCCGATCTCAACGGCGGCTTACATGCGTTCTGGAGTGACGGGGTAACGGAAAATAACAACCCGGAATGCTTCCAATGCGGAGACCTTTTCTACCGACGTTCAACAGATAATGGTGTTACATGGTCACCTGTTGTTGCTGTTTCGCAAAGCGATTTAGGCGATAATCGCCCCCAAGTATGGGTGGATAACCGCAATCGGATTCATCTCGTCTGGGATGAAGGGGCAGACTGGTATATCGGTCAGGGTCAACCGCACTACGGTGTCTACCGACGTTCTGATGATGGAGGGCTAACATGGACAGCTCCGGTTCGATTCAGTTTACCATCAGCCGTTGTGCAAGTATTACGGCAACAACGCCGACGAACCCCGAACGAAGGAACTGTGCCACCCCTCGAAGCGATCCAACAAACAGCATTGGCAGTCGATAGTGAGGGAAATCCGTTTGTAGTCTATCGTGGTGTGCACAATAATCGGCTGTACTTCCAACGCTCCCTCGATGGTGGTGATACCTGGACACCACCGGTTGAGCTACCTTACGTGCGGGCACGTGATATAAACGACAACAATCTCGACTACTATAGCCTGGCTGCCGATGGCGCGAATAATATCCACCTGTTGATGGTTGGCTTCACGGCGACAGCGACGACTGACACCCCACCAGCGCTTATTCACATCGTATTTGACGGCACCCGCTGGCTACCACCACGCATTATTATGCAAAACCAACTCTATCCCGAATTGCCTCGGTTGGCAATCTACAACGGAAATCAGCTTCATGCAGTCTGGTTTACCCGTTCACGGCTGTTTGAAGGTGATCGACCACAAGACCGACCAATTCATCAAATCTGGTATAGCACTGCCCGACTCAACCTGCCGGCACGGCCAGGAATACCACTCTTTACACCAACCCCGCTTCCCCCAATACCAACTGTAGCAGCAGGGATGGCACCATTACCAACGGCCACACCCGTCGCGTTACCTGAAGAAATACGGAACTCACCAGTACTGCAAGAACCGATGAACTGGGAATTACGTGGATTATCAACCATCGGTATTGCCCTTGCCGTCAGCATCAGTCTTATCGGCATCATTGGCGGATTGGTCATCTGGATTCGCTCACGACAATATTGATATGACGGAGTATACTATGGCAACTATCCCCTCGGCAGATACAACCAGCACTGCTCAGATTGCAATCCGGCACCCAATGGTGAGTCTGCAAGCCGCTGAATGGCGCTTTTATGGTCTGGTCATCCTCGGCTTGCAGCTTATCATTTGGGCGCCCATCATCTTTGCTTTTGTCACCGCGCCACCTGACCGCCAATTTATGGGCGTTGTCGATGGAGTAGCCGATCACAATCAGTATTTCGCCTGGATGCGGAGCTTCACTCACAGCAACCTGGCCGCCAATCGACTGACACCGGAAGCGAACGAACCGGCCTTCTTTAATCTGCTCTGGTGGGTAACTGCGCGCTTTAGCGTCACAACTGGCGTATCATACATTACTGCTTATACGATACTCCGAATGATCGCCATCCTCACTCTCCTCATCAGCCTGCTATTTTTCCTCAGTCTGATCAATGATCGGCCTCGGCAACGTCAGATCGCCTTCTGGCTGATTGTGACGAGTGGCGGGCTAGGCGTGATCTGGATATTTGTCAAATATGCGGTCGGCTTACCAGAGGCTCCCTTTCCGATCAGCATCTATACTGCCGAACCCAACACATTGATGATCATGCAAGCCTTTCCACATTTTACGATGGCACTGGCATTGATCATCACAATTTTCAGCTTGATGCTCATGGCCTGGCGGAACAAACAATCCCGGTACGCTGTTGCTGCTGGCTTTGTTGGCGCTATCCTGGCCCTTCAACACGCCTACGATCTGCTCATCATCTATAGTGCGCTAGGATTGTTCGGACTCCTCATCTGGTGGCGTGATCGGCGTTTTCCGACATTACTGTTTCGGTACGGTGTCATCCTGGTACTGTTCTCAGCACCCGGTGCCCTCTACCTGGCCTTTCTGGTCACAAATGAACCAACATGGGGGCGCAAGCTCGAACAGTTTGATAATGCCGGCGTGTTTACACCCAATCCGATCCTGCTCCTCATTTTGCTGGGTGTCCCCCTCTTGCTAGCGGTAGCCGGGCTACGGCGCGAGATGTTTCGTAGTGCCGATGATCGACAAATCTTTCTGGTATCGTGGTTCGTGATACACTTCGGCTTAATGTATCTACCACTCAAATTTCAGATTCACATGCTGCTCGGCCTGCAAGTACCGATGATGGTCCTGGCAGCCATCGCCATTGACGAACGTCTGATACCGGCGTTACGTCAACGCGGTCGTTGGGCACTGTACACAGGTCTCATTGCCGTCTTCGGATTAAGTATCATTACCAGCATCTACATCCAGGGATGGCGCTTCGTCTACCTGTCACGCTACGAACAACCACTGTACCTGACCAATGACGAAATAGCAGCTTTGCAATGGCTCCAATCGCAGGCAACCGCCGAAGACGTAGTACTGGCCGACATCGAGTTTGGACAGTTTGTACCTGTCTGGAGTGATGCTCGTGCTTACGTCGCCCACTGGGCAGGGACACTTGACTTCTTCACCAAGCGCGAAAACTCGCGAATTGTGCTCGATCCGGGCACCCCTGCTGATAAACGTCGTCAATTGCTTGCAGAATTTCATGTCTCGTATGTGGTGATGCGTGATCGCGATGGTGATCGGGTCGCGTTTGGCAGGCAGAGTGCTAGCGATTTAGAGCCGGTATATGAAAACGCAACCGTATCGATCTACCGTTTCAGGTCACGATAAATAGGCTACATCGGTTCGCTTTCTGACCTCTGATGAGGATGGCACGAGTTAAGTTGAGGATCGTTGTGGAGAGAAAGACATCTGCAAGACGTTTTACGAACAATTTCTCAGGCATTACAAGAAACATCATAGGATTAAATCACTATTTCACATTTTTCAAGCGATACAAACAATATGAATCGTTCTGAAAAACAGGCTCATAGTCACGGTGCAAGACATGATCAGGTATCATTTCAACATTACGATTTTCTGAGCCGTCGAGAAAGTACGCAGCATTCAAGTCATTCATATCTGTAAAATGCGTGATTGGCAAGAATCGCTTCGATTGTTCAGCAATCTTCGCTTCATAATACTCATCAGGAATCGGGATATATGTTCGCGAGCTGTAGAACGATACCTCCCATTGACTGGATACGACTCTGGTATGATGCGGAATATTGTCATCGATATAAGTAGCCATATTCGGCGCATCATTATTGAGTTGTTCGGCCAACCGGCGAACAGTATTTTGTGCCGGCCATAACACCACAATAAATAGAACCATTCCTACGCACATAAGGTATACAATACGCTGAAATACACTCTTTGCATCGATCATGATATACCATTGCTTCGCAATATCGCTGAGCACAACTGACAACAGCACCCCACCGATGGCCCAAATAGGATACGCATAACGTGGCCATCCTATCGAAAATATCGTATACCAGACTGACCAGATGAAGAGGGAGAAGGGAAGCATTAAATGAGCTAGTTTTGGCTCGTGTTGACGAAGGAATGCGACATATAAAGCGGCTGGAATTGCAATTAATACACCACTATCATAGAGAAACTTAACATTGTTTACGCTAATATCTGGCGAAAGAACAACGATTCGGCTCAGTGACAAATGGAAAATATTATGCTGATGACCAGATTCATACGGTAAACTAACCGTATATTGCCATAATGACCATCCACCAAGTGCTATCAGACACATTATAACTGGCAATCCTATATGACGCACACGAATAACGCCGCCATGCCAACGATCATATATGAAAACGGCGATCATTGTGGTCATAATGAGCGGTGCAAAGAGATCCTTGGCCAATACCGCAAGGGCAAATATGAGACTCGCACCCGACAAACGTTGCGAACGTTGTTCCACAGCGTGCCCCCACTGCCAACATCCCGCAATGAACAGCACCAGCGCCGGCAGCTCACCATACACCCAGCGCCCCATCGTGACACTGTTGAGCCACGGCGGGCCAAAGAATAGAAATAAAGCGACAGCTAGGATTGCTACTAGCATTCCGTACCACTCATTAATAGCTCGATAAATAATGAATATACCCAGGACGAGAAATATGCCAATCACCCAGCGCGCCAAACCTAGCGAAGGACCAAAGAGCTTGAACACAAGAATGATTGGTCCCAGGATAAGTAACCCGGTCGAGTCGCGCCAGTATGCCCGGTAGCCATCTTGCGTTGCCAGCGCCCACGTGCCGTGTTCGGCAACCTGTTTCGCAAAATAGAGATGAAACCCTTCATCAAGCGCGGTAAAAGCCGGATAACCCTCGATGTTGTATCCGACCAGGAGAACACCCAGGAGTAGGAGCAGTAGTTCTATGAAGATATGAGCATAAAAATATCGTTTCATATTTAAAAATTGATACAAAAAGATTTAACAGCCATAAATTGTATAATTTAGAACAATTAATTTATTATTATTTAATCAACCGATTGATCATGAAAATATCACAAAATAATAGATTGTCAATAGTAATATATAATACTTTTCAATATATTCTTGGGATAGCACTTATGACTAATAAGTACTAATGTCCTATCCCACTATACACCGACGACACTCTATAATTAGGAGCAAGATCACTTCCCACCCCTCCGTTCTCCCCGCGATCGCTGATGACTGGTTCTGTAATGAAGGGAGCAAATATGAAAACGATGGTCGTCTTCATTGCAACCGTTAGTGTGCTCACTTTAACAGTAGTGTTCATAACGAGTCTTCACCCGCTCAATCTGAGCCATTCCGTACCCCAACCATCGCTCGTAGCCTCGACCATTTCACCGGTCCAACACCAATCGAAAGTCTATTTACCATTTATTGTCAACTCACCACGAACAGTTGGCTGGTATCAACTGGCCGCTAATCCGCAGCGTACTGGTTACACACCAATACGGGTTGAGGGACCATTCCGGTTTCGTTGGATCTGGAATGGTCCGGCGGGTGGTGGTAATGCAGGTCCCGCGGTTGATCACCTCGATTTACCTAAAGCTGTGCAACCGGTTATCGGTGAAGGGTTCGTGTTCGTTGGTCATAGCGATGGTATTGTTCGGGCTATTCGGGTCGATAATGGCACCCTGGCCTGGAGTCGATCGGTAGGGGGAAAGGTTTTAGGAACGGTAGCCTACCATCCCGGCTTACGACGTATCTTTGTTGGATCAACCAATGGTCGCATCTACAGTCTGAGGGCGAGTGACGGTACCATCATGAATTCGTATGATATTGGCGGCCCGATCGAGATGTCGCCCCTGCTGGTCGATGATGTCATCTACGTTGGCTCGATCATCGATAAGGGGCGCAATAACGGCGAAGGTACCAGTGGGCGGCTGGTTTCCCTCAATGCAACCGATCTAAGTCTTCGCTGGTCATTCAACCCAGGCGCTGGCATTCTTGCCTCACCAGCGTACACGGCTCGGAATGGCGGAATGATCATCATTGCCACCGAGGATAAGACGGTACGTGCTATTCGTGTCAGTGATGGCAGCCAAGTCTGGCGCAGATCAGTCAATGCCGGACGCGACCCACAACGGCAATGGACGGCATTTCCTGATACGTACCCGGCAGTTGCCGAGACACAGGGAGTAGTGATTATTCGTTCGTACTTTCTGTGGCAGCGTACCTGGGCGCCAGATCGCGATCAAACTGACACGCTCGAAGAAATCCGCGCCTTCTTGACCCAGCAACCAGAATATCAATCGTTTTTCGTCCTCGATCTGGCAACCGGTCAACCGCGCTACGTAGCGCCAGTGCTTGGCGGCGGGATTGGTAACAATGATGATTACTACTCAACACCCCCGCAAGCCGTCATTCGACAGCTTGATGACGGGAGCGAGGTAGCCTATGTAACATGGCGGAGTAGCCAGGCATGCCTCTCGCCAACGAATTGTGACAGCCGTGAAGAGGGCGCTGTGGGCGAGATGGACCTCAGTACGGGCAATATCCGCTTTATCGATGTGGATAAAAATGGCTGGCAATGGCGGATGCCGGTCGACGAATTAGGTTCAATGACGATGGCAGGTGATGCACTTTTTTACTCTCACTGGATGGCTATGGCTGGAGTGAAGATCACCGATCGTTCACCGAGTCGTGGAGATAGTGCGAGCAATCCAATTCTCACCACGAAACTGGTCGGTGTGACCAATACGCTTATGCCTGGCACATGCGATCAACTAAATAGCGCTCAACATTATTGTGGAACAAGGCACGAAGACCCAGGTCGTGGCTACCTGCTCGATCCAGGATTCTACATCTACTTCTACACGACGCAAGTTTACGACTTGTTTTTCACCCCACCGGTATTCGGACCGGCGATTGATGAGAACGGCGTTCTCTATTGGAAGAGTGTTGATGGCGCAATTATTGCACTTGCTCCGCAACGGGCTACCCTGCCATAGACTGGCAATAAGCCTGATCATGTTCCTGGTTATGGGTTGTGCCGTATCGCACCAACCGGAAGCACGACCTACACCGGCGCTCGATCCGATCAGTGCCGAACGACGCGAAGTGCGCTTTACGGCTGATGATGGTACAACCCTGGCCGGTGAGTTGACCCTGCCGCGCAATCAGGAACGTCCGGCGCTGGTTGTGATCATTCATCACTCAGGACCGGTCGACCGTGATGCCTACGGTTATCTGGCCGAATTGCTGGTAGCCGACGGCTATGCTGTTTTCCGTTTCGATAAACGTGGCACCGGCGCTAGCACCGGTACATATGGTTGTTGTGAAGCGACTGATGCGCTGGCCGCTTATCGTACTGCCGTCGATCAGGCTGGCATTGACCCCCAACGAGTATTCATCGTTGCGCAGAGTATCGGTACGCGGTATGTCGCTGAATTATTCGCCGAATATGTTGCGGCAACTCCACCTTGCGGCGTGGCCCTGCTTTCAAATTTGCTAGGACCAGAAGAGATCCCTGCGATTGCAGCACCCGTGCATGTGATCGTTGCCGACAGTGAACCGGAGTTGCAGCGGATTGGTCCAGGCGCAGTGGCTGCCCATAACGCTCACTGGTCATACGGAGCCAGTCTCTACGTCGCTGAAGGAGCCGAGCATACGCTGTTCGACATCCGGGATGGTCCAATTGATTGGAGTGATCCGGACTGGGTTCATCGTTACCATCGCGGTGCAATGGCAAGCCTGATAGAATGGTTGGACGGACGGCAATGCCCGCCAGATGGACCTGGGACACCAGGAGAAGATCGGTCGGGGCGCAGCAGCGCTGCGCGCATGCTATGAGCGACGTACTTCGCTTTCCTCTCCGCTCGCCTCCTTATCACTGTTGGGTGGAGTGCGAACGTTGAAAAGCCCTGGCGAGCAGGTGAGAGGACCGAAGCTGCCTCTACCGTGCACGGCCGGGCAGGGGCAAAACGTTGAAAAGCCCCCTTCACCCACCGACTGCCAGTGCCCGTTCGATCAGTCCAGATGCCGGTTGTTCGCGCAACCCAACCTTGACAATCTGATTCGCAATTTCAAGCGCTGCCACACCCGCTTCACCACTAACAACCGGCGCCATACCGTAACGGACTGCATCGCAAAAGCTACGTAGCTCTTCATAAAGAGGTTCACGGCGTGCAATCTTCAAGCGAATGCTTCGCCCTTCACTGACACCAAGCAGGGCCAGCTCCGGCCAGGCCTGCCCCTGACACGAATCGTTCTCGTAAAAGGTCAGGTCTTGAGTTAAGTAGTTAGCAACGAACATGCCCCGTTCACCAATAACACTCAACTCGCGAATCTTCGTCGGTGTGAGCCAGTTGATGTCGAGGATGCCAATGACACCGTTCTCAAACCGGAGCAATACGGAAATAATATCTTCGTGGCTTTGGTGAAGGTGACGGTGTAATTCAACATGCATGCGAACAATTGGCGAGCCGATCAGGTAGTTGAGAATGTCTACTTCATGCGTTGCCAGATCCATAGCTACGCCAACATCTCTAATTCTTCCTGGAAATGGCCCGACCCGACGCGATATAATCTGGAAGAGGTTCCCCAGCTCGTGCTTATCGAGCTGTTCTTTCAGGACAATGATGGCCGGATTAAAGCGTTCGATATGGCCGACAGTGAGAATCACGCCCTGGCGACGCGCCGCTTCAATCAGCAACCAGCCCTGTTCGACGGTAGCAGCAATGGGTTTTTCCACCAGCACATGAATACCGTGCGCAATCGCAGCACTGGCGACGGCAAAGTGATATTTGGTGGGAACTACAACCGAGACCAGATCAAGCTCCTCGCTTGCCATCATATCACGGTAATCGCTATAGATGCGACAACGGTAAATATTAGCCAGACTGGTGGCCGCAGCATAATCGGTATCACAGACGGCAACCAGTTCAACGTCGGGCATGCTCGCATAGACACGGGCATGATTGCGGCCCATACTGCCTACGCCAATAACCGCAGCACGAAGAATGTGGCGTGACATCGCTCCCCTCCCCCTATGGTTAAAACAGTCTCAATATGCTCCTTCCCCCTTCAAGAGGGCCGGAATCGTGCGATAGATAATCAACAGATCAAGCCAGATCGAATAATTGCGGATATAGTGCATGTCAAGTCGGACGCGATCAGCATAGCCAAGGTTGCTACGCCCACTGATTTGCCACAATCCAGTTAAGCCTGGCCGTACCGTGAGGAGATTATGCTGCCAACGGCCAAAATGGTGCATTTCGGCGGCGGTGATCATTCTCGGCCCAACCAGACTCATCTGCCCCAGTAAAACATTGATCAATTGCGGTAATTCATCAATACTGGTGCGCCGCAGAAACTTACCAACACGGGTCACTCGTGGATCATCTTTGAGCTTCCCATGGCGGGCCAGCTCTTCACGTTGGGCTGGAGTTAACCGCTGATCGCCATCAACGTACATCGTGCGGAATTTGAACGCATCAAACTGACGGTATCCAACCCCCATCACGCGCCGCCGGTGAAAGATACTGCCAGGACTATCGAGCCGAATGGCTATCGCGACAATCAGGAAGAGCGGGGCTAACAGAATCAGACCGCACAATGCTCCCAATCTGTCGATAAGCCATTTACCAACAGCGTGAATACCGGTAATGCGCGTTTTATTCAGACTCAACAGGGGTACTGCACCCTGTTCACGAACCTGAACCCCAATGGTGAGCAGGTCGAACAACCCAGGGGCCAGCCGAACTTCGAGGCGATTGAGCACATCCATCGCACCATCAAGATTGATCAGGCGCTCGCGAATCAGGTTTGTATCGGCGATAATGATTGCTTCAATAGCACATTGTTCGACCAGGCGAACAAAATCACCGGTTGTGCCCAATACGCGAAGCCCGGCTCCTCCTACGTCGCTACCTAACGGTAGCCGATCGTCAATAAAGCCGATGATCTGGGCCCCAGCCCGTCGTTCGGTACACAACTGCTCGGCAATGGCTTGTCCTTCTTCGGTTGCACCAATAATCAAGACACGCTCAGTCAGGTAGCCACGTTCACGAAACCGATACACGATGCGCCGAAAGCTAAACCGCCATAGCATGGTCAGACTGAAGCTCAGAAACCAACTCATGATTAGCCAGCCACGGGCAATGACAATGTCGGGGATAAAGAAGGTTAAAGTAACGACTAGAAGCATCCCCTTACTCGACGCATCAAAGATTTGATGATATTCCTGGGTTCCGTTGAATAAGGCCGTATGTTGGTACAAACCATGCAGAGCAAACAGCGCAATCCAGGACGGAACGAGGATGGCGATGAAGGGTGCGTAGAACTCTGGCTGCATAGCACCTTCGACAAAGATCGGGAGATTGGTGAAGAAACGAACAATGTAGGCGAGCACAAAGCTTGTCGCAACCACCAGGGCATCACCCAGGATCAGCGCAGCGAGAAGTGCTATCTTCTGATACTCAATGGTCTGATGACGGGAACGGTCATACGCGACAGGAGTTAGTTCAACGCCGGTTATGCCCATAGCAACCTCAAGAACATAATGATATTGCTGCCGATGGCGTATTCTTCACCAGAGGAAGTATTTGCGTTGCCACAGAACGGGCAAACGCACATACTGATTCGCCATTAGTCAGTTGCGGATAAATCTGACCAGTGTTTGCCAGTAAGAGACCTTCAATGTCACTGGTGATCGGTGGAATACGATCAGTCGCACCGATGGGATGGATTGGTTCAACGTACCGTTCACGACCGATGCGGATGGCAAGAATGTCTTCGTCGCGAATGTCGGGGAACATGTGGCGCAGGTAGCTGAGAAAGACCGTGCGCAGTTCATCATCGGGCATGCGGGCAAACGGGCTGGTTGCGGCGACATATTTGGGCAGGTAGACAAGGTGGTAACCGCCGACATACTGGGGATCGATCAGATTTGTGGTTTCGATGACGCCTGTAAAAGGAATGCGCTCGTCGGTGATATTGAGCGTGTAGTAAGGCGTCAACCGTCGCCGCATCACCAGAAGCATGCAGACAATACCCAGAAAGCCATCGAGCTGACCCCAACGCTCAGAAACCATCGCCGCTTCTGGTGGCAACAGGCGACGGGCAATCGGGGTTTGCGCGGTGATCACAATATTGCTGGCCGAAATCTCTTGAGCATTGACAACTAGGCCGGTTATCCGATTGTCTTCTACTCGAAGCGTTTCGACGGCGGCGTTTAACTCGATCTGCCCGCCACGCTGCCGAATGGCGACTGCCAGGGCATCGATCAGTTCCTGATAGCCGTTAGGCAGGTAACACATTACCTCTCGACTACCGCCTTTGGTGCGAGTGTCGGTAGTCCGTACTAATCGCGACCAGATATAGGTTGCCGGTACGTGACTGAAATCGCCATCAAATTTTGCCCGCAGGAGCGGCGCCCAGACCTGGCGTACCGTGCGCTCACCGCTGAGACGGGTCAGCCATTCGGCAACGGGTATCTGTTCGAGGCTCCGCCAGTCTGTGATACGACGGCAGACAAGAATGGTATAAGCGAGTCGCAGTCGGTCGATGAAGCGCAGGGGCGGGAAACGAAGAAATTCGAGCGGCGTGGACATTGGATAGATGTGACCGTTGTGGTAGAAGCCCATCTTGGTCGCTGTGTAGTGCAGGCGCTGACGTAGTCCTAATTCATCGAACAGGCTCATCAAGGTGCGATCGCTACTCAAGATTGCGTGATAGTAGCGATCACACTCTAGCCCACCAAGTTCAGGGAAACGGGTACGCCCCATCAGACCACCTAGCGTTGATGCGCGTTCCCACACTCGCACCGGTATGTCGCGTTTCAGCAACTCGTAGGCTAGGCTGAGGCCAAGAATGCCACCGCCGATAATATCAACCATTTTCCCCCCATCTCCAATATCGGATTTCAGGCAACCAGCACCGGATCATTCACGTTCAATACATTCACTGCGGCAGCGATCTGGTGCAGCTCGTCGGCATTGAGCGCCGGGTGTACCGGCAAGGCGATAATTTCACGAGCTATACGGTCTGCGACGGGTGTTTCCGCCTCAATTCCCAACTTCCGATAGAGGGGTTGCTGCGGAATTGGTAAAGGGTAAAAGATTGCCGTACCGATACCGGCTGCATTCAACTGTTTGATCGCAGCATCACGGTCGCCGATCACCCGGATCGTATATTGATGAAAGACGTGACGCACATCTGGTCGTACATACGGCGTAATCACCGCCGGATGGCGAATGTGCTCATTGAGGAATGTCGCGTTGGTAATCCGCTGCGCCGTAAACCGTTCGCATTTCGCCAGTTGGGCACGGCCAATAGCCGCTTGCAGATCGGTCATACGGAAGTTATAACCGAGCATCTCGTGATAGTAGCGAACGCGACTACCGTGGCTGCGCAAGAGACGCAAGCGGTCGGCAATAGTCGGATCATTCGTCGTAATCATACCGCCCTCGCCACTGGTAACATTCTTGGTCGCGTAGAGCGAGAAGCACCCCACCCCAAAACTACCGACCGGTTGCTGACGGTAGGTTGCGCCAACCGCCTGCGCAGCATCTTCGATAATTGCCAGGTGATAACGCCGGGCAATTTCGACAATCGGCGCCATGTCTGCCGGTTGTCCATATAGATGTACCGGCATAATCGCTCGTGTACGTGAAGTAATCGCGGCTACAATCAGATCGGGGTTTATGTTGTAGGTTTTGGGATCAATATCAACAAAAACCGGTGTCGCACCCGTCATGAGAATGCTGTTAGCAGTTGCAATAAAGCTAAACGGCGTCGTAATCACTTCGTCGCCTGGACCAATATTGTGTGCCAGCAGCGCCAGGTAGAGCGCAGTGGTGCCATTCATCACTGCCACGGCGTAACGAGTGCCGCACAGAGCGGCGAATTCGGCTTCAAAACGCTCAACTTCCGGCCCTTGTGCAATCATCCCTGATCGCAATACTGCCAAGACGGCTTCTTCTTCTTCGGGGCCGATGAGTGGTCGGGAAACCGGTATCATCGCCGACCTCCTACTTCTCTGGCCTGCAATGTCGCTGATTGTAGAGCGTTTTCTATCTGGCGACCCAGATTAACTGCCAATGCGTGACAGATAACGCTATGAATATCTTCAACCAGAGGCATAAAGTGATTTTTGACGTGCAGACCAATGCGGGCAATGCGGTACAGTTTGCCGCCATCAAAGCCGGTAATACCGATGGTGATGGCGCCAACGCTATTGCCCCATTCGATAGCCCGCACGACGTTGGCCGAGTTGCCGCTGCCGGAAATCGCGATGATGATGTCGCCATCGCGGTAGAGGGATTGCAATTGCTCAACGAACACATCGGCATAGCTTTGATCGTTGGACCAGGCGGTGATGAGGGGAATGTTGTCAGTTAACGCAATTGCTCGCACCCGGCGCGTTTGCGGTTTTATCGTCCACTTGGTCAGATCGCAGGCAAAATGCGAGGCAGTTGCCGCACTACCACCGTTTCCGCAAATGAAAATGGTTGAATCACGTTGATAAGCATCCCAGATAGCATCGGCTACCTGTTGCAATTCAAAGAGTGGCAATTGTTCGAGAGTCTGGCATGTCTGTGCAACATACGATGGAAGATCGTTCATAACCCCTCCCCCCGTTCAACTTCAACAGCGTTTCACGAACGCGCAACCATTAACATACCGGCACAAATAACGATGACACCCGCAGCTCGTAATGGATTGACCTGCTCGTGAAGGACCAGCCATGCCAGGAGAAAAATGATGATGTGATTGAGGCTGACAAAGGGGTACGCCACGCTAAGATCGATTCGCGAGAGTGTAATCAGCCAGAAGAAGGTACCGATCCCGTATACCAACAAGCCACCGATGACCATCGGCGAGGTCACAATGCGCCAAATAATACCCGGTGTCGTCTCTAAGCTTAGAGCCAGCGGCCCCATTGCGCCCATACCCTGCTTGAGCATCATCTGACCGATGACACCCAGGGCCGTCGCGATCAAGATCAACATAATTGTGCTCATCGCCAGTGTACCCTTTCGTCGCGTTGGCTGCTCGATACCGGCGGTAACCGTTGGCGGGCTGTGTCTGATAACATTTTCTTCGGTCTGTTGCATTGAACCCTCTTCGTTCATCATCAACGTTTATCGACCGTGTGAAATGGCCTTTGTCCGTGGTTGCGTTAAGCGACGCTGAAGAATACTGGTCATATAACGAATGTGCGTTTTCGTAATTTGCCAGACCCGCGCTTTCGATTGTCCGTATTGCCGAACCCGTAGCGTAGTTGGATACTCAGCAACACGATACCCGCTGAGCAGAGCTTCAACCAGCCACTCAGTGACCATCAGAAAGCCATCTGCGTGGGTGGTAATGTGATCGATGACATGGCGGCGGCAGGCACGGAAGAGGGCAGTGTAGGTATGAATACGCGCATCAACCAGCAATCGATAACAGAGCGAGGCCGATTTGCTGATGAAGATCCGGTATGCAGGCACATTCTCGATACCGCCGCCAGGATGGTACGGTGAAGCAGTTACCAGATCGACATCAGGTGTGAGATGATCCAGGAGCGCAGGGATTTCGCTGAACGGGTAGGTGCCATCGCTATCACAGGTGACAATGATCTCACCGCTGGCATGGGCGAAACCGGTACGCAGGGCAGCACCTAAACCTCGGTTTGTCGCGTGATGGACGATCACGGTATCGGGCCAGGAACCGAATGTTTGTTCGAGAAGTTCGCCTGTTCCGTCGCGACTACCATCGTTGACCAGTACAAGCTGCACGTTTCCGCGCTCACGCAAACCTGTCAGTGCTTGCCCGAGCCGGTCACGCATGATAGATAACCCTTCGGCTTCGTTATAACAGGGAATGACAATGGAAATATCGTAGTGTGCCACAGGTAGCTCCTACCAAAACAAAAGAGTAAACGTTTTGGAGATGTGATGGCAAGATGAGAACGATTAGGTGGTTAGATTATCTACGTTCAAGCTAAAGTTCCTCTAAAAATGTGTGACCGTTATATGAAAATTTCTTCATGGCGCTTCTGCCGACTGTCATTGCGTAATAATTGGCTTCTAGTTGAGCAACACTTTGTTGCCAGTCATGGTATTGTTCGACATACGCTCTTCCGGCGGAGCCAAGCCTGGCTCTTCGTTCGGGATCGGCCAATAAGTTTAAGATGGCGTCGGCAAAGTCGACAGCTTCATCGGCTACGATCAGGTCACGATCCGGTTTCACGTGCAGTGCCACCGTAGCCTGGCGTGCCGCAATGACCGGAGTTGCGGTTGCCATTGCTTCCAGCACTTTGTTCTGCACACCAACACCGTAACGAATGGGGGCCACTGCGATGGTAGCCTGAGTCAGGTAGGGCCGTAAATCGGGCACTGCCCCAGTGACGGTGATCCGTGGATCGGTGGCATATGCGCGAATACGCGCTCCTGGTTCAGCACCGGCCAGCGTAACGGTAATCTCAGGCCGAACCGCCCAGACGCGCGGCATAACCACTTCAACCAGATAGCGAGCAGCGGCTTCATTGGCGTGATAGCTCATTTTACCGGTGAAAATCAGGTTCGCCGGCTGACGTGGGCCGATATATGGTTGAAAATAGTTGAGATCGACCCCGTTCGGCACGACCATCACCGGCGCCTGTCCGGTATCTGCTAACACCCGATTGAGCGTTTTCAGCGCCCAGGCGTCTTCTGGAGAGGTGACGAATACTGCTGCAAAGCGATGGCGATACGCCGCTTCGTAATGGCGCGTGCGGGCCAGAT
The DNA here is from genome assembly GCF_030444705.1 of Chloroflexus sp. MS-CIW-1. Classification (NCBI taxonomy): domain Bacteria; kingdom Bacillati; phylum Chloroflexota; class Chloroflexia; order Chloroflexales; family Chloroflexaceae; genus Chloroflexus; species Chloroflexus sp. MS-CIW-1. The sequence goes on from NZ_JAUBWR010000001.1 coordinate 3,054,474, forward strand.
CAATCAGTGCCCGCAAGCGACCGCTCAGGCTGCTGCCCCGACGAAATGTGCGTTCAAATAACAGGCTGATACTATCGACGGCGTCAAGTACGATAGGCGGGCCGAAACCGTACTGTCGTAACGCTGCTAAGCCAATTTCGGCGGCGCGTAGATGTTCGATGTGGATCAGATCGTAATCAGTACGCCGTAGCTCGTGAACTACTGCGGCAATCATCGCTGGGGTTAAACAATGGGCAGCCTGAAACGGTAATGACGAGGGCAGTGCCCGCATATATGCCAGCATGTGCTCTCTGGCGTGGATCGGCACGGCAATTACTCGCCGACAGAGTGAGCATAACTCGTTCATAGCCGGGCCATTATCGGCAACACAAACCGGCGTGATGGTATGCCCACGTCGAGCCAGATGGCGAATAAACTGGTACGGTCGTACTCGAATGGGTGAGGGTGTGTAAGGGGCAATAAAAAGGATGTTCATCGTCATAACCCACTTGTTACCGTATGCACTCGTTGCAATGCAGTCGCGTATAGCTGATCAATCGCCGGACACACAACCCGCCAGTCGTAACGCTCGACGGCCAGTTGTCGTCCCTGGTCGGCCAATTGTCTGCCCAATTCGGGATTCCGGAAGAGTTGGATCAACGCGCCGGCAAATGTGGCCGGGTCATCACCCACCAGCAGGTGCCGACCGGGAACGACATCAATCCCCTCATAACCAATGGTGGTCGAGACAATCGGTAAACCACGAGCCAGCGCCTCCAGGATTTTGACCCGCATACCACCACCAGCATGGACAGGGACGATCAACGCTGCGGTTCGGGCGAAGTACGGGCGCGGATCGGCAACGTAGCCCGGTACTTCAATGGCCGGATCGGCAGCTAGACGTTGCACGGCTGCCGGTGGTCGTGCGCCGACCAGCGCTACTCTGGCGTTGGGTAGCGCTTGTTTGACCAGCGGCCACACTTCGCGGACAAACCAGATCACACCATCGACATTGGGCGGCCAGAACATCGTAGCCATGCTCAGAATGGTGTCCGGCTGCGTATTACGATGGACGAATGCCTCTTCACGAGTATCAATTGCGATGGGAACGATCCTTGTTGGTGGCAGAGTCACTCCAGCTTCGTCCGCCGCCAATCTAAGAAAAGCGTAATCTGGTTCACTCACCGTCAGCATCCCGTCGAAACGGGCACATAGCCGTGCCTCGGCACGGCGCAACCGACGTGCCTCGATTTGCAATCCAATTCGCTGGATCAGATGGGAGCGGGCAGCCATACGGGCCACGATAGTCCACACGGCATTGTGTTGATCGACGATGCGGGCACCACCGGACAGATCGACAGCGAAAGGAGCCATATTGAGCTGGTCGGCGTGGATAATGTCGAAATGTTCCCGTGTTGTCAGCCTCTGGAGGAGCCGTTGTAGAGCAGGTGAAGCATCACGACTGAGAATGAACGAGGCGCCCGTGAGCGCACTGATCGCCAGAAAACGTGCATCTTTCCAGCGCGAGCGGCGGAAGGGAACTGTGTACACCTCACGACAGATCCGACGTAGCGATTCGGCGTTTGCCTGTTCTTGAGCGCTACGTACCAGCGAGACCAGCGTAACCTCGTGTCGTTCACAAAGGTATTGTAAGACGTTGTAGGTCTTGATTTTGGGGCCACTGTCAGGTGGATAGGGTGCGATCAGGGTTAACAGTAAAATGCGCATATATTCACCCCTGTGGCGGCACGACAGGTAACGATACAAGCGTTGGTTGCACCGTCGTTGCCGAAGGCTGATCGCCGGGTAGCGAACGGAAGAGGAAGATAACGCCGACTGTGATCAGGAGCAGGAGTGGTACCAGACTCAGCGGCCCTTCCAGGTGCAGAACCATGCCCAGATTGCGGGCGATTTCGCCATTTCGCCATGCTGGAACGATGTAGTCAGACCAGGGCGAGCGAATTGCGTCTGTTGGAAAGAGCTGCGTAGCGGTTACTTCCATCCAGACTAATCCGAACGAGCCAGCGATAAGGAACAGAACGCCACTACGCCAGCCAGGACGAGACCAGACTGATGCGCTGAAAAGGATAGCCGGTAGGGCAAGGAACGGGATCATCGGGACGATGTAGCGCGGGCCGGCAGCAAAGCCCCCCCACCACATGATCGATGAACCGTAGAAGATCAGGAAGCTGAGCGGTACCAGGACCAGCACCCACCATTCGGCGCGATGCGTTCGTTGTTTCCATCCGAACCAGTAGGCTGGAATTGCCAGTAATAGCCACGGTGCCCGAAAGAATAAACCGCGAAAATCACTGAAAGTCAGTCCCCAGATCGCTTCCCACTGCGGTCCGACCAGACTCATAAAGCCGGTATGGTGCTGCTCTTGCCAGAGCGCCGAGTGGGCATAGCCTATTGGCCACGGTGTGCCAAAAGCGGCAAGGTCGTACATTACCAGCAGTGCAATAGGGAACGATCCGCCCAGGGTCAGCGAGACCAGCCAGTGCCATCCATGTCGGTAGACTGCGTACAGCCCAATAACTGCTGCTGCCAGTGCAGTCGGATATTCACTGATCACGGCCCAACCCAGCAGCAACCCCACTACGACACCGCTAACAACGGGGGACCAACCTGAGTGTGGCGACCAGGACAGGACGAAGGCGGTGAAGAGTAGCACTGCCACCAGTTGGTGAGCGTAGAAATTACTGGCGTAAGGGGCAGCACTGGTTGCCAACCCATAGGCAAGAGTGCCAATGCTGGCCGGAATTGGCGCAACTCCGAGCCGTCGCAAGACGAGAAAGAAAAGACCACCAAACAAAGCGGCTGGTAACGCGACAAGAACAAGCGTTAGCGCATACTGGATCAGGGCAAAACGAATCTTATCAATCCGTAAGCCACTACCCTCTGGATTCAGGGTCTTCTCAAACCGATCACCGATTCGCTCTAACTGTGTTCGTACCGGTGGCGCATCGAGAAGTGGCCGCATCATCACGTAGATCGGCACACCCAAAAATGACAGACCCGGAGGCTTATCAGTGTAGGCATGACCGTTGTAGATCGCATAATCTCCCGTATTTTCGACATAACGGTCGATCCGTGGGCTGCCATCGTCAACCAGGGCCAGCACCAGATTCAAGCGTGAATTTTGATTCCAGTCAGACCAACGTGGTAAGACGTAAGCGTAGCTACAAAAGAGCAGCATTACAATAAGCCAAAACCGATACATCGACGTTCCTTCTCCTGCTCAGGGCACCCTTCGCTGCCACAGAGTGTAAGGCCCGGCACTGTAAAGCGGGATATAATCACGTTGCAAGTGTTCGTTATTGTAGATTCCGGTATACGTGCTAAAGGCGCCGGTAAGAACATACGGTGGCCTGTTGGCTAAACCGTCGTAGATAACCGGTGGCCCACCTAACCAGGCGTGACGAACCGCTCCATCCAGCAGTTCAGTTGGAACGTAGTGGTAGTTGTGATCGGTAAAGATAGCTAACTCTGGTTCCCACGTCTCAATAATGGCTGTGGTAGGCACGTGCTGATTGAGAAAAACTGCCATGCGCTGGGCTGAATCATCTGGATGAAAGACAACCTGCGCGGTTAAGCTGAGCGAGAAGCCAATGATCAGGATGAGATACATGCCGATCGCCGTAGCGAACAGCGGTTGACGGCGATTCCAGAGCCAGTTTAGCAGATCACCAATCATGCGGGCTACTGCTGGGGCACCGAGCGCAACGGCTGGAAAGGCATAACGGGGCCAGCCAAGAGAAACCAGGTACCAGCTCAGCCAGAGAACGGCAAGCAACGTTGGTACTAGTTCGGCGAAGGCCCTGGCATTGCGCTGACGACAACGCCAGAGACTGTACAATAGTGCCGGCATGAGCAAACCACCGTACACTTGCACCAGATAGCGGATCGCTCGTGTACTGGCGTCAATGTCAAAGACAAAGATGGCCCCACCCGCAGACTGGCGCGTTTTAGCCAGATTGGCACTGAAATCAGCCGGGCCAAGAAAGGCCAGCATGATCAGCAACCAACCGGCAAACATACTGCTGGCTATGACCGGTGGCGCAAGACGCAACCACCAGTCTCCAACCCGAAAGAAGCGCCAGTCAAGAAACGCTAACAACAAGAGCGATGGGGCAACAATCAGGGCAAACTGGTTTTTCGTGATCAAGGCCAGGCCAAAACCGATTCCGGCAAGTAGTGCATTGCGACGGCGATGATCTGGATGCAACACTGCACTGGTGTACGCCAGCAACCCTACTCCAAGCCAGGCCAGTCCTGGTACCTCGCCTAATACCTGACGTCCGTACTCGATCATGCCCTCAAATCCACGGGTACGTGACGCGATTAAGAGCAAGACAGTCAATAAAGCGAGGGACTTGCCGTGTAGGCGGTGGGCGAGCCGGTAAAAGATCCAGAGGGCAACCAACAAATACACCACGATCACCAGCCGCGCAGCCAGCAGATCAATACCGACAAGACGAAAGACCAGCGCAATCGGGATCATAACCGTCGGCCCTACACCAATTGTCGGCCCAAAATAACGGAACCCCTCGCTGCTGATGTCGGCATAGACGCCATAGCGGATCAACGTCTCGGGGACGTGCAGATGTGATCCTTCATCAAACCAGGTACGTGGCGCATACGGAAGATTAACGAATGCCAGCAACACAATCGTACCGATCAGTACCAGTGCTGCGACTCGTTCACCGGAACGCGCCAGTACTGATAAAGGATTCACCTGGTTGGTGGCAAGTTGCCCGTCCATAGGCTCCCCAAAGTCAATAACGATCCTGTGGCGCGGCGATCACTTTGCCGCGCCACCGCGTGTTGGATATTCGCTACTAATGCCTTACATCGTGCCGCTACCGCTCAGTCGCCGTAGCCCTTCATCGCTCAGGCTGGCGCCGATCCACTTCAGATGGTTGATACCAATTTGCCAGAGTTGTCCCCAGGTTTCCGGATTTGCCGCGCCTTTAAGGAAGGTCATAATCGGTCGTGGCCGTAACGACCACTCACGCGCAGCACGTTTGGCCCAATACTCAAGATCGGCCGAACTGAGGTGGGGATAGTTCAAGACGGTGTGGGAGTACATATCATAGTCTTCCCACTGATTCATTCGAATCCAGCCATTAGCGACGGCTTCGTAGTAGAATGGCGTACCGGGGTAGGGTGTGGCAATGTGGAAAAGCGCAATATCGAGCGGCAGCCGCTTCGAGAGGGCAATGGTCTGCTGAATCGTTTCCACCGTCTCACCGGGCAGACCAATAATGAAGTACCCCCAGTTCATAATTCCAGCACGATGGCTGGCAGCAATCGTTTCTTCGATCCGCTTTACTGTCGTACCTTTACGGGCACGCTTCAAAATCTCTTCGCTTCCGCTCTCTAGCCCCCAGGCGATCATAAAACAACCAGCCTTGCGCATCAAACGCAGCTCGTCTTCATCGACAAAATCTACCCGGCTATTGCAGCTCCAGCGCAGCTTTAAACCCTCTTTGATGATCGTATGACAGAGATCGTAGACGAACTCTTTTTTAACGGTAAACAGGTCGGCCTCAAAGTGAATGTGCTTCATCCCCATTTCTTTCAGCATCACCATCTCTTGCAAGACGTGATGCGGGCTGCGATGACGCACACTCGACTGATAGGTCACATGCTTGATACAGTAACGGCAACCGGCCGGGCAACCGCGACTGGTGAGAACGAACGTGTAAGGGCCACCGACAATAGGAACTTTGTAACGTTGCCACGGCAACTGATCGTGAAGCGGAATGGGCAGCGTGTCGAGGTCTTCGATAAATGGTCGGTCAGGGTTGATCCGCACTTCACCGTGTTCGTCGCGGTAGCCAACGCCTAGGGTTTCGCGGAGTGCTTTGGCAATAATTTTGGGATGCACACCTAAAAATCGACCGCGCGTTGTCAGATAGGAAGCATCGGGAAAGGGCAATTTGCGCCACGGCGGCGTAAGATCGGGATTGCCAACCGCTACCGTCTCAGCAGCGCGCTCTTGTTCGACCACCCGATCAATCGTGCGAATGACGTCAACAATGGTTAACTCTGGCTCGCCACGTACCACAATGTCGAGCGTTGGGTACGACTCAAGCGTTTCACGGGTCATCGGCGTGACGTGGGTACCGATCGCCATCGTAATGGTCCCCACTGCTTTGCCGATGAAGGTTGTGCGCATGTCGTTCGTTAAAGTGGGAGCCGTTGCGTGGATAATCATATAGCGCGGCTTCTTTTCCCACATATATTTCTCGAACGACTTCCAATCCATCATCAACCCGATTGCATCGATAACTTCGACCGTATAGCCAGCCTCTTTCACTACAGCGGCAATCTGAGCTAATGCGGTTTGTGGCCAGATAATGCCGTCACGAGTGCGACGACCGACACGGGCAATGTCTCGTAAGAAGAGATCGCCGTCAGGTGATGGTGGGTTGAGCACCAACACGTCGAGCCGTGGGGTCTTTTCACGTGGCATCTCAACAAAGCGGATTTCACCGGCCCGTTCGTTTGGGCGGGCGGGTGCAACCAGCTTAATCCCTGTTGGTTTGTCGCCGGGTGCCTGTTTGCGCTGAACCGGACTCGTTTCCTGCTCGCTCATGGTCTTTCCCTTTCTGATAGTGTCGCGCCGCTTCGTCTCTTGGTGATGCGGGCAGGATACCAGCGGCGAAATTGCGCTATAAATCTTGCACCAAACGAAAGTTGTATGCCATGACATATCATGGCGAAGGTCATTATCACAAAACCGGTATTTACAACTGGTCCAACCAGAATATGGAGTGGTCGATTCCAGCCGGCAATCTCGTAGCCAAATAGCATATCGATCGCTTGATGAAATTCACCGGCAATATGCTTCTCATATTCGTACCCTAAGCCAAAGAGCAATGCACTAAAAAGCCAGACAGCATTGGCACGGGTAGGTGTCCGGTAGAGCCGAATACTCAACCATAATGCTGACCCTAGTGCGAAGATGATCGGCCAGTTGTGGCTAACCAAGACTATCAAATAACCGAGAACATAGTGGCTCTGGCCAAGATGTTGTTCGCTCCATCTGAAGAATGGTTCCACGGATGCTTCCTTCATTACGCTGTCTGGGCTGCTGCTTCGACCGGTGTCGTGAGTGGTGTGTAAGTCCAATTCAGATCGGCTTCCTGCTCGATCTCACGTCGGCTTAGCTCGGCCAAAACTCGCACCAGACCCCAGGCACTGACCAGTTGAACGCCCGTCAAGACGAGCATGGCACTGACAACCGGTGCAAACCACGAGTGTGCTAAGGTAGGGTTGGTCAGATCAAAAGCGACCGCCGCCACATAGGTTGCGAATCCACCACCTATTGCCAGTAATCCCAACCACCAGTAGTGGCGCTCGATCCGTCGTCCATTGCCGCGCCGACCGAACAAACCCTGGCGAATGGCCCGTTTATGGAATAGCGTCACCAGGTAGCTAAACGAAGTACCGGTGGTGTAGAGTGTCACTCCGGCGACAGCCAACACCAGTGCGCCAAAGAGCTGAGGGAATGACCAACCACCCAGGAAGCCAAGGGCGATGCCAAGGCTCTGCCCCCCAATGATCAGTCCGGCTAACAGCAGTAACAAGAGACCGATCCCGCCGAAGATGCGCACCGGATTATATGTTAGCGCCGTCCAGACAATCGATTTAGTGAATCGGAGACCGTCGCGAATCACATGCAGTTTGCTCCGTCCGGCACGCTCTTTGTAAGGAATGGGAATCTCGACCATGCGCAGCCCTTCATGAAGGGCACGGGTACTCATGGCCGGTGTAAAATCGAGGGTGTTTGGCAGTGGGTAGATAATAGGGAGAATCGATCGTCGTAAAACGCGCTGACCACTTGCACTGTCGCTTATCCGTACACCGGCTACCAGTGAGAGCATCGTAGCAAAGATCAGATTACCAATCCGACGCACCAATGGCATTTCGCTGTGCTCGCCAGCCATCCGGCTACCGATCACAATATCTGCCCCCTCGAGAGCGACTTTACACATAGCGGGAAAATATTCGGGAGGATAGGTACTATCGGCATCGAGAAATCCGATCAGCTCTCCGCGAGCTTGGCTGAAGCCGGTCTTTAGTGCGCCACCGTAACCGCGATTCTGCTGCCGAATCAGCCGCACCTGATCACCGAAACCTTGCACAATTGCCGCAGTTCGATCTTTCGAGCCATCGTCAACGACAATGCACTCCAGATCGTCGATCCCAACCTCTTTCAGTGCCGGGCGGATAGCAAGGACTCGCTCGACAATAGCAGCAATGCCATCTTCTTCATTGTACGCCGGTATCACAACGGAAAGTGTCGTCATGTGTTCCCCTCCCCCTGCTGATATAACCCCCTCAGTAGACCGGCACGGGATGTTGTTCGTGGGAAAATGGATGGGTACGTAGATTACGAATGACCCGAGCGGGATTTCCCACGGCAATGCAGTAATCGGGAACATCCCTGGTTACGACAGCTCCAGCCCCCACAACGACGTTACGACCGATCCGCACGCCATCGAGAATAATTGCGCCGCTCCCGATCCACGATCCATCACCAATGCTGATCCCTTGCGCCGTGATCCCCTGCATACTGATCGGGCGCGTTGTATCGTAGAAAACATGATTGACGGCCAATATCTGCACCAGTGTACCCAGATACACATCATCGCCGATGGTGATACCGCCTTGCCCGCGCAAGATACAGCTCTCACCGATGAGCGAACGTCTGCCGATGGTAATGTGACTGTGCGGGAGATTGCGAAAGTTGTATACATGCAGGATGGCGTTTTTCATCACCATACTCTCGTCGCCAATCGTGATTCCGCCAGGGCAAGCGTGCAGATAGACCCCATGATCGAGGTACACTCCTTTCCCTAAGCGAACATTATCGGCAAAGCGGATCCGAACGCCGTCTTCGATAGCAACGATCCCGTCGATGTGCATCAGCGTCCGGTACACTAACGCTCGCAAGCCAATCCCAACGAGGCCAGGTATCCAACCACAAATACTTTGCACGACCTGCTCGCTGATGTAGCGGGTTAGTGAGCTTGCCTGTCGACTCAAGTAGAGACGTAGTCGCTCTTCCATAGGTATCCTGAAGCTCATCCGAGCACTGGGCGTTTGTAGAATAGTTGATAGGTCTGAATATTGACTAACGATTAGTAGATATGTTGGTGACAAAAAAATAATTATCTACTAATAGATGCTTCCATAATCACAACGGCACGTTCGGCTGCCCCACTAACGATAGGGGAGCGAGCAGTGCGAAGACGACTTAAACCAGGAGGACTGAGCCAGGTTGCAGTGCCGGTGAGAATGCTCTCGTAGGTGTTGCCGATGAGCACAGCTACACCAGCCTCAACCAAATAGCGCCATTCGGTTTCGTTGCGTACCAGCAGGATGGGTGTCCCTAAGACGGCAGCCTCTTCCTGAAGACCACCTGAGTCGGTGAGCAGGGCCTGCGCCGACTGTACCAGACAGAGGGTGTCAAGATAACCCAGTGGACGGATCGCCAGAATCCGTGGTGAGAGCTGCAAACCCTGTCGTTCAAGGGCGGCCGCAGTGCGTGGATGCACCGGAAAGACTATCCGGTAGGTTTCAGCCAGCTCGTTAAAGGCCCGAACAATCCCCGGCAGTGTATTTGGCTCGGTATTTTCGGCGCGATGTAACGTTAAGACCAGATACTCACCCGGTGTTAATTCCAGTTGTTGCAGAATTGTGCTCTTCGCTGCGCGCTCGCGATGCCGGAGTGCCGCATCGATTGCTGTCGAGCCAATGACGTGGATCCGCTCTTCCGGTAGCCCTTCAGCGCGCAAGTTCGCCGCAGCTATTTCGTCGGCAGCCAACAGAATTTCAGCGATATGATCGACAATCACGCGGTTCAGTTCTTCGGGCATTGCCCGATTAAACGAACGCCCGCCCGCTTCCAGATGCACCACCGGAAAGCCTAGCTTCGCTGCACAGAGCGCGCCGGCCATTGTGGTGTTGGTGTCGCCCTGAACAAGCACAAGATCGGGCCGCTCTTGCAGCAAGATCGGCTCTAGGCGCGAAAGAATACGGGCTGTCTGTTCTCCGTGTTGGGCTGAACCGACGCCGAGCATGTAACGTGGACGCGGGAGGTTGAGTTCTTCAAAAAAGATGGCATCAACTTCATACGAATAGTGCTGGCCAGAATGTACCAGAATATGATCGAAACGCTCTTCAAGCAGGGGAATAAGTGGTGAGAGTTTAATAATCTCAGGTCGAGTGCCGAGAACGGTCAGAACACGAGCCATCGTTTACCTCTCTTCGTATTCGAGTTGAACACCGTAATAGCGCTGCAAAAACGTGCACAATGCGTCGAGCACTGCGTTACGATCAGCACTACGTTGGTTGGTCTTTAAATCAAGCCAAAGGGTTGACTGCGCTGGACGCCAATGCTGCCGACAGATGATCCAGAGGGTTGGTTGATCAGGGTCAGAATAGGGAATATCACCACTTGCCGGCACTAGCACAATGCGGTACGTATGCCGACCAACTTGAACCAGTGGATGCGGTTCCTCAGTTAGCAGTTGCAAGTCGCCGTGATGCACACCAATAGTCAGAAAGTGACGCAGCATCTGTGCAGCGATTGCCTCAAGTCGGCGTGGCGTGATCGTGCGCTGCATCCGACTCATCGTATTTACAACCCGCGCCGGATGGCCTTCGACAATCGAGTCGCCCGGGATTTCGCCACTGACGACTGAACGCGAGTTTACAAAACTGTTATCGCCAATCGTTGTGCCGGGATGGAGAAAGACACCGGCTGCACACCAAACCCGCTGACCAATGACCACCGGTGCGAACCGTACCCAGTAACCTTCCGTGTAGGGCAAGAATGAGCCGTGCGTGTAGACCGTACAACGCGCCCCAAGTGCACTCCAATCACCCATTCGCACCTCTTCTTCGGTGTTAATGAGCGATTGCGGGCCGATGTAGCAGTGATCGCCAATCCATATCCCGGCCGCACCGTAGACCAGGGTGAAGCTGCTGATAATGCTGTAGCGTCCAATTCTGAGATCACCACCGCAATGAATAACCGTCAGCGGACGAATGGCGCTGTAATCACCGATACTGATGTGACGGCCCATCACCGTGCTGAACCAGCCAATCGATACCCCGCGCCCGATCCGGGCACCGCAAGCAATGCGTAAGATCATCGGCTTGAACGCCGGTGGCATAATAAAGAGCAACCCAAAAATGACAGTTCGCAAGATGTTCATATCGGCTGTGATGAAGTCTTCAGGGAAAGCGGTTGGTTCATCGCTTCTTCATTTAGACCGGTACTGACGGCTGCAAGCTGATTTGCTCGTGTTATCCAGTGTCTGGCAATCGCTGCCGGGGTGGCAAACCAAACGCGACCGCGTGTGGCGAGCTCTTCCCACAGGCCACGATACGTTGCAGCCCAGTTGGGGAAGAGGGTGTTATCATAGACATAATCATGAACATCGACTAGAAGCAGACCTCCCTGCTGGATAACCGTTTCGCGTAGCTCATTAAGAAGGATGTGGCGTTCGCCGGGATTAAATTGTTTCTGCCCAAACAGATGATCGTCCATCCAGCCTGTAGGCAGTTGCAGTGTCCGAATTGCCCGCCGGAGTTTCCGATGCCACGGAAAGAAGGGCCAAGTACTGCTCCGTCGCCAGCCCATATAATGGTTATGGGTCAGCGAAGCATCGTATTGAAAGCCAACCTGTTCGTGCATTAGGAGTGTCTGTTCTGGTTGGTAAGGATCAAGATGCCAGTAGTGATGGCGATTCCCTTCAATCGGTTGACCACTAGCTGTAGCCAGCCGCTCACGTTCAGCCGCCAAGATGTTGTAGTTGGTGTAGGCTAGATAACTGGCATGGAGACCAATTTCCCAGCCCGCAGCACTCAATTCACGGAAGAGTTGGCGAAAGTGAGGCTCCTGCACATCGTAGAAGGGATCAGGCCGACCGGTGGCATATTCGAGCAACGAACCTTGCCGGGCAACGAAGTAGAATGCCGAGCGGGTACCAAGTTGCTCTTCAAGAGCCATCCAGGAGTGAAAGTGCCAATGATTACGCCGACCACGTATCACATCGATTGCAGCCCGTAGCCCCTTTATCCCCTGTCGATACAGAATACGCAGTGGTTCTAGCCAGCGTACTACCTCCGGATAATCGACATCGTGACCGCAGGAAGCTGCTAGTACAGCATTGTTGGGCCAGCGTGGCATACCTGGCGGCAACCCACATCGCTGTAAAAGGTCGGCCAGCCAGCAGCCAATTGCCGAGGCTAATCCGCGGCGTAGCAAGCCTGCGGTGAGCATTGGCGAACCGCTCAAATCGCGATAGCCGTGTTTGAGCGTCGGATATTGATCTTCTTCGTAGCCACTGAGCAGCCAAAACGCAGCAAAAATCGGGTCATCGGCAATATGCAGGCTGCCATTAACTACCTGCGGGTATGCCTGCGAGGTATCGCCTTCCAGACGCGGTAAGGTGTAGCCGTGACATTGCGTATGGCCGATCAAACGAACCTGCTGAGGGTTGGCCCAACGTTCAGGCTGAGCGTGGATCACTATCTGAGCTGATGGTGCCAGCGCTGGATCGGTAACGTAGGCAATCGTTACCGCTGAGGCATTCCACGGTAGTTCCTGCCAGCCATACCCCATACCGGTAAGCAACGTGCGCCAGGTATAGGTGATTTCAGGGCGTTGTGGTGCTAGCGCCGGATCGATTGCCAGATGAACAATCGGTATCATAGACATTCCAGGTTCATCCACACAACGGCTACGACGGTTTCCGCATCTTCTTAAAGCGAGCACTGTGCTGTTCTTGGTCGGTAATCACAATCTTGACCGGAATCTTGTACGGTGCCAGTCGTTCGCGACAGAATGCGCGGACTCGTCGCTTCAACTCGGTTAGGTCTTCCGGCTCAAACAGATTAATGCGCGCTGTCACAATCTGGCCGGTGATCGGATGCCGTTCACCAACCACTGCGACATCTTTGATATTCGGTAGCTGTAACAAAACACTCTCCACTTCCGCCGGGTATACCTTTTGTCCGCCTACGTTGATGATCTCGCTCCGTCGGCCTAAGATGCGGATGTATTCCCCATCAACTTCGACCACATCCTGAGTATTCATCCATCCTTCCTCATCGAAGGGACTAGGTGCATTCAAATAGCCAAGCATCGCCGATCTGGCCCGTATCCACAAGACCCCATCGACGACTTTGGTCTCAAAACCCTCGCCGCCGATCTTGACCCATAGTGAATTGGAATCACGCGATTTCGAGCGCAGAATGCCCAGCTCGGAAAGGCCATACGTCTGCAAGAGTTGGACGTGCGGGAATAGTTCATGAATTCGTTGCAGCGTACTTTCCGGCATCACTTCCGTCCCATACGTGATCAGCTCCAGCGACGAGAGGTCGTAGCGTCGGTAGGCCTCGGAAATCAATAGCAGGTTGAGGAACGTTGGCGAGGTAGGGAGGGTTTGCACGCGATGCCGCTCAATTGCCTGACAGACAACATCGGGATCGCGCGACGACACTGCCACCGCAGTCCCTCCATTCGCCAGTGTGTAGAAGAGCGTGTTGATCCCGCCAATGTGGTCAAGGAGTAAGAAGGTCAGCGTGACCCGGCGATGACGGGGAACCTTGAATTTTTCGAGCAGCGGGATAAAATCGTGGAGGGCAGCCTTGCTCTTGCCGGTCGAGCCAGATGAGAAGAGCACCAATCCCGGATGCTGGCGTTCAATCAATTGCAACATCAACGGATTGGTAACATTTACCGGGCGTCGCTCGATCTGCCAGTGATCATCATCGGTGAAGCGTACCACGACCTGCACTTCGGCAATCGCCAGAAATTCTTCCCGTTGCGCGGCAACACTCTGGGTGAGTGGAACAACAATGGCGTTGCGTTCAATCAACGCCAACAGCAAACTTACCGCGTTTGGTGAATAATCACCCTCTATCGTGACGACCTGCCCGGGGCCAATGTCGTATTGATCGAGCACGTCGTGCCAGGACTGGATACGCGAGAGCAGATCGTGATAGGTGTATAGATGGTCGTGCCAGACAATTGCCGGATGCAACGCCCGTTGGGCCATTCGTTCATACAGCCATACAATGCTCATCACAAACCTCCATGTGGTGCTCCCGATCACCCACCACCGCCAAGATAGAGTACCTGACCGGTAATGTTGTCACTGGCCGGGTTAACGAAGAAATCAATCACGTGGGCAACATCGCGAAATGTGCCGAAGCGACGAATTGCCAGGCTGTCGATGATCTGTTGCAGTTTTTCACGCGGCACACCCCGGATCAAATCGGTCTCGATGGGCGTTGGACCAATGGCGTTCACGGTAATCCCGAACGGCGCAAACTCCCGTGCCAGCACGCGGGTCAACATCTCAACGGCACTCTTGGCTGCGACGTACAGCGCTTCACCTTCAAGCCGCAACGGCACCGCAATCGTACTGAAGTTGACAATTCGACCGTAGTTCCGTCGGCGCATGAGTTTGGCTGCTTCGCGACAGACCAGAAAACTACCCAAAACATTGATATTTAGAATCCGACCGGCAGTTTCACCCGGCATCAATAGCGCGTGGTTCATTGCGGCAATCCCGGCATTGTTAATGGCAATATCGAGCCGTCCATGCCGACGCTGAATGGAACTCAGCATCGCCTTGACCTGACTCTCGTTAGTCACATCAACGTGATGATGAGTATAGCCGGGAAGCTCCCAGTCGATTGGATTGCGGGCACACCCTTCAACAAGCGCTCCTCGTTGAAGAAAGTGTTCGACCAGGAAACGCCCGATCCCGCGACTACTCCCCGTAATAAGCACAACTTCACGTTCAGTCACTGCCTGACTCCTCGCCAATGAGCTGCTCAAGATAATCAACTAGCGCACCAACACTCCGGAACGGGCTATGACGCTGCGACATTGCCCGATCATCGGCCAGCGTAAGGGTCAAGCCAAACTGCTCTTCAAGACGCTGTTCAAGGTCGACTACCAGCGTGACCAGAGCCAACGAGTCGAGCAGTGCCCCTTTGCCAAACAGAAGCGTTTGTTCATCAAGCGTTGCGGGTATGGGGCGGTCACTTTGCTCAAGGATGTCACGCAGACCGTCGATGACCAAGTTGCTCAGTTCAGCTCGCGAAATGGGTAGACTCGTCATATTTCGTTACTCCTAATTGCCAATTACATATGTAATCAGTGGAATATAGACCCGGATGTGTGGTGTAGGTACTATCGGTGCGTTACCAATCGACGACGTAGCTGATGGTGTCTGAGATGCGGTTGGAACGATGGTGTAGGTCGCCGTTGGTGACGTGGTGCTGGTTGCCGTTGGCAATGTGGTGGCGATCGCAGTCGGCGTGTTCGTACTGGTTGCTGTTGGCGATGTGGTGGCGATCGCAGTCGGCGTGTTCGTACCGGTTGCCGTTGGCGAAGTGGTGGCAATCGCAGTCGGCGTGTTCGTGCCGGTTGCTGTTGGCGATGTGGTGGCGATTGCGGTCAGCGTGTTTGTGCTGGTTGCCGTTGGCGCAATCGTACTCGTTGGAGCCGTATTACTAAAGGGTGTGTCGGTCGACCAGTGTTGTGCTGCACCACCTGGTCGGGGCTTTAACTCGCCAGTATTCACCCCACCAGGTGCACTATCGCCGATACGAACTCCTGATCCTTCATCAAAACGATAAAGGGCAACAGTATCTGCATCGATAGTGTGTGGTGCAGTTGGGCGGGCAAAGGGTGTTGTATAACGCACCACCCGTGAGAAACGCAGGTCATCGAGCAAACCGTTGTAATAGCGACTACCGGAATAGTCATGCTTTTCCGCACCCAGCACCAGATACGGGTCACTATTTGGATAACCGGTTGGTCGGTTTGTTCGGTAATCAATCCGACCTACTGCACCGTTCAATTCCCCATCGAGTTGCCCATCTACAAATAGTCGGATCTGACCGCTCTCTGCACGGGTAATCGCAATATGGTGCCAGACACCGTCAGTAACTACCGTGTTACCAATTAATAATCTATCGTCGGTGCCAACACTAACTCCAACAACCAGGCGTTGATCACAGATGGCAACCCCGTAATCGCCATAATCACCTGCTCCAAAGACATCGCGATCAAGGATGATATTCCCGGTATACCATCCATTGGAACATGCGGGAGCATTGTTGTTGGAGGCAGTTGCTTTCATCCAGAACTCAATGGTGAATACGTTAACCAGATTGATCGGGTACGAAGTGGTCATTCGTCCATTGCTGTCAATCAATCCCAATGGTATTTTGACCCGATCACCGTCATTGGTATCGCTGCCGTAAAAGCGCACCGAATACCCATTTTGGGACTGGGTTACGTGTGCAGGCTGTAATGTTCCGAACAGAAACGCTGTAACCAGCAGGCCCGATAGCGTGGAACTGAACGTTCTGTAATACCATGGGTACGCCTCATAACACCCCATTTGCCCGCTCCATTCTGAGGTGAACATCACGACGCTTGTCCAAAACCCTTCTCCATCGGCTGAACTGGGATGTATACCCTTGAATAGGCGGTACCGTCTACATTCTTTATATGGCCCATGTGTTGTGGCCTCATTGAGCGAGTGTTGTCACCCTAGTCATCGCGATATCGAGATTCGTGACGCCTGTAGCCTAGCAAGATCGATTGAATAACAACTAAATCAAGTATCTGTCGATAGTGAACAAAATGTCATCGTCTACCAATTGCCATGTCGTTTCCGTGGTGACAGAGGGGCGAATACGGTTTTCGACCCTCTGCTGCTAATTCGGGCAAACAGGCTCTGGACAAATACTCTTTGGGATAGTTGTCAGGTGCGAACGTTCATCAATGACCAGATAGCGACTGTAGCTATTGAACATAAGCGGTATGTAGTATCGATAAACAGTCGGTGCAGAAATAGCTGTTGGAACTGGTGTGCGGGTCGCCGTCGGCGTGTTGGTTGCCGTCGGTGTGTTCGTCGGCGTGTTGGTCGCCGTCGGCGTGTTCGTCGGCGTGCTGGTCGCCGTCGGCGTGTTGGTCGCCGTCGGCGTGTTCGTCGGCGTGCTGGTCGCCATCGGCGTGTTCGTCGGCGTGTTGGTCGCCGTCGGCGTGTTCGTCGGCGTGCTGGTCGCCGTCGGCGTGTTCGTCGGCGTGCTGGTCGCCGTCGGCGTGTTGGTCGGCGTCTCGGTCGCCGTCGGCGTGTTGGTCGCCGTCGGCGTGTTGGTCGGCGTCTCGGTCGCCATCGGCGTGTTGGTCGGCGTCTCGGTCGGCGTTGGCGTGTTCGTCGCCGTGTTGGTTGCCGTCGGTGTGTTCGTCGGCGTGTTGGTCGCCGTCGGCGTGTTGGTCGGGGTCTCGGTCGGCGTGGGCGTACTGGTCGCCGTCGGGGTGTTGGTCGGCGTATTGGTCGCCGTCGGCGTGTTGGTCGGGGTCTCGGTCGCCGTCGGTGTGCTGGTCGGCGTATTGGTCGCCGTCGGTGTGCTGGTCGGCGTATTGGTCGCCGTCGGTGTACTGGTCGGCGTGTTGGTCGCCGTCGGCGTGTTGGTCGGCGTGTTGGTCGCCGTCGGTGTACTGGTCGGCGTGTTGGTCGCCGTCGGCGTGTTGGTCGGCGTGTTGGTCGCCGTCGGCGTGTTCGTTGGCGTGTTGGTTGCCGTCGGCGTGTTCGTCGGCGTGCTGGTCGCCGTCGGCGTGTTCGTTGGCGTGCTGGTCGCCGTCGGCGTGTTGGTTGGGGTCTCGGTCGGCGTTGGTGTGTTCGTTGGCGTGTTCGTCGCCGTCGGCGTGTTGGTCGGCGTCTCAGTCGGCGTTGGTGTGTTCGTTGGCGTGTTCGTCGCCGTCGGCGTGTTCGTTGGCGTGCTGGTCGGGGTCGGGCTTGGCGGTATGAGTGGTAACTCTACTGCTTCATACCCGATTACTTCACGGGCATTAAAGACCTGTACCAGAGCTGAGGTATCGGAGCTTAATCCACTCAGGGTAAAAGTAATGCTCTTATCCCCAGCAGACGCACCGACCGGAAGACGAAGCAGTAACGCGCCACGGGCTACACCTGCCGCAACATCATCAGTCACTGCCGCTGGATCAGCAACGAATGCTGCACCACTACCAAACCCACTGACTGCCCCAACACTAACTGCACTGAGAGGGATGTCTGGCGGTAAGGTGATTAATACACTTCCACCAGCCGGAATAGCCGCTGTCGTAAACGATAGCGTGTAAGTTGTTCCCGTTTGCTCAACATTGACTCCGAGCGGATTGCCTGGTGTCATTGTTGCCAGGGCAAAACGACGGGCATTAGGGCGAGTACTGGTCGTGTAATACATTCGGTAGGATGCACCTTCTTTCAGTACGCGCACTGCCCAGACCTCATCAGGTGTCCCAACGTTAATGCTATCCATTGCCCCAGTCCAGACCGCGGTGTTGGGTGTAGCCCGAATCCAGTTGCGTCCATCGGTGGAAACAAGGTAGCCAGTGGTGTAGCCAGTGGTATAGCCATTCGCTTCAAACCACATTCGGTAGATGGCTCCGTCTTTGATGACCATCGGCACACCAACGTTATTGTCATCAAAGTCACCGAAAGGGCCAGGTTGAACGACCGATCCGTCGCTGTAAAGCGGCATACGGGTCCAATTAATGCCATCAGGCGAGACAGCGTAGCCGATGCGGAAGGTGTAACTGGGGGAAGTTGTGACCCCTTCAAACCACATCCGATGGCATACCCCGCTGGTTCGTCCACCTTCACACGGAGCAATCGGTGAGGCGTTATCGACCAGCACTACCGGCGCGACTACATAACTTGTGTCAAATTGTCCAACAATCCTGGATGGTGCTACAACTGCACCGTTAGAGAAAGGGCCATTCACTCGTGTCCAATTGATACCATCCGTTGATTCCGCAAGACCGATGCTATCAATTACCCCACGAGCCGAAAATCCAGAATAGTACATGCGAAAGACACTACCATATCGAATGACGTACATCGTAGAGACACCAAATTCGTCGAAGCGACCAGAGATACCAGAACCTGCAAAGACGGCTCCATCGGTTAGTGGGCCAGGCACACGAGTCCAGGTAATCCCATCGGGTGAAACCGCATAACCGATCCGACGATTGGCATCGGTAGGATTATCGACTCCAACGTACCACATTCGATAACAGATACCACTAGTACGACCACCTTCACACGGACGGAGGGTTGATGCCTCGTCTCGTATGACGCTTGGTGGAAAGATTTCTTCAGTATCGAAATTGGTGCCGCCGCCACCGCAGCCACTGTCCACATCACCGAAGATTGCGCCATCGGCGCATGGCCCATTTACCTGCGTCCATGGTTGACTGTTTGGGGCTGGATCGGGTGGTGGTGTAGGCGTTGGTGACGGTCCTGGTGTGTTCGTCGGTGTGTTGGTCGCGGTCGGTGTGTTCGTCGGCGTGTTGGTCGCCGTCGGTGTATTGGTCGGCGTGTTGGTTGCTGTCGGTGTGTTCGTCGGCGTGTTGGTCGCCGTCGGCATCGGCGTGTTGGTTGGTGTCGGCGCTACACCACCGGCCCCAATCGTCACACTGGCATATTCGAGTACTTCACGACTGTCGAAGGTTTGCACGAGAACAGTGGTGTCATCAGCAGGCGGAGGGCTTATTGAAAAGGTAATACTCTTAGGACCAGGAGCTGCATCAGCACTTAGGCGTACCAATAGCGCTCCGCGTGCATCTCCTCCTGATTCGGCATCGGTGAGAATCCCCTCCTCTAGCGTTAGTGTTGCGCCGCCGCCAAAGCCACTCAAGCCAACCGGTGTAATCGTCGAAGTCGCAACACTCGCTGGAAAGCTGATAAGCACATATCCCGTTGCCGGTATTGAAGAAGCAGTGGTAAACGTTACGGTGTAGTTGGTTCCTATCCCGCTCAAGCCAACGGCGCTCAGTGGTGTGCCTGGTGTCATCTGGGCCAATCCCACTCGGCGCGAATTTTCACGAGTGGTATGGTTGTACCACATGCGGTAGCTTAGCCCCTCTTTGATCACAAACGGACTCCAGACATTGTCTGGGCTTAGTGTACCGGGATCGTCGCTACCACTCCACACCGGATCGTTTGGTTGTGGGCGCACCCAGTTTACCCCATCGAGGGAAACGACGTGCCCAATCCGATGAGCGCCACTAGCATCCTGGGCGCTGTACCACATTCGATAACGCAGCCCATCCTTCACAACAGCAGCAACAGCAGCGTTGCGGGCATCAAAAGTTCCGGTTGGACCTTCACCAATCACACTCCCATTGGTTCCCGGCCCAGGGATACGAGTCCAGTTCAAGCCATCTGGTGAAACGGCGTAGCCAATGAAGAAGCGATTGCTACTATCGATACCCTGGTACCACATGCGGTAGCATAAACCAGATGTGCGACCAGCTTCGCAGGGTGCGGTAGTGGTAGCAAGGTCGCGGATCACACGCGAGGCCGCAACGATACTCTGATCGAACGTACCGGCTACACCAGACGGTCGCAGTACGGCCCCACCGCTGAGTGGGCCGGGAACACGACTCCAGGTCACGCCATCAGAAGAGGTAGCTAGTCCAATAGAAAAAGTACTGCCATCACCACCGGTATACCACATCAGGTATCCTGCCGCAGTGCGAATGACACTAGGGAAGGAAACATTGGTACTGTCAAAGTTTCCAGATGGGCCAGGACCGAGAACACTGCCACTTGGTCCAGGACCCACGACACGGGTCCAGGTAATGCCATCAGGAGAGAGTGCAAGACCGATACGGCGGACGCCAAAGGCATCGAAACCGGTGTACCACATTCGGTAACAGACTCCAGTTGTTCGTCCACCTTCGCAGGGTGCAACAGGCGATGAGTTATCACGGATAATTGAATGACCGTAAATCTGGGTGGTATCGAAACCGGTACCACTACCACCGCAAGCATCGCCAGCAAGACCAAATACAGCTCCTTCCAGAGCTGGTGGACAGCTTCCTGGCTGGTGAGACCACGTCTGACGATTAGGGATCGTTGCCGAAACCGGTGTGGGTGGAAATAGATTAGCAACGAGCAGGAGCAGTAGTAATGTAATCGCGCACGAACCGGTTAGCCGTATCCAGTACCGAGCATTCTGCGTAGGTTGCACAGTCCCCCCCTGAATATCTGGTACCGACAGTCTAAAGAGAAAACCTGAACAACCTTTGAACGTGACAGGGGTGAAGGTGAGAATTATGTCATAACCGACAAGTCTCGCCGAAGGATCTTGTTGAGAGAGATGAAAGTCGTGTCTGTGCCGCTCGCCACTAGTTCCCACGCACTAGAACAACAATACCTTGTACCTGGAATACGATTTGTTCTCCCGGTTCGACAACGACTGGATGGTAATAAGTCTCGACGATACGATACTTCAGTGATCGATGAGATGGTGGATAAGATTGAATTGTATCGGCAATCATATGATCACCATCAATAATAATCTTTCCACGAGACTGAAAGAGAAATACATACGGTAACGACTCCTGTACATGACTGAGATCGACGATGTATTCACCACTAGAATGTTCGACAATATAACTCGCCACCCGATCCTTGTTAACAAAAACCGTCCCATATTCTCCTTGACCACCTGTCTGTTCTAGAAAACGCGCTGCGTACCCTATTGTTATTAAATTAAGTAAACACATGATTGTCAGAACTACCAAAAAGATCAATCTTACTTGTACAGTATCTTTCTTGAGAAAAATCCTTGAACTCAATATCTCAAACCCTCTTGCTATCACCAGCAGCGGCAACGGATAGATAAAGAGGAAGTAGTGCCGCTGAATCAAACTTCTTGAAAAAAAGAGATAAGCCAGAGGTAAAAGTAAAATTAGCAGCACTATTGCATCTTTATATGAAATTCTAAAACGCAACCGATCAACCTGTGAATCACCGGCGATGTAGTAAAATATAGCAGCGAGACAAATCATAAATACTAGCGAATACAAAACACCTTGACCCCAATCGATAAATGACGGCAGGTGCTGAGACTTCGATAATTTACTTACCCACAATCCTTGCCCTGATAGGACATTGGAAAAATTCCATATCGTTTTGGCGAAGTGAAAGATTCTCGGCTCATCGACGGCATGGAGAGAAGGAAGCGACATGATACTCTTGATATGAACAAAATCTGAAGTCAGGTCGTAGATAATATTGGGTGCATACCCTATAGCAACACCGAAAGTGTAAAATGATACTTGCCATTTTGTTTTACTATAGATAAGCAAAATCAACATACTTGTCCCTACAATTGCCAGCACTGAAAGGTGCAACTGGAGGCCTAGACCAAGTAAAATACCGGTCAAAGTGTAATCAATAACCCTATCTTTTTCGAGCGCATTGATCAAGCACAATAACACCAGCGGAATGAGAAAGGGGAACAGCGACTGCGGCCAGAACATGCGACTGTACAACACAATCCATGGTGACACGCTGGCAAGCGTTGCCATTATCAGGCCAACATTGCGCGAATACAGACGACACCCTACAAGATAAACTAAATAGACACCAAATACATTTAGCGTCGCAATAAGTGCCGAAACAAAGAATGGCTTGTAACCGAATACTGCAAATACAATTGCTGTTATGTAGGATAGAGCGGGACCGTTATATAGCGGTGAACGAACACTTCCAACCTGTTGACCGACTAACGGATAATAATCTCCCTGCAAGATGCGATACCCATCAAGTGCCCAGTATGCCGAGTCATGGCGAAACTCCATCATTGAGAGTGAACTAAGTCTGAGTACAGCAGCTATGAACAGTACTAACAATAAATAAATGCGCCACCCGTAAGTATTCCACTTTACCATAACACCTGTCTCGGCAAATGGCTGATTGGCGACCGTCTTCTGATTGTGCACTGACTTGCTCCTTCTTCAGTTCATGCCAACCATCTGGTGCTGATGTTTGGCGGTTTGATCTGCGTAAACAATAGCCTCACCGTCTACGCAAATACCCTACTTCTGCCGGGGCTTCCATTGTGGTATCGTGCAGAACACTCATGCGATCTTTTCACCATTCCAGCGTTTGTCAGACAGTCATACCCTACCAAACAGGTATGACGACGCTTTATAAAAAGAAGAGGAGAACGATGATAGCTTTGTTATCTTTTGTCAGCTCTGATTGTGACGGAAACCTTACCACTCGCAAACGTCGCCTCGCCCCCAACACCTATGCTGTTAGCGCGCTTTATTTTGTAGAATCCCGAAGCTGTGCTTCAGCAGTTCAATGTGCTTGCTATGGATCACGTTTGACTCTCTCCCCTGCCTCCCCCAATGAGAAGAGGAAGGGAAGAGGTTGGAGGTACGAGACCCGTTCCTTTCTGAAAAGCTAACCCCCTCTTGCTCTCATCTGGTGAGAACAAGAGGGGGCAACGAAAGATGAAGACTACCTTATGTCACGAACGCTTCACCCGATAACCAGCAGCCTCACGATCCCATGCCTGGCCGATCCCTTCGGCTTTGAGTTTGTACTTCTCAACCCGTTCAGTCGCCGTCTTGGGCAGGCTCTCGCGGAATTCAATGTAGCGCGGTACCGCGTAGTAGGCCAACCGCTCTTCACACCAGCGCACCAGATCAAGCGGATCAAGCGTTGCCCCGGGACGCAGCACCACCACAACCTTGACCTCTTCCTCGCCTAATTCACTGGGCACGCCTATTGCAGCACTTTCGAGCACGGCTGGATGTGCATTTACTGCCCGCTCAACCTCCCACGAGGAGATGTTCTCGCCGCGACGACGAATCGACTGCTTGAGCCGATCAATGAAGATCGCGTATCCAGCCTCGTCAAGCTGACCAAGATCACCGGTATGAAACCATCCCCCCCGCAGTGCCGTTGCCGTTTGCTCAGGCTGACGATAGTAACCCATCATTATGAGATGTTCTCGTTGCGGACGAATAACGATCTCGCCGGGAACACCTGCCGGTAGCGGGGTATCGTCGGCGCCGAAAATGGCCAACTCAAAGCCTGGCATCGGCTTGCCAAACGTACCGACTCGTACTGCATCCCGTGGATTAGCCACACAAAAACCGGTAGTCTCAGTTAACCCATACCCTTCAATAATCGTCAGGCCAAACCGCTCTTCAAATGCTCGCCACAGATCAGGTGGGGTAGCCGCACAGGCAGCGATCCGCACCCGGTGCGACCGATCATCGGGCGAAGGTGGTTGCTTCATTAAGATCGGAATCATTGCCGCCAACAGATTGCACACGGTCGCTCCCAGATCGGCCAGTTGTCGCCAGTAACGCGAGGCGCTGAACTGCTCGATCAGGGCGATGGTCGTACCGCGATAGATGGCGGGTAACACCGTATGCGCCTGCGCATTAATGTGAAACAGCGGCAAACTGGTACCAAACACATCATCGGCGGTCGCGCCAATCATAACATCGGCAAACAGTGCTGCCGAATGGAGATACGCATGATGATTGAGCATCACACCTTTAGGTGGACCGGTAGTACCAGAAGTATAGAGAATACTATGCAAATCGGTAGCGTTACCAGGTGAGGGATCGACGGGCTGCGCAGAAGTGAGTGCCTGATTCCAGGCGATTGCTTCGGGCAGCGCTTCACCATCACCCCGCACGATCACATGTTGCAATGTTGGCAACCGGTTGCGCAACGTAGTAATCCGTTCATACAAATGCGGCTCAATAATGAGCACCGTTGCACCGGCATGGTCAAGGATATAGTGAAGTACATCACCCTTCAAGTGGATATTGATCGGCACAACAACTGCGCCAAGACAGGCACACCCAAACCACGCCCAGAGATAGTCTGGCGTGTTGCCGAGCATCAGCCCCACTCGATCACCTGGTCGTACACCAAGATCACCCAACACACCCGCTGCCCGACGTGCTAACATTGCCGCTTCTGCATAACGCCACTGCTGGTCGGCAAACCTGAGCAAAATCCGATCAGGTTGCAGTTCTGCCTGCTCTGCAAGCGCATGCCAGATCGTGTTCATCATGACGAGCCTCAAACGTTATACAACCGTTTACCCAGCCGACACGTACCGGCCTTCCCAGGTTCATTTCGTATTACTACCGATAGTGTTCACCCATCATTGCCAACAACTGTTCATCACGACAACTGCTCTTCACGCTGAGCACACCCAGCCAGCCTACACCGGCGCCGACCAACAGTAAAGGTAACCACGAGCTACCCAACACCGGCCAGTACATGCTCAACGTGGCAACGGCACCACCTCCCAGCCCATAATACCATTGCACCCCAAGCGCCATCACACCGAACGCACTTACCTGCAATGGATGCAATCGTGGCCCGTTCACCCGGCACGAAAAGGCTACCCGCTCCTGCCAGTGTCGAATCACCCCTCCAACGACAACACTCAGCGCCATCCCCATCGCTGCGCCGCCACTCCCAAGCACTATCTCTAACCCGACGGCAACGAACAAGCCGATGATCACAACTCCAGGCCAGAACAACCACCGACGCCTCATACACAACTCCTACGTTAGCTTTACCGGCCCCAATTCAGCTTCGAGCACCTCAACGGCGGTACGCAGTACCTTGATCCGCGCATACTTCTTATCTTCCGCCTCAACAATAGTCCACGGCGCATATGGTGTACTGGTGCGCAACAGCATCTCATCGGCTGCTTCAAGATAGGCAGGCCACTTCTCGCGGTTACGCCAATCTTCGTCGGTCAATTTCCAGGCTTTGTAGGGTACGTGTTGCCGCGCTTCAAAACGCCGTAACTGCTCTTCAGGGCTGATATGCAACCAGAACTTGGCCATAATCGAACCGAAATCAACTAATTGGCGCTCGAACTGATTAATTTCGGCATACGCCCGCCGCCACTCGTCAGGCCGGGCGAAACCCTCAACCCGCTCAACCAGAACCCGCCCATACCACGAACGGTCAAAAATGGCAAACTGACCACGGGGAGGTAGACGACGCCAAAAGCGGTAGAGATAGTGGCGCGCCTTGTCGTCACCAGAAGGAGCAGCAATGGCATGCACGGTATACGCACGTGGATCGAGTTCGGCGGTCAAGCGCTGAATGGCGCCACCTTTCCCGGCAGCATCCCATCCTTCAAACACGAATATAACCGGTCGCTTTTGATGGTATACCTGTAAACCGAGCAGATAAAGTTTGGCCTGCAACCGCTTCAATTCGTGGTGATAGGTTTCGTCGTCCAGCCGTAAACTGAGATCAACCCGCTGTAATGGACTGGCTGCACGCAATAGCGGGGCAACCGACGCCGTTACAATCGGTGTTGGGGTTGGTTTACCTGGTTGGGGAAGGAACATTGTGCGCTCAACACTCGTTTCTACTGCCACCGGCTGTACCGGCATCCGAAGTTCGATGTAAGAGCGCCGCAAGGCCGATCCGCTGTCATCAAGACTGGCTCCCCGATCAAGAGCCGTTATCCCCAAGCGGCTCTCCAGCGCACCAACAATGATCTGCAATACGGTAAGGCGAGCGTACCGTTTATCGGCAGCAGGAACAACATGCCAGGGCGCAAAGGCGGTATCAGTGCGCGAGAGCATCTCTTCGACGGCCAGATAGACCTGTTTATAGTGGCGATGCTGCCACCGATCTTCATCCGTTACCCGCCAGGCATTGAGTGGATCGGCCAGCAACTTTGCGAAACGGCGTGCCTGTTGTTTTTTCGTGATATGCAACCAAAACTTAATGATAAATGCGCCATCATCGGCCAGTTGACGCTCAAAGATGACCGCGTCTTCACAACGGGTACGCCACTGATCGCGATCACCACCACTGATGTAGGAAGCCAGCAACTCGCGATACCACGAGCGGTCAAAGAAACTCATCTGCCCATAACTAGGAATTTTCAACCAGAAACGGTACAACCATGGATACTGCTGCTCATACGTTCGTGGCGGCGTAATTGAATGCACACGAAACCCACGCGGATCGAGCCGACGGGTTAAGGTCGCAATCGTGCGAGCTTTTGCGGTTCCGGCCCACCCTTCAAACACGAAAATCGTCGGAATACGCGCCTCTAGCAGCATCTGTTCGAGGTCAAAGAGGCGGGCCTGTAACTCTGGAGCTAATTGGTCGTAATCGGCTTTTCTCAACTTCACATCGGTAATACAACGGTCAAGCATGGATTTGTTCCTTGGAGTACGAAGTCAAAGCAAGTGCTGTCTGCGTCTTCATTCGGTATTCGTTATGATACGTTTTGCTGTAGATTCCATGGGCAGTCACCAGACATGCGACCCTGCGTTCGACCCAGGCACAGTAACGCGAGAGGAACTTACCCTTATCATACCAGACATTGCAAGCAAACAGTACATACCAGCGGACAGGTGGGGAACGCCGCCCCGTCGTTCTCCCCACTTCCCGCAGGCGGCTTGGAAACCCGCCTCTACGTTCTATACACTTCCCGCAGGCAGCTTGAAAAGCTGCCTCTACGTTCTATACACTTCCCGCAGGCGGCCTGGAAACCCGCCTCTACGTTCTACACACTTCCCGCGGGCGGCTGGGAAAGCCGCCTTTACGTTCTCCACACTTCCCGCGGGCGGCTGGGAACGCCGCCTCTACGTTCTATACACTTCCCGCAGGCAGCTTGAAAAGCTGCCTCTACGTTCTCCCCACTTCCCGCAGGCAGCTTGAAAAGCTGCCTCTACGTTCTCCCCACTTCCCGCAGGCAGCTTGAAAAGCCGCCTCTACGTTCTACACACTTCCCGCAGGCAGCTTGAAAAGCCGCCCCGTCGTTCTCCCCACTTCCCGCAGGCGGCTTGGAAACCCGCCTCTACGTTCTACACACTTCCCGCAGGCGGCTTGAAAAGCCGCCTCTACGTTCTATACACTTCCTGCAGGCGGCTGGGAAAGCCGCCTCGTCGTTCTCCACACTTCCCGCAGGTGGCTTGGAACGCCGCCTCTACGTTCTATACACTTCCCGCGGGCGGCTTGAAAAGCTGCCTCTACGTTCTATACACTTCCCGCGGGCGGCTTGGAACGCCGCCTCTACGTTCTACACACTTCCCGCAGGCAGCTTGAAAAGCTGCCTCTACGTTCTACACACTTCCCGCAGGCGGCTTGGAAAGCCGCCTCTACGTGCTACACACTTCCCGCAGGCAGCTTGAAAAGCTGCCTCTACGTTCTATACACTTCCCGCGGGCAGCTTGAAAAGCCGCCTCTACGTTCTCCACACTTCCCGCAGGCGGCTTGGAAACCCGCCTCTACGTTCTATACACTTCCCGCGGGCGGCTGGAAACGCCGCCTCTACGTTCTATACACTTCCCGCGGGCGGCTGGGAAAGCCGCCTCTACATCTTCTCCACTCGATATATGACGCTTCTAGACCATTAGACCAGTTTCATTCATCAACCGAAATGCTATGGAAATACCGGCGGCGTATAATGAACATCACTATCAAACGAGGAGACGGGCTATGACAACCAACCTACAGCTACCACCCGACGAGATCAATCAACCCATTGCGATTGCCAAAATCCTTGTGCACCAGAGATTTACAGAGAGACCATTGCTTCATAGCGCATGAGGCCTCGGCCAGCCTGCAACATTCTGATTGGCCTTGCCCGCTGCTCCTCAATGAAAAGGTACCATTATGCAGATGACTTCACCAATTCAGCGCTTGACGCTTACCTACATTGTCAGTTTTGTGCTGATTTTAGGCTTAGTGATCAGTGGGTATTGGTTACTGGTCACGTTTTCATCCCGCCTAGCCCAAAATGACGCACTCCTCGAAGTGACTCATCAACAACAAATTCGGGCACAGCAAGTGGTGCTGATCGCAAATGAATTGGTGCTCTTTGCCGATGCACAACGGGCCACCGCGTTACGCGCCGAGTTACGCACGCTGCGTAGTGACATCCAGCGCACCCACCGGCAGATGCTTGCAACTTCATCATCCCCCTCAATCAAGCAGATCACCCCTACCCTCGAGCGATTTTTGCAGTATGTCACCCAATTCATCGAAACACCGCCTCAGCAGCTCAACCGCGATAATCCCAATCTGCGGGCGATGCAAACGAATCTGGCCGCCCTACAGAGTAGTCTGAACGCTATAAGTAACCTGCTGCTGACCGAAAGCCAGCGCCTGCGCGATCAAATTGCGCTGATTCAATCGAGTATCTTAGCCATCATTATGCTGTTAGTGATTGGCAGTGGCGTGTTCGTTTTGCGACCTTTTACCCGCCGTGCTCGCCGTGAAACCGAACAGTTGCAGATGCTTTCGCTGGTCGCCCGTTTTACCGATAACGCAGTCATTATTACTGATCGAGAAGGGCATATCGAGTGGGTCAATGAAGGCTTTACCCGTATCTCTGGCTACACCTTAGATGAAGTCGTTGGTCGTAAGCCCGGTCACTTTTTACAAGGCCCTGAGACCGATCCAGAGACGGTCAAACTGATGAGCCAGGCTATTCACAACGGCGAGTCGATCCAGACCGAAATTGTTAACTATACCAAAGATGGCCGCCCGTACTGGCTGGCGATTAACATCTCACCAGTGTACGATCATCAGCATAACCTGATTCGCTTTATCGCTATTGAATCCGACATCACGCATCAGAAAGAGATGGAGCGAATGCTCCGCGCCGCCCTCAAAGAGAGCCGCGATGTTATGAATGCTCTCGATCAGTCGGCAATCCTTTCTATCGCCGATCCAGAAGGGCGTATTTTGGAAGTGAATGAACGCTTTTGTACGATCACCGGTTACAGGGCCGATGAGTTGATCGGCAAGGATCATCGCATTTTCAAGTCGGGGGTTCACCCACCAGAGTTTTTTGCCGATCTCTGGCAGACGATCAAAGCCGGTCGGATTTGGCGAAATGAAATCTGCAACCGGGCCAAAGATGGTCATCTCTTCTGGGTTGATACAACAATTGTCCCGGTCATCGGCGAGGATGGCCAGCCCGAACGCTATCTGGCTGTGCGCTTCGACATTACCGCCCGTAAGAAGAGTGAAGAACAGTTACGGGCCAGTGAAACGCGCTACCGTTCAGTGATCACTGCGATGAGCGAGGGTATCGTGGTGATGAATAAATCTGGCATCATCGAGACCTGCAATGCCAGTGCTGAACACATTCTTGGTCTGAGCTATGATCAGTTGATCGGTCGTACCAGCTTCGATCCGAGGTGGCAGGCAATCCGTGAAGATGGTAGCCCCTTCCCCGGTGAAGAACATCCGATTATGGTGTCACTGACCACCGGACAGCCGCAACAAGATGTCATTATGGGCATTCACAAGCCGAATGGAGAACTGACCTGGATATCGATCAATTCACAGCCACTCTGCGATGATCACGGTCAGGTATACGCTGCAGTAGCCAGCTTCCACGACATTACCGCCCGTCGCAATGCCGAGCGTGAGCTCCGTTTCCAGAAGACCCTGCTCGAATGTCAGACTGAAGCCTCACCCGATGGCGTCCTGGTTGTTTCACCTGATCGGCGCTGGCTGTACGCCAATCGGCGTTTTCTGGAAATGTGGCATCTTACTGAGCTGCCGGTGCATGCAACAACGTGTGCAGTCAGTATGGAGAAAATGCTGGCCCAGGTTTGCGAACCAGAACGAGTACGGAATGAGATTGAAGAACTCTATGCGAATCCCCAACTGACTGGCAAAGCTGAAATTGAATTGAAAGACGGTCGTACCTTCGAACGCTACAGTGCACCGGTCATCAGCGCCGAAGGCGAGTATTACGGCCGCGTCTGGTTCTTCCGCGATGTCACCGAACGGCGGGCTATCGAACGAATGAAGAATGAGTTTGTCGCTGTGGTTTCACATGAACTGCGCACGCCGCTCACCTCGATCCGAGGTTCACTTGGCTTACTAGCTGGTGGTGTGGTCGGTGAATTACCACCACGGGCAGCATCGATGATCGATATTGCCCTGAAAAACAGTGAGCGGCTGATACGTCTGATCAACGATATTCTTGATATTGAGAAGATCGAATCGGGCAAGATGGTCTTTAAGTTTCAACCCATTGTGCTCGACGAGTTGCTCAGACAAACCATTGAAGCCAACCGTGGTTTTGCCCAGCAGTATGATGTAACGCTCGAACTCACTGCGACCCTGCCCGGTGTGCAGGTCTATGCCGATCCCGACCGTATCACGCAGGTCTTTACCAACCTTATCTCCAACGCAATCAAATTCTCGCCTCCTGGCGGCAAGGTAGAAATTGCCATTGGCCGAGAACCGCATGGCCGACTGCGCGTTACCGTCACCGACTACGGGCCAGGCATACCCGTTGAATTCCGCAGTCGTATCTTCCAGAAGTTCGCCCAGGCCGACTCGTCAAATACCCGCCAGCAGGGTGGTACCGGGCTGGGATTGAGCATCAGCCGCGCAATTGTTGAGCGTCACGGCGGACAGATCGGCTTCGTGACCGCAACCGGTGTGGGAACAACATTTTATGTCGATCTCGCCGAATATCGTCCGCATACAGCTACCATATCACTTCCACCAGCCCAATCGCATGCACCCCGCATCCTGATCTGCGAGGATGATCCCGATATTGCCGCCCTGCTCGCGCTGATCTTACAACAGGCTGGCTATGCAACCGATGTCGCCTATTCGCTTGCTGAAGCGCGTAATCTCCTCAATCAGCACGAGTACCGTGCACTTACGCTCGACCTGATCTGGCCCAACGAAGATAGCAGAGCATTCATCCGTGAGATTCGTCAACAATCACATACCCGCCATCTGCCAATTGTTGTGGTATCGGCACGCGCCGGTGAAGAACAAATGCTGAACAACGCTGATGGAGATGTGGTAGACTGGTTATCAAAACCAATCGATCAACAACGACTACTAACCGCCTTACGGCGGGCAGTACAACGCACCAGAGCTACCCGACCACATATTCTGCATGTCGAAGATGATGGCGATGTAGCGGCAATTATTGGTCTCTTGCTCGATGAGATCGCTGATGTAACGACGGCCTCGACGATCAGCGAGGCACAAACATTGTTGAAAGAACAGTCATTTGATCTGGTGATTCTCGATCAGATTTTACCCGATGGCAACGGGATCGAACTCTTACCACTGATTGAGCAACAGCAACCACCGCTGCCGATCATTCTCTTCTCAGTCCGTGATCTAGAACCAGAGATCGCCAGTCGCGTTGCCGTAACCATGGTCAAATCACGAACCACCAATACTGAACTGATCACCGCTGTCAGCCGTTTGCTCGATCAGACACCAAAAACGATAAAGGAGGAATCGTTGTGACGTCCCTACAGAAGATACTCTTTGTCGAGGATGATCCCGATATTCAGATGGTTGCCCAACTGGCCCTGGAAGCGGTCGGTGGCTATACTGTTCAGATGTGCAGTTCGGGTAAAGAAGCGTTGGCCGTTGCTGAACAATTTGCCCCTGACCTGATCTTGCTCGATGTGATGATGCCAGGTATGGATGGACCAACCACGTTGATCGAACTACGGAAGAAGCCGTCACTGACCCAGACGCCGGTTGTTTTTATGACCGCTCGTGTTCAGCGTCACGAGATCGAACAGTACCTGGCAATGGGAGCGGCTGACGTTATCTCAAAACCTTTTGATCCCATGACTTTATCGGCACAGGTTGCAGACATTTGGGTTAAAGCCCATGAAACCCGATCCTAACGAACAGTTTGCCGCGCTGCGTCAACGCTACGCAGCACAGCTTGCCGAGCGTGTGGCGGCAATTCTTAGCGCCTGGCAACACCTCGAACAGAGCCGGTGGGAAAAGTCGGTTGGGCTGGAAGTCCGCCAACTTGCTCACAAACTGGCCGGGTCGGCTGCCATGTTTGGCTTTGCCGATCTCGGTTCGGTTGCCCGTGAGATTGATCTTGGCTTACAAGCATGGCTGGAACACGATCACCTGCCGGATATAGTTACCCGTCAGCGTCTGGCCCACCAGATCACGCTGTTGCAACGTATGGTGCCTCAGGATCAATCGCACACCGCCGAGGCGCCACCTGCCGAACCTTCTCAGTTATCGGCAACCACATCCTCAGTATCAACAGCAGCACCAGCAGAAGCTGCACCGACCACCACCGCCGTCATGCCAGAGCAAGAGCTGTCTATTCCACGTGAGACCAACAAACTTCCCCGCACCATCATTCTGGTTGAAGATGATCGGGAGTACGCGCATACTCTTGCCGAACAATTACGTCTTTTTAACTACGACATCCATCTGGTGACCGATCTTGAGGGTCTGCCAACGCTGGTGCGGGCAATTAACCCGGCAGCAATTATCATGGATATTGTATTCCCATCAGGTGATCTGTCCGGTATCGAAGCAATTGCTGCGCTTCAGCGCGAGCGCACTGCGCCTGTACCCGTCATCTATATTTCACAACGCGACGATTTTAATGCCCGGCTGGCTGCTGTGCGCAGTGGTGGTCACGCCTACTTTGCCAAACCGGTTGATGCCGGGCAGCTCATTAATGCGCTGGATCGACTGACCGGCAACGAAGAACCGATACCCTTGCGCGTGCTCATTGTTGATGATGACCCCGATTTTGGAAACCGCTGTGTCCGCGAACTCGAAGTAGCGGGCATCCATGCCCGGGCTATCACCGATCCCCGTGAAACGCTCGATCATTTACAGGTATTTCGGCCTGATCTCCTTATTCTCGACATGTATATGCCGATCTGTAGCGGTAAAGAACTAGCCAGCATCATTCGTCAACAAGATCGCTATGTTGGAATGCCCATAGTCTTTCTTTCAGCCGAAACGAATCGAACCCAACAACAAGCAGCGTTATCGCTCGGTGCCGACGATTTTCTCGCTAAGCCAATCACTCCGACAGACCTGGTTGCAGCTATCTCAGCGCGTGCGGTGCGCGCCCGCTATCTCCAACGCTTCCTGCTACGCGATAGTCTGACCGGCTTGCTTAACCATCAGGCAGTTGAAGAAGAGCTAGCGCGTGAATTCGCCCGCGCCGAACGCCTGCAACAGCCACTCTCGATTGCGATCATCGACATTGATCATTTCAAACGGGTCAACGACTCGTATGGGCATCTGATAGGGGATCAGGTGTTACGCAGCTTCGCCCGTCTGTTGCAACAACGTCTGCGCCAGAGCGATTTGATCGGGCGCCACGGCGGTGAAGAGTTTCTGGTTGCTCTACCCAATACCTCGCTGACCGAAGCCCGCACCCTGATCGACAGTCTACGTAGCAGCTTTGCCGCATTACGCCACTACGGGCCAAACGGGATGTTTAACGTGACCTTCAGTGCCGGCATTGCCGGATACCCCCACCATCGGAGTCAAGTCGGGGTGATGCAGGCCGCCGATGCTGCCCTGTACCAGGCCAAACGTGCCGGGCGCAATCGCGTGATCGTTGACGCTCATCGTGACGATGCGCCACCATTCGTTCTTGCTACTGCAAAAGATACCGCAACGACCAAAACCGAAACAGTCTGGCGCGCACTGATCATCAGTTCAAACGGAATTCAACGTCGTCTGTTACGCCAGTCACTCAGCGAACGGGGCTTCATGTACGATATGATCAACGATGTTGAACATGCACTGAAATACAAGTCACCGACTCCCCCTAACCTCATTCTGGTTGATATGACCCAGATTGAAGGGACACACACGGCGAAGCTGGTACAGTTGCGCGAATATTTTACCAATGCGCGCATTGTAACCATTGCACCGGCTACCGCAGAACCACGCGCTGCTACGACTGTGACGTTTGGCGCCGACGACTACCTGCTTGTTCCATTAGCTGCCGGCACGTTACAGGCATTGCTCAATAGACTGGCTGCATCTGAGAGGAGCAATTAAATGAAACCGCCAACTCTCCTGATCGTTGATGATGACGATACCCTGGCCGAGATGCTGGAATTAATGCTGCGTGGTGCCGGCTATGAAGTACGGCGTGCAACCAGTGGGGAAGAGGCGTTACAGCAGATTTACAAGACTCCTCCCGACGCGCTGATTTGTGATGTGCTTTTACCCGGTATCGATGGTTATACGCTGTGCAAGCGGGTGAGGCAGCATCCGCTCACCAAGACATTACCTATTTTGATGCTGACCGCTCAGGGTGATATTAGCGCCAAGATTGCCGGATTCGAGGCGGGTGCGAACGATTATCTGGCCAAACCATTTGAACCACAAGAGCTGGTTTACCGGGTAAAAAATCTGCTGACACGGATCACCAGCGATGCTCCGGCTACGCCATTACCGCGCGGGAAGATTATTACCGTTTTTGGCGCCAAAGGTGGTGTCGGCAAGACGACCATTGCTGTGTCGCTGGCACTGGCACTACGTCTGCGTACCCGTCGTCGGGTTATTATTGTCGATGCCGATCTCACCTTCGGCGATGTGGCCGTCCATCTCAATATTGCGCCGACGCGCAGCATCGTCGATGTTGTACGCACCAGCGACGAAATCGAGCGCGAGATGATTAATCAGGTATTGCTCGCCCATCCATCAGGATTACAGGCGCTGCTGGCACCGCCACGCCCTGAAGAGTCCGAACTGGTCAACGCCGATCACATGACCCGTATTCTCGATTTATTGGCGGTTAGCGCTGATTATGTGGTAGTGGATTGTCAGACAAGCTACGATGATCGCACCCTATCAGTCTTTGACCGTGCCGATCATGTCCTGTTGGTGATTACCCCGGAAATAGGTCCACTGAAAAACACTAGTATGTTTCTCAGTTTAGCCGGTCAACTGGGAATTAATCAACGTGCAATTAGCATCGTCCTGAATCGGTCCAATTCAGGGGTAGGGATTGGAATAAACGAGATCGAGCGGGTATTACGGCGCAAGGTTAACTTTCACGTAATGAGCGGTGGGCAACCAGTGGTAACTGCGGTTAATCGTGGTACGCCGCTGATCCTTGAACAACCAAAACATCCGTTCGTCCAACAGATTTTGTATATTGCCGATCAACTGATCAAGCAGCTTGAGACAGCGCAGGTGACGCAGCCGACACCACCGACAGGGTAAAGGTTTGAGAACGGAGGATGGCGCGGGAAGAGAGCTAGACAAGAGCCTAGCCGAATACTCGTCGTCACAGTGTAATGGATGAAACTCATGATGGATGGAGCATAAGAGTACGGGCGCAGCAGTGCTGCGCCCGCTTATTTATGATGCTTCAGCCGCTGTCTTCGCCGGAATTTTTAGAGTGCTCAGCTTTAGACGGAGCAACACCGACGAACATCAAGCAATCACGGCACAATAGTACGCTGCGGCTCTGGAGTTGGTGAAGCATCAAGCACAATCTCTTCTGTCGGTAGTTCGGTCGGTAGTTCGGTCGGTAGTTCGGTCGGTAGTTCGGTCGGTAGTTCGGTCGGTAGCTCGGTCGGTAGCTCGGTCGGCAGCTCAGTTGGCAGCTCGGTCGGTAGCTCTGTTGGTAGCTCGACAAAGACCGTAGCTGTTGGCGTTGGCAATGACTGTGGCGGCGGTGGCGGTGGAACAAAGATCGGTACGGTTGGCGTATTGGTGACCGGAATTAACTCGTATGGTGTCGCCGTCGGCGATAGGGTCATCGTTGGCGTTGGTGAGGCGATCATCGTCGGTGACGCTGTAGCAAACGACTCAGGTTCAGCCCTGGTCGGTGATAACGATGAA
The DNA here is from genome assembly GCF_030444705.1 of Chloroflexus sp. MS-CIW-1. NCBI lineage: Bacteria > Bacillati > Chloroflexota > Chloroflexia > Chloroflexales > Chloroflexaceae > Chloroflexus > Chloroflexus sp. MS-CIW-1. The sequence goes on from NZ_JAUBWR010000001.1 coordinate 3,090,977, forward strand.
ATGGTCACATCAACCGGTATCGCGGCGGTGGGTGCACCGGCTGAGTTGAGCATTGTGCTGACATACGCGATACCTCCCAACGCATACCCGATCAGAGCCAGCACTGCTACCGATAGCAGCATGGTATAGATCAGCCGATCACGTGGTGTCAACCCGGCTAACCAGAGTCGTAAACCACTCGGTGAAGATGAAGGAAGAGGAGAACTTACGACCGTCGGCGACATCCCTGCCGGTTGAAGAGCTGTTGGTGATGTTGTAGGTAATGGCATCCCCGTGTATAATGGGCAACGAACATGATTGGTCGATAAACAATAGCGAACCTGATAATCTGGTTCAAACAGCGGAATCTCTTGCGCCTGTCCGGCTGCATAACAACGATGTTCCAGCGTTGGCGAGGCAAATCGAATCGCTTGATTTTGTTTCAAGCCTAGATATGGGCAGTGTCCTGACGGTTCAACCATAACGGTGACGCTCCTCACAACCGGGTCGCTGCCAATTATACGATCTGGCCGCGAGCATCGTCAAAATATTGTGAACTATGCGAATTGTCGTTCTTTCCGATGTCCACTCAAATATTGTTGCCCTCGAAACCGTATTGGCCGATGCCGGATCATTCGATGCGCTATGGTGTTTAGGTGACACCATAGGGTATGGTCCTGCACCGAATGAATGTGTCGAGCTGATCCGACAACATGCAACCATTACACTCACCGGCAATCACGATCTGGCCTGTCTTGGTAAGATTAGTCTCGACGACTTCAACCCGGATGCACGGCGGGCAAATCTCTGGAACGGGTTACAACTCAAGCCAACCAATCGCGAGTGGTTGCTGCCGCTCCCACCTGCCCTTAGCGTCGATCATCAATACTACCTGGCTCATGGCAGCCCCCGCGAACCAGTCTGGGAATATCTGTTAATGCCCTCGCAAGCATTAGCGAACCTCGAATGGTTCACTGAACCGATTTGCTTTATCGGTCATTCCCACGTTCAATTCGCTTTTCGCTGCTCACGCGATGATCGGCGATGTGAACGGATTGTCCCAGAAGCAGGCAGCCAATTGAACTTTACCGACAACGCACGCTATTTTGTGAATCCGGGGAGTGTCGGTCAACCGCGAGATCACGACCCACGAGCGGCATACGCAATCTTCGATACCGAACGGCAAACTCTTACGTTCAAACGGGTAGCCTACGATATCAAACAGACACAAGAACAGATGCGCGATTATGGCTTGCCATCAGCCCTGATATACCGTCTGAGTATAGGGATGTAACGATGTCACTCGAACAGCAATACCGTCAGCGCTTTGCCGGTTCGGCGGTGCTGGCCGAGCGTGCGTATCAGCGTTTCCCAGGTGGCGCGACTCACGATGGCCGTTACGCCGATCCATTTCCCCTCTTCATGGAACGTGCGTATGGGCCGTATAAGTGGGATGTTGATGACAATCGGATGATCGATTACTGGTGCGGCCACGGGGCACTCTTACTCGGACATGGTCATCCTGCTATCGTGGCCGCCATTACCCAACAGGCCCCCGTTTCAACCCATCTCGGCGCTAGCCATCGGCTTGAACTGGAGTGGGCCGATCTGATTGTCGAGCTGATTCCCGCTGCTGAACGTGTGCGCTTTACCGCATCGGGAAGCGAGGCAACCACACTCGCACTCCGCATTGCCCGTGCAGCAACCGGAAAGAACACGCTCATTCGGTTTGCCGGTCATTTCCATGGCTGGCACGATGCGCTCGCCCCAGGTGCTGATCCCGATGACCCCAATCGTGGTGTGTTACCATCAACGCTGGATAGCCTGATCATATTGCCCGCCGATCTCGATCAGGTTGCGGCAACGCTGGCCTCCCGTGATGACGTCGCGGCTGTGATCCTCGAACCTACCGGCGCCTCATACGGTTCCATTCCATTACCAGACGACTTTCTGGTCGGTTTGCGTGAACTTACGCACCGTTACGGTGTGATCATGATTGCCGATGAGGTGGTCACCGGCTTTCGGGTGACACCAGGTGGCGCCTGTGCACGGGCCGGGGTGACACCCGATCTGGTTTGTCTGGCGAAGATCGTGGCCGGTGGATTGCCTGGCGGTGCGCTTGCCGGTCGGGCAGAACTGCTCGACCTCCTGGCCCATGACGAGCACGGGCCACGTGGTCGCATCCGTCAGCAAGGCACGTTTAATGCCAATCCCCTCTCGGCAGCCGCAGGTATTGCAATGCTACGGGCAGTCGCAACCGGTGAACCCGGTGCAGTTGCCGCTCAACGCGGGACGATGCTCGTTCAGATGCTAAACGAACTCTTCAGATCGTATCGGCTGCGAGGTTGGACAGCCTTTGGTGATGGTTCCATCTTTCACCTTTTCGTTGATCCGATCACCGATCTGACGCCTGGTGAGATTCCACGCAATATGCCACTCGCTACCCTCAAACGGGGAGGTGATCCACGATTGTTGCGCCTGTTTCGTATGGCCCTTCACCTGAACGGTGTTGATTTGATGCGTGGCCGGAGCGGCTTTGTCTCGGCGGTGCATAGCGAAGAGGACATCCATACCACAATTGCCGCCATGGCCGCAGCAATCGAGCTGGTGATGCGTGAAATATAGCTGATCGCAGCGCTGCGATAGCCAATAATCGTCTTTACAAATCAAGGAGAAACCACTTACAATGCAAGCACAATCGCTAACTTTTCCTCGTTCAGGGCTATTGATCGGGTTCAGTGTTCTGTTGGCGTTCACCCTGTTGATAACCGTCCCCGATAACCCTGACTGGTGGCAAATCGTTCTGTTAGGTATTGTGCAGGGGATTACCGAATGGCTGCCGATTTCGTCGACTGCACATCTCTTACTGGTCAGTGAGCTGCTCAACTATCAAGGCAGCATCGGCGGTACTTTTGAAATCGCGATCCAGTTCGGAACCGTCTGCTCAGTCTTGTTCTTCTACAGACGCGATCTCTTGGCCCAGACTGGGGCACTAATCGGGCGTGGTGAACCGGCGATGGTAGCAACGACACGGAAACTCTGGTTAGGGGTCATGCTGGCCTTCATCCCGGCAGCAGCCATCGGCTTGCTGGCCCGCGATTTCATCAAGGGGGTCCTGTTCGAGTCGCCATTGACGATGGCAACGACCCTGATCATCGGTGGCATTATTTTCCTCTGGATCGAACGGCGCGATCCTCATCGGCCAACCGGCAAAACTACCGCTGATTTTTCCATCGTCTCGAATCGCCGTGCGCTCATCGTCGGCATTGCCCAAACATTTGCGCTCGTGCCAGGGGTCTCACGATCAGGCGCCTCAATTGTCGGGGGCTTACTGGCCGGATTTGACCGGCCAACAGCCACAGCCTTTTCATTTTATCTCGCTATTCCAACCCTTGGCGCAGCGACACTGGTCGATCTGATCAGCAGTCTTGACCAGATTCAGAGTAACGATTGGGGACGCCTCTTACTCGGTGCAACCGTGGCGATGATCGTCGGTTATGGCTGTATTGGCTGGCTTTTACGCTATGTCGCAACCAACAACTTTACTCTGTTTGGCTACTATCGGATCATCGCCGGCATCCTGATCATCGGCGCTGTCGCATTGGGTATCTTATGACACACTGAATACAGGATCAGACAGATGAAACCAGAAGAGATACGTGTTCAGTTGAGTGAACAGCCATTAACCCCAGAGACACCAATCGCCGAAGCTGGCGCGATCTGGCTGGCACGCCTGGCGAGTGCCGGAATTGATAGCGACGACGATGACGACGATCTTGATGAGCGCACCCGCGAGCAGCAACGACACCATGCCCGCCCAACCATTACCAGCTATGAAACAGCCCTTCGGATTTTTGTACGCTGGGCCGAACGAAACGGACGCACCCGCTTGGGTGATCTCCAAATCACCGATCTGGTAACCTATGCCCGTACCCTGCGTAAACGCAGCTATGATCTCTCGCAGCGGGCAGCTACCCAACACCCCGACCGACGCGAACGCCTCTCTGAACGCACCATTCACGCATATGTCCGTCCGTTGTTCGGATTTCTGGCCTTGGCCGACTCGCAAGGAGCCATCTCGTTTCGGATTGCCGCAGCCCGACCGGAAGTCAGTCGGGTTTTACCTCGCCTACCCGACCCAGTCGCGCCAACCCCACCCGACCTGCGCCGACTGGTACGCTTCTACGACAAACCACACGGCGAAGAGCACGAACGTCAGATGCTGACCCGGCTGCGCAACGCTGCGCTCCTGCATGTCCTCTTCTCAACCGGCGCACGGATTTCTGAAGCCTTGAGTCTCGATGTTGGTGATGTCGTCCGTGATCGGCGCATCCTGCCACGTGTGATTGTTCGCGGGAAAGGACGGCGGGAAGGAACGCTCTTCATCCGTCGTCACGCTGAACAGGCCCTCCATCGTTATCTCGCCGCCCGCCACTGGCCATCGGCAACCGAACCGCTCTTCATCGCCTTCGATCCACGGACTGCTGGCAGTCGCCTCTCGCGCATCAGCGGCTGGCGGATCGTTACCAGCGCCGCCAATGCGCTCGCCGACCGTCTGATCTGGGAAGGTAAAACAGACGAAGCCGAGTTATTACGTCAAGTTACGCCACACACCTTTCGCCACTTTGTCGGTTACCACCTGTTGAACGAGGGAGTTTCCCTGGCCGAAGTCTCACAAATCTTGCGCCACCGCAGCGTGGAAGTCACGCGCAGTTTCTACGCCAGCTACACCGACGTGCAACTGCAAGAAGTTCACGACCAGTTCAGCGCCGATCCGTGGCCGGATGAATAGATGCGCAGCGCTGCCATACCCCCAATCTGTTACCTATTACGAAAGAATTTTGTTGTATAATACCAGATGTCCGTGTCATTTTTAATCATCCTGGGGTACAGCAGAGTGGCTGTGTCCAGGCAGAGGAGTTTTTATGGCCGAGATCATTCCCCTGACACCGGCCGGCACCGATTCTGTTAGCGAACCATTCCGTGGTGGCGCCTGCAAACTGCATCCGCAAACAATGTGTCCGGCCTTCGGCGCATTGCGTGTGTTAACGCGGATCGAGGGTGCACAACCGGCAATGGTCACCGATACCGGCTGTCTGTACGGTCTCACCTTCGTGACCCATTTTTACGCGGCGCGGAAGAGTATCGTTGCGCCTGCACTGGGCACCGCAGAATTGTCAAGTGGGAAAGTCCAGGAAGCGGCAAATGCCGCGATTGCCGAGGCCGCCACGGCAGCAAATACGACCTTCATACCGGTTATTTCGCTTTGCGTGGCCGAAACTGCTGGTCTGGCTGAAGAGCTACTGCCAAAAGAGATCGATGGCAAACCGGTTATTTTGGTGCGTGTACCGGCGTATGCCATCCACTCGCATCCTGAAGCGAAAGATGTCGCGCTGGCCGCCGTGATGAGGCGATTTATCGATACCGGCGGCGATCACGAACCGGGTACGCTAGCTTTGATCGGAGAAGTATTCCCTGCCGATCCGTTGCTGATCGATGGCGTCGTGCGTAAGATGGGTGGCCGAGTCGTGACCACATTGCCCGGTCGGCACGTTGACGAAATTCGCCAGGCCGGTAGAGCCGCCGCAGTCGCGGCGTTGCACCCGTTCTACCGGGAAACGATTGGGGTGCTGCGCGAACGCGGGGTCGCTGTGATCAGTGGTGCGCCGATTGGTGCGGAGGGGAGTGCGGCCTGGCTACGTGCCATCGGCGCAGCGCTCGACCTCGATGAGGATGTGGTCGAGCGGGTCGCGGCTGAAGAAGAAGCGACAGCCCGTGGCTTTCTGGCCAGTAAACCGTTACAGGGCGCAACCATCCTGGTGTCGGGATACGAAGGCAACGAAATGCTCTACGCCCGCCTCTTGATCGAGGGTGGCGCTCACGTCCCGTATGTCAGCACGAGCATCGGGCCAAGTGCGCTTACCGCTGCCGATGAAGCCTGGTTAAAAGCCCACGGCACGCAGGCTGTGATCTACCGTAAAACCCTGGAAGACGATAAAGCAGCCATGGAGCACTGGACGTTCGATCTCGTGATCGGTACGACCACGCTGGCTGCCTACGCCAAAGAGAAGGGTATTCCTGCCGTGTATTACACCAACATTCTCAGTGTACGTCCTCTCTTTCTGGCTGGCGGTATGATCGCTTCACTCAATTTTGTGCGCGATCTCCTCAACCGCAAGCCGATCTACGACCGTATGCTGGCGTTCTTTGCAGGTGAGAATCGTCAGGAGGGCCTTCAATGAGCATTACGCTGATCCGTGATATTTCTGACACCAGCAGCTATTGGGGTGCTTCATGGGTCTTTGGCTGCTTCCCCGATGTCCATATCGTTTGTGATGCTCCAATCGGCTGCTACAATCTGCTGGGAATGGCGGTGACCGATTACACCGATGCGCTACCGCACATGGCCAACCTGACGCCGACCTCCATCCGTGAAGAGGATGTGATCAACGGCACGGCAAAGGCCCTGATCCGTACTATCGACGATTTGCGCACGATGGGCATGTTAGAAGGCAAACATTTACTGGTCATCTCGACCGCCGAAAGCGAGATGATTAGCGCCGATCACGCCCAACTCGTTGCTCAGATCGACCCCAATGCCCGCTTTTTCTGGAGCCAATCGCTCGAACAGGATGAATGGATCGGTCGTGAGCGAGCATTACGCTTTGCCTGGGAACAATACGGCAAGCCCCATGTCGATCCGCACACTCAACCACGACCGCGCACCGTGAACATTATCGGGCCGACGCTTGGCTGCTTCAATGCTCCCAGTGATCTCTACGAACTTAAACGGTTGATAACCGGCATTGGCGCCGAGATTAATCTCGTTTATCCCTACGAAGCCAGCATCGCGACGACGCCCAAACTGGCGGAAGCAGCCGTCAATGTCGTGATGTATCGCGAATTTGGTCGTGGTCTGGCCGAAGACCTGGGTCGTCCATACCTTTTTGCGCCGTTCGGTGTATTCGGCACAACGGCGTTCTTACGCGAACTGGGCCAACTGCTCGCTATTGATCCGGCTCAGGTAGAAGCCTTTATCGAGCGTGAAAAGCGCACGACTCTGCAACCGGTCTGGGATCTGTGGCGCGGCCCCCAGAGCGACTGGTTTGCGACGGTTGACTGTGCCATTGTCGCAGCCCGCAGTTATGCCGACGGTTTGCGTAGCTTTCTCGGCGATGAACTGGGCATGAAGATTGCCTGGGTATCAGGTCGACCACGACTCGAAGATGAACCAGATAATATCGAGATCCGAAAACGCCTGCACGCCAGAGCACCGGCCTTCGTGTTCGGCAGTATCAACGAGAAGATTTATCTGGCAGAGGCAAATGCGCGCGGAACACACTTCATTCCGGCAACCTTCCCTGGACCGGTTGTACGACGCACAACCGGTACGCCATTTATGGGTTATGCCGGTGCCGCTAACATTATGCAAGAGCTGGTAAATCGCTTTTACGAGACGGTCATTAACTTTCTGCCGGTGGAGCCGGTTAACGCCGGAGGCGGTACCCCGCCAAAACCAACCACTGCCGAGACGATGCCCTGGACGAAAGAAGCAACCGACCGCTTAAACGCAGCCCTAGATGCGGTACCTTACCTTGCCCGTATCAGCGCCAGCCGTACTCTGCGTGCAGCAGCCGAGCAGGTCGCAAAGGCCCGTGGCCTCAACGAAGTTACCCGCGAAATTGTCGAAGCCGCGATTGCTCAGCATAGCGCAACCTGAGATACTGCATTGTCGGGGTAGGTAGCAGAGACGTGTCCGAAAAAAAATGGCCAGGGGAGGCAATAATCAGGCATCCTGCCTCCCCGACAGATGTTACGAATGAGACGGTTCCCCTTGTGTGAGATCGTGTGCGGGCAACAATGCGTATCATCCAGGTCATTCAGCAATCGTAAGTCGTAGGGGTAAGGCGGCGCCTTACCCCTTTATGTAGTGCCGCCAGCATCCGCATCGATGACACGAACACCGCTGAAAATCCCTCAAGATACTGAAATCAGCCAGGAACGTGGTCATAGTAGCAATTGCTCAGCATAGCGCAGCATGATATGCTGAACTGTAGAAACGGCGGAGCACGGCCCGCCCTGCCCGCGCTACCTCTGTACGTCAGGCAGGGACAAGTTTCCACCTACACTGGCAGTTGGCCGTGCAGCTATAAACCGCTCTGCGCAACACAGTGCGTACAGCAAGCTAGAAAAACACAATTATTGGAGTCAAACGTTATGCACGTGTTAGTTACCAACGATGATGGGATTGATAGTCCGGGACTATGGACGCTCGCGAAAGCCATGCGTGCGGCTGGCGCTCAGGTGAGCGTTGTTGCTCCGGCGGAAGAACAGAGCGCAATGAGTATGGCACTCCCACCACAGATCAACCGTGAATTGCGGGCTATCATTCCACCTGCCGAACTTGAAGGAATTCTAGCCTTTGCCCATAACGGATCACCAGTCGGGTGCGTGACGATTGCAATGTTGAGCGGCCTGTTACCGCCAATTGATGCAGTGGTTTCCGGTATCAATCGAGGGCTGAACGGTGGCAGTAACGTGATGTTAAGCGGTACCGTCGGGGCAGCGATGATTGGCGCCTTATGGGGTTTACCGGCAATGGCTGTCTCTTTACAATACCTGGGGCCGGCGCCAATGCCGTGGGCAACCGCAGCTTATGCAGCGGAACGGCTCTTTCCGTTGCTCGAACAGATTCGCGGGCAGGGACCACTGGTTCTTAACGTCAATGTTCCCCATGTCGCTTCCCCAACCGAGTTGCGCGGATTTCGCCAAACCCGACTCTCGGAGTTTTTCTTCGGTCACTATCTTGATCTTGAACTCAACCCCACCGGCCCGGCTGAGCGAGCACAAATCACATTTCGGTTTGTCCGTGAACGAATCCCCGATTTCGCTATCGACACCGACGACGGCGCTGTGCGAGCCGGTTATGTCTCGGTTACTCCACTCCGGCCGTTGATCGATCACAGTCCACTGACGCTCAATTTGCCTGATTTACATCGGTAGGGTTTGTTGACCGGCTGTAAGCCACGCCTTACCCTCCTCCCCCCACCCCCCTGCAAGCGGGGGGCTAGGTTGACAGCTCGACGGTGCTCAAGGGGCTAACCCCCCCAACCCCCCCGCAAGCGGGGGGGCTAGGGGGAGTCAAACCCCTTCATAGCGGGGCATTCCTTCTTACTCTGGCGGCGATTAGTTTTGTGGCTGTAAACTTCGCTGTGTTTCAAACCCCTTCATAGCGGGGCATTCCTTCTTACGTACTGGCTCAACTTCAAGCGTTACTATATCCAAGTTTCAAACCCCTTCATAGCGGGGCATTCCTTCTTACATGTTCCCATTCTCATTACCGGAAATCCCGAATATTTGTTTCAAACCCCTTCATAGCGGGGCATTCCTTCTTACGTGTATCCGTCAGCAGTAAAATCGTTCGAGACAAAAGTTTCAAACCCCTTCATAGCGGGGCATTCCTTCTTACTAGAAATGCAGGCTACGCAGTTGGCATTGCTTGTTTCAAACCCCTTCATAGCGGGGCATTCCTTCTTACCTGGGTCGGCGGTGATGCTCCCGAATATGAAACCATGTTTCAAACCCCTTCATAGCGGGGCATTCCTTCTTACTACTACAGGTGTTGGTTGATATCTCGCCAATCCTTTTTGTTTCAAACCCCTTCATAGCGGGGCATTCCTTCTTACTATTCCTAAGGGATATGGCACATATGCCGAAAACAAGTTTCAAACCCCTTCATAGCGGGGCATTCCTTCTTACAAAACCTCTGACGAGGTAATAGAGGAAATCATTGAGAGGGTTTCAAACCCCTTCATAGCGGGGCATTCCTTCTTACTCCTGATCCCCCTCGGCATCCTGTTCCTGCTGATGGTGTTTCAAACCCCTTCATAGCGGGGCATTCCTTCTTACCACTCTCCGGGGTCGGCCGCAGGCCACGGGCTACGAGTTTCAAACCCCTTCATAGCGGGGCATTCCTTCTTACTCCGACCGCATGCCGCTGTGGAAGAAAAATCGTCATGTTTCAAACCCCTTCATAGCGGGGCATTCCTTCTTACTATTGGCTTCCCGCTCGCCGCGTTGTACGCCCTTCTACCCCTTCATAGCGGGGCATTCCTTCTTACCTACGTACTACTGGAGGCTTGGTTAACTTCGGATTCGAGTTTCAAACCCCTTCATAGCGGGGCATTCCTTCTTACCGACATACAACGAGGAGCAGAACATCGAGCTAATCATGTTTCAAACCCCTTCATAGCGGGGCATTCCTTCTTACCTGCGTGGCAATGGTCAGGTTGCCACAACGTAACGTTGTTTCAAACCCCTTCATAGCGGGGCATTCCTTCTTACGGCAGTGGTTTGGAATGCCCAAACCGGCACATAGCTGTTTCAAACCCCTTCATAGCGGGGCATTCCTTCTTACTAACGACTACAATTTGCTTCCCGATATGGACCATCTTTGTTTCAAACCCCTTCATAGCGGGGCATTCCTTCTTACTTGCCCCCCAAACGGCAAGATTTCGGCAATCGTGTTTCAAACCCCTTCATAGCGGGGCATTCCTTCTTACAAGACTCGGAACTGAGAAATGTGCTTGGGTCTTTGAGTTTCAAACCCCTTCATAGCGGGGCATTCCTTCTTACACGCTGTCCATAACGTCTGTGAAACCTTACTTCAAAGGTTTCAAACCCCTTCATAGCGGGGCATTCCTTCTTACTTGATGGATTTCGATTCAATCCCATAAAGTGCATTGTTTCAAATCCCTTCATAGCGGGGCATTCCTTCTTACGACTGATCGCCGTCGCGCTGATCGCCCTCGGCGCCGCGTTTCAAATCCCTTCATAGCGGGGCATTCCTTCTTACCCGCACCCGACGCGCGCAGAGGTTGACATACGGCGTGGTTTCAAATCCCTTCATAGCGGGGCATTCCTTCTTACCGGTATCGCTATCTCTCGCTCCGGGTTCCATGGCCTCGTTTCAAATCCCTTCATAGCGGGGCATTCCTTCTTACTCCTTTGTCCAAAATCCCGAGAGACATGACTTCCCGTTTCAAATCCCTTCATAGCGGGGCATTCCTTCTTACCCTGGTGCGCACCATAAACGTAACGTTTTTCGCGGATGGGTGCCCTCCATGCAGAACAACCAATGACCTCCTTCCTGGGACACGCTGGTAATTCTAAATGATTTTGTGTATGATGGTACCAGCATTGACAGTATACCAGGTCACCGGTTGAAAGGCAAGACGATGTTACGTTGGGCTCAATACCTCAAAGATGCACCTGTTGTGCTTCAGCGTTTAATCGCTGCTACACATCATGTCAATATCTCTCATCACGCCGATGAGGTAAGTCGCCTGGCAGCATTACGACGGGCGATTTGTCGGCCTGCTGCCGTGCGATCACAATACTTTCTACTTCCAGCAGAGGCGCAACAGGCACTTCAAATCCTGAGATCGCGTCGTGGCACCCTTTCGCCTGCGGCTGCCGAACAAATCCTCGGCCCAATCCGTCCAATTCATGCGTTGCGTTTTGACCGCCGACCGCAGACAATCGGTGAAATGCTGGTTTTGTTAGGGTGGTTGTTGCCACGTCCGCAACGTCCACACCATCCGGCCGGATGGGTGTTGGCGCCTGAACTACGACGCTGGTTGCCGAAACCATTGCCAACACCAGGAGCATCTGCTTCGTTACCACCTGTATCACCATTAGCAATTGCACCAGCACTGGTTGCAACCTGCACCATCCTGATCGCTGCTGCTGAACATCCGCTCCCGATCCGTCAGAGCTGCCTTTTTGCCGGTCTAGCTCTACGACGGCTGCGTGCACTGGCTCCACAATACGACCCTGAGCTATGGCAGTGGCTGCTACCGCTCCTCATTGATGTACATCTTCTACAACCTACTCATGCTACCGTCGTCCCAGGCCCCGTTTTTCAATCGTTTTTTCGCATGACGTTGGAGCAAAAACTGAAACTTCTCCAGACAGCCTGGGAGCATCAGCCACGAACAGAACGCTGGTTGACTCGCCTGCGAGTATCTGTACGTGGTCTTGATTGGCCAGCGTTACGCCGTCGACTGCTCTGCTGGGGGATGACAGCAACCTCGTCAGGCATTGCAGCAAATACCGCATTCGCTACCTTGTATGCCTCTTTTGGCCCGCTCGTCGATGGTACAACCCACTGTCTTGCACCGATCAGACGCACGCCCTGGACCTATCGTAGCCAGCAACGTGTGTGGCAAGCTGCCGTTGCCGGTCCGCTTGCCTGGCTGGGTGTATTCGCTCCAACCAAAACCCCGCCGGTTGCGCTGTCGTGGCATTACGACGCTCAACAACAACAGATCACGATCCCCATTGCTATGATCGACAATGATCTTGTCATCGTTCAGCCGTGGATGAAGTTTGTCGGTGCGGATCAATCGGTACTACGCTGGCAGATCGATGCAAGCAGTATCCGCAGAGCAATGACCAATGGTGAGAGTCCTACCGGTTTTGTCAGAATTTGGCAAAACCGGTTCGAGCAGGATGTACCGGTTTGTTTACCGGCCGATTCCGCGCCCCGTGTTCATATAACGACACGTACAGTCTTGATGTACGATCCCCACACAGTCATAGATGCCGCCATCGCACGCCAATCCAGCGCATGCCATTCGCCGATAACTCAGATTGCACCCGGTCTAGCGTTGGTAACACCTGGACGTGAACTAGACATAGTGCGCGCATTAGAGCAGGCAGGTATTACGACGATTTCCAGGTTCCATCAGGCGGCTTCATGCCAGTTCACATCTTTCCCGTCGGAGTTTGATCCACACGATTGCTCAGAAGGGTTACACCTACGTATACAATCTCCCGCACTCTTCACGACGGTCCTAGATTCGTGGATCACAGAAGCGGTTGAGCCGGTATCTCCTCCGGTACGATTAACCGATACGGTGCAACAGTTGCATAAGGCTATCCGTCGCCGCGAGGCGCTCGTGTTGTATTATCAAGCACCACAACGTTCTGCCGGCGAACGGCTAGTTCAACCATTGCGGATAGAACAGCACGGTGATCGCTGGTTCCTCTATGCCTACTGCACAACCCGACGTGCAGAGCGCTGCTTTCGCATTGATCGCATTCTTTGTCTGACCAGGCTATTACGTAGCGGTTTATCTCGTCAACCATCCGTGCGAGAACAACGACGATTATCACCATCCGGCAACGGTGGCGGACGACTGGCGCCATCACCACCACCGTCAACTGCCGATGGTCAGTTACTACGCATCTGGATGGAGGAATCGTAGCTAGATGATGTAGTGCGTTGGTTCAGTAGTAATGTTGCCGATGCCATAAATGATGGTTCGTTCAGCGGCTACGCGATCAAGGCGATAACAGCGTATACTATCCTGGGCTGGATCAATAAGCTGGCGAAGCTGATCGCTAAGCTCGCGAAACTCACGTGCGTCGAGGACAGCTTCAAAGACGCTGTACTGTACTCGAACTGCTATCAAGAAAGTGCGCAAAGGTGCGCACGGTTCTCTTCCTGCCCCGACGTGTCTTGTTGACCACCGTCGTCTCTGACAGGCGTGACTTTCCCGACTGCGGCGGGGACGGTCCCCGCCGCAGCGCCGCCATTACTGGTCGGACTCGCCACGGGTAGGGCAGTTACGGTTGCCAGCCGTTTCAGGTTCCGCGCCGCATTGAGGTCACGGTCATGGCGCTCGCCACATTGCGCACACACCCATTCTCGATCGCTCAATGTCAGCGCCTCGTTCTTCCAGCCACAGATGGAACAGAGTCGGCTGCTTGGATACCAGCGATCGGCGATGATGAGATGAGTGCCGTAGCGTTTCGCCTTGTATTCCAACTGCGAGCGGAACACACCAAAGCCAACGTCAGCGATGGCGCGGGAGAGTCTCTCGTTTGCGAGCATCCCTTTGACGTTTACATCCTCGATCACGAACGCTTGGTTTTCGCGGCAGAGTCGAGTCGTGAGCTTATGAGTAAAGTCCGCTCGGAGATTGGCAAGGCGGGCGTAGAGCCTTGCCAATGTCGCAGCGGACTTCTGCCGGTTGTTCGAGACCGGCAGGCGCGCTCCTTTGGGCAGGCGGGCATGGCGTCCAAACCCCGCCATCTCTTTGGCGGCTTCCAGCTTGCGGCTGAGACGCCGACCGCGAATCTTGAGGCGACGCAGCGCTGCGTTGAGCGGCTTTGGCGCTTCGATGACTTCGCCGTTGGAGATCGTTGCGGCAGCCTTAACGCCCAAGTCGATGCCATTGACCTCATGGGACGTGCGACGCCGATAGAATTGCGCATCAGGCACTTCGACCTGTATTGCCACAAACCAACGATCCGCCGTGCGCGAGACCGTCGCGCCCAGTATCTTTCCTTTGAATCGCAGTTCCTCGGTCATGGTGACGTCGCCGATCTTGGGCAGGCGGATCGTCTTGCCGTCCAGACGGAACTTGTCGTTGGCTACGTAAAAGCTGTCGCGGCAACGGCCCTTTTTCTTGAAGCGCGGTGCGTGCGCCTCTTTGCCAGCCTTGAGGTCGGTGAAGAATCTTTCCCAGGCTTTGGCGAGATGGGCAAACGGCTGGGCGTGTGCGTCCCGGTGAATGTCTCGCAACCACGGCCGTCCGTTTTCGTCGAGCCACTGTGGGTCGGTGTATTTGATGGCGTTGAACTGCTTTTTGAGCGCCATGGCGTTCGGCTTGCCGCCTGCTGCGTATTGTTTGTTCCATTCATTGAGCGCCCAGTTCCAGACGCGCCGGGCCGTGCCGCAGGCGCGCTTGAAGTAGTCCACTTGCTCAGGAGTCGGACAAAGAGCGATCTTGTGGGTTAGTTGCATGGTTGGGCCTGTTTGACGCCATGTGCATCCTGTTTCAGCGCTTCGTTCAACTTCTTTCGATAGTTCCTCAAACCGTATCGCCGAGACGAACAACCGTGCACGATGGTCATCACGTCTTGCACCATTTCCGGTTCGGGAGACAGCCGTTCCTGGGTGAGCACCAGCACTGCGCAGCCATGGGTTTTGGCGTCATGTTCGAACCACTCAACGCCGAAACGGGTGAGGCGGTCCCGGTGCGCGAGGATCAGCATCGTGACGTCCCGTCGCCCGATCTCGTCCATACGGGCCAGCAACCGCTTGCGCGTGACGTTCAGCCCGCCGCCCACTTCCTCGATACCCTCGACCCCCGCCAATCCCGTCGCCACCACGAACTCTTCCAGCACGTTGCGCTGATTCGCCAGGTCCGGCTGCTGTGCCGCACGCGATACCCGACAGGAGGCGACCAGCGTGGTTGGCGCATGGTTCGCCTGCCGCAAACCGATGACCGCACGGATCTGCGTCTCAATGGAGAGACGGCGGTTGCTGTCCGTTCGGGCCACCGGAATCAGCCTTCCTTCGCGTTCCCAACGCTGCAACGTCTTGACCGAGACACCAAGGAGTTGTGCGGCTTTCCCTGTGCGCATGGTGTTTTCCATGAGCACCGTTGTACACTATCGCGTACTAGAAGTCAAGCTAGAGTCCGGCTCCGTATCCCTTGAGCATCTTCATTACTTTGGTACGACGGTGATCATCCACAATATCGTAGCTGATAATCGTGAACATGTTCATCGAACAACTCCTTCATAGGAAGCCTGCTCACCACGAACAATACGGGCAACCATTTGGGTTTGGAGAAGAACGACCCGTCTCATGGCCGTTTGCGTACCATCAGCTAATCGAACCGGTGCCTTCATCAACGCTTCATAGCGACTCACGACCAGTTTACGAGCATCAGGAGTCAGATACATCGCGTTGGGTTGTTTAGTGTTGGCACGTTCAAACTGCGACCGGGTGATCGCACCGGTTGTTATGACATCGAGCACCATCCGATCAACAACGAGTGGACGGAATTCCTCCATTACGTCGAGTGCCAATGATGGCCGACCGGCCTCAATAGCATGAAAAACCCCCAGATACGGATCCAGACCGGTAAATTGCACCGCCGCTAGTACGTCGTGTAGTAGGAGGATATACCCAAATGAGAGCAAGGCATTGATCGGATCGGGTGGTGGGTAAAAGGCACGACCTTGAAATCCCCAGCCTTGCTGAAAGGCACTACGCCAAGCTCCGAAATAGGCTGCTGCTGCTGCACCTTCAAAGCCACGAGCCATATCGAGAGTCGTCGAACCGGCCAGGCCACGAATGGCATGATCGATCTGGGTTATCACCCCAACAGCAGACGCCCAACCTGTACTGGCAAGAACCATGCGTTGTGCAGTCAATTTTGCGGTAATGATCCCTTTTGCCAGCGCAAGCGACCAGGCTGGATCAACGACTAGTTGGCTTTGTCGCAGACGCAATGCGCCAAAGCGCGAGGGACCGGCGCTCAGTGTTGCATAATGGCGGCTGCCATGCTGATTGGTGAGCATAACAGGAATACCGCGTTGTAACAGCTCGACAAGGAGAGCGGTTGAGATTTGGACACCTCGGCCCATAAGGACGATTCGATCAACTTTATTTAATGGGATCGCCTGCAAGATGTCGTTGTTGCGAGTGATGATAATCTGGTTGTCTCGTTTCCGTACAATTGTACCCTGTTCCTGAATGTACAGTGTGGCCATGGTGAACATCTCCTCGTGGCAAGGACGTATCAACGATCTACATTACGATGGCAATGGAACAACAGAAAACGTGCATTACATCTCAGACGGCGGTGACGACTTGGGTTTGCGTAGTCGTTCGATGTGAGCACGTAAACGCTGTTCAGCCGTATGAAAATCTCCGATACCCTCCAAAAAACCTTGCTTGCGTCGTGGTGCCAACGCCTGCCCGAGAAACTCGATTCCATCAGCGTAGTCGACAATGCGGGTCTTTTGCCAATTGAGAGTCAGGCGCAGGGCCGCCAGTTGGCGTTCGACCAAAACGAGGGTACGCTCTGCGGTGGTACGATCAGGACACATAACCACAAAGTCATCAACAAAGCGAACCATTCGTGCTCCGTGTGCAGTCATTGCTATGTCAAATGGATGCAGATAGATATTGGCTAGCAACGGCGAGAGTGGTCCACCCTGCAACGTTCCACGTCGCGAATGCACAGCTTGTAGCCGGTAGATAAGCTCGCTTAGCGCAACGGTTCCCACAGCCAGTGCTCCGCCCAATGCAAGTCGTCGTACACCAATTCGCTGAACCAGCGGCACTAACTGTCGGGCGATAGCGAATGCCGGTTGCATAAGACTGAGCGCAGCCAACATTTCAGCCGATAAACCAGAACGAGGTTGGACAAGTGCAGGGCTATAGAGATCGAGGTCATCTCGCTCGACCGGTACTGAATCGAGTGGCGTTTTCAACATCTCGTGAATTAATTCACCACTGCGACGCAGCATAGTCTCGAAAGGGCTAGCAGGCGGGGTTTCATCATCAGGGACCTCAGAATGAAAGAACCCAACGGCCAACCATTGCCCAATGAGCTGAAGAATCGCCGGCTCATCAATTCGCTGTCGTAGTAATCCCAAGAGGATGCCATGATCGATAGAGTCAAAATACGCGCTAATATCACCATCAACAACCCAATGCAAACCTTGTTCGACATAGCGCATAACATGCTCAATGGCTTCTGGTACACCAACACTCAATCGGCATCCATACGAACAGTCGAGAAACAGCGGCTCAAAGAGGGGATTCAAGACCTGTTGAACCGCTCGCTGAGCAATCCGATCACGAATGGTCAGAATTGCAATTGCCCGTTTCCCTCCATTCGTTTTGGGTATCGTTACCCAACGCGGTGGCAATGGACGATAGCTTCCATTGCGCAGTTCCTCAGCTAGAAGCGCCATTTGATTCGGCCAGTCGGCTGCAAAATCATCTAGCGTCATTCGATCAATACCGGCGCTCCGATAACGCCGAGTTACTTTGACATTCGAGCGAACACGCCGCCATGCGTTGGTTAAGTTTTCAACTGTACAAACCTGTTCGATAAGCGGTGGTCCATGATAGCGGGGAAAGACTGCCATAGTTATTCTCCTTGATGATCCCTTCAGCAACCAATCGTGTCGGCTGTGTAGCACCGACTCTTCCACCGAGTAGATAGACCTTGCCCAAATGTTCGATGGTGATGACAGGAGAGATGCAGCTCCGTTCCGTTTGCCGGCTTTCTTCCTACGCTGACAACTGCACCATGCCACATTTCAGGCTTGCATACGTCCGATGAGCCTTTCCTTAATTCAGGTAGCAATCACCATTCGGGAGTAATTGTTCTCAATCGGTTCAATAAATCCCGTCGCCCTTTCAACGCCTCCCAGGCGAGTGCGTCAGCTAACCGATTGAGATCACGTGGAATAGCGATCAGTTCAAACGATGCAGATGAACATTGATCGATCAATACACGAGCACTTTGGTGGAGAACACGTAGTGTTTCATCGCGCACCGCAGCAATACCGCTAAGCTGATCGACCACAAGCCGGCTATCTGTCAAGCACCGTATCCGTCGCCCTGGAAAATCACGCTGGATAAACTGTAGCGCAGCAATTAATGCCTGATACTCGGCCTCATTACTAGTATGTGCCGGAGCACGTTCACAGTACATTCGGATCACGTCACCGTGCTCACTGCGCACTACAATTCCCAATCCGGCTATGCCACAAGCCGGAGAGCCAGGGGTGCCATCGATCTGAACAACGAGCCGTTCAGTTACGAGAGTAGAAGGTAGGACAGAAGTGCGAAGATGACTGCGGCACTGAAAAACGTGGTAAACAGACAACCCCGTATAAGCCGACGAAAGGTGAGACGGGGTAGCCAGACCCGTCCTGGTTTGGCGATTAAGGATAAGATGGCCAATCCGACGCACAAGAGCATGCAAGAAGCGAGACACCATACCATATCCCTCCTCCTCTGGAAAACGTTGACCATCCGTAGTGCTGATGGTCAAGATAGAACAGACACCGTACTCTGAGTATGCCAGAAGAGGTTTTCACAAATGTGCGAAGTGACAACAACAGGCAGGGGATTTTGAAGGGAGGAAACGACAACGATACCTGGGATCCCGGTATCGTGATGAAGATTATCACCACAAAAACTTAGGGTACACCCGGAGCACAGCAACTCAATCCCTGGATCATTAGCGCTACGGTGGGTGCCACCACCCGTCTTATACCTGAACTTTTATCAATTCACCTGCACTGTTTTCATCGACTTTGCCACCTTTCAATTCGCCCAAGACATATTGCATCGGTACCCCATATTCACGGCAAGCCAGTACAGCGCCAGCACTCATCTGCTTCGTACCGCTTGTGATGTCAACAATTGCCTGATCAATTTGATCGGCAATTAACTCGAAGATGGAGACGATCGTGCGATATGCTTGTGGAATGTCGTAGGCGCTTTCCAGTAAGAGAATTGAGACGTGTATAGGTTGATTGGTACGCTGCTTCACCCAGTCGAAAAGCGACTTTGCTCTATTTTCTGACTCTGGACTGGCAATAAGCCATAGTTTTTGCAATTTATCGTCTGCCAGATGGTGTTGAATAGCTATTGGTTCGCTTGCTTTTGGATTAGCACTCACAAAGATGATCAATATCGGATAGGTCTGTTCTAATTTTATATTGTTTGGCAAACGATTTCGCCTTTTCCATCGCAGATTGAACCAGAGCCAAAGAACAAATATAATCGCCAATAACAGCAGTGATGCAGTAGCAATAATGATTACATATGTAAAATTACCTTCGTCATCAAAGTTTCTTTGAATAGTTACAACGAGTAGGTCGTATAATCCATTACCGAGAATAGCAAAGATCATGATACCGATTAAAAACAATATCGGTGTACCAGGATCGTTTATGATCTCGAATATTTCGCGCCAGTCTCGCCTATTCACTGATAACACTCCTGCATCTTTTGCAAACTAGTACGGATCATATCTATCAACTCTGGCGGTTCGAGTACCTGACAATGTTCACGATAGCAAAACAAAATCTGGCGAGCCTGCCAGAGATCGGTCGTTTGTGCAGTTATCTCAGCACTGCCATCAGGAAGAAACGTTACCGAACTGTTAGTAAACCAGAGGGCAATATCACGCTGACGTGCTACCTGAGCGGTGAGCCGATAGCGAATCTGCCAGGTCTTGCGCGGTGGGGCCGTCGGTGGCATGCGCTTAGGTTCAACGACCAATGATTCCGGAATGATCCGGTCGACTTGATAGGTAACATAACGGTTTATGATCTCGGCGTGTGGTGCGGCTAGACAGAAGGCTTCGAGATATGTATGATCATCACGTACTAGTAGACGATAGGGGGCAACACGATGTTCTTCCTCAATGTGAGCAGGGCTATGGGTAGAGCGATACCGAAAGCGAATATACTGCTGACCAAGGTGATGTTGCAATCGTTTCAGCAGTTCTACGTCGGGTTGCGTGATGGTTTCGGGCACCTCGAGCCGAAGATGCCGCGTAGCAGAATTGAAAATGGCTCGTCGTTCAGTCGGCAAGAGTGCGATGATCCGCTCGAGAAGCCGTTGAACTTGAACTGCATTCGGAGTAACGTTAGCAGAGAAAAGCGTTACCATGAAGCTCAATGTTTCTAATTCCTCGTCATTGAGATCGAGGAGCGCAAGGTGTCCATAATCGACCAATGCATAACAGCCATCGTGCATCCGTTTGATAGTGCAATCGAACAATTCACGTAGGGCATCAAAATCATGGTGAAGCGCCGCTGTAACATTATGGGGGTATATCTCTTTACCAAAAGTATGTTGAGCGTCGGTAACCAATTCATGCGCCGTAGCTGCCCCACGCACTAATCTGCGAACCAACCAGAGGCGACGGTGAAAGGTCACTGATGAACTTCGTCGTATACCACCACCTCGCCGCCGGCCCTGTTGTGACCTGGTGTTCTCTGCTGCCAAGGTTTCCTCCTTCGATACGCACGGTCTCCTCTCAACCCGTAAGCGTTCTATACGCCTGATACTCTATTACATCGCTGATCTGACGGCGTTTCTAATGACTACTGTACTAGGAGAAGCGGGATCCAGACCCGTCCCAGATGACTTACTGATACAGCTTACAGCGAGTTGCCACCCGCTTTCCTCAGGATGCATCGCGAAGTTCTAGTTGACCATGCCCGAAGACACATGCCTTTCCTGCATGCACAACACTTGCCGCTAGAAGCAGGCTCCGCACCACCAATGGTACATTGTCCAATACGACTGAGCCCATTAATCCGCCGAGTGTCATTGACTGCCGTTTATCAGGACGTGTACTAGATCGTTCCCAATCTACCCAATAAGTTGCGTCTTGAGCAACGATGGCTTGCCGGGCCGCAGTAATTGCCGATTGGTAGTCGACGTTCCAGGGATCACTACCGTAACAATAGTTCAGCGCATACAGACGCCAGGCAATAGCCTGCACGAGTGTCGGTAGATCAAACGTTTTCAAAAAGCGACCGTCAGTCTTGATACGCAGTGGAGTCCGTAAAACTAGTCGTATATGTGATGGCAGATTGGCGGCCTGGCAGGACAACTCAGATAGATTGAAAATCGGTAATACATGGTCTGAAAATACGCTATTATCATCGCGATAGATTGGGATGCCAAACGGTTGTCCATAGGCCAGTGCTTCAACCTGTTCAAGGCATGCAGGCACCTGATAGCGACCGAGACCGGCACGGGCAGCATCGATGAAAGCCAGTATCACGTAAGCCAGAAGATTGATGCTACGCCCAAACAGTAACATACCAGTTTCAAGGAGATCACCGGCTGCATAATATCGCCGATGGTCGTGTGGCGGCTCTATCACAAATGGTCGAGGAGCATCTCGCAGATCATGTAACACCCTCCTTCCAGGTGGCAGTTCCAGCTCGAACAATTCACGGTAGGCGCATGACGGAATCGCGGATGGACATCTGCTGCTCTGCCCCCAACATACCGAAGGACATCCAACTCGTTGTAAGGCGTATCCCAAAGCGCCACGGATTAGCGCTCCCTTAAATGGAGGAAGACGAGCTTCGCTTGCCAGACGTAATGAAACCCTTAGACGCAAGACTTCCAGCCTCGGAAGATTGAACTGCTCTTCATCCATACAATGATCCCGACTTCCGGTGAGGAGATTTGACAAGAAACATGAAACAGGGTTAGACACGTCAAGTATATCTGCCTTGACTGTTCGTGTCTACACTATCCGCGATAGGGATTTTTAACATGTTCAGGGTTCGTTCGTGTTCGCCAAGTGAACGTTATTCAACCCTCCGCCCTCACCCCCCCCGCAAGCGAGGAGCTGGGTTGACGGCTCGACGGTGCTCAAGGGGCTACCCCCCAACCCCCCGCAAGCGGGGGAGCTTTGACGGCTCGACGGTACTCAAGGGGCCACCCCCCAACCCCCCGCAAGCGAGGGGCTGGGTTGACGGCTCGACGGTGCTCAAGGGGCTACCCCCCACCCCCCGTAAGCGGGGGGGGCTAGGGGAGGCCCTTCCCTCCCCGCTCTCCTAATCTGTACTTATCATCACAATTCAAGAAAGCAACAAATGGTGTATTATAAAGGCGATAATGAGCCGTAAACCACTTGAGCGGCTACGCTGATCGTGCTATATTGTGCACAAGATTTGACATTTAGAGAAATAGTAGTGTTGCTCCATCGGGTTAAGGGTGAAGGTATTTGAACAAGCAACGAGTGTCACAGCAAAATCATCACCTGTATTATCGTCAAGCAGATGTGAGCAACGCTCTAGAAACGCTTGCAAAGTGGAAACGCCGTTGACGATTGTAGGCCATCTATCGCCTGATCTCGACTGCCTGACCGCCATCTGGCTGTTAATGCGGTTTGGTCCGGCCAAAGATGCTGATTTAC
The DNA here is from genome assembly GCF_030444705.1 of Chloroflexus sp. MS-CIW-1. Taxonomy (NCBI): domain Bacteria; kingdom Bacillati; phylum Chloroflexota; class Chloroflexia; order Chloroflexales; family Chloroflexaceae; genus Chloroflexus; species Chloroflexus sp. MS-CIW-1. The sequence continues at coordinate 3,113,740 of NZ_JAUBWR010000001.1, forward strand.
AATTTGTGCCTGCCGGGCGGACCTGGCAGGATCAGCCGGTAGATTCCGATCCGCGAGTGATTCATGTTGATACGGGTGGTGGTCGTTTCGATCACCATCATACATCTGATCCAACGCTCAGCGCTGCCGAGCTGGTGCGACGGGTTGTCGCCCCCGACGATGAAGCGCTTCGGCGTCTGGTCGATCAGGTCACACGGATCGACCACGCTGAGTACCGACCGGGGCACGTCTTCTTTAATATTACTGACCTTATTGCCGGGTACAATGCTCTCTATCCCAATCGGCCCCATCACGTTGCCCAGGCGATGCTGGCGAATCTCGATGCCTGGTATGAACACGAAGTTCGGCAATTACGCTTTGAGCAAGCGTTCCAGAACCGGCTTGAGTTTGAAACGCCGTGGGGATTGGGGATCGCGGTACACACTACCGATGGTGGCTCTTCGCGACTCGCATTCAATTATGGGGCCGTGCTCTTCGCCTATCGTGATCGTCGCGGCTATATGGGAGTCACTGCCCAGCGTCGCTCGAACGTCGATCTGGCGCCAGTGTATGAAACCCTTCGCCAGTGCGATAGTCAGGCCGACTGGTACCTGCACCCCAGCCATCGCCTGCTGCTGTGCGGCACACCAAAATCGCCGCCGCGTCATGCGTCGCGACTTTCGCTCGAGGAGTTGGTTGAGATTATTCGCCGTCGTTGAGCAAGCTAGCGGGAGAACATTTCAACTCACCAAAATATGATGCTCATCTCTCCACGAGCGAAGTGCATTCCCCACGTCATCTCTATCCTTCCCCTCAACCTCCCTTGGTAGGAGTAAATGAGGTTGAGGGAGGGTGAGGGATACTCCCCTTCCTCTCTTGCTGGGAAAAGAAAGGGCTAGGGGCAGATGAGGGGGGCAACATTCAACTATGAATCATAGCAACCAACAACGGTATGCTATAATATATCGAGAGGTGTTCAATACATCGATATTAGGAAACTCCGTGCGCGACTTTACTGCGTTTGATGACATTTTCAGCCGTCCTCGTAACGACAATGTCGAACTGTTGAAGGCATGGGCAGGTACAACACTTGCCTTCGCTATTATGCAGACCGGCGCGGCGAATCTGCTTAGTAGCCAGTTTGTGATTAACCTGGTCATTGCAGCAGTGGTTGCCGGGATCGGTTTCGTTCTCCACGAGCTGGCCCATCGGATCGTGGCCCGTGGTTATGGTGCTCAGGCCCATTTTATTGCCAATGATCGCTGGCTCATCCTCTCGATCTTGATCAGCTTCCTCGGTATCTTCATCGCTGCACCAGGTGCAGTCTGGCATCGCGGCCTGTTAACAGTGCGCCAGAGTGGTCTCATTGCTCTGGCCGGACCGGTAACCAATTTGGTGCTAGCAATAGTGTTTCTCTTGCTGTTCATCCCTATCTTTTTGTTACGTCCACCATTCACCAATCTTCTCATCACCATTTGTTATGTCGGGTTCCGCTTCAACGCCTGGATTGGCCTGTTCAATATGATACCTGCCGGCCCATTTGATGGCGCAAAGGTGCTGGCCTGGGACTGGCGGGTATTTGCCGTTACTGTGGCCGTTGGGGTTGGGCTAACCTTTTTGATCAGTGATACAGTGTTGTTCAACGTTTTACAGACGATCCTGCGGGCATTTTAAGAAGAGGATGCAATGCGTACTCCGCTGATTGCCGGAAATTGGAAGATGTACAAAACGGTTGGTGAAGCAACCCTCCTCGTTCGTGAATTACTGGCTGGCCTCGGTGAGCTAACTGATCGCGAGGCAATTGTTTGTCCACCATTTACTGCTCTGGCCGCCGTAGCACCGCTATTAGCCGACACCCCGCTGGGATTAGGGGCGCAGAATCTCTACCCTGAAACCCAGGGCGCTTTTACCGGCGAAATCTCGCCGCCGATGCTGGTTGATATTGGTTGTCGCTACGTCATTGTTGGTCACAGCGAACGTCGCCAGTACTTCGGCGAGAGTGACGCATTCGTAAACCGTAAACTGCGCGCTGCCCTCGCTCATGGGCTGCAACCAATCGTATGTGTGGGTGAGAGCAAGCCGCAGCGTGATGCCGGTCAGGCAGAGCCAATTGTGACCGCACAGGTTCGGGCAGCACTGGTTGATGTGACGCCAGAGCAAATGCTTAACGTGGTGATTGCCTATGAGCCGATCTGGGCTATTGGCACCGGCGATACCGCTACTCCTGCCGATGCTCAGGCGATGCATGCCGCGATTCGAGCGACATTGCACGACTTATACGGGGCAGCAATTGCGTCGGCAGTACGTATTCAATATGGCGGCAGTGTCAAACCGGATAATATCGATGAATTGATGGCCCAGCCTGATATTGATGGCGCGCTCGTTGGTGGCGCTTCATTGCAGGCAGCCAGTTTTCTCCGTATTATTCACTATCGATAGATGGAATCTGAACGTAGTCGTACACAACAGGTAAGCAGGCGACGGTACCGTAACCGTCGTCATTTGTGTTTGCGCCTTGCCACTCCTCATCTACCCTCTCTTCTACACAACTCAAGGTATCCATACATCACATTGCCCACCGATCATGCCAACATACAATGGGCAATGCCTGCGGCTGGTGGCACGCCTGAGAAAACCTATGCAAGAACTCTTGATCATTATCGCACTGGCTCTGGCTAACGGTCTGTTTGCCGCTACCGAGCTGGCAATGGTTTCAGCACGACGTGGTCGTCTCGAACAACGCGCTGAAGAAGGTCATCGCGGAGCGGCAATTGCCCTGCAACTGCAAGAAGACCCTGATCGCTTTCTGGCGGCAGTGCAGATCGGGATCACTCTGATCGGAACACTTAATGGTGTCTTTGCCGGAGCAACGCTTGCCATTCAGATTACGCCCTGGATTGCGCGTAATGAATGGCTGGCGCCTTATGCTGTGCAACTGGCCCAACTTCTGGTTGTGTTACTGGTAACCTATCTGTCGCTGGTGTTAGGCGAATTGGTTCCCAAACGGATTGCGCTGCAAAGTGCAGAAACAATTGCCACCTTGATGGCGCGACCAATGTTGTTGCTCGCCCATATCAGTACGCCAATTATCGCGTTGCTGAGCGCTTCAACCCGTTTGATATTGATGATGTTAGGGCGGGCGAATGTTGCTGAGGATCGAGTGACCGAAGAGGATATTCGTGCGCTGGTGCGTGAAGGAGCAGAAACGGGCGAAGTTGAATTGCAAGAGCAGCAGTTTATCGAGCGGGTCTTTCGCTTCAGTGATCGGGCAGTGCGGCATATAATGACACCGCGCCACGAAGTGGAAATGGTTGCCGCCAACCGTACCCTCGGCGAAGTCATCGATGAATTGCTCGCCAGTGGTTACTCGCGCTTTCCGGTGTACGAAGAGACCCCCGATCAGATCGTAGGCATTCTCCACGTGCGCGATTTACTTCTGCTCTATCGGAAGAAAGGTGAACACGCACTGGTGCGCGAAGCTGTGTCACCTCCGCTATACGTTCCTGAAAATAGTCGAGCCTCGGCATTGCTGACCACCTTTCGGCGCAGTCGGCGTCACATGGCGCTCGTCGTGGGTGAATTGGGGGGGATTGAAGGCATTGTGACATTAGAAGATGTCTTGGAAGAAATTGTTGGCGAAATTGATGATGAATACGATGATGCAACCCCTCCGCCGATTGTACGGCGTGAAGATGGCTCTTACCTGGTAGAAGGCTCCTTGCCGATTGATGAGGTACGTACCCTGCTTGAAGTTGACGAACTGCCTGACGAAGAGACCTACCGCTACGAGACATTGGCCGGACTGGTGATCAGTCTAATCGGTCAGATTCCGAGAGCGGGTGATGTGACTCACTGGGGAGGATGGCGCTTTGAGGTAGTCGATATGGATGGCTTACGAGTCGACAAGGTATTGATTTCACGTGAGCTGAAAACAGAGTAGCGTTGCCACTTCTCATCACCGACAAGACAGTAATGGATTCCAGGGCTTTTCAACGTTTTCACCCTACCTGGTAAGGTATGGTAGGTGTGATTTCACCTCCCACCCCGCTTGCGAGGGCGAGGGTAGGGTGATGGGGTGCTGATGCGCCATCCGATGGGTTCCGGCCATGCACTGCCCGACGCGGGCCGGAGGCCCGCGCACCTAGGGCAACAATGGTCGGGGTAGGTTCCAAACCTGCCCGCCGTATCCAGCATTCCTGCCCGACGCGGGCCGGAGGCCCGTGCGCCCTAGCCACTGCCGCAGTTCCGCTTCAGTCTCTTGACATGCACTGTGTAACGCGGGCCAGAGGCCCGCGCACCTAGGGTAACTCTATGGTCGGAGTGGGTTCCAAACCTGCCCGCCGTATCCAGCATTCCTGCCCGACGCGGGCCAGCGGCCTTCGCATCCAGGGAACCCAATGCGGGCCGCTGGCCCACGCTTCCAGGCAACACCCGCTCGCGCAGCGCGGATTTACCCCCACTCGCTTGCGAGGGCCTAGGGGTGATGCAAGCGGGCGAGGAGGGTAGCGTAAGCGGCTGAAACCTCTCCCCCTTCCTCTTCCCATGTGGAAGAGGAAGGGGGGCTGGGGGAAAGGTGAGGGCGCTAGCACCTCATTGCGCCCAGAGTGGCCAGCGATCCTGCGCCGTGTTTTGGGTGACTTGCTGGACAACCACACCATCACCGACATTGAGAATGTATATCTCAAAGTCACCATCACGGTCACTGGCAAACGCGAGTTGCCGACCATCTGGCGACCAGGTTGGCGCCTCGTCAACCCCCGGATGATTGGTCAGACGACGCACATTGCTGCCATCGGCGTTCATCACGTAAATCTCCCAATTCCCGTCCCGATCACTGGCAAAGGCAATCGTCTTCCCATCGGGTGACACGCGGGCAAACCGGTCGTTGACCGTGTTATTGCTCAGATTACGAATGCTACGTAGTTCAGTGTAGGCAAAAAGATCATCAATGTGGTAGAACTGTATGTCAGCCCGATAAATCTGGAAGTTACCGGTACAGTTGGTGACCCAGAAGAGGTTCCGGCCATCTGCCGACCACGATGGGGTTTCAACATTGCATGGTCGATCATAGTTCGTAATTGGACTCGCGTAGCCCCGTAGCGGGACATTCAGGCGGCGCAGATAGAGCTGCGGAATACCCTGGCGCTCAGAGACAAACACCATCAGGTTGCCATCGGGTGAGACGACCGCATTATACTCGCTGCCCGGAATTGTCGCGTAGTCATTCTCTGGTGGTGGGAAGGCCCCATCGTTATTGCTGTAGCTGATACGGATCACAGTAGCGCCACTTGCCCTCTCGCCTGCATCAACAGCCACGTTATTGAGCAGATAAATCTGGCGGTACTGCGGACTATTCCGTCGTGAATCCACGACCAGAAAATGCTGCGTCGGTTCCCAGCTTCGCCGCCACGAGAAAGCGACAGTTTCACCGTTGTTGAACGTCAAACGTTGACCACCACCGTTAAACGTCGCCCGGTATAGTTCCCAATGACTACCGGTATCGATATTCGAGGCATAGATCAATGGGGTCGCCAGATCAGGTGCAACCCACGGCGCACCCAAATGGGGATACCGCCACTGGAAGTAATGTTGACCAACGTTTCCCATCTCGACCTGATAGCCGGGCGGATTATCCGGCGTGTAGGTCAACACCCGTCGCTCAAAGAGTTGCACCAGGACATCGCGCTCAGTGTCGCCAACAACTGCCCGTACCCAATAGGGATCGGTGATGGGATAACCCATGGCAAACAGCCAATCCACAATCGGCGCCGTAACCACCCGCCCATTTTCGACCACGCGACCACGAGCATTCATAAAATCCCAGAAGACACGCGGAATGTTGTGACCGGTCACGCTATTGTATTGCACAATCGTTGTTTCAGGACGCGCCAGATCGTCACGGATACCGATATTCCCACCCCGCGCAATTGTGGTATTGACACGCTGGTTGAGGCGAGATGGATCACGGTAACCGTTATCGACGGTCGCAATACCGACAAAGTCACGATAACCGGGAGCGATGGTATTGGCAACCCGTGGATTACCGGCCACCGGAACATCAGAACCATCACGATTCAGAACGTCGAAGGGAGAATCGCCAATCTGCATGCGACCACTGATCAACTCCTTGACCAGTAGACCGTTGGTGACGATACCGTCACTTGGATTGTTAATCTCCATCCGCGCCTTGTCGAAATATTGAACGGTACGTATTGAGTTAGGGCTTTCCCGGTAAAATTCGCCGTAGTCAAACCACGGCCCTGGCCCCCAATACCAGGTGCGTCCACCTCGGACTGACTCACTGTCGGTACGGCTCCAGACTGTCGCAAAGCGTGGATCGACAAAACTGGTGCGACCAGAGAAAGGAGCGGCAGCCAGGGGTGCTGTACCACTGAGCAGCAATGCTCCAATCAGGGCAATCAAACTCCAAACAACTCTTGGCCGGCACATAGACGCCTCCTTGTGTTAGTGTTGTTATATACCCTGTAGACGACATTATAATCGGCAAAGTTCCTGTACCCATCTGATAATAGCATTAAAATTTTATAAAAACAAGGTGATATGTAATAGATAAATCTTTCGTTTTGCAGAAATATTTTTGTGAAAATTTATGCAAACTTTAAAAATATAAAATTATTAGAAAACAGTTAAAAATTTTGCAACCAACCAAACCGCCCTATAAAAATAGTAAACCGTTGCGTGTAAAGAATATTTTATTTTCGTGGAGAATATATCGCTATCATGTCGCGAGGTTACTACGTGCGGTTAGTGAATTATAGATATTTAGATTGAGCATGAATATGTTGTGCAATCATCGCCACTCTGTCGTTCTCACTCATAAGTGAAGCCTTCTCAGGGGCGATAGATGGAGTTTCCCGACAACCTATAACCCGTTACCACATTGATTGGGAGCTGTGGGTTCCCAACTTGCCCTAAGATCCCCGTGTGGATGCGGAAGAGATGCTGGGGGAAGGGGGAACGATGAGGGGGCTCCAGCATCGACAGAGCACCTATCAACGCTGATCGTGCTCAGGGGCGCAGACCCTGCTGGCGGAGATGCTCATCCACCCAAGCTGCATCTTCAGGCGACAACTTGATTTCAGGATGTGCACGATAATCTATCAGATCGTCATACGCGCCATACTCGTAGCAGCGCTCAAAGACTGCCTGTAGGTCTAACACCACATCCGGATCGGGTGCTTGCAGCGGAATGGCGATCCGTGGGAGTCGTTGACGCATGGTGCACATATACACTTCAAACTGTTCCCGATTGGTAGCCCGACTGACACACACGATGGAGTGCCAGGGCTGGTACGGGGTGAGATAGAGAGCTGGAACGGCAACCGTATGCACCCCCTGACGCAACAGATCGATCTCGACCAAATGAACGTCGCTGGCAAGCACTTCTTCTTGCTTTCGCCGATAGATATCGTGCGTGTCACCAGGCGTTTTGTTGGCCGGGCTAAGCACTTCGATCACCGTCACCACTCGCCCACCCTGGGTAAGATCAAGAATTTCAATGAATGGCTCACGCACCGGGTCTGCCGGCGCAACGATCATGACCGGCCGGTCAGCAGTCAGAACTGAACGGTGGCTGGTCTTGGGTGGGGTGCTAACCGGCTGTCGGCGGGTAACAGTCACATCAGGATAGATAGGACGTTGTGGCGGAATGACGTATAGCCGCTCGCCAATCCGAGCGTGATAGCGTGGCCGCAGGTGTGCTTGCAGAGCATCTCTACTGTATGTAATCAGGCTCTGGTGCACGTCCGGCCAGAGGGAGTGCTGCTCGAGATACGGATCCATTCCAGGGAAAGGGCTAGGCATACCGGCTTCTCCTTGCGCTGCTACTGGTGGCGTTGAAAGTAATGATACCACACTGAGCCAGGGCTTTTCAGTGTTCTCAGTTTCGGGTTGCATTTGATGACCGAACGGTTCACAAACAGAACAATCTGGGTACGCGGGCCTCTGACCCGCATTGTGCCGGAACCCATCGGATGGCAGATCAGTGTTCTCAGTTTCGGGTTGCATTTGATGACCGAACAGTTCACAAATAGCACAATCTGGGTGCGCGGGCCTCTGGCCCGCATTGTGCCGGAACCCATCGGATGGCAGATCAGTGTTCTCAGTTTCGGGTTGCATTTGATGACCGAACAGTTCACAAACAGAACAATCTGGGTACGCGGGCCTCTGGCCCGCATTGTGCCGGAACCCATCGGATGGCAGATCAGTGTTCTCAGTTTCGGGTTGCATTTGATGACCGAACAGTTCACAAACAGAGTGACATTAACGAACGTCATGACCTAGGTGCACGGGCCTCTGGCCCGCATTGTGCCGGAACCCATCGGGTGGTAGATCAGCGCCCCATCACCCCTCTTGCCCCCCGCTTGCGGGGGTGGGTGAACCCGCACCTGCTATGCGATGAAGCGCTTCATCGGCGAATCAACGGGAGTAGCCACTGACCACCTTGGGACGAAAAGCTGCGCGCCGTCACAGACAGCGAACAGCGTAGGAATCTCTCTCACCTCTATACCCATTGCCGGGTAGGGCGAAAACGTTGAAACGTCCCAGGGGAAGGTGAGGGTGAGGCGCACTTCGCAGCGCGGACACTGAATATGTTGCCTCCACTACTGGAAAACGTCTTGTGGGTATTTCTTGCTATAATGTACGCCAGCGTTCGTAAAAAATGAGGATATCGTGTGATCAAGCGTTACCTTCTGGCTATCGATCAAGGTGGCAGTGGCAGTCGAGCGGTGATCTATGATCCCGACGGTCAAGTGCGTGGGTACGGCTACCGACCGGTTGGGCGCGTGTGCCCACAGCCGGGGTGGGTTGAACAACGGCCATCAGCGATTGCGCGCAGTGTTGCTGAGGCGATTCAGCAAGCCTTAAGCCGAGCCGGAGTGCGAGGTCATGAACTCCTCGCCTGTGGCATCACCTCACAGCGCGATACTGTCTTTGCCTGGCACGCAGTCACCGGACGACCAATCGGCAATGCGATAACCTGGCAAGACTTACGCACCGCCCCTCTGGTTGCCGAACTGGATAATACACCACTGGGATCCCAACGACGAGAGCGTCTCGGTCAATTCCCCGGTGCGTATGCCGGTGCAATGCACATGGCCTGGCGTATGCGCCACGATCCAGCCTTCCGCCGGGCAGCCGAACGTGGTGTTTTGCGGGTGTCGCTGGCAGCAGGCTGGATTATCCAGGCCCTTGGTCGGCCAACCGAGCACGCACTTGATCATTCCCTCTTACAGGCAATGACGGTGTACGATCCACGACTAAAGGCTTTGTGGGATGAGTGGATCACAGCACTGAATATACCGCGCACGGCATTGCCGGTTGCCCGACCAACGATTCATCATTTTGGCGACTTGCTGATTGATGGTGCTACAGTACCGGTGCTGGCAATGATGACCGATCAGCAGGCAGCGCTATTCGGCTATGATTGTCGGGCACCGGGACAGGCGGTAGCAACGCACGGAACGGCATCGTTTGTCAATGTTGTTGTTGGTACTTCACCACCGCCGCAGGGTATCTGTAAAACATACCTTGCCTGGGAGATCGATGGAATCACCACTTATGCGCTTGAAGCAGACATGACAACCACCGGCGCCGCAGCGAACTGGTTGCGTGAAATTGGGTTGGTACGGCGTGCAACCGATCTCGACCGCTACGCTGCTGCTGTCACCGATAGCGGTGGTGTCGTGTTTGTACCGGCCCTGAATGGGCTGGGAGTGCCAAGTGAGGATCGGAGTGCACGTGGGGCGATCTTTGGTCTAGCGCTCGGTGTTGGAGTAGGTCATATTGCCCGTGCCTTCTACGAAGCGATTGGCTTCCAACTGGTCGATATTCTGGCAACAATACAGGCCGAAACCGGCATAACGATCGCCGAACTGCGCGTTGGTGGTGGTCTGGCGGCCAGTGACCTTGCCTGTCAGATCCAGGCCGATCTGAGCGGGATTACGCTGATCCGCGCCTGCGATACCGAGACGACCGCCCGTGGTGTTGCCTTGTTAGCCGGCATTGGTGCCGGTGTCTGGTCGCTCGACAGCTTACCGAGCCTGCTCGACGAACGTGCCCGGCGATTTGTGCCACGGCTGTCGCTAGCAGAACGGACTGCCGTTTACGAACGATGGCACATGGCATTGTCTCGCGTTCAGGGATGGGCACAAGAATAGCAACACCTTGCCGTAACAAAAACTACGCCTGATCGCATATCAATTCTGCCTCGTTTGGCGGTTGCTGAAGCTGACAACACCTTCTATAATAGAGGAACAGTCATATTCGTTTCTGTTCGGCAAACATACCTTGGGTGAGGTGACGCATGGGTTTGATCAAACGGGTTGGCACTAAAGCTATCAATACCCAACCGCCCGACGTTGGCGCTCCTGCCGAGGAAGGAACGCGCCAGATCAGCCCTACCGCCCACCCGGCGGCAGATGAGGGCACCCGCCAGATCGAGGCGCGGCCAGGCGGGCAGTCGGCGCCGGCCGTACCGACCATGCTCAGCCCCGGTATAATTCTGCAAGGGCGCTATCAGGTTGAAGCGCCTATTGGGATCGGCGGGATGAGTGTCGTCTATCGCGGGCGTGACCTCCGCTTCAAAGACGTGGTACGTTACTGTGCGATCAAGGAGATGGCGCAAAGCGCCCCTGATTCGCAAACCCGTTTGCTCAACCTGAAAAACTTTCAACGTGAAGCTAGCCTGCTCGCGACCCTTCAACACCCGGCAATCCCCAAGGTTTACGACTTTTTTGAAGAGAACGGCAAAGTCTACCTCGTGCTCGAGTTCATTCCCGGTAAAGACCTCGAGACAGTTCTGGAAGAGCACGGCAAACCGCTCGATGAAGAGCACGTGGCCCGCTGGGCATTGCAAATTTGCGACGTGCTGTCGTACCTGCACAATCATAAGCCTGAGCCAATTGTGTTCCGCGATATGAAACCATCCAATGTGATGGTGGTTGGCGATGATCGGATTGTACTGATCGACTTTGGTATTGCCCGCACTCTCAATCGCAGTGATCGAAAAGGGACGATGATCGGTACTGAGGGCTATTCACCACCTGAGCAGTACCGCGGGATTGCTGAACCGGTTGGTGACATCTATGCGCTTGGCGCCACGCTCCACCATCTCCTTACCAACACCGATCCGCGTCTTGAAACCCCTTTCACATTCCAGGAACGCCCGATCCGTCAGATTAACCCGACCGTTTCACCTGAGATGGAAGCAGCAGTAACCCGTGCGCTGGAATACGATATGGCAGCGCGCTGGCAGAGCGCCGAAGAGTTTCGACAGGCTCTGCTGAAGGTTCCGTCACTGGTTGGTACCGGCACAGCCAAAACAACAGTCGCTGTACCGTCTGTGCTCAAGGGCGCACAGACGACCGAGCTGGTCTGGCGATTTAAGTTTGAAGATGAAGTGCGCTCGTCACCCTTTGTGAGCGGCGGATTGGTATTTGTTGGATGCTACGACACAAATATCTATGCCCTCGAGGCTACTCGCGGTGAGTTTCGTTGGAAATATGCGACAGAGGGCGGAATCAGCTCATCACCCACCGTCTGGCAAGATATGGTCTATATCGGTTCAGAGGATGGCACGCTGTACGCCCTCGATATGCGCCGGGGCGGGGTACGCTGGACATTCCGTACCGGTAAGCCAATCCGCTCTTCACCCCGAATTGAAGATCGGGTTGTGTTTGTTGGTTCCGATGATCAGCATATCTATGCAATTGATGGCTTACGCGGCACACTGATCTGGAAGTATCGGACCTGGAACCCTATTCGCTCTTCGGCGTGTATCAGCGGCAACTCTATTTTCATTGGTGGTGATGACGGCAACGTCTATTGTCTTGATGCGCGGACTGGCGCGGTGAAATGGAAGCAGCGCACGCAACAACCAGTTCGCTCATCGCCAGCATACAGCGATGGTATTGTCTTTGTTGGCTCACTGGACCAGAACCTCTATGCGCTTGATGCGGAAGGCGGCTGGCCGGCCTGGCGCTTCCGCACCGGCCATTACATCAACTCGTCTCCGTGTGTGGTAGGTACGCGCGTTTTCATTGGCGGAGTCGATGGCATCATGTACGCGCTCGATACCAAGAGTGGCCGCCTGGTATGGAAGTACGAAGTTGGGAGTCAGATCACATCCTCACCACGAGTTGAAGGTGGTCGCCTCTACTTCGGGGCAGTTGATCAGGCAGTCTACTGCCTCGATGCCGGTAATGGACAACTGATCTGGAAATATCCCACCGAAGGCGCAATTGTTTCAACACCGATGATTGTGAATGGTGTAGTGTATATTGGCTCAATGGACCACCATCTTTACGCACTGAAGGCGTAAAACGACTCATAAAGGGGTTGCGGCGGTTATGCCAGACGAAACACAATCTTCACCAGATGAAACGCCAACCGAACCGCTCAATTTAACCGACATCGAAGCTGAACGTCAGCGGCAACTCGGTCTAACCCCTCCTGAAGAGGATGGGACTCGTCAGATCGGTCAGGATTATCAACCAGCACTGACATTCCGACGCTCAGCACAAGGTTTCGCGGCAGCCGCCCTCCGCGATATTGGGCGAGTACGCGATATGAATCAAGATTGTGCCCTGGCAACCATCATGACCGTACCACGGGAAGGGCAAGACGTAACTGTGGGCTTATTTATCGTCGCCGATGGCATGGGTGGTCATCACGGTGGCGAGGTTGCCAGCCGGTTGGCGGTGCAAACAGTGCTGACCAGTGTGCTTGAGCGACTGGTATTACCGGTGATCGAAGATGGGATCATTGAGGCGTTGCAGCCGTTGATGATTGAGGCAGTGCAAGAAGCAAATGCAGTGATCTGGCGCGAAGCACAGGCTGCCGGTTCAGATATGGGCACCACCTGTACCGCAGCACTGGTCATTGGGAATGGCCTGTACGTCGCCCATGTCGGGGATTCACGTTGTTATGTTTACGAACCGGCCGGTTTGCGGCAACTTACGACCGACCATTCAACCGTTGGACGGCTCATCGCGCTGGGTCAGCTCGATCCGGAAGAAGCTCGTGAACATCCACTGCGCAATCAGCTTTATCGTACCGTTGGTCAACAGCCTCACGTTGCTGTTGATTTTGTGTACCACCAGTTAAACAATTGTTCGCACCTGGTGCTGTGCAGCGATGGCCTGTGGAGTCTAGTCGAAGAGAAAGCTATCGAACAGGCCCTTCAGCACAGTCCCTGGCCACACGATGTCTGCCGCGAGCTGATCGCATTAGCCAACCTGGCCGGTGGCGACGATAACATTTCAGTGGTGGTTGTTTCGTTGCCGCTCGATGAGAGGTCGCTATGAGTAAGGTTGATCTACGCATCACACCGAGTCGTAGTGTACTGCCAGCCAGTCAGGAGCCACAGCTCCTCTACGCCCTCATCGAGCTATCGGCCCAAAGTGGTGCAACGAAGATGCCGCGACTCCCTCTCAACCTCTGCCTGGTGATTGACCGCAGTTCATCAATGCGTGGCGAACGGCTTCAGCAGGTTAAGCAAGCTGCGATGCAAATTCTCGATCTGCTCGGCGATCACGAGAGCTTTGCGCTGGTTACCTTCAACGATCGAGCTGAAGTCGTAGTTCCGGCGCAACTGGCACGGGCACGGGCTGAAATCAAGCGTCAGATCAGTGCCATTGAAGCGGCTGGCGGTACCGAAATGGCAACAGGCCTGGCGTTGGGAGTGCAAGAATTGCAGCGGGCAATGATGCCACGCGCCATTCATCGGCTATTGCTGCTGACCGATGGACGCACCTACGGTGATGAAGGACGTTGTGTTGAGATTGCCCGACGCGCTCAGGCGCGGGGCATTGGGATCACCGCTCTTGGTATCGGGAGCGAGTGGAATGAAGACCTGCTCGAAACGATTGCTGCCCGTGAGAATAGTCGTACCCATTACATTACTTCAGCGGCTGAGATTACGAAAATCTTTACCGCTGAGGTCGAGCGTATGCACAACATCTTTGCTCAGGATGTTCAACTGCGGGCGACGTTACCGCCACAGGGTTTACTCCGCTCGCTTGATCGGGTGCGTCCGTACATCGGCCCACTACCCATCATTGAAGAGGCCGATTTCGCCTGGACGGCGGCCCTCGGTGATTGGCCGGAAAGTGATGCTCAGGCTCTCCTGATGGAAATTGTGGTTCCCCCCTTACCGGTTGGTCGGCACACTATGCTGCGCCTCCAACTTCGTTACCGCGTGCCGGGCAGCGAGGGTACAACGGCAAATCACGAACAGAACCTGGTCGTGGGAGTACGCAATCCTGATGAAGTTGCATCTGAAGTCGATCCAACGGTAAAACACTGGTTAGAACGGTTAGTCGCCTACCGTCTCCAGGCCAGTGCCTGGCAGGCCGCCGAGGAAGGAAAACTCGAAGAGGCAACTCGTCGCTTGCAAATGGCCGGAACGCGCCTGTTTGAGGCTGGCGAAATCGAACTGGCGCGTACTGTTCAGGAAGAAGCGACCCGCCTGCTACGCTCTGGGCAGGCGAGTGCTGAAGGGCGTAAGCGGATCAAATATGGTACCCGTGGTTTGATCGGGCGCGAAGAACAATCATAACCTGGAGTAGACAGCACATGGTGATTTGTAGCCACTGTCAGGCTCAACAACTCGACGGGACAATCTTTTGTACAGTGTGTGGTGCCAGTTTGCTAAGCGCAAAACCTCAGCGGCAAACAACGGCTTCACTCAACCGTGCGGCTGCCGAAACCGCTCAAGCAGAGGTTGATGAAGCAACTATCTTACCCGCACCAACACCAGCGCCCGAAACAAACACGATCGCTCTGATCGTTCTGAGTTCGGGTCGGCGTATTGTCTTACCGGTTACACCTGAACTATTGATCGGGCGTAAAGACCAGCAGCGGAACTTCTTCCCTGATGTGGATTTGAGTCTTGATGGTGGATACGATGCCGGTGTTTCACGCCAACATGCCCGCATTATCTGTCGTGATGGGAGTTATCTGCTTGAAGATTTGGGCAGTTCCAACGGAACGTTCCTCAATCGTCAACGGATAGCTCCGCGTCGGCCTGTTGAGCTGCATCACGGCGATGAGATACAACTTGGGATGTTACTGGTACGGTTTGAAATGAACGGATAACGTGACCCATTTCGTTTGCGGAGGCTTCTCTATGCCGAAAACAGTTATTCTTCATCTTACCGGCGAAGATCCGCTGCTGGCCGATATTGATCAAGAGCCACAGCCTGGTGATCTCTTCATAAAGGTGACCAATATGCGCAAGCGCGACGGTAAACCGGTACCGTATCTGGCGGCCGGTGTGCAGGCCGTTATCTTTCCCTGGCACCGCATAACGTTCATCGAATTGATGCCCAGTGAAGAGGAACGCAGTCAGGTTATCGATTTCTTCCGCCAGTGAACGAATTGTGGTCATATCTGCTGCCACCGGCGAGTGATCTTTTTTACCGCCGTAATGATCCCTACGACCAGCGCCTGGGCGAAATCGTTAGGCCCGGTGTTGCCGCTTATGATGCTGCCCAGGTCGTCATTCTCGGCTGCCCGCAAGACATCGGTGTGCGCCGCAACGGTGGTCGCCCCGGTGCTGCCCAGGGACCAACTGCCATTCGGCGGTGGTTGTACCGCCTCGGTATTGCCGGTCTCACCGACATAACCATCTGCGACCTCGGTGATGTTTCAACCGAAGGTGATTTGGAAACTGTCCACGACCGGTTACGGCGCCTGGCAGCACGTATTATCGCCGATGAAAAGTTGTTGATTTCGCTGGGCGGAGGAAATGATATTAGTTTTCCCGACATAGCAGCATTGGCGTCAGTTGCGCTATCACCAATACTGGCGATAAATATCGACGCCCACTACGATGTGCGCGCCGATCAACCGGCGAACAGTGGCACACCGTACCGGCAATTGATTGAAGGTGGCTTCATTGATCCACACCGGTATTGGGTGTTTGGGGTACAACCGTTTGCCAATGCACCTGCTTACACTGAGTATCTTCGTGAACGAGGGGCAACTATTGTCGAGTTAAGCACCGCACGTCATTACGGTGTTGCCGATACGATGCGGACAATGCTCGCAACCAGTGATGCCGCAAGTATCGGGTGGGGGTTTGATGTTGATGTCGTACAGGCGGCAGAAGCCCCTGGTGTCAGTGCGCCTAACCCGCTGGGGATGCACGGCGATGAACTGGTTGCCCTGGCTGCGTTAGCTGGAGCCGAACCACGTACCCGCTTGATTGAGTTCAGTGAACTGAATCCTCAATACGACCTCGATGATCGCACGGCTCGACTGGCTGCGGTTGCAATCTGGCATGCACTGGTTGCGTTTGCTGCTCACCGTAGGTCCAGATCGGAAGCGAGTGGCAATATTACCCCTCCTGTTCAACCTTTTGGCGTCTGAAACAACACGACTCACATTCCGAACAAGAACAAGTACCTCTGGTTTGTGCCTCGCACAGACGATGCGCTATACTCGAGCCGGAAAGCGAGATGTAATCATGCAATCAAGAGCAGCCGCAACCTACCAACGCGCCTTCCAGTTCATTGTTTTGATGGGTATCGTCAGCCTGCTGGCCGATATGGTCTACGAAGGGGGACGTAGCCTGAGTGGACAATACCTTGCGTTACTGGGTGCGAGTGGCACAGTTGTAGGATTGACTGCCGGTATTGGCGAGCTGATCGGCTATGGTCTGCGTTTGGTCTTTGGTTACCTGAGTGATCGCACTCGTCGCTACTGGCTCCTCACCATTCTCGGCTACGGTATGACCGTTATCGCGGTGCCGCTTCTCGCCTTAACCAATAACTGGCCGCTGGCTGTTGGTCTCTTAATGGTTGAACGCTTGAGTAAGGCGTTGCGCAGCCCCGCCAAAGACACGCTTATTTCATATGCCGCCGAGCGCGTTGGTGCAGGCAAAGGATTTGGTCTGCACGAAGTGCTCGACCAAGTTGGCGCGATTGCTGCTCCTCTGCTGTTGACCGGTGTGCTGGCGTTTAGCAATAGTTTTCAACTAGCATTTGGGCTGCTGATCATTCCAGGGGTGCTCTGCATGGCTGTTCTTCTCACGGCAAGGAGACAGTTTCCCCAACCGGCTGACCTGATTGGCAAGACACCGACGCTGTCAACCACCGGTTTTTCGCGCCAGTTCTGGCTCTATATGATAGGTGTAACACTCTTCGCTGCGGCCAGTGTTGATTTTGCGCTCGCTGCATACCATCTCCAGCAACAATGTATTATTGCGTCAGCCGCCATTCCAGCGCTCTACGCATTAGCAATGACAGTTGATGCAGTGGCTGCATTCGGTTTTGGTTTTCTCTACGACCGTATTGGTCTCTACGCGCTGGTTGGGATTACGGCCCTGGCTGCGCTGAGCACACCCCTCCTCTTCAGTGATGGTTTTCTGATGGTCATCATTGGGATTGTAATCTGGGGTGGAGTCTTGGGGGCGCAAGAGTCGATCTTGCGCGCCGCAGTGACTCGGTTTGCACCACTGGAACGACGTGGCGCGGCGTATGGTCTGTTTAATGCCGGTTTCGGCATAAGCTGGTTTGTCGGTAGTGCATGTTTCGGTTTGCTGTATGATATATCACGACCGGCATTGATTGGCGTTTCCGTGGTCTTACATCTCACTGCGGTGTTAGTACTCTGGAGCGTTGCCCGTCGGTAGTACTTCTCATCGTATGAACACATTCGTCATTGAACTGTTGTCGACCATGACTGTCGCCAGTGCCCTCGCTCTCTGGAATGGATGGGGCATAACCCGCTTACTTTTGCCAGCTACGCTCCAGCCATGGCGCGCCATCCTGGCGCCACTGATCGGGTATGCGTTAACGGTGTTGACCGGATATTGGGTCGTGCGCTTTTTCAGTGGATTGGGGCTGGCACTGGGTCTGTTGTTACCAATTTGCGGAGTGCTGAACTGGCTGGCCTGGCGGCGGCTTGGGCCACCGCGCATACTAACCGCGCTCCATCAACATTGGACAGCGCTTCTCATTGGCTTTGTCGGGATAGCGATTGGCATTGCTCCGTTGTTGAGTTACGGCTATTCCGCCCCTATTGGCGAGGGTTGGGATATAGAAAATTACTGGCCCACTGCACGCTATCTGACCCGAGGGCCGGTAAGCGCAATTGCAACTGCTCCACCAAACCCGCTCCGTGATCTTAATGCCAGTCCACCACGTATCGGATTAACGCTTGGTTTCAGTATCTGGCAGGGTAGTGTCGATCTCTTGAGCAGTGGCGAGCCGCTGACTAGCTTTGGGCCGCTGTTGGCCTGGCTACGGGCGCTAGGTGGAATCGGTCTCTACATTCTTTTGCAGTCGGTATTCGATCTACGACGTTGGTCAGCAACTCTCGGTGCTTTGCTGGCCGTGCTCAATGGTCTTCTGCTATGGGTCAGTTTCTTCAACTTTGGTATGCAAATCGCCGCCTGGCCCCTTATACCGTTGGTGATCATTCTCGGCCTGCATGCTGTACAGTCGGCGCGTTTTGGCGAAGGATTGCTCATTGCCGCCATCGCTATGGCGGCTGTTCCAATCACGTACTACCCAGCACTTGGCCCGCTTGGGCTAATGGCCGCCGGAATTGGCGCTGTTAGGCTCTGGCAGCAGCACGAACGCCGGTTGGTGCTCAAACAAAGTATTGGCCTGATCTTGCTTGCGCTGGTACTGGCAGCGCCAACCATCCCTGACTATTTTGCCGGTTTCAATTATCGCTATAGCTTACCGCTAACGACACTGGGCCTGTTTCGTTTTGTGCCACTGAGCGACATTGTTGGTCTGACGCTCTTCCGTTTACGTGACGCACCAGAAACACTAACCCCACTCACCGCTATTGCTGCTTGTACGATGTTCCTTCTGGCCGGCTATGCTGTGATGGCTGCACCGCAACGTAGTCGCTGGCTGGGAATGGTGACCGGGGCAGCCTTGTTTCTCCTTACCCTCCGTTTTGTGTCAGTCTACCATTACGGTTATCTCAAAGCGGCAGCCTATCTGGGATGGATCGTAAGTGCATTGGCAGTTGCCGGTCTACAAGTGCTCAGCGAACGATTATCATCGCAACGACAATGGTTATACTACGTTGTCATAGCCGGAACGATAATGCTGATCGGCGGGCCGATCACATTCACCGCCGGACGTGTCGTGGCCGACCACTGGGGAAAACCGGGTTTGTTTGCCGGAGTCCTGCCTGCGCTCCGTGATTTACGTCAAGTTGTACCACCCAGTAGTACAGTCTTTCTGTCGGGCGACCCGCGTGTGCAGGGAGTTACCAGCGCACTAGCCGCGTATCTCCTCGATCACGCTGCCGTCTACGGCTCAGTACGTACCGGCTATGCCACTTCAACAGCGACAACCAGTACTGGAATTGGAGAATACGTCCTGCTTCAACGAGACGAAGACCCTCGCTTGTGGGGTCTGACCGATCCGCCGATCTGGCGCGGCGGCCCATATCTGCTCTACCGAAAACCGGATACACTGCTTGCGTATCAGCCGCTCGATCAACTCCTTACGGCAGATCAGATAACGACGCTCACGATAACTGCTCATCAATTGGCAGGACATGCATCGCTACTCGATGATGAACGTGCCGAACGCTGGCTCATCTTGCAAGTAGCAACCTTGAAGGATAGTAAACTGCTGATTAAGGAGCAAACGTACAACGTTCCTGCCGGCAGGCACTGGATCAGCATTGGCCCATTGACAACACCACAAACGGTAACCATTCGTCAACCTGATCCTGATCCAGTGTTGTTGCAGAGTGCCATGCTCACCGCAAAACCACCGGCTATTCTTGGTCAATTACCGCACAGTATCGTGTTGAGTGCTACCAGTAACGCACAGGATTTACACATCACAACGACTCTCGTCATGCTAAACCCAGATAGTGGTCCAGTAGTAGCCGCCATCGAACTCTGGGATAACCAGCACGGGTACCTCTTCGGACGCTACGGGTTACGGATGCCATTGGCTACCGTGCCACGAGAGGTTGCAATAACGATTGATCTTGGCAGTGGTACGGCAATAGCGCAAGATAGCACTGGTGCCACATTACCGCTCGGTATCCAGTCGGGTGGAGCAAAACCCGGCTCATATACGGCCCGCCTCTGGATCGGCACAGACCAACGAGCCTTGTTAACACCGGTCGATCTCTTTGCATTTACCATTCATCGTAGTGGTATGATCACCCTCGATTGGGTAGCACAGCACCCACTTATGATGACCAGCATTGATCGCCCCCTCAACGTACTGGATACGTGCATCGGTGAAGATATGTTGCTACACGGATACGATCTGAGCACAGAACAGATTGCAGCCGGTGATACAATTGCCATTACGCTCTGGTGGGAGTCCTTGCACAATCAGCTCGATGAGCGCAGTATCATGCTTCACCTCCGCAATAGTGCAGATGAACGGATCATCGATGCCGACGGCCCACCTGCCAGTGGTGGACGACCGACCACTCAGTGGCGCACGGGTGAAGTGATCATCGACGATCGGCGCTTGACTATTCCTGCCGATCTGCCACCGGGTCGCTACTGGTTAGTCATCGGGAGCTATCGCTGGCCGTCACTTGAACCGCTGGTATGGTCGGATACATTGGAAACCGGTCGGCGAATTCCGATTGAAGTACAAGCGCTCCCAACCAGTCGTTAAGGAATCCATGACGTACAGCTATGAGTACGTTTGCCCAACAATCCGTATTGGCTATCGATCCAGGGTTTGGTCCAACTCCGTGCAACCTGTAACAACTTTTGGTACAATATAAATATAGATGAGTGCAACGTCACCCGAAACGACAGGTTGCAACCGCTTCAGGATGCCAAACTCCCGCAAGGTAACCCTGACGGACCACAGACGGTGTAGTCGCAGGTATAACGAAAGAGCACGGCTATGACAAAGAACACACTCACTATCATTGACAACCGCACCGGCAAGACGTATGAGATTCCAATTGAGCACAACGCGATTCGAGCCACCGATTTACGCCAGATCAAAGTCTCAGATGACGATTTCGGCTTAATGTCCTACGATCCGGCTTACTTGAACACTGCGTCGTGTAAAAGTAGTATTACTTACATCGACGGCGACAAAGGGATTTTAGAGTATCGTGGATACCCCATCGAGCAGTTAGCCGAGAAGAGTTCATACCTTGAAGTTGCCTATTTACTCCTGTACGGAGAATTGCCCTCAAAAGAGCGGTTGGAATGGTGGGAGTACCGGATCAGTCGCCATCTCTTCCTGCACAACAGTCTGGTTGAGTTGATTCAAGCCTTCCGCTACGATGCCCATCCGATGGGGATTTTGATTAGTTCGGTGGCCGCGATGTCTACCCTCTATCCTGAAGCCAAGAACATTCACGATCCGGCGGTACGTGAAAAACAGATCTGGCGTATTATTGGTCAAATCCCTACCATCGCGGCTTTCGCGTACCGGCACCGTATCGGGCGGCCATTCAATTTGCCAGATAGTTCTCTTAGCTACACGGCTAATCTGCTCTACATGATGGATTACATGAACCAACGTGAATATGAGGTAAATCCGGTTCTGGCGAAGGCACTGGATGTTCTCTTCATCTTGCACGCCGATCATGAACAGAACTGCTCGACATCGGTGATGCGGAGTGTTGGTTCAAGCCATGCCGATCCTTATAACGCACTGGCTGCCGCTGCCGCGGCACTGTATGGCCCACTTCATGGCGGCGCCAACGAAGCCGTGCTACGAATGTTGCAACAGATTGGCCATCCAAAGAATGTCCCGGCCTTTATCGAGCGTGTGAAGAAGGGAGAAACCCGGCTGATGGGGTTTGGTCACCGGGTGTACAAGAACTACGATCCGCGGGCAAAGATTATTCGTAAAATTGCCCATGAAGTCTTTGCGGCAACAGCAACCAATCCTCTGCTTGATGTAGCCATCGAGTTAGAGCGAATTGCGCTGGAAGACGAGTATTTTATCTCACGGAAGCTCTATCCGAACGTTGATTTCTACAGTGGTCTGATCTACCAGGCGCTCCGTTTCCCCATTGAGTACTTCCCCTTCCTGTTCGCAATTCCTCGTGCCTCTGGCTGGCTGGCACAATGGCTAGAGATGCTCAATGATCCTGAGCAAAAGATTACCCGTCCCCGGCAGGTATACATTGGGCCGCAGCGGCGCGATTATGTACCTATCGATCAACGGTAGGAGTCGCTGATCAATCCTCCTTTCTCTCCTTTCAGAGAGAAAGGAGGATCGTGTTTTTTGTTCCGACGTATTTCGCCTTATCTCTGACCAGGCACGCCCCCGCCATAAGCAGGATGATTCCTCTCCCAAGCCTCTGGTGAGCCGGTAGAAGCGAATTCCTCGACTGCCAGCTAGCCGGGCAGTGTATCACACGGCTACCGGTTTCACCCTATCACTCAGAGCACAGGCCAGTGGCCCGTGCGCACCAACGAGAGAATTTCCGGCAAACGCGCCTTCAGACCTTAAACGCACTGCGACCGGCATAACGTGCCGCACTGCCCAGCTCTTCTTCGATACGCAGCAACTGATTGTATTTGGCAATCCGGTCGGTACGAGCCGGTGCACCCGTCTTGATCTGACCGGCATTTGTTGCCACCACCAGATCGGCAATCGTAACATCCTCACTCTCGCCCGAGCGATGTGATACAATCGCCGTCCAACCACTTCGTTGCGCCAGTTGGATCGCGCTGAGCGTCTCGGTAAGCGAACCGATCTGGTTGAGCTTGATCAGAATCGAGTTGGCAGCACGGGCATCGATGGCGCGCTGGAGTCGGTTGACATTCGTGACCAGGAAATCGTCGCCGACCAGTTGCACACGATCACCCAGTTTCGCCCGCAACAGCACCCATCCTTCCCAGTCATCCTCTGCCAGACCGTCTTCCAACGAGATAATCGGATAGCGATTGACCAGATCGACCCAATAATCAACCATCTCGGCACTGGAGAGTGAACGACCTTCACGCTTGAGATGATATTTGCCGTCTTCGTAGATCTCAGTGGTAGCCGGATCAAGCGCGATCATTATCTGTTCGCCGGGTCGATAGCCAGCCTTCTCAATAGCCTCCATGATCAATTGCAACGGTGCGTCGTTGGTTGGTAGGCTGGGTGCAAATCCGCCTTCATCACCTACGGTCGTACTGAAGCCACGGTCGTGAATAACTTTCTTCAAGGTGTGATAAATCTCGGCCCCCCAGCGCAACCCTTCACGGAAACTTTCAGCGCCAACCGGCATAATCATAAACTCCTGAAAGTCCGTGCTGTTGGTCGCATGCTGCCCACCATTCATGATGTTCATCATCGGTACCGGTAAGACATGAGCGTACACACCACCGAGATAACGATAGAGGGGCAGGCCAAATGCAGCAGCAGCAGCTTTAGCAGCGGCCAGTGATACGCCCAAAATCGCGTTGGCGCCGAGTTTGCTCTTATTCGGCGTGCCGTCGAGTGCGATCAACTCTTGATCGAGACCAATCTGGTCGGCAGCATCAAAGCCAATTAACGCTTCAGCAATATCTTCGTTGACTGCCCGTACCGCTTTCAACACACCTTTACCGTTGTACCGGGAAGTATCGCCGTCACGCAACTCGAGTGCCTCGTGGGCGCCGGTCGATGCACCACTGGGGACAATCGCCCGTCCTACATCACCGCTCTCTAACCGAACGTCGACCTCGATGGTTGGATTACCGCGCGAGTCGAGTACCTCACGGGCAACGATTGCTTCAATTAGTGTTGACATATTCCCTCCGGGTAACAAGCCCCAGTCCATTGGCCAGACAACAGGAAGTTGGCTGGCCGATGTTCAGTATATCACGAATAGGGAATCACCTCTCCGCAGGGTAGTGGCGCTAATCCGAATAACTTGCCTTCACGTCACGACAGAATAAAACCTGTCGATGGAGGCGATGGGAATCGTGACCAGGCTAATACCGATGGTATCACGGGTCGGGGCAAGGTACCGTCTAGAGTGAGGTACCGTTTCGTCCCTACACGTCTACGGGAGTCTTCATAACACATTCACCGGGTCAATATCAATCACCCAGCCAGACAAGGGGCCGACCGCATCGAGTATTGCTCGAAGTTCCTGTGTGGTGGTTGCTGGTGGTACGCGCAACAATAGATGCCAGCGCCAGCGCTCGCGTTGACGACGAAAGAATGCCGGTGCCGGTCCAATCAAACGCCATCCCACGAGATCACGGTCGGTAATGCACTTTTGTAACGCTACCGCCAACTGTTCGGCTCGATGCTGACATGTTTCCTCGTGTGCTGCTGTCGTGACAAAACGCACCAACCGACCAAACGGTGGATAGGCTAGCGCACGTCGAAACGCCATCTCTTCGCGAAAGAATGACCGGTAATCATGGTCACGAACCGCCTGCAGGGCGTAATGTTCTGGCTGATAGGTCTGAATGATTACCTGCGCACCCTCGCTGCGCCGACCGGCACGCCCGGCCACCTGGGTCAAGAGTTGAAATGCCCGCTCACCACTCCGAAAATCAGGCAGGTACAGCCCGGTATCGGCCAAAACGACCCCTACCAGACCAACCAGCGGCAGATCAAGACCTTTCGCGATCATCTGGGTACCGACGAGCACGTCGATGTCGTGGCGTACCATTGCTTCAAGGAGCGCGTCATGGGAATGTTTTCCGGTTGTACTGTCGCGATCCCAGCGTGCTACTCGGGCTGACGGAAAGAACTCACGTACTGCTTCAGCAACCCGTTGGGTGCCGATCCCCAACGCCCGAATGCGACGGCTGAGACATTGTGGACAAATGACCGGCGCTGCGGTACGTTGGCCACACGCATGACAGAGCAACACCGATACCGGTGCTCCTGCTTCGGCCTCAGACTCCGTATGGTAGTGAACGGTAAGAGGTGCGGAACAACGTTCACAACGGGCAATATAGCCACAATCCCGACAGACAACAAATGATGCCGCTCCCCGGCGATTGAGAAAGAGGATCGCCTGCTGACCACGGGCAAGCGTTTGGGCCAGCGCATGCGAGAGTGTACTTGAGAAGATGGAGGTATTTCCTTGTTGCAATTCACGCCGCATATCAACGATGCGGATTGGGGGCAGTGGGAGCGGGCGACTATGGACGAGACCATCGATCCCGATCTGAGCAGTGATCCGTTCAGGTAGTTCGAGCAACTGAATAGAGCCGTTCCGCGCCGCGTAGAAGGTTTCAACACTCGGTGTTGCACTACCAAGCACAACCGTGACTCGCGCCAGCTCGGCAAGGTGTAACGCTACATCACGGGCATGATAGCGGGGAACAGCATCATTTTTGTAGCCAGGATCATGCTCCTCATCAACAATGATCAACCCTAGATCGGGGAGCGGGGCAAAGAGGGCGGAACGTGCGCCAATAGCAATCCGGGCTTCGCCGCGTCGCAATCGGCGCCACTCATCGTACCGTTCACCATCACTTAGCCCACTGTGGAATACTGCCAGTTGATGACCGAAACGAGCAGCTAGACGGCGTACCAACTGGGTAGTGAGCGCAATCTCTGGCGCCAGCATGAGCGCTTGCCGACCAAGGCGTAACGCACGGGCAATCAGGCGTAAGTACACTTCTGTCTTCCCGCTACCGGTAATACCGTGCAGCAAGAAACGACCACCGGTGCCGGTTTCAAGGGCCGTTACCATCGTCTCATACGCCTGACGTTGTGCCATCGTTAGTGGTGGTGCGGCATCGGGAGAGAACGTCACCGTTGCCAACGGATCGCGATAGACTTCACGCTCACTCAGGTCAATAAATCCCCGTCGTGCGAGTGCCCGTATTCCCGCCCCGTCAATTCCTGTTGACCGCCGAAATTCACTGAGCGTTGGCGGTTCATCCGCCACCCGCTCGGCCAACCAGCGCAGGGCCATTGCCTGACGTGGTGCGCGATGCAACTCGGTCAACGCCTGCTCTAGATCACGAACCGCCATACGAACAACTTGCTCACGCCGTGGTTGCACTCGTGGCGGATCGATGCGGGTTCCCCGTACAATCAACCCACGTTCGGCTAGTGCCCGGTAGGCGGTGCGTAACTGATCATTGCTTCCACGCAGTACAGCCCGTAACGCAGCTTCGCTCTGCTCACCATGACGCCGCAAGTAGAAGAGGATCGACCGCTCACGATCTGGCAATGCCCCCAACTCACACATCAGACCGGCTGCCGTCGCCCGCCAGGTCATCTCGATCTGACGTGTTGTACCAGGTGGAAGACAGAGATCGAGTACCGTCGCCAACGGAGCGTCGTAGTATTCGGCAACCCAGCGCGCCAATCGGATGGTAACTTCGGGGATAGAGACCATCGGATCAACCAAATCGATGAGATCACGTAAACCATCGGCTGTGCGATGCTGTAGCGCAATAATCACTCCCCGCACCTGTTGCTGTCGTAACGGCACCCAAACCAACTGACCTACCGTTATTGTTTCCCGTAGATGATCGGGCACACGGTATGAAAAGAGACGCTGATGATAACGGCCTGAGAGCGGCACCATCACTACAACATCAGCAACCACCTCAAGCGAAAAATGTTCAGGGGAGACATCCATACACAGGAATACACCTCAATCTGATCGACTGTCGTGGCTTTATGATATACTATTCCGTCGGATCGTTGGAGGGTCTCGGGTCGGCAATGGGCAGACTTCTCCCCTCCGTAAATACCAAAGAGAGGTAACGAATGGTAAACGTCACACTCAAAGCACAACGCCGTCACATCTTCGGCAAAAAGGTCAAGACCCTGCGTCGCGAAGGCATTTTACCGGCCAACTTCTACGGCAAAGGTGTCGAAACCACCGCTATTCAAATCAGCGAGCGCGATTTTGAGCAGATCTTTCGCACCGTGCCCAAAGGAGAATCGTTCAACCTTGACATTGAAGGAACAATCCACCCGGTTGTGATTTATGTCGTGCAGCGTCACCCGGTAACCCGTAAATTCTTGCACATTGATTTCAAGCTAGCCTAATCGCGGATCAGCGAAGAGGAGCCGCAGATAATGAAAGCCCCTGATGGGGCTTTCTTTTTGCCGACCGAAGGACCCACTACCTCACCGACTGACTGCCGCGTGGGCACAAGAGGGCTGCTCCACAAGAGACATTCAGGCATACGCGCATTTCTCCCCTCTAATGGGCAGAAACCGAGCACGAGCTGCACGCGCCCCTGATCGTTAACGCGACGCTTCTTAACCGGCATATCGTCGCCCTTTCCAGGTAACGCCTCGCCCCAACTGCACACGGAGAATTCCATAACCGGCAATGAGCAGATAGAGCAGCAAACCGATGGGCCAGAGGAGAGCGTGAAGTGGGTTAAGATGGTAAAATCGCCGATACAACATGCCCCAAAAAAGCAGACCGGCCAGCCAGGCAAGCAAACCGGCCAGAAAAACGACACTCCCTGCCCAACCGCTTAACAACCAGCCGGTTATCATCAAGAGAAACGGCGCATACGCCTGCGCGAGCAATATCGTCATCGCAAACCACGAGCGCCAGCCACCACTGCGCAAACCCGCCGAAGCGTTTTTCATCAAACCTTCCGCAACCTCAGCCGCATTCGTGTACATCCGCACCTTCAGATACTCTATACCAATCGCTCCTCGCACATTAAACCCGGCAGCCCGCAGCGTCTGGCCGAGACGAACATCCTCCAACACTTCACCACGAACAGCACTATGACCACCTACCACATCATACGCAGCGCGCCGCACAAAGATACATTGCCCATTTGCCAACACCTCTTCAGGACGAACATCGGGTTGCGACAAACGCTCAAACGGGAAGATCGAAACGATCAAGGCTACGAACGGCGGTAGTACCAGTCGTTCAGCCCAGGTTTCGAGTTCGAGAAAAGGAAAAATCGTCACCATATCACCGTTCGTTGCCAGCGCATAGCAGAGCAGGGCAGCGGTAAGGTCTGGAGCCGGTACAGTATCAGCATCAAGAAAAAGGAGCCACTCCCCCCTGGCAACACTACTTGCTTGCTGACAGGCGTGACATTTCCCCACCCAACCCGCCGGCAACGGTTTTCCGGCAACCGGATGTAAACGTGCATCAGTCGCGGCTAGATCGGCCAGAATAGTCGGCGTCTGGTCTGTTGAACCATCATCAACCACAATCACCTCAAAGCGAGGATAACGTTGTGCCAGCGCTCCCCTGACACAACGAGCGATCCCCCGCTCTTCATTGCGCGCCGGGATCAAAATCGACACAAACGGCGGATCAGACGGAATGTTCGGGGGTAACAGGCGCGGAATTCGGCGCATTCGTTGCCAATGCCCAATAAAACTCCCTACCAGCACCACGCTGATCACAATCCCAAACACGGCCAGACCCATGGTAACACCTCTTGGTAGACAGTAGGCAACTGAAGATAGTATAACCTGAGATCAGGGCAAGCTGTCATACGCCCTTACCTTCCCCCAACCCGGTGCACTCTTACCAGGCGTGAGAACGGCTGATCCGACCTGCCGGTGCGGAGATGACAGGTATATTCGGCGACGGCACGGCTGCGAGCGGTCTGTGCCAACCCCTACCCTGCGAGGACGGACATGATCAGCAGAAACCTGGACATCCATTGCCCCGGGCTGAACGGTGGACCAGTGCACCAGCCCTTTCACTTTCCCTCTGCCCCCTTGCCTCTCCCGCCGCTTCTCTCGCTTGGCACCGGCGTGCCTGCTGCGCACGGCATCCTCGACAAACCACCCGCGTCCACACCACTTGACAAACCGCGCAAGTTCCGGTATACTTCCCCACGTTGCTAGTGCAACGGTCTCACCTCGCCGGTAGACCTGACAACCCATCGGGCGCGTCATCGCCAACTAGTGTCACAGCCGTGACCTAGTTTTTTGTTCCCCCGATGGTGCCTGCACCTGAACAACCAAGCGTGATCACTCACGCCCTCGTCCAAGTATGTAGAGTTTGATCCTGGCTCAGGACGAACGCTGGCGGCGTGCCTAATGCATGCAAGTCGAACGCAGCAGCTTCGGCTGGCTGCGTGGCGAACGGCTGAGGAACACGTGGGTAACCTACCCCAGAGTGGGGGATACCCCGTCGAAAGACGGGATAATCCCGCATACGCTCTACGGAGGAAAGCCCCTACGGGCGCTCTGGGAGGGGCCTGCGGCCCATCAGGTTGTTGGTGTGGTAACGGCGCACCAAGCCACTGACGGGTACCCGGTCTGAGAGGACGGCCGGGCAGACTGGGACTGCGACACGGCCCAGACTCCTACGGGAGGCAGCAGCAAGGAATTTTCCCCAATGGGCGGAAGCCTGAGGGAGCAACGCCGCGTGGAGGACGACGGCCTTCGGGTTGTAAACTCCTTTCGGGTGGGACGACCACGACGGTACCACCAGAAGCAGCCCCGGCTAACTCTGTGCCAGCAGCCGCGGTAAGACAGAGGGGGCAAGCGTTGTCCGGAGTTACTGGGCGTAAAGGGCGCGGAGGCGGTCTGCGGCGTCGGCGCTGAAAGCGCCCCGCTTAACGGGGCGAGGCGTGCCGATACGCGCAGACTTGAGGCGAGCAGAGGGTGGTGGAATTCCGGGTGGAGCGGTGAAATGCGTAGAGATCCGGAGGAACGCCAGTGGGGAAGCCGGCCACCTGGGCTCGTCCTGACGCTGCGGCGCGACAGCGTGGGGAGCAAACCGGATTAGATACCCGGGTAGTCCACGCCGTAAACGATGCCAGCTCGGCGTGTGGCGCACGGTTGTGCGCTGCGTGCCTTAGCTCACGCGATAAGCTGGCCGCCTGGGGACTACGAGCGCAAGCTTAAAACTCAAAGGAATTGACGGGGGCCCGCACAAGCAGCGGAGCGTGTGGTTTAATTCGACGCAACACGAAGAACCTTACCTGGGCTTGACATGACGCTGCACGCCGTCGAAAGACGGCCGCCTGCGAGGGTGCGTCACAGGTGCTGCATGGCTGTCGTCAGCTCGTGTCGTGAGATGTTGGGTTCAGTCCCGCAACGAGCGCAACCCGCGTCGGTAGTTACCCGTGTCTACCGAGACTGCCGCCGTGACCGGCGGAGGAAGGCGCGGATGACGTCAAGTCAGCATGGCCCTTACGTCCAGGGCGACACACACGCTACAATGGCCACGACAATGCGTTGCCAAGCCGCAAGGCGGAGCTAATCGCTTAAACGTGGTCTCAGTGCAGATCGGGGGCTGCAACTCGCCCCCGTGAAGGCGGAGTTGCTAGTAACCGCGTATCAGCCATGGCGCGGTGAATACGTTCCCGGGCCTTGTACACACCGCCCGTCACGTCATGGGAGTGGCCAATGCTTGAAGTCCGTGTGCTAACCCCCCAACGGGGAGGCAGCGGCCGAGGGCAGGGGCCGCGACTGGGACGAAGTCGTAACAAGGTAGCCGTACCGGAAGGTGCGGCTGGATCACCTCCTTTCTAGGGAGTCACTCCCATCATTCCTTCTTCTACGAGGCGTGATGTGATCACGCTTGCCTGTTCAGGTGCCCACCCCCAACCTCACGGTTGGGGGTGGTTGCGTTATGGGGGATATGAAGCGAAGCGAATGCTTAGAGATTCTTTTTGGGCAGGAGATTTCAAAGTTTACATCCTACCAGGTAGCTGAGAGGAACGAGAAACGATTGTAGCAGCGTGCGCAAAAGTAACGACTTGCTGTTACGACAGCAGCCTGTGACCAGGTTCCCCACCGGTACCCCGATTATCCAATCAGCGCACGGTAAGGGAAGGCACCCCCATCCTCTGCAAGGAGGATCGAGGTCTGATACTTGCTCAATACGCCCTTAGAGCTTCTCAGCCTTCAGACCTCCCATCCTCTACTCAGGGGCTGATACCTTCTCGGAGTGCACCCTGGTGCCTACGAGTATCGGGGAGCGTTAGCAGCGGATGCGTGTGGTTCGTCGGTGCTGATCTATTGTGGCATTTTCCGGTCAGCAAAGGTAACTGAAGCTGAGCACGCTGAAAAGCAGGACGTTTCAGATCGCTTCTACACAAATGCCGAGATACCGGTAATAGCTCGCCCGACAATCAGTGTATTCATTTCATGGGTGCCTTCATAAGAGTAGAGCGCTTCTGCATCAGCGAAATAGCGCGCCACTCCATGTTCGAGCAGAATACCGTTCCCCCCAAGCACAGCCCGAGCTAAGGCAACCGTTTCTCGCATCTTTTCACCACAAAAGACTTTCGCCAGCGACGCTTGTTCCTGGCTGATGCTTCTATTTCGGGCAGCAATCTGGCTCATACGCAGGCACATTGTCTGCATTGCAGTTACATTTGCCAACATCTGCACCAAACTGTTCTGCACCAGTTGAAAACTACCAATCGGGCGACCAAACTGAATCCGCTGCTGCGCATACGCTAATGCCCGTTCGTAAGCACCCATTGCCACGCCAGTCATTGCCCAGGCAACAGCAGCACGAGTGATCGCTAACTGACGTGCAACACCACGAAACCCACCGACGTTAGGTAAGCGATTGGCTTCAGGTACTCGACATCCATTCAGGCGGATGTTAGCGTTCTGCACGGTACGTAAGGCAATTTTACCCTCTAACCGCTCGACTTCGTAGCCAGCCATACCACGCTCGACAATGAAACCCTGTACCTGGTTGCTGGCAACATCACGCGCCCAAATAATATTTACATCAGCAATCGGTGCATTACCACTCCATTTCTTGGCGCCATCAAGCACCCAAAAGCCACGCTCGAAACGAGCAGTCGTTGTTAAACCGGCAGCAGTGGCCGAACCAACGTCAGGTTCGGTCAATGCCCACGATCCAATCAGCTCAAAACGTTGCAGTGGCGGTAACCAGCGCTGTTTCTGTTCGGGTGAGCCGAAGAGATCGATGGAACCCATACAGAGACCCCAGTGTACACCAAAAAAGGTGTAGATAGAGGGATCGACTCTGGCCATTTCCATGCAAGCTACACCGGTTAGTACCGGGCCAAGCGCATCAATCGCATACGGTCGCGAGCCGAAGGTTTCATCAATAAGACGGGCAAAATCCGGTACAATTTCGTGAGGAAATTCCCCCCGTTCCCAATAGCCGTTTGCTAACGGACGGATACGCTCTTCCATGAACATGCGAATCTTTTGCTGAACTGCCCGCTCTTCAGGTGAAAGTTCAGCCAGAATCTCGTAGAAATCACTGTTAATCGGTGGTACGCGCTTGGGTCGCCGTTTGGTTGTGATACTCTTCCACAACAGGCCAATCTCTTGTGGCGTGACACTACGTAAGGCACGGATGGTATCAAACAAGGGAACATGTACCTGATGGAACAGGCGCGTGAGGTTTGCGGGAAGAGTTACGAGCGCCATAATTGCCTCCTATTCGTCGTTGAAGTGATAAGCAACCTCATTGTTTTTGGAAGTACATCTAATGAGTAAAGAGAATGACGCGGTGCGTTATCTTGAGTGTAACACGTCAACACTATCTATGTCAATGACAATTCTGACATCATCGTCTTCACCCTATCTGGCGGTGGTAGGATGAGGAGAGAAGGAAAAGAGAGGGAAGTGGAGCGGCGGGTTCCTAACCGATTCGCTGCGTGTGCGGAGGTACACCGCTTACGTCCGTCATCGCAGCAATAGGGCGGCGAGGGGTACCAGCTACACAACGCACAACAGGGGAACCGGTAATCCTAGGCAACCAGCCAGGGAGATTTGATCTCTATGACAGACACAAACGTGCCAGCACCCACACAAATCGCTCAGCAGCCCAAAAACCAAGAGTACGACAACATAGAATAATGTCATCATCGGTTGTTTCGGCAAACAGATACACCCGTGGCGCTAATCCGAAGCAAATGCCGGTTAGACTACTGATACAGTCTTGGAGTGCTGACAACTGGGCCGGTTGCATTGCCCAACCAATCTCGACCACGTCGCGAGTAGCAAAACAGGTTGCCGCAGCAGCCATAATCTGACCGTTCTCTGCCCGAATCCCAAATGCTGGCCCATACGCTAGATGCCATGCCTGCCAGGCAGCCGTTATCGCTCGTAATGGAGTAAGATCATGAGCAACATCGCCTGGCAATCGTTGTGCTACGACCTTATCAACCGGACGGAACGTTTCTGGTTCGGCAACCATCTGACACAGCAATTGAGCATTCTCAACCTTTACCATTCTGTTCAAAGACGGCAGACTAGCCGCTGGTACGATCATCGCAAACGTATGTCGCTGCAACTCCGGTTCACCCGTGATCAGCGCGTGCAGGAGAGGAGGAAGTGCAGCGGGGAAGTCAACCGTAAATGCTAGGCGAATGAGAGGCAGATCACGCCGGATCGAGACCACGCCAACCACGGTATCATTGCTGAATGCGGCCAATGTGAACGAGTGTGTTCGCAGATGGGTTATTTGCGCCAGAGTGATGGCGTTACGATACGGCGAACGACGCAAAAACGACAGTACTTCAGGATAGTTTTCGGTGTCAAGCTGAGCGACTGATAACGGCATACTGTTTCACAAATACAATAAGGGGGCCGGTTAGAGGTTTCTCTCCAGTATTTATTTGGACTTCAGTTATTATCTCTTATCATACCAAATCTTCATCGCCAATGGAAATCACCGGTACGTATCTGGATCTCGTCCCAGATGACGTGCTCTGAGATGGGCGTAGGTCCCCACTCATGCTCTCGCTTTCCCACGCTATCCTCTTGCCGCTTAGCGAGCCGGAGGTTCGCGTTCCCAGGTGGCTTTGGGAGTCATCGGCAGCAGATAAGATGACATGCTTAAGGTCGCTCTGTTGTTGGATAATCGGCTACAAGCCCTATTCCGTGTGCAGAATGGTTGACGGTCTGCACCACAATCGTCTACAATAACGCCAGGAATAACGTTTCTACATTAAGGTATCGGCTGTTATGCAGGCCACACTCTTATGCAAAAACTAACTGCTGCTCAAATTCGCGAAACATTTATCTCGTTCTTTGTTCGTCATGGTCATACCCATGTTCCCAGCTCGTCGCTGGTCGTCGCCGACGATCCGACCTTGCTATTTACCAATTCAGGGATGGTGCAATTTAAAGATGTCTTTCTTGGTCGTGAACAGCGGCCCTACCGTCGTGCTGTTACCGCCCAAAAATGCTTGCGGGTAAGCGGGAAGCACAACGATCTTGAAGAGGTAGGACCATCACCACGGCACCATACCTTCTTTGAGATGCTAGGAAACTTTTCGTTCGGCGACTATTTCAAAGCTGAGGCGATTGCTTTCGCGTGGAAATTATTAACTGAAGAGTTTAAACTACCGGTTGAACGCCTCTGGTTTACCGTCTTCGCCGGTGATGATGAAGTACCACCCGACGATGAAGCGGCTGCACTGTGGATTGCGCAAGGTGCCGACCCGTCGCGTGTCTTGCGTTTTGGTCGCAAAGACAACTTCTGGGTGATGGGAGATACTGGCCCCTGTGGACCTTGCTCGGAAATTACCATGTACATTGGCGATGATCTGAGCCAGATGCGGGCCGAGGGTGTTAACTCCGACGATCCCAATTACGTCGAAATCTGGAATAACGTGTTTATGCAGTATGACCGCGCCACAATGCAACCGCTCCCCCGCCCATCGGTTGATACCGGCATGGGGCTAGAGCGGATGGCGATGGTGATGCAGGGTGTCCATAGCACGTATGAAACTGATCTGTTTGTAGCAATTATCAATCAGATTATCAAGACCCGTGGCAGCGATGAGCAGCACTATCAGGCTCACCGTAGCGCATATCGTGCGATTGCCGATCACGCTCGGGCTATTGCCTTTTTGATTGCCGATGGCGTCTTGCCAGGAAATTTGGGCCGAGCGTATGTCTTACGGCGTATTCTCCGTCGGGCTGCGTATCAGGGGCGAACCATTGGCTTCGAGCGACCTTTCCTGGCCGATGTTATTACAACTGTTATTGAGCAGATGGGTGATGCCTACCCTGAGCTGGTCAAGCGACGTGAATTTATCCTGAGCGCGGCAGACCAGGAAGAGCGCCAATTTTTACGCACCTTGAGCGGAGGTCTTGCGCGCTTGAACGGTGTCATCGAGCAGGTGCAGTCGCGCGGCGAGAAGGTTATTCCAGGTAACGATGCCTTTGTGCTGAAAGATACGTATGGGTTCCCCCTCGATCTAACTCAGAAGATCGCCGCCGAACACGGCTTGACTGTTGATGAAGCGGGCTATGAAGCGGCAATGGCAGAGCAACGGGCACGCTCACGAGCGGCGGCAACCAGTAAACGCAGTGGCGAGGCCGAGCTGTGGGCTGAACTTGATCTTCCCGCCACCCATTTCACTGGCTATGAGCGGCTGAGTGATCGGGCAACAGTGATTGGGATGCTGGTTGATGGTGAGGTATTGCCCGCCGTTCGTGCTGGCCGCCAAGTACAGATCGTGCTTGATACCACACCCTTTTACGCCGAGAGTGGTGGTCAGGTAGGCGATACTGGCCTGCTTGTTGGGCCGGAAGGCTCAGTGCAGATTGAAGATACGCGCCGTCCGTTGCCAGGTCTTATTGTCCATTATGGACGAGTCGTCAGCGGCGAGATTCGTGTTGGCGACCAGGTACAGGCAACGGTCGATATGGTGCGGCGAGCCGATATTCAACGTAATCATACCGCCACGCACATGCTTCAGCGCGCTTTGCGCGACATTCTTGGCGAACATGCTGCACAGGCAGGATCACTGGTTGCCCCTGACCGGCTGCGTTTTGACTTTACCCATACCAAAGCGGTTGATCCCGAAGAATTGCGCGAGGTTGAACGCCGGCTCAATATGTGGGTACGGGCAAATACGACTGTCCGCTGGGAAACCACCGGCTACCAGGAAGCAATAGCGCGTGGTGCAATTGCTTTGTTTGGAGAGAAATACGGTGATACCGTTCGCGTTGTCACTATCGAGCGCGGTCAAGCATTTGCTGAGGGTGAGTACGCTTCACGTGACAGCCTGGAATTGTGTGGCGGTACGCACGTCAACCGTACCGGTGAGATCGGTTTTGTGCGGATCGTTAGCGAAGGAAGCATCGGGAGTGGTATCCGTCGTATTGAAGCACTTACCGGGCGTGGCGCTGAGCTGTGGGTCGAGCAACAGGCACAGGCACTGCGCGATCTGGCTGCTCGGATCAACGCGCAACCAGCGCAACTGGCTGAACGGATCGAGGCATTACTGGCCGAGCATCGCCAGCGCAAGCAGGAACTTGAAGCACTGCGGAGTAAACTGGCTCGCGAGCAGCTCGATGTATTACTGGGTCGCGTACAACACGTTGCTGGTGTACCATTGCTGGCTGCCGAAGTAGAGGCGGATTCGGTTGATCGGTTACGTGAAATGGGCGAATATCTACGCGACAAACTCGGTAGCGCAGTGATTGTGTTAGGTGCCTTGATTAACGGCAAACCGCAACTGCTCACTATTGTCACCACCGATCTGGTACGCCGTGGGTTGAATGCGGTGCAACTGGTTAAGCCATTGGCTGCAATGGTAGGTGGCGGTGGTGGCGGTCGACCAGAGATAGCTCAAGCCGGTGGACGCAACCCTGAGCAACTGACCGCAGCTATTGGCGCTGCAGCTGACGTATTGGCCGGACAAGCTGGCTAACGATCGCGATGGTAAGGGATGCGGAGGCAGTGAGCGATCACACTGTCTAGACACGCAACTATAACTCTTGTGAGCGTATAATCGGGAGAGGCTATGATCACCGATGAAACGGCGCTGGTTTTTGCGCTGCCAGACGACACAGCCGAGTCGTTGATGAAGAGGGTACGCGCTACCCACGCTGCGAACGTGCAAATTCTGGCTCCTGAAGGCACGGTGGCTCTGCAACGAGTCGCCGATACCGATACGCTACGTGATCTGGCACAGGCGGCCGGTATCGGACTGACGATTATTAGTTCAGACCCGCAGATTCTCAAAGCCGCCCGTCAGAGCCGGCTAGCGACGATTGAAGTAACCGGTGCACACGTGCAACCGCCTCCGCCACCGCCTCCGCCATCACCCGCTGAAGATTTGCCCGCTGAAGATTTAGAGTTTCTGGCTGCGCTCGATGAGTTGACAGCAGGGGGCAGGAATATTGATCTCTTTGCATCATCCACTCCCCCCACGAAACCTGCTGGAGCAGAGACGCGACCTGTTGCAGCTCCAGAAACGCGCCCCGTGTCGCTGACCTCTGAAGGACCAGCGGCAGCACCATCTGCGATGGGCGACGACGATCTCGAATTCTTCGATGCACTCGACGATCTGTCCGCAGCGTTTGAACAGGAGCGTACCGGTACGCCGCCACCACCGATTCCAGCGACCTCTCGGGCAAGAGAACCATTATCACGGATACGGCCAGAAGATATTCAGCTTTCTGATGAAGAGATCGCCCACGCTAGCCAGATCGGTCAACGCAGCAGTGCTGATCGGACCCAACGTACCACCGCTGCCACCCAGCGCGAACCGCGGCGCATGGCGACTCCTACACCATCATCGGGTCGTACTGCAACACCATCACCGTCGCGACGCACGATCGCACCACTTGAGTCGCGCCTCTTCAGAGTGCTGTTGGGGATCCTGATAGTGATAGTAGTGTTGGCCGGTATCTTGCTGGTTGTAACCCAAAGTGTGACCATTGTTGTCCGCTTACCGGTGCAAGCCGAAACGCCTATCGTCGGTTTGGCTATCCCACTGGTGCCGGTTACTGCGACAACTTCCGGCGCAGTGGCTGCTGAACCCATTGAAACGACAGTTGCCATCAGTATCAGAGGAGAAGTAACCGAAGGTGTCTTGACACCAATCAGCAGCGCTGCCGGTACCGTCACCCTCTTGAATCTGAATGCACAACCGATCACAATCCCAGCAGGCAGTGAATTCGTCGCTTTTGGCTCAAACAATCAGCCGATTCCGTTCATCAGCACAACAGATGTTACTATTCCTGGCGCTACAACGACCCGTAGCGGCAATCAGATTATTACCACCCTTGGCGAGGCATCGGTGCCAATTGAAGCTCGCTCGCCGGGTAGTGCTTCCAATATTGCAGCCAATACGATTCGTGAATTGCGTATTCCTGGTGGCCCGACCATTGATCTCACCAGTGGCGTACTGACCATCAGGCACGATGCCATCGGCGGCGGCACCGACGAAGAAGTACGAGTGATCAAAGAGAGTGATGTTCGTCGTTACCTGGCCCAGGCACTTACCGACCTCGACCAGGAAGCACGTCGGCAACTTGATGGCCTGGCAATTGCACGCAATCTACAACTGGAACCAACCACCGTCTCGCCGAGCCGAGCTGAACTCGAACAACTGGCCGGATTTGAACTGATTGTTGATCCACCGGTTGGCACGTCGTTACCGCGTGATAATCCATTCTTCACCATTACTGTTCAATCACGTTATAGCGGTCTGGCAGTTCGCAGCGCTACAACATCGTTCCAACGCCAGTTGGCCGATGCGTTTAACGCACAACTGATTCAGAATGCACAATTGCGACCGGGAACCTGTCGGGCAGCTTTTATACAAGGATGGCGTTGGGACGGCACCACGCTCCGCGTTGATGGTGGTATTGGCCCGGACCCAGCCTGCGGCAACGAACTCGATCCGGCAACCAAAGCAGCAATCCAGAATGCGGTATTGGGTCGTACCCGTGCTGAAGCTGAAGCAGCACTGCGAGAGCTGGTAGCAAGCGGGCGATTAGCTGGATTTGAATTGCCAGATGGAGTTGAGCGATTCCCCGGCTGGAGCTGGCAATTACGGATACGCCATGAATGAACAAACAATTCTCGCCCTTGATGTCGGTGAACGGCGAATTGGTGTTGCGATTAGCAGCGTAGAAGCCCGCATTGCTGCACCACTAACGACCATTGCGGCCTATCCCCCCGAACGAGCAATCGCACAGATTGCCCGGCTGGTTCACGAACGCAATGTCTGTCGGGTTGTCGTGGGGCTACCTTTGACGATGCGTGGCGAACATGGCCCACAGGCGGAAGTCGTTCGACGGTTCGCTGACACCCTGCGCGCCAGCTTACCCTGTCCGGTTGAGATGTTTGACGAGCGTCTGACCAGTGTCGCTGCCGAGCAGATGCTGCGCAATCTGGGTCTGAAACCGACGAAGATCAAAGCACAGATTGATCAGGTGGCCGCATCGATCATCCTGCAAGATTATCTCGACGCTCAACGTACCAATGCCGACCAGACTTATGAAACTCCGCATTCGTCAGATTAGTGCAGCCGAAACGCGCCCTCTCCGCCAGCGCATCCTGCGCCCCCATCAAACCATCGCCGAACTGGTTTATCCCGGCGATGATCATCCACAGGCGCTGCACCTCGGTGCCTTCGTCGCCGAACAACTAACCGGTATTGCCTCGTTCACTCCCGAACCCTGCCCTGGTGTATCAGCCCGTGCAGCGTGGCGGTTACGCGGGATGGGTGTCTTGCCGGATGCTCAACGACAGGGATACGGGACGGCATTATTAGATGCCGGAATACACTATGTAAAACAATATGGCGGTGACCTGGTCTGGTGTCACGGG
Organism: Chloroflexus sp. MS-CIW-1; assembly: GCF_030444705.1. Classification (NCBI taxonomy): domain Bacteria; kingdom Bacillati; phylum Chloroflexota; class Chloroflexia; order Chloroflexales; family Chloroflexaceae; genus Chloroflexus; species Chloroflexus sp. MS-CIW-1. The sequence goes on from NZ_JAUBWR010000001.1 coordinate 3,153,145, forward strand.
CGCACGAGTGCGCTTCCTTTCTATCTAAGCTACGGTTTTGTGACGCATGGCGACGAATTTGTCGTTCCCCATACCGGGCCACACTACGTGTTGGTGTATTGGATCAGATAAATTACAAAATATAGCCGCGCTTGCGAGCTACTTCTTCCTTATGTTTGCGGAACAGAACATCGCGCTCGATCCCTTTTAGCTCGCGATTGTAAGTAGACAGGATACGTTCAACTTCCGCATCGATCTCCTCTTCAATCTTGAGATCGGCTACAATCGCGTCGTAGATCGCTTTAACCCGCAATGCCCGTCCATCGCTTGGACGTTGACCGGGCTGATCACGATAGACCAGTAATCCACGTTCGGCCAGTTCATCGTGGAGTCGTTCGGCAATTCGACGGACTTTATCTTCGCTCAGACGCATAGCGTTCCTCTCAGCGATTCACAGATCCCGGCTTATGTGCTTCAGATTGCAAGTGTAGCACATTCTCAACCGGATGGATTCGGCACCTGGCGACACCTGTTGTCGTGGTGTGCAAGGAATCATTCAACAAAAAGGCGAGCTAGAGGAACGGCAGAAAGGGATTGTTCAGCCGCATTCAGAACATTACGGTCGTTCAAACGGCTGCCCAAGTGCGGCGGGGGCAGTTGCCCGCAACCGATAAACGACGACCAGCAACGGACGTTGCCAGACAGAGGGCAGCGTTGCGATCCAGCGGGCTACGGTTGGCGACGAAGCCAGATTCACCAGCGCTAACACCAGAATCATGAGGACGAATGGCGCTACCTGGATTATCTGCGAAGGAATCCCAGGTAAAGTACTCTGCGAGCGAGTAGCAACAATCTCAAGTGCTGCGAAGAGATAACAACCAAGCGCAACCCGCAATGGCCGCCAGCCTCCAAAGATAACGATTGCCAACACAATCCAACCTGAACCAAACGTATGACGATAGCTCCATCCCTGCTTGAGATCGAGTGAAAAGGCAGCACCGGCAATTCCAACCAATGCCCCTCCAAGGATCAGCATTGCGTAGCGCCAGCGCGTAACATCAATACCCCGCGCATACACTGCTGCCGGTCGTTCGCCCAATGCCCGCACGATCAATCCTAATCGTGTGCCGTAGAGCAGGTATGCAGTTGCAGGAACGAGGAGAAAACTGGCGTAGATCACTGGATCGTGACGAAATAAGATCTGGCCGAAGACAGGAAGATCAGCCAGGCCAGGAATAGGCATGAAGGGTACTGCCGGCCCAGGTAGACGAACAAACGGTGCACCGAGAAACGAAGAGAGATCGGTACAGAGTAATGCCAGGACAAAGCCAACCGCCGTTTGTGATTGGCCGAGCGTCAGACTGAACACCCCCAGAATAGCAGCCACCAACGCGCCAACCAGAGCTGCCGCAGCAAAGCCGAGGATCAGGTTTTGAGTGTTGAGCGCGACAGCGAAGCCCGTCATTGCGGCCAGCAGCATGGTGCCGTCGAGGGAGAGATTGATCACGCCAGCCCGCTCACTGAGTGTCTCACCCATCGCTGCAATCACCAGTGGTGCTGCTACCGCTAAAATCGCAGCAATATCAATCCATAGTTGATCCATAGATGGGACATTACTCCTGGATTACAACGGCACCGAACACTCGACAGATCACTGTCGTGCACGAGTTGCCAACGCGAACAGCACCAGCGCGCCCTGCAATACACCAGCAATCGCGCTATCAATACCCAGCGTTAAGGGTAGCTGAATACTGCCTACGGTAAAAGCGGCAAACGCAACCACAATCGGCAACAGCCAGCGTGGATCAGCACGTGACAGGAGTGCTACCAACAAACCCAGTAACCCGATCCCGCTTGAAATATTAGGAATTAAGGCATGATGGACAGCGACCACCTGCAACATACCGGCAATTCCGGCCAATGCTCCACAGGCAGCCAGGGTCTCGGCCATACGTCGTGCAGTAGCTATACCCAGCCGTTCGGAAGCTGCCGGATTCAGCCCCACTGCCCGCACCTCTAGCCCCCAGCGGGTCTGAGTTAATGCCCACCAAACGATAGCCAGTGCCAGCACAGCGATCACCGGTGCGGCCGGCGCCAGCCGTAGACGGTCAATGGTTGGCAACCAGAGTTCGCGGGGAAGCAGATCGGTTCCCGATAACGAAGCCGAGGTCTGACGTCGCCAGGGGCCGAGCACCATATAGAGAGCTAATCCGCCGGCAAGAAAATTCATGCCCAGGCCGGCAAAAATTTCGCTCACGCCGGCGTAGCGCCGCAAGACACCGATCAAGAGTGCCCAGAGCGCTCCACCGACGGCTCCACTCAACGCAGCCATCAGCCAGAGGAGAAGCGGCGGCCAATCGGGCCACAGACGGAGCGGCACCATTGCAGCAATCGCCCCGATAATCATCTGTCCCTCAACCCCAAGATTATAAAGCCCACCGGTAAAGGTAATACTGAGGCCAACTGCACAGAGGAGCAAAGGTGCTGCCAGCATGATCATATCGCTCAGACGAACCGGTGTACTAAACGCGCCAAAGATGATCAATCGGTATGCTTCAAGCGGCGAGACACCGGTACTCAGCAAAGCCAGTGTCGTTAGCACAAAGGCTGCAACCAGTGCCAGCAGTGGTTGAATCAGTACCGCAACCCGCTTCATACCGCCTCCACCAGGGCCTCGAAGCCAACTCCGCCGATCAGCTCGGCTAACCGTCCCGCAGACAATAACGCTCGCGGAATCGACGGGCCAATGCGACCGGCAAAACAAACAATGACTTCGTCACTGTACTCCATAATCTCATCAAGATCGGGGGAAGCGAATACAATACAACATCCAGCATCACGCCGGGCCTGCAAACGGCTCCAGATAGCACGCGCAGACGCAACATCCAATCCACGAGTTGGTTGCTCGGCCAGAATACCGCGTGCGGTCGGCGGCACCAGGGCCAGCATTGCACGCTGCTGATTACCACCCGATAACGCCGCAATCGGTGTCAGCGGAGTCGCCTTTATCTGATACTCGGCAATGGCCTGGCGGGCCAACTCTTCAGCAGTGCGACGATCAACTATCACTCCTGTTCGTTGCAGCAATGCAAAGTGTTCGGCAAGTGATAAAGCACCGATCAGACCATCACGCAACCGGTCGGCCGGCAAATACTCAATACCGGCTTCGCGAAAAGCAATCGCACCTGCGCCACTGAGATCACGACCATTCACCAATATCTGTCCACGATCAGGCGTTAATTGACCGGCCAGTAAACGTAATAAGACTTGCTGACCACTTCCATCTAGCCCGGCTAGCCCGATAATGCGTCCAGCAGCAAAGCGATGGTTGAGATCGAGCAGATGGAGCGTGCCACTGCGCACCGTCACCTGACGCAGTTCCCATACCGGTGGACTATCAATCGATGGTAGCGGACGATAAACAGGGGGGGTTGTGCCGGCATCGCCAAACATCAATGTCAACAAATACTCTTGCGGTTGAGGCATCACCAACTGACCTGGTGGTACCACCTCACCATTTCGCAAGACAGTCACCGTATGACAGAGTTCAGCAACTTCTTCCAGTTTATGTGACACAAACAAGACAGTGCGACCTTCAGCAGCAATCTGACGCAATGCGGTAAACAGTGCGCGCGTTTGCGCTGCCGTAATGCCGGTAGTTGGCTCATCGAGAATGAGCACCTGCGCACCGCACAACAGCAACCGCATAATCTCGACCTGCTGCCGCTGACCTATTGTCAACTGATCGAGTCGGGCTGCCGGATCGACTGCAAAACCCAGACGTTCAGCTAATTCCTCTAATGCTCTTTGGGCAGCTCGCCATGAACGAAAGACCCCTGGCGGCGCAGCGCAGAGCAGATTCTCTAGCACGGTAAAGGCAGGAATATCGAGCGGCTCCTGATGCACCATACCTACCCCGGCAGCCAATGCATCACCCGGCCCACGCAACTGACAGGGTTTACCGTCAAACAGAATCCGTCCTTCGTCTGGACGAAGATAGCCGGACAACACCTTCATGAGTGTGCTCTTACCGGCACCATTTTCACCCAGCACACCATGAATCTGCCCGGCAGCAAACTCTATCGTGAGGCGATTATTCGCCCACACGGTACCGAATCGCTTTGTTAGTTGTTCAACCGCAATCCGCATGGGTTTTGTGAGTTTACGTCGTGAACGGCCGGGTATACGCTCGACCGGTTCACAACACCAAACGCTGAACCTGTCTGAAGACGATTCCCTACTTCCTTATCGCAATGCAGTGGGGTTCACCCTTGTGGTTCTGGCACCGATCAGTATGTGCGCTATCGCTTCTATTCGCTTTTAAACGGCTTCTCACAACGTAGTAGATGAGAACTTCGGAAAAGTTGAGACGGGCACCGCAGACCCGTCTCAACCTCTATTATATGCTATGGAGCGCTCTGCCCCTCGATACCGGCCAACAACTGAGAGGTATACCAGATGGTCTTGTCATCGGCAACCTGACCCTCTGGTACAAAGACACTCCCATCTTGATAGTACAGCGGCCCGGTGAAGAGATTCAGGCTTCCATCGGCCAGTTTAGCAATAAACTCATCGAGCTTCGCTGCGTTTTCCGCACTGAGGGCCGGACCCTTAACAAAACCGATCATACTCGTATCAGGATCATTCAAATTACTCCAGTTCGGCCCTGTCCATTCCCAGGCTGGCTCCCATTTACCGGCACGGGCCAGTTCCACCAAACGTTTGTAATCAGGTCCCCAGTTGAAGTAGGGCACACCGAGACAAACCGCTTCACCCTGCGCACAGGCCCCTTTGAAGTCATAGGGTATAGCAAAGACCCGCTTCCCAGCTTGAGCTGCTTTATTTGCCTCAACCAGCGCCTCAGTCGTATCAATACCAGAGAGAATAACATCGTAACCTTCGTTAATGAAATCGTTTGCAACCTTGGTTGGATCGAGGGTAACGCCTGGAATGTTGAACCAGAAGCCGATCCAGGTCACCTTGAATGCCAGCTCTTCAGCCGGACGACCACGATAGGTTTCCCAGCAATACCGTGCGCCAAGATAAGACGAATTCACCAATCGGCGTGTCTCCGGATCGATCAGTGGACCAAGGTAGGCCAGACGGCCGGCTTCAGTGGTCAAGGCCGCCGCACAACCCGCGATCATCTTACCGTACTCCATGCGCCCCATGAGATTTCGTACATTCGGCGGCGCCTCGCCAGTTAACACCTTATCGCCAGACGCATGGATAAAGGCCACCTCGGGGTGCGCCGCAGCAGCAACATTTGTTCCATCGGCAAACTCTGCCGAATTGGTGATAATCAGGCGAGCACCCTGGCCGATCAACTCTTCGATGGCCTGCTCGACTTTTACATTAGGACGATCTGCCGGATTCACCTTATCGATGTAAATGAATTTGACCCCTGGTACCTTCTCAACCACGTACTGGGCTGCCTCGTAGTGAGCCTGATTCCAGCCACCATCATTAATCGGCCCAACCAATACCATACCGAAGATAAACTCTTCACCGGCAGATGGTGTCGTTGGTTCGGTTGAGACGGCGGTTGGTACAGGGGTTGAGCCGGTGGTTGGCTGTGAGCCACACGCTGCCAACACAAGACTTAACAGCGTAAGAACCAGCAATGACCAGCGAGCAAGACGGACATTCATCGGTCGACTCCTTTTTGAGCATCTGCAAACCCCTAACACGAACAATGAAGCGGCGCAACAAATGAACAAGTCACTGCTGCGCCGGGATGGTTTTTCGCAGATTAACACCTCTGACGGGGAGGATTCCCTGATGGCATCATCGCCAATCAGGGCGCTATCGTGGAGCGCCCGATTACAGAGCGAGTATATCCGAGAGCAGCTTGACTGTCAATGTGCACCTTCGCTAGGTGCTGCACAAGTTTTTTGGCAGTATGATACCCGCTGCGTCCTGACAGCACTGGTATGAGGATACGCACCGACTCTCGTTACAACGTCGTCTACTTTCACCCGCCTGCAAGAAGGTGTATGCTGATGCGCCAAACGATGGCTTAGCCACGCACCGCACAACGCGGGCCAGCGGCCCGCGCTCGCGAAAATACTAATAGCGCCTTCTTTGCAACGTTCACCAATTGATTGCAACCACAACAATATGCTACAATACCGGCTAGTTCTCGTTACAAGAACATCTGGCGGTAAACCGTAGATGTGGGTTGAATCGCATATGAATACAACTTCCAGCGCACATGCGCAAACCAAAACATTTGATCTGCAACGGGCAAGTGGGATTTTGCTGCATCCTTCATCATTACCCAGCCCCTGGGGAATTGGCGACTTGGGACCGATGGCGTATCGATTTGTTGATTTTCTGGTTGCAGCGGGACAATCCCTCTGGCAGGTGCTTCCACTGGGGCCAACTGGCTACGGAGATTCGCCGTACCAGTGTTTTTCGGCTTTCGCCGGTAATCCATTATTGATCAGCATTGACGATGTTATTGAACAGGGCTTGCTCACCGTTGATGAAGCGCGATCTGCACTTGGCAACCTTCCCACTGATCACGTTGACTATGGCGCTCTTATTCCTGCGAAATACGCTCTCCTCTGGCGCAGCTTTGAACGGTTTCAGAGCGGGTACAGTTCTCACCTCCAGAAAGATTACTGTCAGTTCTGCGAAGATAACAGTGAATGGCTCACCGATTATGCCACGTTTATGGCGATCAAAGAGTCGCAGGGTGGGGTAAGCTGGCACGATTGGCGGCCTGATCTCCGTGATCGCCGACCGACCGCCCTCGAATTGGCCTGCCAGGAACTGGCCGCAACGATTGACTACCATCGGTATCTTCAGTTTCTCTTCTTTCGCCAATGGCAGGCGCTGAAAGCATACGCCAATCATCACGGTGTTTTGATCATCGGCGATGCCCCCATCTTCGTTGCCGATGATAGTGCTGATGTTTGGGCTAATCGCGATCTCTTTTTCGTCGATGAGCAAGGTATGCCCACTGTTGTTGCCGGTGTACCACCGGATTATTTCAGCGCTACCGGCCAGCGTTGGGGAAACCCACTGTATCGATGGGATCGCATGGCAGCTACCGGGTATCGATGGTGGGTAGCGCGTATGCGTCAATCATTGACGCTTTACGATGTCTTACGTCTCGACCATTTTCGTGGCTTTGCAGCTTACTGGGAAGTGCCGGCAAGTTCACCCACTGCCGTTGAAGGACGTTGGGTACCAGGGCCAGGCGCCGACCTGTTTCGCGTCTTGCAAGCTGAATTAGGTGCACTGCCCATTATCGCCGAAGACCTTGGGTTAATTACACCTGATGTTGAAGTACTACGGGTTACTTTCAATCTGCCTGGCATGAAGGTACTTCAGTTTGCTTTTGGTGATGATCCGACCAATCCTTACCTACCTCACAATTACACGCCCAATTATGTGGTTTATACCGGCACACACGACAACGATACGACCGTTGGCTGGTTCGCTACCCTCGATCCAGCTACACGAACTGCTGTGCTTACGTACCTCGGTCGTGACGAACAGACGGTCGATATTGCGTGGGATTTAATGCGGTTGGGCCTCATGTCAGTTGCGCAGTATGCCATTACCCCACTCCAGGATGTCTTGCGACTGGGTACCGAAGCACGCATGAACACCCCTGGGCGATTAGGTGGCAACTGGGCCTGGCGATGTCCGGCTGAGGCACTCAGTGCAGAATTAGCCGACACATTACGTCAACTAACGTTTATCTATGGCCGCCTTCAACCGGGGAACACGCGACCATCTTCAACCCGATAACGCTGAGCTTTTGTCAGGAAATCGGCGTTAAAATCACTGAGATCGGTCGTTGTCAGCAAAGTTTGTTGATCAGGACGATACACCAGTTCGAGAAGATGAGCGCGGTGCTGAGCATCCAGTTCGCTCAATACATCATCGAGCAACAGCACGGGTGCATCACCACCGCGCTGTCGCATCAGGCCGGCCTCAGCAAGCTTCAGAGCCAGTGCAATTGAACGTTGCTGACCACGTGAACCGTAGCGACCAAGATTAATTCCGGCAACCGTAAAGATCAGGTCATCACGGTGCGGGCCACAGAGCGTTTGCCCGCGGGCTAATTCATCGCTACGCAGAGCGGCGAAGGCAAGATGGAGACGCTCGGCCAGACTACCGGCATCGCGTGCCGAACCGAGATCACAACTAGCCGCATACTCGATGTGCAACGGATTCTCTCCACCACTGATCGCACGATAGAGAGGACCAGCCACATCGTTCAGTTCCACGATTGCACGCAACCGTTCGGCCAGTAGATAACCACCAGCAGCGGCCAGCTCTTGATCCCAATACGCCAGCTCAGTATCAACATTACGCGGCACGCGCCGTTGTTCACGCCATGCGCGCAACAAACTATTGCGTTGCAACAGGAGCTTCTGATAGTGTGCCAGAGTACGAACATAATGCGCATCAAGCTGTGAGAGGGTTATATCGAGGTAGCGACGTCGTTCGGTTGGCGCACCATCAACCAGTGTCAGATCGGCAGGAGTAAAGAGCACAACACGCAGTTGGCCGATCAGATCGATTGCTCGTGCCGGTCGCTTATCGATCCGCACCAACTTCTGTGCTCCGTTCAGCGGCTGGCCATCATCATCGGCTCGTCGTTGCACCAACACTTCAAGCCGCACCGCTCCGATGCGACGTTCTACCTCGGCAGCAATGCGGGCAAAAGGAGGCGCTCCTGCTTCACCAACCGCATCCCAACGCACCAATTCGCGATCATTACTAAGGCGAGGTGAGCGTGTTGTTGCCAGATAAAAGATAGCTTCCAGCAGACTTGTCTTGCCGGCAGCATTCGGTCCGTAGAAAAGGATCGTACCCGGCGCCAGTGTGATCTCAAGTCGCCGATAATTACGAAAATCGCGCAGAAAAAGGTGATGAACAAACATACGCTGGCCGTTGCGGCAGGCTACGCACGCGCAACAAGACGCACCTTGCGCAGAGCCTGCAAATCAGCGCAGCCACTACAGAACATTGCGACCCGCAGCTCGCGGATAAATGCACCTAACCCTTCAATAACTGCCTCAGCACCACGCTCATGAATGGCATCGAAAAGCGCAGGTCGGGCAGTACCGGCGAGATCGGCTCCCAATGCAATAGCCTTCGCCACATCAACACCACTCCGCACGCCACCCGATGCGATCAAGGTGACATCCGGTAGAGCTGCACGTACCTCACGTATACACTCGGTTGTTGGCAATCCCCAGTCGGCGAAGGCACCGGCTACCCGCCGACCGGTATCATTAGGCTGCCGAAAACGCTCGACCTCACTCCAACTGGTACCACCCGCACCGGCAACATCGATAATCCGTACTCCCACTTCGTAGAGCCGTACAGCATCGGCAGCACCAATCCCATTGCCGACCTCTTTGACAATCACCGGTACTTCCAGATAGTGACAGACCTGTTCAATCTTTGCCAGCAAGCCTTTGAAATTAACGTCGCCTTCAGGCTGTACAGCCTCTTGCAACGGATTGAGATGCAAAATCAACGCATCAGCTTCAATCATCTCTACCGCACGGCGACAATGATCGACGGTAAACCCGTAGTTAAGCTGAACCGCACCAACATTAGCTAACAACGGAATCCGCGGCGCGACCCGTCGCACCTGATAGGTACTGGCTAGGCGGGGATCCATCACTGCTGCCCGCTGCGATCCAACCCCCATTGGTAAACCGAGGTGTTCCGCAGCCTCAGCCAGGGCCAGATTAATCCGCTCGGCACTCGATGTACCACCCGTCATCGAACTGATCAAGATTGGTGCCGAAATTGGCTTCCCAAGAAAGGTCGTGCGGGTATCGATCTCATTCAGATCAAGTTCAGGCAATGCCCGGTGGGGTAAACGGTAAGCAGCAAAACCGGTAGCAACTCCCTTCGCAGCAACATCTTCGTTTAACACGATCCGAATATGATCAACTTTTCGTGACTCGGTTTTGTCGTCACCGGGCATAGAAAACTCCTGTTACAGACAAGGGAAGGCAAACCCTTGATTCACCTCTATAGAGCGATCATACCAACAAAAAGGGGGTGCGTCAAACGGAGAATACCCAGTTTGGAAAGAAGGTCCTATCAAATCTGTAGTAGTCTCATATACAGATGGTACCGAATCCTATCCTGCTAACAGGTATGGTGCCATCGATGTAGTCGTCTTGCCACCTTCGATCTACCTCTTGCCTCAACGGTTGTACGATCATCTCTAGTTCAGCACCATTCCCAACCCGGCGCAATCGACACTGTTTGCATCTTCCCGCCTCGACATCGGCAGCGGCACGGTACCGTACATTCAGCGTCATTCCCATCAGCGGAATAGTCTCCAACTGGAAATGACTATCTGCGGAAAACGCTCCGATGTCGCACATGGGCTAACGGGTCATTCGTGACCATCAGTATTCGCGACTTGCAAATTTGGATTTTCCAGATTATTATATTCAATAACGATATTGGAAACAATTTTTTCATAGCAAAAGGTGTCAACGATGCCACTTAAAAACTTCGCAGTAATCAACCACCCGGTACGTATGCGCATTTTTCAGGCCCTCAACGGTGTTGAACTTTCGATCAATCAACTGGCCAAAGTCTTACCGGATGTTCCTAAACCTTCGCTGTACCGACACATTCACAAGCTGCTCGATGCCGGCGTTATCCACGTTGCCCGGATGAGGCTTGTCAATGGTATCGAGGAGCGATTTTTTACTGCGAACGAGGGGTTGATCGACCCGGCAGACGTGTACCAACCAGGCGGTCTCGAGCAGTTTGCCGACCATGTTCGCCTGTACGGTACCTCTGTCGCTCAGGAATTGGCTGATTATGTATTGAAACGCGGTGATCCGGACCTGAACAATATTGCGGCCCGCGATCATGTCTTCTATGCTACTGAGGAAGAGTTCAAGCACGTGCGTGAGGCTATCTACGAATTACTCCAAACGATGGAAACGCTACCACCAGCCGAAGGAAGGATCAAGCGTCGGATATTTATTATGGGGCATCCGCTGCAAGCTGCTGAGATGGTTGAGTCTGCAGAGACAAATGCTGATTGAGTCTCCCTAAGTGCCAGAGGAGGTGAAGATACAGCTTCTCAATCCACACTGGACGTATGCTTGTGTAGTTTACGATAGGGTAGTCGTTTCTCTGAATCGGGGATGGTCGGGAGTATCGTTGTACAACTACTTGTTTTAGCACCAAGCGCCGGAAAAGCTTTACCGGCACTTTCGCCTGGTCTTACAAATACTCGCGCTGATTCACGCGGCGGCGCCACTCTTCTTTAATCTCAATCGCCGTACCCTGCGAAACAAGAAAGTCGAGCAGCAACCGGCCAAAGGTGTTTGCCTGTTCGAGGAAGGGAAAATGACTGGCTTTCGGCAGCACCAGCAACTGAATCGGTCGTTCGGCCAGCTCGTTGAGGAATGAAGCGTGAGCCGGATTGACAATCGGGTCTTTACCACCGTAGACGGCCAGGAGTGGTGTTTGCAATGAGATAATGAGTGGGCGTAAATCTGTCTCTAACAACGATTCGTGAACTTGCGAGAGTACTTGCTCACTCAGATTTGAGGTATCTTCTTCAATTTCTTGCTGAATCTCCGGATCGGCCACCTGGAGCGTGCGCACCATACGCGCCCAACCATTCTGACTGGTATTCATGCCCAGCAATCGCGACAGGGTGCCTGGCTTGATATGCTGGGCCAGAACTTGACCATGAAGCGGGGTAGCAACGGTCAACAGACGGTTAAACCGGTCGGGATACTGATGCGCGGCCATGATCGCAACCATACCCCCCATCCCATGACCAACGAGCGTGGCACGGGCAATGCCAAGGCGGTTCATGAACTGAATCAGCATCTCGACATACGTCGGCACAGTAAACTGATTACCGCGACGGTCACTTTCGCCGAATCCCCAGAAATCAAAGGCGTAGGCGCGATGCCGTTCAGCAGCCAGATCCATGATCGGTACCCAATACCGCCACGAGCCGATCCAGCTATGCAGGAAAATGATCGGCTGACCGCGCCCAAAAACTTCGTAGTGTGCCAGACGGTTATCGAGGTGGATAACACTCATACTTCCACCCCCTCATCAGAGGTACCGTTTACCGTTTGCTGCAACGGAATTGCAAAAGCAAAGGTACTACCCTTTCCTAACTCACTCGTTACCCAGATTTCACCGCCGTGCATTTCAACCAGTTGTTTGGCGATGCTCAAGCCCAACCCGGTACCACCGGCAATATCGCGTAACGGGTTATCGGCACGGTAGAACGGGCGGAACAACTTCTTCAACTGTTCCGGTGACATTCCTACGCCGGTGTCTTCTACCTCGATTTGCATCATATTCGCCCGGTTGAGGAAGGCGCGCACCGTGATCGACCCGCCTTCGTAGGTATACTTCACTGCATTCGAGAAGAGGTTGAAGATGATTTGACTCACCCGCTTTTGATCTGCCGTAACTGGCGGCAACGATGGTGAAGTCTCAATCCGCACATTCATGCCCTTACGCTCGTATTCGAGGCGCAGCGACTGTACAACCTCTTCGATCACGGTAGGAATATCGACCTGAGTAAAAGTTAGTTTCTTCTTTGAGTCGGGTCGCGAGAATTCGAGGATGTCTTCAATCAGTGCCCGTAACCGATTGGTATTATTCTTGATAATCGTCAGGTAGCTGATCTGATCCGGTGTCAAATTCAGACTTGCCGTCAGCAACAAGACGTCAACATATCCCTTAATAGCGGTGAGCGGTGTCCGCAGCTCATGGCTAACGTCTGAAATAAACTGGCGTTTCTCTTTGTCGGCCTCGATTTCACGGGTAATATCGCGCAAAACGACCACTTCACCGTAATGTTGTCCATCAGGGCTGCGTACCGGCGCAATATTGACGGCAATGACCTGGCTTGGATCGGTAAGATCAATCGACGTACTGAAAATTTTCTGCGTTTCGCGCATTCGACGCAGTCCCTGTACAATTCCGTTGTATATCGTTTGCGTGCGGCGACGACTGGCTTCATCGTGACCAATCTCGGCCAGGTGGCTGAATGGTTGATGTAAGAGATCATCCGCTGCGATTTCCAGTACTTGCTCAGCAGCAGGATTGAACAGCGTAACGTGTTGTTGTGGATCGAGCACGATCACTCCTTCCGACATCGAGCGGAAGACCGCCGCACTCTTAGATGTCTCTTCGCGCTGCTCTTCAAGCAGAACCGCATTCCGTAGCGCCAGATCGTTGATATAGCTGTAGAGCTGAGCATTGTTCACAGCAGCAGCAACCACACTGGCAATCGTGCCGAGCAGGTTCATCTGCGAGTCGCTGAAGTACTGCCGCTCTGGGCTTGACAAGATCAAGACACCGATTGCGGTATCGCTGGTCTGGAGCGGAACACCGGCCACTGAACAAACTTTCTCAGCCCGACCGGCTTCCCTAATCCAGCGCGAATCGCGCTCGACATCAGGAATATTGACCGGTTCCAGATGTTGGATAATCCAGCCAGCCAGGCCTTCAGTACCATCTGAAAAGCGGAGCGGGATATTTGCAATCTCTGCCTGGCCACGGCCTTTCAGGATAGCCCGACAAACCAGATCGTTAGTAGCCGGATCACGCAGCATGAGCGAGCCACGCTCAACACCAATGCTTTCGGAAGTGAGTTCGAGTGCGCGCTGGATGATCAGGTTGAGATCAAGCTGTGTCGTCAGTTCCAGGGTAATTCGGTTAACGGCTTCCAGCCGTTCTTTTTCCTCTGAGAGCAACCGTGTCGCTTGCTCGAGTTCGGCAGTGCGTTCTCGCACACGCATGTCGAGATCAGCAGCCAGATTGCTGATCTGATCAAACAATCGTGCATTCTGTATTGCCTGACTAGCTTGACTAGCAACGGTAAAGGCAACGGCCAGTGCCTCTTCGTCATAACTATCTGGCTCTCTGGCGCTAATAGCAAGCACCCCGACCAATTCATTATCAACCAGCAGTGGTGCACCAATCCATGAGCCATCACGCCAACCTAAACGACGCAGTTCATTGAAACGCGGATCGAGCCAGGTATTCGCGATAAATACCGGCTGTTGTTCAATGGCCATAGTCTGGAAGAGGCTGCTATCTTCCAGTGCAATCCTGCTGACTAACGTTTGTTCAGCACCAAAACCCCGTGTTTCAACCACGCGCAGATCACCGTAACCCTCATCACGCAAGAGCATGGCTGCGTCATCATACGGTATGATCCGTTGCAACTGTGTCAACACCAACGTCTGAATTTCGTTCAGCGCCAGGGTTGAGGTAAACGACTGTGCAACTTCACGTAACATATCGGCCTGATGGCGCCGCTTTTGCTCGTTAGCAAAGAGTTGTGCACTCTTGAGGGCCTGGGCAGCCTGGTTGGCGAGAATCGATAGCAGCGAAATCTGGTGTGCTGTCCATTCATACGGTCGGCGCATACCGACCCAAATAACCGCTAGCCGCTCTTCGAGAGGACCGACGGCAATGCCAAGCGCACTACGCACACCCCATTTCAGGGCGTGATGACCACCATTCTCAAAATCTGCCAGATCGCTAATGGCAATCGGCTGATCGCGACGAAGAAGGGCAGCCGTCAAACCATCACGCCGAAAATCGATCTGTACATCTTCGCGAAATTCAACCCCATCGATCAGCACCTGCCGTTCGATGTTCCCCCGGCGATCAAGCCGGAGAACGGCGCCAAGTTCAGCGCGCAGCAAGCGTACCGCCGCATCAGCCAGCAACATCTGAATGGTATCCGGTTCGAGCGTACCCGACAGATTTTGAGACACCTCAAACAGCGTGCTCATCTCAGCGGCGTTTTGTCTGATTTCACTGAACAGGCGGGCATTATTCAACGCTACTGCGGCCTGATTGGTGACCGTTGTGACAAAGCGGAGATCGTTTTCATCAAACGCATGGGGTGAATAGCTTTGGATATTAATGACACCAAGAACCTGATCACCGTAGATAATCGGCACGACGAGGTACGATTCTTCTATTGCCTCTTCATCACCGACACGGCCCTGGTCGATCACCAATCCCATCGCCCGCACTGCTGCAGCAGTGCTGAGTAACAGCGGACGCCGATTATGGATCACCCAGGCATTGGTACCACTCCCTAGAGGTCTCGGTTCAAGTACAAGCCGCTTACCACGATCATAAGCGATCGGATAGCTGATCGTATTGGTACTCTCGTCGTACAATCCGATGAGTGAGGTGCTCGTATCAATGATCTCGCTGATTCCCTGATGGAGCCTCTCAATCAGCTCGTAAATATCCAACGAAGCATTAACTGCGGCACTAATGCGATTGATAATAGAGAGTTCGGCAATTCGTTGCTCACGCTCTTCAAACAGGCGCGCATTTTCCAGCGCAATGGCTGCCTGGTCAGCTAAACCGACCAGTAACATCATCTCATCATTCGTAAACTGCCGTCGGTAGTTGGTCATCACGCTGAGCACACCAATAATTTGCTCGCGATAGATGACCGGTACGCCCATAAACGAAATCAAGTTATTGCGGCGCTGGTAGTTGGGGTAGAGTGACCCACCCAACTCATTGACATCCTCAATGATCAGTGGTTGACCGGTTTCAGCAACACGTCCGGTAAAACCTTGGCCGATAGGCACCCTCATCGTGCGCGCCTGTTCAGCAGGGATGCCATCAAGGGCTGCTGGTATGAGTAGATTCCCTTCACTGATCGTCCACAGAGCTACCGTCGTGACGTTAAGCTGGCGACTTACCAGTTCTAGGAGCTTGTTCAGCACCTCTTGGGGGCGTAACAACGACGACAGAATACGAGCCGCATCAAGTAGGGTGGACAGTTCACGAACTTTCTGGCGCGTTGCCTCAGCACTGCGCTGGGCCTCAACCGTTGCCCACGCACGGGCAATGGCTGTACTGGTTTGATTGGCAATTGTCTGACACAGCTCAAGAGTCTGGGGTGAGAAGGTACCGTATCGTCCAACGAAGTCTAGACCTACTGCGCCAATCACTTCGTCGTTCAGAATAATTGGGATGATCCCGATCGAGCGGATATCAAGTGCACGGAAAATCGGATGCGATGGAGCAAAGAGTGGGTCATTCTGGGCATCTTCTGAAACGAGTGGGCGCTTCTCCCGATCCAGCCAATCAACTGATGGATTATCGAACAGTTGAATCCGTAGTTGATCCAGGATCCCACTATGAACGTATTCAGCTACTGCCGGTGCATACCCACTGGCGCGATCGTATATCACCATCCGCGCCTGATCGACACCGGTAGCAGCGGCCATTGCGTTCACAATCTCTTGATAGATAGCTTTCAAATCGGTGAGAGCGTTGGTTGCTGCCGCGACCCGGTTCACGATGGCGAGCCGCTCAACCTGTGCCTGAGCCTGTTCGAGCAGACGCGCATTCTGTACCCCTAGGGCCAGTTGGTTGGCAATCGTCGTTAGAAATGCGCGTTCACGCTCGCGGTAAAGGCCCGGAGTGTAGCTCATGACTGCCAGCACCCCAACCACCGTTTGCTCACCAATCAGTAATGGTACCCCTAGCCAAGAGGCTGATCGGCGATTTGAACCAAATGGAATCGGTTGGAAGTGAAAACCAGCCTGTTCACGCTCGGTGCTCAGATCGAAAAATTGCAGTGGTTGGCGTGTTCGAATAATGTGTTCGGTCAGACTTCCCGGTACAGGTGGCTGGCGATACTCGGTAAACGATTCGACCCCTTCATCAACTTCGTAGCAAAGGGTCATCTCGCCGCTTTCGGGATCGTACAGTATTGCCACGAAGGAGTCGAGTGAAAGGAACGTTTGCAAATGCCGATGGACATCACGCAGCATTTGCTTTGGATCAAGTGTCGCGGCGATGATCTGCCCAATGCGGTTGATACTGTTTAACTCAATGATCCGTCGTTCTCGTTCGGCAAACAGACGGGCATTTTCGAGCGCAATCGCCAACTGATTGGCCAGCGCGACCAGAAAGCGGAGTGTGCGATCGTGAAATGCTTTTGGCGTGTTACTCTGTACCGAGAGTACCCCAATCACGCGCCCCTGACTGATCAGAGGGATGCCAAGCCACGAGCGAACTTGTTGTGCTTCACTGACTAGTATGTGAGCCTGAGCACGAAACTCACTCGCCAGCAGATCATCGATCCGTAACGGTTGGCTTTCATCGATAACCTTCGCGATCAATCCACTCTTCGGGATGACCTGCTTAACATATTCACTAAGGTCTTCACCGTGCTGTTTGAACAGTTCAAAACGAACGGTCTCTTGTTCAGCGTCATAACTAGCAATGTAGAAGAAATCCGGTGTGCCGAGAAAGGCGACAATTTCCTGATAGACCCGTTGGAGCAGGGTGTCGAAATCAACAGTTGAAGTCAGCGCAGCGCCAACGTGAAACAGAGCCGCCATCTCTTCGGCTCGATCACGCGCCTCACGTAACAGAAGGTGGTTTTCAATGGCAATTGCTGCCTGATTAGCAAAAATCTCCAGCGGCTCGATCTCACGAGCGGTTGGGCGCTGCCGATTTTCGGTATCACTGGCAAAGATCATGCCAAGCAGCGTACCCTCGGTTGAGTAGAGGGGAATACACAACCGATCATCGAGTTGCCATTCGTCAGCAGAGCGAGCGTCACTGAATGGATGGTAGTCAAAGATACCGGTGTCGAACCCCTGCTCCAGTTTGTGCGCCTCTTCTTCCGGGATAAAGTAGGCTCGACCTAAGCGGAAGCGTGGATCGAGATAGCGCGTTGCCAGGGTAATATCGAGAGGGTGTGTTGCCAGTTGTGCCATTTCAGCCAGTGGGATGCCGGCTGCTGCTTCCAAATAAAGGTGTTGCGGATCATCGAGACGGATCAGGCAGAACAGCACCGTGCGCAGGCCAATAGCTTCGATGATACTATACCCGATCTGTTCCAGCAGGCTTGATAACGGTTGGTCAACCCGCATAGCCTGCCCGATCTCGAGCACATCGTTCAGGATGTCGGCCCGCCGCTGTAGTATCTTGGCCATGTGCTCAAGCTCAAGATAATGCTGAGCATTGCCGATCCCAATCGCCGCCTGATGGGTCAAGGCCCGAATGAATTCACTCGCTTCAACATCAAAGTGGCGTGGTTGTTCGGATAACAGCAGCACTAGACCGTACACACTCCCCTGATAAAAAATTGGTGCAGCCAGCGCTGAATATGCGTCCGGAGCGTAGAGCACTTCCCGTTCGTGCTCGGTCAGACAGTCACTCAGCGCAATTTCACGTCGGCTCAAAGCTTCCTGCGCGATCAGGATCGTATGATCGAGCAGGTTCCCCACCATCTTACTACGGAAGGGTGGTGAATAGCCAATCACTTCAACAATCAAAAAGTTGCTGTTTTCACCTTCTAAATCATCATCAATCAGTTGCGGGAAATACGATACGTTACGGTTATTAACCCAGTTTTGCGCAACCCGTAACGCAATCAGGCCACGGCTGGCATCGGTTGCCCGCAAGGCCTGTTCCAAAACAAACGCCAGGATTTCATTTTGGTTCAGTGTAATCGACAGTTGGCTGCTAATGCGTTGGAGTGCACGTAGCTGTTCGATGCGTAGTCGCAGATTACTATCTACCTGGCTGAACCGACTGGCATTTGCGATAGCATGGGCCGATTGGCTGGCTAAAATGCCTAGTAGCCGTTCATCTTCAGCACTGAAGTTATCGGGCTGAGTTGAAACAAGCTCCAGCGTGCCTAACAATGTATCACCAATGCGTAACGGCATTCCCAGATAACTTCGTACCGGGATGGTATTCACCATGGCCAGACCATCGATATCATCGAGTGCGCCGAGCCATGCTGGCGGTTGGGTAAGATCGTCGATCCGTAGTGGGCGTTGATGGCGAGCCAGCCAGGAACTGAGCGCGTCGCTTTCATTACCTACCTGACAGGAAAGCATGTGTTGGTGCGCGACCCGCAGTTGCTGATAACGTTCGTCAAAGAGGGTGATGCGCCCACCGCTAAACTGGATCAACTTTGCTGCACTGGTTAACGTTGCTTCAAGGGTTTCCTCGAGAGAAAGATCAGCAGCGAGAAGCTGGCTGATTTGTTGTAAACGCTCTAACTCACCCGCTCGTTGCTGGAGCGCATCGTAGAGTCGACGGTTCTGTACCGTCGTAGCAATCTGCGCGCTTAGAACTTGCAACAGATTTCTTTCAATCTGATCAAGCACATACCCTGCCGTGGGGTAGCCGATGGCCATCAAGCCAACGAATTGTTCTTTTCCTCGTAAGGGAACGACCCACACACTGTGACAGCCAGCCGCAGTAGCGTGACTGACAACAGGGTTATTGCCATCGGTATCCAAACCTTCAGCAACCGTCATCAGTATTGGCTCATTGCGGGCACCTATCTGTTGCAGCTCTGGGGTAAGCAGTATGTGCGTCGGATACGGCGAAGCTGTCTCGCGTTCGCTGTACACAGCAATGGTTTGCGCAGAATCAGGTTGTTCTGGATCGATCAGGTAGACGGCACCAAAATCAGCATTGAGCGCTATGGCGATATTTTCAACTGCACGAGCGATCGTCTCTTCAATGACCAGCCCTGAACCAATTTCGAGACTGTTCTCATACAGTACAAACAGTTCACGAGCATGACGACTTTCATGCTGCTGAAGGGCGGTAGCGTGCAGTAACAATGCCAGCGGTCGCGCCAATGAGTGAATAGTTTGTGCTGCTTCAGGACCAGGATGGACAAGAAGTAACAATCCTACCAGTTCGATCCCAACTGTTAATGGTTCAACCAGCAGCGGCCATTCGCCCGCTGTGTTGCGCCGTTGCAGACGGCTGTACCAGACACCCTGCTGCGTCGTTTGGAATGTTATCGCCCGAACAATTGTTTCATTGTCGTTAATAGCTAATTGTGATGGGAAAATCGTGTCACCAGCACTACTTACTGCTCTGACCAACAATTGCTCATTAAAGTTGAGCCAGTAGAGGGCAAGAGCTTTCGTCGGCAAGAGCGCACAGGCATCTCGGCATAACCGCTCGAGGACGACGTTCGTATCACCCACACCGATATGTTCGAGCGTAGCGTAGCCAAGGCTGCGCAACTGTTCGATCCGCTCGTTGATGCGTGCACGGTACCAGATCGCCAGCAGCGTCGTAATTTGAGTGGTAAGTGCAGCCGTAAACCCCGCTTCAAACGTTGCTGATAGCGTCAGTCGACCATAAAGATGGCTTGCGTCACGCAATTCAAACCCATGTCCGTTTGCCGGCGCTTCGCCCCAGGTAATCGTGGCAAGTTCCTGTTCATCAGCTAGCAGTGTCAGACGACCGCCTACACCGAGATACCGTTCCAGAACTTCGCCGATAAATCCGCCCAAGACGGTCGGCTCAGTCTGGCCCAAGGGTTGCTGACCATACAGGGCCAATTGCGCGAGGAGTTCCCAACCCTGGGTTGGTGCTGCAGTGACTGTTGTCTCCATAGATAACGCTACCGCTCCTGCCAGCGTGCTGTACTGCACTGGTGACTACGTAAGCATAAACGAAACGCAGAACAACATTTAGCAACGAACATCGGCTAGCCAGCAGAGCGACCGTAGACGGCAAAACTACGTTTGCCTTGCTCACGCGCCTGAATAAGTGCTCGTTGACGCACCTCTTCAGAAATCTCGCTCAGCTCACGAATATCGGCAAAGGGGCCATCATCCTGCGTCAGCACACCAATTGAGAGCGACATCAGTGGCGCCTGCCGGGTCTCGCCAGTATCATCGACAAACTCAATGTAGCCCTGTTTCCGGTGGCGATAGTTATAGTGCAGACCTATTTCCTCGTCAAAACGAGTAATGATCCGCTCACAGATCGCACGACTGCGCTCAGGGACAGTGGTGATGAGGAACGATTGACCAACCGACTGCTGGCCGATGAACTCTTCATTTCCACCCAGTTCACTCACCACTTCGTTGAGCATAAGGGCAACGAAGCGCAGAACATCTTCGCCAACGACTGAACCGTACACACTGGTAAATGTTTCAAAGCCGTTAATATGGACATTGATCAACGCCCAGCTTGATGCTGTCAGCAACTGTCGAAGCTGTTCGTTTAGTAATTCAGCCGTTGGCAAGTTGGTCACTGGATGGAGTTGGTTACGACGACGAGCTTCTTCGAGCTGATTCCTGACGATAGTATGAACCTCTTCAATGTCAAAGGGCTTGACGATGTAGTATTGAGCCTGTACTTCGCCAAGGCCAATCAGCCGATCACGTCGCTCACCGCGTGCAGTTAGAAAGATGATGGGAATGTGACGGGTTCGTGGACTGGCGCGCAGAGCACGACCAACATCATAGCCTTCCATATCAGGGAGATTGACGTCGAGCAGAGCCAGATTGGGAGGTGTTTTACTACAAATCTCAAGCGCCTGCTGCCCACGAAGCGCTGTATAGACTTCATACCCTTGCGCGGTAAAGTAGATCTTTAGCAAGCTAGAGATGTCTGGCTGGTCCTCAACGACGAGGATGCGTTCTTTGCTCACAGCGATTTCTCCTCGCGAAGTGGCGGTTACAACCGCTGACTCGCACTGATATGCTCGGATAGGCGACTGTTTTCATGTTTTGTGCGAATAGTCATCATTGATCGCGATGTTTCACCTTCTGCTGATGGACTAACATCCGGTCGTGCCGGATCGTAGTAGACATTCGGCCAGTGATAGATGATTCGACGTGGCTCGCCAGTTGTCTCATCAATATCGTTTAGATCGTGGCCGGGCACCGTCTTCCGAATCAGATTCTGTTCGTTGTCAAAGATTATAACAGCATTTGATTCTATCATGCGACCAGGGTAGACGACAAATCCACTACCCAACTTCACGTTATGCCCCACTGCTGAGCCGAGCACCGGCATATTGACTTCGACCGGTACACCCTCATGAATGATTTTAATCGGTTCTCCCTGCAAGTTGAAGTCAGTAAAGACGTTGTTGGCACCGATGAAGGTGTTCCGTCCCACCACACAGAGCTGCAAAGTGCTGTTTTGGGCGACCATACTGTTTTCCATCAACACCGTCATAAAAAGACCGGCATTAAACGGGAGGAAGCAGCGATCACTTACCACACTGAGCATGATTTGTGATCCCTGCATGATATTGACGTTGTTTCCAATATAGCTGTTCGCTATTACCACACCTGGACCAATGTAGACATCATCACCGATTACGGTGGGGCCATGAATGATAGCAGTGGGATCTATCGAGCAGCGTTTCCCAACTTTCACCAGTGCTCGCGACGCAAGAAAATGGTTACGCCATTGCTCTTCCAGGGGATTAATCTTCTCCCAGAAGGCTTTGAGCGCGAACGCTATTTTACCTGGAAACAGCCGCCAGTCTTCAGCCGTCCACCGCAAAATGTTATGCAAGCGAGCTTTACTCATCCGCACATCAAGCGCAGCAGCCCATGAAAAGACCCCCATCAAGATGTTGGCCATTAAGACGTGGAGCCAGCTCTCGATAGAAACGAAAGCGCGGATCGGGATTTGATAGGTCAGATCGCCCTTATGGGCCATATAGCTTGGGATACGGTAATAGCCCATCTCGTGGCTTAGTGTGTCGATAACGAGCGGCTGAACCTGCGAGAGATCGTTACAGCCAGCGGGCAGATAATACAAATCGGCAACGTAATAATCGCCTACCCGACGAATATGACGTGAGAGCTGCGTAGCGTGACGCTCAATACTGGGATCGCCCTTCTGGCCGGTTGCCGGATTGGTAGCCTTAAATGCGATTTGAGCTGGCGTACCACGCATACGAGCTTCACGGATGAAGGTATCGATCAGCTCTGCGTTGAAAAAAAGGTTATCACGGTAGACAATGCGTTCATCTTCTGCCGCTATCTCGGCTACTTCACTCAGGTGATCGATTTCAGTCGCACTTCTGCCATACGTCTTCAACAAATCGCGCTGCAAAAGCCAGAGTGGCTTATTGAGAATGCGCAGATCACGAGCAGGCTCAGCGAAGGGCGGTATGATCGTTGGATCGCGTAGAATAATCCGCTCCATCGAACGAGTCCTTTCTGCCATTATCGGCACGGAGTGAGCGTATCGTCTGTTGGTACTATAGGTTGTAGCTCCGCTAGACTCAAGGCGGATAGATTACAGTCGGATTACCGCATTTACCGCATTAGAATGCCGACTCACTGCAATGGTTTGTTACGCAGGCGCTGCCGTAAATAGGTCCCAGTCGGTGAGTCAGGCTGTGCTGCGATAGTTTCCGGTGATCCGGCGCCGATCACATACCCCCCCTTCTCGCCACCTTCTGGGCCTAGTTCAATTACCCAGTCGGCAGCAGCGATCAGATCGAGATGGTGTTCAATAACCAGCACCGTATTTCCGGCATCAACCAGACGTTGCAAGACATCAAGCAAGCGTTCGATGTCGGCAACATGCAGACCGGTCGTTGGCTCGTCAAGAATGTAGAGCGTATGACCATTCCCTTTTCGACTGAGTTCAGCAGCCAGCTTGATACGTTGGGCTTCGCCGCCGCTTAAGGTTGGGGCCGGTTGCCCCAATTTGAGATAATCAAGCCCAACGTCGTGTAATGCCTGTAATCGTTCGGCTATTGACGGCACACGAGCGAAGAATGCAAGCGCTTCGGCAACCGTGAGATCAAGCACCTCTGCAATGTTGAGTCCACGATAACGAATATCTAACGTTTCTCTATTGTACCGTGTTCCGCCGCAAACGTCACATGGAACGAACAGATCGGGCAAAAATTGCATCTCAACTTGGATTAACCCTTCGCCAGCACAGTGTTCGCAGCGTCCTCCTTTAACGTTGAAACTGAAGCGGGTCGCATCATAACCACGCGCTTTTGCCTCGTTGGTAGCGGCAAATAGTTGTCTGATCTGATCAAAAACACGACTGTACGTAGCTGGATTTGAACGTGGGGTACGCCCAATTGGACTCTGATCCACCACAATCATCCGTTCGAGATATTCGTAACCGAGCAGAGCATCGTGTTCGCCGGCCCGCAAATGGCTGTTGTGCAGCAATTGACTCAAGCGTGGCGCCAGGGTGTCCATCACCAGGGTGCTTTTACCACTACCGCTCACACCACTGAAAACGACGAAACAGCCAAGCGGAATGCGCACGTCGATATTCTTGAGATTGTTGGCACGACAACCACGCAATTCAAGCCAGCGTCCCTGCGTTGGTCGTCGGTGGGCGGGGATCGGTATGCGCCGCTGCCCGCAGAGATACTGACCGGTTAACGAGCGGGGGCATGCTATCACGTCGTTCAGGCTACCGCTAACTACCACTTCACCACCATGCGGCCCGGCTCCTGGGCCAATGTCAACGATCCAATCAGCAGCACGGATGGTCGCTTCATCGTGTTCGACCACGATCACAGTGTTGCCGAGGTCGCGTAATTTCAGCAGCGTGTTTAGCAGACGGTCGTGATCGCGTGGATGGAGACCACTACTGGGTTCGTCGAGCACATAGAGAACCCCTGACAAGCCGGCTCCAAGCTGGGTCGCCAGACGTACTCGTTGCAGTTCACCTCCGCTGAGCGTCATAACCGTGCGGTCGAGGGTCAGGTATGCCAGCCCTACTTCTTGTAGAAAACGCAAACGCTGCGTGAT
Organism: Chloroflexus sp. MS-CIW-1; assembly: GCF_030444705.1. NCBI lineage: Bacteria > Bacillati > Chloroflexota > Chloroflexia > Chloroflexales > Chloroflexaceae > Chloroflexus > Chloroflexus sp. MS-CIW-1. The sequence continues at coordinate 3,177,693 of NZ_JAUBWR010000001.1, forward strand.
TTCGCGCACGATGGGGCGCGCAATTGTTTGCTCGTGCGGACGAAGCTGCGCTTGTTCGTGAAGCTGGTTTGCCCATTGCAAAGCTGCACCGATAGTCATGTGGTGAATGTCGGCGATGGAGTGGCCAGCGATCAAAACCGAGCGTACTTCTGGACGCAGACGGGTGCCGTTACAGGTCGGACAGGTGCGGGGTGTCGTGTACTGTTCGAGTGGTGATGACTCACTGGTGGCACGTTGCTCGATTAAACGACGTCGCAGATTTGGGATGACGCCCTCGAAATCGGTCTCGATAGTGCGCATCTGACCATGAAGGTGATACCGTAAGGTCATCGGTTCACCACTGGTACCGTACAACAGAGCGCCAAGGAGTTCGGGGCGAAGAGCGCGCACCGGTGTATTCGGGTCAATGTTAAAATGAGCAGCAAACGAGCGCAAGACATTACGATAATACTCGCTCTCACGCCAGGGGACGATTGCTTCAAGCAGCGGTTGATCACGATCAGGGATCACCAGTGCTGGATCGATCTCCGGCACGACTCCAAGACCATGACAGGCGGCACAGGCTCCCTGGGGGGTGTTAAACGAAAAGTCACGCGGCTCAAGCTTGCTCAGTTCAAGCGGGCCGTGTTGGGGGCAAGTGTAGTGTTCGCTGAGTAACTGCTCTTCCCCATCAATGACGTGAATGATTAGCTGACCACCACTCAATTTCAGCGCAGTCTCTACCGAATCGGCAACCCGCACCCGATCCAGCGCCGGTGTGCCATCGGCAGTCTGGCGAATGATCAATCGGTCAACGACGGCTTCAATCGTATGTGAGCGATACTTCTCGAGCCGGATAGGTTCATCGAGATCGTGGACAACACCGTCGATGCGGGCGCGCACGAAGCCGCGCCGACGAATATCGTTTAGCACTGCCTCACTCTCGCCGAGCACCGGCGCCAGTAACAACAGACGCTGCCCCGCGGGTCGATTGACGATCAGATCGACCATTTGCTGCGGGGTATAGCGACGCAATGGGGTCTGACAATGCGGACAATGAGGGCGGCCGATCCGGGCAAAGAGGAGGCGTAAAAAGTCGTAGATCTCAGTGATGGTGCCAACCGTAGAGCGCGGATTGCGCGCACCACCTTTCTGATCAATAGCTATAGCCGGTGATAATCCTTCAATCAGATCGACATCGGGTTTCTCAAGTTGCCCAAGCAATTGACGGGCATACACCGACAGGCTTTCGACATAGCGACGTTGACCTTCGGCGAAGATGGTGTCGAACGCCAGTGAACTTTTACCGGAACCAGAAACGCCGGTGATAACCACGAATTTGCCACGTGGAATATCAAGATCGATCTGTTTCAGGTTATGAGTGCGGGCACCGCGAATACGAATCCAGCTCATCGCAGAAGTCTACCACTGAACGAGGATAACTGTAAAAAGCCTGAGACCCACGGGATGACAAGCATCACCATGGGTCCCTACACTATGTTAGATAGATGGAGCCAATGGCCGGACTCGAACCGGCGACCGGCTGTTTACGAAACAGCTGCTCTACCGACTGAGCTACATTGGCACATCGCCATCACGATTCTAGTCGAAGAGCAGTGGTTTGTCAAGCAATTGACAGGTTTCATAGGGTTTTTAGAGATTTCAGTTGAAGACGCCATAACGGTGAACGACCGGCCTGCCACAGACAATGAACGCCATCTAGCGCCTCTGCATACCCATGTCTCATGCAGGTGTTGGAAGGACGGACCGCTGGTTCATATTGTGTGGCGTGCAACGGGACATCCTCGATGCCTCCGTAATACGGTGATGGACAAATAGGAGGAGTGAGAGGAACGGATTCCTGTACGACGACCTACTCCCTTCCCCTCTCCCAAGGGGAGAGAAAGAGGGCAAGGAGAAGAAGATAAGGGAGGAAACATACGTGGCAGTACAGAGACTGAAAGCGTTGAACACCGCTAACGTTTCACAACCGACCTGCGACATGACCGATAGTCAAATCTTCGACCGTTACATAAGGTGGCAAAGCAACGATAGCTGCAATGACCGCTGCAACATCGGTTGGTTGCAACATGTTGCTACGTGACCAATTGCCGGGAATGGTATCCCAGATTGCGGTGTCAGTAGCCGCAGGCAAAATCGAACACACTCGAATACCACGTGGTCGCAGTTCTTCACGGATGGCAGCCGCAAAGCCTAGCGCACCGTGTTTGGCAGCTACGTAGGCCGACCAACCGGGAAATGCCTGTCTGGCAGCCACTGAGGCGATGTTAATAATCAACCCGCCTTGATCCATCCGAGCACTCGCCGCCTGGGCCACCAGGAAGAGACCGGTGAGCTGGGTCCGTAGATGGGACTCCCATTCATCAATGTTGATCGCCGACAGTGGCGCAACCAGCGCACCACCTACGCTATGCACAACGACATCGAGATGTCCCGTTTCGGCAGCCTGAGCAACGGTTTTGGAAACTTGATCTGGATCGGTTACATCGCATGGAACCACTACACAATCGGCGCCAGCAGTAATTGCCTGATCGGCGATCGTTTCGAGGGCCGCCCGATTGCGGGCAGCCAAGGTCAATCGGGTACCAGGTCTGGCCAAAGCTAAAGCGGTAGCAGCGCCAATACCGCGTGAGGCACCGGTTATCAGAATCGAACGCATACGATCATCCTTTGCGTTTACGGAATAAGAGCCTATCCGAATATAGGACTCACGCATAGCAGTGGGAGTAAGCTTCAAACATACGCTTGAAAAGGATTCCTTTGTGCTGACCGAGAAGGGGCAGACAGACAACACCTAAAAGCGAAGTCCACTTATTCCTATTAACTTAACGCACGTATCGGTAAAACGACTCTCAGGCGAACGGGGATAGTTCACAAAATCTTTCAGCGCAAATTTCTCGGGTAGATGAAGGCAGAGCCTTCGCCTACCCATAGATCGCTTTACGCACACGTTTTAATCCTGCCGATTACTAGAGCGGTTGATGTGCGCCATAAATTCAGCCCGCGTCTTCGAGTCTTCGCGGAACACACCACGCATCGCCGAGGTCACCATACGAGCATTCGCTTTTTTCACCCCGCGCATCACTCCGCACATATGAACGCCTTCGGCAACCACAGCGACGCCAGCAGGTTCTAGTGCCTCATTGATAAAGTCAGCGATCTGTACTGTCATCCGTTCCTGAACTTGTAGACGTCGGGCAAACATCTCGACGATACGCGGAATCTTGCTTAGACCGACAACCTTGCCGTTTGGAATGTAGGCCACATGGACCTGACCAAAGAATGGCAACATGTGGTGCTCGCAGAGACTATAATAGTCAATGTTGGTGACCAACACCATCTCATCATAAGCTACACTGAAGATGGCGCCGTTGATCAACGCCTGGGGATCAATATGATAACCGGCTGTTAGCTCAGCGTACATTTTGGCAACCCGCGAAGGAGTCTTCTGTAACCCCTCACGATCCGGCACCTCGCCGATGGCCGTAAGAATAGTACGGACTGCCTCTTCGATGCGGGGATCGGAAGCAAATGACATTCCCTCCAGTTTACCACGACCAGGAACGATCAGACTTTCGTAGTGTTCCTCATCAATATCAGGGGTGGGATGATAACCGTTACCGTTGCTAGACATACCAGATACTCTCCATTACACATACGAACTGCGCAATGTGCGCATGAGCGGGCGAAAGACCACTTGAAATCAGGCTTGAACAGGAGACGGCCCAGCATAGCTAAAGATATTCTTGCGCGTTTCCCACAAGCGGAGAAGGGCAAGACGACCTTCAAGCAAAGGCGCCAGCTCGTTCCAGAGATAGACAATAATATTTTCGGCAGTTGATGGCCGGTCAGCAAAGGCCGAAATTTCACGATCAAGATGACGCAGGTGCAGTTGATCGATCACCGAATGGACGGTTCGGTCAAGCCATTCGAGATCAACCAGCATGCCGGTTGCCGGATCAATCGGCCCTTGCACTGTCACCTCCAGGGTATAGTTGTGGCCATGGCCGTTGGGATTGTTACACTTACCGTAAATAAGGCGGTTTTCGTCATCGCTGAGTGTGGGTGCGTGGAGGCGATGTGCTGACGCGAAGGTATACAAACGGCTAAATTGTGTCTCACCTGTGCCGTCATAATCGGCCCACAAATCGGGCTGCTCGTAGAGACGTAAATGTACCAGGCGAGCATGAGCTGGCAAACGCGCTGCGATCAGTCGCCAGAGCACCCGCACCAGATTTTCGGTCGTTGGTATCTGATCCCGAAAGTAAGGCGTGTCAAAATTGAGGTGTTTATGATCAAACTCCTCAAGGACGTCGTTGACAATCGCCTTCAATTCGGTCATATTCATAACCATCCCGGTGCGTTCATCTAGTTCACCGGTAATACTGACATCGAGTGTATAATTGTGCCCGTGACCATACGGGCTAGTGTACGGCCCAAAGACACGCTCGTTTTCTTCGGCGCTCCAATCATCTCGCCAGTAGCGATGAGCAGCCGAAAATTCAAAGCGACGAGTAGCGACAACCACAACCTAATCCTTTCTTTCTGTTAACCATCGCGTTATCAATTATCTCAGTTTAAAAACTCTTCCCTTATGAACGGTACCACACCTTTGCCAAAAGTCAAGGTCTTTGTTAATAAAATGCACATTATCTGCACGGGCCTGTTCTGTGAGCCGCAGAAAAATGGGAAACTATCTCTACGACTGACCAGGAAAAGAGCGCGGAAGGGGGCGAAAGGCGCGTTGATAACCCGCTCTGCCTGCTTGCCCCTCGTCATCACAAACGACCAGGTGCAGGACGGTGAACACTGCTAAGGATCGCTGCCGTTGCTGTCACTGCCTGGCGCGATATGCTATAATGCGCTTCACCCGGATCAGGTGCGGCATTGGTATGCCGCGATTGAGGTTGTCTCTTTGAGGAGCGACGATGAAGCTCGTATGTATGCAGGAAGATTTGAAGCGTGGTCTCGCCGCAGTAGGCCATGCCGTTGCCACTAAGAGCACATTGCCGGTGTTGGCGAATGTCCTGCTCGCCACAGATGAAGGCCGGCTGAAATTGACTGCTACCAACCTGGAAGTAGGGATCAATCGATGGATTCATGCTCAGGTTACCCGTGATGGCGCAGTTGCCGTCCCGGCTAAACTACTGACCGATGTAGTCGGCGGTCTGCCCAACGAAGCTGTCTCGTTAAGTCTTGATCAGAAAACGCAAACCTTGCGCGTCGAGTGTGGTCGGTTTGTAAGTAACATTAAAGGGGTTGATGCCGACGAGTTTCCGACCCTGCCGACGGTTAGCTCACGTGCACCATTAGTATCGTTATCCGCAGAGCTATGGCGCGAGGCGATTGAGCAGGTCGCTTTTGCTGCTGCTTCCGACGAATCGCGTCCGATTTTGACCGGTGTGCTCGTGCGTACCCGTGATCAAACGTTGACTCTGGTTGCAGCCGATGGATTTCGGTTGGCAATGCGAACCATACAGTTGGCCGCCCCGGCGTCACATGCGGTCGATTGTCTGATTCCAGCGCGCACGTTGAACGAGTTGGCCCGTATTATCGGGGACACAGACGCAGACGTGGCAATGGTCTACACACCGGGCGGTAGCCACGTCCTCTTCCATACAGAAAATGTTGAGGTTGTCTCCCGTTTAATTGAAGGAAGGTTCCCAGATTTCGAGCGGATTATTCCTCAGCAGTATCTGACCCGAATGGTACTCGACAGTGGTGAGTTGGCAAAAGCGGTTAAGCTGGCATCCTTCTTCGCCAGTAGTAGCCAGAACGTTGTTAAGCTGAAGATCGAGCCAAGTAATGAGGTGGGGCCAGGACGAGTAGTGCTTAGCGCGAATGCCGCTGAATTGGGCGATAATACCAGCGAACTCGATGGGAGTGTCACCGGTGAAGGTGGCGCAATTGCGCTGAACGTCAAATTTCTGGCCGATGCAATTGCTGCGGTACGCTCGAATCAGATTGCTTTTGAAATGCAAAGTGCGCAGAGTCCGGCGGTATTCAAACCGGTTGGTCACGATGGCTACATCCATATCGTCATGCCGATGAGTATGCGGTAAGGTAACGGTATCGCGGTATACCTGTATCAGGAGTGGACTGTGAGTGTGACTACGCTGATTATTGTGCATGCAGTCTCGTTGTTCCGAGATGGTTTGCGCCTTTCGCTATCAGCAAGACCCGAATTCACGGTGGTTGGCGAAGCCAGCAACGGTCAGCAAGCGATCCAGTTGGTCGATCAGGCTGACCCTGATCTGGTACTGATGGATATTGATCTGCCAGGTGTGAATGGGCTTGAAGTAGCACGGGTGATTAAGCGTAGTCATCCTCATGTCGCAGTAGTATTGTTTGGCCCGGTGAATGATGGTGCATCAGTGGTAAAAGCGATTCGGGCCGGCGTTTCGGCGTGCGTACCACCAAACGTGGAGTTTGTCGATCTGCTTGAGACGCTACAGCAAGTACGGCGCGGAGAGTATCCGATCAACGATCTGGTGCTCTCTTCGCCGGAAGTGGCGGCAACCGTGTTGGAAGCATTTCGGCAGATGGTTGGTGATGATGAAATCCAGGCCGTCTTTTCGCCATTATCGACACGTGAACTTGAAGTACTCGAGCTGGTGGCAAGCGGGTGCACGAATCGCGAGATAGCCGCTCGATTGGACATCAGCAATCAGACGGTCAAAAACCACATCTCGTCGATTTTGCGGAAACTGGCAGTGAACGATCGCACGCAGGCGGTTGTCTATGCACTTCGACGGGGTTGGATCAAAGTTATGCTGCCAAATGAATGATGAAACATCTCTTGCCGGATCGGTTCAGCGCTCCATCCGGTTACTAGTCGGGTGGAGCACGAGGAGACGTTTGTGAGGCGTTTCCGTTTTGAACGTGCTTTTTTGAGCGTGATTCTCTTGGGCGTCTTGCTGGCAGGATGTACGTTCGTTCCAGTTGGTGAAGACGAGCAGATCGCGAATATTCAGACGATTATCGCCGGTACACCATCGGCAACCCCAACAGCGACGGCTACTGCAACGGCGACAGCGACCGCAACAGCAACGCCAACGTTTGGGCCATCGCCAACTGCCACCGCGACTGCGACGGCAACGGCTACTCCCTTACCTCCTACGCCGACACCGAATCCGGCTCTGGCCGGGTTTAGCTACTGTACCCAAACTGTCGGTGCGCCGACCGGTCGCTTTTCAGCCTCCCTGCAAGAGCTGCGGACAGTGGGAAATCCGGCATTCGAGCAACTTGATTTGTTCTTTGAATTAAGCCCCGGTTCGGCGCCACTGAGCGCAACGGTGAGCTGTCTAACGCTGGCTGATGTCCAAATAGTATCGACTTCAACTACACTCACGACACCGTATGTAGTGCGCATTGACCTGTCCGGCTGGTTGCGTGACGATCGGTTTACCGCTTCGTTACCAGCCCAGACACTTACATTTACCACAACCCGTACCATCTCACAGGCGATTGTACTGACCGATGCGCAGGCAGACGTAGGGGCAACGATCTTAATCCCGCTTGCCGAACCGGTTCCGTTCAGGGTTACATTGACCGATAATCGCCTGTCGATTGCCGTAGCACGCACATCAACGTTCGGCGTGGCGAGTGATACGTTGCGAGTGCCGTCCGGCAGCTCTCCGGCAAATATAGAACCAATGTTCTTTTTGTTCGATGGTGATGTCTGGAAACTCGATGCCAATACGACAGTGGTTGGTGAGGGGATGACGCGCCGCCTGGCGGGGGCCGTTAATCTGACCGATTCGGCTGAAACCGAAACCCACCTCGCGGTCAGTCCAAATGGTGATTATCTGGCATTCTGTCGATCTGAAGCAGGTCTCGATCCGTCCGATGCAGCGCTGGCTGTGCCCTCGACGCTCTGGTTGCTACCGCTCGCCGGCGGCGAAGCACAACCATTGGCCCAGGTAGGGGTAAGTTGCGCCGATCCGGTTTTCAGTCCTGATGGGGCAACGATTGCGTTTGCAGTTGATGAAACCGGTGCGCTGCCAACGCAGTGGATGATTTATACGGTTCCGGTAAGTGGCGGTGAACCAACCCGGCTCGAGACGGTGCTCGATGAATGGAGTCGCTTTGCGCCACAGTGGTTAAGTGGGAACCGCTTGTTGTACCGTGCAGAAGCCCCAGATGGGCGAAGTTCGCTTTTCTTGCGGTTATCTGACGGTAAGGTACTCGATGTGGGAGCCACGCTTCTGACCGATGAGCGATTAGTCGTGCGGTATCGAGGGTTTGGAACATTGCTGGCCAGTCCTGGTGGTGAGTATGCGGCAGTAGAAGCCTTGCGCGCCGATGATCCCGGCGCCGATCTATTAATCCTCGATAGCGCCGGTCAGCTCGTTGAGCGGATCGGCACCCAGCGCGTTGTGTTACCGCCGCCTACACCAACACCTACTGCACGTCCAACGGCGACACCGACACCAACGCCGACCGTGACACCAACCGGTACCGTTACCCCGCAACTGCCGACAGCAACGCCTACTGCGACTGCACTACCGACGGCAACACCAGAAGTAGTACCGCCCCAACCGATACGCGAAGGGCCTTTCTGGAGCCGTCCGTTAGGATGGGATGCGGAAGGACGCTTGCTATACCTCACTACACTATGCGCCAGTGATCTGGTACAGGATTATCAGCTCTACCGCTGGCGCGGTCTCCAGCGCAGCGAATTGCTGGCAACCGGCCAGAGCCTGGGTGGAATCGGATCGACAATTGTGCGCAACCAGCAATTGTTCTACGCCGCAGTGGCCGGTGCCGATCCTGGCCCACGTGGACCTGAGACGCAGAACCAGCGTTCCTCAACGGCGCTGTGGGTTTGGGATCTAAAAGGTGGGAATCGGCAGATATTGCTTGATCTGGTACGTGGCGTGCGTGAGCTGCGATGAAGTGGAAGCGCGCAACGATGGTGTGTATCGGCAATACGGGTAAGAATGGAATATTGCTGTATGAACCAACCCTCGCTTGCTACTGAGCCAACGCTGCGACTATTTATCGCGCTCGATCTACCGCAAATTGTGCGTCAAGAATTGCATAATATTCAAAGGCGCTTACATGCTCACAATCGGGCAGTGCGCTGGAGTGATCCGGCAGGCATGCATTTAACCCTCCATTTTCTCGGTGAAACTCCAGAACGGTTTGTCGCTCCACTCCTGGCCGGTCTGCATGCGATCACGGTGTCGCCATTACGCTTGCGCCTCAATCAGGTGGGTTGTTTTCCAACGAACGGCTCGTTGCGCGTTGTCTGGGCCGGCCTTGATGGTGACCTGGATGGATTGGCATCCTTACACCGGACCGTCGGTCGAGTCATCGAGTCGATAGGGTTAGCCGTGGATCCACGCCCCTTTACGCCGCATATCACCCTCGCCCGTGCTCGCACGAACGCAACACCGACTGAGCTTCGCTCGTTGCGGGCAACTCTGGTAACGATGAAACCGAACTCTCTCGAATGGCAGACTGAGCGACCAATCCTGTTCCGCAGTCAACTGACAGCTCGCGGCGCAATCTATACAGCGCTTGGGTGAGAGCCTATCCCAAATATCCGCGAAGGAGGAGCGGTTCGTGAACCGCCCCTTCAGCAATATCGAGTACAAGCGGAGCGCAGCGACGCTGCATCCGCCTGTTAAGCTTCACTCGTAGGGAGAAGGCGTCGTCTTGCCCAACCATGCAGCTCCATCGGTATCACGCTGATTATCGCCCAGATTCATCCGTTGTGACATGACGACGAGTACTCGGATAAGCTCTAGGTTGTGCAATTCTTGCTGATCGGTAGTGATTTTGCGCTACGCAGCGGTCATTACAGCCGATACGATGGATGAGAGGTCAACGAAAGTGAGGTTGTTATGACTCTGCAACGCCTATGCTTGACGCTCATTGGTCTAGCATTGCTATTCGGAATCCTGCTCGTACCAGTACGCGCCCAAGATGCGATAGCACACGCCGTTCTGTTTTATTCACCGACATGCCCACATTGTCATGTCGTTCTAACCGAGGTATTGCCCCCATTACAGACACGCTACGCAGATCGGCTGCAAATCTTGACCATCGATGTTTCAACGCCCGACGGATTAGCCCTGTACGAAACGGCAATGAAGGTGTTTCAGGTACCCGCTCATCGTCAGGGTGTGCCAGCCCTCTTCTTCGGTCAAACCCATCTGGTTGGCAGCGTAGAAATCCCCAGGTACTTACCCACTTTAGTCGAGGATACACTCGCAGCCGGTGGGAACGGGTAGCCAGCTATTCCTGGTTTAGAGGCACTGACTGCATCGTTCGACGATCATGCAACAGTGCCAACGCAACCCGCTACAGCACCGTTTAGTCGCGATCCGCTGGCGAATACGGTCGCTCTGTTCGTGCTGACCGGTATGGTCATTGTTACCTTTATCGCAATCCGTCGTCTACGCTGGCCGTTTGACCAGACCTTACCAGTAACCAGCGTTCGCTTCATTCCAATTCTCGCTGTCGTTGGTCTGGTGTTAGCCGGTTACCTGGCCTTCATCGAAACACGTCAGCAGAGTGCGGTATGTGGTCCTATTGGTGATTGTAATCTGGTACACCAGAGTCCCTACGCCCGTATTGTGGGGATTCCGGTTGGCGTATTGGGTGTGATAGGCTACCTAGCGATCCTCGGCGCCTGGATTATCGACCGTGTTGGCAGCATACGGCTTGCTCGCCAAACGTTAGTGATCATGGTGGTGGGAGGAACGTTTTTCTCGCTGTATCTCACCTTCCTTGAGCCGTTTGTGATTGGGGCGACATGTCTGTGGTGTTTACTCTCGGCAATAACGATGACCGCGCTATTGTGGATGGTCACAGCGCCGGTGGTACAACCGCCAATGCGGGGACGGCGATCACTGGCAGCGTCAAGACGGTAGAACTCGATCAAAAACCCGAATGTATGAAGGTCATACCGTACACGCGGTACCTTCGCGTCGGGATGAAGTAGCAGATCACGCTGATCATACGGCACCGTGCCTCGGATGGTGGCGGGGGCGACGCCGCTGATCCCAGCGAGGGGGTCAATACGATCCATGGCGTTGCCACGGTTAATGCGGGCAATGCACTGGGAACGATTGAAATTGACTGTGGCGATCCGATCTGCGTCCAATTGACGTGGCGTAGGACGTACATCACTCAGTTCAGCCCACCATCGTCCTCTCACAAGCGGGGAACCCGCCCCTACGGGCGCGGTGTACACTTAATGCGTTCTGCCGCTACTTGAGGTGTAACCTCCGTCTAAGATTTTGCATCTTATGGGCAAACGGTCAAAATAATATTGGCAAAAGGAGGTTACACGCCCATGAGTCTGTCGTTCGGTCGTCTTACGGGATTGCGCACACTTGGCGAACGGTACACGCCAACCTACTTTCTGGCAGCGCTTGGTAATGGCGGAATGGCTGTTACCTTCTTCATCTGGCTCAACTTCCTCGTTCCGCACCCGAAGACCCCCATCGTCACTTTCGACAGCATTGCAGCACTGTGGGCAAAATCGGATCTGATCGGGCAAATCCTCTTGCTGGTCGCGCTGGCTGGCGTTGCGATCTTTGCGTTGCGCCATCTCCAATCGCTGATCTGGAACTTGCAAGAGTTTTCTCGTTTCCGCCGCAGCAGTGCCTACGTGCAGTTGCGTGAAACGAACGGAGCGGTTTCATTGATGGCGCTGCCGCTCACACTCGCAATGACTATCAATGTGTTGTTTGTGAGCGGTGCGGTCTTTGTGCCTGGTCTCTGGAACGTGGTTGAATATCTCTTCCCGTTTGCGATGGCCGCATTCTTTGCCGTGGGAGTGCTGGCATTGCGCACCTTTGCCGATATTTTCGGACGAGCCATCAGCAACGGACATTTCGATTGTGCGCGTAACAACAACCTGACACAAATGCTGGCTGCCTTCGCCTTCGCTATGGTCGGCGTCGGTCTGGCAGCACCGGCGGCGATGAGCACCGTGAAATTGACGATTGGTCTCTCGATCCTCGGTGCAATCTTCTTTATCACCTCAGCGGTGGTCATTGCGCTCATTATGCTGGTGCTGGGTGTGCGCGCCATGCTGACCAGCGGACTGGCAACTGAGGCAGGAGCGAGTCTGTGGCTACCAATCCCCTTGCTGACCCTGATCGGTATTGCGGTGTTGCGTATCAGCCATGGGCTGCACAACGGGTTTGAGCTGCACATTGACGCACCACACCGCCTCGTAATCACGGCCATCTTCTTTAGCCTGCAACTGCTAGCCGGTCTGTTTGGTTGGTCGGTTCTGCAACGGGTGGGCTACTTCCGCACCTATCTCAATGGTTCGGCCCGTAACCCCAATACCTACGGCTTGATTTGTCCGGCGGTTGGGTTATTCGTGTTCGGGATGTTCTTCCTGCACGTTGGGCTGGTGCAGAATGGCCTGATCGAGAAGTTCTCGCCGATCTACTTCGTTGCACTAGCAATGCTGGCCGCCGTGCAGGTGTTAGGTATTATTACGATGTTCCGAATTGATCGTCAGTTGCTCGCTCAGCCCGTCAAGTCACCGGCCGAAGCCGAAGGTGTGGCTTAAGATCAATTTTCAATTGGGGGTGGAAACAATCCGCCCCCGAACGATGTCGTTCCCCCGAATAAACGAGATGGGTGTCAAGCGACGGCGTGGGGGCGAAAATAACCCGCCCCCACCTGATATTATTTTCTTTTACAGTTGTACACTGAACGCTGCCTGGATACCGGGGATCGCTGCGACCTGTTCCATCACGTGTGGTGGAGCAGGTTCATCAAGGGTCAACACCATTACTGCTCGCTCACGTGGGGCACGTCGTCCGACGTACATTCCCGAAATATTTACATCTGCCGCGCCGAGCAACTGGCCGACCTTACCGATCATGCCTGGTTGGTCGTGGTGATAGGTTATCAACAAAGACCCCTGCGGCACAAAATCGACGAAGTAACCGTCCATCTGGACAATATGCGGTTCACCACGCAAGACGGTGCCACTAAATGTACGGGTACGTTCACCGGTCTGAACATGTAACGTGATCAGGCCGGCGTAATTTTCAGCTTCGGGAGTCACTCGTTCGGTCATCCGAACGCCACGCTCACGAGCAATAATCGGTGCATTCACCGGAGTAATACGCTCAACACTGCTGGCCGCCAGCAAACCCTGTAACACAGCCAGCCGTACCGGTTGTGTATCCATGTCGGCTAGCTCACCGCCCAATTCAAGATCGTAACTACGTACCGGCTCTTGTACCAGTTGCATAACCAGTGTGCCGAGTAGACGACCCAGATTGAGGTAAGGCTGGAGAATATTCCATGCTTCAGGCGCAACGAAAGGTGCATTAACCGCGTAGCGTGGCGTGCCACCGCTAAGCGCGGTCACGACGCCTTCGGCCATCTCGGTACCGGCGCTCAGTTGCGCTTCAGCGGTCGAAGCACCAATGTGGGGAACGGTTATAACCTTCGGATGGCCGAGCAGCGGACTATCCGCTGGAGGTGGTTCCTGAGCATACACATCGAGGGCAGCACCGGCAAGATGACCACTGTTTAGAGCCTCGACCAGCGCTGCTTCATCAACAATCCCTCCGCGACTGGCGTTGATCAGGTATGCACCACGTTTCATCTGCATGATCCGATGGTGATCGAACATATTGCGTGTACTTTCGATCAGCGGTACATGCAGTGAAATAACATCGCTGCGCTGAACTAACTCATCGAGCGTCACCAGCGCCACACCCAACTGTTCGGCCCGATCAAAAGAGACGACCGGATCATACGCCAGCACTTCCATTTCCATTGCCCGTGCTCGTCGTGCCACCTCTGATCCGATCCGGCCTAAACCAACCAGACCGAGCGTCTTGCCACGTACTTCCCAACCCACAAATTCGTTGCGCGCCCAGCGCCCACTCTGCACTGAGGCATGGGCCTGCGGAATGCGACGGGCCAGACACAGGAGCAAGCCAATCGTTAGCTCGGCAACGGCCACGTTATTCGAGGCCGGTGCATTGACAACGATAATGCCGCGCCGGGTGGCCGCTTCTACGTCAATATTATCGACGCCGGTACCGGCCCGCCCGATCACACGCAACCGCTCGCCAGCAGCAATAACTTCAGCAGTCACTTTGGTTGCCGAACGAACAACCAGTGCATCGTATTCACCGATCACCGATAACAGTGTCGGTTTGTCGAGATCAAGCCGGACATCAACCGTACCGGCCTGGCGTAGCACATCAAGGCCTTCAGCAGCGATCTTTTCGGTGACGAGAATGCGGTTCATACCTCCCTCTCAACATGTGGTTCAAGTGAACTGGCGAGACGTTGTTCAACCTGCTCGCAAATCGCGTGCAGGATGAGCGTGTGAACTTCCTGAATGCGTGCAGTGTTGTTACTCGGTACGATCAGAGCATGATCGGCCAGATTCCGGGCCATGCCACCATCTTTACCCAGTAAGGCAATGTTGATCATGCCTCTGGCCCGCGCCGTACTCAAGGCATTGATGATATTCGGCGACTGACCACTGGTGCTGAAAACAATCAGTACATCACCAGGCTTGCCCAGAGCGGCAAGTTGACGGGCAAAGATTTCCTCGTAACCAAAGTCGTTGGCAATGCATGTAAGTGCTCCGACATCAGCGTTGAGGCAAATAGCAGGCAGTGGACGCCGATTGTACCGGTAACGACCAACCAGTTCTTCCGCCAAATGCATGGCATCGGCCGCACTGCCACCATTTCCGGCGGTATACAGCGTGTGTCCGGCCAGCAGTGCCTCGGTGGTGCAGGCAGTGATCTGGTCGATTGCCGGCGCGAGTGTGGTACAGGCCTCTAGCACGGCAATTGCTTCAGCGAGTTGTTGTTGGAATCCCATAGGCGCTCCATCGTGATGATTACGCGCCTATTATACGCGCTGGCGTTACGTTGTATGTTGATAGAAAACAAACGCGAAGCCCTGGTGGGATGGGCTTCGCGGAAGAAGAGTTTATCCGGCCCAGATAACGCTATGACACCGGCAATGAACGATAGCTATGCGCCAGATCGTTGTAGGGCGGCCAGCAGTGATCGATACGGCTCCAGCAGACTGTATTCCAACTTGATCGGCTTACCTTTTTCCTCGATTAGGTGTAAAACCTTTGCTACCTGTTTCAGCTCATCAATAAGCGAGGCCGCAAACTCGACTTCAGTTTTGCTTGCCATCGCCAAAACCAATTCTAACCGCCAACCTAAGTCGATCAGAACGGGGTAGGGCAGCATTTTGTGCAGTTCCTGCTCCAGGCGCTGTTGCTTATTACTACGAAGCATGTCAAACCACGATGGTTTTACCTCTAGCTGATTAATCGCCGTCTCCCACTCACGGCGCAGAATGGCACGTAGCTCGCGCAGTTCATAGCGCATCCGACGTAACTCCATCTGTTCGCGCTCGCCAATGGGCCGCATACAGAGTTCACGTGCAGCAACGAAGATTCGCTCATATTTGGCTAACTGATCGATCCGGCGCATAGCAACAAGCCAGTCTATTTTCTTGTCAATGTTCTTAATTCTCTTGACCAGATCGCCGGTCGAAATAAAATGGGCAACACTCACCACCAGTGTCACCAGCGATGTGGCAACCAGTCTCAGATCTTTACTGATCTGCCCCATTTCGACAATTTTGCCGGTTGAATCAACCAGTGCCGGAAGTCTCCCATTGCCCATTATTCTAAGTTGGCCTAGCTTAAGCAGGCGTTGGCCTTCAGGTGAAAAGGTGACGATATGGGTACGAGAGGCAACGTCAATGTTTACTGCTTGAATCAGAATGGTCGTCCCATCACCGATCCCTAAACTCCAAAGACGTCAGTTGAGATTGTCTTCCAGTGTGTCCTGGAAAGTGGGGAACGAAGCTGGCTGCTGAAGGAAATGCTGAAGGAAATCGTCAAAGCTCATGTCGCTGAAAGGCCATTGAAACTGGTATACTGCTGATGGAGATACCGGCGGTGCCGGTGAAGGATGATTGTATTTAGGCGCAGGGTGAAGCGCAAGAGGATCTTTGCTGCCTGGTTTAGAATATTCGTAGAACAACCAGCTCGCCAGGATGCCTGCGACGATCACCCCAATTCCAAACAGGCTGTAGAATAATCCTAAACCATCCTTACAGGGTAGCCTCCATTACAGTTATGTTTGATTTGGGCGTATTGTAGCCGATGGTTGAAACTAATCTGTAACTGCGGCCCTTGCCTCGCGAGGAAAATGGGTAGAACCGGTTGCAAACCGGATCAGCGCACCAGTACAGACAGTTTGGCAAGCCGAGCCAAATGATGTTCTGGCAAAAGGCTGGCTCACAAGCTCCAAGATGCGGGCCAGAGGCCCGCGCTCCCAGCAAAGAGAACACTACACTATTACGATTGATACGCCTGTATTGCCAGACCAGCCGCGACGCTGGTAAACACATCTATCTCCTGCAATTTCTCGGCGCCGAACTTTTCGCTCAACATACGGATGAAGCGCGGAACGCGGGAACTACCACCGGTACGGAGCACGACATCGATTTGCTCGGGTCGCAAGCCGGCTGTTGCCAGCGCCCGATCGATACAACGTTCGACTGCCCGTACATCAGGGCCAATCAGTCGCTCGAAATCCCAACGTGGTATCTCATCGCGTACCGTCTGCTCACCCATGTCAAGGATGAAGGTGGCGCGATCAGCCTGAGATAACGCCACTTTAGTACGCTCGACCGCTTCATACATTGGTAAACCATAATTCTTACGAACCAGGGTGCGCAGAGCCTTCAGTTCGTGGGGACGATCACCAATCGCGACTGCTTCATCGATAATCGCCAGATATTTGGGCTGGGTTAGATCGATAATCGTCTGCCATTCGCTGAGATGCTCTAGGACATGGCTTGGGAACGGTAAACGACGCGGGCCGAGTGTAGCCCCCTCGCCGAAGTGCCGCAAGAGGCGGCCCATAACAATTCGACGGTCGAGCAGGTCGCCGCCTACCGGTACACCATCCGTTGCTAAAAACGATGGTCGCCCCCGCTCATCAAGCTCCATGATGGTAATGTCGAGCGTACCACCACCGAAATCGAATACCAGTACCCGTTGAGGTCGGCGATTGGTAGAGACATAGGAGAGTGCTGCCGCAGTAGGCTCTTCGAGAAAGCTAAATGATCGCAGACCGGCCAGCCGACACGCAGCCTGCATACGTTCAAACGCCAGCGCATCACTTGCCGGATCCGTCGCGTAGTGCACCGGTCGCCCTATCACCAGGTGGCTGATCGGGGCGCCGAGTTGCTGCTCGATCCGTTCAACAATCATACGCAAGACCAGCGCAATCAGCTCTTCCAGTGAGTAGTAGACACCGAAGACGTTAGTCTTCTGGAAACTACGGTCACGGAGGTAACTTTTCAATGACTGAAACAAGCGTCCTGGGGCATTTGCATCTACCTTTACATACAGCGCCTGCGTTACCGTACCACTTTCGGCAAAGGTCAATTCAGCATCACCAATATACCGCCAGACATATTCAATCTCACGCCCGACGTTTCCCTCGGTGAAGCGATTGATTGCCTCACGTCCGATAAAAGGTACGCCCTCGCGGGTAATGAAGAGCGTCGAGCGGAGAATAGTCGGCTGAAGGTTTATCGGGTCAAGATTGATCAGATGCAAGCGATGACCATCGTACACCGCAGCACTCGAATTTGTGGTGCCGAAATCAAGCCCGACGCGCATTGTCATTCCTCCTCCTTGATTGTCGTGGCGAAGGAAGTAGTTGTCTCCATCATGCCTTCTTCTCCTGACGTAAGCGTGAAAGGGAACTGAAGGAGGTAAGGTAAGAACCGGCTACCGTTTGGTACACAGTTATACCTACCGGAGCAGGTTCAGACTAACACGACGGCCCTTGTTTCGCCACTTTCGTACTGACTTGAACCTTAAGCGTATGCGCTTTAGACGAATCTGTCAATCGGTCTTGAGATGGAATAGGGTTTTCAGAGTTGTCAGCATTGGCGTCCATTTGCTACGGTTCAACAACGGTGTGGAGTGTCTAACAATGTGATTCAGAAACTTGTGGTTTTGATCAGGCGCTCAACAGGGGCGTTGACTTGAGGGCAAGCAACGAAGCGCCGAATCAACAACCTGGTGTGGGGAACGGTGGCGGACACCGCCAGCATTTCTGCGACGAGACCCCCTCACCTTCCCCCCAGCCCCCTTCCTCTCCCACGCTGTGGGAGAGGAAGGGGGAGATGAGCCAGGGGCGATCTCACGAACCAGTTCCCCCCTCGCCCGCAGCGCGGGAGCGGAAGGGGGGATGAGCCAGGGGCGATCTCACGAACCAGTTCCCCCCTCGCCCGCAGCGCGGGAGCGGGGCCGGGGTGAGGGCAGCGCCCTCACCTTCCCCCCAGCCCCCTTCCTCGCCCACGCTGTGAGAGCGGAAGGGGGAGATGAGACAGGGGCGATCTCACGAACCAGCTCCCCCTCGCCCGCAGCGCGGGAGCGGGGCCGGAGGTGAGGGCAGCGCCCTCACCTTCCCCCCAGCCCCCTTCCTCGCCCACGCTGTGAGAGCGGAAGGGGGGGATGAGCCAGGGGCGATCTCACGAACCAGTTCCCCCCTCGCCCGCAGCGCGGGAGCGGGGCCGGGGGTGAGGGCAGTCACTGTCGGGCAGCAAACACGTTGCCCGGTGAGCTTCAAGCGGTTATGAATAACGTGCGCAGATGCATCCTGCTATAATAAAGAGGCCCGATCAATACAGCGAGGACATTGTGCACCAGCGGTTTTGGCTCTATTGTCTGTTGTTCCTCTGGTTGCTGACGCAGACTGCTTGTGTGAGGGTTACCCCCGCTCCTGCGCCAACAACCGGGCGTGTGGTGCTCCGTTTGTGGCATGCGTGGCCAGCAGCCGAGGCTCGTGTTTTACAAACGCTGGTTGATCAGTTTAATCAGGCCTATCCTGAATTGCAGGTGGTACTCCAGAGCAGACCGGCCGTAAGTTTACCATCTGATGTGACGACTGCTGTTGGGGAAGGTGGCGGGCCGCACCTGGTACTTATTCAGAGCCATACACTCGGCGCATTGGCACAACATGGTGTCTTGCGTTCGCTCGATGATATGCTCTCTGGGAGCGAATTGAATAGTCTCTTGCCTACAGCAGTCGGCGCTGCCAGTATTTCGATTGACGGTCGATCAGTGTTGTTTGGCGTACCAATTACCTTTGACACCCTAGCACTCTACTACAATCGGGCAAATATTTTACAACCACCGTCCAGTATCGAAGAGCTGCTGTTAACAGCCAGGGCTTTGACCGATCGTGAGCGCGATCCACCGGTGTGGGGATTAGCCTACAACCTCTCGCTTGATCGGACGATCGGATATCTTTACGCCTTCGGTGGGCGGGTGTTTGATGAACAGGGAACAGTAGTACTCGGAAGCAGCGGACGTGAAGGCACTGAGCGCTGGTTAACCTGGTTGAGTCAGCTCTATCACGATGAGCAATTGTTGGCGACCCTTGATGGCGTGTTAGTTGATCGGGCATTACAGGCACGTGAAGCCATCATGACGATTGATTGGGCCCACGCCCAGGCTGAATATCGTGCGATCTGGAACGATCAGCTTGGTGTAACCCCACTCCCGGCGGTGAGTGATGAAGAGGGAGTGCCGCAACCGTATGTTCAGGCCGATGTCATTGCACTCAATGTGCGCCTGAACAATCCGGCTGAACAGACGGCTGCACAGGCGTTTATTCGCTTTATGATCAACGTGGATAGCCAGCGGGCATTATTAATGGCCGGTCGCCAGCCAACCCAGCTCGCGCTGTCGCTCAATGATACTGACCTGGTCGATAGTGTACAACTGGCTGCTGCCCGTGCATTTCGACTACAAGCCCAACGGGGGCTGCCTATGCCTGCTGACCGGATTGCCAACGAACTGGTTTGGCATACGCTGGCCGACATGCAACTCAGCGCAGTGCGTGGTTTACTAACCCCCGAACAGGCAGTCACCATGGCTGATGAAATCCTCCGCAGCCGAATAATGCCACCCTAACGGCAGGAGAACGGCCAAAGCATAACTTTAGTGCCTATCCGAATACCCGTCTCACGATGTAACGGATGCAACTCAGAAGCGCTGCACCCCGACCAAGCTGCTGCTGCAACATGAGATGTCGGATCGGCGCTCCGTGACCATCGTCGTGGATACCGGTAGGGGTGAGTCGGTACCTCACCCCTCCTCGTGAGTCGCATTGCATCCATCGTCGAGGTTCATCCGTCGTAATGGAACGAGGCTCTATATGGCATCGCCAGAATGGTTCGGGGAACGTTGGCGGGGAACTGGTACCCCCACCATCTCCCCTGCCCCCCTTCCGCTCTCACACGGGGCGAGGAAGGGGGGATCCTCATGAAATAGTTGCATGGGTATGCGGTACGTGCCCAATGAGACATCGAGGTTTTTGATCAGGCTTTTAGCAGCGTGGGTTTCGTTCCGCGCCGCTATTCTCAGCTTTCAAAACATTACAATGTTCGCCGCCAAGGCTTTTCAGAGCTTTCAGCTTTAGCGTGTATGCAATGACTCAAAGGTCCTACGGGGCGATGCCGACAAACATCAGACACCTGCTGACAGCGATAGCCACCCTGTGGGGTTTCACTGGGAACGCAGACTCTAGGTCGCACTGTGCAGGACAGGGCCGGAACTCTATGATTGACGAGGTAACAGAACGCACCTGCCGACAGAGTTGACCAACTGACCAAAACCTCTTACAATAATCACAAAGCTCAGACATAGGTGAACGGTTAAAGTGCAAAAAAGTTGGCGAACCTAGTTGCCGTTCGTGAGAAGATGTAGTAGAATAAGCGACGTGTAGGCCGTCGAGATGTTAGTTCTGCACTAATTGGTAATTGGTGTCAAGGCCCACACTATTTCGTTCTTGTCCCGAACTGGCTGACGGCCTCTAAGGAGGATATGAATGGCAAGCAGAACCGAAGAGATGGTGCGGCATCTGAAGGCCCTATCGATGAACACACCCGATATTGAGGCCTCCGCCGTAGTTAGCGTCGACGGCCTCATCATGGCTTCGGCGCTGCCGGCAGATGTCGAAGAAGATCGGGTTTCGGCAATGAGCGCGGCTATGCTTTCGCTTGGTGAGCGTATCGCCAGCGAGTTGAAGCGCGGGCAACTTGATCAGGTCTTTGTGCGAGGAGAAGACGGTTACGTTATCCTGATGGCTATCGGTGAAGAAGCGGTATTGACAGCGCTGGCACAGAGTCGGGCCAAGCTGGGTCTGGTCTTCCTCGATATGCGGCGCACGGCGAACGAGCTGCTCAATCTCGTGTAGCCATTGCTCGCTCAGCCAGACCGGGAATGATGTTCAAGCAGCCCGCAACCAGGCGGGCTGTTTGTGTCTTGATCCATACTACGATGTTGTATCGTAGCAGGACAAGTCTGGCAAGTGGCTGAGTACAGAGGGGTCGCCAGGTTGGTAGTCCCTCTGTTTTTGCACTCGATTGACAGAAACATCGACCGGCAGAGGAGGGAGAGATGGGAGCGGAACGAGAGAAGCAGCGTGTTCAGAGCGGCAAGTTCCTGACTTCTTCGCAGAGTGTGAAGAGGTGATCTTACCGTTCCAGTTGTCATGCCAGCCCCCTTTTCTTGTCGATCATGCCTTTCACCGCATTCAGGAGCGGGTTCTCTCGCAAGCGGTAGGGTTCGGGGGCGATAGTGTACTGAGGCGTCAAACAATAGGTTCCAGCCACACATTGCGGCTCATCAGATCACGCTCCCAGATGCCCACACGGATTACTTATTCCAATGCCAGCAAACGTATCGCTGCCCAAATCTGCTGAGCGATCCTAACCTGGCAATGGAATGAGCAAGTGTCCTGTTTATTCTGGTTCTAGTGGTTCGATATCGACAATGTGGGCATCGAAGATGTTGAGTGCGGCCCGCACGAACTCATCTTTGCGCGCTTCACGGATTTTACTGCGTAGATCAGTTGGTTCTACCGACTTTTCTTCTATCGTACAACGCACGGCATATGGTTTACCCAAACGACGACGCAAGACCTCCTCGATGATCGAGCGGTTCTTTGGTTCTTCCAGGCGCTGTTTGTGAAAGGAGGAGGTCACTAACAATACGATCGTGTTTCCCTCAACATCGTAAGGGCGGGCGCTATTCAAGAGCGCCTGAACCGTCGGACTTCTCGGGCGAACATCACGTTTGATCTCTTCCCAAGTAGCCTCGACTTGCTCGAGCACTGACATATCTGCATCAGCAGCACGAGCGACGGTAGGATCGGCTGGTGATCGGGCCTGTCGGCTTGCTGCCCAGGCGGCGGGGAGCGGTGGTGGTGGATCGGCAGCAAGCGGCACTGCCGAGAGTGACGTACTTTCTGCTGGTGGTATAGCCGACTCAAGCGATGGTGAATCTGCTAATGAAGAGACCGATCCATGTGGTGGTTCAAGATTTTCTGGCGGCAATGTAGATTTCGCCGGTGAATGCACTTCTGGAGTTGACGCCGCAGAGACTGCTATTCCGGCTTCGCGAGTTACCGGCGGGCGTACCGGTTGCGGGTTTGCCCGGGTGACGAATGAAGGCGGTACTGTTGATTGAGCAGCGGGTACCGGGGTAAGCAGTGCTTCAACCACAGCAACCTCGAGCGGCAACTGACCGTAGGGCGTTGTTCGCAACTGAGCATCGAGCTGACTGAACAGTTTCATCCAATGAACCAATGTCGCCATATCGGCCTGGGCCGCCCACCGGCTCAGTTGCGCGACCTCGTCATCACCCACATCGAGGAGCGTGCGATCGTTTGTGGCCTTCAACAACATCACTGCCCGCAGTCGCTCCACCAGATCACGGGTAAACTGACGCACGTCGGCCCCCTGCTGTACCACGGCATAGACTGCCCGTAACGCGGCCGTCACGTCGGCGCTGAGGAGTGCAGTGACCAGGGCATCAATCTCAGCCGCCGCCGTCATACCGAGCAGGCTTTGCACCTGTTGCAACGTGATCGGGCCTTCGACAAACGACGCCAGTTGCTCGAGAATACCGAGCGCATCACGCATACTACCGGTGGCAGCGCGAGCAATTGCCTCTGGAACACCTTCGGCAAGAGTGATACCTTCGGCGGCAGCGATCCGGCGGAGATGTGCCGCCATTGCCGCAACACTATGTCGGACAAAGGTGAAGCGCTGGCAACGCGACAAGATGGTTGCCGGTACTTTGTGAACCTCTGTGGTTGCCAGAATAAAGAGCGCGTGATCGGGCGGTTCTTCCAGTGTCTTGAGCAGCGCATTGAATGCCGCCGTCGAGAGCATATGGGTCTCATCAATGATGTAGACCTTCATACGCGCCACGCTCGGACGAAACTGCACGCGCTCGATAATCTCGCGGGCATCTTCAACACTGGTGTGCGAGGCGGCATCCATCTCGATCACATCAACAGCCCGACCCTCAGCAATCGCAACACATAATTCACAGACACCACACGGGCGAGCTGACCGATCAGGATGGAGACAATTCACCGCTTTGGCCAACAGACGGGCCATTGTCGTCTTACCGACACCACGCGGACCGGTGAACAGATATGCGTGACCAACCCGGTCTTCAGCAATCGCGTTACGCAGCGTTTGCACCACGTGCTCTTGCCCGACCAGCTCGGCAAAGGTCTGTGAACGCCATTTCCGGTAGAGAGATTGAGCTGCCATCACCGATTCCAGGTATCGATTTGCACCGCAAATGATATTATACCAGAGTAAGACGTTCCTCATCGGCGCGGACAATGGTATAATCCACACAGGTATCATCGTCTGCTCTTAAGGACATCACTATGCTCACCTACGAGCAACTGATTTCACTGCTCATTGAAGCTCTCGAACAGCAGCAGATCAACATTGTGCACACGCAAGAATTGGTCGATGTACACACAATGGGGCGAAGCCTGTATGTCACTTGTTTGGCCCCAAACGTTGACAAACACGGTAACTGGACACGGCCTCCCTTGCGGGCGGTCATCAGTTTGCAATGGCCGGCTGAGCTAACAGTTGTCTCGCTGCATGGGCAACCGATGATCGATATGCTCAATCAACTCGTTGCTCGCCGTCGGGAATTACAGCAAGAACACCTGTTAGGGTTTGAGCTAACCTACTATCTACCATTAAGTCAGGCCGAGCAAGCGGCAGCCGAACTGTCATTTCAGACCGAAAAGGTCATTGATCTGTTTGCCGATCAATTCGACATTGACAACAACCTCGCTATCAACGCTGTGATGCGTTACGGTGTTGATCAGGAGCCGATGCTAACCCAATTAACCGTCACGCGCCAATTCCCAATCCTTCGCTTAGAACTCGATCTGGTTGAAGAAGCGACAACTGCGATAGCCGATGAGCTGCACGAGATGCTACCGCGGCTCTACACCGCCTTCCCTGCCGACCCAGACGAGCCAGGGCTTGATCCGCAGCTCTATTTACGTCCACCCATTGCCTGATGCCATTTTCATCTCTTGCACTCCAGGCATTGCTACAACCTGGCGTGAGCGAGCGCTGGCATGCCATACAACGGCTGTTGCATCCAGAGATGCTGGCACTGGCCCAGCAGGCAGCCGAACGGGCGGCCCTGCTTTTACCACGACAATGGCCGCTCTACGAATTGAGTTTTAAGTCACGACGGGCAATTGACCGTGGGAGTGGTCGTCGCGATCCGATTGCAGACTACTGGTTTGCCTTCGATCGGCCACCACGTGGCGCTGGTGTTATGGTTACCGTGAGTGGCCTTGAACGCACTCTTGCGGTTGGACTGCAACTGTGGGGGGTACGCCGCCCACAACTAGCTCACCTCTGGCGTACCGCACGACCGGTATGGGAAGCGTTGATTGATCGGATTGAGCGTGAAGGTCAGGCCCGTTTTGCCGGTCGGCGGTTGCCGGTACCAGGAATGCGCTGGATCGACCACTATCTCAGTCGTCGTGCGCAGTACCTTTGGGCCGGTTTTGTGTACTCTTGGGATCGTCTGCCGTCGGCAGAGCAGGTGATCGAAGATATTTGTACCCTTCTCCCGCTAAATGAGGCGCTCATGGAGCAGGCCGAAATCGATCTGGTGTCTTCCCATACGTTACGCGAAACGCCAGAACGCTACGTTACCGGCGCGCCATCGGTCGCTCAGATCGCAACGATCGTTCGTCGGCGTGGTATGGTCATTGACGACCATATCTTGCAATCTTTTCATCTCGCCGTTCAGGTGCGGCCACTGGTCATCCTGGCGGGGCCGAGTGGCAGTGGTAAGACCTGGTTGACCCGCCTCTACGCCGACGCCTTAGCAGGAGTTGATGAAGGTCAGCCCAACCCGTTCTACCTCCTAGTAGCAGTTCAACCTGACTGGCACAGTGCCCGCGATCTGCTTGGTTATTACAACACCCTGACCGGGCTATACCAACCAACGCCATTTTTGCGTCATGTGTTGAAGGCAGCGGCTGATCCCAATCAGACCTATATTGTCTGTCTCGACGAGATGAATCTGGCGCGACCAGAATATTATCTGGCACCGATACTATCGGCGATGGAGACGGCCGAGGGATTGATCGATCTGGGTACACCACTCACCGAAACACCACTGGCTGGCGGCGGAATCGTGCATAATCCGTTGCGGTTACCGATCAATTTGCGTCTAATCGGCACTGTTAACGTCGACGAAAGTACCTTCACCCTGAGCGATAAAGTTCTCGACCGGGCTAATCTGATTGAGCTAGGTTCGGTTGACGTACAGGCACTGCGTGTAATGTACCAGATCGAAGATGAGCAGATATGGAACATTTTGAGCGAGGTACAGACTCTCTTTCGCGAAGCAGGGCGACCAGCGGGTTACCGGGCATTGCGCGAGACACTCGTGTTCATAACGCAAGCAAGTGACATGACGACTCTGGAGGCACTCGATCTTCAGCTCTTGCAACGTTTCTTACCGCGTCTGCGCGGCGATGATACACCGCGGTTTCGTCACGCCCTCAGCAGATTACAAACCCTTTGTGTTGGGAAACTACCTCGCAGCGCGACTCGCCTTGCGCAAATGATTGCCCGACTCGACCGGGAAGGGTACACCGACTTTTATGGGTATTAGACAGCACCCGTGACCTTTTCAGCAATTTCAGCGTCGGGTCTCCTTCGATCCTGGGTGGGTGGGCCACTCGTTCGCGTGATGCAGAACGCGGCGAATCCCTCGCCTTCTTCCCAATCCCCTTCCTCTCGTCCTGGCGGAGAGGAAGGGGAAACGTAAGACGAGTTTGGTTCCCAGCACACCACTTCGGTGGCAGACATCATCAGCGAGCCAACCGGATCGTCATCGAGAGGGCCGTCAGAACGAGAAGCTGCACGCCTTCGCACGCACTGCAAGCGGGTTGGGAAGTCAGCTTCTCATTCATTCCTGCCTCTTTTTCCTGGTTTCTCTGTGCTATCCGAGAAGGGAAAGCACTGTACCATCCCGATTATTTAGGTACGTGCTTACGCCACTCGTGCCGCTGCCAGGCAGCGCACGGCGTGCGGAACATTCCCCACCAATTGCCACGAGCGACCACGGTCATCGCTACGCCAGATCTGGCCGGTATCGGTTCCGAGCCAAACAACGTCAATATGGTAACTACTTGGAGCAAATGCACTCAACCGACCATCCCAGCTTACCGACACCTGTTGCCAGTTTTTTCCACCATCATCACTCCGCAGCAGACGTGTTCCATCAGCATTCGCGGCTAAAAGCACCTCTTGCTTCCCAGAGAGCACGGCTAACAGTGAGCAATCGGCCAGGGGAGGTTCAGTCTGACGCCAGACACCCATCCCCTGAACTGTGGCGACAGGAATTTGATTACTATTCAGGAAATTAAAGAGTAAGCGATCTTCAGCATCGGCTTCACGCCACTGCCGCCCCCCATCATCACTCCGCCAAAAGGCCTGCTTCGTGGCGGCAACCAGACTCAGCGAGTCGGCTGCGACCAGACCAATGATTTGCTCACCAGGAAGGGAAACATCAGGCAACAACCGCCAGCGTCCTACGCCACCCGGATCACTAAACACATAAAGGCCATTATCGGTACCAACGTAAAGCACTCCTGCTTTTGCCATATTGTCTGGTTTACCGAACCCGTTTTACAACAGGCCCGGAAGGCCGCCTTTCTTCGGCCACCATAAACACGTTACACCAACATCTTATGCCATATTTGCTCATTTGACGAACCAGATAGAGTCTCTATGATTGAGTGTTACGCAATCGGATACTCTGAGAGCCTGATCAACAACCCGGCTTTCTCATTGGGCACGTACCGTACCTGTGCGACCATTGCGTGAGGTTCCCCCTCCTCGCCTCGTGCGGAAGAGAAAAGGGTCTGGGGGGAAGGTGAGGATACCAGTTGCCCGCCAACATTTCTCTCACCATTCTGACGATGCTATAGTCGAGCCTCATCAAAAGCCCAGGTTTTTGATCATACTCTGCGTACCAAACGAACCATTCTTCCGTATTGTACTGCCTGTGCCCCTTTCTCTCACAGCAATTCCCGACCTGCACACCGTTTTCCCAAAAACGCGGGCCGCTGACTTGAGTCGAGCAGTTGGTAATAGAAAGGGATTGACTGACGTAGCACTTCCGCAAGGAAGGGATGATAGAGTGGAACCCGTCGCTACTGCGCGGTGGCAAGAAAAAAAGAGGGGAGAGAGCCTACCTCACCCATGCGCAGCTCTGATAGAAGAGGAAGGACGCAGGGGAAAGCGAGGGCGCCAGACACACCTTGCAGCACCGGCACCGACACCATTGCTACTTACCGCATTGGCTTATCATCTAGCATTGGTTATAGGAGTGTGCTATGATAAACAAAGTAATTCCGGTAAGAGCACATCCCCGTTTGATGACTCCTCCAGATGTTCGCACATGACAACTCATGGCGGGATAAAGCTATGTCGCTTGCATCGATCCGGTATTTCTGGCGTAGTGCCGATCCAATCCCCAGTGCTATTCGGTTAGCTATCTGGTATGTTCTGATCGCTGGGGGCTGGATCATCGTTTCTGATCGCCTGTTACGTGTGATTGCGACTAACGCCGAAGACCTGACAAACTGGCAGACGCTTAAGGGATGGGTTTTCGTTGCCATTATGGCAATCTGGCTAGGCATTGAGCGCTGGCGAACGCTCACGCATAATCAGATGATCAACGACAAACTCCGCGCCGCAAATGCGGAACTCCAGGAACTTAATGCCTCGCTCGAACGGCGTATTGCTGAACACATAGCACCCTTGCAGACAGCCAATCAAGAGTTGAGTGAACTTAACCAGGAACTCGAAACATTCACCTCTATCGTCTCACACGACTTGAAAGCTCCGCTGCGGGTGATTGATGGATACAGTCAACTATTATTCCGTTTTCACGCCAGCCATCTCGATGAAGATGGCCGCCAGTGCGTACAGAACATTCGAGCCGCGATCAAGCAGATGAATCAGTTGATCGATGATCTGTTGGCATACACCCACATTGAGCGTAAACCACTTCACTATACCGTTATCGATCTTGACAACATACTTCAGGAAATTCTTGCCCCATACACCGAGCAAATTATCGATCGTGGTGTTGTTGTCGAGCGCGACTTGCGCTGTTCTCGCCTATATGTCGATGCAACCGGCTTAACCATTGCACTACGTAATCTGATCGACAACGCGCTCAAGTTCAGCGTGCATGTTCCTCAACCACGACTGACGATAGGCTGTGATATTCAGCATAACGCGGTACGATTGTGGGTGAAAGACAACGGTATCGGCTTTGACATGCGTGATCATGACCGCATTTTTACTATTTTTCAGCGTTTACATCCACAGGAAGCCTACCCTGGCACAGGTATTGGGCTGGCAATTGTACGCAAAGCGGTAGAGCGCATGGGTGGGCGAGTATGGGCGGAAAGCAGTCCCGGTGTTGGGGCAACCTTTTATCTGGAGATACCAAATGCCAACGCATCCTCTTCGCCTCCTACTGATTGAAGACAATCCATTCGACGCCGATCTCTTTCGGCGTACAATGCAACAGTTTAATCCCGCAGCGACTATCAATCATATCTCTTCATATCACGCAGCATACGAACATGTGCAGGGATTATCACCTGCCGATGTTCCATACGAAGGGGTCGTACTCGACCTGCACTTGCGTGACGGCGATGGACTTGATCTACTAGCTCTGATCCGGTCGCAAAACTTACCGCTTGCCGTCGTCATTTTGACCGGCGGCGGTGGCGATCATATGGTTATTAGTGCCCTTAAGGCTGGCGCCGATGATTATGTAATCAAGCGTGATGATTATCTTGACCGCATTGGTGCAATTATTGAACAGGCATGCCTACGTTTCCATTCGCAACAGGCGCGACGGAGTATGGCTATTCAGGTAACGGTAATTGAATTTTCACCGACCGATACTGAAACAACTATTCAATACCTGCAACGCACGGCACCCCATATCCACTGTAAGCATATCCGTGGCTGGAACGCGCTTCGCCACGAACTTGATCGCGGTCACCAGGTTGGTGATGTTGTGCTGATTAATTGCACCCAACCTACGCTAGCAATGCTCGATCTGGTCAA
Organism: Chloroflexus sp. MS-CIW-1; assembly: GCF_030444705.1. NCBI lineage: Bacteria > Bacillati > Chloroflexota > Chloroflexia > Chloroflexales > Chloroflexaceae > Chloroflexus > Chloroflexus sp. MS-CIW-1. The sequence continues at coordinate 3,207,219 of NZ_JAUBWR010000001.1, forward strand.
GGAACTACTCCAGTTTCGCCAACTCAGTCAGCCGATCATTGTGATGGCTCAGCCCGGCAATGAAGAGTTTCCACTTCAAGCGCTGCGGCTGGGGGTAGCCGATTATATCATCAAACGTGAAGGGTTCCTCGGACAACTGGCAATTGCCATAGAAAATGCGCACTACCGTACTCAACTCTATCAGCAACACCGCCGTCTCCAGTTGCAGGCGCAAGCCCTCAACGATGCAGCCAACACGATCGTCATCACCGATCGGAATGGTATTATCGAGTGGGCCAATCCAGCATTCACGACACTTACCGGCTATGAGGTCAGCGAAGTGATTGGCCGCTCGACGCGGATTCTGCGCTCTGGCAAGCACGATCGAGCATTCTACACTGAACTCTGGGAGCAGATTTTGTCGGGTAAACCGTGGCGAGGGCGGATCATCAATCGGCGGAAAGATGGCAGCCTCTACCACGAAGAGATGACCATTACGCCCGTTGCCGATGAGCATGGGCAGATTTATCGTTTCATTGCTATTAAACAAGATATTTCCGATCAAGTTGCCCGTGAACAACGGCGGGCAATCATCGCTACTATTGGCGCCTCATTACGTCCGGCTCAATTATGGTCAGAACTCACGCCAATTTTGCTTGGACAAGTGCGCGAGGTCATGCAGGCCGAGAGTATTGCGCTGCTCCGTTCAACCGAATCAATACTCCAGATCGATCTGGCGCTCGACTGTCTGGCCAGTCTCGAACAACAACCTGCCCTGCTCGCAGTGGTGACCGAACGGCTCAGTCGAACCGATGCGCCAATAGAACTTACCGATATTTTTGGAACATCGACGAAAGTTGTACTTGGTGTTCCCCTGAATGCTGCCAACCGCCAGATCGGTGCACTGCTTTTTACACGCGCAACCCCCCTAAGCGAATTTGAAATGAAACTGCTCAGCGACATTGCCGAACTAGCGGCAAATGCCCTGCATCGTACCGATCTGTTCGAGCAGCTTCGTGCGGCTAACGCCGAGTTGCGTGCGGCTTACGACGAGACAATTGAAGGCTGGTCGCGTGCGCTTGACCTGCGTGACCGTGAGACAGAAGGACATTCGCGGCGCGTAACCGAGTTGACGATACGCATCGCAGCCCGTATGGGCTTTAGCGAAGAAGAACTAGTGCATATCCGTCGCGGTGCGCTCTTGCACGACATTGGCAAAATGGGGATTCCCGATGCGATCCTGCTTAAACCTGGCCCGCTCGATGAGCAAGAATGGGCGATTATGCGGACTCATCCCACGCTGGCGGTCGAATTTTTACGACCGATTACGTTCCTCGCTCCTGCTCTCGACATTCCATGGTGCCATCACGAAAAATGGGATGGTACTGGTTATCCACGTGGGATACGCGGTGAAGAAATTCCACTCGCTGCCCGTATCTTTGCAGTGGTCGATGTCTACGATGCCTTAACGAGTGATCGTCCCTATCGGGCAGCCTGGTCACAGGAACGGGCACTTGCTTACATTCGCGAACAAGCCGGGCGCCATTTCGATCCACGAGTGGTCGAGGTATTTGAACAGGTCATCACCGAAATCGGCAGCAATGCTATAATGAAGTGAATATCTATCGCTGGCCCTTGCGGGCAAGCGCTTGTCGTGTTTCGTACCAGGCAGCCTTACTGCCTGTCGTGAGGTGTTGATATGCTGAATTTTCTCCGGCGTCTGCTCGGCGACAGCAACGAAAAGGAGCTGCGCCGGTTGCAACCAATTATTGATGAGATCAATCGGCTCGCGCCAGCATTTGCGGCACTCAGCGATGCTGAATTGCGCGCCAAGACTGATGAGTTTCGCAAACGTCTGGCCGATGGTGAGACGCTTGATGATATTTTGCCTGAAGCGTTTGCAACCGTGCGCGAGGCAGCCGCACGCACGATTGGGCTACGCCACTATGATGTGCAATTGATCGGTGGAATTGTCTTGCATCAGGGCAAGATCGCCGAGATGAAGACCGGTGAAGGTAAAACACTGGTTGCCACCCTTCCACTGTACCTCAATGCGCTGGAAGGGAAAGGGGCCCATCTGGTGACAGTAAACGATTACCTGGCTAAAGTTGGCGCAGGCTGGATGGGGCCAATTTACCACTTTCTTGGTCTCTCGGTGGGGTTTATCGCCCATGATCAGAGTGCGCTGTTCGATCCTGATTATATCGACCCCAATGCCAATCCTGAAGATCAGCGTCTCGTTCACTGGCGGCCATGTACGCGCCGCGAAGCCTACCTGGCTGACATCACCTACGGTACCAACAACGAGTTCGGCTTCGACTACCTGCGCGACAATATGGCCTACGAGAAGTCGCAGCTCGTGCAGCGCGAATTGCATTACGCCATTGTCGATGAAGTAGATAACATCTTGATCGACGAAGCACGTACACCGTTGATTATCTCTGGCCCGGCCCAGAAATCTTCGGATCTGTACCGCCAGATGGCCCAACTCGTGCGCCAGTTGCGTCGTTCTTCGGTATCGGCTAAACAGGTGAAAGAAGAGGGTTTGGAGCCGGACGGCGACTTTTTCATTGACGAACGGACGAAGAGCATCTACCTGAGTGAAAAGGGGATCGAGAAGCTCGAACGGCTACTCCGTATTCCAGCAGGTGAAAGTCTGTTCGACCCTGAACACTACGAAAAGATGCACTATATTGAGAATGCGCTCAAAGCGCAATTTATCTACCAGCGTGATCGCGATTACATGGTTACCCCAAACGGTGAAGTGGTGATCATTGACGAATTCACCGGGCGGGCAATGCCAGGACGACGCTGGAGTGATGGCCTCCATCAGGCAATCGAGGCCAAAGAAGGGGTGCCTATTAAGAACGAAAATGTCACGCTGGCCACCATTACCTTCCAAAACTATTTTCGTATGTACAAAAAGCTGGCCGGTATGACCGGTACCGCTTATACTGAGCGCGAGGAGTTTGCCAAGATTTACAATCTTGAGGTTGTGGTCATCCCGACTCACAAGCCAATGATTCGCGAAGACCTGCCCGATCAGATTTACGCAACCGAAGAAGCGAAGTTCAAAGCGGTGTTGCGTGAAGTGCAAGAAATGCACGAGCTTGGGCGTCCGGTTCTCATCGGTACCACGTCAGTTGAGACATCCGAGCGCCTCAGTGCGATGTTGAAACAGGCCGGCATCCCGCATAACGTGCTCAATGCCAAGCACCATGAACGCGAAGCTGCCATCATAGCCCAGGCTGGCCGAAAGGGTGCCGTCACCGTCGCGACCAATATGGCCGGGCGTGGTACAGACATCTTGCTCGGTGGGAATCCTGATGGCCTGCTTGAAGAGTTTCTGCGCAAAGAAGGTCTTACCCTTGAAACTGCTACGCCGGAACAGAAGCGGGCAGCCTGGGAGAAAGCCCGCGCTCAGACTGAAGCGGAAGGTGAAGAGGTGCGTCGGCTCGGTGGTCTGCACGTCATCGGCACCGAACGACACGAAGCCCGCCGGATCGATAACCAGTTGCGCGGTCGTGCTGGTCGGCAAGGTGATCCCGGTTCGTCACGCTTCTTCCTCTCGCTCGAAGACGAACTGCTACGTCGTTTCGGACCAGTGGATCGGATTAAGCGTTTGATGGAACGCTTCGTCGACTCCGACATTCCCCTGCAAGCTGGTCTGCTCGACCGCACCATCGAGAGCGCACAAACCCGCGTTGAAGGGTATAACTTCGATGTGCGCAAGCACACCGTCGAATTCGACGATGTGATGAATAAGCAGCGGCAGATCATCTACGCTGACCGCAGGGCGATTCTCGATGAAGTGGACATGCGTGAGCGTGTGCTTGATCTGATCGCTGAAGAGATCCAACAGCGCATCGATGAACACCTGGTAGAAGGCTTTGACGACGAAGACCTGACCAATCTGCTACGTGATTACCGACGTATTAATCCAACATTACCACCCTCGGTCACGGCTGAAACGCTAAAAGGAAAAACGAAAGAGGAGATCGAGCAGTACCTGCTTGATCATCTTGAGACAACGTATGCCGAGCGCGAGAAGGCAGTTACCCCCGACGTGATGCGTACTATTGAACGACGGGTCATGCTTGGCGCGATTGATCGACAGTGGATTGATTATCTGACAGCAATGGATGAGCTGCGGCAAAATATTTTGCTGCAAGCATACGCGCAACGTGATCCGCTGGTTGAATTCAAGCGTGAATCGTTCCGTATGTTTGAGGAGCTAAAGCAAAATATTGCCCGCGATATTGTTTATAATATCATTCCGGCCACATTCCAATACGAGGCGTATCTGCGCCAGATTGCCGAAGAGCAGGCACGCCGCCTGGCAACTGCCCGCACAAGCGATAATGGTAGCACCGACACATCGCGTAAGCCACAGCGACGGACGACACCTCAGATTGGTCGTAATGATCCGTGTCCATGCGGTAGTGGCAAGAAGTTCAAACATTGCCATCTCGGACGTGAGCACGAGCTGGCGACTCTGATGAACGCAGAACCAGCAGGCAGACCGGCACCAGCAGCCCAGTCTACTCGCTCAACAGTCGCCGAAGAAGCAACCAGGATTCGGGCTGCCATCGAGAGTGGGCAACTCCCATCCACTACCACACCACCACGTGGCCGGCAACCGTCGGCAGTGCCACGCGGTAAAAAGCGATGACTTCGGATGGCAGCCATCAGTGCCGAAGGGGCGGGTTGTGTACCCGCCCCTGATCATACCCTGTACCTTCCCGACAGTTTCGCCAAATTACATCGCGAAGAAAGACAGATAAAAGATCAAGAAGAAGATAAACGACACCGTATTGGCCAGGAGTGCCGCCAAATAGCAAGCCGAGGCTTTCCGTTTGCGAATCAGCATAAACACGAACCCCTCAACCAGTACAGCTAGCGCAAACGCTGCCACGATCACGACCAGGGGGTTCTCTAGGGACAGTATTAACTGACTGAGCAATCCAATGACGACCGATGAAACTGTACTGGCAATCGCTGCATCCCCCAAGGCTCTGAACAGCGGTTGCCACTTGATCTGCACCAGCGTCAGCCATTCCAACAGCAGCATCAAGATCAGCAGACCAACACCTATCGGGCTAAGTAGAAGTTCAGTGAAGGGAAACATTGATTCAACCTTTAGACAATACGCCGTACTGACCGTAGACCGACATTATAGTGGATCATTGTGATAACTTGTTAAACGCCGGGCCAGGCTACCGGCCAAGTTCAGCGCTGCCGCGAAGGTTCGATCACGGCTCAGGAGCCGTAACTCGCTACTCAGGAGATCGGTTAGCGTCACAGGATCAACTTTTACCATTCGTTCAATCGGGGGAGTATCGGCAACAGTTGCCCGTGTGCGGGCATGCCCTGCATCGTCGGTCTGCGCAACCACAAACTCAGCCCGCTGATTATCGATGGCCCGTAGCACAACGCTCGCCAGACCTGCTCTGGCCGGAGATAACGATGGTCGTATTTCCACACTCACCAGCCGAATAGCTGCCGGCCCAACGCCGACCGCAGGCCGACGCAGGTACAACCGAATTGTCTCACCTTCGATACCAACGGCCTCTTCCAGCGGTGCCCATTTCAGACAACTGGCCAGCCAGCCGACAAAGAGGAGAGCAGCAACCGGATTCACTACTGTACCGGCAGCATATTCGATCACAATCTCATCGATCCGATGCAAGTGCGGTAAAAAGGTACGGCTGTCGAAGAACTGGGCCACCAACTCACGCCAGGGGGTCAGACGAGTCCACCCCAGATCGCTCACTGCTGGCGCACCCTTTGCCTTTTGCTCAAAGGTTGCCAGCTCAGCCAGTTCTGTCAGTGGTTCGGTAAACGTCGTTGAATCGACAATGACTCGATCACACAACCGATACAGGCGTTGTACCAATGGTTGGGCGAACGGTTGAGGACCGGGCGCCCATAGGACAACCGGCAGATCAGGAACCAACAACGGCAATACCAGTCCGGCCAGTTGCCCGGCTGGCGTCCCTCGCGCACTGATCGTAATTTGTTCACCACACACCTGGGTACGGCCAGCATTGGTAAGCGTACAGAGCGCTTGCACCTGCGCTTGCACTTCGACAGTTGTACCAGGACGGTCGATCACTATCACCGTGCGATTGGGATGCTGTGCAGTCAACCCTGGGGCAACTGAGAGAATCTGTTCTGCCCAGGCATCGTCTGGCGCCCGTGCTATCAGGTTCAGGGTCAAAGCTCGGATAACTGCCTGACCACCAGCGTTGGGATGGATGGCCTGTTCTTGCCACATCTGACGTAATTCGCGCTCGATGGCATCAATATCGATTGCCGTCTGGCTCATATCTACTCCACCATTTCATAATCGCCGCCAGGATCGACCATCACGAGCGATAAACTCATCAGCCTCTACAGGCCCCCAACTTCCGGCTTCATAGTTTGGAAACGGCAGTGGTGGACCTTCGGCCCATGCCCGCAAGATTGGCGTCAACAATGTCCAACTAGCTTCAACCTCATCACGACGAGTAAAGAGGGTGCCATCACCGAGCATGCAATCGAGCAAGAGACGTTCGTATGCTTCCGGTGAAGTGACCCCAAACGATGCTCCATACCGAAAATCCATTGTGACAGGGCGAATCTGCGGTTGACCGGGTACTTTCGAGCTAAACTTGAGCGAAATCCCTTCATCGGGTTGTATCTTCATTGCCAGAACGTTCGGCTCAAGGTCGTTCAGTGGTGTATCGGCGAAAATCATCGTCGGGGCAGCCTTAAATTGGATGGCAATTTCGCTAACCCGCCGTGGTAAGCGCTTCCCGCTGCGTAAGTAGAACGGTACCCCAGCCCAACGCCAGTTGTCGATGAAGAGTTTCAACGCCACATAGGTTTCGGTCTGCGACGTCGGTGACACACCCTTTTCTTCGCGATAACCGCGCACCGGTCGGCCATTGGCACTGCCCGGCCCGTATTGACCACGTACAGTATCATGCAGCGCAATTGGACGTATGGCGCGTAAGACCTTCACCTTTTCATCACGCACCGCATCAGCGTCGTATACCGATGGTGGTTCCATTGCCACCAGACACAGCAATTGCATCAGGTGATTCTGGATCATATCACGCAGGGCGCCAGAGGTGTCGTAGTAGCCACCGCGATCTTCAACACCTATGGTTTCGGCAACAGTAATTTGCACATGATCGATATGACTCCGATGCCAGATTGGTTCAAAGATGGCGTTGGCAAAGCGGAAGATCAAGATATTCTGTACCGTCTCTTTGCCGAGATAATGGTCGATCCGGTAGACCTGATCTTCATTGAAAACTGACAGAACTTCGGCGTTGAGGGCCTGGGCACTGGTCAAATCGTGACCAAATGGCTTTTCAATAATGATGCGCGTCCAGCCAGACGAGCGAGCCAAACCGTGGGCGCCCAATTGGGCAATAATGGTTGGGTAGGCTTCCGGTGGGGTTGCCAGATAAAAGACGCGGTTACCACCGGTACCACACTCTCTATCAATCGCCGCCAGTCGTTCGACTAGACGACGATACGCATCAGCATCGTCAAAATTGCCCCAATGGTAATAAATGCCCTGGGCAAAACTGGCCCACAATTCCGGATCAACCGGCCCTGAGCGAGAGTTCGCATCGACGGCTTCGCGAAGGAGATCGCGAAAAGAGTCATCGGTCCAATCACGACGGGCGAAGCCGACCACCGAAAAGCCAGCCGGTAAACGACGTTCACGGGCCAGATTGTACAGCGCAGGTACCAACTTGCGTCTGGTCAAATCACCGCTGGCGCCGAAGATGACCATTGTGCATGGTTCAGGGGTACGGCCCATACGTAACCCGGTGCGTAGTGGATTGTCCAGGAAAGCCATTGTCACGTCAACTCACTCCACTTTTTTTACTGCGTGGCCACCAAATTGTTGGCGTAGGGCCGCCAGAACTTTCATACTGAAACTATCTTCCTGGCGTGAACGAAAACGCATCTGTAACGACAGTGTAATAACCGGCGCCGGCACATTGAGATCAATGCTCTCTTGCACTGTCCAGCGACCTTCACCACTATCTTCAACGTAGCCACGGATACTCGACAAATCAGCATCGGCGGAAAATGCTCGTTCGGCCAGTTCTAACAACCATGAGCGTACAACACTCCCTTGATTCCAGAGATGACTAATTTTCGCCAGATCGAAATCGTATCGCGATTGGCGGAGGATCTCGAAGCCTTCGGCGTAGGCCTGCATCATCCCATATTCGATCCCGTTGTGGATCATCTTTACGAAATGACCGGCACCGTGAGGTCCACACAGCAAATAGCCTTCCGGTGGCGCAAGTGTTTGCAAGAGCGGCTCAACATGACGGAATGTAGCCTCATCACCACCGACCATCAGACAATAACCTACCTGCAAGCCCCAAATGCCTCCGCTCACGCCGACATCGAGAAAACGCAGGCCCTGGGCTGTTAACTGTTCAGCGTGGGCAATACTGGCCTTGTAGTTGTTGTTGGCGCCATCGATCACAATGTCGCCTACCGAAAGGAGTGGAGTCAAAGCGGCCAGATGCTCGTCGGTAGCCGCACCGGCTGGCAACATCAACCAGACTACTCGTGGTGGAGTGAGCATTGCTACCAGATCGGCCAGCTCTTCAGCGGCAATCATGTCGTGCTCGGCTGCCAACGCTCGTGCTTTTTCAACAGTGCGGTTGTACACAATCACCCGGTGCCCGCCTCGTCGCAAACGAATCGCCATGTTGGCACCCATACGTCCAAGACCGATCAGACCTACTTCCATGATATGCTCCTTGATTATTCAAAGCAGGTAGGTGTATTGACAATTGTTGCACAGGCATTATACTCCCCTCTGATGATCGTGATGATACAATTCAATGGGTTCAGCGATCAATGTTGTTGCAGGAGCAACCGAATGTCAAACTCTACACCACAGCGAAATATATCCTCACCCTCTGGTGGTGTTCCTTATACTGGCGAGACGCGAGTGATGCGCCACCTGAATCGTTCGTCGCCCCATCACGCCAATCCTAAACGACGACGCTGGCCAATCGGCTGGATATTGTTAGGATTGGTTGGCTTGATCATCCTGGTGATTGGTCTGAGCTACTGGCAGGTACGGCAACTGGCGCAGCAGATTGTCGTCAGTGATCCACGTGGAGCAACGTTTGCCTCGCCCTGGCTGGGCGCCAACATTCTGGTGGTAGGCGTTGATATACGCCGTGATCGCCCGGAAGAAGGGATACGCAGTGATACACTGCTACTCGTGCGGTTTGACGGTATGGAAGGCTGGATCAACTTACTGTCAATTCCACGCGACACGCAAGTCGATATACCTGCACTTGGGGCGAGCAAAATCAACGCCGCTTATGCTTACGGGTATCGTCACGCTGCTGAACTCTATGGGTCCGGGGTTAGTCCAGAACAGGCAGGCATGGCTTACGCTGCTGATGTAGTTAGCCGCTTTCTCAACCTTGAACAGCGCGGCATGCGGGTCGATTATGTGGTACAGATCGATTTTGATGGCTTCGCAGCGCTGATAGATGCGCTTGGTGGCATCACTATCGATGTGCCACGACGTATTGTAGATGAAAACTACCCGACTGCCGATTATGGGGTGATGCGGGTAGAGTTTGAACCTGGCCCGCAGCGTATGGATGGCGAACGGGCGTTGATCTATGCCCGTACTCGTCACGCCGACAACGATTTTGGGCGCACCGAACGGCAGCAACAAGTCGTACAGGCTATCGTGCATGAGATTCAGCAACGTAACTGGGTAGAGCGCATCCTGCTTTTGCCACGCCTGCGTGATGCCATCGCCAGAACCGGTGAGACTCCGGCTATCCTGACAACGTTGCCGTTTGATCGGTTCGATTCGTTGCTGGCAATGGCACGACTGGCGGGGAGTCTTGATCCGGCACTGATTGGCCGTTACCGGATCGAACCGAGGAGTGTGGCGGTACAGACAAACGGTACCAACCTGATCTGGAACGATGGCGATGTTGCGGCCATAGTTAACCGTTGGCTGACTCCACCGAGTGAAGCGAACGAACAGGCCCATGTACAGGTGTTCAATGGCACCGGTGTGGTGGGTCTGGCCCGTCGTACCAGCGCGCAGCTCGAAACAAACGGTTTTACGGTTCTTGCACCCGCCGATGCACCACCAGGCAATTATCCGCACACGGTTGTCTATCAGGTTGGGAACACACCCTTCACTGCCCGTCGATTAGCCCAATTCCTCAATGCCGAATTAATCGTCGGTCGTCCGGTGGGGATCAGTAGTGAAGCTGAGATCGTAGTGATTCTTGGTGATGACGCGGCAAGGGAGAAGTAACATCGCCACTTCCTCTCACCAGCGGGGGATGCCAGGTAGGAAGAGAGGAACAGCTATGAACCAACCATCAATTCAGGTATACGAGCATACCGATGATCTCTATCGGGCAGCCGCTGCTGTAACAGCCAGGCACATCCGTACTGCAATCGATGAGCGTGGGCGGGCATTGATTGCCCTTTCCGGTGGTAGTCTGGCAACACGTCTCTATCCGTTGCTTGCCGGGCAGCCGTTCCGTGAACAGATTGACTGGCAGGTCGTGAGCATCGTATTTGCCGATGAGCGGTATGTACCATTCGATGATGTCGAGAACAACTATCGCGCTACCCGTCAAACGTTCCTCGATCATGTTCCGGTACAGTCAGATCACATCTTCCCAATACCAACCTACTATCGCGACCCCGAGCAGGCGGCAATGATCTACCAACAACAGGTACGGGCATTACTGGATGCGCACGACGGTCAGATCGATGTCGCGTTGTTGGGGATGGGTCCAGACGGTCATACCGCATCACTCTTTCCGCATCATCCATCGCTGACGCGCATCACGGCTAATACGTTGACAGTTGTCGTACCCGATGCACCGAAGCCACCCTCGTTACGTCTGAGCTTGACACCGGCAGCCCTCAGTACAGCGCGATTGATGCTGTTTGTGGTGAGCGGCGCCGATAAGGCGGCAGCGGTGGCAGCAGCACTGGCCGAAACAGGTGATCCGCTCGCACAACCTACCCGTCTGGTCAGACCAACCCAGGGGCAAGTTATCTGGATGCTCGATCAAGCGGCAGGAGGACAGCTACGCTGAAGCCTGGTTTTCGTTACCCTCAGTACACCGGTAGAAGCAAGGTATTTTATCTAGCCTCAGCTCTCCTTTCTCTCCACGTGAGGGAGAGGAGGAGGCTGAGGGAAGATAAGGAATATCACCACGTGACGCGGGGCAGAGCATTGGTTTGCGAAGATGCTCTAGCAGATACGCGGGAGCTGTTCTCCGATCAACGTATCAACGACACGAGTACCACCAATACCGGTACGAGCAACAACAACTCCGGGATGGTCGGCAGTTGCGTAACCAATCAACGATGCCTCACGGCCTAGCGGATGATGACGCATTGTAGTCAGTAACAGCTCAGCATCAGCTCGCTCTACAAATACAATCAATTTCCCTTCATTGGCGATGTGCAGCGGATCCATACCGAGCAATTCACAGGCTGCCTGTACAGCAGGAGGTACCGGAATATCGCGTTCAACAATCTCAACGCCAATACCAGCAGCGTGGGCAATCTCATTAAGAGCTGCGGCTACTCCGCCACGTGTTGGATCGCGCATCGCATGAATACGTGCGCCGCTGGCAAGCATAACGCTAACCAGTTCGTGGAGGGCAGCAGTATCTGAAACAACCGGTGCGCCAAATTCAATACCTTCGCGCACGCTCAGAGTCGCTACACCGTGTAACCCGATTGGTCCACTGACGATAATGGCATCGCCAGGACGGGCTTGATCGGGGCCAATGTTGATACCGGTTGGGATTAAACCAAAGCCGGTGGTAGTAATGTAGACACCATCTCCATGACCACGATCTACCACTTTCGTATCACCAGCAATCAGGTGAACACCGGCTTGCCGGGCAGCGCGTCCCATGCTCTCAGCAATAATACCGAGTTGGTCGAGCGGCATCCCCTCTTCGAGAATAAAGCTGGCAGTCAAGGCTATCGGCTGTGCTCCCATCATCGCAATGTCGTTGATCGTTCCGTTCACGGCCAGTTCACCAATATTCCCACCTGGAAAGAACAACGGACGAACAACGAAACTGTCAGTCGAGATAGCGATTCGGCTGTTGCCGACTTCGGTCACAGCGGCATCGGTTAGTGGGCTGCGCGGCGTGCCAAAAGCTGGCAGAAAGAGATAATTGATCAGTTCGGACGACAGCTTACCACCAGCGCCGTGCCCCATCACAACGGTGGGGTAGTCACGCAGTGGCGTCGGACAGGTCCAATTGCTAAAGTCAAGCGGTTCATTCATAGTGGTATCCAGCGTTTGTATTAATATTACAGGATAGCGATCTATACCGATGACATCCCGCTTACTATCACGTCATTAGGTGGAGCCAAAGAGCTGCACTCGCCGGCGAGAGGCGCATCTTTCAGACGCACTTGCAGTGGTACAAGTGCCCCAACGTACAGAGTACTCTTCGCCTGTCGTGAGCCAGCATCCCATGTACCTCAGATAGCACGCGGATGCCACGCCAATATTTTACCCGCTTACCCCAACGCTTGCAGTCGGAATAAAGCGACCGTATTGATAGTAAGCCGCACAGGCGCCCTCGCTTGAAACCATTGTTGCCCCCAGCGGGGTTCGTGGCGTGCATTCCTTCCCAAATGCTGGGCATTGATTCGGTTTCAAGCGTCCCTGCAACACCTCACCGCTTCGACACAATACCGACTCGGTGGTCTGAATATTGCTTACATCAAACCGCCGCTCGGCATCAAATGCGGCGTAACGGTCGCTCAACCGCCAGCCACTGCGCGGGATAACACCAATGCCGCGCCATGCGCGGTCGGTAACGGTAAAGACATCGGCCAACATCTGTTTGGCAGCGACGTTTCCTTCAGGCCGCACAGCTCGCTCATACGCATTCTCAAGTTCAGCTCTACCCTGTTCAAGTTGCAGAATTACTCGTCGGATACCCTCTAGTACGTCGAGTGGCTCGAAGCCGGTAACAACAATCGGGACGCGGTATTTCTCAACCAACGGCTGGTACTCGGCAGTACCCATCACACTACACACATGACCGGCAGCTAGAAAACCCTGTACACGATTGGAGGGCGATTCCATGATAGCCCTAATGGCCGGAGGAACCAGAACGTGCGAAACCAGCATCGAGAAATTCTTGAGACCGAGGCGGGCTGCCTGATAGACTGCCATTGCGTTGGCCGGTGCAGTGGTCTCGAAGCCGATGGCAAAGAAAACTACTTCACGGTCGGGATGCTGCTGAGCAAGTTTGACTGCATCGAGTGGTGAATAGACAACGCGCACATCACCACCTTCGCTCTTCACGCGAAAGAGGTCTTTGCGGCTACCAGGAACCCGTAACATATCGCCAAATGAACAAAAGATGACTTCAGGTCGAGCCGCAATAGCTAAGGCCTTATCGATAATTTCCAGTGGCGTCACACAGACCGGACAGCCGGGACCGTGAATAAGTTCGATCTCTGGCGGAAGGAGTTGATCGATACCATTGCGAATAATCGAGTGGGTTTGACCGCCACAAACCTCCATAATCGCCCAGGATCGGGTTGTGATCCGGCGAATCTGGTCGAACATCCGTCGGGCCAGTTCGGGATCGCGAAACTCATCAAGATATTTCATGGCGATCCTCCGTGTTGGGCTGGAGTTCCTCTTCAAGCACACCGAGCGATTGGAAGAGGGCAAGCGTCTCACGAGCCGACTCTTCATCAAGCCGGGTGATGGCAAATCCGACATGAACAATGGTGTAATCGCCAACCTGCAATTCGGGCAGGTAAGCGAGACAGACCTCTTTGACGATCCCGTTGAAATCAACCTTGCCCATGCGGGTGAGGCCGTTGTCGTAGATTTCAATAATGCGACCGGGTATGCCAAGACACATACAATCTTTCCTTTCAGATGACGGATAAAACTTTCGCTTCGGCTGTGAGATACGGGCTATCATGGCCGATACTGGGCAACGATCACACGATTATTGCCCGAATCGGCAATGGCCAGCCACTGCGCGAACGCATACAAACCGTAAGGCCAGCAGAGTGAGTCTGGCGCAACAGCCTGCCAGCGATTTTCACCGCTCGCGGCAAAATCAGGCTGACCGTAGACGGCATTAGCCGACAAACCCAGACCAACCCGTGGCAGCGGTTGCCAAATCAAGATGCGATTGTTTGCGGTATCGGCAACCAGCAATCGGTCGGCTGAGCAGGTCACCGCATAAGGGAAACGCAGGCGCTGCGCACCCTGTGGCACGTGCGGTTGTTCAAAGGCGCTCTGCATATCAGCCTGCCCCAAGACCAGATCGGCAGGACGGTCATCGGTTGGCGGCGGTGTCCAGCCCAGCACACGATGATTACCGGCATCGGCGACATAAAGTGTTTTGCCATCGCCAGCGATCGCGTGCGGCCAGCGAAAGCTGCAAGCAGTTAGGTGGCCACCACGATTCTCAGCATTCTGAAACCCATCTTCCTGGCCGAGGATCAGATCGGGCGGCTGATGAGCTTCCGGGAGACCCTGCCATCCCAGGACCCGTCGATTACCGGTATCAGCAATGTAAAACCACCCCGCGATCCAGGCTACTCCATACGGCCAGTAGAGCGTTGTCGGGCCAACCGCACCGCCACGGTTTGGCTCGATGTCACACAGCGAATCCTGACCGATCACACTATCTGGCGGCGTGTCAGACCGTTCTGGTATCCGATGCCAACATAATACACGATGATGCCAGGCATCAGCAAGGTATAGTCGATCTGCGGCTACCGTTACGCCGGTAGGTACGTGAAATCCATTGGTTGGGCCACGACCGGCTGCCCGTGGTCCTTCGTGATAGAAGTCAGGCTGGCCGAGTACCAGATCGGCGGGTTGATGATCGGTTGCCGGTAGACCATGCCAGATTAACACGCGATGATTACCGGTATCTACCACGATCAATCGTTCGTGATCGAGATACACACCGCGTGGTGCGTAGAGATTGGTTGGGGTAGCCGTCGCCGCCGGTAGGGCCAGCCCACCGGGTGCTGGCGCACCAAGCCAGCGTACAGGGTGGAACGTGCTCATTGTGGTCGCACCCAAATAAAGCCATCCACGACACGCAACGGAAATGGTTCAAGCTGGGCCTGGGGCGCCGTCAGGCATTCACCGCTCGCGACATCAAAACAGAAGCCATGCCACGGACAGGTGAGTGTGCCATGTTCTGGATCGAGCATTCCACCATCCAGCGGACGACCCTGATGGGCGCATGCATTGCGGAAAGCACTCAGACGATTGGCAACATTGACAATGAGAACACTACCGCGCTCGGTCGGAATACTGATCATCTGCCCAGACGGCACAGCCGACACTGCCGGGCCACGCACCCAGCCTCTGCTCTCATCTGGTGGCGTCTGCGCATCTGATCGTAATATCGCTGGCACCGGTTGATCGGAGAGTACCTCAAGCCGGATGATCTCTGGTACTTCGCGTAGCAACACCTCTTCAACGTGTTTACGCAACGTAAACGCCGATAGCGAGCAGCCGTTGCACGATCCATGCAGACGCAGATAAGCAATACCGTCCCGGACATCAACTAACTCGGCATCACCACCGTGTGACTGCATATAAGGCCGGGCATTGTCGAGCACACGTCGAGCACGAGTGAGCGGATCGGCGCGCATGATCCCATGCATTATCAGCAGCGCATACACCGCCGGATCGGCAACCAATTCCAGCAACAACTCTTTGCCGCGCGGGTCTTGCTTCAGATGGCGCACCATCGTAGTGAGTGCCAGCTTATGAAATGCCTCAATAGCCTGTTTCAACTCAAGTGCAACGGCCTGGGCCGACGGTTTCAGTTTGGCTACGGCGGCTACCGCTGCATCAACACGGGCAGCTACTGATTCGAGTTCATCGGCGACAGTGTGCGATTGGGTCATAGCTATCTCGTTCTCTCATTCACCGTAACTGATCATACGCTCCAGCACTTCTTCACTGCGCATCACAAGTATGTCGGCAAATGCACGGCGTGCCATGATCTGTAGCGTATCCTCGATTTTGCCGGCAGGTAACGCAGGGAGGGTTCGCCCTGCAACCGCTTGCAAAACAAAACAGGCACCGGCATGATTATCGAGCAGAAAATCCTGAAACATTGCGGCGACAAATTGATCAAGCCAGACCCCTTCACCTTGCGGATCGCTACGCAGGCGGGCCAGAGCAGTCTCGGCGCCAGCACAACGTTGGACGATGCGCTCAACAAAGCGATCAACGGCCATCATTATAAGCAGATCAAATTGTTGACGTTGGTATAGTTCCATAGGTCTGGCAAACGGTTTCTCTGTCTCTGCTACCACTCAGGGCAGATATGTTCATAGCATTCGATAACCCACGCTAATTCACTCGCGAATGTGCCGCACGCAATCCAAGCCGTGAACTCAATCTCTCGCGTTGTTCACCACTGCTTCATGGTGATCGATGTTTGCCAGCAGTTCGTGAATCGTTGCCACGGCTCCCTCATCACCAATCTGCGCAAAAAGAGTGGCAGCCTGCATCAGACGTGCGCGGGCTTCGGCGAAGATACCAAGGTGAGCGAGTGCATTCCCCAGGTTTGCCAGCAACCGGGCATAGCCCGCCGGATCGGCTACCGGGTCACGTCGTGATAACAGGTCTTCGTAGATGGAAACCGCTTCCAGAAGATGATCGGCAGGGTGCGCTGAATGCACATATTGCAGGGCATTCGCCAGATTCATGCGCACACTCATCCATTCCTGCGGATGCTGGTGTGGATCGTACACACTCAGCGCTGCCCGCAATGCCTGTACGGCAATCGCACCGCGTAGACGATCACCGGCCTCGGTCATCGGCATTGCCAGGTATGCCAGAGCCAGGTTGTTCTGTAGAAACGCAAATTCCAGCGGGTGGGTCTCTCGCTGGAAGAAACGCAACGCCTCTTGATAGCAGCGCACGACGGCCTGGAGCAAACTGCGTTGACCATTGGCACGCTCTTGTAAAATCTGGCCCAATTGCATCGCGGCACGGGCACGTACTTCAACAAGACCATCGGCGGGAATGAGATCAAGTGCTTTTTGCAACCACGCCGTGATCGCCGTCAATTCGCCACCGGTTTGGATAGCCAGCTCGGCCCGGTTAATATATATCTGACCAGCCAGCGGCGGTGAAACAGGCAGAGCCGCAGTGATGGCTTCCGCAAAGTAGTGATCCGCAGCCGACAGATCATCGCGTTCGATAGCAGCAGCGGCGTATGTGATCAAGCCAAGTGCCCGGATTTCACCGGTTGCCGCAGCGAGTGATGGCAACTCGTGACGATGGCCCATTGTGAAGGCAGCAATCTCGTACAAACAGGCCAACTCCTCATCGAGCAGCACGTACAGCAGCAGATCAGCATCGGCTGAGCCGGTCAAGACATACCGATTGTACGCCGCAATCGGTTGCGGAAAAGGTGGCAAGGCGGCCAGAGCCACCGAGAGATTACCCGCCAGGGCATGAGCGTAAAACTGCCATGCAGTTGGCCACTCGGTTGGGGTTGCCCCGCGCAACAAAGCAGCTAGCGCAGTTGCAGCGCAGGGTTCGTCAGTTGGCGGCAATACAAGATAACCGGCCGGTAGAGCAAAAATTCCTAACGGTTGCGGACGAATTGTCAGATAGCTCATGCCATTTCCTCGGCAACTGGCTGTAACGTCATGCGCAGAACGCCATTGGTTGCATCCCACACTGCCCGCCGCCAACCGGGCACTACATCGGGCGGTAATGCTTCCCAAATTAAGACACTCCGATCACCACGTGCATTACGTTGCTTGAGCAGTAAGCCTCCGGCTGCTGGACCACAGAGTGGAACCAGCCAAACCTCATCTCCACGCGGCAACACGACCAGGAGATCGGTCGGAAAATAACGTTGGGCCAGCGTCGCCGGTAGATGAAGATAGCCCTGTGCTGTCAGCTCAAGCAGCCACGTTTCCATGATGATCACTACTGTTATCAACCACTCTGGCATAGCCTGGATATGGTTGCCATGGGTTATGGTGAAGATGGTGGGCCAAGTCCTCCATACGAGCCGCGACCGGGGGGCTAAGCGGGGCGCCAATTGTGAAATTGACCCCTTCAATCAGATACACCTGGATTGAACGTGGGTATTCATCTTTGAGCAGCCAGCGCCCAAACGCCAGTGCGTGATCCCAACGAAACGCATGCAGGTTGATCCCGGTGAGCGGTGGCAATTGTTCGACGATCGAACCAGGTACAGAGTAAATCGTTCCGGCTTCAGCACCGGTGCGAGCGGCATCAACCAGGATCACCATCTCCACCCCTCGCATCCGAAAGGCAACATCCATCCCGCTGGTGCCGGCATCGGCGACGCCAACACCGGGCGGTAAGCCCAGTTCAAGCAATCGCCGCACCAACACCGGTCCCACGGCATCGTCGCCGCGTAGCAGGTTCCCACAACCGACAATGAGCAACTGTTCAGACATACACCGTCTATTTCCAGCTCAGGGCAAGCAAGATACATTCCGTCTGCACCGATGATCCCATCAGACACCGGTGCAGACATCCTTGCGCGCTTGCCCCTGCTACGCGCCTTCCCCAATGCGGAACTGTGCTAACTCCTTGCCGGTCTTTTCGTCGTAGGCGTGAACAGTACAGACCAGACAGGAGTCGTAGCTCCGTGCTACATGACCGAGTTCAACCGGATCGTTCGGATCGGCAATCGGTGCGCCGATAAACGCCTGCTCCATCGGCCCATTGACTTCACGGCCATCACGTGGCCCGATATTCCAGGCCGTTGGCGTCACTACCTGATAATTTTCAATCTTGCCGTCTTTGAGCACGATCCAGTCCGAGAGGCTCCCACGGGCAGCCTCTGTTGAACCGAAACCACGTCCTTCGGGAAGCTCTTTCGGTTTGATGTAAAACTTCTCGTGCAGATTGATCTGATCAAGCCACTTGCGAACCAGTTTGTAATATTTGGGTGCTTCGTGCATGCGAGCCATCACCCGCACCAACACACTTGGGCCAACGGTCGTTACTGCATCAAGGAACAGCGGATCGTAATCTTGCCAGTCGGCAGCCCCCGGACGACCGGCAATCACCTGACGGGCCAGCGGACCAGCCTCGACCGGATGACTGCCAACGCCAGGGATCAGGTAGCGCGGTGCCTTTGCCCACGAATACTTACCCTGACGATGCCCCACAGCCGGATCGATGGGTTCGGTTCGACCTTCAAACGGATGGAGAGCGTGGCTACCCTCATAGAAGGAATGGGTCACATCTTCACGCACATTGGCCTGGTCGAAATCGTAGAACTGACCATTAACATAGACCCCCGACCGGGCAATGAGGGCCGCATTACGCCCTTCAATGGTCGGACGCGCATACCGTTCGGGATGGAAATAGGTACCGGTAGCAATATAGTTATTCCAGCCAGCGCCATACTTATCAAGACCGGCGGCCAACGCGAAGCGCAGGAAGAAGCCACAGTCTGAGTTGTAATGGCGTTCGTTTTCGTGCATCCATTCCATCACGTCGGCCCAACTCTTGTTTTGCAGCCAGCGATCGACCGAACAGCCAAGCCACTTCTTCTCGAGCCATTCATCTTTCCAATACTCAAGAATAGCGATGGCGCGCGTAACATCGGCCAACGTCGGTGCACACATCACCCCACCGGGGATCATAAAACTCGAGTGAGGCCACTGCCCACCAAAAATGGCGTAAATCTCAACCGGCTTATTCGAGAGTGTTACCCCGTGCTCGTAGCTGACGCCGACGAAAGGAGCAAAACGGCGTACCGCCTCATCGTATTCGGGGAGATGGGCGTATTTCTTGTTCGTCAAATCAATCGCAAAAAGGGCGTAGAACCAGCGTGGAATACTCTGCAACGTTTCACAAGCCTGTGCAATATTGCGAATGAGAGTCGCATTTGGCGGTAGTTCGGTTTGCCAGGCGGTATCGAGAGCGTAAGCCGCTTTGGTTAAATGACTCCCACCGCAGATACCACAAATGCGTGGCGTCACGATCAAACCGGCTTGCGGGTCTTTTCCCTTCAGAATAATCTCAAAGCCGCGAAACATCGAGGCCTCGGTCCACGCACTCGTTACAACACCATCGCGAATGGTAACCCGCAAGTCGAGATCGCCCTCAACGCGACCAAGGGGGCTAATCCGCAGATCGCGACCGGTAAGTGTTGCCGGATTTTCGATAATATTAACCATTGCCAGCTTCTCCCATTGCTAAACGACGAACATATCTTCCTTAGCCCATTTGGGTGCCGCTACACGGGCTGCTGCGGCCAGTGCCATATAACTGATCGGATCAGTACCGGTTGGAACTTCTTTCGGAATAGCCCCACTAATCTTCTGCGTCTTGAACACAGTACCAGGCGCCAGATCGAAGAACGGAAACTCGGGTTCGGTGCAGCCGGTGCACGGCATACCGGCACGAGTCTTCGACGACTGGCGGTTCCAGAGAATGCGATTACAGGGTGAACGAGTCATGGGGCCGCGACAGCCAAATTCGTAGAAGAGACAGCCGGTGCGCGTGCCCTGACCGAATTCGAGCGTTGATTGCTTGTACTCAAAAAACTGAACGCGAGTGCAGCCGGTCTGGGTGAAGCTGGTAAAGAAGGTCTGTGGTCGCTGCAACTCATCGAGCGCAATATCGGCCGCCCGACCACTGGCGACAGCAACCAGAATCTGCGTCACCCAATCGGGATGTGCCGGGCAACCGGGGATGTTAATCACCGGCAAACCGGCCTTAGAACGCCAGTTGGGGCCGAGGAAACCGCCTAACTCGCGCTTGTGGAATTGCAGGCCGGTTGACTGGCTGGGGTTGGGAGCCATAGCCGGAATACCTCCCCAACACGCACAATCACCGATAGCAACCACAATACTGGCCTGCGCCGCCAGTTCGCGGACCCACTCTTGCATTGGTCGGTCGGCAAACATATTGTAGCGTCCGGTACCGTTTGGCGCCTGGATCACGGTACCCTCAAACACAAAAATGTCGAGTGGACGGGCACCACTGGCACAATCGTGAAAAATGCGCTTCGCGTTCTCACCCAACTCCATACCGAGCGACGGATGCCACAAAATCTCAATCCCAAAATCGGTCACCAGATCGCATGCACTGGGTTCCTCGGCATTGAGGAATGACATCGTGTTGCCGCTACAAGCGCCACCCTGTAGCCAGAGCAATGTTGCCATGAATGCGTCTCCTTCATCCTCATCAAAACAACAAGCCGCCTATCTATCCGGTTACGCTATGCAATCGTCTTGGAACCCTTGGCTCGCGCTTGCATCTGTTCGCGCAACCACGCTATCCACTCCTGCAAACCGGCTTCACTGCGGGCCGAGGTAGCAATAATGGGCGCCAATGGGTTAACTGCCCGAATATTCTCCTCAGCCATTGCCCGATCAAACCCAACCGGCCCGGCCAGGTCCATCTTGGTCAACAACACAGCATCAGCAGTCGCAAACGTCGCCGGGTATTTCAAGGGTTTATCTTCACCCTCGGTAGTTGACAACAACACCACCCGTGCCGCCTCACCGAGGTCGTAACCGGCAGGACAGACAAGATTACCGACATTCTCGATAAACAACAGATCGATCTGGCTGAGATCCCAGTCGGCCAAATGACGGGCCACGATGTCGGCTTCTAGATGACACATATCACCGGTCTGAATCTGACGCACCAGACCACCACTGCGCGCCAAACGTCGGGCATCGTTGTCAGTCGCGAGATCACCGACCAGGGCGGCAACACGACACTCGGCGAGCATCACCCGCATCGTCGCCTCAAGCAGACTGGTCTTACCTGCGCCAGGACTAGAAAGCAGATTGATCACCGTCACACCCGCAGCGTGGAAGCGAGATCGTAACTCGGCAGCGAGCTGATCATTCTTGCTCAACACACCCTGACGTATCTCGATTAAGCGTTTTGTTTCGTAACTCATAGCGTCTCCAGAGCAACCAGTTCCAATTCACGGCCATGAACGATCTGCCCACAAGGACGATGACAGGATGGACAGCGAAACAGTCGCGGATTGGGTAATGTCACTTCAGTACGACAGTTAGGACAAAAAACTACGACTGGTACCTCTTCGATTATCAGTTCGGCGTTCGCCAGTGGGGTACCCTCGGCGGCAATAGCGAAACTGAAGCGCAAGGCATCGGCAACTACACCAGATAACGCACCGATACGTACATGAACAGCACTGATCTGTTCAGCACCGGCTTCCTGAGCTGCTTTGGTAGCAATATTGACGATATTGTATGCAATCGATAATTCGTGCATGAACTTACTTCAGCGAACGGCCAAAGCGACGACCGAATTCGACAATCAGCGCAGCAGCGCGTTGGACATCGGGGTTACGGAGCGCCTTGAGCAATCCAAACACACCTACCGCTTTCGGCGACTGCCGTAACTCTTTGCGACTGGCAACGAAGGCATCGCCTGCTTCGCCCACCAGGCGCACCGTTTCTGGATCGAACACGCCCGAATCCAGGAGGGCATCGAATTCTTCGGACGCAATAAATGGTTCGATGCGCTCAATCACCTCAATAAAGTTCGGCGCCACGGCGACTAACCGGGGGAAATAGGGCAAGAAGGTAACCATTGCATCGATAAGTTGGGTCGGCGTCACCGACTGGGCTACCATAACGTTCCGCATCTCTTCAATCGAACTGCGGATATTTTCGGTCAGCTCATCACCACGGGCCAACAGGTGATCGAGGGCGCTTACCAAGAAGGAGAGTAACTCGCTGTGAGTCAGCAGGCGCTCGAGTGCGGCCAGAACTTCAGGTTTGGTCAGAGTCGTCAGAAGACGTTGAAACGCAGGTTGTGCTGTCAGTGCAGCCAACTGCTCGACGGTATCGGTAAGTTGGGGAAGCGTGCGCGACAATCGGATAAGCTGCGTCGTCAGATGACCACCATCTTCAGGCAAGGCGGCGCGCAACTCGTGAACACTGGCGGCCACATTGTCGGCGATAGTTTCACCACGTTGTAACAGGCTATCAACTGCGCTCACCGAGAAAGCTAGAAGCTCAGCTTTGTCGAGCAGGAGATGGAGGGCAGCAGCCGTCTGCGGTTCGTTGAGTCGTTCGAGTAACGCACTGGCGTTCAGCAAACGATCAGTGCGACTAGTGGTTGTAGCGCCGTTACTAGTCATTGCGCTCCTCGCCTGAGTTACGATAGCGGATACACGGTTGTTGCTTCATGGCAATATGAAGTCTTGATAGAAATTATGTGCATGCTTGAACAAAGTATAATGGTCATCAGCGGCGCGCAACTCGTGAACACTGGCGGCCACATTGTCGGCGATAGTTTCACCACGTTGTAACAGGCTATCAACTGCGCTCACCGAGAAAGCTAGAAGCTCAGCTTTGTCGAGCAGGAGATGGAGGGCAGCAGCCGTCTGCGGTTCGTTGAGTCGTTCGAGTAACGCACTGGCGTTCAGCAAACGATCAGTGCGACTAGTGGTTGTAGCGCCGTTACTAGTCATTGCGCTCCTCGCCTGAGTTACGATAGCGGATACACGGTTGTTGCTTCATGGCAATATGAAGTCTTGATAGAAATTATGTGCATGCTTGAACAAAGCATAATGGTCATCAATCGACAACGTCAAGTGGTATTTTCACAACTTCTGGTTATGATGACCGGGAAGCGATGGCAACGGAATGCTGACAACGGCTAGTGATCCTCGACCCATCCACCATTACGTTCTGCGGTGGCTCAGCATAGGCTGATTCGAAGCACATGGGAAACGAATATATGTTACAGTACACTGGCAGCATACAATTGATAGGTAGACACCATGAAAGGCGAAACTGCACCTCCCCAGCAACGACGCTGGCGGGTAAGCGTCCACGGGATTGTTCAAGGAGTTGGTTTTCGGCCATTCGTGTTTGGGTTGGCCGAACGCTGGCGGTTAACCGGTTTTGTGCGTAACGATAGTAGCGGGGTCACGATAGAAGTAGAAGGCGAAGAGCAGGCGCTACAGTCATTCGTACAGGCGTTACGTACCGAAGCGCCGCCTTTGGCTCGGATAGAGCAATTGCGGGTCGAACCAATGGCTCTGGTTGGCGACAAGGAGTTTGTGATTACCGCTAGTCAGGCCCAACCTCAGCGTCGCACGCTCATTGCACCGGACACAGCCACCTGTGCCGATTGTCTGCGTGAGATCACCGATCCGCATGACCGTCGCTACCGTTATGCCTTCACCAACTGCACCAATTGTGGCCCCCGCTTCACAATCGTTCTTGATGTGCCTTACGACCGCATCAATACCACGATGCGCAATTTTCCGCTCTGTCAACAGTGTCAGGCGGAATACAACGATCCACGTGACCGGCGCTTCCATGCCCAACCAACCGCTTGCCCGGCTTGCGGCCCTCGCCTTAAGTGGTCAGCAGGTGATACCGACGATCCAATCGCTGCTGCGGCAGAGGCAATTGCACACGGGCAGATCGTGGCAATCAAAGGTTTGGGCGGATACCATCTGGCCTGCGCTGCCGACGATGAAGCGGCGGTGAGTCGGTTACGACAACGGAAGCAACGTGAGGCGCGCCCACTGGCACTGATGGTCCGTGATGAAACGGTGGCAGAGCAGCTCTGCCAGATCGATCCGGTAGCTCACGCCTTACTTACCAGCCCGGCGCGCCCGATTGTGCTTCTTCCCCGCCGACCAACTGCACCAGTTGCACCATCAGTTGCGCCGGGGATGCAGACATTGGGTGTGATGTTGCCCTATACGCCACTGCACTATCTCTTACTTAACGAATACGCCGAGATTATCGCGCCAGGGCGGGTTGCAGCAATTGTGTTAACCAGTGGTAATCTGAGCGATGAACCAATCGCTTACGAGGACAATGATGCGTTCACCCGACTGGCACCGATTGCCGATGCCTTTCTGAGTCACAACCGACCCATCCATATCCGCTGTGATGACAGCGTGGTGCGGATAGCCGCGGGTGGGCCGCTCATCATTCGTCGCTCACGGGGCTACGCACCGGCACCGATCACATTGGCTACAGCCTTGCCCTGCCCGATCCTTGCTTGCGGTGGTCATCTCAAAAACACGTTCGCGCTTGGACGCGGTCGTGAGGTCTTCCTCAGTCACCATATTGGTGATCTGGAGAATCTCCCCACATTGCGCTCATTCCACGAAGGGATCGTCCATTTTCAACGATTATTCGGCATAACTCCAGAGGTTGTTGCTTACGATCTGCATCCGGGCTATCTGGCTACCCAGGCAGCATTAGCAATGCCGATAGAGCGCAAGATTGGCGTCCAGCACCATCACGCACATATCGCTGCTGTTCTGGCAGAATACGGATTGGATGGACCGGTTATTGGGCTGGCAGCCGATGGCAGTGGCTACGGACCCGATGGTACAGTGTGGGGTGGCGAGGTACTGATCGCGACCTGCGCTACGTATCGGCGAGTTGGTCATGTGCGGCATTTGATCCTACCGGGCGGTGAACAGGCGGTACGTCAGCCGTGGCGGGTTGCAGCAGCGGCCCTTTTCCAGATGTACGGCCCCGATTTCTGGCAGATGGATATACCGTTAACGCGACAATTAGATCGAACTGCCTGGAATATCTTGGCGCGAATGATTGAACGAAAACTAAATAGCCCGTTAACCTCAAGTCTGGGACGATTATTCGATGTAGCGGCAGTTTTGGTGGGACTCGGTCTAGTTGCCCGTTATGAAGGTGAGCTGGCAATATTGCTTGAACAGATCGCCGATTGGCAACACCCCCCTTATCCAATGCCAATCGCCGAGTCGGCAACGGCCAATGCTCCATTTACTCTTGATGGATTGGCAATGCTATCGGCGCTGGTTGACGATCTGCGGCAGAATGTTCCTCCGGCAGTCATTGCCGGGCGGGTTCATCAGGGGGTTGCTTACGGCTTATGGCTGGCCTGCCGGCGGGCGCGTGATGAGTATGGTCTGACAACCGTTGCGCTCAGTGGGGGAGTGTTTCAGAATGTGCTTCTGCTCGAACTACTCACCGAGTTGTTACGCAACGATGGCTTTACTGTGCTCATCCCACGGCTAGTGCCACCTAACGATGGTGGCTTGGCATTCGGTCAGATTGCCGTAGCTGGGGCTTGCGTAGGCTGAAATCTTGCTGCGCAATCGGCGTTTTGATGAGCGGGCACGCAGTGAAGCTGAACCTGCATTCAGCACCTTTCCCGACAAGATGAAAATGCGACGATGTTCGAGCAGGATCATCGGTAGGTACACGAGGTTGCCTGGGGAGTAGAAGAAGCACGGTGGAAGTGGGTGCAGTGTATGGTTGGCATCCATTGGTCGGCGCATCACTCCGCTCGCGGGAGCAGGATGATGAACTCGCCACTACTGCCCACTCTTCTGCTCTCTTTTCTCTTTCCCCACTCCTCTTTTATGGGCGCTCCCTTGCCCCAAACCATCCGCTGTCGTACAATAGAAAGAGCAACTGATACGCACCTGAAGGGCAAGGAAACACGAGTTTATGGCTATTCGAAGAATTTTACGGATTGACGACGCCGAAGATCGCAAGATTCTAAAAATGCAATGCCGTCCAGTCAAGCTCCCTGACCGCAACCTCAAACAACTGGTAGCTGACATGTTCGAGACCATGCGCGCTGCGCACGGCGTAGGACTGGCTGCACCGCAGATCGGTATTCCCATTCAGCTTTGTATCATCGAGCTTCCTGCCGAATATGAGGAGCATCCAGACGGCAGTGTTGTTGAGATAGCTCCGGCAAAACCATACGTTCTTATCAACCCGCGGATCGTCAAGATGAGCGATGAAGAGGTGATGCGCGACGAAGGGTGTCTCAGTCTACCAGGTTGGTATGGATTGGTACCGCGCCAGACATGGGTGACCGTCGAATTTCAGGATTTAAATGGCAAACATCACCGGTTACGCCGCGCCGATGATTTGTTGGGGTGGGCGATCCAACATGAAGTCGATCACTTACACGGCATTTTGTTTACTGAACGAATTCGTGACCTGAGTACGCTGCGCGATATTACCAAAGAACGTGAGCCACAACCGGCTGGATAAGCGATAAATACCATCGACTCCATAAGCGGTATGCAGACATCCGACCTTGTCAACAAAGCTCTTCTCTTTGCTGCGCAGGCCCACAATGGTCAGCTTCGACCTGGTAGTACGCTGCCTTATCTCGTGCATCTGAGCGATGTCGCACTCGAAGTTGCAACCACATTGATGGTCGAACCAGGGTACGATCCAACATTAGCCCTTTGCTGTGCCCTGCTCCACGATGTGCTTGAAGATACGAACATCGATGAGGCAACGCTGGAAGCTCATTTTGGGCCAGCGATTGTTGGTGGTGTTCGTGCTCTTACCAAAGATCCGTCACTCCCATCGGATGAACGAATGATCGATAGTCTGCGTCGTATTCAACAGCAACCCCGTGAGGTTTGGTTGGTGAAACTCGCCGATCGGATCAGCAACCTGTCAACTCCACCTCCTGCCCATTGGTCGCCAGAGCGGATTAGTGCTTACTGCACAGAAGCTGAGTTGATCCTCACCACACTTAGCCCGGCAAGTCCATACCTGACAACTCGTTTGCGCAGCCGGATCGACCAGTACCGAAACATGACAGGTGTAGCTTGATCGATGATGGTTGGCACGCAAGGAGGTTCTATGCGGATTGCCGTAGGGAGCGATGAACAGAACTACGTTACCGACGCCTTGATCGCCGAACTGAAACAGCGTGGTCATGAACTTATCCTGTTTGGGCCGCTCGCTGGCAACGCCGATCCATGGCCTGACGTAGGGCGAGCCGTTGGCGAAGCCGTTGCTACCGGACAGGCCGACCAGGGTATTGTTTGCTGCTATACCGGTACCGGTGTCAGTATTGCTGCTAACAAAGTACCTGGGGTGCGTGCTGCGCTATGCCACGACGCCCAAACCGCAGCCGGTGCCCGCAAGTGGAATGACGCAAACGTTCTGGCCCTTAGCCTGCGGACAACTACGCCGGAGATAGCCCGTGAAATCCTCGATGCCTGGTTTGCGACAGAATGTCCACCGGAAGAACGGGCAATTATTGCGCGATTAAAGGACGTCGAGCGAGCGTCGGGCTAGTAAGTGAGATGCTCAAACTCGCACGAAGTGATGGTCATTCCTGTGGTATAGTACAAAAGGAATGCACCTGACATGCAACAGTCCCGGCTTAAACACCGGGGCTTTCTTGTGAGTAAGGAGTTAGCGCACGGGAGCTTAGCGAACAAATACATCGTCCAATTTGTGTCAAGAATCTCATCGCAGCAGAAAGGAGTACGTGGCTTTCGCTGTCGTTTGAAGACGACAGTCGCTGCCGCTATCAATTATGGAACAGATCATGCAAGGAAAAACCGTCATCGTGACCGGCGCCAATTCTGGAATCGGGTATGTCACGGCACGCGAGCTGGCCAAAATGGGAGCACGAGTGATGATGGTCTGCCGCTCACAGAGCAAGGGTGAAGCGGCCCGTCAGCGTATCGCGCAGGAAGCTACCGGAGCGCCGCCGGAACTGGTACTGGCTGATTTCGCCTCACTGAACTCCGTGCGTCGGGCAGCCAGTGAGTTGCTTGAACGTTGTCCTCGCATTGATGTCCTGGTCAACAATGCTGGCATCTTCGTTTCAGAACCGCTTGCCAGCGCCGACGGCTACGAATTGACCTTCGCCGTCAATCATCTGGCACCGTTCTTGCTCACCAACCTGTTGCTCGACCGCATTGTTGCCAGCGCACCAGCGCGCATCGTCAACGTCTCTTCCTTTGCCCACGTAGCAGGCAAAATTGCGATTCCGCAGATCGCCTCTCCCCAACGACCAAACATCTCCCAGGCCTACAGCGACTCGAAGTTGTGCAACATCCTCTTCACCAACGAACTGGCACGGCGGTTGCAAGGGAGCGGAGTGACTGCAAATAGTCTCCATCCGGGTGCAGTTGCGACCAACTTTGCCGCTGATGCACGTGGTCTGTTTGCATTTTTCTTCCGACTTGCCCGACCTTTCATGCTCTCACCAGAACAGGGGGCTTCAACATCGATCTATCTGGCGTCATCACCAGAAGTTGCAGGTGTCAGTGGAGTCTACTTTGTACGCAAAAAACCAGCCCAACCATCAGCCGCTGCTCAGGATGCGGCCCTCGCCAGACGACTGTGGGAGTTTAGTGAACAACTGGTACGCGAAAAGGTCGTCGCTGTCTAGCAATTGTCCGAAACATCCTGCCAACTTGACAAGCTGACGATTGCCTGTTGCCACTCTTGCCGTGCCTTTCCCTGGCCGATTGCACAACGGCCAGGGTTATAGCGATTCTCGCGCATGCTGCCCGTCAACGCACCGATTGGGGCAGGACATATATCGCTAGCACGTACCGATCCGGTACTCAAGATTTTATCAGCACACCTCAAAGCGCAAGGAAAAGGATGACCCCATCTGAGGAGCAGGAGTTCTTTTGTGGTAATGGTCACACTTTAATATAGCAAAGGACACGCGGAGCAAGGATAACAAGCGCAGGTTAGAACAGGGGACCCTTGCTATTCCGCCACGCCACAGAGCCGATATGAACGCTTGTACCGAACTATGTAGCGTATCCGTGCTAGAATAAACACCATAGCACCGACAACCGTTAAGCCGGAAAGCGTCATTGACTATGCAAGGTCAACCGTATCATGTGTTGGTCATCGATGATGACCCGAACGTGCGCGACATTCTAAGCGATCTACTCAAACGCGAACGTTGTGTAGTGCACACCGCAGAATCAGGTCTGAGCGGGATCGCTGCTGCACGCGCAGAATTGCCCGATCTGATCCTCCTCGATGTAATGATGCCCGATCTCGATGGGTTCAGCGTCTGTCGAATGTTGCGTGATGATCCACTGACGGCTGAAGTACCTATCATTATGATCACGGCACTTGATGATCGATTATCGCGGCTGGAAGGAGTCAAAGCAGGCGCCGATGAATTTCTCTCAAAACCGGTTGAATTAAGCGAACTCCGTCTGCGTGTGCGCACAATGCAACGTATTAATCGCTATCGACGCCTTATTGAAGAACGCGAGCGAGCTGCCGCGCAGGAACGCTTACTGACCGAACAGGCCCGACAGGCAGCGCAGGCTGTTGCTGAGGCGTATGATCAGACGTTGATCGGATGGTCACGTGCACTCGATCTGCGCGATAAAGAGACTGAAGGACATTCACAACGTGTCGCCCAACTCACTCTGGCTGTTGCCCAAGCCCTCAATATTCCGCCAGAAGAACAGATCAATATGTGGCGCGGCGCTATGCTGCACGACATTGGCAAGATTGGGGTGCCCGACTCCATTTTACACAAACCAGGCCCATTGACCGAAGAGGAATGGGAAATTATGCGTTGCCATACCACCTACGCCTATGAACTGCTCTCACCGATTGCCTATCTGCGGTCTGCCATCGATATTCCCTACTGTCATCATGAGAAATGGGATGGAACCGGTTATCCGCGTGGGTTACGTGGAGAGCAAATCCCGCTGGCCGCCCGTATCTTCGCCCTCGTCGATGTATGGGATGCGCTAACCAATGATCGTCCTTACCGCAAGGCGTGGAGTCGCGAGCAGGCCTATCAGTACATTCGCGATCAAAAAGGGAAGCATTTTGATCCAAACCTGGTTGATCTCTTTCTCTCAATTGCTGCACCCGATCTGGCAAAGGCGGCTGAGCGGCAGGTAGCAGGCGAAGACGAAGCGTGATAACCGGATGATAGCAGTTCGGCTATAGGGCAGGGAGTGAGGTAGGCGGGCAGGTGGCCCGCCTCTTCAGAAGTTTTCTTCAGGAGACAAATGGTAGAATTATTGACTCGGCGCAAGAAAATCGACCGCAACGTACCCTTCCAGACCATCAGGAGTACGTACTGGACGCCAGACAAAATCAGGGCCGGGAACATCTTCACCGATTTGCTCAAGTCGGGTTCCATCGGGTAAAGTAGTAATCGGTTGATTATTCCGATTTGGTTCTGGTCGCAGGAACAATCCTTGACCACCGGTATTAACGACCACAAAGAAACGCGGTGCCGGTGTTGGTGACGGTGATAGAGCGGAAGTGTTCGTTTCATCCGTTGATTGGGTCGGAATGATGATGCCAGGCTGGAGGGATGTATCTGTCGGTGTCCCAAGAGGCACTTCACGCCGATCATCGCGCAGGTACCACAGAAAGAGGAAAACAATCAATACCAGGAGCACAAATGCAGCAATGACATACGGCCAGCCCCGTTGCTGTAGCCAACGGGGAACGACGTGCCACACATTATTCCGGTTAATCATACCCCGATTGGGCCGTGATGGTCGCCACGCCGGAGAAGCTGATGTCGCATCCAGACGTTCAGTACGCGGTGTTTCACGCTGACGAACTGCACCTCTTCCCGATTGTGGATCGGTAGCACCGGCCTGCCGTTCCTGTTTATCACTCATGGGACACACCTCCGTCTGCATCGCCTCCGAGCTATGATAGCACATCTTTATGAGCGAACCGGTCAGGCTAGTGATGTCTAACTCAGACTGCCGATGTCCCAAATGCCGATGATTGGCTGTCGCTTCACTGAAGCCCACTCATCGCCTGTCGATCCAAATACGCTAGTAACGGATGCAGATAAGGTGTCACCCCTTTGTAATCCAGCATTAACGGATCGAG
This sequence comes from Chloroflexus sp. MS-CIW-1, assembly GCF_030444705.1. NCBI lineage: Bacteria > Bacillati > Chloroflexota > Chloroflexia > Chloroflexales > Chloroflexaceae > Chloroflexus > Chloroflexus sp. MS-CIW-1. The sequence goes on from NZ_JAUBWR010000001.1 coordinate 3,238,899, forward strand.
CTGCCGCAGCATACGCGCTAGTGCTGCCGCCCACTGTGGATCGGTAGTTAATTCGGCTAACGCAGCGACATACGTGCGCACGGTAAAGAGAACAACTGGGTGACGCACCATACGGACCAGCGTCTGTCGTTCGACCCGATAAAAAACCTTCTCACCGGCATTTTCAGCCGTAATTGCCGCCTTTTGCCGATCCAGGGCGCCAAGACGCGGTGAAAGATCGAGATCAGGTAGGACGACCAGCGACCAGTTGCGCCGCCAAACCGGACGTTGTGGTTGCAAACGGGCTATCAGTTGATTGGTTGACGCTGCCAGGTGCGCATTAAAACCGGGTACCGGCCCGTGTATCATTGCCATCGGTAAGCCCATCTTGTCGGCAAGACACCAGCGATTAGGAAAACAAAGCTGACCGGCAATCAGCGGATGACCGGCAGCTTCATCCACTGCAATTAACAAAAGATCCTCTTGTACCTGCCGCCCCAACCAATCAATCGGCCAGAGACCGAGTTCTTCACCAACGCGAATGATGGCCGTTTCACCGCGCAGGCGATTTTCCCAATGTAGTTCGGTATCACGTTGCTCTACGTAAAACCATTGCGGATAGGAACGGGCTAGCTCCTCAACGCCCCATACCAGTAATTCCCATTGGGCGGGCAAACTTTCCGGGTACGCCTGTACGTAATACGAATGATCGGCAGCCAGTAGCGCCCGCTTCAACGCCAACTCTGCGTGGTAGTGGTTAGGATCAACGTGAAAGACCGGCGACCCGTGTAATGGATAAGCCCCGATTCGTAAGACCGGTGATGAGGGTATAGCGAATGGATGAAAGGGCCAGGATTCAACCACAGTGAACCTCACGGGCAGCCCAGATAGCCAGAGTACGAATGTGTTCGGGTGTGGTTCGACAGCAACCGCCAATGATTCGTGCACCGGCTGCATACCACTGGCGGGCCTGTGCTGCGAAGTCAGCAATCTCGGTTGACCCGATCCAGCATTGTGCCACTGGATCGTAAGTCTCGCCTGAATTGGGATAGACGACAATCGGTTTCGACGTAACTCCGCGAATTGTCTGTATCAAATCGGGTAGAAATCGGGGCGCTGTACAATTAATACCAACCGCTATAACTTGCGGATGCGTAGCAATTTCCGCAACGCATTCGGCAATCGATTCACCTTGCGCGTTGTGCTGGCCATCACGTGCGCTAAAGCTGATCCACGCGGTATATTGGGGAAATTCGGCTAACAGCGCAACCAATGCCCGTGCTTCATCAAGACACGGTATCGTTTCACAGGCGAAAAGATCGGGCTGAGCCGCGGCCAATACCGCCATACGTGGGCGATGAAACGCTATCAGTTCGCTAACCGACAAGCCGTAATCACCACGATATTCCGAACCGTCGTGCAAAAATGCGCCATAAGGGCCAATCGACGCGGCAACGAGTGGCCGAATCCGATGAACCCGATTCGCCGGATCAGCCCAGAACTGGTCGCACGCAGCACGTGCTATCGCTACCGAACGTTGCAGAAGCATGATGGCCTGATCAATCGAAAGCCCACGTGCCACAAAACCAGGGATGGTTGCCTGATAGCTGGCAGTAATGACGACATCGGCGCCTGCGGCAACATAGTCGGCATGAACAGTCTGAATCAACGCTGGGTTTTCGATCAACACCTTTGCCGACCAGAGGGGATCATTGAGATCGCAACCACGCCGCTCTAGCTCTGTCGCCAGCGCACCATCAAGAATCAGCAACCGACGTTGAGCAAGGGCATTCGCCAGTGGATTCATACGCTTTGCTGTGATCAAATCAGATACCCGTATCCAATGATACCATAGTGCGCCAGACGCAATGGCTGTTCGCCACGCCAGGTCAGGCCAATCGCACCTGTAGAGATGGGTGCATGATCGGCTCACTCCTTTTGTCAGGTAAGCCAGGGGACGCATGTGAACTACATGCGTTCTCGCTGCTGTAGGCTATACAGCATGGCGAATTTTACCACTTCATGCCAGGCCAGCGTCGTACAGAGAAACAGACCCAATCCGCCATCACGCCAGCCACCAAGCTGAACGTAGCGCCGCCAAAATTCACGCGCAGGTGCACCGATCAGGTTCCGTAATCGCATTCTCCGTCCAGCCCGATACAGCATAACCGCTTCTGCAAACGCATACCGGGCCTGCTTTTGCCATAGCTCATCAAGACGCTCGATATTGAGATGGAGCAAATGACCGCCCAGCAGAGCAACTTCACCTTGCAGATTGGCCACTTCATGAACAGCAACGTGCTCATCGTAAGTAGCGGCGCTGCGGCGGAGCAAACGCAGTTGAAAATCTGGGTACCAGCCACCACCGCGCAATCGTTGGCCAAAAAAGAGGTTGTAACGTGGCATGCGGTAACCGGCAATATTTGCTGGAGGACCGACATGCATCAGCGTTGCGATTTCAACAAACAATGCGGGGGTTAACCGCTCGTCAGCATCGATGAAGAGCACCCACTCGCCACCACAGTGTTGCAGCGCCAAATTGCGTTGGGCACTAAAGCCACGCCACTGCTCAATCAAGACCCGCGCACCATGAGCCTGCGCAATAGTTGCCGTCGCATCACGAGACTGGTCGTCGACGATGACCACTATATCGCTACTGAGACCGGCAACACTACGCAGGCAGCCGGCAATATAGCGCTCTTCGTCACGGGCAATAATTGCAATTGAAAGCAGAGAATGTTGATCAACAGGCGACATCATCAAAACAGAGTTGTTTGCTGCGGCCCAATCTCAAGATCAGGCGGTAGAGCACGTTCAGGGTACGGCAGCCCCAGATGTTCGTAGGCGCGGCGCGTCGCAATCCGACCACGTGGCGTGCGTTGCAAGAAACCAAGCTGCAACAAGAATGGCTCATATACGTCTTCGATAGCATCGACCTCTTCGGCCAACGCCGCAGCCAGTGTACTTAGACCAACTGGACCACCGTTGAACAATTCAATAATTGCACGTAACAACCGTCGGTCATTCTCATCAAGACCCAACTCATCGATTTCAAGTTGGGCCAGCGCCGCCCGTGCCACCTCAAGCGTAATCGCGCCATCGGCCACAACCTGGGCATAATCGCGCACACGTCGCAGGATACGATTCGCAATCCGTGGTGTACCACGTGCCCGACGGCCAATTTCATGCGCGCCTTCAGGACTAATCGGCACACCCAAAATGCGAGCCGATCGAGCGACAATTTCAGCCATCGCCTCATCAGAGTAAAAGACGAGCCGATGCACAGCGACAAAGCGATCACGTAATGGTGAGGTGAGCAGGGCCAGTCGTGTTGTAGCTCCGATCACCGTAAAGCGGGGCAAATTGAGACGTAGACTGCGCGCACCTGGCCCCTTCCCCACGACCAGATCAAGCGCAAAATCCTCCATCGCGGGGTAAAGCACCTCTTCCACAGCCCGATTCAGCCGGTGCACTTCATCAATAAACAACACATCGTTCGCCTGAAGACTGGTCAGAATAGCCGCTAGATCACCGGCCCGTTCAATTGCCGGTCCACTGGTAATCTTAATTTTGGCCCCCATCTCATTGGCGACCACATTTGCCAACGACGTCTTGCCTAATCCTGGTGGACCGTAGAAGAGCGTATGATCGAGCGACTCATTCCGTCCACGAGCAGCGGCAATCGCAATCCGCAGTTGCTCAACGACCTTCTCCTGCCCGATAAACTCATTCAGAGTCCGTGGACGGAGACTCTTTTCGATCTGTTGGTCGTCGCTATCTGAATGAGGATTAACCAGCCGCTCGGCGCTCATGCGGTCGTTTTCCTTCCTGTTCGCACAGGTGTACGTATCTTTGCGCTGATTATACCATGGCAAGAGTGCCATGAGGCGGTTTGGTATTTTTCGCCCCTGTCGATACCGTGCAGAGCGGCGCACAGAATGGTGAATAGCATACCCATCGCCAGTTATGCACGTCAACGCATTGGAAGTAGTACACTGGTGCGCCGCCACGTACCTGGTGAACGCACGGAAGACCCCTCACCATCCCCCCTGGCCCTCTCCCACACGGGGCAAGGAGGGGGGATGGTTGGAACCCTCACCATCCTCCCTGGCCCTCTCCCACACGGGGCGAGGAAGGTGGGAAGGTTGACCTCCACTCACGCCATGGTCGCACGGGTACGGAACGTGCCGAATGAGAAAGCCGGGTTTGTGATCAGGCTCTCAGTAGCACACCTGACGCCCTTCACCCCACCGAAACATCACGCAGCAACTGCTGCTTCAGTGAGCAGTACGGCGCGTACCCGTTGACCACGCAGCGTAGTACGGTTTAGCACCTGGAGAACTTGTTGTGCAGCGCGACGCGGAACTTCAACGATACTGGTGCGAGCACGCACCTCAATCATACCAATACTACGGCCCGGTAAACCGGCTTCATTTGCAATTGCACCTACAATATCTGCCGGCCGAATCTGATCGTTGCGACCGAGATTGATCTGCAACCGTACCATCCCTCGTTCTGCCCGCTCAGGATCGGGTTTCCCCCGTTGAGCACGGGATGACCGCTCTGAGCGTTGCGAACGCTCCGGCGGTGTCTGCTCGAGCCGAGTAATGGTATCAACCTGCTCGGTTTCATCTTCGTTCAGAAGCAACTTCAGCGCCGCAGCAGCCAGAGTTCGCATATCGCCCATCGCTGCCAACTCATCAACCAGTTCCATATAGGTCGACAGACCTGCTTGCCCCATTGCTGTCTGCAACTGCTGAAACAGCGCTGAACGTCGGCGCGCTGCCACATCGGCTAGAGTCGGCATCTGACAGCGCTCGATCCGGGTCCGTGTAACCCGCTCGATGATCTGCAACATGCGACGCTCGCGCGGAGTGATAAATGTAATGGCTACCCCATCACGACCGGCACGACCGGTACGGCCAATCCGATGGACATAGCTTTCAGGGTCAGTCGGCACATCGTAGTTGATCACATGGCTGACCTCAGCAATATCAAGCCCACGAGCTGCAACATCAGTCGCAACCAGCACATCGAGCTGTCCCTCACGGAAGCGGCGCATCACCCGATCACGCATCGCCTGACTCAGGTCGCCATGGAGCGACTCGGCCGCATAACCGCGCCCCTGAAGCCGTTCACCGATCTCGTCAACTTCCTGTCGGGTGCGGCAGAACACAATCGCAAGCTGAGGCATCTCGACATCGAGCACGCGGCAGAGAGCATCGAGCTTGTCACGGGCAAGCACCTCGTAGTAAATCTGGCGGATGCGCGGTGTTGTCAACTGCTCAGCCGCAATACTTACCCGCACCGGCTGACGGGTATAGCGGAGGGTCAGATGCTGAACTGCCGGTGGTATTGTTGCCGAAAAGAGGGCTGTCTGGCGTTCGGTGGGTGCCATTTGTAAAATCGCCTCTAATTCCTCGGCAAAACCCATATCAAGCATCTCATCAGCTTCGTCCAGCACAACCATGCGCAGATGGTCAAACCGCAACGACCCACGCCGCAAGTGATCAAGGACCCGCCCCGGCGTGCCAACCACAACCTGCACACCCTGGGCCAATCCCCGCAACTGCCGCTCAATCGGTTGTCCACCGTAGATTGGCAGAACTCGCAATGCCCGATGGCGACCATAACGATGAATGGCCTCTGCCACCTGTACAGCCAGCTCGCGCGTCGGCGCCAAAACCAGCGCCTGCACGACCGGCTGATCGGTCACCTGTTCAATTATTGGCAGCGCAAATGCTGCCGTCTTCCCAGTGCCGGTCTGAGCCTGAGCGATTACATCGCGACCGGCAAGTAACAATGGAATAGCTTGAGCCTGAATGGGTGTTGGTTCGTCGTAGCCAAGCCCGCTCAATGTGCTTACCAGCGCATCACTCAGGCCCAACTCAGCAAAAGTCTTCATGGTGTTCCGTTTCACAAATACTAACACTTCGCAGCAAAACATGTGCCACGCAAGATATGTATTATAGCACAGAATTCCCAAACAGGAAGATCCTTTTTGAACTACTACAGCACGCCAGAATGGAGCTCCTCATCTCTTCACGAATCATTCTTGAGCATGGTATGCTATAAGCGTCCGAGAAAATTTTCATGAATCACATCTATGGTAGATGTATCCGATACGGTAGGAGCGTGACATGACATTACCAATTCGTATCCTGGTGGCTGAAGACGAGCCAGATGTAGGTATGCTCCTGCGCGAAATGCTGGTAAGTGAAGGATATGAGGTTGACCTGGTACAGAATGGGCATCAACTCATTCAGGCCGCTCAGCAACAACCACCCGACCTCATCCTGGTTGATCGGGCGATGCCTGTGATGGATGGATTAGAAGCAATCCGACAGCTTCGCAATGACACACGCACCTCACATTTGCCGATGATAATTCTTACCGCCCTCAGCGATTCATCAAAGATCTTTGAAGGATTGGAAAATGGCGCCGACGACTATATCGCAAAACCATACGACCGCGAGGTATTACTGGCGCGGGTACGTTCCCACTTACGGCGAGCCGCTCAGTTACCGCTGCGTAATCCATTGACCGGTTTACCTGGTAATGCGGCAATCGAAGCGGAAATTAACCGCCAGCTTGAACAGAAGGCCAAGTTTGCCTTGCTGTATATCGATCTAGATAATTTCAAGGCCTTTAACGATGTCTACGGATTTGCCCGTGGTGATAAGGCCATTCATCTCGTCGCCAGCATGTTACGAGAGCACACCGCTCCCGATGACTTCGTTGGTCACATCGGTGGTGACGATTTTGTTGTTATTCATCTCGGCCCCGATCCTGAAGCACTGTGCAAGCGCATTATTCAGGTCTTCGATCAAAGTATTCGTGCTCTCTACGACGAGGCCGACTTACAACGAGGATATTTAGTAGCAACCGACCGTTACGGTATCACACGACAGTTTGGCATTATCAGCCTTTCTATTGCAGTGGTAACAACCTACAACCGCACATTCCATAGTGTGGATGAAATGAGTCGAGTCGCTGCCGAACTCAAGAAAGCAGCCAAACAGATTGCTGGCAGTACGTATAAGATTGATCGACGGACTGAGGAGACCTCTACCAATCTGCTGACAGATCGGCGCGGCACCAATGCTCCTGAAGCTCTGATTATCTGTCAGAATGATATTGCACGCGGCACCATCGTGGGCACGTTAAACAGTCGTGGATATCGCTTGCTGATCGCCGATAATGAAATTGCAGCGCAGGGCCTACTTGCCCATCATCCTCATCCCGCACTCCTGGTTGCCGAGTTTAGTCCTGACATCATCCATCTCTGGCAAGAACTGAATCATGCTACACCATTGATTGCGTTAGTCAGAGATGAAGCCAGTGCCAGCGCTGCCCGCGAAGCAGGTGTCAGTACCGTTGTCTGGGATGATGATAATCCCGTTGAACTGTCTGATCAATTGCAGTCTGCATTGGCAACGTTGGTCAGGTGATACCAGGGCTTTGCAACGGTCTTGCTCTGGTCGGCTATGGTGAGGCGAGGAGACAGATAAGAGAGCGGTAGTTCCTTCCCTTTGTTCGCACTTGCAGTGGTCTAAGAGACTACGATAGTGCGCTGAGGCACGTCTAGCAGGTGCATGTTCGTCGATGTCTTTCCGTTCTCGAGCAGATTGGTCATCGCAGACGCGCCCCCCCGCATAGCCCCCTGCCCCTCTTGACACGATGCCTGCACCCTGTTAGCATAAACATCGTTTGAAGTCACTATCAAGCATTGGGAGCGTCTGAGATGGATCTGTCTGATCTGTTACATCGTGGTGTCGCCGAAATTATTGTCGAAAGTGAATTGCGAGCACGCCTGCAGAGTGGAACACCCCTCCGGCTAAAACAAGGCTTCGATCCCACCAAACCCGATATGCACATCGGTCACGCAGTTGGGTTGCGTAAACTCCGTGCCTTCCAGGAACTGGGTCATCACGTGGTGCTGATCGTCGGTGATTGGACGGCACAGATCGGCGATCCGAGTGGTCGCGATGAAACACGTACCCGTTTGTCGGCGGCTGAGGTGCGGGCAAATGCCGAAACCTACATGGAGCAGTTCTTCCGCGTGGTTGATCGCCAACGCACAGAGGTTCGCTGGCAAAGTGAGTGGTTCGGACAGTTTACCCTCGAACACGCCCTCGACCTGGCCGGTCGCTTTACCCTGGCCCAAATGCTCGCCCACGAGACATTTCGCAAACGCTACGAAAGTGGCGCACCACTGACCATCCTTGAATTGATGTACCCAATGCTTCAGGCCTACGACTCGGTCGCGATCAAGGCCGATGTGGAATTTGGTGGCACCGATCAGAAATTCAATATCCTCGCCGGGCGCGAGCTGATGACACAGTTGGGAATGACGCCTCAACAAGTCTTTCTCGTCCCACTTATTCCCGGTACCGACGGCCGAAAGATGTCGAAGACCTTCAACAACACGGTCGATATTCGGATGCCGCCGGCTGAAATGTACGGTCGGATTATGTCAATGAGTGACGAGGTCCTGCCGCTCTACTTTGAAGTGCTGACCGACGTGCCGATGGCCGAGATACACGAAATGAAGCAGGCAATGGCAAATGGACAGGTTAATCCTCGCGATTTGAAGATGCGGCTGGCGCGTGAGATTGTGGCGCAGTTCCACGATCCAACTGCGGCTGCGGCTGCCGAAGCTGCCTTTATTCGCCAGTTTGTCGAGCGCGAAGTGCCTGAAGATATTCCGACCTTCACGCTGACAGCCCCTAGCGGCATTGTTGACGTACTGGTCGCCAGTGGCCTTGCTCCGAGCAAAAGTGAGGCCCGACGTTTGATTGACGGCGGTGGGGTACGGGTCGATGGCGAACGGGTCGAAGGCTATACGCTCACTCTCAATCCCGGTGCAAACGCTGTCGTTCAGGTGGGCCGACGTAAATTTGTTAGAGTGGTGTAGAGGCAGAATTATGACCTGCCTCTTCCCCATTAGGAACGTGCGCAGTACCAGTTTGCACTAATATTCGGTCGTGTTCGATGATCGTCCGAAAGACAGCATCTGTCGTGGCCCAGTCCACAATATCAACCTTCCAGGGTAGATCTGACTCGGCAAAATCATCTGCAAGCGCAGCCATTACGTCAAGCGTGAGCGGTCTATCAGTCATAATAACCAGATCGAGGTCAGAGTGTACTTTCGCCCGACCCTGAACCCGTGAACCAAATGCCCAGACATCGTACTGAGGTACATGCCGCCGCAGAATCGTGCGCACGAGTGCCAGATGTTCGGGTTGAATATCAAAACGTTGCTCGCTCATTACGCACTTCCAGGGCGCTCAGCACCACTCGCGCATCGGCAAGGATAGCCCCTGCTTGCTCACAAACCATCCGTGCTTTCACACTATCGTATGTGTGAGAGGTTATATTGCGCAACTGACGGTAACGAAACCAGGCTTCGACGTTGGTCACTAAACCCTTTTCGGCAGCAGTACGTATCAGGTCACGAAAACTACTAAAATCGATTTCCGTAGGAGAAGTAGCATCCAGCTCGAGTCGCCGCCGAATCATTTTCATGCACAGTTCGTATACAAACTCAAAGTTCTGTACTACACCAGCCAGGAGTGTTTGCTGAACTTCTGCGCGTTGTGCATTAAACCAGTCCTGATCATTCACAATGCGCAGAGCAGCATCGAGCGATTGGATAGCACGCGATAATGCAGACAGATCGAGTAGCATTCCTGTACATCCCTATTCTGAGTGCATCTGAACATTCAATCTCTTTTCCCCAACCTTTGTCTTTCGCTCACCGTGCAACGGTATGCGTGCGAGCTGCTGCAAATGTTGCACTATTCTCCGTCGTCCCTACACAAGCGGCGAACGGCTGATCAGAACCACGAGCAATCTCCCCTGCCTAACCGAAACTCGTGCCGGTAACTTGTCGATCACGTTACTTACCCCGCGTGCCCGGTCATAGTAAAGGGTCCCATTATGAAGCGGATAGGCCAGACCTTCTGTCGTAATGCCATGCGCATTACCACCAAAGGGGAGTAATGACACGGTATCACCTTCGAGACCGGGGATGATACTCTCGTCATGCACCAGCCAGATCTGCTGTGGTAGATCGATAAGGCGCACCCGTCGTTCACGCAACTCATCCATCCCCAACAGCATCACGTTCGCCAGCGACTGATCCCAGCGGCCACCTAGCGCGCCAATCACATCGATCCGGGTCGCCCCCATTCTGGCCGCAGCCAGCAACGCTAACTCCAGATCGGTCTCGTCTTTGTCGGGTCGGTGCCGTTCGATCACAACCCCTTGTGCCTGATACGCAGCCAGCGCTTCAGGTATAATCGAATCGAGATCGCCGATGAGTAAGGAAGGAGCATAGCCCTCTCGGAACAGAGCTGTCCCTCCGCCATCGGCGGCAATCAATCGGTCGGCAGCCTGGATCAGACTGCGGTATGGCGCTACATCAACCGCCGGTGCATTTGCCACAATCACCACGTGCATAGCATTCACATATCTCTGCTCAGCAAAGCGGTCACTCCAAAACCGATAATGACCAACCCTGACACCAGGTTAATCAGGCGCAGTACCGGCACGGTTACTCGCTGTCGCATCAGACTAACCCCACCGCTTAGCAGTGTCCACCAGAGGGCTGAACCACAAGCTACGCCGACGACCAACACCAGCCCCATCCCCCCTTTACCAACAGTGCCAAGACCGGCAAAGATAACGGTAAAGATAAGAATCGTTGCCGGATTTGCCAGTGTCAACAAGAGGGTAGAAAAATAGGCACTCAACAACCGACGCCGTGTCGGGGTCGACTCAATAGAAACCGGCACTGGTCGGGCGATCATTGTGGTAAGGCCGATCCAGATCAGCGCCATGCCACCAACGATCTGCAATGCCGCATTCAAGCTGAATATCAACGAACTCAGTGCTTGCAAACCCAACGCTGCGACACTTCCGTAAAGCGCATCAGCAGTGGCAGCACCCAAACCGCTGACAAAACCGACCAACCGACCATCGGTGATTGTGCGTCTGATACAGAGTAGGCCAATTGGACCAACTGGTGCTGCAATTGCCAGCCCAAATATCAGACCACGAATGAAAAGCTCTATCATCATTAGCATTCCTTTTCGGGATATTATACGCGATCCAGACTGCTTTGCGCGCCAGAAAACCATGTATACTGAGATTACAGTGTTTACTATACCCTAAGTACATGAGGAAAATTATGGCTGAATTACGCCGTGTAGCTCTTTTTACCAACGAATACCCGCCATACATTTACGGTGGTGCCGGTGTTCATGTCGAATACCTGAGCCAGGCCCTGGCCAGGATTGTACCGGTTGAAGTACGCTGCTTCGGCGATCAACAGATTGAAACGCCAAACCTGAAGGTACGCGGCTATCCACGTTGGGAAGAAGCACGCCAGAATACCGATCCACGCTTTGCCGGGGCAATTGATGCTGTCGCTCGTTCGCTGGCGATGGCTAAAGATACGCTTGATGCCGATGTCGTTCACTGCCATACCTGGTACACCGATCTGGCCGGCCTGTTCGCCAGTAAGTTGTGGGGCATTCCGTACGTACTGACCATTCATTCACTCGAACCACTCCGACCATGGAAAGTTGAGCAATTGGGCAATGCGTATCACCTCAGTTCATGGATCGAACGCACCGCTATCGAACAGGCCAATGCGGTGATCGCTGTCTCAAAAGAGACGCGAGCCGATATTTTACGTCTCTTCAACGTTGACCCCAACCGGGTTCACGTGATCTACAATGGAATTGATCTCAACGAATATCGCAAAACGAGCGCCACTGATGCTCTCGAACGCTACAACGTTGATCCCAGCCGTCCTTTTGTCCTCTTCGTTGGCCGCATCACCCGTCAGAAAGGAATTATTCACCTGGTTAACGCTATTCCACACATCGATCCGTCAGCGCAGATCGTGCTCTGCGCCGGTGCACCTGACACGAGAGAGATCGGAGTCGAGATGGAAGAACGGGTAGCCGCCGTCAGTGCCCAACGCCCTGGCGTGATCTGGATTCGCGAGATGCTCCCACGACAGGACGTTATCCAATTCTACTCGCACGCTGCCGTCTTCTGTTGCCCAAGTGTGTACGAGCCGTTTGGAATCATCAACCTTGAAGCTATGGCCTGCGAAACGGCAGTGGTTGCTTCAGCGGTTGGGGGGATCAAGGAAGTTGTCGTCCATGAGGAGACTGGCTTGCTAGTCGATCCCCATCTCAAACCAGACAGCTTCGATCCAGTCGATCCTGCAGCGTTCTCGGCTGAGCTAGCAGTTGCCATTAATCGCTTGCTGGCGAATCCTGCGTTACGCCACCAGTTCGGTCAGGCCGGACGGCGCCGCGTTGAACAGATATTTAGCTGGGATGCGATTGCCCGCCAGACGATTGATCTGTACCGGTCAATTATCGGGTAAAACGTGCGCAGTAGCCTAGGCCCATCCTGGGCTACTCTTGTTCTACCAGTGCTGCAACACTGTCGATCTGCACTTCCCCTATCCCACTCCACATATCATACTCGTCATCAATAACAATGGCAGCGAAATACCATGGATAATCAGGCCGTCGGTTCCCTTCACCGGCCAGATAACCAGACCGCAGGGAATGATACCCAACAGGCACGACCAACGTCTGCCATTCCGGTGGCCCGATCATCCCGGCAGTGATGGTAAATAGCTCACCTTCGGCATCGCGTAGCCAGAAGCGGAGATAGTGCCCACTACCATCTCCGAACAGCCGTACCGTGAGCGCCGTGGTGTGGTTAGGAAGGAGAATCGGGTCCTGCAACTCAAAGGCTACGTAGTCGTTATCACGGGTTGTAAAGCGATAAACAATGTGGAATGCCCCTCTCACCGCCTGGACGGAACCATTGGGCTGTGCCGGTCGTTGCCACGTTTGCCTGGTGTGGCGTTCAAAAAGCTGAACCGTCACTCGCGATGGTTCCGGCACCGATCGGCGCTTCGATGAAGCCAGCGCCCGCAATGCTGCGGCAGCCGGCTTGGTACCTCTGAAGTCTGCCCGTCCATTCCCATACGTGAACAGGCCATACGTATTGTGGGGATCATCTTTGAGCGCGTACCAGAACACATGGCTTACGCCGCCTTGCCAGAGCGCATGGTACGCACGAGGGAGATGGTCGGCCTGTTGCAGCGCATCAACCAGACCGAGTGCATCACGATCACTCTTCCCACTCGCCCAACCGACTTCAGTCGCCCAAATTGGCTTCTGACCATAACGCGCAGCAACTGCTCGTACCCTATCAGCAGCCGCAATCAGATTCCCCTCTTCTGGGTCGAGCGGATCAACGTAGGGATGGATGGCAATCACATCAAACGCATTCCAACCACCATAGGCAGCAATCGCATGCAGAAAGCCGGTATCAAATGGATTGATACCTCCCAAAACAATTGTTGCTGTCGGGTCAATCGTCCGAATGGTCTGTGCAGTAGCAAGTAACAGCCGGGTGTACTGTTGAGGGTTCGGCGCTGGCCGCCAAAAAAGCGCCTGATCGGGTTCGTTCCAGATTTGCCAATGCTTCACGATATGTTTGTAGCGTTGAACGACCGCAGCCGCATAACGAACAAACGCTGCTTCATCAGGGGCTGCAAATGATATGAGGTTGGGGTGATCGGTTGGATCGGCGGTTGCCCAGCCAACCGCCGGTCCTAACACCGCCAGTATTTGCAAGCGCTGCCGGTGCAATGCCGAGAGAGCAGCATCGGTAAAAGCCCAATCCCAGGTCTCGGGGTTGGGCTGAATACGATGCCAGTGAATATCTTCGCGCACCCACTCCACACCAAGATCGGCAATAATGGTGGCGGGAATTGGCATCGTGGCCGCATCGGGATAGCGAGTAGCAAGATGGCTATTGATGCCAATCGCCAGCGTCGCCGGTAGAGTACGAACAGCAATCGGTCGGGTAATCTGATGACCGGGCACCAGAGCATCACCGGTCGCCAGACTAACGGCCAGTGCCAAAATTACCAAACGGTAAAGACCGGTCAAATATGTCATGCCGTAGCCCCTATATACCGAACCGCTGACTACGGCAGCATATCAGCCCGTGAAATACGATAACGGATCATCTTACGCCAGAGGGTAGCTCGACTGATCCCCAACAGAGCGGCTGCTCGACTCAAGCGTCCTCTTGCCGCCCGACCGGCCCGCAAAATGGCATCACGTTCACTTAATTCTTGCGTTTCAGCCAACTTTGGACTGTCGGAAAGGAGGAGAGGGGTTGTATGGCGCGCAATTGCCGGCGGCAAATCGGCCACCGTGAGCACACTCTTCTCTGTCGTTTGCACGATCTGTTCTAACACAACCTCCAGTTCACGAACATTACCCGGCCACGGGTAACTCCGCAGTGCCGCCAACGCATCGGGATCGAACGCGATCTGACGGCCAATCTGCTCGCTCAGGCGTCGTAGCATGTGGTTCACCAGCAAAATAATATCGTCACCACGCTGGCGCAATGGTGGAATTTCGACGACAAATGCACTGATCCGAGCGTATAAATCACCCCGAAAGCGTCCCTCTTCCACCAGTTGCTCGAGGCTATGCCCATGCACAATGAGACGTACATCAATCGGGATGGGGCGCGTGCCTCCACTGCGGATCACCCGACCCATCTCAATCGCCCGCAATAGCTTTGTCTGCTGTTCAAACGAGAGAGCATCAATCGACTCCAGATACAACACACCGCCATGCGCCAGCTCGAGTTTGCCTGGACGACCGGGTTGTTGTTCGGTACCCTCAACTCCAAACAGTTCGCTATCGAGCAACTGACGTGGAATGGCCGCACACGATACCCGCACGAACGGTCCACCCGCCCGATTACTCGCATTATGGATCGCCTGCGCGAAGACTTCCTTACCAGTACCAACCTCACCTCGCAGCAAAATTGCGCCACGACCAGCAGCGGCAATGCGGGCCTGCCGTAATGTTTGCCGCATACTTTCACTCTGGCCGACAATATCACGAAACGTGAAGGTTGCTCGTGCACCAACCATCTGCTGCACCAGTTGACGTACACTCTCTGTCGGACGTAGCGTAATCACGCTGCCCAGATAACGTCGGCTACGATCCCACACCGGTCGTACATCGCACATGATCGCCTGTGGGCCATTTGGTGTCTGCCAGATGACTTCTTGTTCTTCTAGTGTACTCAGATTCTGTAGCGCCATAACAATCGCTGGCGGTGGCGTAATCACACTGGCCAGCAAGCGTCCAGCAGCCGAGCGCACATTAATCCCTAGAATACTCGCCACGCGCCGACTCAAGCGACGAATCTCACCGTTTGGTCCAACAAAGATGAGACCTTCATTGATCGAATCAAGCGTTGCATACAGTTCGGTAAGCTGGTCGTTTGCTTCATTAAGCAGTCGCTCGGCGCGCAATTGACTATGCAGAGCCTGTGCCGCTGCGATCACCATTCCGAGCGCATACGGGTGCTGCTCTTCAGCGCGGTTGAGAATCGCTAATGCGCATAGCGCTTTGCCATCAGGGCTATAGACAGGAGCAGCAGACAGCGCAAATGGCTGCAACCAATAACAATAGTGTTCATCACCGGTGGTCTGAAAGGGGAAAGCCTCGCGTAAGGCAAGATCAACCGCATTCGTGCCAGCAACCTCTTCGGCCAAGCTAATCCCATAACCAATGCCGTACCGCTGCGCCTGCGTCATCACAGCACTATCACCGGCGAGATCGATGATAGTCCCTTGATCGTCACAAACGACAACCACAAAGCCAGGATGTTCACTCATCTGGTACAAATCTTCAATTGACGACTGAACCAGCGTGCGCAGATGACTCCATCCAACGAGATTGACCGTTCCGGCTTGCGGTGCTTGCGTTGGTTCGAGACCGCGCGCCTGACAACGTGCCCAAGATCGCTGAATCGGTGGAAGCGCAAGTGTTACCATGTTCTACCTCATCATATCATCCGGCTATTAATATTATAGCTAATTTGGCTCCTCGTTTATATTCGTACCAATCCGTGCGCTGCGCAGTGCATACACCTTCTCATACCTGACATTGGTGTGTGCGGAGCATCGCACCCTACCCATAGGTTCCGAATGCCCGTTGACCATCGCCATTCCGATGACGGTATGTGCGTATGATCCCCCCATGCGTGCGGACGTGTTTTGATCATCGGTGACAGCAGCGCCAGGGTTGTCTCCCTGTACACTCGAGTCACTCCCCTGCCTCTCCACTCGTGGAAGAGTTGAAAGGAGACAAGGGAGAAGATGAGGGGGCTTGCCACACGGTCTGCCAAGTGCGCGACGGGAAGACGTGGTCAGCGAATGCCTCCCTGCTGATGGAGGGCATGAGATGGTGGACCCTACCTACCGTGCGCTGACGGGCATGATCGGCGCACCAACAAGGAGACCTGGCAGCAGACCACTGCCGGAACAGGAGCTGCTACTGCGGTACTCATTTTGCTTGCCGCGCTCCTGGTACGATGAAAACGTTAAAAAGCTCTAAAAACAGAACATACCCTTTACGACCCCTGCTATTTCATGTACAATTATGACATTAGTGCAAAAACTGTCAGAAAGTGCAGGCTATGAACTGGTCTGATATTGCTTTCTATTACCTTCTACCACTGCTCACCACTGTCACACTATGGATAGGGCTGACATTAGGTTTAATCTGGCTTAACCGACGCGGGCCATGGGTAGGCGGATGGGCCGTGTTTTTGAGTTTACCGGTGCTATTCTTTGCCCACAGTGAACTCCTAAGCACACGTCATGACCTGAGCAACCTCGGCGCTTATCGTGCCTTTACCGCCGGTCTGTTAATCTGGGCCTGGCACGAGTTAGCCTTCTACAGTGGCATTCTTGCCGGCCCTCGTCGCCAACCCTGTCCCCCGTATGCCCGTGGCATCCAGCGCTTCTTCTACGCACTTGGTACTCATCTGTATCATCAACTGAGCTGTTTACTCGAATTGGGTTTGTTGATCTGGCTGTTGCAAGATGCAAGTCATTGGCTCGGCCCATTGACGTTTGGATTGAGTTGGGCCTTACAGCAAAGCGCAAAACTGAACGTCTTGTACGGGGTACGTGCCCTTCAGGTTGAACTCTTCCCAGCCCATCTGTCCTTTCTAGCCAGCTACTGGCGTCCTGGCCCACCGAGCGCCTTTTTTCGCCCCAGCGTGTCGGTGAGTACGCTCCTGGCAGTGATGCTCTGGTTAAGTGTCGGCGCGCACGTCGGCGATTCAGCAGCACTGCGGCTGGCCCTCTTAGCCAGTCTGCTGACGTTGGGTGCTCTCGAACACTGGCTTCTTCTACTGCCTGCTCCGGCTACCGCACCTGCACCGGCAACCGATTGATGATAACCACATTCCGCATTTTGTAACCGCCTGCAGTACCCTGCATCCATGAGGGGGATCAGAAACCTGGGTTACTGATCACGCTCTCGGAAGCTGGCAAGTGATTGTACCCGTTCTCCCTGATGGTACAGAACAGGTATGCCTTGCTGCGCCTGCCAAACGTGATGATTCGGATCGAATCGGGAAGAACAATTCACAAACCACCCATCGACTTGAGGATGTTCCACGCTACTTATGATGAGCTGAAAACCACTATCCCCTGACCTGACACCTGATACGTGCAGCTTGTCGCCAGGCGAGGTATCGGTTATGATGAAAGGACAAGGTGTGCAAAAAGGAGCACCCAAACCATGTTAGAAGCAATCTTCAATCCGCAATCGGTAGCCGTGTTTGGCGCCTCGCCCGATCCGGCACGCCTCGGCCACCGAGTGCTAAAAAATATTATCGATCACGGCTATCAAGGGCGCATCTACCCAATCCATCCGCGCGCAACCGAAGTTCTCGGCTTCCCTGCTTACCCTTCGGTGATGGCCGTTCCCGACCCGGTCGATTTGGCAGTGATCGTTATTCCACCCCAACATGTTCTGGCTGCGGTGAACGAATGTGGACAAAAGGGGGTACGTGGCCTGGTTGTGATCACTGCTGGCTTCAAAGAGGTTGGCGGCGCCGGACGTGACCTCGAACGAGAGTTACTGGCTACGGTGCGGCGTTACGGAATGCGCATGATTGGCCCCAATTCGCTGGGCATCATTGACACTATCAGTAAGTTGAATGCCTCATTTGCCAATGCCATGCCGCTCCCTGGAAACATCGCTCTGATGTCACAATCAGGCGCTATCTGTGCTGCGATTCTCGATTGGAGTCATCAGCAACGGATCGGCTTCTCGCGTTTTGTCAGTCTCGGCAACAAGGCTGATGTCGATGAGGTCACGCTGCTAGAGGCCTGGAATCGCGATGAGCATTCCAAAGTGATTCTTGCCTATCTAGAGGCAATTGACGACGGTCCTAATTTCATTCGGGTAGCGCGTGAAGTGACGAAAGTCACACCGGTAGTTGCCATCAAAAGTGGGACAACGGCTGCCGGTACTCGGGCAGCTTCTTCGCACACCGGTTCACTGGCCGGTTCTGAAACCGCTTACGAAACGGCGTTTGCGCAGAGTGGTATTCTGCGTGCCCGCACCATGAATGAGCTGTTTGATCTGGCGCTGGTCTTTGCCTATCAGCCAATGATTCGCGGTAACCGAGTGGCGATTGTTACGAATGCCGGTGGGCCAGGGATTATTGCTACCGATGCCGTAGAACGAAGTGGGCTGGCAATGGCCGAATTCACCCCTGAAACGATTCGTCGTCTGCAAGCGAAACTACCTCCCAACGCCAACTTTTTCAACCCAATTGACGTCATCGGTGATGCGACTCCAGACCGTTATGCCTGGGCCATCGAGGCTGCGCTGGCCGATCCAAACGTTGATGGCCTGATTATCCTCTTTACCCCGCAGGCTGTCTCCGATCCGCTTGTGACGGCACGGCTCATCATTGATCTGAGTAAACAGACGACCAAGCCAATTGTCACTAGTTTTATGGGTGGCGCTAGCATCACGAGTGCGGTAGAGGCTCTGAATACAGCATGTATTCCTAACTATCTCTTTCCCGAACGAGCTGTGCAATCACTGGCCGCAATGTACCGTCAGTCGCTCTGGCAGCAACGTCCGGCGCCGACCTACCGCACCTTTCCGGTTGATCGTCAGCGCGTGGCCGATCTGTTCGCCAAAGTACGCGCAGCCGGTCGGGTCGAATTGGGTGAGATTGAAGCGCGGGAAGTGATTGAAGCCTATGGGATGCGATTACCGCGGAGTCGGTTGGCCCAGACCCCCGATGAAGCCGTCGCTATCGCTAATGAATTTGGCTATCCGGTGGTGCTAAAGATTTCTAGCCCAGATATTCTGCATAAAAGCGACATTGGTGGGGTACGAGTCGGCTTACATGACGCAACGGCGGTACGCGACGCCTTTGAACTAATTGAATATCGAGCACGCAAGTATTTGCCCTCCGCCCGCATTTGGGGCATACTGGTGCAAGAGATGGTGCGCAAAGGCCGCGAAATCTTAGTCGGTATGACACGCGATCCCCAGTTCGGGCCACTGATCGCAGTAGGAATGGGAGGCATCTATGTTGAAGTGTTAAAGGATGTTGCCTTCCGCCTTGCCCCCCTAAGCGTCGAAGAGGTGCAAGAGCAGATACGTTCAATTCGCGCTTATCCGCTCTTACGCGGTGTACGCGGTGAACCACCGGCTGACATCGCTGCCATCGAAGAGACGATCCTGCGAGTCAGTCAAATGGTTACCGATTTCCCGGAAATTGTCGAGATGGATATTAATCCACTCGTCGTTCATCACGAAGGCGAGGGCGCAATCGTCCTCGATGCCCGGATCATCCTCAACTAGTGGAGGCAATGATGGCAACACTATATGTCGCCTCGACCGAAACCTATGTCGGTAAAAGTGCGGTCTGTGTCGGTCTGCTCCGTCGGATGCAGCAAGACGGCTTCCGTGTTGGTTATATGAAACCGGTAAGTGTTTCGGTAACCCACACGCCCGACGCAGTGCTCGATGAAGATGCTCTGTTCATCCGTCAAACCATCGGGCTTGATGCGCCGATGGAACAAATCGCCCCAGTGCTCATTACGCCAGGGGTGATCGAGTCGATTCTGCGCGGGCAACCGCATTCGTTCGTCAAGACACTCCGCGAGGCGTATCTGGCTATCTCGCGCCAGAAAGACATTGTCGTTTTGGAAGGAACAAACACGTGGGCTGAAGGCGCGCTGGTTGATCTCACTGCCGATCAGGTAACTGATATGTTGCAGGCCCCCGGTCTCCTGGTGTGCCGCTATACCTCAACATTGTCAGTCGATACGATCCTGTCGGTACAACGTTACGTCGGCGATCGTTTGCTGGGGGTCTTGATCAATCAGGTAGAAGAACCACACCGCGAGTTCGTGCGTAATCGGGTGACACCGTTCCTCGAGAGCCGGGGGATTCCGGTGCTGGGCATTTTACCTCGTGATCGCTTATTATCGGGGGTGACGGTCAACGAGCTGGCCCAACATCTGGGTGGGCAAATTATTGGCCGCCCAGAATGGGGTGAGAAGATGCTCGACTCACTGATGATCGGGGCGATGGGCGCGGAAGCCAGCCTTTCGTTTTTCCGTCGACGGGCGAATAAAGCGGTTATTACCGGTGGCGACCGCAGCGATTTGCAGTTGATCGCTCTGCAAACCAGTACGAACGCCTTGGTATTAACCGGTAATATCCGACCATCAATGCAAGTAATGGATCGTGCTGCTGAATTAGAGGTGCCGATCATTCTGGTCGCCGACGATACCCTGAGTACGGTTGATCGCGCTGAACGTCTCTTCGGGCGCGTGCGTTTTCACCAGGAGGCAAAACTGCGTCGCTTCACCGAGTTGCTCGATACCCATTTCGATTTTGATCGTTTGTATCGCTTACTAGGCTTACAAATTCACTAGGAAGCGCTATGACAACCAATCCGTTGCCTGATAACGCAGAAGTGATTGGCCCGCTGATCTTTGTGCCCAACCCTGAATATCCGTACCCGTTTCCGGTTGCCCGTCCACCTCGTTTCTGGATGGAGGAAATTACCGGAAAGCTGGCGGTTGCAGTTGAGCAATATCTACAGGGTGAACCACTAACCGATGATCAATTGGCCATCATTAAACTTTATTTGAAACAATATCTCGAACGAGCAGTTATTGACGACAGTGCCGATCGGAAGCGTTTGCTCAGTCGTATTGATCGGCTGCGCACAACGCGCGATATTGAACGATTTGCTGACGAGTTATCCGAGGTGGGGGTTGAACCGTTCTGAATCAATGCTGTACCGTTATGTTCTGCGCCCAATGTTATTTCGGATCGGCGGCGGTGATGCCGAGACGGCGCACGAACGTACTCTTCACATGCTGGCGCTGATCAGCCGTTCGCGCTTCCTGTGCCAGGTTCTTGAACAGTTTACGACAATCCGCGATCCCCGGTTGCAGCGTACTGTCTTCGGGGTGTCATTTCCTAATCCGGTAGGACTGGCCGCGGGTATGGATAAGGATGGCATAGCGTTGAGGGCATGGGCGGCGCTCGGCTTCGGTTTTGTCGAAGTTGGCACAGTGACCCGTCACCCACAGCCAGGGAATCCTCGACCGCGCTTGTTTCGTCTTCCTACCCACGAAGCTCTGATCAATCGCATGGGGTTCAACAACGCCGGCGCTGCTGCGCTGGCCGAACGTCTGGCCCACCTGCAACCGCCTCCATTGCCGATTGGCGTCTCGATTGGCAAATCGAAAATCACGCCGCTCGAACATGCTATCGATGACTACCGCGAGTCGTTCCGCTTACTCTTTCCATACGCAGCATATATAGCGATTAATGTCAGCTCTCCCAATACACCGGGTTTACGTCAGTTGCAAGATGCCGACCAGCTCAGAGGATTGTTAGCCGCACTACAACACGATAACGCAGCGTTAGGCCGCAGTGATCAGCGTGGCCCACGACCACTGCTGGTCAAAATTGCCCCTGATCTCAGCGATAATGCTATCGCAGAGTTGCTCGAAGTTTGTACCGATCATGGAGTGGCCGGTATTATTGCCACCAATACTACTCTCAGCCGTAGCGGATTAACCGGCGTTGAACCGGCCTTGGCCGCCGAAACCGGTGGCCTGAGCGGACATCCTCTGGCCGAACGTGCCCGGCAGGTGGTGCGCTTGATTGCTCGTCTGACCAACGGTCAACTGCCGATTATTGGCGTGGGCGGGATTCACTCACCCGCTGATGCACTTCGGATGTTGGAGGCCGGTGCCAGCCTGATCCAGCTTTATACCGGTCTGGTGTACCACGGGCCGTTCTTACCCAGGCGGATCAATCGTACAATTCTCCAGAGCAGGAAGGTATCGTGATGAGCGGCTTTCTCGGTACAAAAGCTACCTTCGCCCAAGATGTTTCGCTGGTTGGTAGTATCCTGGTCGCCCTTGCGTTTACCGTTGGTGCATACCTGGCTGTAAAAGGATACTACACAGCCCATCGCTGGGTGCAAACCGGCGCCGCTGCTCTGAACCTGGTACTGGTATTTGGAGTGATGATACCTTCCCTGCTTGCAGTGTCGCCCGATGAGAATCTTACTTTGCCGACAGCGGCATTTGTGGCAATGCCAGCCCATGAAGTGATTGGTACCGTTGCCATGCTATTCGGCATATATGTTGTACTGGTCGGTAATGAATGGTTACCATTGCGCTGGCGCTTCAAAAATTATAAATTGTTTATGCGGATTGCCTTCGCACTGTACCTGATAGCAACAATAGTTGGCGTTGCCGTGTATGTTCTGATACACACGTAGCAAGAGCTAGTCTGCGATTGTCATCGAGTACGCCAGCCGCTGGCAGAAATGTGTTCGCGAGGACATAGGAGATCATTCACAGGACGACAGCGAGCGTACACTGGATTGCGTATGAGTTTATCTCCACAAAAACGAATACTGGTTGCCCTCGACACGCCCGATCTCGACACAGCAGTAGCCCTGGCTACACAACTGCGTGGACTGGTCGGTGGCTACAAGGTCGGACTAGAGGTATGTACAGCGGTCGGGGTACCCCAGATTGTCAGCGCCATTGCCGGGGTCGGCGGAAATCTCTTTCTCGATCTCAAGCTGCACGATATTCCAAACACGGTCGCCGGTGCAGTGCGAGCCGTCTGTAAGCTAGGGCCGACAGTACAGATGCTAACTGTACATTGTCTCGGTGGTCGTGATATGCTGCGCGCCGCAGTTGCGGCAGCGCACAGTATGCCGTACCGTCCACTCCTGCTAGGAGTTACGGTGCTGACCAGTCTTGATGCGACGGCGCTGGCAAGTGAACTACAGATCCAACCTCCACTGACCGACTATGTCGTCCATTTAGCCCGTATGGCGCAGGATTGTGGTCTTGATGGTGTCGTGGCTTCACCGCACGAAGTCGCCGCAATTCGCACCACCTGTCCACATATACGGATTGTAACGCCCGGTATCCGCCCGTCGTGGGCCACCGAGGGCGATCAGCGGCGGGTCATGACACCGCTAGACGCACTGCGGGCTGGCGCCGATTACCTGGTGATCGGACGACCAATAACGAATCCGCCACCGGCGATCGGTGATCCGGCAACCGCAGCCGCTCGTATTGTCTCTGAACTTGAACAGTACAGTCACAACCTATGAACGAGCACAAACTTCTGACCATCCTCGAACAATTAGGAGCAATTGTCACGAATGACCACATTGTGTATACCTCTGGTCGCCACGGAAGCAGTTATGTCAACAAAGACGCACTCTACCCTCACACCACCGCAGCCAGTCTGGTGGGTGCGGCAATCGCACGTCGCTTCGCCGATGCCAACATCGAGACCGTCGCCGGGCCGACAATAGGCGGCGTCATCATGGCACAGTGGACGGCCTACCATCTGAGCCAACTGTACGGTCATGAGGTATTGGCCGTGTACGCCGAAGAAGAGCACGATGAAACCGGAAAGCGACGGGTCTTTCGGCGTGGATACGACACCCATATTAACGGGAAACGGGTATTGGTGGTTGAAGACGTGATCACGACCGGAGGATCGGTACGGCTGGTTGTGGATGCAGTCAATGCAAACGGTGGTCATGTGGTTGGTATTGGCGCACTCTGCAATCGGGGAGGTGTGACAGCGAGCGATCTCGGTGTCTCGCAGCTAATCGCACTCACCGAGTTGCCGTTGGAGAGTTACCCGGCTGAGACATGCCCCCTCTGCGCTGCCGGTGTGCCCATTAATACCCGGCTGGGTAAGGGGGCAGCGTATCTCCGCAAACAGTCGGTATAATTGCCGTTTTCCAATTTGCTTAGATTGCGGATTGCCGCCACAATCATGGGTCGAGGACAATGAACCCAGGCGTAGTGAAGGTATGACCTTTACTCACCTACGGGCTAGACCCGGTAACGCTGTGTGGATACGTTCTCTTGATTGATCGTCGCATACAAACAGGGAACACCATGGAGTCACTCGCTTACCTTGTTCGGCTTAGTACTGCTGGTCTTCTGCTCGATGTGAATACGTTCCGTGCCCAACGTGATAACCCGTATGCGCTACGTGAAGGCTTTTTAGTTGTGCTGATAGTGGGCATCCTGGTTGGGACCGCCGGAGTGATCGGAAATCTGTTGAGCAGACTGGCCAGTCCCGATCCGTTAGCTGCACTTGCCATCGTGCAACGCTCACTGGAACGCATGGCACTTATCACTGAACTACAGCGGATCAACCCTGATGTTGACCTTAATCCGATTTTCAGTCAGCTCGCAACAAACCTCAGTATCTTGCAATGGAGCGGCATCATTGGTGCCCTGATTACGCCTTTCGTCTATCTGCTGGGCTGGCTGATATACGGCATTATCGCACATCTGGTAGCACGCGCCCTTGGCGGCGAAGGGACGTTGTCCCAAACCCTGGGGTGCACCGCCCTGGCGAGCGGCGCGAACCTGCTTGCTATCGCGCAGGTTCTTCCATTTGTCGAGATTGCCGGAACTACATTGCTGGGCCTGATCGGTTGTTATATTGGTCTGCGCACAGCCCATCAATTATCGGCGTGGCGCGCCTTTTGGGCTGCACTGTTAGGTCCAATCTTGCTTGGCCTTCTGCTTCTGGTCATCAGTTGTGGGGGAATAGCAGTACTGGTTGCTGCTGCCCAGGGGAGCTGATATGTCGATCATGGATACGTTCAACGGCGCATTAACCCTCAACCAGCGCGTCTTTGCCGAGATGCGTGACTCAGCCGATGGTGTGCGACGTGGCTTTCTGCTTATTCTTCTGGTCGGATTGCTGGTCGGCGCCATCCAGAGCGCCAGTAATCTGATTAGCGTTACTAATCCTGACCAGACTGTTGATGCAATCCTTGCCGCCTACCGGCAGGCGCTTGAACAACAAAAGGAAGCAGCCACCACACCCGCACAGCGCGAGGTGATCGATGTACTCGCGGAGAGTGAAGAAGAGATTGGCAATATGCTGCGCGAGCTGTTCACCATGCCCACCCCCTTACCACGACCGATCAGTCTATTCTTACAAGCCCTTGGTCAGACGGTATCGATGCCGTTCACTTATCTGAGTAATATGCTGCTGGCAGTGGTTCTTACCCACATTGCCGCCCGACAATTAGGTGGACAAGGCGGAATCCGCTCGATGGTAGCAGTCGGTTCACTGTCGGTTGCACCGCATGCCCTCGACGCACTCACTTTTATTCCGGTATTGAGCCTGCCGATCAGCCTGATTGCGTGGGGCTGGGGGCTGATCATTCTGATTAGCGGTACAGCAGTCGTGCATCGCCTCGATAGCGGCAAAGCTACGCTCGCTGTCTTGCTCTATCCAAGTCTGTTGATTATTTTAGGCATCTTGTTGAGCTGTTTCCTGATTGTGGTGCTGGTGGGTCTTGCCGGAGCTAGGGCGTGAGAGCCTGATCAAAAACCTGAATTTCTTATCTGGAACGTACCATACCTGCGCAACCATTGCGTGAGAGGATGCCAACATGCGTTCGCGCCGGCAACCTCACGTTCCCCTTCCTCTCCTCTTGTAGGAGAGGAAGGGAGGAAGGGAGGAAGGGGAAAGGTGAGGGACACCAGGCGTGCTCCACCGCACCGGCGCTAAACCCGGTGCCACCTGGTTCCATCGCGTCGAGGAGCCACTGGCGTTTCCCGCCACCGTTCCCCGCACCATTCTGGAGATGCCATAGTCGCGCCTCATCAAAAGCCCAGGTTGTTGATGAGGCGCTGATTTGCTCGCCACCTCAGCCGACGCCCTTGCCGGGAAGCTGATCAAAACCACGAGTTTCCAATCACGTTCTCAGTATCGGTTAGCACTACCCACTAACTGCCACCCATCACGCCAGATCGGTAGCGCACCGCCACGACTGATAAACACCGCGCCTAACCCCCAACTGGCAATCGCATATCCCAACAGCACTGCGAACACAGGAGCTACAAAGCTCAACAGGATGAGGGGCAGCAGAACAACACAGGCACCGAAAGCAGCAGCCAGCGGTGGTCTGAGTGCCCACCCTGGCGCCCACATGACCGCAATCGCACGAGCAACACCGGTAAAGCCGATGATGTAGGGTATGTGCAGCAAGATGATAAGCGGAATGAAGAGCACCAAACCGACCAGACTGACGGTCAGTAGACCGACTAAAAACGGCAACATCAGCAGGATCAACACCGTCGAGAGGACTCCGACCAGAGCACTACGTAACGGTGCAGCTCGCAGTGTACGTCCAATACCGGCAGTACGTCGCGGCCAGATGAAGGCGACCGCAACACTAAAAAACAGGATCACCAGCCCGCTGACGAAATGACTGACCACCGGTGGTAGCCAGTGACGTATAGCTCGCTGCCCGCCAGCTACCCCTACCAGCGCCGATACGAGGTTTGATCCGGCCAGCGGTTCTATCCCGATCAGTGCTCCCCGTACTTGAACCGCAGGATTGACAACCACCCCCCCGGCAATGGAAAGGACATTTCCCTCAACAACAGCACCGGCTTTCAGTTCAACGGTACCGGTGTAACTGACTACATCGCCGCGCACAATGCCGTGTACAGTGATCGAACCGGCCCAGCTTGTAACATCACCGTCAACTTCACCAAGTACCACAATTGACTGATCAAACGTTGCCAGATGACCCTGATAGCGCTCACCGGCGGAAATAACAACCGGTGGTAGCGGTGCCTGAGCGGCAACCGGCGCCGGTAGCCATAAAACCATCACGCACACCAAGCCAATCCACAACCAACGCTGCCACATCCTAGCTAACCTCAGCCAACGGTGCATCTGCGATGAGACGCCACCACATCCATCCAACGCTCAGCAAGAGTAACAACCCTGGCAGTAACCACCACGCCGCTGCTAGCCAAAGATACCACAACGGCTTAGCTATCAAGATTAAGGTCAAGACCAGGCGACCGACACCGGTTTCCGGATCGCCGAAGAGCGCCGCCGGTGCATCACTGTCGATCAGCAAGCCCCACATTCCCAAAAGCACCAACAGGAAGGGCACCACAGGCCACAGACGATACCAGCGCCAGCGTTTAGGTGGAGGATTACTCAGCCGTCTTACAATCCGTGCTGACAGATCAGCAGGAGGCGATACCATCTGTGGCTCACCCCAACGGGCCAGTAACATCCGCAGTTCGGCCTCGGCTGCCGCCAGCTCCGCATCGGTCAGCTCGTCATCCCTTCCGTGTTCCATAAATCCTCCTCGGCGGCAAGCGCCTCTTGCAACAACTTGCGCGCCCGATGTAACCTGGTCTTGACCGTCGCTTCCGTCAACCCCAAAACACTCCCGATTTCTTCGTATGATAAATCGTGCCAGAAACGTAGAATCGCCACGCCGCGATAGTTCTCTGGCAGGCGCTGAAGTGCGCGTTGCACGATCTCCTGTTCAGCACGTTGCAATACACTCCGTTCGGGACCTGGTTGTACGCCTGGCAACCAAAAGGCCACATCTTCAAGAGTTAGCCACTTAAACCGACGGCGTCGCAGGCGATCGATGCAGTAGTTCGAGCAAATGGTGAGCAACCATGTGACGAGCCGTCGCGACGGATCATAGCTTTGAAGACTGCGAAAGGCCCGCAGAAACACCTCTTGCACCGCATCTTCAGCCTCGAACGTGTCGCCCAGCATGCGGTACGCCTGATTGTATAGAACACCGGTATAGCGCTGCACAATCGTCGCGCAGGCCGATTGATCGCCATTACAGGCTCTGGCTACCAGGTCAACTTCATCCGACTGCGACTCACTCACAAATACTCCTCACAAATAGTATACGTCTCGTTAAGAAAAATGTTACAATTTAATCCAGCTATCGACCAACTTGCAAGAGCGGGCAGGTTCGTGTACCATCTTTGGTGATGCGACGGTGATCCGTATTCCGTCGTCAATCCACTGGAGGAAGCCGTGGCCGCTAATATTAATCGAGATCAAATTCGTGCCGCTTTAGGCGAAACCGACCCGGCCGTTAGCTTTTACCTCGACCTGCACTCCGGTGAGGTGTTACGTGTACCCGACACCGATCCTAGCGCTGAGGCCGAAGCGCTCCGTAATCAGGTCATGGAGGGGTACGGTGATCGCTATCGCTACATTCCTGGTGGCAAAGCCAACCCGACCGATAGCGATGTTCAGGCATGGCTTGAAGCCGAAGGTCTAGCCTGATGCTTCGGGTTTCGAGGCCGGTAAGGCAAGGCAGAGGTATCTCTCTTGCCTTGCCGATACCTTCTGGCTATTGGCTGCCTACTTTTCGTAGGGTTTCCCCACTGCCGCTGGACCAACTGCTCGCCCGATCAAACCGGCCAGCACAATCATCGTGACCACGTAAGGGATCACCTGCAAGAACTGTACCGGCACCGGCCCCCCAAATACCTGCACTTGCAAGATTTGGAAGCGGGTACCAAGCGCCTCGGCAAACCCAAACAACATTGCTCCCCCAAAGGCGCCAAATGGCATCCACTTCCCAAAGATCATCGCCGCCAGCGCAATAAACCCCTTACCGGCTGTCATGCCATCATCGAAGTTCCCTACCGTCTCAAGCGAGAACCATGCTCCACCCAGACCGGCAATACAGCCACTAATGAAGAGATTGATATAGCGCATGCGATTCACCGCAATGCCTACCGTATCGGCAGCCTTGGGATTCTCGCCGACTGCCCGCGTGCGTAGGCCCCAACGGGTCATAAACAACACTACCTGCGTAAGAACAACCAGCAAGAGCATTGCAAAGAAAATCGGCTTCCCGCCGAAGAGCAACGTGCCCGCAATGGGAATTGCCTCAAGCGAACGCGCCAGATCGGGGAATCCTGCGTTTGCGATGATCGCTGAAAGCGACGGCAAGGTTACTCGCCCACCGCCCTCGGTCACGATGTATTGACGACGCAGATAGCCGGTTATGCCAATTGCCAGAATATTCACGACAGTACCGCTAATGATCTGATCGGTGCGGAACGAAATCGAGAGCAGACCATGCAACAAGGCTATGATGCCACCGACGATGACCGCACCGATGACACCCCACCAGAGCTGGCCGGTAAGAATGAAGATAGCGAACCCAAACGCTGCTCCCATCAACATCATGCCTTCGATAGCGATGTTGATCACACCAGAGCGTTCAGCCCATATACCGGCCAATGCGCCAAGGGCCAGTGGTGTTCCCAGACGCAACGACTCGCTCAGCATCACCGTAGCGTTGGTCTGCTTCCCTGCCGCCGCCCAGATTAGGATCGCGGGAAACAGCAATACTGCACTCGTCCAAAGGGAGACATCAGCCCAGCGTTGCACACGATTGGTCAATCCTAGACTACCGGCTATCAGCATGACAAAGCCAATGATTGTCAGGCTCCAGGCGGAAGGAAAAGCAATCACCGGCTGTGGTACGGCAAGTGCAATCCGCGTGACGACCGTATCACCGGCTAATGCCTGTGGTGCATAGTTGAAGATGAGTAGTAGTCCAAGCAAGGCAAAGAATCCAGCAATTACTTGCCGACGGCCTATACCTTTACGGCGCTCGCTCATTGGGAATGTCCTTTCCTTCTCGTCATTGCATTCGATATGATACCATAAGCGATAGCCACCGGATGTCTGTCTGATGGTACGCTAGAGGGTTTTAGAAGCTCTTCCCCTTCCTGGCAGTAGCCAAGAAAATAGAAGAGAGAAAATAAGTCGAAGTAATTGGTAGGGGTGAGTTCTAAAGCAGTCTCAAACTCCCCCTTCCTCGCTCAGGGTGGGAAAGGAAGGTAGCTTGAGGAAAAGGTGAGGCGTACCAGCTGCTCACCGCAGGATGCGGGCCAGAGGCCCGCGCACCTATGTGACCGCATGGGTCAGAGAGCACCGTGACTATCTTTGTCATCAAAACGAAACCCGTATGAAAGACGACACAGCACCACTGAACGAAACGGCAATGACCACGACACCAAACCACCATGACCAACCGGCACAACCGATCCTCTTGCCGGACTCTTCCCAGCTCAGCCTGATACAACAGGTGGAAGCAATTCTCTTTGTTGCCGGTGAGCCGGTCACCCTTGAACAACTGACAAAAGTCCTCGCCGTCACACCCACCGAGATCACATCTGTTATCGATGAATTAGTCAGTATCTACGCACAACGTGGAATTCGGTTGCAACGGTACAACGATCAATATATGTTCGTTAGCGCCCCAGAGGCCGCTCCTATTGTCAGACGCTTTCTAGGAACGCAGCAAAGTCAGCGTCTTTCCCCCGCTGCGCTTGAGACGCTGGCGATCATCGCGTACCGCCAACCCATTACCCGCGCCCAGATCGATGCCATTCGTGGGGTCGATAGTAGCGCGGCACTACGGGCACTGCTCAGCCGTGATCTCATCTGTGAAGCCGGTCGGATGGAGACGCTTGGCCGACCAATTCTTTATGCTACCACCCCAACCTTTTTACAAGCCTTTGGTCTGACCAGTTTGAGTGACTTGCCACCCCTTGCAGAAAGTGAGGAATAAGGGATGAGCGAAGCGAGATGCTATCCACGTGTTTCTCCCCGTATGTCCACTCATTATCCACATGAGACCATCACCGGCGACTGGCATGTTCTGATTGCCACCGAGTGCATCAGAATGCGAACAGTGGCTTTACAGATCACCGATCCCAACAAAAGTTATCCACAATTATCCACAAGACAATCTCAACATAATACGTCACTCTATTGACCAAGATCACAAGAAACAATCTATTATCATTGCCTGTCATTATAAGAAACCGTTATAGATTTCTCATATTATGTTGCTTGAAATAAGAGCGTAGTTCGAGTATGATGACATCACGTCAACAGAAGACTTGCTGCCCGCTCTCACCACGAGCGCACTGCTGATGACAACAACGGTGTTGTGAATCCCGCGTTTCGGCGCGGGTGATTCGTTATGTGTGCAGTGGAGAGGCGCGGCTCGCAAGGAGGCGCAGG